>CAVQSO010000015.1:192500-218906 GCA_963715975.1 uncultured Flavobacteriaceae bacterium | reverse complement strand
TGATCACGGCGATGGCACCTACACCAAAGGGAGTGGCCAGCGCGATGATGGTGTCTTGTGAGATACTTGAGCTTGCTTGCATTGATTGAATCTTTAGATCAGCTGTTGGCAAAGGTACATACATTTCATTTTATTTGCCTGTAACAATTGTAAGTACGTTCAACGTCAAATAGAAAAACATTTAGATGAGAGAAGACAGACAAACCTTGATGCTGGCCCATTTGAGTCAATTGCTAGACCTGGTAACAGGATTCGGCGGATTTATTGTTCCGCTGGTTATTTGGATCAGTAAA
Organism: uncultured Flavobacteriaceae bacterium; assembly: GCA_963715975.1. Taxonomy (GTDB): domain Bacteria; phylum Bacteroidota; class Bacteroidia; order Flavobacteriales; family Flavobacteriaceae; genus Lutimonas. The sequence continues at coordinate 218,613 of CAVQSO010000015.1, read as the reverse complement.
AAAGATGAGATCTACGATATGGATGAACAGGGTAAAGGCATCATCAATTTTCAATTGAGCATGTTTTTATATGCCTTGATCTGTGTTCCTTTGATCCTTTTGATCGGATTGGGATTGCTTGGCTTGATCGCCATTGGTATTCTTTGTCTTGTATTTCCTGTGATCAATGCCATCAAAGTGAACAATGGGGAAGAACCTCACTATCCATTATCCATTAGGTTTATCAAGTTAGTCATTGTTAACCATGGACCCTGGCCGTGGTACCGCGGTTTCTCATAAATTCAGCTTCATAAGCCAGTAAGCCTTCCCATTTTTTATCGACGATCTGTCTGTCCTGGTACTGACGGGCAAATCCAAGAAATACAGTATAGTGGTTGGCTTCGGAGACCATAAGATCTCTGTAAAAATCAGCAAGCTCTTTATCTTCAATATTTTCTGAGAATACCTTAAATCTTTCACAACTTCTTGCCTCGATCATGGCAGCGATGAGAAGACGTTGTATTAAGGCATCAGTGCGGTCTTTGGTCTTTGGAAAAAACGAATGCAAGTGCTTGGCATAATCGTTTTTTTGTTCTCTTCCCAAAACCATCCCACGGGCTACCATGAATTCATGAACCATTTTAAAATGCTCCATTTCTTCTATGGCAATGTCGCTCATGGCCCTGACAAGTTCTGTTTCCTCAGAATAGTTGATAATAATAGAAACAGCATTTGAAGCCGCTTTTTGTTCGGCAAATGCATGATCCGTAAATACTTGTTCCAACCCACTCTTGGCCACTTCAACCCACGAAGTGGAGGTTTCAAATTTTAGTCCTAACATGATCTTTTTATTGTTGTCCTTCTTGGACTTTTATGATGCACAAATTTAGAATATATATTCCATATGCATGGTTTTCAGATAGGCTTGTTCTTAAAAAAAAGGCTATTTTAGAGAAAATTTTAAGAATTTGAAAAAACTAGAGCGTAGTTTAAATTTAACTTCGGTGATTGCCATCAGTATAGGTGGCATGCTTGGCAGCGGAATATTTGTGTTACCGGGTATTGCGGCCGCAAAAACCGGATCTTCGATTTGGCTTGCCTATTTACTGGCAGCTATTTGTATTTTGCCTGCTGCGTTGTCAAAATCTGAATTGGCCACTGCCATGCCTTCTTCAGGAGGAACTTACTTATATATAGAAAGGGCCTTTGGTCCAATTTTCGGAACCATTGCAGGTATAGGTCTTTGGTTGTCCTTGTTACTTAAAAGTGCTTTTGCCTTGGTTGGTTTTGGAGCCTATCTTTCTGTTCTGGCAAAAATGCCAATCGGGGTTACTAAATATGTTGCTATTTTCTTTTTGGGTCTTATTCTTTTGCTCAATATTTTTGGTGTCAAAAAGGTAGGGAAGGGTACAGATTGTGATTGTGAGCATATCTTTGATCACCTTAGCTACTGGTTCTTGTTTTCGGTTTGCCGAATGTTGATCCGGAATTATTGGATCCTTTTTATTCCGATGGTGCAATGGGACTGATTTCTACTGTTGCCTTTGTATATATTTCTTACGCAGGCGTTACTAAAGTAGCAGCCATTGCGGGTGAAATAAAAAATCCTAGTAAAAATTTGCCCAGGGCCATGATCCTGTCGCTTTTTATCATGACATTGATCTATGTTTCGGTCGCTTTTGCATTAGTTGGGAACATTCCCATGGAACAATTAGCAACTGACCTGCATCCCATTTATACCATTGCTGCCATCAATGGAGGATCATACATTGGATATATTGTAGCAATAATAGGGGTTATTACCCTTATTTCAATGGCGAATTCAGGCGTACTGGCGGCCTCTCGTTTTCCTTTTGCGATGGCCATGGATAAGTTACTTCCTGAATTTATGGGAAAGATCCATAGTAAATACCTAACACCAGTATCTTCTATAATTCTTACTTGCATTACGATGGCGCTGGTCATTTTGTTTCTGGATGTCGTTAAAATCGCTAAACTTGCCAGTGCTTTTATGGTGATGATGTTTATCTCGGTTAACATTTGTGTAGTTATCCTGAGAGAGACCTCTGCCCAATGGTATAACCCTACTTATAAATCTCCTTTATATCCGTTTGTGCAGATATTTGGGATAGTTTCAGGAATCGTTTTATTAATCTTTCTTGGCTTTATTCCGCTTCTGGCCATTTTAACCATAGTCTTACTAGGTTATCTTATTTATTTAAAAATAGGTAAAAAGACAGCCAGAACAGGTATTTTAAGAAAATATGGTCACCGTCCGGCTCTGTACCTTTTATACAATAAGAATAGAAACAATAAAAGGGAACCGCTCGATTTATCGAAGATCAATAACTCCGTCCTCGACGGAAAGATCGCCTCTGAAGCAGGTGTTGTCATTCCTTTATTTGGTAATGAAAACTCACCTGAAATGCTCTTGGAGATCGGAGCGGCATTAAACAAAAAAGAGGTTACGCAGGCGGTAAATATTACGGAGGTGCCCAATCAGACCTTTCTGGATGCAGTGATGGAAGACAATCCAAAGATACATTCTTTGGCCAGACGTATTTCTGGGTTGGCCAGAGCAAGAAAGGTCAAAATTGACTTTGAAGCTGTTGTGACCCATGACCTGTCTGAAACCATTCAGGAACTCAGTGAACAGACCCATTCAGACTGGATGGTGATGGGATGGAATGCCAGGGCCCATAAAGGTATCCTTGTTAGAAATCCAATCGGCTGGTTCGTTGACCATGTGAATTCAGATTTTGCGCTGTTCAGAGATAATGGAGTTCGTTATATCAGTAAGGTAGTCATGGCCTTAAGACCTGGAAGAAAGGATAAAAATTTTGTGGCCATTGCTGATCGGGTTTGTATGTTCTATAAGGCCTCGCTTACACTTTTGCACGTTGTCAATGAAGAAACATCTGATGCTGAAATGGCCTCGATTGAAGCTTCTTCCATTGCATTGTTGCAAGGAAGGCATCCTCACCTTCTAATGTAATTGTAAAACGAGCGAAAAACCCTATCGAATCCATATCAGTTACTTCGGCAGAATATGATCTTCTCATCATTGGAACCACTGAGAAAGGCAACTGGCAAAACGTGTTGTTTGGTAAAAACAAGGATAGATTTGCCGATAGTTCAGCCTGTTCCGTATTGAGGCTTACAGTAAAAGATTAAAGTGGAATTTAAAGATCCAGATTGAATTTTTTTCTCAACAATGCCAAGGCTTCATTCTTCTCGCGCAATAATTCATATTTCTCCTGTGGCGTATAAGCAAAACGCTTGGTATTGGCTTCATTTACGGTAATCTCAAAATCGACCTCATAATTGTTCAGCTTCTCTCTGATATAACGCAGTACCCTGGGTCGAACTTTTAAGAGTTCTACTTTCATCATTTCATTTGGGTATGCCACATGGATCATATGCCCCTTCAGTTGAGGACTATCTGCTTTGAGAATGGAGGCAAGTATTTTTTCTCCCTGCAGATGGAGATCATCCACATAACTATTCCATACTTCTAAAAAAGTAACTTCGGTAAAAGGATCTTTGGGAAGGTCCTTCATTTGTTTGCTTTGTTCCTGCTTCTTTTTAAAATTTGCTTCTTCCTCCTTGTTTCTTTTTAAACTGGATAAAGAAAGGGCGGAGTTACGGCGACCTGTTTGTTGAAGATCCAGAGGTTTGGGTTTAACGATAGGTTTGGGAGCAGCCGGTTTAAGCTCAGAAGGCTTTTCTGCAATTTTAGCGTTTTCCGTTTCAGTGGGTTTTACCGGAATCGGTCGTTGTGGAGTAATCATCTTTTTGAGGTACAGGACTCGATTTTGGTGCGCTACTCGTGGTTAAGAAATGGAATGAAGGAATTATAAATCGTTTAGATTTTTTTTTTGCCATCAAAAGTGATGGAAGCGATTTTCATTAATGTCAATTCAACCAGTAATCGCTGGTTCTTACTACTTTTAAAATTCAGATCGCAGTCATTTGCCAGATCAATGGCCTTCATCAAAAATCGAATATCAGATTTTTTTGCCTGTTCCAAATACTGTTTTTTAGCGGTATCACCAACTTCAAGTAATTGAACCGTAGCTGCATCTTTGGCCACCAGAAGATCCCTAAAATGAGAGGCGAGGCCAATAATAAAATGATGACCTTCAAAACCTTTAGTCATGATATTGTTCAAGGTAATTAACACCTGCGGAATATTGTTGTCCAACAATAGATCCGTTACCTGAAAATAAACATCATGGTCAAGTACATTTAAATTTTCTGACACTGCCTTTCTCGTTAGTTGAGCACCTGAAAAACTGACCACACGATCAAAAATTGACAAGGCATCCCTTAGAGCACCATCGGCCTTCTGAGCGATAACATGTAAGGCATCATCTTCAGCCTCCACTTTTTCACCTTCGGCGATCTTGTACAGGTAGTTTTTGATGTCCAATACACCTATACGCTTAAAATCAAAGATTTGACACCTTGATAAAATTGTCGGAATGATCTTATGCTTTTCGGTTGTGGCCAAAATAAATATGGCATGGGCCGGCGGTTCTTCCAATGTTTTCAAAAAGGCGTTGAAAGCTGCCTGAGACAGCATATGGACCTCATCGATAATATATACTTTGAACTTACCTGTTTGAGGAGGAATTCTCACCTGATCGGTCAGGGTCCTGATATCATCAACAGAATTATTCGAGGCCGCATCCAACTCAAATATATTAAAAGCAAAATCTTCATCTGCCATAGGATGATCCATGCTTTCCTCATTGATTCTTTTAGCCAGGATCCTTGCACAAGTCGTTTTGCCAACACCTCTTGGACCCGTAAAAAGCAAGGCTTGTGCCAAATGGTTATTTTTTATAGCATTTTCCAGCGTATTTGTAATGGCTTGCTGGCCAATGACATCAGTAAATACCTGTGGTCGGTATTTACGGGCTGATACGATAAAATGTTCCATTTGATTGTTTAATTGCAGGAAACAAATGTATGAATAACCAAAGGTATTTACAACTAAAATTATCGCGATACATTGACCCAATCATTATTTCCTACAAGAATTTCGCTAAAGTGATGACTTTGAGGAAAGCAGATGAGTTTAAGTTTGAATTTTATGGTCAAATTTTAAGTATGCATCTTACTTCAAGTAAAAAAAACTCCTCAGTTCAATAAAACACAAATCTTTTTTTTAGGAATAGATCTTGTCATACAAATGTTTATACTTTTTTAATATGACTTCTCTTTTGGGTTTAAAAGTAGGTGTAAGCAGCTCATTATCTACAGACCATACTTCTGGTGTCATTTCAAAGGTTTTAATCGATTCCCATTTCCCGAATTGTTGATTGCCCGAATCGATTTCCTGCATAATTCGTTCATGTACCTCTTTATTAAGTGCTATTTCCTCATGGGTAGAGCCACATTTAACGTTGTGGAGCCTAATCCACTCTTTTACAAAATCAAAATTCGGCTGAACAATAGCAGCCGGCATTTTCTGACCCTCACCAATCACCAAAATTTGTTCAATAAAGCGCGATTGTTTCATTTCATTTTCCAACAGGATAGGCGAGATGTATTTACCTCCTGAAGTTTTAAAGATCTCTTTTTTTCTACCTGTAATTTTAAGGAAGCCTTCATTGTCAATTTCACCTTTGTCCCCGGTATGAAAATAGTCACCTGTCATCACTTCGGCTGTTTTTTTAGGGTCCTTGTAATAGCCAAGCATGACATTTGGTCCTTTCACCAATATTTCACCGTCTTCTGCAATTTTGACTTCTACATTGGCAATGGTTTTTCCAACTGTTCCAACTTTGAAATCACCCCCCTCAAAACTGTTCACTGAGATGACCGGAGAGGTTTCTGTAAGGCCATATCCTTCAAGAATTTGCATTCCTGCCGCTGTAAATATTCTAGTGAGTCTGGGTTGTAATGCTGCCGAGCCTGAAACCATATTTTTCAAATTTCCGCCCAGTGCTTCTCTCCATTTGCTAAAGATCAATTTATTGGCCAAAGCCAGTTTTTTCTCATATAGCCAACCGTTTCTTCCATAAGGTTCGTAGGCCAAACCAACATTGACGGCCCAAAAAAACAATAATTTTTTAATGCCAGTCAAAGCAGCTCCTTTAGCGATAATACTGTCGTAAATTTTTTCAAGTAATCTTGGTACAACTGTCATAAATTCTGGCTGTACATCTTTAATATTTTCAGATATTTTTTCAATTGATTCCGCAAAATGGATGGTAATACCCGAATAGATGTACAAATAGTGGAGCATTCTTTCGAATATATGGCACACCGGTAAAAAACTCAGCACATTGTTAATGTCCTTTATAAAAGGCAATCCGCTCACCGTATCCTTTACGTTAGAAACAATATTGTTATGTGAAAGCATGACTCCTTTTGGTACTCCAGTGGTTCCGGAAGTATATATAATGGTTGCCAGATCCTCTGAAGTTACTTTGCTTTTTAACTTATCAACTTTTTCCTGAAGCGATTCGTCTGATCCAAGGGTAAAAACTTCTTCCCAATGGGCACAGTCCTTTACTTTTTCAAAAGAATAGATCCGTTTTAAGACTTTTAACTTCTTTTTGTATCGCGTTTGCTTTTTCAAAAAGGGCCTCATCAGAGAGGAAGCAGTATTTCACTTCTGCATGGTTAAATATGTATTGGTAGTCTGCTTTACTAATGGTTGGATAAATGGGGACATTGACAGCTCCAATTTGCAGTAACGCAAGGTCCAAAATATTCCATTCGGTTCTATTGGAAGTAGAGATCAATGCAATTTTATCCCCGGGTTTCACTCCAAGTGCCAGCAGACCTCTGCTGACGATGTTTGCTTTTGCTATGAATTCTTTAGATGATGTTGCCACCCATTCTCCACTGGTTTTAGACACCAAGGCTCGTGGGAGGTTATATTTATCAAGTTGATAATATGCGAAATCAAAAATTCTTGTTATTTCTGTAGACATGGTGTGAAATTATTAATAATGCAAAATAGGGAATTTAAATTAATATTTAAAATCGAGCCGAAAATCAAAAATTTCTTGCTGTATTGATGTTCAAAACGACCTGCAATTGTATATCTTTGCAGCTGAAAAAATTAAGGAGAAATATGAGTTTAAGGCTCATTTAAATGTGGTAATATTCTTAATTTTGAGGATTAAAATTATAAGGATGAAGATATCATATAATTGGTTAAAAGAATTTTTGAACATTGATCTTGAAGCGGAAAAAGTGGGTGAGATCTTAACTGATTTAGGACTCGAAGTTGAAGGTATAGAAAACTTTGAATCAGTAAAAGGCAACCTTGAAGGGGTTGTTGTTGGGGAAGTATTGAGTTGTGAACAGCACCCCAATGCTGATCGTTTAAAAATAACTCAAGTCGATCTGGGAAATGGTTCACCAGTCCAGATCGTATGTGGGGCACCAAATGTGGCAAAAGGACAGAAAGTCCCTGTAGCAACCATTGGAACGACCCTATACACTGAAAGTGGAGAAGATTTTAAGATCAAAAAAGGAAAAATAAGAGGCGAATTCAGCCATGGGATGATATGTGCTGAAGATGAGTTAGGACTGGGTAAGGGACATGATGGTATTATGGTATTACCTGCTGATTCAAAAAATGGTACAGCAGCTGCCGAACTCTTTGACCTTTATGCTGATCAGGTATTTGAAATTGGTTTAACACCGAACAGAGCTGATGCGATGAGTCATCTTGGAGTTGCCAGGGATCTTTATGCTGGTTTACTGCAGATGGAAGAGATGCAAACCAAAATGAATACGCCTTCAGTAAGTGATTTTCATGTTGATGAGCGCACTTTTAATATTAAAGTGGAGGTAGCCGATTATAAGCAGGTGCCAAGATATGCAGGGATCACCATTACAGATCTTAAAATAGAAGAATCTCCAGACTGGTTACAAAATAAATTAAAGGCAATAGGTCTTGGGCCTATTAACAATGTTGTTGATATTACCAATTATATTCTTCACGGCCTTGGTCAGCCATTGCATGCATTTGATGCGGATAAGATCAAAGGAGACAAGGTGATTGTGAAAAACCTGCCAACCGGCACTAAATTTATGGGTCTCGATGGGGTTGAAAGGACCTTGCATAAGGACGACATCATGATCTGTGACGGGGAGAGTAATCCAATGTGTATTGGAGGTGTATTTGGCGGTTTGAAATCAGGTGTATCAGAGGAGACCAAGACGATTTTTTTGGAAGCCGCTTATTTCAATCCGGTTTCGATCAGAAAGACGGCCAAGAGGCATGCGTTGAATACTGACGCCTCCTTCAGATTTGAAAGGGGTATCAATCCGAATGCTGTAGTGTATGCCTTGAAACGAGCTGCCATTTGGATTGCTCAAATTGCCAATGGTAAGATCGTTTCTGATGTCACTGACCTGTATCCTGTTAAAATAGAAGATTTTCAGGTGAATTTTTCTTATGAGAAGGCATTTAAGCTCATCGGAGAGGAAATACCAACGGACACGATAAAAGACATTCTGGCTTCCTTGGATATCAAGATAAATCATCAAACGGAGTCAGGACTTGGTCTTACGATTCCAGCCTATCGGGTTGATGTGACGCGCGAAGCAGATATAGTGGAAGAGATTTTAAGGGTCTATGGCTATAATAATGTTGAGATCCCGGAAAAGATCAAGACTTCGGTTTCCAGCTCAGACAGATCGAATCCTGAGAAAATTGAGCAGGTAGCGGCAGGTTTTTTGACCTCTAATGGAATCTATGAGTCTATGAGCAACTCTTTGAGCAAGCCAGAGTATACTGATGTATCGGACCATATTGACAAGGAGAAAAATGTGGAAATCCTCAATGCCTTGAGCGGTGATCTTTCAGTAATGAGACAATCCATGCTCTTTGGGCTATTAGAAGGACTTGCTTACAATCTCAACAGAAAGAACAGTAATCTTAAAATGTTTGAGTTTGGCAATACTTACCACAAATATGAAAGTGGTTATGCCGAAGACAAGCATCTTTCCATTGCTTTTACGGGTAAAAGAACAAGCGATCATTGGGCTCAGGCCAATAAGGTAACGGATATATTTTATCTGAAAGGAGTTGTTACATCCTTAATGGAAAGACTGGGTATCACAGGGCTTAAATATGCTAAAACCAAAAATGATATTTTTTCTGAAGGAATTAGTCTGCAACTTGGGAAGATTAAAATTGTTGAATTCGGAGTGGTCAAAGGATCTATTCTTAAAAAATTCGGGATCAAACAAGAGGTGTTATTCGCAGATTTTAATTGGAATAATGTAATCGCCAATGCTGGTAAAAAGAAGGTAAAGATTTCAGAATTACCGAAGTATCCTGAGGTGAAAAGAGATCTCGCACTTTTACTTGATGAAAAAGTAGATTTTATTGATCTGTATAATTATGCTTTTCAAACTGAAAGAAATCTTTTAAAGAATGTTGATCTTTTTGATGTTTATATGGGAGATAAACTACCGGAAGGTAAAAAGTCTTATGCATTGAGTTTTATTTTACAAGATGAAAATAAAACGCTCACTGATAAACAAATTGATAAGATCATGAATAAGTTGCAGGAAGGGTTCAAGAAGCAATTTGAAGCAGAATTGAGATAGCCTTAAAATCATTATCTATGTACAAGTCACTGGTCAGAAAAATACTATTTCAATTCGATCCCGAAAAAATACATCATTTTAGTTTTTCCATGATCAAGGGGATGATGAAATTACCATTTGTTCCCGGGATAACAAGAAGTATTTTCAAAATAGAAGACCCGATTTTAGAAAGGAAATTATTTGGTTTAACGTTCAAGAATCCAGTGGGCCTTGCTGCCGGATTTGATAAAAATGCGCTGCTTTTTGATGAATTTTCTAATTATGGATTTGGGTTTATTGAAGTTGGTACTGTTACTCCAAAACCCCAGCCGGGAAATCCTAAAAAAAGAATTTTCAGGTTAAAGACCGATGAAGCCTTGATCAATCGGATGGGTTTTAACAATGATGGAGTGGATGTAGTTGTCGAAAGACTGCGTAACAGAAAAACAGACATCATTATTGGCGGTAATATTGGCAAGAATAAGGTGACACCCAACGAAAGTGCGATTGACGATTATTTGATCTGTTTTGAAAAGCTTTTTGATGTTGTTGATTACTTCGTTGTGAACGTAAGTTCACCGAATACCCCGAATCTTAGGGCCTTGCAGGACAAGGAGCCTCTTACAGAACTCTTACAAACGCTTCAAAACGAAAATATTAAAAAGGAAAAGCCCAAACCAATTTTGTTAAAGATCGCTCCAGACTTAACAGACAGTCAATTAATGGACATTATTGATATAGTCAATACCACCAAGATTGCCGGGGTTATCGCGACAAATACTACGATTAGCAGAGAAGGCCTGCGATCAGTGCATCAAAATGAAACAGGAGGCCTAAGTGGAAAGCCAGTGAAAGACAGGTCAACTGAAGTGATTCGATTTTTGGCTGAAAAATCAGGAAAGTCCTTTCCAATTATAGGGGTAGGAGGCATACACTCAGCGGAAGATGCGAAGGAAAAACTTGAAGCCGGTGCCGATCTGGTACAACTTTATACAGGTTTTATTTATGAGGGGCCCGGTCTGGTGAAAAAGATCAATAAAAGCTTGATTTAGTTGTAAAGTTCTTTTAGAACTTATTTAGTTCATGCAGATTCCAGCTATAACCGGGAGTTGGCCAATGTTGAATTTTTTAAGTAATTATCCTCTGGATAATAGATAAAAAGCAAAGATCCGTTTTTGATCTTATGCACGATTTGGTCATAATTTTTCTGTGGAAGTGAAGGGCATCCCAAACTGCGCCCCAGTCTTCCATTTTTCTGAATGAAAACAGAACTGACATAGTCAGCAGAATGGATCACAATGGCTCTCTTACGGGCGTTACTATTGGAGTATTCCAAACCATCAAGTCGTAAGGATAAACCATGTTTTCCCTGATATGTTTCAGCTGTTCGGTAAAAGCCTATACTACTTTTAAAGGAGCCTATTTTATTTGAGAAATATTTTGCATATTCTCCCCCGGAATTTCTGCCATGGGCAACAATACTCTTGTGAATGATCTTTTTATTTTCAACATCAATTAGAAAAAACCTGTTCCTGTTGGCCGAGATACTCATATCGATGACGGTAAGGTAGCTGTCATTTGCTATCTGACCTTCCTGCTGCAATTTCAAATAACCTTTAAGGGCCTTTTCAAACGGTTCGTATTCAAGGTCCGGATCATCCAGGGTTGCATAAAGGTCAACTGAGAATGTGGCAAAATCGTCTATCTCAACAGACACTAAAGACTTTTCCAATGCCGCATAAGAAGTTGGAGAGGCCAAACCCACCAGAACAAGACAAACAAAGAAGATTCCTTTTTTGATCATAAGCTATTTAGTAAAGGGCGGTAGTTGGTTTAATTGAGTCTGAGTCATTTCTCTAAAAACTCTCAATCAAGTACAAAGGTAATAGATTCTTTAAAATAACAGCAGCGTTTATGAATAATTTAACTGAATATCAGTAAACTATGTCACTCATGTTACGAATAGAGACTCTTGAATTTGACAGGATCTGTTTCCTGCATGACCTTGTAAACACCCTCGAAAATGTCATTAACAGAGGGTTTTGAAAAATAATCACCATCGGTACCATAAGCCGGTCGGTGAGCCTTTGCCGTAATAGTAGTAGGCATACTGTCAAGGAAATTGTAGGCTCCCTGCTTATTGACTATTTCATCCAAAAGGTAGGCTGAAGCCCCTCCCGGAATATCTTCATCGATGATAACAAGTCTATTCGTTTTTTGAACACTGGCCAATACTTCGTGATCCAGATCAAAAGGCAACAATGACTGCGCATCAATGATTTCTGCATCGATACCAACCTGTGATAAATCTTTTGACGCTTCTTCGACAAGTTTTAAGGTTGACCCATAAGACACCAAGGTGATGTCGCTTCCTTCTTTAACGGTTTCAACAACGCCGATAGGTGTTGTAAATTCTCCCAAGTTGGTTGGCATCATTTCTTTAAGACGATAGCCATTTAGATTTTCCACAACGATAGCAGGCTCATCTGATTTCATCAGGGTATTGTAGAATCCAGCTGCTTTGGTCATATTTCTTGGCACCAGGATATAGATCCCACGAACCAGATTAATTAAACTACCCATTTGAGATCCTGAATGCCAAATTCCTTCTAATCTGTGTCCACGAGTTCTGATGATCAGTGGTGCTACCTGCTTACCAAAAGTTCTGTATCGAAGTGTAGCCAGATCATCTGTAAGCACCTGAGTGGCATAAAAGATATAATCGAGATATTGAATTTCGGCAATGGGTCTCAGTCCTCTCATGGCCATTCCCACACCTTGTCCAATAATGGTCACTTCCCTGATACCTGTGTCATAGACCCGCTCTTCCCCATATTTTTCCTGCAGCCCTTCCAGTCCTTGGTTTACGTCTCCAATTTTACCTGAATCTTCACCGAATATGAGGATTTTTTTATTTTTACTCAACAAAGCATCAAAGTTATTACGGATCACAAGTCTGGCATCTACGTCTTCTTTTTCTTCGTCATATGTGGCCTCAATTTCTTCAATATTAGTAGCTCGATTCTCAAGCTCACTATAAAGATGAGCACTGTATTTTGGCTCCTGAATTTCCATATATTCTTTTAACCAGTTCTGAAGTAATTCCTTTTCCTTGAAATCTTCGTTTCTAAGATAGACAAGGCTCTTTCTTCCAACAGTCAGGATATTTTTTCTAATTGGCTCATCGATTGATTCGAGCTCTCTTTTTAGTTTTTCAATAAAGATCTCATTTTCACTTTTTCTGGCGGCTTTCTCCAAAAGATTCAACAGTTCTTTTCGCTCTTGTAACATTGGCTTTAAATACTCATTCCAAGCCTTGGTTTTGGCATTTCTAACTTCAGTTTTGGCTTCTTTCTCCAGGGCGATCAGCTCAGCTTCATTTTCTACAAATTTCAGCATTTGACCATCGACATCCTCTAACTCAAAATTCAGAATCCATTCTCTCATTTTAGCGTTACAATCATGTTCCTTCTCCCAGGCCAGTCTTTCCTCATCTTTGTAGCGCTCATGCGATCCGGAGGTTGAATGTCCTTGTGGTTGGGTAAGCTCTTTTACATGGATCATCACGGGTACATGTTCTTCTCTTGCTATGGCAGACGCTTTCGCATAAACATCAACAAGTTGCGTATAGTTCCAGCCACTAACTACAAATATTTCATATCCGGATCCTTTCCCGTCTCTTTGAAAACCTTTAAGCACTTCAGAAATACTTTCCTTAGTGGTCTGATATTTTGAATGTACAGAAATTCCGTATCCATCGTCCCAAACGCTGATAACCATGGGGACTTTTAATACTCCGGCAGCATTGATTGTTTCAAAAAAAGGACCTTCAGATGTACTCGCATTTCCGATGGTACCCCAGGCAACTTCATTGCCATTGTCAGATAGAATTCCTTCCGGATCAAGTCCTTCAATTTTTTTGAATTTCTTTGAGGCCTCTGCCAAACCTAATAATCGAGGCATCTGACCGGCCGTAGGAGATATATCTGAACTCACATTGTACTGATCCTTTAACACTTTCCAGCTGCCATCATCGTTGATCGAGTGCGTGGCAAAATGCCCGTTCATTTGTCTTCCGGCAGAAAAGGAATCAGCTTCAATGTCTGCATGAGCATAAAGGCTCGCAAAAAAATGTCTTGGACTATATTCTCCAATGGCCATCATAAAGGTCTGATCCCTGTAATATCCCGATCTCCAGTCTCCCTTTTTAAAGGCCTTTGCCATAGCGAGTTGAGGAACTTCCTTACCTCCTCCAAAAATGCCGAATTTGGCTTTTCCTGTTAAAACTTCGCGTCTTCCTAGTAAACTACATTCTCTGCTAAGTACAGCGATTTTATAGTCATTAATGACTTCGTTTTTAAATTCAAGAAAGGATAATTTTTTCGAAGATTCAACGGCCTTTTGGATCATATAATATATGGGTTTAGGAGTTCTGCGAAGTATACAAAAAAAATGAGCGTTTTTCAAAGACCTTAAGTGCTTGAAAACGAGCGACAAATGTTATTTCGTATTCAGAATATTTACAGAGATCAATAAAATCCTCTTTTTACAAAATTGTAAACTCGCTCTATATCTATGGTGATAACAAATCTAATCCTTGAGGCATAATCAGAGAATTCAGGTTCAAAACCATTGCTCGATTGAAGGGGGAAATATACTTCAAGGAAATTGTGAATAAAATTTAGCCTGATTCCTGTAGTCATACTTGAATCTGGCATCCTCATTTCTGTTCTTAAGTAGGCCTGCATCGGCATAAAGTTCCACCCATCTCCAGAGACCTATACTGGCATTTGAAGACAGTATCCATTGATTGGCATAAGGGTCCTCAAAAAAACTTTTAAAACCACCTTCGGTAATAATGACTTGCTGACTTAAAAACCCTGAGTCTTCAGATCGACCCAGATAATTTAGGTCAAAGAGATAATCACTGGGTCGGTCACTGGAATAACTGAAGAAATCGCTTTCGGTATTATTAAAAAGAAAAGAACCAAAGAACATCCTAAGATCCAGATATCGGTTGATATTCAAAAGTTTGCGGTATCTCACATCAATTGAGGCCTTGCTAAAATTTTCATTGTATTGAAAATCAGCAAAATACCTCAAGTCATTAATGATTTCCGGCTTTGAATATCCATAACGTAAATTGAAAATATTGTACTTATAGGTTTCGGGATTTTCTGGTTGCATGGGTAGCTCCTTATCTACCATAACATAACGTGCCAATAAATTTTTTCCACCTACATCACGAAGTGTTTCCCTTTTAAAATCTATCAAGAAAAAGGGGGTGACCTTGTTAAAGGCCAGGTCATTGTCATAATGCGACCGACTTGCCGAAATACCGGCTCTATATCTGTAAACACTGGTTTCCTGAGGCAGGTGTTCATAGGCGAAGGCAAAATTTCCGGTAACCGTATTGCTTTTAAAACCATAAACGGGCGTTAAGGAAAATAACCATTTCTTTTTGAAAAGCGCCTGATTATAAATGTTTGGACCGAGTAAAAAACCATCATAGAAATTATAATCTATAATAGGTTTGTAAAATACCTGGTTATAATAAGGGGCTTCCACATCTCTGAAAAAGGTAATTTTTAAAGGCCTGTTCAATAGTTTTTTATTGAGTTTTTTCCAATTATCCCTTAAATTTTCCTCAGGAACATGATATTCATAATTCAAACTCAAGCGATCAATACCCTTTGTAGGGACTTTGAATTTCTGTTCTTCCTGAATAGGTTCTAACCATTGTTTATATTTAATATCTTTTTTATCAACTCCATAAAGTGCTATAGGAGCAGGGAAATTACTTTTATTTAAAACCGTGACTTCCACTGAGTCAGTTTCTTCTCTGATACTTTTAATCGTGTAATTGATTTTGTTATTGGTTTTAACATAGTTCCCAAAAAACCAGCTAAGATCTTTGTCAGTTTTTGCTCTAAGAATCTCGTTAAAGGATGATGTTTTGGAAAGTTGTAAGCTATTGTCTCGATAATATTCCTTAAGACTCTTCTTAACGATATCATCATTCAGGTATTCATCCAGATACCTTAATCCCAGTCCTGATTTATAACGATTTACAAGTTTTAAGTTAAAATTTGACAAGGAATCAGAACGGGTGTTCAAAGCCTGGTCCAATTGTTTTCGAGTAGAGAATTGATAAACAAAAGGATATTTATCGTTAAAATCCAGTTTGGAAACATTATATCTGTTAATTCCCCATTTTTTAGAAATATTTCCGATGGCTTTTACTTCAGGATAATATTGATTTACATATTCTATCATCAAAAAGATTTGTATACCATCAGCGAGCCAGGTGTCTTCTCTTGTATTTGTAAGAATGGTACTTTCTATATACCGGTCTGTGATGGCTTTGAACATTTTGATATCCCATTCGAAAATGTCCGAAAAAGGATTTAAGAATTTCGGCAATTGGTTAAATCCATAAACTGGTCTTTTCTGATAAGTAGCCATATTGATCAGCATCTTCTCATGGGGGTATTTTCCTAAAAGATGTTCTATAAAATCAAGCTGCCTTTGCAGTACATCGGTCTTGATGTTTTCAGACAGATTTTTGCTCTTGATATTTGTGACGATGTCTGTATTTTTTGTGTTGTAGGTAGAAAAGTTATTTTTGAATTCGATATTGAGTTGAACATCCAATCTGTTTTTACCCTCCAGCTTATACAACACCTGCTGATCATCAAATGAAGCTTCCTGTTCAAGATCAGAATACAGGGTATAGCCCATAGGAATAGCAAAATCAATCTTGAAATCTGTGGGTTGCATATAGTAATCATCCATATTTAAATTGCTAAACAAATGCCATTTTTTCTTAAAAACAGCTGGAGTCATATGCCAATACCTGAGGTTATATCCAAGTTCATTGCGGCCATAACGCGTGAATTTATCTTTTGGAATTCTCACCTCATAAATAACATGAATTTTAACTGATTCCTGGGGCGCCAAAGAGTAGGGGAGAATCACCCTTACTATGTCAGAGGCGTCCTTTAATTCATGGAACATAACATTAGAATCGTTGCAGGTCAATACCCGAATATTTGAATATCCACGGTCCTTAATTTTGGCGAAATACAAGCTTTTGTCATAATCTTCAATGAGCCTTTTCGTTAAAGGAGTGGTTTTATCCTTATAACCATTGGCCCAGTTCAGAAGGTAGATGGTATCCATCTGTTGATCCGAAGGATTGTAATAAGTAATTTCCTGATCAATAAGGATCTTATGGTCCTGAAGAAGGCTAGCCTTTATAGATATTTGATTGTTTTGTGCATGTAAAAAGGCAGACACCAACAACAGAAATACCAATATGAGCTTTTTCTTTAGCAAATTTTTAAAATTAGCGGATGACAGGAATAAGGATTAAAAATTCGGACTTAACAGATGTTTCTTATAGAAATTGTTAATGACATCCACCACTTCATCAGTTGTATCGACAATACTAAATAAATCAAGATCCTCTGCACTAATATTACCATTTTTATGAAGCATCATGTCTTTGATCCAATCTATTAAACCAGCCCAAAACGATGTTCCCACAAGAATTATCGGGAATTTAGCTATTTTCTTTGTCTGTATCAGTGTGATGGCTTCAAAAAGTTCATCCAGGGTACCAAAACCACCCGGCATGGCTACAAATCCTTGGGCATATTTGACAAACATGACTTTTCGAACAAAAAAGTAATCGAATTCAAGGCTTTTTCCATGATCAATATAAGAGTTGTCTTTTTGTTCAAAGGGCAAGTCTATATTTAACCCAACTGAAACTCCGCCACCTCTTTGTGCTCCTTTGTTTCCGGCTTCCATGATACCCGGACCACCACCCGTGATCACTCCATACCCATTTTGCGTGAGTTTAAAAGCAATGTTTTCCGCCAATTCATAATAGGCTTCACCCGGTTTGGTTCTTGCAGACCCGAAGACACTTACACAAGGTCCTATTCTGCTTAATTTTTCATAACCATCCACAAATTCACTCATGACCTTAAAAATGGCCCATGAATCATTACTCTTTATTTCATTCCAGGTTTTTTGCTTTAACTTTTCTCTGATTCGTTTATCTTCACTTGGTGTCATAGTCATTCTTTTTACTGTCTAATAATTTGAAAACCTATAAATTTAATTCTTTTTTTAAGAAAGCTGCCGTATAACTTTGTTTGTTAAGGCTTATTTCTTCAGGTGTTCCGGAGCATAGGATTTTACCACCTTTCATTCCTCCCTCTTTTCCAATATCGATAATGTGATCACATAATTTGATGACATCAAGATTGTGTTCAATGATCAGTACGGTATTTCCTTTATCCGCAAGCTTATTTAATACTTTCATCAAAATACTGATATCTTCGAAATGTAATCCTGTTGTGGGTTCATCCAGGATATAAAAGGTGTTTCCCGTATCCCGTTTTGATAATTCCGCCGCTAATTTGATGCGTTGTGCCTCACCTCCTGAAAGGGTAGTAGATTGCTGACCTAAGGTAATATAGCCCAAGCCTACATCTTCGATTGTTTTCAATTTCAGATAGATCTTGGGAATGTGCTTAAAAAATTTAACGGCTTCCTCAATGGTCATATTCAACACATCAGAAATGGATTTTCCTTTGTACCGAACCTCAAGCGTTTCTCTTGTAAACCTTTTGCCCTGGCAAGTTTCACATTCAACTTCCACATCAGGCAGAAAATTCATTTCAATGACCCTAACGCCTCCACCCTTGCAGGTTTCGCAACGACCATCTTTGACATTAAAAGAAAATCTACCTGGTTTGTAACCTCTGATCTGGGCTTCCGGAGTTTTTGCGAAAAGACTTCTGATCTCTGCAAAAACTCCTGTATAGGTTGCAGGATTTGATCTTGGGGTTCTTCCAATGGCTGTTTGGTTTACATCGATGACTTTATCAATGTGTTGCAAGCCCTCAATAGACGAATAGGGCAGTGGTTCTTTAACTGCTTTGTAAATATGTCTGTTCAAGATAGGGTATAATGTTTCATTGATGAGAGACGATTTTCCACTTCCTGAAACTCCTGTAACGCCAATGAGTTTTCCCAGAGGAACCCTTAGGGTTACGTTCTTTAGATTATTTCCCTTGGCTCCTTTAAGGATGATTTCCTTTCCGCTGCCTTCTCGTCTTTTTTCAGGAATTTCAAAGTTTCTGGTTCCATTGAGATAATCTGCTGTAAGTGTTTTGCTTTTCAGCAGTTCTTCGGGTGTCCCAATACTGATGATCTCACCACCGTGTTTACCGGCCTCCGGACCAATATCGATCACATAGTCTGAGGCGATCATCATGTCCTTATCATGCTCAACAACAAGCACAGAATTGCCCAGATCACGAAGTTTTTGAAGAGATTCGATCAATTTAACATTGTCTCGTTGATGTAGCCCGATACTGGGTTCATCAAGTATGTATAAAACACCGACCAGCTGAGAACCAATTTGGGTAGCCAGACTGAATTCTTTGAGCTTCTCCTCCGGAAAGGGTTTTTGAGCCTCTGCTCAAGGCGAGATAATTCGAGACCTACATCCAGTAAAAACTGAATTCTTGTTCTTAGTTCCTTAACGATCTCTGAACCGATAAGAAGTTGCTTTTCAGTTAATTTTGGTTCCAGCTTCATCAAACCATTAGGCAAGATGATCGATGTCCATTCCTGAAAGATCAGCAATGGAGGCTTCATTTATTTTAAAATAAAGGGCTTCTTTTTTTAGCCGATCGCCGCTACAGACCTGGGCAATTCACTTCGTCCATAAAACCTTTGGCCCATCTCTTAATCGATCCTGAATGGCTCTCATTATATTGATTTAAAATAAAATTACTGATCCCTTCAAAATCAATTTCATATTTTCTTGAAACTCCTAATTCTTTCGAGTTGATCTCCAGTTTATCTTTTCCACCATAAAGTATCAAATTCCATGGCCCCTTCAGGAATGTCAGCTATTGGATCTGATAAACTAAAACCAAATTTATCTGCTATATGTCCCAGTTGTTTGAATATCCATGATTTTTTTTCTTCACCCAGAGGAGCAAGGCCACCATTTTTAATAGACAATTGCCTGTCCGGAATCATCTTGTCCAAATTGATCTCATGCACTTTTCCAAGACCATTACAATTGTCACAGGCACCTTTGGGTGAATTAAAAGAAAAAGAATTGGGTTCAGGTTTAGGGTAGGAGATACCGGTGGACGGGCACATGAGGTTACGGCTAAAATAGCTGGGCTTTGATATATCTAAGATCGTCACCTTGACTGAACGACCATAAGGGTTTCGTCTCCGTGATACATAGCGGTCCTTATACTTTCCATAAGTCGTTTAGCCGAGGCATCATTGATCAAAAGCCTGTCGATGACGATTTCTATATCGTGGGTTTTATAACGATCCAGTTTCATGCCCCTTTCAATTTCCTTTATCTCACCGTCCACACGAACTCTTATAAATCCCTGTTTGGAAATCTGCTGGAACAACTCTCTGTAATGACCTTTTCTCGATTTGATGACCGGAGCAAGAATCATTGCTTTTCCATCTTTAAAGTCATTCATGATGAGCTCATGGATCTCCTCATCACTATAGCTCACCATCTTTTCGTCTGTATTATAGGAGTAGGCAATACCAATCCTGGCATAAAGCAATCTTAAAAAGTCATAGATTTCAGTGATGGTTCCTACCGTTGATCTCGGACTTTTACTTGTCGTTTTTTGCTCAATGGCGATTACCGGAGAAAGTCCTTCGATTTTATCAACATCCGGACGTTCCAAACCTCCCAGAAACTGCCTTGCATAGGCAGAGAACGTTTCTATATACCTTCTTTGCCCTTCAGCATAGATCGTGTCAAAAGCCAGTGAAGACTTTCCACTGCCGCTCAAACCAGTAATCACCACCAGTTTTTCTCTTGGAATACTTGACGTCAATGTTCTTTAAATTATGAACTCTTGCGCCTAGTACCTCAATACAATCCTGTTTCATACTCATATAAAGATGAAAAAGTGCAAATTTACTTAATTGAAATCAGTTTTAAATTATAGATGTATTCTAAATTTTATTTTTATAAATTGCAATAAAAAAATAAGCTTGAGCTTTATACATTCCATACGCCATTTTTTTGAGATCAGAGGCTTTGACGTTTCCGCTAGATTTGCCGATAAGCTGGGTATGCGTGCGAGTAATGTACGTCTTTTTTTTATCTATATTTCCTTCGTTACAGTTGGGCTTTCATTTGGGATCTATCTCACTTTGGCGTTTCTGTTAAAACTGAAGGATATGATCTATACCAAAAGAACTTCAGTTTTTGATTTATAAACTTTAAAATTTATTGAATTGGCATTTAAAAGTGGCTTTATAAAATCAAGATTCTACATCGCTTTAAGCATGTTGTTCTTCATCATTTTGATAGGTACAATTGGTTTTGTTTTAATCGCAGATTATGGATGGATAAATGCTTTATACATGACCGTTATAACCATTTCAACGGTCGGATTTAAAGAGGTGCAGCCTTTAGACGCTGATGCAAAAATCTTTACGATTTTACTGATCATAACGAGTATTACCATTTTTGGTTATATCATTTCGGTGATTACAGATTATATTGCGAATAATAAATTCATTGAGGAACTTAAATTTAAGCAGGTGCAAAAAAAAATTCAAAGTTTAGAGAATCATACGATCGTTTGTGGATTTGGCCGAAACGGAAAGCAGGCCATGGCAAGACTCAGGAGTTATAAAAAGGGCTGTGTGATCGTAGAGAGTGATCCTGAATTGATCGAGGAAATCGAAGCTGACGGATCGATGTTATACATTAAAGGAGATGCGACCAGTGATGAAGCATTGACTTGCGGCAGGGATAGACAGGTGCAGTCAGTTTGATAACCACTCTTCCTTCTGATGCAGATAATTTATATGTGGTCCTTTCTGCCAGACAACTGAACAGTGAATGTACGATCGTTAGCAGGGCTTCCATAGACACTTCCTATAAAAAGTTAAAGATAGCCGGAGCTGATAATGTAATTATGCCAGATAAATTAGGGGGAGCACATATGGCATCATTGGTAACTACCCCAGATATTATGGAATTCATTGACCGCCTTTCAATTGAAGGAGAAAGCTCTTCGAATATTGAAGAATTGGTTATTGAAGATCTGCCTGAAGAATATACAAATAAATCAATTTTTGATTTGGATCTCAGAAAGAGAACAGGATGTACAGTGATTGGATTTATAACACCGGATAAAGAATATATCATAAATCCCGATGCCTCCACCAAGCTGGTTCGTAAATCAAAACTGATTGTCATTGGCAGGCCGGCCGAGATCCGTAAGCTGAATAAATTATTCTAAATAAATTTGACCGTGTTAAAGAAAGTATTGATCACCGGCAGTAATGGCTTGCTCGGGCAAAAACTGGTGAAATTGTTTCTAAATAAGCCGGGTTATGAGATCCATGCCTTATCCAGAGGACCTGATCGTCTCGATCATCAAAAAGGTTACTTATATTATGATATTGATTTACTGGATAAGGATGCATTGCTCCATACGCTTTCACAGATTGTTCCCGATGTGATTGTTCATACTGCAGCCATGACCAATGTTGATGCCTGTGAATTGGAGCAGGAGAAATGTGATCGAATGAATGTAGAAGTTGTAGCCAATATTCTTGACTATTGTAAAGGAAAGGAAGTTTATCTGGTACATCTTTCGACCGATTTTATTTTTGATGGAAAAAAGGGTGCTGTATATAAGGAGGAAGATATGGCACATCCTGTAAATTATTATGGACTCTCCAAATGGAAGTCTGAATTGATGATACAGGAGTCAAATGTTCCCCATGCGATCCTTCGCACTATATTGGTATATGGTCTTGTGGATGGAAATGACAGAAGCAATATAGTTTTGTGGGTTAAGAATTCACTTGAAAATAAAAAAGAAATAAACGTGGTAACGGACCAGTTAAGGATGCCTACCTATGCAGAAGATCTGGCCGAAGCTTGCTGGCTTGCCATTGAAAAAGAAGCAAAGGGTGTATTCAATGTCTCAAGCAATCAACTGATGAGCATATATGAGATCGCTTTAGCAGTGGCTGATACCTTTGGTTTAGATAAAAAATTGATCAACCCGGTGAGGACAAACGCCTTAAGTTTACCGGCAAACAGACCGTTGAGTACAGGTTTTGATCTTAATAAGTCGATTACTGAAATTAATTTACCTTCTCATTCTTTTATAGACAGGCTACAAGTTTTTAAGGATCAGTTAAATAGCTTACAAGCTCCTTAAAGCAGTAAAAAAAACTTCTGATTGTTAATAAGTTTGACCCTCTTTTTATTTTCTATTATTCAGATTTGTTTTACATTTGCAGTCCCGTTTTTTATGGGTTCGTTCATTGTAAAGAAATTGATGGTATAAAATGGCAAATAAAATTCACATTTTATTTGTTGTTTAAAGAAAAGGGTTATAAATTTGCAATCCTTTTTTTTGTGACTATTAAATTTTAATGGTCCAGATTCTTGCGGTAAAATTAAGAGCTATAATTAGTCCAAAATATTTTCAATTATTTATTTGGTGATTATAGAAAAAGGTTTTAGTTTTGCACCCGCTTTCAGGGTTAGAGATTTTGGATAGGGAAGAGAGCGAGAAAAGGAATAAGATAGTTCATTGAAAATATTGAAGATTGACAGCGTAACAAAGAGAGTAAAATTATTTGTTTTAGGTTTTAGAGTGATCTAAGATCTATTCCGAGTCATATTTTTTGAGAGGCTTAACATCGTACAAGAAATTTAAGAATTTATACGATGGAGAGTTTGATCCTGGCTCAGGATGAACGCTAGCGGCAGGCTTAACACATGCAAGTCGAGGGGTAGCAGGATTTAGTTTACTAGATTGCTGACGACCGGCGCACGGGTGAGTAACGCGTATACAATTTGCCTTTTACTGAAGAATAGCCCAGAGAAATTTGGATTAATGCTTCATAGTATTATTTGGTCACCTGGCCGAGTAATTAAAGCTCCGGCGGTAAAAGATGAGTATGCGTCCTATTAGCTAGATGGTAAGGTAACGGCTTACCATGGCGACGATAGGTAGGGGTCCTGAGAGGGAGATCCCCCACACTGGTACTGAGACACGGACCAGACTCCTACGGGAGGCAGCAGTGAGGAATATTGGGCAATGGAGGCAACTCTGACCCAGCCATGCCGCGTGCAGGAAGACTGCCCTATGGGTTGTAAACTGCTTTTATACAGGAAGAAACTTACCCACGTGTGGGTAACTGACGGTACTGTAAGAATAAGGACCGGCTAACTCCGTGCCAGCAGCCGCGGTAATACGGAGGGTCCAAGCGTTATCCGGAATCATTGGGTTTAAAGGGTCCGTAGGCGGGCAATTAAGTCAGAGGTGAAATCCCACAGCTCAACTGTGGAACTGCCTTTGATACTGGTTGTCTTGAGTTACAGTGAAGTAGATAGAATATGTAGTGTAGCGGTGAAATGCATAGATATTACATAGAATACCGATTGCGAAGGCAGTCTACTAACTGTATACTGACGCTAATGGACGAAAGCGTGGGGAGCGAACAGGATTAGATACCCTGGTAGTCCACGCCGTAAACGATGGTCACTAGTTGTTGGGGTCTTGTACCTCAGTGATTAAGAGAAATTGATAAGTGACCCACCTGGGGAGTACGATCGCAAGATTGAAACTCAAAGGAATTGACGGGGGCCCGCACAAGCGGTGGAGCATGTGGTTTAATTCGATGATACGCGAGGAACCTTACCAGGGCTTAAATGTAAGTTGCATGATCTAGAGATAGGTCTTTCTTCGGACTACTTACAAGGTGCTGCATGGTTGTCGTCAGCTCGTGCCGTGAGGTGTCAGGTTAAGTCCTATAACGAGCGCAACCCCTACCGTTAGTTGCCAGCATGTTATGATGGGGACTCTAGCGGGACTGCCGGTGCAAACCGAGAGGAAGGTGGGGATGACGTCAAATCATCACGGCCCTTACGTCCTGGGCTACACACGTGCTACAATGGTAACGACAGAGGGCAGCCACCCCGCGAGGGGGAGCGAATCCTTAAACGTTATCTCAGTTCGGATCGGAGTCTGCAACTCGACTCCGTGAAGCTGGAATCGCTAGTAATCGGATATCAGCCATGATCCGGTGAATACGTTCCCGGGCCTTGTACACACCGCCCGTCAAGCCATGGAAGCTGGGGGTGCCTGAAGTCGGTGACCGCAAGGAGCTGCCTAGGGTAAAACTAGTAACTGGGGCTAAGTCGTAACAAGGTAGCCGTACCGGAAGGTGCGGCTGGAACACCTCCTTTCTAGAGAAAGAGATGTTATGTTAATTGAAAAATGGTTTTTACTCTTTTTGTTGTCAATCTTTATAATATATAATATACTATATAGGCTATAATACAGTCTCGTAGCTCAGCTGGTTAGAGCGCTACACTGATAATGTAGAGGTCGGCAGTTCGAGTCTGCCCGAGACTACTTTTTAGTTTTGGAAGGTATATTAAGATTAAGGAAATTTTAGAAGTTGAGAATTTCAAATACATATTCTGAATATGAATTTTGGGATTTAGACTTTGGAATTTTCCCATATGGGGGATTAGCTCAGCTGGCTAGAGCGCCTGCCTTGCACGCAGGAGGTCATCGGTTCGACTCCGATATTCTCCACAGATGAATGCTTTAAAAAGCGGAATCGGAAAGAGAATAATTGACAAAGCTTGCTTTATTGAATTATTCGATTGAGATTCTTTTAAAGTATTCTCAAAATTGAAGTTTGAGGACGGCCTCGCAGAGGCACTCCGAAAAGCTGAAAATTTTGACAAAATATTTGGTTTAGGATTTATAGGTGCTTTGAAAGGTATTTATAGGGAGATCAAAAAAGTTCATTGACATATTGAGATAATGATATCGTAAATAAATCAGATTAGTAACTATTTAGGTAGTTATTAATTCTAAGTTATAAAACAAAACAATAAAGAGTTCATGATAATAATGACGTTATTGATTTATCAATAATGTTGTATGTTATCGCAAAAAGTACAATAAGCTAAAGTAAGGGCGTATGGTGGATGCCTAGGCTCTCAGAGGCGATGAAGGACGTGATAAGCTGCGAAAAGCTGCGGGGATTGGCACATATGATTTGATCCGCAGATATCCGAATGGGGCAACCCGGCTACGTGAAGCGTAGTCACCTCGCAAGAGGAGCAAACCCGGCGAACTGAAACATCTAAGTAACCGGAGGAAGAGAAAACAAAAGTGATTCCGTAAGTAGCGGCGAGCGAACGCGGATTAGCCCAAACCAGTGTTGTTACGGCAATACTGGGGTTGTAGGACCACGATATTCAATGCTAATAGAATTAGAACTGTTTGGAAAGACAGACCATAGAGGGTGATAGTCCCGTACAAGTAATAGAAGTTATTGATAGTGGTATCCTGAGTAGTGCGGGGCACGTGAAACCCTGTATGAATCAAGCGGGACCATCCGCTAAGGCTAAATACTCCTGAGAGACCGATAGTGAACTAGTACCGTGAGGGAAAGGTGAAAAGAACCCTAAGTAAGGGAGTGAAATAGAACCTGA
>CAVQSO010000015.1:0-190000 GCA_963715975.1 uncultured Flavobacteriaceae bacterium | reverse complement strand
TCTCACAGAAAAGCTTAAGGTGATTATAGCGATAGGTCTCACCTCTTCCCATCCCGAACAGAGAAGTTAAACCTATCAGCGCTGATGGTACTGCCACTGGTGGGAGAGTAAGTCGTTGCCTTTCTTTTAAACCTCTAACATTTATTTGTTAGAGGTTTTTTTATGCTTACAACTCACCCGGGATCACTTCTGATCCGATCGCAGGTGACCCCCTCGCAGGTGACCCGGTGAGAAGTGACCCCTTC
This sequence comes from uncultured Flavobacteriaceae bacterium, assembly GCA_963715975.1. Taxonomy (GTDB): domain Bacteria; phylum Bacteroidota; class Bacteroidia; order Flavobacteriales; family Flavobacteriaceae; genus Lutimonas. The sequence goes on along the minus strand of CAVQSO010000015.1, from coordinate 189,755 downwards.
GCACTGACCTCAGAAGTGACCGCTGAAGTGACCGGGTGAGCTTACTCAGGGCTTCACTACGCAAGGTGATCCACTTCAAGTGATCGCCCGTGAGTACCCCCAGGTCGATCGCAGCTCGAGCACCTCACCTGCGAGGTGTATATTTGCCGAAAGCTATATATATTGCCAGTTCATATCTGAATATTTTCAATTTCGCCCACAAAATTTATTTATCCAGAAATCTTCAGCATTGTTAGGATCAATAGTAATCATCATTAAAACACTAATGTATTTATGGATTTTACAAACCCGCTTGTATACGGGGTACCTTGTTTTTTGGGTCTTATCGCGCTTGAATTAGCTTATAGCAAAACGCATAAGCGAAAAGATTTATATGAAAAGAAGGATTTATTGGCCAGTTTGGGCATGGGTATTGGTTCAGCATTACTTGCACCTTTGATAAAAACAATTTCAGCGATTGTCATATTTAATTTGGTATATGAATTATTCAACCCGCTGGTGGATGGGGTAAGAATGAATATTATGGGTTGGGAATCTTTTGGCTATGCCTGGTATATTTGGATCATCTGTCAGTTACTTGATGATTTCTCTTATTATTGGTTCCATCGTCAGAACCATAATGTCAGATTTTTATGGGCTGCTCATATCGTGCATCATTCTTCAGATAATTTTAATTTGGGGACCGCTGTGAGAAATGGTTGGTTTACGATTTTGTATAAACCTTTTTTCTATATGTGGATTCCGGCAATTGGTTTTCCACCAGAAATGATAGTGGTCTGTTTAGGTATTGAGGCTTTATGGCAATTTCAATTACACTCAGTATATGTTCCCAAATTAGGTTTTTTGGAAAAAATATTTAATACCCATACCATGCATCAGGTTCATCATGCTAAGAATTTGGAATATATGGATAAAAATCATGGAGGGTTTTTAAATATTTTTGATAAGGTATTTGGAACCTGGAAGGAACTTGATGAGGATATTGAAATTAAATACGGTGTTACGCACTCCTCCGGAATCCTATAATTTGTTGGTGATTCTGACGCATGAATATAAGGATATTTGGAATGACATGAAGAAGTCAAAAAATTGGTATCATAAATTCATGTACGCATTCGCAGCTCCCGGATGGAGCCATGATGGCAGCACCATGACCATAAACAAATGATAAAAAAAGCAAAGAAGAGTTGCAAAGATCGACCGATGGTAAAAGTTAGAAGCATAATTAGCCTAGAGTTATTACATCTGATTACCGTCTCCTATTCGCCAATAGCGGTGGAGCTTCACCGTTAAAAGGATTACTTCTTCCAATACTTTTTGCTCCCATTCCAGAAGCATTGATCACGGCTCTGCTTCCATAGCGTTTTCTTATGCGATCCATGGCCTGGTACAGGCTAATCACTTTGTCACAGTCTTCAAATAAATTGATCTGCTGTCCGCCTTCAACCAGATGGCTAAAATTCACTCCGATCAGTCGCACCAATAAGCGACGCTGGTATAATCGTTTAAACAATTCCATCATGATGGGAAAAATGGTATGATCAGAAGCACTGTAAGGAATTCTTTTTTGCATGGTATAGGTTTGAAAATCAGAATACCTGATCTTGACAGAAACACAGGCCGTTAGTTTATTCCCATTTCTCAGCTGATAGGTGAGTTCCTGAGTCATGGCTGTCAGGATGGTTTTTAGTTTTGAAACATCTGTAGTGTCTCGATCAAAGGTTCTTTCTGTAGAGATGGATTTTCTTTCCTGGTATTGTACTACAGGTGTATTGTCTATACCATTGGCTTTTTTCCAGATGGAGCCTCCATTCTTTCCCAAAACCTTTGACATCATTTCATAGGGCATTTCCTGTACGGTTCTGATTCTTTTGATTCCCAGATCGCATAGTGATTTATAGGTTACTTCACCTACCATAGGGATCTTTCTCACAGATAAAGGGGCCAAGAAAGGGTTTTTCATCTCCTTTATGGATCTTGATTTGATTATTGGGTTTGGCTTCGCCTGTAGCGATCTTTGCAACCGTTTTATTAATGGACAAACCAAAAGAAATGGGTAATCCGGTTTCTTTGATGACCTTATTTCTTAATTCGGAAGCGAGTTTATAGGAACCGAAAAACTTATCCATCCCCGAAAGGTCAATATAAAATTCATCAATGGATGATTTCTCATAAAGCGGTACATTTTCCTTGATGATATCGGTAACCATAGTGGAGTATTTGGAGTAAATTCCTGAATTACCCCTTAATATAACGGCTTCCGGACAAAGCTGCTTGGCCATACGCATAGGCATGGCAGAATGAATGCCAAACCTGCGGGCCTCATAACTGCAGGATGCCACCACCCCTCGATCGGAAGTACCGCCTATCAAAACGGGCTTATTATTTAATTTACTGTCAATCAGACGTTCACAAGAGACAAAGAAAGTGTCAAGGTCCATGTGAAGGATGTTTCTTTCATTTAGATTGATCATGTGCTCACTTGTTTTATTTGTTCTTCAGCATAACGCGGATCCTGCATCATATCCAGTTTTTTCATACTATTGACCTCAATACTGATACAGTCAAATTCTTCCATAACCTTTCCGATCAATTGATAAACACCCCTTCCTCTGAAAGGATATTTTCTAGCTACAGGAGGAAAATGTACCGTATCAATATAGTCGCCGTTTCTATCTAAAAAGGTTCCAAAATACATACGGTCCCCTTTATGGGTAGCCGTATTTTTAGCAGTTACATAATAGCCATAGCACATAACGGTTTTATGAATAAAAGCAGGAAGATCCTTGGCTTGAAGCGAAGGCCCTATTTTGGTTGTGATCAAGTCAAAAGGATCACATAAAGGGAACCCAAGATATTCTATTTCATCAAATGCATCTTCGTATCTGGAACTGGATAAACGAGGTGTTTGATAGCTGATCTTTTCGGTTTTAAACAAGGTAACCACCTGTTCTTCCATACTTACTTTATTGATCTTCATATAGGCTTCCCACAATAATTCACGTTTATTTCTACCAGTGAATTGAAAGGCATTGATCTTGATCAGGATAGCCATCTGTTCAATAGAAATAGGCACTCTGTCAATAAAATCATCAAGGTCAGTATAAAGACCATTTCTGGACCTTTCCATTACGATCTTTTTAGCATTGGCTACTTCAAAAGAATGGAGCAGGATAAAGCCCAGGTAGATATGATTACCTTCAATACGGGTTTCGTAATTGCTTTTATTGATATCCGGAGCATGGATTATCGCCCCGTGCATCCTGGCTTCGTGTAGGTAAAGATCTACTCTGTAAAAGCCTCCGAAATTATTAATGGTGGCCACCATATATTCAAGAGGGTAATAGGCTTTTAAAAACAGACTCTGATAACTTTCCACCGCATAAGAGGCAGAGTGCCCTTTGGCAAAGGCATAACCGGCAAAACTTTCTATCTGCCTCCAGATTTCAGCTGTCAATTCATAAGAATGCCCCTTTTGTTTACAGTTTTCAAAAAACTGATTTTTGACCTTTAAAAATTCTTCCCTGGACCTGAATTTCCCAGACATACCTCTTCGCAGCATATCAGCCTCTCCCAGGGTAAGCCCGCCAAAATAGTGGGCTACTTTGATCACGTCTTCCTGATATACCATTACGCCATAGGTTTCGGGCATGATCTTTAAGAGGATGGGATGTGCGTCTTTTCTTTTTTCCGGATGACGATACCTTAAAATATATTCTCTCATCATACCTGATTTGGCTACTCCTGGCCTGATCACTGAACTTGCCGCTACCAGCCCGAGATAGTTATCAACCTGTAATTTTTTTAGCAGCATTCGCATGGCGGGAGATTCCACATAGAAACAACCGATTGCCTTGGCATTTTTTAAAAGAAATTTGATCTTTTTATCTTCCTTAAAACGTTTGATATCATGGATGTCAATAGGAGGGATCTCGGGCTTGTTATACCTGACGATCTCTACGGCTTCTTTGATTTTTCCCAAACCTCTTTGGCTTAAAATATCGAATTTGTAAAGACCGATATCCTCAGCGACCACCATATCAAACATCGTGGTTGAAAAACCTTTTGGAGGAAAAAAAGTAGCCGTATAATGGGCAATAGGTTTTTCGGAGATCAGAATACCTCCGGCATGGATTCCCAGATAATTTGGAAATCCTTCTATGAATTGACTGTAAGCAATAACCAGTTTAGATAAGAAATCCAATTGATCAATCTGAAATTGTCCTTTACTGAGCTTATCGATCTCTTCTTTGGGCAAACCGAAAACCTTACCGAGTTCACGTACCGAGGCCTTGAACTTAAAGGTGTTGTATACACTGATCAAAGCTGTGTTCTTAAAGGTTCGAAAGATAAATTTGGTAATATCATCCCGGTCACGCCAGGAAAAATCAATGTCAAAATCAGGTGGATTTTTTCTGTACAGGTTGATGAACCTTTCAAAATAAAGATCAAGTTCTATGGGATCTACATCTGTAATCCGTAAGAGATAAGCTACAATACTGTTGGCTCCGCTACCCCTGCCGACATAGTAATAACCTTTGCTTCTGGCGTATTTTAAGATCTTCCAGTTGATCAGAAAATAAGACACAAACTGCTTTTGCTGAATGATCTCCAATTCTTTTTCAAGACGATTAAAAATGCGGCGTTCCCAGTTTTTTATAACGATATTTTAGGCCCTGATAGGCAAGTTTTTCATCAGCCTGAAATCTAAGCTCTTCATTGCTGGTATAGGTCTTTTGATTTTTGGGGATCTTGTTCTCAAAATCAAATGTAATATGGCACTGTTCCAGGATGTGTTGGGTATTTTGAATGATCCGAGGATAATCTTTATACAATTCACATAATGCTGAAACAGAGAGCATGGTATCTGTTTCCTCTCCTTGTTCAGAAAGGGGAAGTTTACTCAATAAGGTATTGTTATCGATGGCTCTTAATAAGCGATGGGTATTAAATCCTTTTTTATTTTGAAAGGAAACTGTTTGCAGGATAACCAGTTTTTCCATGGGCCATTTGAGCTTGGAAAATTTTAATCTGGGCAGATCACTGGGCCTCACCCCCAGAAACTCATTTTTATGTAAAGGACGATTTAGTTCTTTTGAAAAGGGATAGATCACAAATACTTCCGACATGATCGGAGGCTCTGTTGCTACAATAAATTCTTTTTGATGGAGTAAACCACTGAGGTATTCATTGATATAGCGAAAACCCTTATTGTTTCGGGCAAGCAAAACAAATTCTTGTTGTACGCCGTTTCTAAAGTCAACTCCCACAACCGGAGCTATATGGTATTTAGAGGATAAGCGTACAAAATCAATACAGGCTGTGCTACTGTTTATATCAGTTAAAGCAAAGGTTTTTAGTCCTTTGTCTTTAGCAAGAACCAGTAGATCTTCTGGCTTTATTGTGCCGTATCTCAAGCTGTAATAGGTATGTGTATTCAGGTACATCGAGGCGTTAAAAATATAATTTTGGAATATGTTACAAATTTAGGTTATATTTGTACCACACCTTGATAAAATATGTACCATTATGAATTTTATTGCAAACAACATCAAACATCTCAGAGAGCTAAAGAACCATACCCAGGAATTTTTTGCCAATGAGTTGAATATTAGCAGGGAACGTGTGGCGTCTTACGAGCAGGGCAGGTCTTCACCACCGGTTGAAATTCTGATCGCACTTTCCAATTATTTTAATCTTCCTATTGATGTGCTGATCAAAAATGATCTTTCAAAGGCTGAGGATGCCTCTTTTATTCATATTGGAAATCAGCGTATTTTGTTTCCCATCAAGGTGAATGAAGATAATGAGGATATGGTTGAGATCGTTGCGGATGATGCTTCGGCTGGTTATCTAAGGGGATATGCTGATCCGGAATATATTGAAAATCTGAGTAGTTTAAAATTACCTTTTTTACCCATCGGAAAGCACAGAGCCTTTCCGATAAAGGGAGATTCCATGCTTCCTATCAAAAGCGGTTCTTTTATTATCGCCCGTTATCTTGAAGATATTCGTCATTTGAACAGTGGTAGTACCTATATCGTACTGACGCATAATGATGGTCTCGTTTACAAAAGGGTTTATAACAAGATCGAGGAGCATCAGTGCCTGTTGATGGTCTCAGACAACAGGAAGTACGATCCTTATTATGTTCCAATAAACGAAATTCTCGAATTATGGGAATTTACCTGTCATATCAATTTGAGTGAATATGATGAAAGCGAGATCAATACCGAAAGTATTGCTCAAATGCTAACCAATATAGGGGTACAACTCGAATCGATCAGGAAGAAGGTTAGTTGAAGGGTTTTCTGAAGGGTTCGGAGGTGAGGGCTTCAGACTTGAACCCCTCGCGCCTCACCCCCTCACTTCTCACCCCTCACTTCCGAGGGGTTCACTTGCCGAAGGCTTCGCAGCTGAAGGTCTCACTTTCCATCACTTCACTTTTAAAAATCGACATATGTTCTGGCAAGCTCTTTTTTGACAATACCATTACTTCTTAAATTCGAATAATCCCGTGCCGATGAAAATTCCCAGTCAATATCTTTACTTACCAATCCCGCTTTTACAGGATTGTGATGAATATAATTGAAACAAATTTGTGGATATTGATTTTCGGGTAACATATTAAATATGGCAATTTTAGATTTCCAAAAATTGGGTTGTAGACCCTTAAATGAATTAATTGCATTGGCTTTTGATGTTTGTCTAAACAAAGATCCTGTAAATTCATGTTCAGCATTAATGCTCCTGGTATAGGAGCGAAGCAGGATTCCGATAGATTCATTCAATGTTCTTTTTTTAAGTAGATTGCTTTTTAAAGCAAGACTATTACTTAATGGCCTCTTTGATTTTTTTTCATAAAAGAGTTCAACTTCATTCACTAAAATCATCAAATGAAAGTGATTTGGCATTAAGCACCAAGCTATGATATCTGCATAGGGGCTTATAAATTCACCCATTTTATGATAAAATAATTGATAATTATTTCTGTCAAAAAATATATTTTTCCGATTGTTACCTTGGTTATAAACATGATAAAGTCTGTCTTTTTCAAAATTCATAGAAATGATGTTTTTAAGGTTCATGGTTTTAGACCTGTAGAAGTCAACTTAAAACTGTAAAGGTTTCACTTCTCATCCCCTCACTTCCGAGGGTTTCACGTGCGAACCCCTCGCGCCTCACCCCCTCGCGCCTCACCCCCTCACTTCTCACCCCTTCACAATATCACTATTTCATTATTCCATTCCCTCATTATTTCATTTCTTTGTAGAACTATGAAATTTAGATTCTCAATAGCATTCTTCCTTATTTTTCAAATAACTTCAGCACAGGTTGGAGGAGAGAGGATCTATAATTTTTTGAATATTCCTGCATCAGCGCCGCAGGCCGCTTTGGGAGGGGAAACTCTTACCCTGAATGACGATGTGAATCAGCCATTGTGGAACCCATCCACAATTAGTAAGTATATGGATAACCAGGTTTCAGTTTCTTATGTAAACTATCTGACGGATGTAAATATTGGGTCCGCCACCTTTGCTCATACCATCAATCGCCGATTTGGAACCTTACATGCAGGGATTCAATACATCAATTATGGAGAATTTATAGGAGCCGATGAAGATGGTACTGAAACAGGTGATTTTAGTGCCAGAGACCTTGCCTTTTCCATAGGTTATGCCTATAATTTTCCCAGATCTGATTTTTACGCAGGGGTAAACCTAAAGTTTCTGAGTTCCAAAATAGAAAATTATACATCACAGGGTGCTGCCATGGATTTTGGTATTTTGTACTATTCTGATCTGCGGCCTTACGCATTTACCGCGGTTATTCGAAACGTGGGCTATCAGTTTACACCCTATGAAGAGATTCGAGAAGAAATCGCTTATGATATTGCGGTGGGTGCTTCTTATGAATTGTCAGATGTGCCTTTAAAATGGCACCTCACCATCAATAGTTTACAGCAATGGAATATTGCTGTAGCCAACCCCTCCAATAGTGAAACGGACCTTGACGGGAATACAAACTCAGAGGATATTAATGTATTTCAAAACGCCATCAGGCATTTTGTGATAGGAGCGGAGTTTTTCCCAAAAAAGAAGTTTAGTATAAGGTTGGGTTATAATTTTAGAAGAGCAGCCGAGCTGAAGCTCACAGAAACCAGAACCTTTGCCGGAGTCTCTGCCGGGTTTGGATTAAAAATGGGCAGACTGAAATTGGATTATGCCTTTACTAAATACCATCCCGTTGATAATTCAAGTACCTTTACATTATATATTGATTTAACAAGAAAAGGATTTTAAAATGAGTCGATGCCAAAAAAATAATCATTGCTATTGATGGTTTCTCTTCTACCGGTAAAAGTACTCTGGCCAAACATTTGGCTAAGGAAATCGGTTATGTTTATGTGGATACAGGCGCAATGTACCGCGCTGTGGCCTATTATGCAATGAAGGAAGGATTGATTGATGAAAAACATTTTGACAAGCAAGCTTTGATCTCAGATTTGGATAAGATTACACTCAGTTTTCAATTCAATGCCGATCTGGGTTACTCGGAAATTTTTCTCAATAATAAAAATGTGGAGTCGTTTATCAGGTCCATCGAAGTGTCCAATATGGTGAGTAAGGTCGCCAGTATATCAGAAATAAGAGAAAAACTCGTAGAACAGCAGCAAAAAATGGCCTTAAATAAAGGTATTGTAATGGATGGTCGTGATATCGGTACGGTTGTTTTCCCTGAAGCCGAACTCAAATTATTTATGACTGCATCAGCTGAAAAACGAGCCCACCGAAGGTATAAGGAAATGATAGATAATGGAGTGCAAATTGAATACGAATCAGTTTTGGAGAATGTAACTTCCAGGGATTACCTTGACACCACTCGGGCAGACTCACCGCTGATCAAAGCTGATGATGCCATAGAAATCGATAACAGTGATATGACCGTTGAGCAAACCTATGCTTTGGCCATGAACTTAGTCAAGGAAAAGCTATCGTAATAGGCAGTAATGATCTGATCTAAAATGATTATTTATATCAATACATCATTGACCTACGGTATATTCAAATACTTATGTGTTTGCAAAGAGATTTTCCATTGTGGGATGTTCCATCACATAATCAACGATCAATGGAGTCATTTTTTCACGGTTACTCCATTCGGGTTGCAGGTATAATTCACAACTGCTTCCTACTTGAGCTGCTTGTTCCTCAGCAAATTTAAAGTCATGCTTGTTAAAAACGATTACTTTTAGTTCGTGTGCTGATCGATATACTTCCTGTAGTGGTAATTTATTTTTCTTAGGCGAGAGACAGATCCAATCATATTGACCCGAAAGCTTATAAGCACCGGATGTTTCAATATGTACTTTCAAATTGGACTCACCTAATTTTTTGGTGATATAGTCCATGTTCCACATCAAAGGTTCTCCTCCGGTGATGACCACAGTATTTGCATATTGTCTTGCTTTTTCAACGATTTTATCCGTTAAAGTTGGAGGATGTAATTCGGCATTCCAACTTTCTTTGACATCGCACCAGTGGCAACCCACATCACAACCACCCACCCTTATAAAATAAGCGGCCTTTCCTGTATGGTATCCTTCTCCCTGAATCGTGTAAAACTCTTCCATTAGCGGAAGCATTTCACCTTTTCCGATCAATATTTCGGTTTCTTTTAACATGGCGCAAAGATAATCAGGAATTTCAGAAAAGCAGGCATAATTTATGAAAGGAATCAGAACATTTATACCAATACAAATGCATCGTAAAAAATACTAAAAATGGAAGCAGAATAGATTTTTAATTATTGTTTAAAAGGGTTAATTTTATCAAAAATCAAATCTATGGCTAATAAAAATGACTTTGTTGATCTGATCGCCCAGGGTTATCAATCTAAAGGAGAGTCGATCACTTTGGGAGCAGCAATGTTAGGAGACGAGACACTTACCGGATCTTTTGTAAATATTCCTTTAAAAACCATTAATCGTCATGGCCTTATTTCTGGGGCTACGGGAACAGGAAAGACAAAAACATTACAGGTTTTCGCTGAAAATCTTTCAGAGAAAGGTATACCGGTTCTGCTGATGGATTTAAAAGGAGACCTAAGTGGTTTGGCTAAAGCGAGTCCCGGTCATCCGAAAATTGATCAAAGACATGAGAAGATCGGTTTTCCTTTTGAAGCCAAAGAGTTTCCTGTTGAAATTTTAACGATTTCAGAACAGAATGGAACAAGATTAAGAGCAACGGTGTCTGAATTCGGACCTGTATTATTGTCCAGGATATTAGGATTGTCAGAGGTTCAGGAAGGAATTCTAGCCATCTTATTCCAGTATTGTGATGATAAAAAACTGGGTTTGCTGGATTTGAAGGACCTGAAAAAAGTATTACAATTTGCTACTCAGGAAGGGAAAGCTGAATTAGAAGAAAGTTATGGTAGGATATCGACAGCTTCAACGGGTTCTATTCTAAGGAAAATAGTAGCACTTGAGCAGCAAGGCGCTGACATGTTTTTTGGTGAACGCTCTTTTGACGTTAAGGATCTTTGTCGCTTATCGGATGACGGACGTGGGATCATATCTGTTTTGAGACTGACAGATGTGCAAGACAAACCACAGATGTTCAGTACTTTTATGCTCCAACTATTGGCGGAAGTATACAATTCGTTTCCCGAACTTGGAGATAGTGATCGACCTGAGCTTGTGTTGTTTATAGATGAAGCACACCTGGTTTTTGAAAATGCGTCAAAATCATTGCTGGATCAATTGGAAAGTATTGTAAAACTGATTCGTTCAAAAGGTATTGGGATCTATTTTGTAACCCAGAATCCAAAAGATATACCATCTGATGTATTGTCACAACTGGGGCTTAAAATTCAACATGCGTTGAGGGCTTTTACGGCAAAAGACCGTAAGGCCATTAAATTAGCTGCTGAAAACTATCCTGATTCTGATTATTATGACACGGCAACGGTACTAACGGAATTGGGAATTGGGGAAGCCTTGGTTTCAGCTCTTAATGAAAAAGGTGTGCCAACTCCCTTGGTAAAAACCATGTTGCGGGCGCCAATGAGCAGGATGGATGTGTTGTCTGAATCAGAACTTCAACAACTCATTGACAAGTCAAAAATTGCTGGAAGATACAATGAAGTGATCGATAGCGATAGCGCTTATGAGATTTTGACTGAAAAGATAGTGAGGGCTCAACAAAGGGAAGAGAAAGAGACCAAAAGTAAAACGAGCGCCTCGGCCAGCTCAAGGCGAACAGCCATGAATCCAGTATTAAAGGTGGTGACTAGCGCTACTTTTATAAGAGGAGTTTTTGGTATTTTGAATAAGGTTTTCAAAAAATAATGACTGAAAACCATTGGGAATTAAAATTTGCAGGATTTGAAATGTGTCTATATATTGTGGGCTGTCAGAAAAATAAAATAAAATAGGATGAATAAATTAATTGGCTTGTTTTTACTATCGATGATCTTGATTCAATGCGGTCAGGACAAGGATACGCTCATCGCAAAAAATCAGTTGGGAAAAATTGATAAAAGCACCAGTATTGAAGAACTTGATAAGATCTTTAAGAATGATTCTGTTGAAAAGTTTCCTCTAAATGCGGATATCACACGTGAATACAGAGTGTTTGGTGTTGGAGGAAAGCCTTCATTGATTTTTATGCCAAGGGTTCATAACGATTCGATCAAGGGATTGGAGCTTGTAAAAATTTACAGTAGCCAATACAAAACAGAAAAGGGGATTTCTACCAGTTCCACTTTCAAGGATGTAGTTGATAATTATTCCATAGATAAAATTGAGCCGTCTTTTAGCGCAGCTATCCTATTCATCAATGAACTCAATGCAACGATCTCATTGAACAAACAAGACTTGAACCTTGATGAATTTGACATGAGGAAGATCGATCAGGGCCAGATACCGGATGAGTCTAGTATCATGTACATCAGTTTGTGGTTTGAATAAGCAATTGACTTTGCTATTTTTATGATTATGAAAACAGATAGATCCAAAGTAAAGAGAATCCCTAAAAGAGGAGCCTATGATATGGCTACCATAAACAGGATTCTGGACAAGGAGTTTATTTGTCAGATAGGATTTGTTCATAAGGAGCACCCTGTGGTCATCCCTACCATATATGGGCGAAAAAATGACACCTTATATTTTCACGGTGCTAACGTAAGCAGGATGTTGCAGTCTCTTGAAGAAGGAATAGATATCTCACTCAATGTTACAAGAACAAACGCCTTAGTTTTGGCGAGATCTGCATTTCATCATTCTTTGAATTATGAATCCGTGACCCTTTTTGGACGTGCGGAGTTGGTTGAAGATCAGTCGGAAAAAATCGAAGCGCTTCACATTATTTCTGATCAAATACTAAAGGATCGTTGGGAAGAGGTGAGGCAGCCTAATCAAAAAGAATTGAATGTTACTAAAGTATTGAAGTTTTCCATCAGCGAAGGATCTGCAAAAATCAGAAATGAAGGAGTAGGAGATGACAAGATCGATTATGAATTGGATATTTGGGCCGGTCTTGTTCCCATAGAACGTACCTATGGCGCACCTATTTCGGATCCATTATTAAAGAAAGGCGTTGAAATATCACAAAGTGTTTTAAATATAAAGGATGAAAAATTATAAGGTTCAGCGAGCTCCGTTTGTGGTTCCAACTGATGATGGCAAACTTATTGAAGAGCATTTTGGACTGGCCAGTATTGAAGCGGACCTTAGTTTGGCGCATATGATCGCACCACCGGGTTGGAGTGAACCATTTCAAACTCCTGCTTTTGATGAATTTACCTATGTTATCAAAGGAAAGAAAAAGTTTATAATTGGCAATGATGAAGTCATCCTTGAAGCCGGTCAATCGATAAAAATAACTAAAGGAAGCAGAGTGCAATATTCAAACCCTTTTGAAGAACCATGCGAATATATTGCGATTTGCCAACCTCCCTTTCAATTGGATCTCGCGAATAGAGAAGATCTTTAAAGACCTACTGAAGCCTTCGCAAGTGAAGGTTTCAGCTTCTCACCCCTTCACTTCTCACCCCCTCACTTCTCACCCCTTCACGGAAGCATCTCTTTGTTCACAAGCCTGCAACGTGTTTTTTAACAGCATCGCAATAGTCATGGGACCCACGCCACCTGGAACGGGTGTGATAAAGGCAGCTTTCTTACTCACAGATTCAAAATCAACATCACCTGCAAGTCGATATCCTCTTTTTTTAGAGTCATCAGGCACTCGGGTAATACCCACGTCTATAATAGTAGCTCCTTCTTTGACCATGTCTCCGGTTAAAAACTCAGCAATTCCAAGAGCAGCTACCACGATATCAGCCTCTCGGGTAATGGAGGCCAAATCTTTGGTTCGACTATGAGCGATGGTCACGGTGGCATTTCCGACCTTTCTTTTTTGACTCAGCAAAATACTCATCGGTCTGCCAACGATATGGCTTCTTCCTATCACAACTACATTTTTTCCCGAGGTTTCCACCTCATATCTTTCCAGTAATTCAAGGATTCCATAGGGTGTTGCCGGCAAAAATGAAGGCAGGTCCAATGTCATTTTCCCTACATTGACAGGATGAAAACCATCAACATCTTTATCAGGATCAACCGCCATCAAAACTTTCTGTTCGTCTATTTGCTTTGGTAAAGGAAGCTGCACAATAAACCCATCTATATCAGGGTCCTTATTCAGATCCTGGATCTCATGGAGCAATTGTTCTTCAGTTGTATCTTCAGGAAGATCGATCAATGTAGAATTAAAACCTACTTTTTGGCAGGATTTCACTTTGCTATTGACGTAGGTCATACTGGCGCCATCCGTTCCAACAATAATCGCAGCAAGATGGGGTATTTTTAATCCTGCTTCCTTGCGCTTGGCAACGGCCAGTGCAATTTCATCTTTAATATTGTCAGAAGTTTTTTTACCGTCCAGTATGATCATGATCTGTTTGATTAAGGTTTTTTAAAAAATTGCTATGTCTCAAATGGATGAACATGGAAGGCTATTGCATTCCCTTCATCATTTGCATCATTTTTTTACCACCGCCACCTTGCATCATTTTCATCATCTTGCTCATTTGATTGAATTGTTTCATCAACTGATTGACTTCCTGCACATTGGTTCCTGATCCTTTGGCGATTCTTTTTTTTCTGCTTGCATTGATCATGGCTGGTGTGCTTCTCTCAGCAGGTGTCATAGAATGGATGATGGCCTCAATACCCTTAAAAGCATCGTCATCAATATCCACATCTTTCATCATTTTCCCTGCACCGGGTATCATACCAACCAGATCCTTCATGTTTCCCATTTTTTTGATCTGTTGGATCTGTTTAAGGAAATCATCGAATCCAAATTGATTTTTAGCGATCTTCTTTTGAATTCTTCTTGCTTCTTCTTCGTCATATTGCTCCTGAGCTCGCTCCACAAGAGAAACAACATCACCCATTCCGAGAATCCTTTCAGCCATACGATCAGGGTGGAAAACGTCAATGGCCTCCATCTTTTCTCCTGTTCCTATAAATTTAATGGGCTTGTTTACTACAGATTTGATCGAGAGGGCAGCTCCACCTCGCGTATCACCATCCAGTTTGGTCAATACGACTCCGTCAAAGTTCAGTACATCATTAAACGATTTGGCCGTATTCACAGCATCCTGACCAGTCATGGAATCAACTACAAAAAGTGTTTCCTCTGGTTGTACTGCTTTATGAATGTTGGAAATCTCATTCATCATTTCCTCATCCACAGCTAATCGACCCGCCGTATCAATGATTACCACATTTTTACCTGTGGATTTTGCATGCTTTACTGCATTTTCGGCAATTTCAACCGGATTCATATTGCCTTCTTCAGCATACACTTCAACACCAACCTGTTCTCCAACAACTTTTAACTGATTGATCGCAGCAGGACGATACACGTCACATCCTACCAACAATACCTGCTTGCTTTTCTTTGTTTTTAAGAAATTAGCCAGTTTTCCCGAAAAAGTTGTTTTACCTGAACCTTGAAGTCCAGACATTAGAATCACTGTTGGTGACCCTTTTAGATTGATACCAACAGTATCACCTCCCATTAGTTCAGTAAGTTCGTCTTTGACGATCTTTACCATTAACTGCCCGGGGTTAAGCGTGGTTAATACATCCTGTCCCATCGCCTTTTCCTTTACGGTATTTGTAAAGTTTTTAGCGATTTTAAAGTTGACATCGGCGTCCAATAAAGCCCTTCTGACCTCTTTTAAAGTCTCTGCTACATTGATCTCAGTTATACTTCCATGTCCTTTAAGAACATGAAAAGCTTTATCTAATTTATCACTTAAATTATTGAACATAATTACTTATCCTATTATATAAATTCCTGTTATTTAGAGCAGGCAAAGATAAGAAATTACAAATAAGATTTTGTTAAGAATGGTGTGTATAATTTATCAACTCTTTGATTTTTCAAATCGGATCGATGTCGTATTCACACAGTAGCGTTTTCCGGTCGTATCCGCAGGGCCATCATCAAAAATATGTCCAAGGTGTCCTTCGCAGTTCGTACAAATGATCTCTGTTCTGATCATACCATGACTTTTATCTAAAACGAATTCGACAGAACCGTCTATGGCGTCATCAAAAGATGGCCAACCACAATGGGATTCATATTTTGTTCCTGACTCGAAAAGTTGTGCGTCACAGGCCGCACAATGATAGGTCCCTTTTTCGAAATGTTTGGTGTAGCCACCATCACCCGGACGATCGGTTCCTTTCTCTCTGAGCACATAATATTGTTGGGGGCTTAGAATCTCTTTCCACTCCTCGTCCGTTTTATTTACTTTTTTCTTCATACTTGTATTTTCTTGTGCCGTAATAACGGGGCTTAATAATATCAATATTAATAATGCTAGTGTTTTCATTTGATGAAATCTATAATTCTTTGAATGACAAAATTGTCTTTAAATATTTTATGATGGCCTAGCCCATTTGTAATGAGCAATTCACCTTTTTTTAGATTTTGACGTATAGAAACGGCACTACTTACATTTACATATTTATCATTGCTGTCATGAATAACCAAAGTGGGAATGGTTATTTTTGCAGCCTTATGCTCAGAGCTTAGGCTATCTATTTCTGTATTGAATTTGGTTTCGGATAATTTTGCCAGTTTCTTCGAGATCACAGGCTTTAGTTCCATTTTTTGAACGAAATAATTAAAAATCTGAGGAATGGAATTATCAGTTCCAATGGTGACCAGTTTCTCAACGTTTAAGCCATCAGCTACTGCATTGATCAATGACATCCCACCAAAAGAATGTCCGATAGCTGCGTCAAAAGGCCCATATTTTTTATTGACCTCACGGATAGTTTCCAAGAATTCGATCATATTGGTGCGCTTACCAGATGAAAGGCCATGGGCAGGGCCATCAAAACTTACGACCATCATTCTATTTTCGAGAATTTTATCGGCAATTTGAAACAGCTGAGTTCCTCTTCCTGCCCAACCATGCACCAATAAGACCTTTTTTTTGGAATAGCCGTAAATATACATCTGCACCTCAGCTTTACAGCCCGGGATTTTAAGTATTTCTTTTTTAGCACTATTTCTCATGGTCAGTTCTCTTTCAGGGGCAGCTATTTTTACAGGAGTCGAGAATAATTTCGCTACATATAAAGTAGCCATGTCCTTTGAAAAGAATTGGAGTATTTTGCCAAAAATAATTAGAGGCCTAGGGATCACAAAGGAATTATGGTTTCTTGATGGCGGTTTTTTCACAGACAACTTGACTTTTTTAAAGATTACTCAATGGCGATTTTTTTCTGCCATTAGCAAATAAAACATTACCCCTAAGAGAAAGACGGATCTTTTTGGGCGTAACAAATCTAACGATTTTATTGTGGAAATAAAATCATGTCATTTACCGATTTCATCATTCCAAAAAAGATAAATAATTGTACATTGTGATTCGAAAATTTTAAACAACCAACCTATGCTCCAAAAAGGAGATAAAAAACTGACCCATAGCTGGGCCTTCTATGATTGGGCCAACTCTGTTTACTCACTTGTGATCAGTACAGCAGTTTTCCCAATTTATTATGAAACGGTTACACAAACGGATAGCGGAATGGTTAATTTCCTGGGGATGCAGTTTAACAATACCTCCCTTTATACCTATGCTTTGTCATTCTCCTTTCTTATAGTAGCTTTTATTTCACCAATTCTATCCGGAATTGCCGATTATGTTGGAAACAAGAAATCATATATGCAGTTTTTCTGTTATTTGGGTTCTATCAGTGTGATCAGTTTGTTTTTTTTTGAAGGAGTTGATACGCTTTGGATAGGTATCGTTTTTTCCGTGTTGGCTAGTATTGGATTTTGGGGTAGCCTTGTTTTTTATAATGCTTATTTACCCGAAGTAGCCTATAATGATCAGCAGGATCAGGTAAGTGCCTTGGGTTTTATTTATGGCTATATAGGGTCAGTGATACTATTGATCTTTAATCTGACTATGGTGATGAAACCTGAGTGGTATGGGATCACAGAGGCTGGCATGGCGCCACGAATTTCATTTCTGACGGTTGGAGTCTGGTGGATGGGATTTGCACAGGTCACTTTTATGAGACTTCCAGACGGCGTGAAGAGTGAAAGACAAAAGAGGAATTATATTTTTAAAGGATATCAGGAATTAAAGAAAGTAGTCAGTGAATTAAAGGATCAGCCAGTTTTATTAAACTTTTTGACTGCGTTTTTTCTCTACAGTGTAGGGGTACAATCCATTATTTTGCTCGCAACGATCTATGGTAAATCAGAGATCGGACTATCGACAAGTAGCTTGATCCTGACGATTATTGTAATTCAATTATTAGGTATTGTAGGAGCCTATTTGTTTTCAAATCTTTCAAAAAAAATCGGCAATATCACAACTTTGAAAATAACGATCGTTATTTGGGCTCTCGCTAGTTTAAGCGCCTATTTTCTGGATAAAGATGATCCCAATGTACAATTGAAGTTCTATGTGATCAGTGGATTTATTGGGTTGGTTTTGGGAGCCATTCAAACCTTGTCAAGATCAACTTACTCAAAACTGCTTCCGGAAGACACCCAGGACCCCACAACTTATTTCAGTTTTTTTGATGTCACAGAAAAAGTGGCCATTGTTTGGGGTACTTTTATTTTCGGACTCGCGATATCGATCACAGCCTCAATGAGATTGTCAATCCTACTGCTGTGCATATTTTTTGTGGCTAGTTTTGTGGTCTTGAGCTTTATGAAAAAAACCAAATATGTTCGTTGATGAGCGCCAGAAATATTTTTGATCTTGTAGTCATTGGAGGAGGTATCGTCGGGGCAGCTACTGCCTATAAATTAAGTTTAAAATTTCCCGGAAAAACCATTGCCCTAATTGAAAAGGAACAAACTCTGGGCAGCCATCAAACGGGAAGAAATTCAGGCGTCATCCATTCAGGAATTTATTATAAGCCAGGATCTCTAAAAGCGGAAAATTGCAGAGTGGGCCGTGAACAATTGGTTCAATTCTCTATAGATCATGGAATTCCTCATCGCATTTGTGGCAAGATAATCGTAGCAACAAATCAACGCGAAGTAAAAATCCTGGAGCAAATTTTTGATAACGGAATCAAGAATAAGACACCTGGTATCAAATATATTGACGCTGCTGAAATACAAGAGAAAGAACCTTGTATAAGAGGTGTAAAGGGAATTTGGGTGCCTAGCGCAGGGATTATTGATTATGTAGCCGTGGTCAAAAAATTTATGGAGCTTGTGCTCCATGCTAATGATGGCAATCGACTTTTTCTGGGTGAAAAGGTCATTGATCTTAAAAGGGTAGATGAAAAGATTGAGATATTTACGAACAAACAGGTACTCAGATCAGAAAGGGTCATAGTATGTGGCGGTCTTTTTTCAGATCGATTGGCCAAAATGGATGGGGTCAAACTGGATATGCAGATTGTAGGTTTCAGAGGCGATTATTATGAATTACGGGAGCATGCCAGGCATAAGGTGAATAATTTGATCTATCCTGTGCCAGACCCAAAATATCCTTTCCTGGGTGTTCATTATACGCCCATGATAGGAGGAGAGGTTGAATGTGGCCCTAATGCTGTTTTTACCTTTAAAAGAGAAGGATATGCTAAAACGAGTTTTAATGTTAAGGATAGTTTGCAAGCGCTTTCCTACAAGGGAACTTTAAGACTTTTTGCCAAAAACTGGTCAAAGGGAATTGAAGAATACAGAAGAGCCTTTTCCAAAAAACTTTTTGTAAAGGAATTGCAGCGTATGATGCCTTCTATTTCTGAGGAGGATGTTATAGCAACTCGTTCGGGAGTCAGGGCCCAAGCCGTTGGAACCCAAGGACAAATGATCGATGATTTTAAGATCATCAGAAGTAAAGGGGTCACACATGTGATCAATGCACCCTCTCCTGCAGCTACAGCCTGTATGGCCATAGCTGATGAAATTATTGCAGATCTGGGTTAAACTAATAATTTCGGCCTGATGCTACTTCAGTTAATAGACGTCTTATTTTTGCAGATGCACATCCATTTGCGGGAATGGAATACTGATACCTTCAGCATTAAAGGCATTATAGGTTTTTTCATTTATGTCAAAGAATACGCCCCAGTAATCTTCACCTTTTACCCAAGCTCTGGCAGTCAGGTTTACCGAACTGTCGGCCATTTCAGATAAACCGATAAAGCAGGCCGGATCAGTAAGGATGCGTTTGTCTTCCTTAAATAATTGCAAAAGAATTTTACGGGCTTTATCCACACTGTCTCCATAGGCAATTCCAAAAGTAAAATCAACTCTTCTTGTAGGTTCGGTTGAATAATTTACCATGGAACCAGTAGATAAAGGGCCGTTTGGAATGATGACCGTTTTATTGTCCATTTCCAACAAGATCGTATTAAAAATTTGAATCTCTTTTACAATTCCCGCATGACCTTGAGCATCAATATAGTCTCCTACTTTAAAAGGCTTGAACAAAAGGATAATAACACCTCCTGCAAAATTTTGAAGTGTTCCGGACAGTGCCATACCGACTGCAAGACCGGCAGCACCCAGAACAGCTATAAAGGAGGTCATCTGAACGCCTAACATTCCCAATACACTAATAGCCAACATTGTTTTTAAAAGAATACCTATTAAACTCATTAAAAAGGGTTTTAAAGAAGAGTCTGTTTCCCTTTTATCCATCATTTTTGAAAATGATCTCATGAGTATTTTTATGACAAAACTACCAATGATCCAAACCAGAATTCCTCCAAGAAGTTTTGGTCCATAAGTAAAAACGATATTGCTTAATTGGTCGAGTAAATTATTGACGTTGATTTCCATTTTAAATAGATGATTAAAAATTTAACGATGATTTAGATATTGTTAATGCCTTGTTCTTGAGTTGCTTGAACGAGGTGCAGGTCTGCGATGAACTGAATGGCTGTTATTTGGTTGACACCAATTGCTGCGACTTGCCAACCTGCTAAACTCAATGTTAATAAGAAAAAAGAAAAGATATTTTTATTCAAAACAGTTATTTCTAACGGGGTTGTTTTTTAATTGTGCGACAAATATAAGAATTTAGCAGTCCATTAAAAATACTCTTTATCGAAAATAATTCGGATCCATCTCTTAACTCTTAAAGAATACTATAAATTTGCAAGAATTAAACCTGATATATTTTTCTTTGAACCTTCAAAAATACACCTCAGAATTCCGTTATAATTTCCAATTGGCCATTCCGGTGATGATCGGTCATTTGGGACATGTATTGGTGGGTTTGGCAGATAACATTATGGTAGGAAGACTTGGTGCCGCACCCCTTGCGGCGGTATCACTCGGAAATAGTTTTGTTTTTATCGTATTTTCATTAGGGATAGGTTTTTCATTGGCAATAACACCTTTAATTGCAGAGTCTGATGGAGAAAAGGATATTGATAAGGGAAGAAATTTGTTCCAGCATAGTTTGATCTTGTGCAGCGTCCTTGGAATAAGTATGTTTCTTCTATTAATGTTAGCAAGCCCTGTAATGCTTTATATGGATCAACCCCCGGAAGTAGTTGCGCTGGCGATGCCCTATTTACGAATAGTAGCCTTTTCAATGATTCCTTTAATGATCTTTCAGGCCTATAAACAATTTACGGATGGTATGTCTAACACTAAATACGGCATGCATGCAACTGTTTTGGCAAATGTTGTTAATGTAGTACTGAATTTTTTATTAATTTATGGCTTTTGGATATTTCCAAGGCTTGAATTGGAGGGAGCCGCATATGGCACCTTGATTTCAAGGTTCGTAATGATGATCTTTATGATATGGATTCTGAATTCAAGAGCTAAGTTCAAACCCTATTTCAGGTGGTTGCGATTTAAAGAGATTCAAAAAAATCTTTTTGAAAAAATCATTAACCTTGGTTTTCCCACCGCCATGCAGATGTTATTTGAGGTTGGGGTATTTACCGCTGCCATATGGTTGGCAGGTACCATGGGTACAATTGATCAGGCAGCGAATCAGATCGCTTTGAATTTATCTTCCATGACATTTATGATCGCAGTAGGTTTAGGAGTTACTGCAACGATCAGGGTAGGTAATCAAAAGGGGCTAAAGAATTTTACAGAACTTAGAAGGGTGAGCCTTTCTATATTTCTGCAGGTATTTATTATTGAGTGCGTTTTTGCCTTGGCCTTTATTTTGCTCAAAGATGTACTTCCCGATAGTTTATATAGATAACGAGGAAGTTGTGAATACAGCAGCTTCTCTTTTGCTTATCGCCGGACTATTTCAGTTATCTGATGGCTTTCAAGTAGTTGTTTTAGGTGCCTTAAGAGGTTTGCAGGATGTTAAAATACCCACCTATATCACTTTTGTGGCCTACTGGATCGTTGGATTTCCCATTTGCTATATTCTGGGGAAGGTTTTGGGTTATGGCTCTCAGGGAATATGGATTGGCTTACTCGCCGGGCTGAGTGTTTCTGCCATTTTGTTGTATTGGAGATTCAATTATTTAAGCCGTAAATTAATTCAGACTCAATAAGATGGGAATCGTTTTTAAACAATCATTTCACAATACACTGGTTCTATTTCTGGGGTTTACCATTGGTGGTCTTAATGTATTGTTTTTATATACTCATTTTTTAGAGGCAGAATATTTTGGTTTGATCACATTTTTGCTGTCAACGGCTAACATGATCATGCCTCTTTTGGTCTTTGGAATGCAACATACCATCATCAAGTTCTTTTCGTCATATCAGCATAAACAGGAACAGGATAATTTTTTACTGACTGCGGTTCTTTTACCCATGCTGATTATTATTCCTATGGCCATTTTGGGAGCCATCTTTTACCATCAGATCGCGGCGTTTTTAGCCAGAGAAAATATGATCATTGAAAAGTATACCTATACCATATTTTTTACGGCAATCTTTATGGGTTATTTTGAGGTTTTTTATGCTTGGAGCAGGGTTCAGATGAAGTCTGTTTTTGGAAATTTTGTAAAGGAGGTCTTTGCCAGGATATGCGTTTCTGTATTACTTTTTGCTGTCTATTTTGACTGGATAGATTCCGAACAATTTATTTATGCCGTGGTTCTCGTTTATTTTCTTCGAATGATGATCATGAAATTCTATGCCTTCTATTTATATTTTCCAAAACTTGAATGGAAGGGTTTACCTAAGAATATTAAGGAAATCATTTCCTTTTCTTTGTACATCATTATGGCAGGTTCCGCCGGAACTATTTTGTTGGAAATAGATAAGTTTATGATCCCTCAAATGAAACACATTGCCGAGGTTGCCTATTATTCTGTTGGGGTCTATATTGCTTCCGTAATAGGGATACCATCGCGAGCCATGCAGCAGATCATTAATCCGATAACGGCTCAGGAACTCAACAAGAACAATATGGCGGAGGTGGAGAACTTATATCAGAAAAGTTCTTTGAATTTATTGATCGTAGGTGGTTTGCTGTTTTTGCTGATCAATACAAATATTGAAGAATTGTACAAGATTATCGATAAACAGGAGTACTCAGTGGGAATTTATGTGGTCCTTGTGATCTCTATTTCAGAGTTGATCAAGCTGTCTCTGGGAACCAATGGTGCTATTTTGACCAATTCCAGGTATTACAAAATGTTATTTTACTACGCTATCGGAATGTCCATAACGGTGATTGTAATGAACAGGATTCTTATTGATTTTATGGGTATTCAGGGAGCGGCTTTAGCCACGCTGATTGTAGTGGCCTTGTTTTCTCTTTTAAAGATCCTCTATGTCAATAAGAAAATGCAGATGCAACCTTTTACCCGAAAAACGACGATCCTTCTTTTGATCATTGCTTTTATATTCATGCCCTTCTATTTCATTGACTTTCCGTTTAACTCCTATTTGAATATTTTAATCAAGAGCATGCTCATCACCCTGATTTTTATCGTTCTGGTAGTCAAACTGAAACTATCGAAGGATATGAATCAAATGATTGACAGATATTTTTAAGAATGGCAGATTTTGTTAAAAACATTTGCGAAATTTGGCTATTGAATTCCTAATTATTGATATGCCTTACCTAGTACATATAGCTTTGGGTTTTGTAATGGCTTTTTTAAGTTTGATACCACCGGGCATGCTGAACATGACCGCAGTGAGAACAACCATAGAGAAAAACAGAACAGAGGGTATTTGGTTTGCTCTGGGTGCCGCGTTTGTCGTTATTCCTCAAGCTTTTATTGCACTTGTTTTTGCTCGTTATTTTTCGGCACATCCTGAAGTTGTTCAGCGTTTACAGTTGGCTGGGATTGTTGTATTATTTTCTCTTTCAGTTGTTTTCTTTTTCCAGGCCAGGAAAAAATTCAAAGGTGAAGGAAGTAAACGTAAGGGGAAGAGCTTTTGGACAGGAATGTTCATGTCTGCAATGAATATGCTTGCAATTCCGTTTTACCTTGTTTTGTCTTCGGTGTTAGAGAACAGAGGATTGCTCAATACCGAACAACCTTTTATCAATTTATTTGTGAGCGGTGTTTTTTTAGGAGCTTTCGCTTTGTTTTTTGTATATGTTCAGTTTGCTCAGATCATTGTAAAAAGGGCACAGTTTATCGCAAGAAACATCAATTATATTTTGAGTATTCTATTTTTTGTACTCGGAATTTTGACTTTAATTAAATTTTTAAAGTAATTAATTTATTAAATTAGCATCGAATAGATAAAATATATTTAATGATTCCAGCCATTATTCAGAACCTCAACCGAGGAGTCAATTTATTAAATTCAATTAACGACGAACAATACGCGAATAATTCAACGGCTCCATATTATTCCAGTATCGGAATTCACATGCGTCATATACTGGATGTTTTTAATTGTATTTTTAAAGGAATTGAGAATAAGCATATAGACCTTACGGCTCGCGAAAGAAATGAATTAGCAGAAACCAAGGTGGCTGTGGGCTTAGCTTATTTTGATCTCATCATTACAAAATTGAACGGTATTCAGTTGGAAGATTTGAACAAGATGGTTGAGGTTAAAGATGATTTGGGTATGGGCATGATCACGGCTAATTATACGCTTGCTGCTGCGCTTGATTCAGGCACATAGTCATGCTATCCATCATTTTGCGAGTATTGGTTATATCATCTCACAGATGGGAATCAATCTTCCGGATGGAGATTTTGGTTATAACCCAACTACTCCAAGGGGAGATATGATCAACCGATAAATATCCTTTTAAAAATCCAGGGTATTGAGTTTTTTGAGTTTTTGAGTATGTGCCCTGAGCCAAAGCATATTTTTGAAATAAGCCAGTACAGAAGGATAGGGAATATGTTGGTCCCTATGTAATTTTCGAGCGATCTTTGCCATGATATCCCAATGCGAATTGATTGATTTCAAAGCCTTAAAATAGGAGGCATTTTCATGGGTAGCGTCATAGATATGAGTGGGCTCTGAAATGATACCATTCACTTCAATAATTTTAAAATTCTCTCCTTTTAGCAATTGTTCATAGCTGTTGTATTTCACATCCAAACGTCCGTAATACCAACCTTGCACTTGTTGACAAATCTTATCTGTAAAATTCTCTAACTCCTCATTTATCAAGTGATTGCCATTGATAAATTGTGTCCCTTTGGAATGATTTCCAATAACGGAAAGGGTCATTTTTTCGCCCTTGTTCAAAACATGCCCTAGTTTGTCATGATGGATAGCTTGAAAAAGATCGGCATATAAAAAAGCACGGTTGTCTTTTTGAATCAACTCAGATAGCGTTAGATTGGCCATCACCTATGACTTTGATGAATTTTTTAATGGTCACTGAGGTGATATGACCTTTTTTATGACCCGGAATTCGATGATAAAAAATTCCCAATTCATTTTCATAAGGGATGAATTCCTGTATAATGACATCTTCTTTCACATGTTGCAGATAGTTTTGCAGCGCCTTCCATAGAGTCAATTTTTTTAACCAGATATCCTCTGAATCCAATATCTGGTTTTGCAATTAAAGGGAAGTTAAAATCATTCTCAACGATCTTTTTTTGAAGTTCCGCTATTGAATCATTTTGACTAAAAAGAAAACTTTTAGGTTTTAATGATTCAGGTAAAAGATCAAGTGTCTTGAATTTTGATTCAGTGCCGTTTCCGGAAAAAAGAATGGCTGGATTTGCTATGGTGTAAAAAATAGGATGGCCGGCTTTTACGGAACGCCATAAGAAAAAAGGGAAAAGGGGTAAATAATAGGCCAGGGTAGGCCAGTGTTCCCACTGGGTCAATTTAACAAAGGCCGGGTTGCGTTTCATCTGTTAAAAAGTGCTTTTAGAATAAGTCTGAACGCTTGTGTAACCAATGCGATCGTAAAGAGCGCCAAGTATACATCCCAAAACCAAAATCAGATAACCATTACCTTTATTCAGGGCTTTAAATCCGATGGTTATTAAGACAGGAGAAGCAAATAGTAAAGGCAATGCCAGTGCCAGAAACTTCAATCCTTTTTGAAATAATTTTTTGGTTTCACTAGTATCAAATATTTTGCTTTTATTTTTTGGATCGACTTGTTCTTTCATTTTTATCAATGTTTCACAGATAAAGATAAATATAGATGTGATATTTATCTTAACCAAATAAAAAAGGCTTCAATAATTAAAATTGAAGCCTTTTGATTTATTGTCAGCAATAATTTATGCCAATGCTTTATCTAAATTTACTTTTAAAGCATTTAAAAAATCCTGTGTGTTCAGATAATCACCTGAAGTCATTTTTTCCTTGTGAATCAGTAAGGCAAGATCCTTGGTCATTTGACCTGCTTCAACGGTATCAATACAAACTTTTTCAAGTGTATGACAGAAATTGATCAATTCCTGATTGTTGTCCAATTTACCTCTATGCTCTAAACCTCTGGTCCAGGCGAAAATCGAGGCTAATGGATTTGTAGAAGTTTCTTTTCCTTGTTGGTGCTGTCTGTAATGTCTTGTAACGGTTCCATGAGCGGCTTCAGCCTCAACTGTTTTTCCGTCAGGAGTTACTAAAACAGAAGTCATTAAGACCCAACGACCCAAAGCCCTGAGCTACAGTATCCGATTGAACATCACCATCATAATTTTTACATGCCCAAACAAATCCGCCACTCCATTTCATCGCGGCAGCGACCATATCATCGATCAATCTATGCTCATAGGTAATTCCTGCAGCATCAAACTTTTCTTTGAATTCGTTTTGATAAACCTCTTCAAAAATATCTTTAAACCTGCCATCATAAGCTTTCAGGATGGTATTTTTAGAACTAAAATAAAGGTTCCAGCCTTTTGTAAGTGCCTGATTGAAACTGGAACGGGCAAAACCATAAATTGAAGAATCTATGTTGTACATGGCCATAGCAACCCCATTTTCCTGAAAATTGTAAACTTCAAAAGATTGAGGCTCACTTCCGTCTTCAGGAGTAAAGGTCATGGTTAATTTACCTTTTCCTTTGGTAACAAGATCAGTGGCTTTATATTGGTCACCAAAAGCATGTCTTCCTATACAGATCGGTTTTGTCCAGCCTTGTACATATCTAGGTACATTTTTCATGATGATAGGTTCTCTAAAAATGGTACCTCCCACAATGTTTCTGATGGTTCCGTTTGGAGAACGCCACATTTTTTTCAAACCAAATTCGACAACCCTGTCTTCATCCGGTGTAATAGTGGCACATTTGATTCCTACATGATACTTTTTGATCGCTTCTGCTGCATCAATTGTGATCTGGTCGTTAGTTTCATCTCTGTATTCAACACTTAAATCGTAGTATTTGATGTCGAGTTCAAGATATGGAAGGATTAATTGGTCTTTAATAAATTTCCAAATAATTCTTGTCATTTCATCGCCATCCAATTCAACGATAGGATTGCTTACTTTTATTTTAGTCATTATCTTGTGATTTAATTGCTGCAAATATAATAAACCATTGGAAAGTTTAAGGGCTAGAAAAACAAAAATAAACTTTTTTTAATTCTCTGATTTTTGAGGTAAGATCTCTCAACTTTATAA
The DNA here is from genome assembly GCA_963715975.1 of uncultured Flavobacteriaceae bacterium. Lineage (GTDB taxonomy): Bacteria > Bacteroidota > Bacteroidia > Flavobacteriales > Flavobacteriaceae > Lutimonas. The sequence continues at coordinate 162,231 of CAVQSO010000015.1, read as the reverse complement.
AATTAAAAGCCATAATAAAGTGAGACTCTATTATGGCTTTCTGGTTTGGTTAACAACATTTAATAGTATTTAAATGTTGCTTTGATTAAAATAGGGGGGACTTAATGTTAGTATATCATTAATAACCCTATAGAATCACTGTTTTTTGTGTAACTAAAGATGATTTGCGCTAAACACTTTAGTCTCTTTTATCAAAAAACAGCATTAGAAATTAATCTAAAGTCAATTACTTCTCACGAAACAATTTTCATAACCTGTTACTAGGGGATCGTTCCATTCGTTTCAAAGACTCGAAACAAATTTAAATGAACAGTGCCACAAGTGGTTAACAAACAATAATAAAAAAGCAAACACTTTGTTAACAATACTTATTAACAATTGTTCATAATGTAAGAACAATGCATATCCATCATTTAATGAGTGAATATTGTTTGTGTTTATCAAAGCGGATGTTTTAATATGAAGATATGACTAAAAACAAAACCCATCATAAAGAAGGTTTTCCTTATCATGGGTATTTGCCGAAACATTTAGCTTAAAATTTATCACTTATCCTCACATTTTCATGTTCCAATAAATAAATTCCAAACTCTAATTTCTTTAAATCTTTTGAGTCTTTTACTTTTAACTGTCTTCACCGAAATGATCACATTCTCAAATACAAGATCCAAAACATTTAATTTGCAACCACTAACCTTAACAGTCTAAATCTGTATGCTAAATACATTGATCTTATTTTACGATTAGCAGACTGCGCTAAAGTATTCACTCTAGCAAAACTCAGTTCTTTTTCTATTTTACGCTATCATCAAGGATCTGCATCCAAGAGGCCACTTAAACCAGAAACATCCCTTCGTTTCTAAGACCAAATCTAAGTTACTAAGCTCAGTTTTACCAAGTTTTTTTAGAATTATGTTATGCACAAAGTATGAACTACTCTTATTAACTTTTGTTCATAAAAAAGCCCTTTTTATCGAATTGATAAAAAGGGCTATGATGGATTAGAGAAATTCGATTAAAATCTTTTCTCTTTGATTTGTGCTTTTTTACCAGTAAGGTTTCTGAAGTAGTATATTCTTGCTCTTCTTACTTTTCCTTTCTTGTTTACTTCTATCTTTTGAATAGCAGGAAGGTTAATTGGGAAGATTCTCTCCACGCCAATAGTACCTGACATTTTTCTGATGGTGAAAGTTTCAGAACTTCCGCTACCTCTTCTTTGAATTACAACACCTCTAAAAAACTGAGTTCTTGTTTTAACACCTTCTTTAATTTCAAAGTATACGGTAATCGTATCACCTGCAGCAAAATCAGGAACTTCATTTTTTGCTACGAATTCCTTCTGAACAAAATTTACTAAATTTTCCATTATGATATTTTAAAATGGTTGATCAATGGTCAACATACACGATTTTCGTCAGAGGTTGATTTTGAGTGTGCAAATTTATAAAAAAACTTTTGAATAATTAGGTAAGGTTAAAAAAAAAATTATTCTTAATCGAAAGATCTAAAACCCTTTAAAACTGAAGGTTAACCTCAGTTCTACTCCTGTTTTTTTTAGTGAAAATGCAAATAAACATATTGAGTGTATATTGAATAAGACTAATTTTAGTTCATTTATCTGCTAAAGGATCAAATAGCTCATGCTACTTGTTTAAAAGGTCTGGTCGTATCAATTTAGTTCGTTTCAAGGCTTCTTCATGTCTCCATTCATCAATTTTTGGAAAATTACCGGAGAGCAGTATTTCGGGTACCTTCATGCCCTCATATTCTGCCGGTCTCGTATATACAGGTGGTGCCAATAAGTTGTCCTGAAAAGAATCTGTTAAGGCTGAAGTCTCATCTCCAAGAACGCCGGGTATTAACCTGATAACAGCGTCACAGAGCACGGCAGCAGCAAGTTCTCCTCCTGAAAGCACATAATCTCCAATTGATATCTCCATGGTGATAAACTTGTCTCTTACGCGCTGATCCACTCCTTTATAATGTCCCGTTAAAATAAGCAGGTTTTTCTTATCGGATAAACTATTTGCCGTTCTCTGGTCCAGTGTCTTTGCATCGGGAGTCATATAGATGATCTCATCATAATCTCTTTGCTTCATCAATTCACTGAGACATTTGTCTATCGGCTCGATCATGAGTACCATGCCCGCACCGCCTCCAAATTGGTAATCATCAATTTTGCCATATTTGTTAATGGCATAATCTCTGAGATCGTGAAAGTGTACTTCTGCCTTTCCCTTGTCTTGTGCACGTTTAAGAATTGAATGCTCAAAAGGGCTTTTTATCAATTCAGGTGAAACCGTAACTATATCTATTCGCATGGGGCAAATATATTTAAATTTTAACAGCTCTTATCATTCTGTCAACCCCGTAAATATCTTTTTTTAACTCAATGTTTTTAAAACCCATACTTGTTAAAAGTTCGCAAATAGCAGCTCCGAGGTATTGATTGATCTCAAAGTATAAGTAACCATTTGGCTTTAGACCCTTTGCCGCGAGCTTGGAAATTTGTTTATAGAATATCAATGGATCGCTGTCAGAAACATATAAAGCCAGATCAGGTTCGTATTTCAACACATTATTTTGCATCAGCTTCTTTTCACTTTCTCTCACATATGGAGGATTTGAAACAATAATATCATAGTTATTTTGCAAGGCATCCATCTCGAGTATATCCTTGTGAATGAATTTGATATGAACCTTATTGCGTATCGCATTTGTTTTGGCTACTTCAAGCGCTTTCGCGGAAACATCCATCGCCTCAATACTTGATTCGGGTAAATGTTTGGCCAAAACAACAGGTATACATCCGCTTCCTGTTCCAATATCAAGTATGGTAGTGTTTAATTCTTGTGATGAGGTATTTAGTATCCAACTGATCAGTTCCTCTGTTTCGGGCCTGGGAATAAGTACCTGTTCGTTCACTTTAAACACAAGGTCCATAAATTCTGTTTCACCTATTATATATTGTATTGGAAACTCTATTTTAAGTTGCTTAAGTGCTTTTAAAAATGAAGCTTCCATATCAGGTCCAATTTCCAAAATCGGCGTCAGCGCAATGTCTATTCTCGATTTATTGAGATAAGCTTCACATAGAAGATAGAAAAAGCTTAAGGCCTCTTCTTTTGGATATATCCCGGCTAATTCATCTTGAAAAATTTCTTTTAAAGCCTTTATTGTCATAGATAGACACTTTTTTTTAATATGGGTTATGTGGCTGAAATATACTGCATAAATCTGAAACCCATGGTTATGATCCTGGTAAAGTGCCCTAAGATAAAATTTACCAAAGTTGTCTTTAAGAGGATTAATCTTTTTAATTTCGCATGATACAAAGCCTCAATGAACGACCATACAAAATACATGAAACGTTGCCTTGAATTGGCAAAGAACGGCCTGGGACTGGTATACCCCAATCCCATGGTTGGAAGTGTCCTGGTTCATAATGGTCTTATTATTGGGGAAGGCTGGCATCAAAAAGCAGGCTGCTCTCATGCGGAGGTCAATGCCATAGATTCCGTAAAAAATAAAGCGCTATTGCCAAAAGCAACGCTATATGTAAATCTTGAGCCCTGTTCACATCATGGCAGAACCCCACCTTGTGCTGACCTTATCATAAGTAGTGGAATTAAAAAAGTTGTGATAGGCGCTGCTGACACCAATAAACAGGTGGGAGGGAAAGGAATTAAAAGGCTTAGGGAAAATGGCGTGGAGGTTGTGATGCATGTCCTGGAAAAGGAAGCCAGGGAATTGAATAAAAGGTTTTTTACTTTTCATGAAAAGAAAAGGCCCTATGTCATCTTAAAGTGGGCACAAAGTAAGGACGGCTATATTTTTCCTGATGCATCACGAGTTGAGAAGGGAATTCCTTACTGGATCTCAAACAGCTATTCATTGCAACGCGTTCATCAGTGGAGGTCAGAAGAGGCATCAATACTTGTTGGTACACGAACGGTACGGCAAGATAATCCGAAACTTAACATAAGAGATTTCACCGGAAATTCAATTTTAAGAATAGCAATTGATCGGAAGTTGGAATTGTCCTCTTCCTTGAACTTTTTTGATGGCTCCTCCGATACCATAATCTTTAATGAGCTTAAGGATGAGAAAATTGAGAGATTGCACTATGTCCAACTTGACTTTTCAAAGGATCTGGTTGCACAAATAATGAGGCATTTACACAAAATAGAAATTCAATCCTTGATCATCGAAGGAGGTGCCTATACGCTCAATGCATTTATCGCTTCGAACCTTTGGGATGAGGCGAGGATTTTTCAGGGAGACCAGTATTTTGAAGGTGGACTGAAAGCACCAGTAATAAATACTGATCAGATATATGAGGAGCATTTAGGGAAGGATCTTCTTCGCATTTATAAGAATAGTCAAGATGAGAAATAGTCAAGACGATGTATATCTGACTTTACGTAAGGCCTCTGAAGGGGAAGTATATAAAGAAAAGGGAAGTAAATTTCTGGCCTATGCCTATCCCTTAACAAACTCAGATGGGGTGGAAGATCTGATTCAGGTCTTAAAGAAGGCACATCCCAAAGCAAGGCATTGGTGCTATGCCTGGCAAACAGGAGTTGAGAACCCAACTTTTAGGTATAATGATGATGGGGAGCCGAATAATAGTGCCGGAAAACCTATCTATGGACAAATACAATCTTTTGGTCTGACCAATATTTTGATCGTGGTAGTGCGTTATTTTGGTGGAACCAAGTTAGGAGTTGGTGGCTTGATCGTGGCATATAGATCTGCTGCCAGGCTTGCCTTGGAAAATGCTGTATTGGTCGAAAAAATATTGACAAAAGAATTGAGTCTGAGGTTTGAATATATTCACATGGATAAAGTTATGCGTCTCATTAAGGAAAATGAACTTCAAATTCTTAGTCAAAAAATGGAGCTCGATTGCTTTTTAAAAATATCAGTTCGAAAAAGCAATTTGGAAAAAGTGGTGAAATTATTTGAAGATCTAAGATGTGTTCAGGTGAAAAAAATTAATTGAATTGCGCATAAATTTGATCCAGCAGGTATTGAGGTGCTTTGATAGGCTTATTTTTCTTCATATCCATAAAGACCAAACTTGTATATCCGGTAGTTAATAAAACATTATTTTCATTGTGAACTTCAAAATCAAATTCAATTTTAACAAGAGGTTTTTTGGTCATGATGGTGGTGATGGTTAAGAGGTCATCATATTTGGCTGGCTTCATGTAGTTGATGTTCAGTTGAATAACCGGAAGCATGATTCCTGAGTCTTCAAGACTTTTATAACTCACCCCGAGAGCCCTCAGCCATTCAACCCTGCCTACTTCAAAAAATTGCGCATAATTTCCGTAGTATACATATCCCATTTGGTCAGTTTCTCCGTATCTTACACGAATATTGGTTTGGTTTCTGATCATTTTGTTGTAATTTGTAGTCGAACAGTTTAATCAAAAAAAAAATAAGAATCAATAGCAAATATATTTTTTTTTAATAAACTTTATTCACAAATTTGTAATGGCAAAAGAGAGACCTATTTTGCTAAAAAAAGGGAACTATACTTAATTCAAAATATTTTAATTAAATGACGAGAACAGCCTCCTCTGTATGGAATAATTGTCTGCTTTTTATAAAGGATAACATCAAACCACAAGCTTATAAAACTTGGTTCGAACCTATAAAGCCGATGAAGATAGCGGGAGATGTTTTAACCATACAGGTGCCTAGTAAATTCTTTTTTGAATGGCTGGAAGAGCATTATATCAAATTATTGAGAGTTGCCTTAGTAAGAGAATTGGGAGATCATGCAAAACTAGTGTATGATGTAAGGATGGAAAATACCTATAGTAACAAAAATCCACACACGGTTAAGTTCCCAAGTTCAAATAAGAAGCCTTTTAATTCGCAAGGGGTAACTATCCCACTTGAAATTGATAAACGAGAATTAAAGAATCCATTCGTGATTCCGGGAATTCAAAAGGTGAAGATCGAGTCCCAATTAAATCCCAATTATAATTTTGAAAATTTTATTGAAGGAGATTCGAATCGACTTGCAAGATCAGCGAGTATGGCTGTATCTAACAAGCCTGGAGGAACTTCTTTCAACCCTTTACTGATCTATGGTGGAGTAGGCCTGGGTAAGACGCATTTGGGCCAGGCGATAGGTGTACGGATTAAAGAAAGGTATCCAGAAAAAACGGTGCTTTATATTTCTGCTGAAAAATTTACTCAGCAATTTATAGATTCGGTAAAAGCCAATACAAGAAATGATTTTATTCATTTTTATCAAATGATCGATGTATTGATCGTGGATGATGTACAGTTCCTTTCAGGAAAATCCGGAACTCAGGACGTATTCTTCCATATTTTCAATCATTTGCACCAAAATGGGAAACAGGTGATACTCACTTCTGATAAAGCGCCTGTTGATATGCAAGACATTGAACAACGTTTGCTGTCAAGATTCAAATGGGGGCTTTCAGCCGAGTTGGTAGCTCCGGATTATGAAACCAGAATCAGTATTTTAAAAAGTAAAATGTTCAGGGATGGTGTAGAGATTCCTGAGGAGATTGTTGAATATATAGCGAAGAACATTAAAACGAATGTTCGTGAGCTGGAAGGAGTGCTGATTTCTTTGATCGCACAAGCATCCTTTAACCGAAAAGAATTTACATTATCTCTTACCAAACAGATTGTTGACAAGTTTGTCAAGAATACCAAAAAAGAAGTTTCGATTGATTACATTCAAAAGGTGGTGTCCAAGTATTTTGAAATGGATGTTTCAACCCTTCAATCAAAAACCAGAAAGCGTCATATCGTACAAGCCAGACAATTAGCCATGTACTTTGCTAAAAGGATGACCAAAGCTTCCTTGGCCAGCATCGGTTCTCAGATTGGTAGTCGAGATCATGCAACCGTGCTCCATGCCTGTAAAACGGTTGACAACCTTACCGAAACAGACAAGCAATTCCGCAAGTACGTTGATGAATTGACAAAAAAGCTTACGTTTTAAGAAAACCAGTAGTTTATGATTAGGGTATTAATGGTATGTCTTGGAAATATTTGCAGGTCACCATTAGCCGAAGGTATATTAAAGTCAAAGGTAGATGAGACTCGTGTTTTTGTTGATTCTGCCGGAACCGGGGGTTGGCACGTAGGAGAATTGCCTGATGCCAGATCGATCCAAATTGCAAGACAAAACCATATTGATATTAGCGATCAGCGTTGCAGAAAATTCAAAGCTCATGATTTTGATGATTTTGATTTGATCTATGTGATGGATGCATCTAATTTATCGGATGTGCTTTCGCTTGCCAAAACGGAAATGCATCGGAAGAAGGTTAAAATGATTCTCAATGACGATATGGAAGGTTATGCTATGGAGGTTCCGGACCCTTATTATGGAGGAGACAGGGGCTTTGAAAAAGTATTTGCGCTTTTGGATGAAGCCTGTGAACATATTGCAAAAAGCCTGAGCCATGAAGCATAATTTTGGTAAACTATTTTTGATCCCAACTACTTTAGGAGCAAATGAGCCACTGGAGGTGCTGCCCATTTCAGTTAAGAAAACTGTTGAGGACATCGATTTTTTTATTGTTGAGAACGAAAAATCTGCCAGAAGATTTATAAAAAAGATTGCCCCTAGAAAATCGCAACCCTCACTCAGACTTTTTGTCCTTGATAAATATACGAGCGAGTTTGAGTCAAAGTCTTTTATTGATCCTTGTTTCCAGGGTATCAACGTGGGTTTACTCTCTGAAGCTGGAGTTCCTGCTATCGCAGATCCTGGTGCGAATATTGTGATGCTTGCTCATCAGAAAAATGTTGAAGTTGTTCCCCTTGTGGGACCTTCTTCTATCATACTTGCCATGATGGGTTCAGGACTCAATGGTCAGAATTTCGCGTTTAATGGTTACCTCCCCATTGATAAAACAGCAGCGTAAAAAAAGGATAAAAGAGTTAGAAAAATGGTCAAAGGATAACAACCAGAGCCAGTTATTTATCGAAACACCTTATAGAAATCAAAACCTTTTTAACGAGTTAAGGAATTCACTTACGCCATCTACTTATCTTACTATAGCTGCAGATCTGACCTTAAGCACGGAATATATCAAAACTTTGACAGCGAAGGAATGGAAAACGGAAAATATAGACCTTCATAAAAGACCTTGTATCTTTATTTTTCACAAGTATTAGATCCTCGCATTTTTGACGGGTTTGACAAAAGAGGTGTCGTATCCTGCAAATCTTTTCATATAATGATGCACGTTGGTTCCAAAGGCATCATAAGCATTTGCCTCACCATTACTTCTAAGGTATTTTTTTACGTTTCCGGCCCCAGCCAAATGCGCTGCCGCTAAAATTCCTGATTCAGTAATTTCAACACCATTGATCGTTTTTCCTACACTTCTTTTTATATCTCTGATCAGGATCCATTTATTCAGAGAACAAAGCGCATAAAATGCATCTTCTTGTAATTTTGGATCATTTAAGAAATCATCCGTATCATAAATTCTGATACGATGTAATGTAGATTCGCCAAACTGATACTTTCCAAGGTATCCAAAACTATTGACTTTTTTGTAATTACCTCTTGATTCTTTAAAAGCGATGGCTTCTTTAAATCCAACATAGTGGTTGTCAATTGTTGGCGTGTAAATAGAATTCAAATGGCTCAACACTTTTGTTCACTGTGACAATTGCATTTGCTTTCGGTAAATTGTACCGAACCTTTTTCGTTTTCTGAAAGAATAAGGAGTCGTCCTGTGTAAATGCAGTTAATGCTATCGCGAGAGTCACGATAAATAGTACGTTCTTTTTCATAATTGTATTTTTTAGTTAGGGAGTACCTAAAAAAAACATTGCGCTGCAAAGATAAGGCATTTTTTATAAATGGATAAAAAAAGCTAAGAAACCGTTATAGTTAAGCGTTATTAGAAATACAGAAAATGAAATTTAAAATCCCCGTTACTTCTGTATTCAATACTTGGAGCTGGTATTTTAACAAAGTTGAATACGTTGAATACCGTCTTTAAAAAATCAGAATTTGTTTTGATCTTTGTTAGATCTACATCAATACTGGCAAAGAATTGCCTGTAGGACTCTATGGGTTGTCTGGGGATGGTCGAATTGTCATAACTGCCTTCAGGTAAGCCATTTGCTCCATATCCAATTGCCACATTCAACCATTTGGGAATTTTACTTTCCTTGTGAAATGACCAAAGATTTACCGATAACCAATAGGTTTGCCCGTTGTAATCCTTTAATATCTGTTGCAAGGGAGTACTTCCAAGCTTATCGGGGTCATTATCGGCATATTCACTGGTCATAAATGAAAATTTCATTTGCAGGCGTTGTTCCTCCCAAAGTAATTCCTGGCCCACCAGTAAACCTGTTCCCAAAGCATTGGCCATAACATCTCCTGTTGAGAAGCCCCATTCCTCCGAAAAACCATCCAATACTTCAACCGCAGTCAAAAAAGCAAAACCTAAGGTAGCTCCGTATATCAATTGATTTTTTTTTGTTTCACCTGCCCAGGCAAGGGCATCCATTCCCATTTTACCAATATAATAGGAGCTAAAGGCATGACCAAATTTATCCATTTGCATCCATTGTGAATTATCGTTCAAAGAATGAAACCCGGACCTTTCATATTGTGCGTACCAGGCCTCGTTAAGACCTATAAGGGTTGCCGTTGCCAATGCAGCTTCAGTAACGTAGACCGCTGTTCTTCTTTTTTTGTTCAGTGTATCGGATCGTTGAAAAAAAGGTGTTTTATTTTGCGCATAGAGGTAGTCTTTGCAACTAAAAATGAGAAAGACCACAAGAAATAGCCAGGGATATGTTTTTTTTAAAACAAATCACCTTTTTATGCCTTGTTGGCTCACCCATTTCTGATAGGCTGCTGCGTTGATATTATGCTCACTCAGACGTGTTAGCAAATTTGTGATAACCAATTTTTTCAACACTGGCACACATATAATAATACTCATGTTGTTCAGGTTGTAAAACAGCTTCAATTGAAGATATATCAGGCATGCCTATTGGCCCTGGAGGAAGACCAAAATTAGCATAGGTGTTATAGGGAGAATCAATGGTAAGGTCTTTGCTAAGCACACGTTTGTATTCCTTGTCTTGTCCATATTTCTGCTTAAGGGCGAATATGATCGTAGGATCTGCTTGTAATGGCCAGAAATCATGTAAACGATTCAAATACAGCCCTGCAACTGTTTTGCGTTCAGCGACAACTGCTGTTTCTTTTTGTACGATAGAGGCAAGGGTAGCTGCCTGCAGCGGTGTTAGATTTTGTTCCTTAGCGTTAGCTATTCTTTCAGTTGTCCAGAATCTGTTATACTCTGTTAACATTTTATCGCGAAATTTTACAGCATCTGTGTTCCAGTAAAAATCATAAGAGTTTGGAATATACATGGCAATAGCGGTTTGGCGGTCAAAACCGTTATTGCTCAGGAAATCAGCATCCAAAAAAGCATTTAATAATGCTATGGAATCAGCTTCTATTTGACTTGCGACCCTCCCCGCGAGTTTTTCAAAACTGTCCTGGTTGTTAAAGGTGAGGGTCACTGTTTCCTGCTTTCCACCTCTAAGATGGTCCACCAGAGTTTCGTTATTCATTCCTTCCAGGATCCTGAATTTACCCGCCCTGATCTTATTTGGATAATTTTTCTTTTCTGCAACCCATATAAAACTATTGACATTGTTCACATGGGGTTCTATAATCTTGATCAGTCCTTGGAAGTCTGTTCCCGTAGGGATCAGAATTGAAGCCGATTCGGGCACATTGGGTTGATAGATCTTACGATAAAAGGAATATCCTACAATAGCTGCAATAAGCAATACAATAGCCAGAGCAAGTGCTAGTTTCTTTTTCATGGATGATTAGGGTTTATTAATTGCATGAATACCACGTCTTGAAATTGACCTTTTACTTTGATCCATTCTTTTTGAATTCCAACCTCAATAAACTTGAATTTCTCAAACAAGCGGATGCTGTTTTTATTTGAAACAGGAATGTTGGCATAGAGCTGATGTATATCCAGGTGTTCGAAGGCATACCGGATAAAAACCTCCAGCGTATTCAAGGCATAACCTTTATGCTGGTGCTTTTTCATGATCAAAATACCAATTCCTGCTCTTTGATGGTGTGGATTAAAATCAAAAAGGTCAACAAGACCTAAAACGGTCTCATCTTCTTTTTTAGTGATTACGAGACGCAGCTGTTTTGCTTCGAAAATGTCCTGGCCGGAATTTTTAAGATACTGGCCAAGAAGCTGCCTCGAATAAGGAGCAAGTGTATTGCTGACTTCCCAGAATTGCGGATCATTCTCTATATTGAAGAGCAAGTTCAGATCATCTGCTTCCAAAGCCCTTAACCTTATGATATTATTTTCAAGCAGCTTCATGATGACAATTCAATGGTTCCTTTAAAAACAAATGTAGCAGGTCCGGTAAGAATAATATTTTTATACGTGTTATTTTCTTTTTCAAATTCTATTTTTAGTTTTCCTCCCTGAGTCTCAATATTGATCTCTTTTTCACTCGTTTTATCCAAATGAAAACTGGCCAGGGCAACAGCGGTTACCCCTGTACCACAACTCAGGGTCTCGTTTTCAACACCGCGCTCATAGGTTCTTACAGAAAATGTGTTTTCATTTACCTTTTCAACAAAATTCACATTGGTGCCTGTCTCAAAATAAGGCGCACCATATCGTATCTTTCTACCATGTCCAACCACGTCAAATATGGGTAGATTTTCAGTAAATGTGACATGATGAGGTGATCCGGTATCCAGAAAAACGTGATCCGGATAGATTTCAATGTTCTCAACGTCCAGCATGTTAAGGCTCACTTGTTCCTCGTTTATACTTGCATTATACTTTTCACCCAAGGCGATAAATGAAGTTGATTTGTCAAAAATGACCAAGACTTTTGGCAAACGCAACTATACATCTGCCCCCATTACCACACATCGATCCAGGGCGTCCGTCAGCATTGTAATATACCATATTAAAATCAGCCTCTGTTGACCCTTCAAGGAGCATCAATCCATCTGCTCCGATCACCGAATTTCCGGTCACAATAGCTTCTGATCAATTCGTAATTGTCTTTTGGGAAAATGCCTGTCCGATTGTCAATGATCACGAAGTCATTTCCGGCTCCCTGATATTTATAAAAATCTATTTTCATTTTGCAAATGTAGGAATTATTGCAGGAAATTGTTCGTGTTAAAGTTAGGTTAAAGTAGTTTTCGATTTGGTTTTTTTCTTGTTAAATTTGGGATAAATAATTAAAAAAATGCTATTATGAAAAACTTTTTTAAGATGCTGACTGTATCTGCTTTGGGAGGTATATTGACCTTAGGGGGGTATATTTTCTTTTTTGAGCATCAGGAGGTCCCCGGAGATTTGGGCGACACGTTCAAATGCCTAATATCGATTCCTTCAAATTATGAATCTGCTACTGTTGAAGCGGCTGAAAATACTGATTTTACGATCATTGCAGAAAAATCGATTCATGCTGTGGTTCATGTTAAGAATTTGAGTACCACAAACTCGAGGTCCAATCCATTAATGGAATTCTTTTATGGGCAGTCGCGGAGGATCTGAAAGGCAAGTAGTTGGATCTGGTTCGGGAGTGATCATATCTGCTGATGGTTACATAGTGACCAATAACCATGTGATTAAGGGTGCCCGCAGGCTGGAAGTAACCTTGAATAACAAAGAGTCTTATGAAGCAGAGGTCGTGGGAGCTGATGAAAGTACGGATATTGCTTTATTGAAAATTAACAAATCGGATTTGCCTTACTTGGCTTTTGGCGATTCAGACCATTTGAGGGTTGGAGAATGGGTTTTGGCGGTTGGAAACCCATTTAACCTAACTTCAACGGTTACCGCAGGAATTGTAAGTGCCAAAGCACGTGATATCAATATCATGAACAATAATAAGGTGATAGAATCATTTATTCAAACAGATGCGGCTGTAAACCCGGGTAATAGTGGTGGAGCCTTGGTGAATACCAGAGGAAATTTGATCGGAATCAATACGGCTATTTCGTCACAAACAGGTTCTTACATTGGTTATTCTTTTGCAGTTCCTTCTAATATTGCCAAGAAGGTGATTGAAGATATTTTGGAGTTCGGAAACGTACAGCGCGCTTATTTGGGAATTAATTACGAAGAACTCAATAGCGAAAAAGCAAGTGAGTTCGGTGTTGGAAGTACTGAAGGGGTATTGATCACAAGAGTTTTAGAACAAGGAGCTGCGAAAGAAGCTGGCTTAATGGTGAATGATATTATCATTAAAATGGATAATGTTAAAATTGCTAATTTTTCTGACCTTCAAGGTTTTTTGGGATCCAAAAGACCTGGAGATATGGTGAATATCACCGTTTTGAGAAATGAAGCCAGCAAGGTCTTACCTGTAAAATTAAAAAATCAGTTTGGTAAATATAAATTTGAGAATAGAGATTTTTCAGATTATTTTATTGGTGAACTGGAACCTATTAAAAGGAGTGATGAAAACAAATATGATATTGATCATGGTGTAAAAATTGTGAGATCTTAAAAATGAGGCCATTGAAAGGACCTATGGTGTAGGTAACGGTGACATTATTTTGATGGTTGAAGATCAAAAAGTTCACAATTCAGAGGAGGTTGATCAATTATTAAAGAAGCATCAGAACAAGGAATATTTTGAGCTGCAGATCCTGACAAAAAGTGGAAAAATGGGTTATATCAGGGTTAGATCAAATTAACTTAATTCAATATAGATCTGTTAAAAATTAGAAATATGTTAAAAACCACTCGATCAAGAGTGGTTTTTTTTATCAATTACATATAATAAAGACATATTTTTACGTTCTCATCAAAAAGAAATTTTGATATGAAGTTGGCAAATAGTTACGAGGAACAGCTATCCTTACAAGTAGAACAAAGGAGAACGACCGTTGAACTGATCAAAGTGATCAGTGATCTCTGGTATGAAAATAATATAGAGTTGTTTCTTTTCAGAAACCAACTGATTGACAGGAACGTCAGTGGAATTTTGAATTTGCTTGATTATGCCAAGGAATTTGTTCAAAAGCCCATATCAATGGAATATATGCTCAAGATCGCCCAAAAGATACAGGGCATGAATTTGCCACCAGCGAAGATCGATCTGGGGAAACTTGCCTATGTTTTTCATCTTACCGGAGCCAAAGATATAGATGAATTTGTAGCGGATAAACTCGGAGGTGCCCGCAATGGGAATGGAATAAAACCAAAGGATGTGGTCCTTTATGGATTCGGAAGAATAGGAAGGTTGCTGGCAAGAGAGCTCATGTCAAGAACAGGAAGTGGGGTACAAATGAGGTTAAGAGCCATAGTCACGAGAGGAGAGGTTACAAAAGAAGTGTTGGAAAAAAGAGCTTCTATGTTGCAGAAAAGATTCCGTTCATGGATATTTTAAAGGTTCGGTCAAAGTTGATGCTGAACAAAAGGCATTGATCATTAATGGAACCACTGTTTTTGTAATTTCTGCAAACGGACCTGAGGATCCTGATTATACTGCCTATGGCATTAAAGACGCCTTGATCATAGACAATACAGGGGCATTCAGAACGGAAGAGGAACTTTCAGACATCTTGAAGCCAAGGGTGCAGATAAGGTATTGCTTACGGCTCCCGGGATTGGAAATGTTCCAAATATCGTTTATGGCGTGAATCAGCATAAATTTGATCCGGATCAACACAAGATTTTTTCTGCAGCTTCTTGTACGACCAATGCCATTACTCCGGTGTTAAAGGTGATCAATGATACCTTGGGAATCAAACACGGTCATATAGAAACCATCCATGCCTATACCAACGACCAGAATCTGGTCGATAATATGCATAAGAAATACAGAAGAGGCAGGGCTGCTGCTTTAAATATGGTCATTACCGAGACCGGAGCAGGTAAGAGCTGTTTCAAAGGCAGTGCCAGAACTCTCTGGAAAATTGACTTCCAATGCCATCAGGGTTCCTGTTCCTAATGGTTCTTTGGCCATTTTAAATCTAAACCTACAAACCAAAACAAGCAAAGAAGATCTTAATGCAATTGTAAAGAAATTTGCACTGGAAGGCGATCTGGTAGAGCAGATTCGCTATTCTATGAGTAATGAACTTGTGTCATCTGATATCAGTTGGAACACTCGAACCTGCTATTTTTGACAGCCATGCTACTATCGTTTCAAAAGAGGGTGACCATGCGATTCTTTATGTTTGGTATGACAATGAATACGGTTATAGCCATCAGGTACTTGGGCTTGGCAAAATATATTGCCAAAGTGAGAAGGTTCGCTTATTATTAAGATTATAATATAGGGATTGTATGCTTTAGTTGGTAAAAGATTTTTATTTTTACCCACTAAAGTTATAAACTAACCCCTATGAAAAAAATATACATACTATTTTTAGTAGTTTCTATACTTTTTACTGGTTGTAAAAAGGAACAACAAGGAGTAATCCCACCTCAGCCTTTTGAAGTTTACGAGATAAAGACCAAATCCGTACCCATTTACCAAGAATTTGTCGGGCAAATCTATGGTGAGAAAGATATTCCCATAAGAGCGCGGGTGGTTGGTTTTTTGGATGGAATTCATTTTAAGGAAGGAGAAAGGGTACAAAAAGGGCAACTGCTCTATTCCATTGATCCGGACCCATTGTTGCAGGAAGTTGCTGCACAAACAAGTATGGTAGCTCAGGCTCAGACTGTTTTGGTCCAGGCTGAAAGTGATTTAAAAAGAATTGAACCTTTGGCAGCCCTTTCGGCTGTGAGTGAGCAGGAACTGAGTATGGCCACATCCCAAAGAGATGCTGCTACTTCTGGCCTTGAAGCCGCTAAAGCCAATTTGAATATTAGCCGAATTGAATTTGGGTTATGCAAAAATGTACGCACCTATTGAAGGAATCATTGGAAAAACGCTGGCAAGGGAAGGAGAATTTGTAGGAAAGGAACCAAATCCGGTGATCTTGAATACGGTTTCTCAGTTAAGTTCTGTAAGAGTACAGTTCTTTTTGACCGAAAGGGATTATCTAAAGGTGGCAAGAGAATATATAGGACAGAACAAATAATAAAGTTGAAGCAAGCGAAAATGATAAGGTTGAGTTACAATTGATTTTGGCTGATGGAGAGTTGTACCAACATAAAGGAAAAGTTGATTTTATCGATAGAAATGTTGATTCAGAAACAGGATCTATTTTGGTTCAAGCCACCTTTCCCAACCCTGATCGGTTGATCCGTCCTGGCCAATTTGCCAGAGTAAAAATCAAAGTCAGGGAGGCCAAAGATGCTATTTTAATTCCTCAGAAATGCGCTAAAGAACTGCAAGGTCAGTTTTCTGTAATGTTTGTCAACAATGAGAATATTGTTGAAAGTAAACAAGTTGTTATCATCGATAAGTTTGGTGAGTTCTACATCGTAGAGGAAGGACTGAAAAATGGTGATAAGATCATTATGGAAGGACTTCAAAAAGCCAGATCCGGAATGGAAATTATTCCAGAGGTCACAGATTTTGTGAGTCAACAAACGCCTCAATCTTAAGAATTATGGCTGATAATAAAGGAAATTTCTTTGTACATCGCCCTATTGTGGCTATGGTAATTGCGATTGTTATCGTTATTGTTGGATCAGTTTCAGTGATTGGTCTTGCCATTGAACAATATCCAAATTTAACACCTCCCATAGTTGAGGTTCGAGGAACATATACAGGTGCCAATGCAATAAGTGTTGAAGAATCTGTAGCCACACCAATTGAGCAAGAAATAAATGGTGTTGATAATATGATCTATATGAAATCGACCAATGCCAATGATGGTACCATGGTTATTCAGGTTTCATTTGATGTTGGGACCGATCCTGATATGAATACGGTATTGGCTCAAAACAGGGTTTCAGCGGCCTCGGCGAAATTACCTGCAGCAGTAACAAAATATGGTGTTACCACCAAGAAGTCTTTACCGAATATTATGTTGGCTTTGACCCTTACTTCTGATGGTCGATATGATCAGGATTTTCTTGGGAATTATGCGCTGATCAATATAAAAGATCAATTGGCAAGGATTAAAGGAATCGGAAGGGTAGATGTGATGGGTGCTGCCAATTATTCCATGCGAATCTGGGTAAAACCCGATCGCTTGGCTAAAATCGGGATTACAGTTCCTGAAATAATGAACGCGATTAATGAGCAAAACGTAATTGTTCCCGGTGGAAAATTTGGTGCTGAACCAGCTCCTCCCGGTACAGAATTCACCTATACGGTCAGATTGCCGGAACGATTTAATTCACCTGAAGCGTTTGAAGATATTGTTGTCAGGACAAATTCCGATGGTTCACAGGTGAAAATTGGAGATATAGCCACGGTCAATTTGGGTGTAGAAACCTATAATATGATTCCCAGAAGTAATGGAGAAACCTGTGCCATTATTGCACTTTATCAGGCTCCCGGTTCAAATGCTGTGGAACTGGCTGAAAAGATTATTGCTGAAATGGATGAATTGTCTAAAGGATTTCCTGAAAGTGTTAAATATGAGGTTGGTTTGGATACCACACTTCCGATAACTGCGGGGATTAAAGATATTATAGTTACCTTAATCATTGCCCTGTTATTGGTGATATTGGTGGTATTTATTTTTATTCAGGACTGGAGGGCTACACTGATACCAACTTTGGCAATTCCGGTTTCTTTGATTGGTGCATTTATCTTTTTCCCATTGTTGGGTTTCACCATTAATGTACTTTCACTTATTAGGACTGGTACTGGCCATTGGAATTGTGGTGGATGATGCCATTGTGGTGGTTGAAGCCGTTCAGGTGAATATTGCCAAGGGCATGAAGGCAAAAGAGGCCACATTAGATGCCATGGCGAAAGTAACCGCACCGGTCATTGCAACTACCTTGGTGCTTGGTGGCTGTATTTATTCCTGTTGCAGGTATGGCTGGTATCACAGGATTATTGTATCAGCAATTTGCCATTACAATTGTAGTTTCTGTTTTGGTGTCATCTGTAAATGCCTTAACCTTGAGTCCTGCACTTATGTTCTTTGTTATTAAAGGAACCAAAACCTTATAAAGGGCCATTGGGCTGGTTTTTTGGGAAGTTCAATAAAGGAATGGATAAAAGTACTGATGCCTATATGAGTATGACAAATATCATTGGTCGAAAAATTAAGCGAAGTGTGATTTTCATTGTGCTTATGACTATTGGTGCAGGCGTTTTTGGAAGCCTGGTTCCGGGCGGATTTATTCCTGAAGAAGATATGGGCTATTTTTATGTTAATATTCAATTACCAAATGCAGCTTCTCTTCAAAGAACTGATGTTATATCAAATGAAGTTGAAGAAATATTGTTGGAGTATCCTGAAGTTCAATTTGTGTTAAATGCAACAGGCTATAGTATGCTTAGTGGCTCTAACGTTCCGAACAATGGTTTTATGTTCGTTACCCTGAACGAATGGTCAGAAAGAGATTTT
This sequence comes from uncultured Flavobacteriaceae bacterium, assembly GCA_963715975.1. Taxonomy (GTDB): domain Bacteria; phylum Bacteroidota; class Bacteroidia; order Flavobacteriales; family Flavobacteriaceae; genus Lutimonas. The sequence goes on along the minus strand of CAVQSO010000015.1, from coordinate 143,738 downwards.
ACGGTAAAGGAAATGATTCAAAAAATAAATGCCCGTCTGGCAAGTGAAATCAAAGGGGCACAGGTGTTTGCTTTTGGACCTCCGGCTATTCCAGGTTTGGGAAATGGTTCAGGATTTAGTATTATGTTACAGGACAAAGGCAGGAAATAATCCTAATTACCTTGCTCAAAATACCATGAAATTCATACAGGCGGCTAATGCACGGCCTGAAATAGGAAGTGCATTCACAACATTTCAGGCTGATGTACCACAACGATTTATGGATATTGATAAGGAAAAAGCCTTGAAATTGGGAGTTAAATTAAATGATCTATATACCACCGTTGGTGCGTTTATGGGAGGTGCTTATGTAAATGATTTTACCCGATTTGGCAGATTGTATAAAACCTATATTCAGGCAGAACCTGAATACAGGGTTGATGAAGAACAAATAAGTAATTTTTTTATAAAAAACAAGAAGGGTGAAATGGTTCCATTGGGTACCGTGGCGAATATAACACCAACTTCGGGCCCTGATTATACGACAAGGTTTAATTTATTCAGATCGGTTGAAGTAACTGGAGGCCCTGCAGATGGGTATACATCTGATGAGGCCAGAACGGCCTTGAAAGAAGTTGCTGCAGCAACTTTACCAGAGGACATGACTTATGCCTGGAATGCCATGTCCTTTCAGGAAGAAAAAGCTTCCGGATCCTTGATGATGATCTTGACCTTTTCATTGCTATTTGTATTTTTAATTCTTATCAGCACAATATGAAAGTTGGTCTCTGCCATTTAGTATTTTACTCGGAACACCATTTGCCATTTTTGGAGCTTTGTTTGCGCTTTGGGTGGCGAGGTTATTTAGTCCGACTTTTGAAAACAATATTTTCGCTCAGGTTTCCTTTGTGATGCTGATTGGGATGGCAGCAAAAAATGCTATTCTGATTGTTGAATTTGCCAATGATGAATTTAAAAAAGGATTAAGTTTATTTGATGCTGCCATGGCAGCAGCAAAATCCCGATTCAGACCCATTTTAATGACAGCATTTTCATTTATTCTAGGTGTATTTCCACTGGTAATTGCATCAGGATCAGGAGCAGAAGCCAGAAAAGTAATGGGAATGGCCCTCTTGGGAGGAATGGCCTTAGCCACCTTCCTAGGTGTATTTTTATATCCGATGCTCTTTATTTTTATTGGAAAAATATTCAATTATGAAAAAAAGAGGGATCAAATGAATGCTGAATTGCTAGAATCTCCAAATCCTGAAGCATGAAAAAGTTTATGAAAAATATAGTAATCTTAATGGTGGTTTTGCTGACGATAGCTTCTTGTAAAGTTGGACCGAATTATCGGGAACCTGAAGATGAAGACCCCTCAAACCTTTAGATATACAAATAATGCAACAGATAGTATTATCAATCTGAATTGGTGGGAATTGTTTAACGACCCGATCCTGGATACATTAATTAAAACGGCATTAAGACAAAATAAAAATTTATTGATCGCTGCGAGCCGAATTGAACAGGCACGCGCTAATGTAAAATTTAATAAGGCTGATATGGGTCCAAAAATTGGAGTTCAGGCCGGTGCCGGAGTTACAAATCAATTGTTTGGGGTTCCGACAAATTCTAATTTTGAAACTTACAATGCAGCCGGAACATTTAATTGGGAGCTAGATTTTTGGGGTAAGTTCAGAAGAAGTACAGAAGCAGCTAAAGCAGATATGTTAGGGTCTTTTTACGGCAAACGTGCCATTGAAATAGCCTTAATTAGTGAGGTAGCAACAAATTATTTTGAATTGCTGGATTATAAGGCTAGATTGGCAATATCTGAAAGTACTTTGGCACTAAGAGATAGTACCTTACAAATTATACAGTCCAGATTCGATGAGGGTTATACACATATTATTGATGTCAATCAAGCTGAAATTCAAAAGGGGATCACACAAGCCTCTGTTCCAAGGTTTAAAAGATTCATTGCCTTTACGGAGCACAATATCAATTTACTGCTGGGTAAAAATATGGATTCGGTTGTGACCATCAAGTCCTTACTAGATTATAACATGCCAGATTCAATTCCAACCGGAATTCCATCCGAAATTTTGCAAAGAAGGCCGGATATCCTTCAAACGGAACAATTTTATAGAGCTCAAAATGCCAGAATAGGAGTGGCTCAGGCGATGCGTTTTCCATCGATTAGCTTGACAGGCCTATTAGGTGTTGGAAGTGCAGACCTTTCTAATCTAGTTTCTAATGGACTTGGTTGGTCGGCAGGAGCCAGTTTATTGGGACCTGTTTTTGAATGGGGTAAAAATGCCAGACGTGTTGATATAGAAAGAGAATTGACAAAGCAGTATTTATTGGATTATGAGAATACGGTCCTTAACGGCTTTACTTAGAGGTTGATAATTCTTTGATTGAATTATCTACCTATAAAGAGGAACTCATCGCCAATGAAATGAAAATGAGAGCGGCTAGAAATGCCAGTAGCCTTTCTAGACAACGTTATTATCAAGGGGTTACCAGTTATCTGGAAGTCATTGAAAACCAGCGTCAGGAATTTGACGCCAGATTGGCTTATTCTGAAAATTACCAGCTTTTATTGAATTCTTATATTGGCTTATATAAATCCTTAGGTGGCGGATGGGTCAGTGAAGCGGAACTTGAAAAATATGCCGCTCAAGTGGCCGAAGCAGCAGAATGTTGATGTCAATACGATAAATAGAGATTCCTTATATCTATTCAGGACAAGTAGTAGATTATTACCTGACGCCTGAGCAGGAACAACAACGGAAAGCTGAAAGGAAAAGACTTCAGGAAGAAGAAAGAGAAGCCAGGAAAAGGGCCCGCAAGAAATAGATAGTTTATATAAATATACAAAAAACGGCAGTGCTAAGCACTGCCGTTTTTATCAAAAATCAACACTAAAAAAACAAGGTAATGACAAAGGTCTTCCCTTGAATGTTTTTTAAGTAAATATAATTTGTGTTCTGTCACCGTCACACAGACCATAGAAGTCTCCGATTGTGATGATTGAATCTACTTCTTCATGAAGGTCTTCTTTTTCAAGTTTGAACATATCTACTGCTAATTTACAAGCGTATATCATACCGCCTCCTGCAGTGATCATTTCCAGGAATTCATCAACCGGAGGCATATCGAGCTCTTCCATTTGATGTCTCATCATTTTTGAGACTCCTGCTTCAACACCTGGTAATCCTCCCAACATTGTTGGAAAAGGAAGGCCACCAGGCATACGCATGGCTGGATTTCCTGTTGTAGCCGTATGAAGGGCATTCATTCTGTCTTTAGTGATACCATCAAGGCCAAAGAAAGTAAAAAACACATTGGTTTCAATACCTTCCATTACAGCACCATTGGCCATCACTAAAGTGGCATATACATCTTCCAAAGAGCCTTTGGCACAGATGATACACACTTTTTCTAAAGGTTTTTTTTCTTCTGAACTCATCTTGTTATATTTTTGTTATCATTTAATTTGATTTTATACGCAACTGGCTGGTTTAGGAATACCTGCTATTTTTGCTGAGTACTTTAATGGTCCTTTTGGAAACAATTTATAAAGTCCTTTGATATCAGTGATTCCTGATTTCCCAACTTTTCTAATGGTCAAAGATTCACCAGCTTCTGTTTTTTCACGCAAATAGTTTAATACTTCAAAGTGTTTGTCTGTTAATTCGATACCTACTCTCACTTGCGATTTCTTTTGCAATATTTTCATTCCATTCATTCATGTTTTCAAGATATCCTTCTTCAGATACATTTACTTGCGCTCCTGCGATTGTTTGTAAAGCCATAATAGTATTATTTAAGTTATTAATTGTTTATATATTTATTTAGTCCTTGATGGTTACATCTTTGGATACATTTTTCATAAAAGTGATACCATAACCCAGTGCCTTTTTCATTTCAGGACTGTTCATTTCACGCATCAATTTCCATACTGAGTAGGAAGGTACGCTTTCGGTTTCCATACTGTTAAACGCTTTAATTGCGTTTTGCATGATATTCAACACCTCTGGTTGGGTCATCTCTTTAATGATCGTCAAAATCGAGACGATACTATTGGCAAGTTCTTTAAGATCCTGAGGACTAAAGCCTTTAACCACATTATCAATAACAGGTCCTATTTCTCTGATAAAATCAAAGTAACCCTTTTGTTCAAAGGTATTCATTTGCTTGGTAAAGTCAATGATCACTTCATTGGCTATCGGACCAACTTCCTTGCCCAGATCTACCGCCATTTCCAGTGTGTCCATAACGGTTTTTAATATTTCCGATATTTCTTAAAAATGACACGGCTAAACCGGTCAATTCAGAAGGATCAATTTCAACCTGTCTCTTGTCTAGCTCAAGTACCGTTGAATCGTAGGCATCTTTTCCGATAATACTGAGGTCTCCTACAAGATCTTCAACCATGTTGGCCTGTAAGTTTTTGTTGATGTACATACCCCAGGATCAGATCCAGTTTTTTGTCCAGTGCATCAATTTGCATTTGTATATTCTTATCTTCCATTACGCAGTCTGTATTGAGGTTAAATTCTCTTTTTTCCTGCCATGGTCATATCTGCCTCAATAGGTAATTCTCTTCCTTTGAGAAGAATATGCCAGTAGATCCATCTGAAAAGAATTTTTCCGTAATGGTTCATTTTCGTGTTTTTTAAGTAAACCAAATGGTCCTATACCTGGTAATGGAAAAGTTCCTGGTAATGGTTCTGTTTCATAATTAAAATCGATCAAGGCACCTTTACCATAACCAGTTTCAATATAACAATTGGCATGACCGTCAAACTTTGCCGGTAAGGCTCTGCCTTCCATTGCTGCAAGTAGGTTTTCAGTTAAGAATCTCGGCAGCAAAATGTGCTACAGAACCTGCTTTTGAAGTCGGAATATTTGCTGCATCACCGATCACAAAAACATTTTCAAATTGTTTTGACTGTAAGGTGTGTTTGTCTGTGGGTACATAATTCATATCATCTCCCATTCCGCTTCGCTCGATCATATCAGATCCCATATTCACCGGAACGATAGTTAAGAATATCAAAGTCAACCTCGCGTTCATCATATGAAACCATTTTTTTATTTTCATTGTCAACATGACTCAAATAAAAATCAGCAACTACTTTGATATTCTTTTCTTCCAAAAGATCTCCCAAGAACCTTTGAAGCCACAGGTTTTGTAAATGCTCCTGACATTAAAGTGACATAGGAAATATCTACCTTATCTCTCATTCCGCGTTCAGCAAAGTAGGCTTCTGCAAGACATACAAACTCAATTGGAGCTACCGGACACTTATAAGGTAATTCTGGAATACACATCACCAATTTACCGCCTTCCCAATCTTTAAAACGTTTATGAAGTGCTACGGCTCCTTCAACCGTATAAAAGTCAAAAATATCTTTATACCATAATTTATCTTTAGCCCTTCAGTTTCAGATGGTCTTGTTTCGGTTCCTGTTGCAATGATCAGAAAATCATAATTCAATACCTTATCCTCCTTCAAGAAGTACCTTATTTTCCTCACCACAATTTTGTCGATCGGACTGAAAATCACATTAACTCCAGGAGGGAAGAAGTCATATTTTGGTTTGACAACATCTTTTTTACTGTAAATTCCAAAAGGAATAAACAAGAATCCGGGTTGGTAATAATGAGTTTTATACTGATCAACAATGGTGATTTCCCATTCATCTTTTTCAAGTTCATGGTGTAATTTGTTTAACATCATTGTTCCGGCAGTTCCGGCACCTAAAATCACTAACTTCTTCATATTTTTTGTCTTATTAATTATGGTACAAAGATAGACCGAGGTATTTTTTTCAAGAAGTGACTATAAGTCATATTTTCGTGCGTAAAGTCACTATTTTCAGTAACTTATGTGACATAAGGATAGGAAAAATTTTCAGTATGTAACAAACTAAAATACGCTGATACTAAAAAAAGGATTATTTTTAATTTTCAAAATATAAAAGCTTAATATGCGACAGTTGAAAAAAGATTAAAGTCCTGAGGGAAGAACTCAGAGCAGCATAATTACAGCTACTATGTTCTTGATGAGCCTAGTATATCTGATTTTGAATTTGACATTAAATTAAAGGAGCTTCAGGAACTTGAAGTTAAAGTACCCTGAATTTGCCGATCCAAATTCTCCGACACAAAGGGTAGGTGGTGAGATCACCAAAAATTTTAATACAGTTGCGCATCAGAAACAGAATGTACTCCTTGGATAATTCCTATTCAAAAGAAGATATTCTGGATTGGGAAAAAAGAATTCAAAAGATACTGGGCGATGTTGCACTTTGGAATTTACCTGTGAACTCAAATATGATGGAGCCTCGATTAATCTGACCTACGAACAAGGAGTTTTGTGAAAGCCGTCACCAGAGGTGATGGTTTTATGGGAGATGATGTAACGGCAAATGTAAAAACCATTAGGTCGATTCCCCTCGTCCTGTAAAAGGACGATCAATGTGAAGTCGTTTTGAAATTAGAGGAGAGATCATCTTGCCTTTGGATGGCTTTGAAAAAATGAATAAAGAACGGATTGAAGCAGGTGAGGATCCTTACAGAAACCCCAGAAATACGGCCAGTGGGAGTTTAAAACTTCAGGATAGTGCAGAGGTCGCCAACCGGCCGCTCGATTGTTTACTTTATCAGGTTGTGGCTGAAAATATATCCTTTAAGACTCATTATGAAACTTTGACTTATGCCAGCATCCATTGGATTTAAAGTGCCCAAAACAATTAAATTGTGCAAGAATATCAGTGAAATATTTGAGTTTCTCGATTATTGGGATCAAAAAGACATGGAACTGCCTTATGAAACGGATGGAGTGGTGATCAAAGTGAATTCTCTTACACTTTCAGGATGAATTGGGATATACGGCGAAATCACCACGATGGGCCCTGGCCTATAAATTTAAGGCCGAACAGGCCAGTACCATACTCAATGAAGTTACTTATCAGGTGGGCAGAACCGGAGCCATTACCCCAGTTGCAAATCTAGAACCTGTTGATCTTGCAGGGACCATTGTAAAACGTGCCTCCTTGCACAATGCAGATCAAATAGAGAAGTTGGACCTGCGACTAAAAGATATGGTTTATGTGGAAAAAGGAGGGGAGATCATTCCGAAAATAGTTGGTGTTGATCTGTCACATCGTGCGGCACATGCTCAACCAATAGAATACATTACACATTGTCCTGATTGCGGTACGGAGCTGCAGCGACAAGCAGGAGACGCCAAACATTATTGTCCCAATGAATTTGGATGTCCAACTCAGATCACAGGGAGAATTCAACATTTTATCAGCCGCAAGGCCATGAATATTGACGGGCTTGGGGCAGAATCAGTTGAATTGCTGTTTAAAAATGGTCTGATCAATAATTTTGCTGATCTCTATGAACTAAGCCCTGAACAAATCGTTCCTTTGGAACGAATGGCAGAAAAGTCAGCCATCTAATATGATCAAGGGAATCGAAGCATCCAAGAATATTCCCTTTGAAAAAGTCTTATTTGCGCTTGGGGATTCGATTTGTCGGAGAAACTGTTGCCAAGAAACTGGCACGTCATTATAAGAGTATAGATGCGTTGATGGACTTCTAGTTATGAAGATCTGATCCTGGTTGACGAAATTGGAGAAAAGATTGCCGAAAGTATTATTTCTTTTTTCAGTGATAAAGGAAATCTGGATATTGATTAGATCGTATTAAGAAATATGGTTTACAAGTTTCGGTTGATGAATCGTTGTTAGCTGATCACAAACTGAACTTTTAAAAGGGAAGGTCTTTGTAGTATCAGGAGTTTTTCAAGTTATGTCAAGAAATGAATTGAAAAAATCCATTGAAGATAATGGAGGAAAAGTAACAGGATCGATCTCTAAAAAGACCAGTTATATCATAGCAGGAGATAATATGGGACCAAGCAAAAAGGAAAAAGCTGAGAACCTGGGAATTCCCATGATTTCAGAGCATGACTATTTAGAGATGATCCAATAATAGAGAAGATTATAATTCCAAAACCTGGACTCTTATTTCGTGTTGAAAAAACTTTTCCATCATTGTGAAGTTGTTTCAGTAACCTGGTAACAACAACTCTCGAGGTGTTGAGATCATCTGCAATTTCCTGATGGGTAATATCAAGATTGACGTCCTGATTGATCTTGGCTTTGTCTCCAAGGTATTTCATCAAGCGCTGGTTCATATTCATAAAAGCCAAACCATCAATTGATTCGACCATCTCTATAAGTCTGAAGTGATAGCTAGTCGATAATAAAATGTCTCCAGGTTTTGAATCTTGCCAACCAGTCATCGATATGTTCAACAGGTAAAAAAATGGCTTCGGTATCGTTTTCAACTACCGCTTTAAAAATACTTTCCTTCCTGTTGATACAATTAATAAATGAGATCGCACAGGTATCACCTTTCTCTAGAAAATACAGGACAAGTTCATCCCCTTCCTTTTCTCTTCTGATGATTTTCACGGCTCCGCTTAGAATAAGAGGAATGTGGGTCATGTTTTCACCAATGTCCACAAGGACTTCTCCTTGCTTATATTTTTCTATAAAACCAACTTTTACAATCTCTTCTATCAATTCTTTTTCAAAAATGGAGCCATAGTATTCGTCAATTTTCTCGCGTAAGATAACTTCCTGTGTATTCATCTTTTTTTGGATTAAAAATCAATATTGTCACAAAATTAAGAGAAAATATTATGACTAAACAGGACATTTATCATGCGTTCGTAAATGGTTAGTAAAAAAAACTCCCTAACGACGCCAAGGAGTTTTCCACCAAAATCGATTCCGGCTCAATTCAAGCAAAACAAATAAATAATTAGAAAACTACTTGAATTTGTGCCAAGAATTTATCGTTATCTTCATTGATAACTGTTTCAATATTAGCCTGATAGTTTACCTGTAATCTGACATTTTTGCTGAAGAAGTAGTTAATACCAACGGTCATTCTTTCACTATATCGGTAAGGAACGTCTTTAAATCAAGGTCCTGATCAAAGAATTCATATTTGAAAACAGGCTGAAGATTCCATTTGGTGTCATACCAGATCATACCATAGGCACCAGCTCTTTTTTCTCCAAGTGCGAGGGGTTCAGAACCACAACCTGCGTCTGCTCCGGGATCGAAAGCACCTTCATCATGAATGTATTCTCCCTGGATGTGAAGGTTGTTGAAGTCAAAAGAACTTCACCACCATAGGTAACTCGTCATCGTCATTATTGTTCAATTTTGGGATACCATACCGAAACTACCTCCAATGGGCATAAAATCAAATAATTTATAAGTCACGCGTCCAATAATGTCTTTCTTATTGTTGTTATCTTTCCAATAAGTCCACTTCCATTCATCAAAGCAACAGCATAATGAGAACGTGTATTTGACATTACCACCCAAATAGCATGATTCCATAATCCCGTTGTGGAACGACCAGTTGATCTGAAACAATGGCACTATCAATAGTGATCAATGCATTACAAGCGGTTTCGATACTTCAAGTCCAAAAGGTTGTTTATAAGAACCCACTGATATCTTGGCCCAATCGTATTTGTCCCAGGTTACAAAAGCATCCATTAGGTAGGCTCTTCCTTTTCCACCATTATAAAAGGACTGGCCTCCAACATAAAGTAATAGGAGAAATCCTCAAGTACACGTCCCCTAACACCAATTCTTGCCCTTCTGAATTTAAAGGTACTTTCTGCCGGATCAGATAAGGTGTAATTATATTCAGGTTGTATAAACCAAATATTTTAATTTTTGCAGGAGCAATACTATCATTGGGATCGTCTGCGTCACAACCCTGTGCTTGCACCTGGCTCATAAGCATACTGATCATCAGTACGATGAATATCGAAATAAATTTTTTCATGGTATCTTATTTGAAGATTAATTTTTGATCAATGGTAAGTTCTTAGGTTTTGAATCAACACCCCATTGATTGCTGCTCCATGCCGGATTTGAATGATAAATACCATTCATACCAAAAGTCATGCTATAGGCATCATAGCCAAGTACATGTAACCAGGCAGTCACAACGGCTGAAGTTTGCCCTGTATAACAATAGGTAATGACTTTGGCATTTTTATCCGGATTCAAGACCTTTATAACCATCTGCCTTCTAACATTAATTCTTCTTTGATTCGATAAGCGTCCTTCAGATGTCCAAATTTTCCATAATCAGCATCACTGAAATAATTGTTGATAAAATAATTTGCTGGATTGTTAAGAACATCTGTTCCTTTAGCAGTTTTAAATCCTTCGCAACTACAGCTTCGACTCTTTGTCTTAAGATTTCACCTCCGTCGGTTGAAAAAATATCTGATAACTAGGATCATCAAACTGTGGATTGCTCGGAGCATTCGTTAGTGACCAGTTTGAATGTCCCTTTGCTTCATCACCTGTATTATTGTTCCATGAGCCTGCAGTTTCAGGATTCCAGCCCGACATTCCCCATTTGAGTGACTGGGCATTAGGATGACCGGCATAGAGTCTAAGAAGTGAGAGTGCATAACATGCAGTTTGTCCTGTATAGCAAACAACAAGAATCTTGCTTGCTTGCAGTATCTGCTTCATCTAGAATATCTGCAAAAGCTACATTTTTCGCTCCTTGAATATGTCCTGAATTACAGGCCTCATGAGCTCCCCTTATGTCAAAGATGGTGTACTTGTTTAAAAAGGCATCCAAGATCAGCTTCTGCAGGTGCACCTGCAACAAATTTAGCCTCACCGCCAGGCCGCTTAAAATATTGGTTGAATCCAGATCATTTTCCAGCATATAGCTCTTTCATGACGTTCAAATGCAGGCTGTAATATCGGGTTTTCAGGAATTGATATCATCTCCTCTGTCACATGAAGCTGAGCAGTAACACAGGGACACATAATAATGCTAGGACGAATAAATTTAATTTTTTCATAATCATTTTGTTTATTGGATAATATTTTGAGTTGTAATTATTCTATAACTGGAAACATGTTTACCTCTTTTTTAGTAAAAGCCTCCCAGTTGTTATCTTTTAAAGATTTGTGCATAAAACTGTTGCCACCATAGGCAAGATTACCGGCATCATAGCCAAGGATGTTGAGGTAAGCCACCACGTAGGCTGTTTCTTGACCAGTTGGTCCATAAACCAGTACCCTCTTGTCTGTAGGAATCGTAAATAAATCGGTTGCAGAACTAAGCGAACCGTTTGGGTCATATTGTACGGCATGTGGAATATGGCCTTTTGCATATCTGTCAGCACCATTATAATCTATGATATAGTAGTCATTGGGTTGTTCAAATACAGCTGATGCTTTTACAATAGATTCTTTATAAGGAGTAGCGAATGCTTTTTCCAATCGGGCCGTCAAAATTGCTTCACCCTCATTTTTTCCTGTACTAATGGCGGGAGCAGCTCCTTTGGCAGCTTTTTCATTCGAAGAAGTTTCTAATTTTGCGATAAAATCGTCAGACGTATTCTTGAGCCATGAATTTTCGGCAAAATCAACCCTCCAGGAACTCATTCCCCAATTCATACTATACACATTGTCATACCCGGCTAGTCTGAGTAAACCGGTGAAATAAGCTGCAGACTGCCCTGAATAACAGATCAAAACGATCTTATCATACTCGGAGGGAGTAATACTGTTTTGGAAATGATTAAGAAGATCTGCTGGTTGAACATTCGCGGCATTTTTTACGTGACCGTATTCAAACCAAGTTGCGGTCCTGATATCGATGATATGATATTTAGGATTCTTGGAATTTTTCTTAACCTCATCAGCGGGAACCAAGGCAGGTGCAGCATCAGTATTTATGAAATTCCTATTGGCTTCAAGATAACTCAGTAGGGTTTCAAATTCATTCGGGGGATTCAGGTTGTTAGAACCTGTATTTGGCTCTTTAAAACTACTGATTAGTAAGGTAGCTGGCAGGAGCATAATTAAGAGAATGATTGATAGTTTTCTCATGATGTAAAATTTTAAAATTCAATTGTTTATCTGTTTTAACTTGAGCTAAAAATAATTTTGAACCGATCATATTTTCATGACATTTCTCATAAAACCTTAATACATAATCAATATACTGAGTATCATAGGTTACATAAGAGCGCAACAAATATTACATTTTTAAAGTGGGTTTTATTAATCTTAATTAGTTGTAAATCAGTTATATGTGATAATATTTATATGAAATAAAACATTTAGCTCATTTTTCGTTTTTGCTACTTTTGAAATCGCGTATGGAACGGATTATTTTAAATATATTTTTTAAAATTTTGACGGCGAATTACGATTTGGTCAGCGCTATTTTTTAACAGAGAGAGGTAATTTTTGACCAATAAAAAGCCCCCGTTTTGGCGGGGGCCTCTAACAAAATAATCAACTAATTTGAAGGAATAATGATTAGAATAATCAACAACCTCCTTCAGGCATTTTCTTTTTCTTTTTGGGCTTGGTAACCACTTTTTTCTTTACTGGTGCAGGTTTTTTTACAGGAGTCAACTTTTTTAACAGGTTGTATGCTTGCTTTTTTCATGGTTTGTGCATAATCGAAAAGAGGTTTTTCGACTTCCAGACCTGCTATATGAAACTCTTTGTTTTCATAATACGATTGTACGCTCAATAGTTTTAATTCTTCGTATCCAAGCTGATACAGGAGCAGACAGGAAGAATTGGCTGTTTCTGGGTTTTCGCCATAAAGGATCATTGTTTTTTCAGTAGATACAGCATCTTTAAAAATGTTTGTAGCTATAGGATCAAGCAATTGGCTTTTTGGAATGTTTACGGCGTTTTCCATATGGCCTTTTGAATAATCGAAACTACTTCGGACATCGATGAGTAAGTAGCTGTCTTTGTCCAATTCTCAGGAAATCGGTAAAAGACAATATATGACTATGATTCGCAACAAATTCCAATGTTTTTTCAGAACTGTTCGTGAAGTTGAATTCAGGTTTCTTAAAGGTGAGTACACTGATGATGATGACCAATAAAAAGAGTACGGCCGATATGGAAATTCTTCTGGTTTTTTCTAATTCTTTCATTACTTTCAGGGTATGATATGAGTTTTCTAATGTGGATCAACAACCTCCTTCTGGCATTTTTTTCTTCTTCTTCGGTTTGGTCACGACTTTTTTTGGAGCTGGTTTTTTCTCTACTTCGGGTTCAATTTCGAGCGTATCATTGGCAACTCCAAAATATTTTCCGGCAGCTTTTCTAAAAGCAAATTGCTCATAGGCATCTCTAGACATGGTTTCTTTAGGGTACTCCGGCTCAATAATGGTTTCAAACCAGGCATTGAGTCCTCCTTCCAGGACATGTAATCTTTGATATCCCATTCGGTTGCCAATCAACCAGGCTTCATCTGCGGTGAAATTATCATTGGAGAATAACACTACGTCATATATGTTTTGATCGAGATAAGGATTCAATTCTTCTTCAAAAAATTGAACCAGAGGTACGTTGATGGCATTGGGAAGACTAAATTTTTCGAATTCTTCTGTTGTTCTGGTATCGATAAGAAGTAATGAAGGATCTTGATTTACCATCCTGTCGGCTAGTACATCCGTAGTAATATACCTTTCTGTGCTCAGCATATTTTTTACAAAAAACTCGGGGGTAATACCTTCATGTTTTTGTTGCTTTGGAATGACCAATAGGCCTCCTGCCAATATGATCAGGATAAACGCTAAAAACTGATAACGTCTTTTTACCAAGATCTTTTTTGTTGTATAAGTTGCAGACATAAGTAACTAGTTTTAGTAAAATACTTTTTTGACGCGATTTCTGATGCTATCTGATATATAAAATGCCAGGATAGCTATGATGGTAAAAATAAAGATGATCAGGTAAGGGGAAATACCTAAAGTCTTATCCAGAGTGACATGTCCGAAATTGTATTCTTCATAAAGAGGTTGAATCCAACTAAATGATTCAGAAAAAATAAGGATGCCAATAAAAAGGCCAAGGGTAAACACTATTCCATCAATCTTTCCAATGGCCACTGCACATAAACTTGTACCCGGACAAAACCCTCCGGCAAGAAAGCCTATTCCCATGATAAAGCCACCAACCACAGCCGCCCATAAATAGGTTGGCTGGACAAAAAGTTGTGTCAGATCTATCCAGTTCAAATAATCCATATAATTCAAACCAATAAGGGCGACTATAGTGGCTGTAAAGAAGACCTTTAACACGGCAAAATCATAGCCATAAAATACACCCACTAGTTTGCGTGAGGAAGAAAATCCTGAAGCTTCCATGATGTATCCGAAGGCCATCCCTATAAGAATCGCTAAAACAAAGTTCCATTCGGCAGGAATCAATTCATTTGGAATAAGAGGTCCCATATTTTTATATTTTATTTGATTAAATCCAGTTTTTTCTAAAAAAATAAGCCACAAGATACCCTGTTCCAAAAATGGAAATCATGCTGATAAATCCTGCTGTAGCCATTACCGAGATACCACTTAAGGCGGCACCGCTGGTACAACCTCTGGCGATCTGAGCTCCAAAACCGAAAAGGAGGCCTCCAATAAGCGCAAAAACCAATCTTCGGTTTACTGAAATTTTTGGGGAATGCTGGGTTTTTAATTTGATACGCCCGGTGATAGCTCCTGAAAGAAAGGCACCCATGATGACGCCCAAAGCTTCAAAAACCAGCCAGTTATTCATGGGGGATGACTCTCCGTTTAAAAACTTTCTTATAGTAAGCGTTGTTTTCAGTGTGTTCAGGGGATACCTTATTGACTACCGTAACAACGCCGCTTTTAACTGCACCACTCGCACCAAGTCCTCTTCCGGTGATATAGAAAGTAAAAATGATCAATAGGCCAAGAAGGAAACCGCCAAAATAAGGGTTCCAATAAACGTGTCGATTTTGTTGTTTTATTTTTTCCATCATTTCAATATAGGTATCTGGTTAATTGTCCTGCTTCGATCATCACCATTCTAAAAATGAGACCACCCATTAGAATTAAGATTGCCGGGATGGCCACAGGAACTTTATAGCCAAGAAGTTCAATTCCTTCTAGTATGGCGGGAAAAATTAGTCCAAGAATGATCACAAAAACAAAGAACATGACCGTGTATTCTCCGCCAATCAAAATATCAAGTGCTTCCAAGTTGAACTGCTGAACCTGCATACATTCCCATAATCATATGTACGATAAGGGCAAGCTCTATAAAGATCAGAGCAAGATCTATTTTGCTAAATAATTTTCGTTCAAAATGATCTTTAGAAAATAAAATAATACAGGCCGCACCCGTTGAAAGTCCTGACACAAGAAACAAAGGTCCTAAGATGGCATTGTTCCACAGTGGCCTTGCATTAAAGGCTGAAAGCAGTATCCCTGTATAGATGCCCAGGATCAATGACAGGGGCAACAGGATCATAGCCAGGTTTCTTCGATTCTTGATAAGATACTGTTCAAGTTGTTTTAACCATTTGATTTTTAGATCCCATTTAGGGAAGAGCTCGGAAAAATAACTAAAGACCCAAAGGAATGATCCAATGGTGATCAATAGTAATACCCATGCTCCCCAAGACATGGGCGATTCTACCCGTACTGTAGTGTATAATCTCCACACATATAGTTTGTGGGTAAGGTCATAAAATAAGGCCAACAGACCAATGCTCAAGGCAAATAATACAATGATCATGGCAGGTTTAATGGCTGTTTGCACGTCCTTTTCACGTTTTAAAATGGTAAAGAGGGAAGCAAAAAATATGATCCCTGCGGCCATCCCGCCTAAAAAAAGGTATAATGAAATGGGAAAATGCCATATTTCCAGATACGGATCAATTTTAGGAATATTTCTGCCGCTGATAAATATTTCTTCTTGCATGATTTTTTGGTATCAGATTAAATAATAAACATTTGGTTTTGTTCCTGCCTCGGGGGCCAGTACTTTGAATTTTCTAGACTGAAGTAGGTGTGAAACCTTACTTGTTGGATCGTCAAGATCTCCAAAATACATGCATTTGGTTGGACAGACTGAAACACAGGCTGGAAGTTGTCCTTCTTTTAATCTGTGTGCGCAGAATGTACATTTATCAACATAACCATCAGGGTGTTGGAACCTTGCATCGTAAGGACAGGATTCTATACATGCCCCGCATCCAATACATTCGTCTTCGGTAACAAGAACAATTCCTCCTTCTGCCACATGGCTGGCGCCTGTTGGGCAGCATCTTACGCATGGAGCATTGTCACAATGATTACAGCGCTCAGATTTGAGTTCCAGCTCAACATGGGGGTAAGATCCATTGACCGATTCGGTTATCCAATCTCTGCAATATCCTATGGGTACGTTATTTTCAGTTTGGCAAGCGACAACACAATCGCTGCAACCGACGCATTTCAGCGTATCTATGACCATGGCATATTTCATAGTATTGTCTCTTTAATTGGGTTATCAAGTAAAATTTTCACGAAGTTGCCTCTCATTCCAGTACCGCCCATAAGTGGGTCGATCGTTATTTTTGAAATCAATTCAGTGTCACTGGCTCCTTTTCCATGCGCTCTGGATAATTTTTTATTGGCATGTCCGAAACCGTGGTACATGTAAACCGAGTCCCAGCGAATCCTTTCAGTTACCCTGACCTTGATGGGAAAAGTTGAATTTACTCCATCCTGATTTTGAAGCCAGACTTCTTGATTATTTTTTAAACCTTCGATTCTGGCAACTTTTGGGTTTACCCACAACATATTTTCGTTTGTAAGATCGCTTAGATTTGGATTGTTGATCGTTCTGCTGAAGGTATGCATGGGCGACCGTCCGTAATTGAGTCTGTAGAAACCTTGTTGAGGACTGTCATGAGATGTGTATACCGGCATAGGATCCAATCCATGACTGGCCAGTTCCTCAGAATAGAATTCAATCTTTCCGCTAGGAGTAGGGAATTCATGCGTTTTACCTTTCTGCATATATAAGGCACCTGATTTTCGTTTAAAATTCTTTACACCGATCTTTTTCATCTCTTCCAGTGAACTGCCCATCTCTTTTAACTGCCAGTCGATAACCTCTTCATAGTCGTTATAATTAAAATAGTCGGCTAAGCCCAATCGATTTCCAATCTCTTTCGCCATCCACCAGGCTGGCTTAGAGTCGTATTTTGGAGGAACGGCTGGAGATCTTAAAGCGATAGATGGCTCCCGGTTGGTTGCTGATCTGATTCCATCATAACGTTCCAAATAGGTACATTCGGGAAGAATAACATCTGCATATCCAGTGATCTCCATCGGCATAGTGTCCATAACCACCATAAAGTCAAGAGATTGAATTGCTTCTTCAATGACTTCGCGTTTGGGTACCGAGGTGACTAGATTTGTACCCGCGACAAACCAACCTTTAATCGGGTATTTTTGATCATCACCCGGTATAGAGGCTTTGATGACTTCCATAGTACTTCCCATTTCTGCATATGGATATTTTTCGACAAGTTCTTTCCAACCCCATTTTGGATGTGGGTATGGAGGATGGGGAAATTTGGGAACGGCAATTTTTTCTTTAAAGTAAAACCCGCCTCTGTTACCCCATGAACCGAGAAGTCCATTGAGTATGGCTATGGCCCGTTCTCTTTGAGAATCATCGCCATACCAGGTAACGTGACGACCAGGATGCACTATGGTTGAAGGAGCTGCGGCAGCCATGGCTCTTGCCGTTTTGCGTATATCTTCAGGTTTAATAGTTGTGATACCATAGGCCCATTCGGGGCTAAACGGTTTCACATGTTTTTTTAAGGCTTCAAAGCCGGAACCATACTTTTCTACGTAGTCCTTATTATAAATATCTTCATAGATCAAAACATGCATCCAGGCTAACAATAAGGCCATATCCGTAGCTGGTTTAATGGCAAGCCAATGTTGAGATTTACTGGCAGCGGTAGAGCATCTTGGGTCTACAGTAATGATCGTGGCACCATTGTCTATGGCATCAGACATTTCCTGAACCTGACTGTTGTGCATGTTTTCTCCTATGTGCGATCCGATCAAGTACAAGACATTTGGTATCTCTTATATCAGTGGGCTCAGGTGATCCTACCCAGGAACCAAAAGTGAGACCGAATCCCGTTTCCCTCGGTCCGCGACATTGGGCATAGGCCGGTTCGGCGATAGTGTCTGAACCAAATGCTTTAAAGAGATGCTCCAAATGACTTCCCGGAGAACCGTGTTTGATAAGCGCCATTGATTCAGGGCCATATTTGGATTTGATATTCTCCATGTTTTTGGCTACCAAATCAAGTGCTTCTTCCCAACTGGCTTCTCTAAAGGTGTCTTTTCCGTCAATTTTGGTTCTTATCAATGGCGTTTTTAGGCGATCAGTATCAGTGTACATACCAACTCCACCTGTACCTCTAGGACATAAGCGACCATAGCAATGAGGATCATTTTCGTTTCCAATGATTTTTTGTATGTTACCGTTTTCATCAGAATAAACCCAGGCGGCACATTTCCAAAAGCAAACCTCGCAGTACGTAGCAGATCTTTTTAGGGCTACCCCTATCTTTTTATTCTTTGCTGCAGTGGAAGTAATATCTGAAGGTATGGCACTAAGAGCAGTGGTTGTAAATGCGATGCCACTGGCACCGAGGGCTGATATCTTGATAAATGACCTTCTTGAATTATCCATGATCTAAAAAATTTATTTCTTATGATACTGCATCATCAGTCTTGCAGCTCATATTTTGTGTAAAATTAGAGGGGAACAGAAGTTGTTTTGATGATAAATGTCATATCGAAATGTGACTCGGGTCACATTGAGCCTTCTAAAAACTGTCATTACTCATGGTTTGGAATCATGTTGCATCGTAGCTTTGCTAAAAAAAGTAGGTATGGATTCTTCTAAGTCCAAATTTATCAATAGGATGTTACCAATTTTATTCCTATCGATGCCTTTGCTGGTTTGGCTGGGAATGAAGTATGATTTCTTTGATCCGGAACCAACCAAAGCTTCATCCGATTATATCCTATTGAACGTATCCGAGGAATCCTGTGTGCAATGTCATGGTAACATACAAGGGTTTTCAAAATTCCACGATCCTAATTTGATAGGATGTGTAGCTTGTCATTCCGGCAATGCTGCAGCGGACGATAAATTGATAGCTCATCAAGACATGTTTGTTGTTCCTGGAAATTTAAATAATGCTGCCAAGACCTGTGGCACCTGTCATCAGGATGAATTATACAAAATTGAACACTCTTTAATGACGACCAACAGTGGCTTGGTTGCTGTGGACAAATATATCTTTGGAGAAACCGATTCTCCCGATCATCATTTTGATATCCGAATGCTAGGACATAGCCAGGCAGATGACCATCTTAGAGATCTTTGTGCCAATTGTCATCTAGGCGCCGAAAAGACAAGCCTCGGACCCATTACCCAGCTCAGCAGAGGAGGAGGTTGTAACGCTTGTCATCTCAATTATTCAGATGAAGCGAACATCCAGTTAAATGATTATATCGCTTCCAATAAAGAAAAGCTGCCCCAATTGCATCCTTCAACAGATATAATGATGGGTGATGAACATTGTTTTGGTTGTCATAGTCGTTCAAGCCGGATCTCAACCAACTATATGGGCTGGCATGAAACCTTATTAGATGAAAGCGAGGTTAGGGATACAATTTCCTATAAAGTATTTGATGATAAAAGGGTTTATGAATACAAAGGAGATGATGTGCATCATACAAAGGGGCTGCTGTGTATTGATTGTCATAGTTCTCATGAGGTTATGGGAGATGGTAAGACATATACGCATGAAGAGGATGCAGTTTCATTGAGTTGCACTGATTGTCATTACAAGGACGAACCCCTTACCATGCCTTATGATAGTCTCGATAAGGAATCCCTGTTGGTTTTTATGCATAGAAACTATGAGCATCATGATAAAGAAATGCTCATGGTCAGTGAAGATCAGCATCCTTTGGTCAATACTTTTGTTGAGAAAGGTCAAGTCTATCTTTTAGGTAAAAAAGATGGTAAAAAACATTTGATCAATAAACAGAGTGAAACATGCAGCAGGGATCAAGCGCATCAATCACTTAGTTGTGCCTCTTGTCATTCCCAATGGGCGCCCAGATGTATTGGATGTCATAATAGTTATGATGACATGAAACAGGGCTATGATTTGTTGGAAAAAAGAATGACCAAAGGAACCTGGATTGAACATGTCTATGAATTTGACGCAGGATTACCGGCAATGGGAGTTAGAATGGAAGCCGGAGGAAGAAAAATAGAACCTGCCATACCGGGAATGATCCTAACGATAGATCATGGCAATCATAAAGATTCGTCGCTTCAGGAAACTTCCTTTTCACGTTTGTATGCTCCCAATGCACCGCATACAACAGCCAGTAAGGCTCGAGATTGTGCTTCTTGTCATAGCGATCCAGCCGCTATTGGCTATGGAAAAGGCAAGCTAAACTATGTTACTGGAGAAACCTCCGGAACATGGCTTTTTGAAGCTCAATATGCCTTAAACTCTTATGATGGTTTACCTGAAGATGCCTGGATTCCGTTTTTAAAAGATTTTGATGCGAACAAGGTATCTACCCGTACTGATTTTAGGCCCTTAAATCTTGAGGAACAACGTCAAATCCTCAGGGTAGGGGCTTGTTTGCAATGTCATAAAGGAGACTCGAAAATAATGAATGAATCGTTAAAGACTGGTTTAAATCCCTTACTTTTGAAGCTTTCAGATAAATGTTTGTTACCCGAATTCTGATCTATGACAGATAAAAATCACCTATCCAAAATATTGCTATTTGTTTTTCTGCTGGTCTCATTAATTGATATTATAGCTATTCTAAACAATAGTTCCTTGTGGCAAACAATTGCCAAGCCATTGATCATACCGGCTTTGCTGGCTTATTATATAACTAGTTCAAAATCAAAGAACAAATTATATATTGTGGCGCTTGATCTTTTCTTTTGCAGGGGATGTATTATTACTTGATAAAAGTAATTTGTTTCTGTTTGGGATAGGTGCATTTTTGATCACGCAATTGTTATATGTGTATATATTTTCCAAAGGACTTGGTAAAAGTTCCCGGACCAACAAAATACGGGCAGGTATTCCTTTTTTTAGTCTATTTTATTGTTTTGATCACCGTGTTAAAGCCGGGATTACAAGACTTTTTGATTCCGGTCCTTATTTACGGGCTGGCCATTTCCTTATTTGGTACTGTGGCCCTGCTAAACTATCTGATCAAAAGAGATGTGATAAGCCTAAGGCTTTTTACAGGGGCCGTTTTGTTCATTTTGTCTGATAGCCTCATCGCCTTCAATAAATTTCATCATGAGCGATCGTTCTACCCGGTCATCATTATGATCACCTATATCAGTAGCGCAATATCTTATCAGCAACTTATATTCTGAAATCAGAAAAAAATACCAGTACAGTAGAAGGGTAACCCCTTTTATTTGAACATATCCATTCCCGGAATATCAGGAAGGCCTCCTTTTGCAGCAGCCGCCATTTCGGTTTCATTGATCCGGTTTGCTTTATCGATCGCCTTGTTTAGAGCAAGAATCAAGTAATCCTCCAGGGCCTCTTTGTCTTCTAAAAGTTCATCATCAATGGCTATATTCTTAACCTCTCTATTTCCGGTAACGGTCACTACGACCATACCATTGCCAGCGTCTCCATCAACCATGACAGTATTCAAACGGTTTTTTGTTTCCTCGATTTTGGCCTGTGCTTCCTTTAATTTGGCCATCATTCCTTCCATATCTCCAAACATAATCTGATAAATTTCAATGTTAACACTTTATTTATTGATCTTAAGATCAATTGTAAAAATACTAATTTAACCAACATCCTTCTTTTTGAAATGTAAATTAAATGTCATTGTCATAATATTATCTATTACTTTTGCAATTTCCTGTGAAAAAGAGAAATCGCAACATTTTAAAGAAAGAAATATGTCGAAAAAGGAGATAAACCCTCCAATTGCTGAAAGAATTGCCAAGAAAATGGAAATTCACGGAGATGTCCGTATTGATGATTATTATTGGTTGAATGATAGGGAGAATCCCAAGGTAATCGATTATTTGAATGCTGAGAATGCCTATTACGACTCCATGACTGCGCATACAAAAAAGTTTCAGGAAGATCTTTTTGAGGAGATGAAGTCGAGGATCAAAGAAGATGATGAATCTGTCCCCTATAAAAAAAATGGCTACTATTATATCACCAAATACGAAACCGGGAAGCAGTACCCTGTATATACAAGAAAAAAAGAGAAGCTTGAAGCTGAGGAAGAAGTCATAGTGGATGTTAATGAATTGGCCAAAGGACATGATTATTATGCGCTAACCGGTCTTAATGTGAATAGAATCAACACTATAGCTGCATTTGGAATTGATACGGTCAGCCGGAGGCAGTATGATATCCGATTCAAAAATCTGGAGAACCATGAATTGTTTCCTGAAGTTATTGAGAATACAACAGGTAGTACCGCCTGGGCCAATGACCACAAAACCGTTTTTTATGCCCGAAAAGACCCTGTTACACTGAGAAGCGATAAGATTTACAAGCATGTTCTGGGAACCGATGTTAAAGATGATGTCTTGATTTATGAAGAAAAGGATGAGACCTTCTGGACTTTTGTCTATAAATCAAAATCAAATAGGTTCATTATCATAGGATCTTACAGCACCTTGTCAACTGAATACAGCTATTTGGATGCAGACAATCCTGAAGGGGAATTTAAGGTCATTCAGCCAAGAGTAAGAGAGTTGGAATACAGCGTAGCTCATTATGGAGATGATTTTTATATCCTTACGAATTACAATAAGGCGCGGAATTTCAAATTAATGAAAACCCCGATAGGCAAAACTGAAAAAGAACATTGGACAGACGTCATTCCGCATAGAGAGGATACCCTGCTGGAAGATATTTCAATATTCAAGGATTTTTTGGTTTTGGAAGAAAGATATAACGGTTTAAACAGGATCCGAATAAAAAAATGGGATGGGAGTGATGATTACTACTTGCCTTTCGAGGAAGAGACCTATTCAGCCTCTGTTTATAATAATCCTGAGTTTGATACCAATGTGATAAGGTACAGTTATAACTCACTGACCACCCCTAATTCTGTTATAGACTTTAATGTAGATGACCATTCCAAGGAAATCAAAAAAGAGCAGGAGGTTTTAGGGGGGACCTTTGTCAAGGAAAATTATAAAAGTGAAAGAATTTGGGCCGAGACCAGAGATGGAAAACATGTGGCTATTTCATTGGTCTACAATAAATCAACCAAAATCAATAAAGACACTCCTTTATTATTGTATGGTTATGGATCATATGGGAGTATTGTAAGCGACAGGTTTAGTTCAGTGCGCCTGAGTTTGCTGGACAGAGGATTTGTTTATGCAATTGCCCATGTTAGAGGAGGAGAGTATTTGGGCCGTTTTTGGTATGAGGATGGCAAGATGTTTTCAAAAATGAACACCTTTTATGACTTTATAGACGCAGGCAAACATCTTATTGCTCAAAAGTATACTTCGGCTTCTCATTTGTATGCTGAAGGCGGTTCTGCCGGAGGGCTTTTGGTTGGGGCGGTAATAAATATGAACCCTGAAATTTTTAATGGAATTATTGCTGCTGTTCCTTTTGTAGATGTTGTGACCACTATGCTTGATGAGAGTATACCTTTGACAACAGGGGAATTTGATGAATGGGGAAACCCTAAGCAAAAGGATTCTTATCACTATATGAAGTCGTATTCTCCTTATGACAATGTAAAAAAGCATGACTATCCCCATATGTTGGTTACAACAGGATTACATGATTCTCAAGTACAATATTTTGAACCTGCCAAATGGGTAGCGAAGTTAAGGGTCAATAAAACAGATCAAAATTTATTGTTTTTGTACACAAATATGGAAACCGGACATGGAGGAGCTTCCGGAAGATTTGATGCCTTGAAGGAAGTAGCAAGAGATTATTGCTTTCTTTTTGACTTAGAAGGAATTGGTAAATAAGTTTATTTTTATTTGAGTTTAACCTAAGGAATGTGTCGGGTAATATTGTGCCCTTTCTCCTTTTTTGTTAAAAACTATAAACATAGAAATCGTTGCTTCACTATTTTTTCTATTTTTGCAAATAATTTAAATATGACGACCTAGGCTTCGTCAGGTTAAACGGAATAGATACATGAAAGATTTATTTGAAAGAATAATAAAAGATAAGGGACCTTTAGGGAAATGGGCAAAACAGGCCGAAGGCTATTATGTTTTCCCAAAATTGGAAGGTAATATATCAAACCGAATGAAGTTTAATGGTAAAGAAGTCATTACCTGGAGTATTAATGATTATTTAGGTTTGGCGAATCATCCTGAGGTGGTTAAGGCGGATGCAGCAGCAGCAGCGGAGCATGGAATGGCATATCCTATGGGAGCCAGAATGATGAGTGGGCACACTGATTTTCATGAGCAGTTGGAGCGTGAATGTGCTGAGTTTGTTGGTAAAGAAGCCGCTTATCTTGTTAATTTTGGATATCAGGGTATGGTGTCAGCCATAGATGCCTTGGTGACAAAGAATGATGTGGTGGTATATGATATGGACTCACATGCTTGTATCATTGATGGCGCCAGATTACATCAGGGAAAACGATTTACTTTTCGCCATAATGACATGGAAAGTTTTGAAAAGAACCTGATCAGAGCAGTCAAAAAAGCAGAGGAATCAAATGGAGGTATCCTTGTGATCAGTGAAGGCGTATTTGGTATGAGAGGAGAGCAAGGCAAATTAAAAGAGATTGTTGCCTTAAAGCGGAAATATAATTTCAGATTATTGGTAGATGATGCTCATGGATTTGGGACTTTAGGAAAAACAGGAGCCGGCGCCGGAGAGGAGCAAGGGGTTCAGGATGAGATAGACGTTTATTTTGCCACTTTTGCGAAATCTATGGCAGGTTTTGGTGCATTTTTTGCCGGTAATAAGGATGTTGTGAAGTACTTACAGTATAATATGAGGTCTCAAATGTTCGCCAAGTCTTTGCCCATGGCTATGGTAAAAGGAGCTTTAAAGCGATTGGATATGATCAGGACGATGCCTGAATTGAGAACCAAATTATGGGAAAATGTTGACGCCTTGCAAAGTGGTTTGGTGGAAAAAGGATTTAATATTGGAAAAACCAATACCTGTGTAACACCGGTTTTTCTTGAGGGTGATATTCCGGAAGCTATGGCTATGGTGAATGATTTAAGAGAGAACTATCGAATATTTTGTTCTATAGTTGTTTATCCGGTTATTCCTAAAGGTATGATTCTTTTGAGGTTGATCCCTACATCCGCTCACAATCTTAAAGACGTTGAAGAGACGATAGTTGCTTTTTCTTCGATCAGAGAAAAACTAAATAAAGGTTTTTATAAGCGTATAGCTGCAGCCTTAATGGCGTAGAAAGGTAAAACTCATGAAATAAAAAAGGTCCAAAGTTAAAATCTTTGGACTTTTTTTTATTTGATTCCACTATATATTTTTCACCTTAGCATTGCAGCATTGCAGCATTGCAGCATTGCAGCATTGCAGCATTGCAGCATTGCAGCATTGCAGCATTGCAGCATTACAGCATTACAGCATTGCAGCATTGCAGCATTGTAGCATTGTAGCATTGCAGCATTGCAGCATTGAAGCCTCAACTATTAATATCTAACCTGGATGTTGCCGTGGTATCTTCTTTTCCAAATTCACTGTTCAAGTATTTGAAATAAGCAACGATGCCTATCATAGCGGCATTGTCTGTGGTATATTCAAACTTTGGGATATAAGTGGTCCAACCCATTTCATTTTCCATACTTTTCAAAGTAGATCTGATCTCTGAATTGGCTGAAACTCCTCCTGCGATGGCAACATGATTGATTCCTGACATTTGCACCGCTTTTTTCATTCTGTTCATCAATATGGTCACAATACTGTGTTGTACCGAGGCGCATATATCGTTTAGATTATTTTTGATAAAGTCTGCGTCTTTCTTTTGCTCTTTTTGTAAAAAATAAAGTATCGCGGTTTTAAATCCACTAAAACTGAAATCTAAAGGATTAGGTGTTTTAGGTTCTGAAAAAGCAAAGGCTTTTGGGTTACCTTCTTTAGCATATTTGTCGATTAAGGGGCCGCCAGGATAAGGAAGGCCTAACAATTTAGCAGTTTTATCAAATGCTTCCCCCACGGCATCGTCGATGGTCTCTCCGAGAATTTCAAAGTCGTTATAAGCACTTACCTTAAGTATTTGAGTGTGTCCTCCGCTTATGGTCATACAAAGAAAAGGGAATGGCGGTTGGTTTTGAGACGCTTCATCAATAAAATGGGCCAATACATGTGCCTGCATATGATTTACGGGTATTAAAGGGATTTCCAGTGCAAAGGACAATGATTTTGCAAAGGATGTACCTACCAATAAGGAACCCATTAAACCGGGGCCTTGTGTAAATGCAATGGCCTTTAACTGTTTTTTATCAATTCCAGCTTTTTTTAAGGCCTGGTCCACAACAGGGACGATATTTTGCTGATGGGCCCTCGAGGCTAATTCCGGAACCACACCACCATATGCCGCATGAATTTTTTGTCCAGCTATAATATTCGACAGAACCCTATTATTTTCAAGCACTGCAGCACCAGTATCATCGCAAGATGACTCTATTGATAGTATGTGGATAGTTTTTTTTTTCATTAGAAAAATTTAGGCACAAATATTGTACTTTTAAAAATGTAAATTTAGAAATAAATAATTATCAAGCGGTTTAAAAGAATAGCAATTCGTGTTTTTTTGCTAGGCAGTTTTCTATTGGTTTTATTGAGCGTTATACTCTCCTTAACCAGTGTTCAAACTGGGCTTGCAAGATGGGTGACCAATATGGTGAACGATAAGTATGGGACATCTATTGAGATTCAGAAGCTTGATCTTTCCTCAATTAGGAATGTGACCTTGAAGAATGTATTGATCAGGGACCATCATCTTGACACGCTCATTTCTGTTGAAAGTTTAGAGACCTCAGTTTTAAATTATCGCAATATATTTAACAATCAACTTAATTTTGGAGAGATTTATCTTGAAAATGGTGCTTTTATTTTAAGAACCTATAAAGATGAAGAGTTAAATAATCTTTCTGTATTTGTTAACAAATTCAGAAATGAAAAGGCCAAAGAAACTACGTTTAAAATGTTCTCTTCATCAATTGTTGTAGAAAAGATAAATTTCACTTTGTTTGACGAGAACAAAAAAGAGCAGGCAATTGTTTATTATAAAGAGATTTATGGCAATTTTGACAATTTCAAAATTGTAGGATCAAATATCAGTGCCAATATCCACGATCTTAGGGTTTTAGAAAATCATGACGTGGCCATCATTAACTTCAAAACGAATTTCACTTATTCCGATACCAAAATGGAGTTTTTGGACACGCAGCTGGCTACAGAAGGTTCCGAGGTTCTCGCAGACGTCGTGTTCAATTATGAACCCGGAGATTTGTCGGATTTTACGAATAAGGTTCAGATCGAAGCCAATTTTAAAAAGAGTGATATTGTTCTTTCTGATCTAAAGAAATTATATGGACAATTTGGTCGACATGATATCATTCATTTTACGGGCTGGTAAAAGGCACGATCAATGATTTTGTGATAGAGAATATTGATCTGGAATCAGATCGGAATTCTTCCCTTAGGGGAGATATGCATTTAAAGGATCTATTGCATCCTGAAAAATTCAAATTGACAGGAGATATTAAGGAACTCAGTTCTAATTATGATCACTTAGTGAATCTTTTACCTGATCTTTTAGGGGCCAAAATTCCCAAAGAATTTGAGAAATTTGGGTATTTTTCCAGTCCGTGGTAAAGTGACTGTTACAAGGTCCTCTCTTGATATTCAATTAAGAACCATAGCCCAAATGGGCATGTCGGATGTAGATTTGAAATTATTCAATATTGATAAAGGTGATCTGGTTTCCTATAAGGGTAAAATTGAGCTAGTTGATTTTAAACTTGGGGAATTTGTCAAAGACACTTTGATCGGTGATTTTTCAATGGTAGGTGAGGTCGAGGGCCAGGGTTTATCCATTGATAAGATCAATATAAAGGTAAAAGGACATATTTCCAAGCACCAATACAAGGGATATACTTATTCAAATATTGATATTAACGGCGTACTGAGGGATAAGCAATTTGACGGTTATTTAAGTGTTGATGATCCTAATATAAAACTAGAATTCAAAGGGCTGGCAGAATTATCAAAAATTAAAAAATTTAATTTTAATGCTGATATAGCCTATGCAGATTTTTTCACATTGAACTTGTTCACCAGGGATGAAAAATCAATTTTGAAAGGAAAAATTGAGATGGATTTTACAGGTAGTAATCTTGATAATATTGAAGGTTTAATAAGTTTTAAAGATGCCTCGTATTCGAATCAAAATGATGATTATTATTTTAAAGACTTTACAATTACCTCTGAAAATAAAGATACAATAAGAGAGTTAAAAGTAAATTCAACAGACATTGTCGAAGGTTTCATGAGGGGAAACTTCAAATATCGTCAATTGAAAAGTCTGGGAATGAATTCGTTAGGCAGTCTTTTTGTTAATTATGAAAAGGAAGCCTGTTACGCCCGGTCAGTTTCTCGATTTTCGCTTTAATATTTACAGTAAGATTATCGATGTGTTCTTTCCGGATCTTAAACTGGGACCAAATTCAATTATACGAGGATCGGTTAATTCTGATCAAGATCTTTTCAAACTTTCAGTGAAGTCGCCCAAAATTGAAGCCTTTGATTATTCGATTGACGAGATCAATTTACAGGTAGACAATAAGAACCCATTGTATAATACGCTTTTAAGTATAGATAAAATAGACTCAAAATATTATACACTATCAGAGATAAATTTAGTCAATGTTATGCTTAATGATACTTTGTTTATGAGAGCTGATATGATCGGGGGTAAGGAAAAACAAGAAAAGTATACATTTAGTTTTTACCATACCTTCAATGAAAAAAATCAATCCGTTGTTGGAGTTAAACACTCCGAATTAACCTTTAAGGAAAATACCTGGCATATTAATCCTGAAAACAATGATCAAAATAAAGTTGTTTATGATAAGGATATCAATACTTATGCCATTGACAATTTCAATATGATCAACGAAAATCAAGAAGTTCAATTGGCCGGATTGATCACCTCAGACCAACAAAAAAACATTGACCTAAAGCTCAGTAATGTGAATCTAGCTGATATTACCCCTGCTATAGACAGTGTTGACCATTGATGGGAAGATTAATGGTTCGGTCAATCTAAGGACCGTAAATAAGAAAACATTACCTATTGCTGATTTGACGATCAACTATTTTAGCATTAATGATGATTATTATGGCGATTTAAATTTTCGGGCTGCTTCAGACGACAACATAAGAAGCTATACCTTCGATCTTTTATTGGAGAATAGTGGTCTTAAAACATTTACGGCGCAAGGGGCCGTTGATTTAACATCTGAGGAACCGAGTATTTTGGCTTCGGCCAAACTTGATAGATTTAGAATAAATGCATTTAGCCCTTTGGGAAAGAATGTGCTGTCAAATATTAGAGGATTTGCCAGTGGTGAAGCTATGATTACCGGAAACCTGGCAAATCCCGATATTGGTGGGGAAATCACCTTGGTCGAGTCGGGTCTGAACTTACCATATTTGAATGTCAATTATGATTTTGAAGGTGAATCTGTCGTAAAGTTGTATGATCATACATTTGATTTTCAAAATTTCAAGGTTCGAGATAGAGCAGAACAAACAACAGGTGTCATTGATGGAACCATCACACATGACAGATTTAAAAAGTGGATGCTTGACCTTTCACTTACTACGGATAACCTTCTGGTTCTTAATACTGAAGACAAAGATGGAGCCCTGTACTATGGAACAGGATTTATAGGTCGGGAAAACTACCTTAAAGGGGTTTACAGATGATTTAGAAATATAATGTAAATGGAACGACAAACCCAGGTACCGAATTTTTTGTTCCTTTAGGAAATGTAAGTACCGTCAACAACTCTAAATTGATACAGTTTGAAAGCATTGATGAAGACCCAGAAGAGCAGGGAGAAGAAAAGAAAGGTGAGATCATATTTGAAAAATTAAAGGGGCTTCGGCTTAATTTTAGATTAAATGTCACCAAGGATGCGGTTGCACAGATCGTTTTAGATAAGGCCACAGGCAGTGTTTTAAGAGGTTCTGGAGATGGTGACCTAACTTTAAATATTGACACCAACGGAAGATTTGAAATGTATGGTAATCTTGTCGTAGATAATGGTGAGTATCAGTTTAAAAATATTATCAACAAAGATTTTATAGTTCAAAAGGGGGGAACTATAGTTTGGAACGGAAACCCTTATGATGCTCAAGTAGATATCACCGCCATCAATTATACCAGAGCAAATCCTTCCGTGCTCCTTGATGAAGTTTCAGGTTCACGCAAGATTGATGTCGAATTATACACAATGATCTCAGGTAATTTATCAGCGCCAGATCTCAATTTTGATGTAAAAATACCGAATGCCAGTTCTACTGTAGCAAGTGAACTC
Source organism: uncultured Flavobacteriaceae bacterium (assembly GCA_963715975.1). GTDB lineage: Bacteria > Bacteroidota > Bacteroidia > Flavobacteriales > Flavobacteriaceae > Lutimonas. Next base: position 113,177 of record CAVQSO010000015.1, on the reverse strand, counting down.
GATTTTAAACTAAGAAATGAGGATGATAAATTGACCCAGTTCTTTTCACTTTTGGCTACAGGGGCATTTGCCAGAACCAACAACAGTAGAACCAATTTTGATGGAAATGCAGCTATTGCAGGAACAATAGCCCAGAAGGCCTCTCAATTATTGTCTAATATGCTTGAAAGTCAGAATGAAAATTTCGAAGTAGGTGTTAGTTATGATATTGGGACACAGAATAATGCACAGGATGTGATCACCGATGATCAGCTTGGCGTAGAGGTCTCAACAAGAATTGCCAATAAAGTCACTGTTAGTGGTAAGGTGGGTGTTCCTGTAGGATCCAATACCAATTCGAATGTGATCGGTGAGGTTGAAGTGATGATGCCATTGAACAGGTCAGAAACATTTCAGGCAAAGGTGTATAACAGACAAAATGAAATTCAGTTTAGCGCAGCCGAAGGAGAGGGTTATACCCAGGGAGTGGGAATTTCTTATCGATTTGATTTTTCTAACGGACGTGAGTTTCTGGAAAAGCTGGGACTGAAAAAAACTGCTGAGGAAAAAGAGATGACAAAAGGTCAACTGGATAGCGTTCGCGCAGAAAAAAAATTGATCAAACAGGAATTTAAAGAAGAAAAATCAAATATTGAGAAAATAGAATAGACTTCTGGCGTGCTCATAATTTCTCTTTTACTTCACTAAAATGTTGTTATCTATCTAAAGATTTTTGTTTTTTGTAGAAAAATCAATCCCGACGTTGTAATAAATGCTATTTTTATTTCCAAGTTGATCAAAGACTGATCAAATTATTAAATATAATCCGATAAAACCCAGGATATGAATAAATCATCTTCTTTTGTGCCCTTAATGATCATTGCCGCCTTATTTTTTATTTTTGGATTCGTGACATGGATCAATGGGGCATTGATTCCCTTTATGAAAACCATTAATGAACTTACAGCTGCTCAATCTTATTTGGTAGCTTCTGCATCGTATATCTCCTTTGTGGTAATGGCCTTGCCAGCCTCGGCTATTTTGGCTAAAATTGGTTATCGAAAAGGGATGTCTGTTGGTTTGTTCGTAATGGCAATAGGTGCCTTGGTATTTATTCCAGCAGCAAATGCCAGAACCTATTGGATGTTTTTACTTGGAATTTTCATTCAGGGAGCAGGAATGACTTTATTACAAACAGCTGCAAATCCTTATGTCACTATTCTAGGGCCAATTGAGAGTGCGGCGAAAAGAATTTCCATAATGGGAATAGCTAATAAAGTAGCAGGAGCATTGGGTTCTTTGATTTTTGGAGCGCTTTTACTTTCAGGAATTGATGAGGTAAATGAAAAGTTGCAAACGGTAAGTGGGGATGAAAAAAATCAATTACTGGATACCATGGCTGATAGTGTTTTTATGCCTTATCTGGTGATGGCAGTTGTCTTAATGATACTTGGATTTTTGATCCGTAAAGCGCCGCTGCCTCATGTGGAAGCCGCTCCTATCGACGAATCACAGGCCGGCAAAACGGCTAAAGACAAATATTTTTCAATTTCCACAACTTATATTGGGTGTTGTTGCGCTATTCATGTATGTAGGAGTAGAAGTAATTGCAGGTGACTCAATTATTGCTTATGGTCTTTCCCTTGGACTTCCGGTGTCACAGGCAAAATGGTTTACAACATTTACCTTATTTGCCATGGTAGGAACATATTCACTTGGCGTGATTTTGATTCCAAAATACCTGAGTCAAACAACTGCTTTGAGAATAAGTGGAGTGTTGGGAATAATTTTGAGTTTGGTCATCGTCAATACATCAGGATTTACATCGGTGTTATTGGTAGCTTCTTTGGGTATTGCAAATGCACTTGTTTGGCCTGCAATTTGGCCATTGGCCATTGATGGTCTTGGCAAATTTACCAAGACAGGAGCCGCATTTTTGATCATGGCAATTTCGGGTGGCGCCATTTTGACGCCCCTATATGGTAAACTCGTTGATTATTTAAAAGAAGTTTATCTGGCAGAAGGAATGGAAGAGGTTGTTGCAACGTCGCATTCAGCCAATCAGGGTTATTGGATACTTCTACCGGCTTATATCATTATTTTTCTTTATGCCTTAAAAGGTCATAAGATAAAATCCTGGAAATAAATAAAAGGAACAGCTGAATCGTTCCCTATTGAAATCTACACAAGTTTCAATCTATTATTTGAGTATGTAAAGCAGAATGGAGTAGCCTGAGAAACTACTCCTTGCTATTGCAAGATGAAATAATTAGTCAATTAGTTTTTATTTCGCAAAAGGCAAGCTATTTTTGGCCATAAACAACAAGACCTAATTTGAGTACTTTTCTAATTTTCAGCATTATTGTCATCTACTTTGGTCTGATCATGGCCATCTCGTATTTTACTTCAAGAAATAGAAGTGACGAATCATTCTTTACCGGTGATCGCCAATCACCTTGGTTCCTCGTGGCTTTTGGTATGGTTGGAGCGGCTCTTTCGGGCGTAACCTTTGTTTCTGTTCCTGGAATGGTGGGGAATAACAGTTTTTACTTTTTTCAGTTTATTTTGGGAAATGTGGTGGGCTATCTTTTTATCACCTTTGTGCTAATACCCTTGTATTATCGATTAAAACTGGTATCTATCTATGGTTATTTAAATGACAGGTTTGGCAGAAGAACCTATAAGACAGGTTCTTTGTTTTTTCTTGTTTCTCAATCATTTGGAGCTTCGCTTAGATTATTGCTGGCTGCTAAAATCTTACAATTTGCATTTTTTGACAAATTACAGATCCCTTTTTTTCTTACAGTCATTATTATTCTCATGCTGGTATGGCTCTATACTAATAAGTCTGGAATTAAAACAATCGTATGGACCGATACCATGCAAACTTTTTTCCTCATACTTGCAGCAGTTGTGACGATCTATTCAATTACAACGGCGATGAACCTTAGTTTAGGAGAATCTGTAAATAAGGTGGTTCAACATGACTATTTCAAGGTCTTCAACTGGGATAGTAAATCGGGTAATAATTTCTATAAACAATTCATCGCAGGGATTTTTATAGCCATAGCCATGATGGGGCTTGATCAAAATATGATGCAAAAGACGCTAACTTGTAAAAATCAATGGGATGCACAGAAGAATACACTGACCTTTAGTTTGATTCTGGCTATGACCCAGTTTTTGTTTTTGGGATTTGGTATTTTGCTATATGTTTATGCAGATAGTATTCAGGTTTCGTTACCATTAGGCGAACAAGGTCAGTTTCTGGATACAGACACCTTATTTCCTGATCTGGCTATAAATCATTTGGGCTTAATTGCCGGTGTGAGTTTTTTACTGGGAATCATTGCAGCCTCATTTTCAAGTGTTGATTCTGCATTGACGGCGCTTACAACTTCTTTTACCTATGATTTTATGGATATTTCAGAAAAATCCAGTGCACAAAAGAAGCGGTTAAAAAACCGGGTGCTTTTTGGCTTTTCAGTGGTAGTATTTATCATTATTATGCTTTTTTCGGGGAGTAGAGGAGATGTGATCTCTTTGATATTCAAAGTGGCTGGCTATACTTATGGACCGCTTTTGGGTTTGTTTTTATTCGGGATGTTTTCATCCGCCTCAGTAAAGGATAAATGGGTTCCGCTGATCTGTATAGCAGCGCCGGTATTCCACTTATGTCCTGAGCATTGTCCTGAAGAATGGTTTTAATTTTGATTTTGGATTTATCAGTATAGCCGTCAACGGGTTGCTGACAATTGCAGGATTACTCATTATTAAAGAAAAGAAAATATTATGATATCTGGATCAACAACTGAGCAGTCTTCTTATTATGACAATCTGGAAGAGATGAGTGTTAAGGATTTGCTTGTCAATATGAATAATGAAGACAAAAAAGTGGCCATGGCAGTTGAAAAATCTATTCCGCAAATAGAGCCTTTAGTGGAAGAAATTGTCAAACGTTTTAAATTGGGAGGTCGCCTTTTTTATATAGGTGCAGGAACAAGTGGCAGATTAGGAGTTCTCGATGCTTCTGAATGTCCGCCAACTTATGGGGTTCCGGATGATTGGGTCATAGGTCTAATTGCAGGGGGAGACGGTGCCCTTCGAAAGGCAGTAGAAAATGCTGAGGATGATCCTCAGCAGGCCTGGATCGATTTAAAGGCCTATGATATTTCTTCAAAAGATATACTGATAGGAATTGCTGCATCTGGCAGGACCCCTTATGTCATAGGAGGATTAAAAGAGGCCAACCTAAATGGGGTACTTACTGGTTGCATTACCTGCAACGAAGGCTCCGGAGTTGCTAAAGAAGCTAAGTTCCCTATAGAGGTAGTAGTCGGATCAGAGTTCGTGACAGGGAGCACCAGAATGAAGTCAGGAACGGCTCAGAAATTGGTTTTAAATATGATTTCCACTTCAGTCATGGTCAAACTTGGGAGAATTAGGGGAAATAAAATGGTTGATATGCAGTTGACCAATGATAAACTGGTCAAAAGAGGAACGGAAATGGTCGCCAACGAACTTGAAATTGATAAGGACCTGGCAAAACGTTTGCTTATTAAGATATCAAAGTGTCAGATCGGCCATAGATAATTATCGCAAGAATAGTAAATAGAAAAGTACGAATATTTAAGCTCCATTTATTGATCAAATATTTAATTTTGGAGAAATCACAAGAGTTACCATGTCGAAAATAGAGAAAAGATTCGGTCTGCTGGGTAAAAATATATCCTATTCATTCTCAAAAAAATATTTTACAGAGAAATTTCACTCCTTAGGTCTTACAGCATATGAATATGTGAATTATGACCTGGATAAAATTGAGGATTTCAATAAAAAGGTCTTAAAAGATTTGAGTTTTTTAGGAGGACTTAATGTGACTATTCCCTATAAACAAAGTATCATGGAACTTCTTGATGAAATTGACGAGGAGGCAGAGACCATAGGTGCCGTAAATACGATTAAGATTCTGGATAACAACAAGTTAAAAGGATTTAATACAGATGCATATGGTTTTGAAACTTCCCTAAAGTCTTGTTGGAGAGGGAATGAACACGGTGCACTGATTCTTGGGACAGGAGGAGCTTCAAAAGCTATCGCTCATGTGTTTAAGAAATTGGGAATTTCTTATCTTTTTGTTTCGAGAAGTAAAACTTCAGAGTATATGATCAACTATCATGACCTTAGACAAAGATATACTGAGGCGAGCATGAAATGATCGTCAATTGCAGCCCATTGGGAACTTTTCCTGAGGTGGAAGCAAAGCCGGACATACCCTATGAGTTTTTGACAGACAAGCACTTACTTTTTGACTTGATCTACAATCCAAAGCGTACAGCTTTTCTTAAAATGGGAGAAAAGGCCGGAGCAATTATTTCAAATGGTGAGGCAATGCTTAAATATCAGGCTGACAGATCTTGGGAAATTTGGAATTCTTAGAATAGCCGATCGAACCCCTGAATTAAAATTTACGCATCTTATTTTTAACATAGTTTTGCGCTTTGCTAGGCTATTAGTATCTTTCAACACTTTTTTAAAGTAAATTTTAGGAACCTTAAACATGAAACAATGTTAGACGTAAATAATGATCAGTTATCATCTGAATTAACAGGAGACGATGCAAGTAAGAAAAATGAAAAAACTCCCGAAAAAGCTGTTGAAAAGGGAAGTGTAGTGGATGATAATCAGAAGGAAGATGCTGTTGTGGAGAACGCAGATAACAGCGGAAGATAAGACAGAAACAAAATGATATACCGGTTGATGAAATTACCGATGTACGCAAAGACGAAAAATGAAGAAGACGACTGCAGGTTAAAAAAGACGAGGTAAAAACGGAATAGCCCTGAAAAACCTGAAGAACCGGTGTGAGGAATTAAAAAGACTGAATCGGAAGCAGAAGAAAAGGATACCAATAGCATAAAATGAACCAGTGGCCGCTGAGAAAGAAATCAAAGCGCAACAGGAGTTACCTGATTTTGATTTGGCAACTTTGTCACTTGAGGGTATAGTTGAAATGATGAAAAAACTTTTGAGTGAATATGAAATTCAATGAAGTAAAGAATCAAATAGAAGGATTAAAAAAGGAATTTCAAAAAAAGTTCAAATCACTTTTGAAGGAGCAAAAGGAAGCCTTTGTAAAAGCCGGTGGCGAAGAGGGAGATTTCTTTCATTCTGAACCCCTAAAGCATAAGTTTGATGAACTTCTTAGTGAGTATAAAAGAAAACGTCAGCAATTTTATAAAGAGATAGAAAGAGTTCAGAAAGAGAATTTGGAATTGAGATTGAAACTTATTGATGAACTCAAAGAGTTTGATCGATAATGCGGAGGCATCTACCATGTATAAGAACTTTAAAAACCTTCAGGATAAATGGAGAGAAGTAGGTCAAATTCCACATGCTAAATACAATGATGTCTGGCGTACATATCATCATCATGTAGAAAGATTTTACGATCTGCTTCATTTGAACAATGATTTTAGAGATCTTGATTTCAAGCATAATTTGGAGGAAAAATCCAAACTAATTGAAAAGGCTGAGGCCCTTGCCACTGAAGAAGATGTAAATCACGCGTTTAAGGAATTACAGATCCTGCACAAGATGTGGAAGGAAGATATTGGTCCGGTAGCACGTGAATTAAGAGAAGAGGTTTGGCATAGATTCAGTGAAGCAACCAAAAAGATCCATAACAAAAGACATGAATTTCAGGAAAAGCTCGATGAAAAGTTTAAAGCAAATGTAGGTCTTAAACTGGCCGTTATTGATAAGATCAAGGAGCATTGACCTCACCAAGAATCAAAGTCATAAAGACTGGCAGGATAGTATTAAGAAACTGGAGGCTCTCAGAGATGAGTTTTTCGCTATTGGTAAAGTGCCAAAATCAAGGAATGAGGAAATTTGGCAACTTTTCAGGGAAGCAACCCGAAATTTTAACGCCGAGAAAAATACTTTTTATAAAAGTATAAAAAAGGATCAGTCGGAAAATCTAAAAAAGAAAATGGCCTTAGTGGAACAGGCAGAGTCTTTAAAGGAAAGTGAAGATCATGATACTGCGACAGAGGTGTTTAAGAAAGATACAGTCAGAATGGAAAAAAATCGGTCATGTTCCCAGGAGGGATTCTGATAAAATATGGAAAAGATTTAAAGATGCCTGTAATCATTATTTTGACAGATTGCATAACAAGCAAAATGATCTTAGATAAAGATCAATCTGCAGTTATTGAAAAGAAAAAGGAATTTATGGATTCCTTAAAGGAAGAGATCGAAAAAGGTAAGGAGCTGACAGTTGAATTTGTTCAAAAGGGCATGGAAGAATGGAGAGCTCTTGGGGTTTTACCTCATAAAGTGAAGCATTTGGACATAAAATTTAATAAAGTTACTTGATGCTGCTTATAAAAAGCTGGATATTGATAAAGACTGAAGCCTCTTTTCTAAGATTTAAAAATACTGTTGATGCATTGTTGGATCAAAACAACAGAAGAAAACTTGATAGTGAGCAATTGTTTATACAGAAGAAAGATCGATGAGATCACAAAAGAAATCAAACAGCTGGAGAATAATATAAGTTTTATTTCTAATGCCAGTGCAGATAACCCGCTTGTAAAGAACGTATATAAGAACATTGAAACATATAAAGAATCCCTTGAAATATGGAAAAGGAAGATTGATTATATGAAGAAAATGGAATATTAAATAAATTATCCCGCCATGATGCGGGATTTTTTTTGGATGGAAGCCTATGCAATGACTGGGAGTAGCTAATTTGATGATTCATCTATAATTACAAGTTAGAATAAATCAACGCTATTGTTATATTTGTAGTCCAAAAAATCAAGTTTTAAATAATTCTTTCCTATTCATAAATTTAAAATAAGCAAATTATGTCAGATGATAAAAAAGTGATATTCTCCATGTCAGGAGTAAGTAAATCTTATCAGGGAGCCAATAAGCAAGTACTTAAGAATATATATTTGAGTTTTTTCTATGGAGCCAAGATCGGGATCCTCGGTTTGAATGGATCGGGTAAGTCAACCTTGTTAAAGATCATCGCCGGTTTGGAAAAAAATTACCAGGGAGATGTGGTATTTGCACCAAATTATACGGTAGGTTATCTTGCTCAGGAGCCCATTTTAGATGACAGTAAGACAGTCATGGATATTGTCAAGGAAGGAGTAGCTGAAACAGTAGCTGTCTTGGATGAATACAACAAGATCAATGACATGTTCGGTTTGGAAGAGGTGTATTCTGATGCTGATAAAATGGAAAAATTAATGGCACAACAGGCTGAACTTCAAGACAAGATAGATGCCCAAAACGCATGGGAGCTTGATACCAAACTGGAAATTGCCATGGATGCTTTGAGAACACCTGATGGTGATGCCCTTATTAAGAATCTCTCAGGTGGTGAAAGAAGAAGGGTGGCTCTGTGTCGATTGCTATTACAACAACCAGATGTATTATTGTTAGATGAACCTACGAACCACCTTGATGCTGAATCAGTACATTGGCTTGAACATCATCTCGCTCAATATCAAGGGACCGTTATTGCAGTAACGCATGACCGGTATTTTCTGGATAATGTAGCTGGTTGGATACTTGAACTTGACAGAGGAGAAGGAATTCCATGGAAAGGGAACTATTCGTCATGGTTAGAGCAAAAATCAGAGCGTTTGGCCAAAGAAGAGAAAACAGCTTCTAAAAGACAGAAAACGCTGCAACGTGAGCTTGAATGGGTGAAGATGGCACCGAAAGGCAGGCATGCCAAATCTAAAGCAAGATTATCCAGTTATGATAAGTTAATGAGCCAGGATCAAAAGCAGAAAGAGGAAAAACTTGAAATTTATATTCCGAACGGACCTCGATTGGGAAACAATGTGATCGATGCCATAGGAGTTTCAAAAGCTTTTGGCGATAAATTGCTTTATGATAACCTCAATTTTAAATTACCACCAAATGGTATCGTAGGTATTATTGGTCCAAACGGAGCCGGTAAAACCACTATTTTTAAAATGATCATGGGGGAAGAAAAACCTGATAAAGGAGAATTTATTGTAGGAGATACAGCTAAGGTGGCTTATGTGGACCAGAGCCATTCGAATATAGATCCGGAAAAGTCAATTTGGCAAAATTTCTCAGATGAGCAGGAGCTCATCATGATGGGTGGTAAAATGGTCAATTCAAGGGCTTACCTGGGGCGTTTTAATTTTAGTGGATCGGAACAAAACAAAAAGGTTTCAACCCTCTCGGGAGGTGAAAGAAACCGATTGCATTTGGCGATGACCTTGCGTGAAGAGGGTAATGTGTTACTTCTGGATGAGCCAACTAACGACTTGGATGTTAATACATTAAGAGCTTTAGAAGAAGGTCTTGAAAATTTTGCCGGTTGCGCCGTAATTATTTCACATGATCAGCTGGTTCCTTGACAGGGTTTGTACGCATATCCTGGCATTTGAAGGGAATTCTGAGGTGTACTATTTTGAAGGAAGTTTTTCAGAATATGAAGAGAATAAGAAAAAACGCTTAGGAGGAGACATGATCCCAAAAAGGATCAAGTATAAAAAACTGATTCGCTGATTTCATAATGAATTCAAAAGTAAAGAATGTTAAAAAGATATTGTTGTCTGATAACTGGTACACGCTGAACAAGATTGTATTTGATTATAAGATGCCGAATGGTCAGTGGGTTGAACAGGCGAGAGAATCCTACGACAGAGGAAATGGTGCGGCAGTTTTATTGTACAATAAAAAGAAGCAAACGGTAATTCTTATATCACAGTTCCGGATGCCAACTTATATGAATGGAAATGAAACGGGAATAATGATTGAAGTTACTGCTGGTCTTTTGGATGGGGATGATCCTCAAACATGTGTTATTAAGGAAGCAGAAGAAGAATCAGGATTTCGGGTGAATAAGGTTGAAAAAGTCTTTGAAGCCTATATGTCACCGGGAGCCGTCACTGAAATTATTCATTTCTACATTGCAGCATATGATGATACGGATAAAGTGAGTGAAGGAGGCGGTGTGGCTGCAGAGCAGGAAGATATTACTGTCTTGGAATTGGATTTTAAAAAGGCAGTCGCTATGATCTCCAGTGGAGAGATCAAGGATGCCAAAACCATTATGCTTTTACAGTATTTGCTAATCAATGAAAAGATGAAATAAAGCCACTTAAGTGGCTTTATTTCAAGGTTTAAATTAATCCCACTAGATATATTTACGAAACCTGAGTCAATTTTTTGATTTTAATCTCAAGATAGTCAAGATACATCATATGACTTTGTAAATCGTTCATGATACTTGTCTTTGATGAATCTCAAACTTGTCTTTCATCTTTGAGAATAGTTGTTGGTAATAGTTCACACCTTCTTTCATATTTTCAGTAAAAGACAAAAGATATTTTTCCTGACGTTTATTGAGATCCCCTTGGGTTTCTTCAATTTTAGCTTTGAGATGTTCGGCGTATAATTTCAGTTCTTTCAAAAACATATGTGGTCTGGCTGTATGAGATATGATGTCTATCCTTCCATAAATATGGTCTGTAATCTCCTTTAGGCTCATGATTTTTGAAAAATAGGCCATATTTGGCCCTGGACACACAGCAACGCCTTTTGCGGGTCGTTCAGTTTGCATTCCATGAATTTGTTCTGTAGCCGCTCCCAAGCCCATACACAGGCATGATTTTTCTACAATTTTTTGGAACCTGCTTTTGTATACATCAGGTGATATATCTTCAGTGTCTAGTTCTTTTATTTTATTTCTTTGGTATTGACGCGAAGCCGTACACATTGTCTTATCTGAGTATTCGTTGTTCAGGGCAAGAAATTCTTTTGGACACGGGCTACCTGGTCTTCCTGATTCGATCTTTTTATCTTTTTCCAAATCCTTTGAGTTTCCTCTAAGGTTGTTAAAAGGAACTCCTAAAGGTGAAATATTACTAAGGTAGAGGTCTTTTTCAGTGGCCTGAGCTAATTTGCTCATCGTACCTTCATCTACCGTTGTAGCCTCCGGAACCAAAAGAAAGGGACTTCCCCAACCTACTGAATCCAAGCCGTAATGCTCGATCAGGAACTGATGCTCATCCTTGGTTCCAACACCTCCCTGGGCTGTTATTTTCAATTCGAGCTTTTTCTTTGGTTGAATTTTATTTCTATCGGCCAAAGCAGATTGCAGAATATCGTAAATCGTTTCGATCAGGTCTTGTCTGTTATCTTTGAATTCCTGGAGAATAGGTCCCATCAGATAACCCTCAGTAGCAAAAGCATGACCTCCGCAATTTAGGCCTGATTCTATTCTGTATTCAGATACCCAAAGGCCTTTTTTCGCAAGAAATTTACCCTGGATCAATGCAGATCTGTAATCGCTAACCTTGATCACAATTTTCTTTTTGATATATCCTTTTTCATCGGGATAAAAATCATCAAAATTTTCCATGTAGCTATAAAGTCTTGGATTCATACCTGCTGACAAGATCACGGAAGACTCCAGGTTACTTTGTGCAAATCCTCTCAATGCCGCATGCGCATCATTATATTCATTGGATAATTGTTCTCCCTCTTTATAATTGACCTTGTCTAGTTTGGTCATGATATTCACATCGATGCTTCCCATAGTAAGATGCTGGTCTGCCCAGTTTCGGATCTCGTTCCATGTTGTATTTTGAGAAGTCAGTTCTGCAAATTTTTCTTTTAATACCGAAGTGTCGGGTAACATATTGAGGTAGGTTTTTATTTCCTGACCCGTTTCCAGCGTAGAATCTTTGATCTGTTTGAATTTTTTTTCGGCCAGTTCTTGGAGTAAGTTTAAGTATGAAGTGATCCTTTTTGCTCTAAAATCCTCTATTTTGTTGGTGATGGCCTGATAGGGCAGTTCAAATTTTTCACAATAGGTCTTCCTTAGGTTTTCAATAAGAACATCATCGACAATCGATACAACTGAGTCCATCCCATAAGGTGAAACTTTTAAAGGAGTATCCAACGTAAATCCGGTTCCCATCACAGGGATATGAAAAGTGTGTTTTGTATGCATTTTTGATTTTTTTTGTAGTTGTTCTTATCTATCATAAATGAACCGAAATGTTCTTATCACAGATCCGTCCCTCAGCAATCTACAAAAGTAAAAATCGAATATTGATTTTAGTTGATATAAGTCATGTTTGCCATATTAATATCAACATTTCAGAAATGGGCAAAAAAAAACCTATCGGGAGGGATAGGTTCTGACACATTAAAAAAATTAAAGCTAAATATTAAATGGTCTTCACATTTACTGCGTTTAATCCTTTTTTACCTTCTTTTAGATCGAATTCAACAGCATCTCCTTCTTTCACTTTGTCAATTAAACCTGAAATGTGAACGAAATGCTCATTGTTTGAACCCTCTTCAGTGATGAATCCATAACCTTTAGACTCATTGAAGAATTTTACTGTTCCTTGTAACATTGTAATAAATTATAATTAAAACTCAAAGATAATATTATTTTATAAATTTTCTAAATATGTTTTTAGTTAAATGATTTAGAAGCTACTAAGAAACCAAAGACTGAACAAAACAAGAAAGATGATTCCCAAATAACTCAGAAAGCTTAAGTATTTTGAGGGTCTCGCATTAATGGGCATATGCTTGCCTTTTACCAAAACGAAATTAGCTATGGCATAAAATGGACCGGTTAAAAAAGAAAGTATCGTTGCGATCTTTACAAATGTGATCATACTTGTTTTAAAATAACTCAGAATGATCATGGTGCCCATGCTAAGGAGAATGATCCAAATAAGGTAAAAGTGCTTATTCTTTTTTCCAAGGAGTAATTCGCTGCTTTTTGCCATAGCCCTCGGGGAGGCATCTAAGGTTGTAATTGTTGTGCTAATCATGGTTGTAAAAGCTGCAATACCAATAAAAACAGCTGCTCCCTTTCCAAGATTGTCGGTATATAAGCCAATGAGCTGCTGTGCAAAAGCACTGGCACCAGTACTTATTTCTTCAGGTGAGTGGTACATCACCAGTGCCCCAAGTGTCATAAAACAAATTCCCATAAATACGGTTGTGATATAACCAACATTAAAATCAGCCAGTGCTTTGCCCGAGTTGAAATTATTTTTTGTCGTATTCATTTTTTCCAGGGTCCAGAGAGAATGCCAGGTGGAAACATCCAATGGGGCAGGCATCCAGCCCAAAAATGCGATAAGAAAGGCGATCTCAACTGTTCCTTTTGGGATTTGCGGCAGCAGAGAATAAGCGTGATCTGCCTTGAAAAGAGCAATGAAAACAGCAATTACAGTGCTAAGAGCCAAAACAGAAATAATTATTTTCATTCCCTGGTCAAGAATTTTGTATTTACCCAAAAGCAAAATTAAAAGGCAAATTACTGTGATCACAAGACTCCAAATACTCAGGTTGGGTGTAAGCCCAAAAAGATTATGCGCCAACCCGGCAGTTACAATGGTAACTGCAGCCTGGATGGTAAACATCGTTAAAAATGTAAGCACAAAATACAAGGTCAATACCCAGTTTCCAAGTTTTTTATAGCCATCGATCAAGCTTTCACCGGTTGCTGTTGCATATCTCGGTCCGTATTGGAAGAAGGGATATTTGAAAATGTTGACTAGCAGAAGTGCCCAAAGCAGTCCAAAGCCAAAATCAGCTCCGGCTCTGGTTGACTGCACCAAATGAGAAACACCTATAGCAGCACCCGCAAAAAGCAAACCAGGGCCAAGGTTTTTGAAAGCTATAAACACTTTTCGCTTCATAGGTCAAGAAATTTATTTACTTGTAATAATTTCTGCAAGTAATTTCTTAGCTCTCAATAATTTAACCTTAATGTTGTTCATGGGCTCATTTAGTTGAGCAGCCATTTCCTTATAACTTAATTCCTGAAAATACCTTAAATTAATAACTTCCTGGTAGTGCGGTTTAAGTTGGAGAATATAGGCTTTTAATTGGGCGAGATTTTGTTCTTGTATTAGTTTGTCAGAGGGTGTAGGATCTTCGTCAACGATCCTGTGGAGTTCCACATGGTTCTTATTGATCGAAATGGTCTCTGTTTTTTTCTTTCTTAAATGATCAATGTACAGGTTACCGGCAATTGTAAAAAGCCAGGTGTTAAATTGAAAATTCTCATCAAAGCTGTCAATTTTATCAAAAGCTTTTGCAAAGGCTTTAATGGTGATATCTTCAGCCTCATCTTCATTCTGACATTTGTTGAATTGAAAATGATATACATCCTTCCAATATAAATTTAAAAGATCATTGAAGGCTTTTTGGTCCCCTTTTTTTGCCTGACCAATTAATAATTTGATATCTTTTGTGTCGCTCATGTACTGATTACCAATATTTAGGGGGAGAAATAATATTTTTTAAAAATATATATAACTGTATAAATATAATTGAAATTTCATACAAAGGACCAAAAGCAATTAAATCTTTTTCATGTAAGCCTCATGGCGACTTTATGTATGGTGATATACCAAAATATCAGTCTAATTAAAAACAAAGAGATGATTATAAAACGAAATGTTTCTGATATTATAGAAATCAGCAACAAAGCATAAATAGCGACTTGAGAAATAAAGAACAGACCCAGCAGGATTTTTGTTTCTGGCTTATAGTGAGTTGCAGTTGTAATATGCCTTCTTTTCTGTCTGATCCAATTCTTAAATCTGGTATGAGGCTTCGATTCTGTAAAGGATTCCTTATGATCACAAATCGTCGTATTATTTTGGTTTGCGATTTGTGACACAAACAGGTCATCATCTCCTGACCTGATATGTGAATGTTCTTTAAAACCTCCTGCATTAATGAAAGCTTCTTTTTTATAGGCCAGATTTCTGCCCACCCCCATATAAGGTTTTCCGGCAAGGGCATAAGAAAAATATTGGAGTGCCGTTAAAAGCGTTTCAAATCTGATCAGTTTGTTTAAAAATGAATTGTTTCTTTTTTGATAGGCCCCATAACCCAATACAATAGCAGTTTTTTGTGAAAAATGAGACGTCATAAGAGCAATCCATTTTTCGCTGACAGGCATGCAGTCTGCATCGGTAAGCAAGATATACGGGTTTTGTGCCGATTGGATACCCATTGACAAAGCCTCTTTTTTACCTTTCGAAATTTCCTGTAAAATTTGAATAATGGTCACTTTAAAAGCTGAACTGGCATGTGCTTTTTTAAAGGAAAGCATTTCATTTAAAGTGTTGTCAGTTGATCCGTCGTCAACTAGAACGATCTCGAATGCGGAATACTCCTGTTGGGCCAATTTCGGAAGTAATCTTTCTAAATTGCCTGCTTCATTTTTTGCACAAACAACTATGCTTATGGGATAGTTCTTTTGTTCGATTTCAGATCGTTGAAATGAGGTATATTTCCTGAAAAGGACAAGGTAGAAATAAAATTGAACTAAAAAAACGACACAGAATGTGATCAGCAGTAGCATTGGATCTTAAGAAATGCTCTTTACTGCTAAGTTCTCTTCTTTATTGTCAAGATTCGTATCGCAACTTCCTTCTTTACCACATCCACAGGTGATCCCTTCGGCTTTTAGCCTCACGTTACTCCCTGCACAGGTTCCGTCAAATTCTCCGTTCTTTTTAGCCCAGATCTTTATGGCAATACCCGCAAACCCGATACCTAATAAAATAATACTTAACAATAGCAGTTTCATATCCAAAAAATTATGCTGCAAAATTAATCATTTATAACAGGAATGAAAAACAAAACCTAACTTTTGTGTGACTTGATCGATGGGTTGGGAAGTCTATTTTTGCAATCTTTGAAGAAAAAGTTCAGTGTCTTGTTTAAACTCATCTGTTGTAAACTCCTGATCAGATTTGCATTTGCTTTTAAGGGCTTTGATATCGGTATCCCATTGGTTCCCATCAAAATAAGAGAGGCCTTTAAAATCTCTTACTTTGTATAATGATTTTTCACCATAACAAGTTCCCAGATACACATATGACATATTTTGTTCAAATGCCCATTTGATCACACTAACATCATCCATTTTCCCAGTGCATAGGTTTGATACTCCAGATCAAAAAAAGCAAACCAGTAGTGAAGTGTTCCATTTTCAATGATAGCTGATCACGTAACCAGCAGTTTTTTCGGCTATTTTAAAATGGAAAATATGACTAATGCTCTTTGCGGCAAGGATATAGTCCAGACGTTCTTCACTGATCGCTTCACTAAACCGCTTTGCGGCGAAATCAAGACAGTAAGATTTAAAATTAGCATCATTTAAATTAAAATCTTTCACAGGAATAACATCAAATGACGGATTTAAAGCCTCCATTTTTCTATCAACTCTTCTGTTTTCTGAAGATTCTTTAAAGAGGGATAGGTCTATTCTTAAACTTCTGGCTAAATAGTAGGTTTCCTCCTGGAGTTTGACATTATTTGAATAAGGTAAAAATCCTTGCGCATATATTTGAGGAAGCTCCTTCTGGCCTTCCTTGATGCAATAGGTTGCGTAATTGAAAGTATACGTCTTGTAATCAACGAAACTTTCTGATCTGAATATCTTCATAGGTCGCTTTGGTCAATAAAAAAACCCATCAAAAATAGTTTTTTGATGGGTAAAAATAGCATTTATTCTCTAAGATTCCTGGACCAGTTCACTTTGTACGTTGGAAGGTACAGGTTCAAAGGAAGCAAACTTTGTGTTAAAAGTTGCGCGTCCCTGGGTCTGTGAGCGAAGACTGGTAGAATATTGATACATTTCCGCCTCGGGAACCTTGGCTTTAATGATCTGATTTTTGCCGTCACTGTCCATGCCCATAATAATGGATCGTCTTGATTGTAAATCGGTCATAACGTTACCCAGTAATTCCTCCGGTACTTTTACCTGAAGGTCAAGAATAGGTTCGAGAAGTTTAGGTTTGGCATCAAGAAAGGCAGCCTTAAAAGCATGAGCTCCTGCAATTTTAAAGGAGATATCATTGGAATCTACCGAGTGCATTTTTCCATCAAAAACCATTACTCGTATATCTCGTGCATAGGAGCCGGTCAAAGGACCTTCTTCCATGACTTCAAGAATCCCTTTCATTATTGCAGGTAAATAACGTGTGTCAATTACACCACCGGTGATACAATTGTAAAAAACGAGTTTACCTCCCCATTTCAAATCGATTTCTTCTTTCCCTCTTATGTTGAATCCTTCCGGTTCTTCCATACCTTCATACCAGGGCTCTATCTTTAAATGAACCTCCCCAAACTGACCGGAACCACCTGATTGCTTTTTATGCTTGTAGCTTTGGGTGGCAGCTCGTTGTATGGTTTCCCTGTAAGCAACTCGTGGTTGGTTGAAAACCGCTTTTATTCCATAAATATTTTGGAGTGTCCAATCAATGGTGGCTAAATGTAATTCGCCTTGGCAAGACAAGATCTGCTGCTTTAATTCATTGCTGAAACTTGATCTCTACTGTTGGGTCCTGACTATGGAGTTTTTTTAGAACCTCATTTAATTTTTCCTCATCCTTTTTATTCTCGGCTTCAACAGCTTTTCTGACTCTGGGTTGCGGAAAAATAATCGGTTTGATGGTAATTTCATCCTTAGGTGATCTCAAGGTGTCATTGGTTTCTGTATTTTTAAGCTTTAAGGTAGCTCCAATATCACCGGCAGTAAGTTTGTTGACAGGATGTCTTTTTTTACCATCCATGATATACAGTTGATTCAAACTTTCCATTTCTCCATTTCTGGAGTTTATTAGCCTGTCATTTTGATTGACTTCCCCCGATTTTACCTTAAAAAAGGTGAGTTGACCTAAATTAGGTTCATGAAAGGTTTTAAATATAAATAGTGCCGTGGGTTCACTTGACTTGCAGATCACCTCATTGCCTTCAAGACTTTGTTCAGGTTTAAGATCTGCAGCAGCCGGAGCCACGTTGTCGATAAAGCCCATTAAACGGCCCGTACCCATGTCGTTCAAAGCCGATACGCAAAATACAGGAAATAGTTCATGATGCAGCATTCCTTTTTGAATACCCGCTCTCATTTCATCTTCATTCAAGGTGCCTTTGTCAAAATAAAGTTCCATGAGTTCTTCATCATTCTCTGCCGCTTTTTCCACTAACTCATTATGAAGGAAATCAGCCGTTTCTTTTTCAGCTTCAGGGATGCTGAGTTTTTCCGGTTTACCACCTTCAGGTTTAAATTTATACATTTTCATTTTTAAAACATCAATGATGCATTGTGCCCCGTCCATGATGATTGGGTATTGGATCTTAACAGCATTATTTCCTACCAGGTTGACAATACTTTGAAAACTTGAGTCAAAATTGGCCTGAGGATGATCGATCTGATTGATGACGAATAAGGTAGGTCGGCTGAATTTATTAATATATTGCCAGATGATTTCTGTTCCCACTTCAACACCTTGCTGGGCATTGATAACCGTTACAAGGGAATCAGCAACTCTCATGGTTGATGCAATTTCTCCAATGAAATCATCTAAACCAGGTGTATCAATAATGTTGATTTTGTAATTTCTCCATTCGGTATGAAGGGGAGTGGCAAATATGGAGGTTTCTCTTTCGTGTTCGATATCGTGATAATCAGCTACCGTATTTTTGTCCTCCACAGTACCTCGGCGATTGATCAGTCCGGCTTCAAATAACATGGTTTCGGCAAGTGTGGTCTTGCCGCTGTTATGGGCGCCAACAAATGCAACATTTTTGATGTGTTTTTCGTCATATATTTTCATGAAATTAGTCTTTAGAAGTTCTCTCGTATAAAGTTAATAAAATATATGACAAGTATTTTATGACTTATGTTAGGTCTTAAAAGGATTTTTTAAGAGTAGTTATCAAACACTGGAATTACATCAGGACCTTCTCTTCGGATTAGAAGCAGGCTAGATTTTATGGGCTTTAGAGAACGTTAACTTCCATTTCAAGGTCAATTTCAAATTCCTTAGAAACTGCTTTCTGAATGGTTTTTGCCAATGACAAGATCTCATTACCCTGTGCATTTTTATAATTTACCAGTACGAGTGCCTGTTTTTCATGAACGCCTGCGTCACCAAACCGCTTTCCTTTGAACCCACATTTTTCCACAAGCCATCCGGCCGGGACTTTGACCTGCTCTTCAGATAATTTATAATGGGGTATCTCGGGATGCAGTGTTTGCAATTTCAGAAAATGTGCCGCTGAGATTACAGGGTTTTTAAAAAAACTACCACTATTGCCTATTTTCTTCGGGTCAGGTAACTTGGACCGTCGAATAGCAATAACGGCTTTGGAAATATCATGAATTCCGGGATCAACTGCATTCGCAACTTTTAACTGTTCCCTGATGGCTCCATATTGATCATTGATCAGATGATCCTTGACCGTAAGTCTAAAGGTAACATTAACAATAATGAACTGACCTTTTAGGGTATTCTTAAATACAGATTCCCGGTATCCAAAAGCACAGTCATCCGCATAAAAAGTTTGAATTTTTCCGCTGCTGATCTCCAAAGCTTCCAGAGATTCAAAAGAATCTTTGATTTCTACCCCGTAGGCACCAATATTTTGCATGGGAGAGGTTCCGACATTTCCGGGAATAAGGGATAGATTTTCCAGGCCGCCGAAATCATTTTCAAGACACCAGCATACAAACTCATGCCAATTTTCACCAGCCTGAGCCTTTACCCAAACCGATCGCGGATTTTGCTTTACGATTTCAATTCCTTTGGTATTGAGATGCAGTACTGGTTTATCAATATCTTTGGTGAGCAAAATATTACTGCCTCCACTTAAGATAAACAGGTCTTTATGATTTGATACGATTTCTTTTAATGTTTCCAAGGAAGTGACTTCCAAGAACTGTTTAGCAGTTACGGCAATACCAAAGGTATTTAAAGATCGCAGGGGTATATTTTTTTGAAACATTAATTTGAGTATTGTTCCAAAGCAAGTTTCAGTAATTCAACCGAACGAAGTAAACTCTCTTTATTCAGTACATAAGCAATTCTGATCTGATTCTTTCCCGAACCGGGAGTAGAATAGAACCCGCTCGCAGGGGCTACCATAACGGTCTCGCCTTTATCGTTAAATTTTTCAAGCATCCATTGGGCAAAGTCATCAGCATCCTTGACCGGTAATTCTGCAATACAATAAAATGCCCCTTTTGGTCTTGATACCTTTAATCCCTTGATTTTGCTTAAGGCCTCGATCAACACCAACCTTCTTTCATCGTATTCCTCAATTACTTTTTGAAAATATTCAGGTGGGGTTTCCAGTGCAGCTTCACTGGCGAGAAGGGCATAGGTAGGTGAGCTAAGTCTGGCCTGAGCGTATTTTAAAGCCGTCTGAATAAGTGCCTTGTTCTTAGAAACGATACAGCCAATTCTTGCCCCGCACATACTGTAACGCTTAGAAACAGAATCGATAATAATGGCATGATCTTCCAAACCATCCAGGCTCATGATGGAATGATGCTCAATACCTTCATAGACAAATTCCCGATAAACTTCGTCCGCAATTAAAAAAAGATCGTGTTTCAATACAAGCTCTTTTAATTTCTTAAGTTCATCCTTAGAATAAAGATATCCAGTAGGATTTCCAGGGTTACATATCAGGATAGCTTTGGTTTTTTTGCTGATCAGCTTTTCAAATTCTTCGATAGGGGGTAGTGCAAAATCATCGTCTATACTGGAAACAATAGGTACAACTTTGATCCCATTGGCAACCGAAAAACCATTATAGTTTGCGTAAAAAGGTTCAGGAATAATGATCTCATCCCCAAAATCAGTGATACTGCCCAAAGTAAAAAGCAAGGCCTCTGATCCACCGGTGGTTACGATGATATCTTTTTCAGTTACATCAATATGATTTTGTTTGTAATAATGACTTAGTTTTTTCCGATAGGTTTCAGAGCCTTCACTTCGGGCATAAGATAAAACCTTTATATCGTTTTCTTTTACTGCTTTAAGCGCTGCTTGAGGAGTTTCAATATCAGGTTGACCAATATTCAAATGATATACTTTAATACCTCTTTTTTTGGCATCTTCAGCGAAAGGGACAAGTTTTCTTATAGGCGACTCGGGCATTTGTTGCCCTTTTAACGATATTCCTGGCATATTTCAAGTGTTGAATGTAACTGCAAAATTGCGAAATATTATTTACTTTTTCCTGTTTAATGCCTCTTTTTTGAGGGATATTTAGTATCTTTATAAGTATAATTTTAATCTTAAATAATACTATTATGTCAAGTGATTCTAAATTGTTGTTAGGGCTGGTCTTAGGTGCAGCAACGGGTGCGGTAGCAGGATTGCTTCTTGCTCCGGCTTCCGGAAAAGAAACTCGTGAAAATCTGGCAGAAAAGGCTGGAGAATTAAAGAGTGATCTAGATAAAAAATTTAATGAACTATCAAAAAAAATCGAAGATTTGGACAAGGAATCACTAAATGATTTCAAGGAAAAATTTAGTGATGTTAAGGCTTCGGTAAAAGAAAAGTATGATAAGGTATATGCCAAAGTGAAAGACCTTGAAAAGGAATTATCTGAAAAGATCGAATCAATTAAAAAGGAAACCGCTACTGTGGAATCGAATGGTAAATCAATATAAATTAATATTGAAACAGGCTGATGATTGATTTGGTTAAAAAGTATGTTGAAAACAGAATTCAACTTGTTAAATTTAATTTTATTGGTGCCATTGCTAATGTAGCAGCTGCATTGGTCAGTTCGTTTTTGTTACTGGTCATGGGTATACTGATTTTACTTATGTTCAGTATTGCTCTGGCCTTTTGGTTCTCTACTATATTTGAAAGTGAAATTGTTGGTTTTGCCATAGTTGGTCTTATATATGTAATTTTACTTGTTATTTATGCTTTGGTTGCCAAAGATCGTGTTGAGTTGAAGATCAAAGACAAGATCGTAGAGGCAGCTCTTACAGATGACGATGATTTTAATGAATCCGTGGAGTATGAAGAGTAGGTCACGGAGCCAGAATTACCACTTTCGATGAATTGAATCTGGCAAAACAGAAATTGGCAATAACGATAAAGGAGCAAGAGGATGAATTCATGAGCAGTCCACTGTTATCTATTTTATCTGGAATAGTCCAGGGTGGATCAGTGAGAAACTCTCTAAAGCATTCAATGGAATCCATTTCCTTTGAACATTATAAAAAGGCCGCTTTAAATCTGATCAGTACGGTTCTGATGGCCAATAAAAAAACACGCAAGTTTTTCGTCGGTTTTATCATTGCGAAAGAGATGGTTCCATTTCTTCTTGAAAAGATAAATGAATATGTAAAAAAATAGCCTGAGATGGCAGTAGTTTTGAAAAGCTAAATATTTCTTAAAATTATTGCCATCTCTTAATTTTATAGTACTTTCCATAAGCTATTTCATATTCACAGATGTTTAAAAAGATTCTTCTATCCCTATTTTTTTTTAGTATTGCACTGTCCTTACAGGCACAGGGTAGATTCAGGATGTTGGATACCAGTAAGAAAAGTGAGAATGCAACTTTTTCTCTGGTGAACAATTTGATCGTTGATTGCTGCTGAGATAAATGGAAAGAAACTGAATTTTCTGTTGGATACCGGGATAAAAAAAACCATTCTTTTCAACTTAAAATTTGAAGATTCTCTGCAGCTCCAAAATGTTGAAAAAATACAACTTCGCGGCCTTGGCGAAGGCGAACCTATAAATGCCTTGACTTCTGAAGGGAAATTACTTCAAATTCAAAGGTATTGTAAATCCTAAGCTTTCTTTATATGCAATTACTGATGAGTTGTTCGATCTATCTGCAAAAATGGGTATCGATATTCATGGGATTATTGGAGGAGATCTGTTTCGCGATTTTGTTGTCAAGATCAACTACGGAGTAGAAAAGACTTACTTTTTATGATCCAGATTCCTATGAGCTGTCAAATTGCAGAGGCTGTGAAACTTTTCCCTTGATTTTTATAACGGTAAACCATTCATCGATGCTGTCGTATGAGAATCATTTAGGAAATGAAGTTACCGTGAAGTTGCTCATTGATTCAGGAGGTGGCGATTCTCTTTGGTTGTTTCCCCATTCAAATCCTGATATTTTGATTGGAGATAATTATTTTGAAGATTACCTTGGGAAAGGTCTAAACGGGAATATTCATGGTAAAAGAAGTAGAATCAAAAAGTTAAAAATTGGAAGTTTTGAGTTTGAAAATGCCTCGGTTTCTTATCCAGATTCAACTTCAATAGCTTAAAAGTGCATGCAAATAAAGATAGAAATGGAACTTTGGGTGCTGGAATTTTAAAGAGGTTTCAAGTTATAATGGATTATCCAAACAGTCGATAACGCTTGAAGAAGAATGGACAATTTTATCGGGCAGCCGTTTCTTTATAACAAAAGCGGTATGGAGTTGATCTATGGGGGTGAAGTACTTGTAAAGGAAAGTAAGTACCAAACTCCTATTCCCAAAGATAACCAAGGCGTATCAATTGCCACAATTTTTTACACTTTTGGACTTACTTACAAACCCAGCTATCAAAATTTCACTGATCAGAAAAGGGTCTCCAGCTCATTATGCGGGATTGAGAGAAGGATGATATCATTTTAGAGATCAACGGAAAAGAAGCCTATAATCTTGAAAATGGAAGAAATTATATATATGCTGTCTCAAAAAGAAGATAAAAAGATACAAGGTCCTTGTCGATAGGAACGGTGAACATTTAAGGTACGAGTTTTATTTAAAAAGTCTTGTTGTAAAAAAAAAGCCCTATGAAGGGCTTTTTTTTAGTTTGTGTCAGAAACGATACTTTTCTTTTTTTGAAGTTCATCGGTTTGTTGCTCTAGAACTCGTCCTTTTACCTTTAAAACCTAAGTTGGTTCATAGGCATTGGAAGTTATGGTAACCGTTTTTGAGAATGGCCCAATTCTGTTCGTTGCATATTTGACTTTAATTTCTCCAGCTTTCACCAGGCATAATAGGCTCTTCAGGTTTCGTTGGAACCGTACATCCACAACTACCCTTTACATTGGTTATAATTAAAGGAGATTTACCAACATTTTTAAATTTAAAAACCCTGTTTCCATCAGAATTTACAGCAATTTCTCCATAATCAATAACGTCGTTTTCAAATTCAAAAACAGGTCCGGTATAATCTTTTTTAATTTCTTCTTTGGTCTGTCCATTCATTGAGAAAGACAAGATTCCGATAAATAATAAAACCAGTATTTTTTTCATGATAAATAATTTGTGTCAAAATTAATACATTTTAGAATAAATCTAACTTTAATTGAATCGAATTTATTGCTTAAAATTGTAATTTTGCACACTATTTGACAAAAATTTAACATATGAATATCCCAGCAAAATACAATGCGAACGCGGTAGAGGCAAAATGGTATCAGTACTGGATGGAAAATAATTATTTCCATTCAGAACCTGATGAACGTGAGGCCTATACCATAGTAATTCCACCTCCTAATGTAACGGGTGTATTGCATATGGGGCATATGTTGAACAATACCATACAAGACGTGTTGATTCGTCGCAAAAGGATGCAGGGCTATAATGCCTGTTGGGTTCCGGGTACCGATCATGCCTCTATAGCCACAGAGGCCAAGGTAGTTGCCAAGTTGAAAGAGGAAGGTATCCAAAAGTCTGACCTTAGTCGGGAAGAATTTATAGCACATGCCTGGGAGTGGACGCATAAACACGGAGGTCTCATTTTAGAGCAGTTGAAGAAGCTTGGGAGCTTCATGTGATTGGGAAAGAACGAAATTCACCATGGATGACGATCTTAACCGATCTGTAAATAAGATTTTTAAAGATTTACACGATAAGGGTTTGATCTATAAAGGATATCGAATGGTTAACTGGGATCCTGAGGCTAAAACAACCTTGAGTGATGAGGAAGTGATCTACATAGAAAAGCCGGGTAAATTATATTATGTCAATTACGCTATTGAAGGAAGTGATGAGTTCATTCAAATTGCAACCACCAGACCAGAGACGATTTTAGGAGATACGGCTATATGTGTGCATCCGGAAGATCAATAGATTCTACTCATCTAAAAGGGAAAAAAGCCATTGTGCCTATAGTTGGAAGAGCCATACCTATCATTCAAGATGAATATGTTGATGTTGAATTTGGAACCGGAAGTCTGAAGATCACTCCTGCACATGATCCGAATGATAAACTTATTGGAGAAAAGCATGATCTAGAAGTGATCGATATATTTAATGATGATGCAAGTTTAAATGCAAATGGATTGCATTATGAAGGTAAAGGATCAGTTTTGTAGTGCAGGAAAGAAATTGTTAAAGAATTGGAGGAAAAGGGTTTTCTTAGTAAAAACTGAAGATTATACGCATAAAGTAGGAACCTCGGAGAGGACCAAAGCTGTGATCGAACCCAAAATTTCAGAACAATGGTTTTTAAAAATGGAAGATCTGGTTAAACCGGCCATTGATGCAGTTTTGAACAGTGGTGATGTTCAATTGGTTCCTCATAAATTTGTGAATACATACCGACACTGGATGGAAAATATTCGTGACTGGAATATTTCCAGACAGTTATATTGGGGTCATAGAATTCCAGCATATTATTACGGACAAGGAACCGAATGATTATGTAGTTGCAGAATCCATTGGAGGAGGCTTTGATTTGGCCAGAATAAAAACCGGAAATGAATCTTTGGGTCTGAAATGACGATACGAGACAGGATGAAGATTCATTGGATACCTGGTTTTCTTCCTGGTTATGGCCGATCAGTGTTTTTAATGGTATTAATGAATCCCGATAATGAAGATTTTAAATATTACTATCCCACCAATGATCTGGTAACCGGACCTGATATTCTTTTCTTCTGGGTGGCCAGAATGATCATTGCAGGATATGAATTTGCTGGTGAAAAACCTTTTCAACATGTATATTTGACCGGACTGGTAAGAGATAAGCAAAGAAGAAAGATGTCTAAGTCATTGGGAAATTCACCCGACCCTGTAGAACTGATGGAAAGCTATGGTGCTGATGGTGTAAGAGCAGGGAATTTTAATGAGTTCGGCAGCAGGAAATGACCTGTTGTTTGATGAAAGCCTGATGTTACAGGGAAGAAATTTCGCAAATAAGATATGGAATGGGTTCAGACTCGTGAAAGGATGGGAGGTTTCCGAAACTGCGGCACAACCTGAATCGTCAAAAATGGCCATAGCATGGTATAAAGCCAAGTTTCAAAAGACCCTGGCCTTTATCGAAGAACAATTTGATCAATATCGACTATCTGATGCTTTGACAGCCATCTATAAGTTGGTTTGGGAAGATTTTTCATCCTGGTATTTGGAGATGGTAAAACCTGAATTTGGGCAACCCATTGATCCAATTACCTTACAAGCTACAGTGGATCTGTTTGAAGATAATATCAAGATTTTGCATCCGTTTATGCCTTTTATTACAGAAGAGATTTGGCAATATTTTAGAGAAAGAACTGAGAAAGAAGCATTGATCATTTCTTCATATCCTGTAAAAGAGGACTTTGACGGAAGTATTTTAGATGAATTTGAAACGATCAAGGAAATCATCTCAGCTGTTCGAAACATCCGAAAAGAAAAGAATATTTCATTTAAAGAATCCTCTGGAGCTTTTTCTTCTTAAAAAGGAGAAGATCAATACTGATTTCTATCCATTGATAAGAAAGATGTGTAATATTTCTAAAGTAGAAGTGACCAAGGAAAAAATTGAAAACGCTTTGACGTTTAGGGTTGGATCCAATGAGTTTTTTATTCCTTTTGCCTTGCAAATTGATGTTGAGGCTGAAACTAAAAAACTTCAAGAGGAACTCGCTTATCAGAAAGGATTTCTCGCGTCGGTTCAAAAAAAGTTGAGCAATGAAAGATTTGTCAACAATGCCCCAGATCAGGTCATTTCCAACGAAAGAAAAAAAGAAGCAGATGCTTTGGCGAAAATAGCCATGCTTGAAAAAAGTATTACCTCTTTGTAGGGAAGCTTATTTTATTTGGTTGTTTTGCCCTTGAGACTATCTGTAAAAACTTGATCAATGGGTTCCCAAAGTTCAATCTTATTTCCATCGGGATCCATGATGTGTATAAATTTGCCATAATCATAGGTCTCTATATTGTCGCATATGGTGACACCTTCTTTTTTAAGCTCTTCTACCAGAGCTTCCAGATCGGCAACCCGGTAGTTGATCATAAACTCCTTTTTTGAAGGTTCAAAATATTTCGTATCATCTTTAAAAGGACTCCATTGCAAATAATTGATCTGATCAGGATCATTAGCATTTCTAAATTCAAAAGGTGAGCCATAGGCATCTACCACGAGTCCCAGATTTTTATGGTACCAATCCTTTATTTTAGCAGGATCTGGTGTTTTAAAAAATATGCCGCCTATGCCGGTTACCTTTTTCATTTTATTTTTTTACAGTTAGTATTTTTGCAGAAATACGCTACTTCATCCCAGGTTTTACTCACGCCGTCGGCACCGGTATGCAATTCTAAGCAGGCCTCGTGAATTGAAGCAAGCGCATTTTGAGTTTCCCAGATATTGAGGTCCATCGTGGCATTAATCAAGATAGTATCTTTGCTCATGTCATAAGTAAATGGAAGCTCTTTTGTCAATCCGTTCATAGAAAGAGCAATGTTTCCATTGCTTGCATCTTTAACAGAGAATTTTCCTTTTAGACTAAGGGTATTCTCCATTACCCCAAAAAAGAGTCTCATTAATTTCCCATCTCTTATCGTGTCTTTTGAATAAATGCTAGAAACAGGAATTTCAAATTCAAGCCCTTCTATTGAAGCAGCGGCAGTGCTTCCACTATTCATTTCCAGAATACGGATTTCTTTAAAAGTACCATTTACAGCAACCTTGTCTGTGGTTTTATATCCAGTCCATTGAACACTGGATTTTTCGGCATCAATACTGTAAGATGATTCTGCTACTGATTTTTCTTTTTGCTTTTTTTCATTCTCACAAGAGAAAATTGTGATAGATAAAACGATGATAAGAGAAAAGTTAATGATCTTCTTCATGTTATTTTTATTAGTAGTTAATAGTAGTTATAGTTAAAGGACTTTTTTGCCGGTATGTTTTTCGACTAGTCTGATATATTCTCTTTTAGCTTCATTTTCAGATATATTGGCCATCTGAAAATAAGCATTTAATTTGAAGGCGTTTCTTACCATATCATCACCAGATGGTATTACAACCGAATCTTTAGTGGTGGCATGTTTATAATAGGAATAAAATTGAAGCATGATATCAGGAGGCAGTTTTTTTGTCATGGCTGAGGCCATTTCAAAAGCTTTGCGAAATCTTCTTTCTAAATCATCCATTTTTAGAAGCCAAGATGGTTTCTCCACCTTTAGTTTTTTGGTTCAGGTTAACTTCAATCTTCATATCCAAAGGTACAAAAATATCTATTCGGGAACCAAATTTGATAAAACCTGCATCTTCACCTTGAATTACCTGTTGGTTTGTTTTGGCATAATTGACAATTCTTCTGGCTACCGCTCCGGCAATTTGACGGTAAAGTATTTCTCCGACAGCTTTTATTTTCAACAACTATGGTTGTGCGCTCATTTTCTTCGGAAGACTTGGGGTGCCAGGCCACGAGATATTTACCAGGATGGTATTTGCTATATTTTACGATTCCCGAAACAGGGTATCGGGTAACATGCACGTTTAGGGGTGACATAAAGATAGAGATCTGTCTTCTTTTATCCTTAAAATATTCCTTTTCCACCACTTCTTCTATAACAACCACTTTTCCATCTGCCGGGGCTATGATCTGCTCATCATTAATCAGGGTATTTCTTTTAGGGTCCCTAAAGAATTGAAGAACCAAAATAAAGCCGATCAGGAGAAGAATCATTAAAGATTTCTGTAACCAAAAGATAGGCACAAACTTGTCGATCAACAACAAACCACTTACCATAATAAGGGCCGTGACTAAAATAATCTTAAAACCTTCTTTGTGAAACATTATGTAGTAAGGAATAAATAAATAAAAATAAACGGTGTCGCAAAGATAATACTATCTAATCTATCTAAAAAACCTCCATGGCCTGGCAGCAGATTACTGCTGTCTTTAATTTTTGCCTGACGTTTGAACATAGACTCAATCAAATCACCCAAAACACCGAAAATACTAACGATTATGGCAATGGTAAACCATTGGAGCGGTTGGATACTCGAGCAATAAGTGGCCACAAAGTAACCCGCGATAAAAGTAAAAATAAACCCGCCTAAAAAGCCTTCAACTGTTTTGTTTGGGGAAACCCTTTCGATCAATTTGTGTTTTCCAAAGTTCTTGCCAATTAAGAAAGCAAAAACATCATTACTCCATATTAAAATAAATATTCCGATGATGATCGACGTATCGAAACTGACCTTCAAAATTGAGATAAGGAATTTTGATCAATAAAGAAAATGGAATGGCAATATACATTAAGGTCTAAAAAATTCTTACCCAGGTACTGCCTTCCAATTTTTCTGGAAGATACCAGCGCAAGAACAAAGGCAAAATAAATGGTGGTAAGAAATACCGACAAAATGATCTTTTCGGAAAAATCATCTTCAAAAACCACAAGGTTATTATTAGAGATCACGGCAGTGAAAAAACAGGTGAGGCCCAATAGATAAGGAAAAATGCTTTTTAACTCAATAATCTTTATGAATTCGTAAATACAGATCATCATAAAAACAAGGAATAAACTGTAAAAGAACAACGCGCCAAGGAGTGAGGAAGAAATAACAAGACCCACGTATAATAGGCCAAAAACAATTCGTTTGGTAAAGTTGTTCATGAATTTATAAATCTTCTAGTAGGAGCAAATATAGCGTTTTGGAATTAGTGTTTCCATAACTCATGAAATCAGTTTCAGTCTTGTTTATAATAAAATCTTTTATTGAGCTGATAATCGTGGGAGAATTTTTTTCGGATCGGTTCCTTATTCCTGAAATTCCGTCTCTTGAATCATTGACTATTTGGCTTGTCTTGGCATAAACAATAAAGTTGCTGGGAAGTTCTTTTAATTTCTTATCCTTTAACTGCTTTGACGAAAACATGATACTGCCATCATGGGCGATCAGGCATTCGCAATGGGTCATAAAAGGGCAGGGATGAAATTATTTTACTTGTTTTGGCACTTTTGATACGTCGTCAATAACTCTCTCAATTCTTCATTAAAGGTCACAACATTGTTCCATTGGTTTTCCTGAAGTACCTGAACCAAATTCTTTTCTACTTCTTCAAGATCTGCACAATACAGGAATTTACCTCCTTTATGAATGAACTTTTTAACAAACAGCTCATCAATAGAAAGGTCATCTTCTTGACCTATCTCTTTTTCACTTTCTTCTTTTGGAGAAGGTTTAATGATATTTTTAAAAAATTTATTAAAAAAACTCATAACAAATTGTATAGTTCAAATGTACAAAAACACTTTGATTATTTTGAGTTTTCCTCAGTAATTTCCTCCTTAGAACTATCTTAGCTTTGTCTTTAGGTATCTTAGCTTTGTCTTTAGAACTATCCTTAGCTTCATCTTTTGGACCAGACTTATCTTCTTCTTTAGGACTGGTCTTAACTTTAGTAGATATTTTTTGACTTTCTGCTATTTCTTTGCTAAATGGCCTTTCACCAAAGATTTTAATAAGGTCACCTTCAAAAATAACTTCCTTTTCAGTCAAAATTTCTGCCAGTTCAATTAGTTTGTCTTTGTGCTTTTCTAATATCTTAATGGCTCTTTGGTATTGTTTTTCAATGATTTTTGAAATTTCTTCGTCGATGGTCTGAGCTGTTAATTCACTATAAGGTTTTGTAAAACCATATTCATTCTGACCACTTGAATCATAATAGGTAATGTTACCTATTTTTTCATTCAACCCATATATACTTACGATAGCTCTTGCCTGTCGTGTTACTTTTTCAAGGTCATTCAAGGCACCTGTCGAGATCTTATCAAACATAACTCTTTCGGCTGCTCTTCCACCAAGCGTAGCACACATTTCGTCTAGCATTTGATCGGTTTCCACTATTTGTCTTTCCTCAGGAAGATACCAGGCTGCCCCCAATGATTTTCCTCTTGGCACAATGGTCACTTTAACCAGGGGTGCTGCGTGTTCCAGCATCCAGCTCACGGTAGCATGTCCGGCTTCGTGATAGGCTATGGTCTTTTTCTCTTTAGTTGTGATGATCTTATTCTTTTTCTCCAAACCACCCACAATCCTGTCAACTGCATCTAAAAAGTCCTGGTGGTGAACACTTTTCTTACTTTTTCTTGCGGCAACAAGAGCAGATTCATTACATACGTTTGCAATGTCAGCCCCGGAAAAACCTGGAGTTTGTTTTGACAAGAAATCCAGGTCCACGTCTTTAGCCAGTTTTAAAGGTTTCACATGAACATCAAATATTTGCCTTCTTTCATTCTTATCGGGAAGATCAACGTAAATCTGTCGATCGAATCTTCCGGCTCTCATCAAAGCTTTATCCAATACATCAGCTCGGTTGGTAGCGGCAACAACTATAACATTCACATCGGTACCAAAACCATCCATTTCAGTAAGTAACTGGTTCAGTGTATTTTCTCTTTCATCATTTCCTCCGGTAATACTATTCTTTCCACGAGCACGGCCAATTGCATCAATTTCATCAATAAATATGATAGATGGAGATTTTGCAGCAGCCTGCTTAAAAAGATCTCTAACTCTTGAGGCACCAACACCTACAAACATTTCAACAAAATCCGATCCAGACAAAGAAAAGAACGGAACCCCGGCTTCTCCTGCAACCGCCTTTGCCAATAAGTGTTTTTCCTGTTCCCGGAGGTCCTACAAGCAAGGCTCCCTTTGGAATCTTTCCACCAAGATTTGTATATTTATCAGGGTTCTTCAGAAAATCAACGATTTCCTGAACTTCTTCTTTTGCGCCTTCTAATCCGGCAACATCTTTAAATGAAGTTCTAACCTTTGTGTTTTCATCAAAAACCTTCGCCTTTGATTTTCCAATATTGAAGATCTGGCCTCCTGCACCTCCGCCGCCGCCGCCAGACATTCTTCGCATAAAGAAAATCCAGAGTCCAATAATAAAGATAAAAGGCAACCAAACAAGGAAAGAATCAAAGAAACTTGTTCTTGTGGTATTGTCTTTGTCAAAATCTAATCCAAATTCAGACCTTGCACTTTCAAGATTCTTTTCAAAATTCTGAAGATCTCCAAAATCATAAATATAGACCGGAGCCGTTTGTCCGAAAACTGAAGGGTTTTTATATTTTTTATATTTATCCTTAGTATTTAAGGCTTCACTCTTGATGCTCAGTTGGGCTATATCTCCATTGACAATAAGGATTTTTTCAATGTCATTGTCATTGAGGATCTCCTTAAATTCATTTTGGGTTAACTTGTTGCTTGCCAGATCAGAGCTGTTAAGAAGCTGGTATCCAATAAGTAAAGCGAAAATAATTCCATAGATCCAATAAAAATTGAATTTAAAATTAAATTGCTTAAAAGGTGAGTTATTGTCTTTATTTGAATTTTCTTTTTTCATAAAATAAGTTTAACGATTGCTGCTTTTAATAAGCACTTTCAATGTTTGTGATTTTCCCGTCTCCCCAAAGTTCTTCCAAGTTGTAAAACTGTCGTACATGCTTTTGGAAAACGTGAACCACAATATTCACATAATCAATTAAAATCCACTCTGCGTTGCTTTCCCCTTCTACGTGCCATGGCTTATCCTTAAGACTTTTGCTGACATTTTTTTGAATGGAGGCCGCAATGGCACTTACTTGTGTGTTGGAAGTCCCATCACACAGAATAAAGTAATCACAAACAGTATTTTCAATTTCTCTTAAATCAATTATCGAAATATTTTCACCTTTAACATCTTCAATTCCCTTAATAACTTCAGCGATCAACAGATCTAAATTAACTATTTTTTTTGCCATTAAATTGTTTCAAAATTTCTTGCAAATGTATCACATTTTTATCACTTTAGATGTTCCCTAATTGCAATATTACACATGTATCTATTCAAACTTGATGCCACAGATTCGACAAATTCTTATTTGCGACAATTGTCAAAAAATAAGGAATTGGGAAAATGGACAGTTGTTACAGCGGATTATCAGACCCAGGGTAGAGGGCAGAAAGGTGCTGTATGGCATTCAGACAAAGGTAAGAATTTGATATGTAGTATTTTGCTTAAGCTGGATGACTTTGATGCAGCAGGATCAATTTATGTTGAATTGTGCCGTTTCTGTCGGGATACATCATTACCTAAAACGGTATAATCTTCCAAAATTAAGGATCAAATGGCCTAACGACATTATGTCAGTTTCCAAGAAGTTGGGTGGGATTTTAATCGAAAACACACTTGATATCCAACAAGATCAATCAATGTATTATAGGAATCGGGATCAATATTAATCAGGATAAATTTCCGAATGACCTTCCTATGGCTGTTTCGATCAAACAGCTAACGCAAAACAATACTCCACGGGATATTTTTCTGCAAGATCTTTTAAATTCCATTCAGAATACCTTCGAGCTGATATTTGAAAAAAAATATGAAGAATTATGGTCCAGATATGAGTCATCACTCTACAGAAAGGACAAGGCACATATGTTTGAAAACAGCAAAGGTGATCAATTTATGGGAATTATCAGGGGTGTCACAAAACAAGGAGCGCTTCTTATAGAAAAAGAAGATACTTCAATTGATGCCTTTAACTTTAAAGAAGTGAGCTATTTGTAAGCCACAAAAAAACGCTGCTTATTGTTGTTCTATATTACCAATGAGTGTGTCAATGAATTTTTGAAGCGGTTTTTTCACCATCATCGCCACCATTGGATTAAATTTACCGTCAAACAGCAATTGAACGTTGCTGGAAGATGCTGAATTATCTTCAATGTCGGCGGTCAGGCTAAATGGAAATTTTTCATTGGCTGAACCCAGAACGATTTTTTTAGGAGCCTCAACTTCCTGTAGTTTCAATTCGATCTCAGGCATTCCTTTCAGCGCAAATAAAAATGATCCATCACCAGCTTCAAATTTATCAATATTTTCGGGCATAAGCTGCTCGAAATTACTCACATTAGACAAATAGTCAAAAATATCTTGACTGGATTTTTGTACAGTAACTTTAGGACTTTCTAAATTCATAATATTAACTGGCGTTCCATTCACTAGGATCTTCCCTCCAGGATTTAAGGGTTGTAACTTGTTTTGAGCTGATAAAATTTGTATCGAGTGCCTGTTCAATGAGATGGTCATAATCGCTCAGGGTAGTCAATTCAAGGTGAAGATCTTTAAAGTTTTTTTCGGCTACAGGGAAACCATAGTTAAAAATGGCGACCATTCCAATAACTCTTGCTCCAGCTTCTTTCAATGCAGCTACTGCATTCAGGCTACTTTTTCCTGTACTGATCAGATCTTCAACAACAACAATATTTTGTCCGCTATCTAAAAAGCCTTCAATTTGGTTTTTTCTACCGTGTTTTTTCGGTTCGGGTCTTACATAAATAAAGGGCACCCCTAATTCCTGTGCAACCAGCACGCCAATGGCTATGGCACCTGTGGCTACACCTGCAATTACATCAGGTTGTCCATGTTTATCTAAAATGATTTTTGCTAAGTTTTCGCGGATGTAATTCCTGATCATAACATAGGACAAAGTAATTCGATTGTCACAATAGATGGGAGATTTCCATCCGGAAGCCCATGTAAATGGTTCATCAGGTTGCAATTTTATTGCTTTTATCTGTAAAAGCAATTCAGCTGTCTTTTTTGCTGTATTTTTGTCAAAAATCATAGTGCAAATGTATACAATTTTTAAGAATGATACTTCAATTATTTTAACGGATAAAGGAAATATTCCCTTGGAGAAGCATCACTTTTTATGGAAGGATATACGACATAAGACAGGATTGGATAGGATACTCTCAATGACTAATGATAAGGTATATCTGATCGATGAGGACCTCGAGGGTATGTGGAGTCAATTCAAACAACATTTCCAAATTATTGAAGCTTCAGGAGGTATAGTTAAAAATAATGTAGGTCAAATTCTTTTTATTTTCAGGAATGGCATTTGGGATCTTCCTAAGGGTAAAATTGAGCCTGGTGAAAGCAGAGAAGAGGCAGGTTTGAGAGAAGTAGAAGAGGAATGCGGTCTTAGGTCACTCACACTTGGGAATTTTATCGATACTACTTATCATTTGTATGAAGAAAAAGAAACCGAAGTATTGAAGGTCTCTTATTGGTATGAGATGTCTTCAAACCAAAAAGACCTGACCCCTCAGTTGGAAGAGGGAATAACTGACTTGAAATGGATTGGACCATCTGACCTTGATCTTATATTAAACAATACTTATCCAAACATTTCCTTACTTCTTGAAATGTATCAATTTGGTTTTCAGTAAATTGATTCAGAACTCTTTCATCCAAGGAGAATATACTATATTTGCCGCTTTTTAAAATTATAGAGATGACCGAATTTATTAGCAAAAGATTGCCAAATGTAAAAAATGATGTTTTGTCAGGTATTACTGTGGCTCTGGCTCTGGTCCCCGAAGCAGTAGCTTTTGCTTTTGTTGCCGGAGTAGATCCCCTTGTTGGATTATATGCGGCCTTTATGATA
This sequence comes from uncultured Flavobacteriaceae bacterium, assembly GCA_963715975.1. Classification (GTDB taxonomy): domain Bacteria; phylum Bacteroidota; class Bacteroidia; order Flavobacteriales; family Flavobacteriaceae; genus Lutimonas. The sequence continues at coordinate 77,638 of CAVQSO010000015.1, read as the reverse complement.
GGTTTGATTACTTCTGTTTTTGGAGGAAGACCGGGTATGATCTCGGGAGCCACCGGGGCCTTGGCAGTTGTTATGGTGAGTTTAGTGGCGCGAGGTAATGACATGGGTGCTCCCGGTGAAAACCTTGGATTGTACTATTTGTTTGCTACCGTTATATTGATGGGCTTTATTCAGATCATGGCAGGGGTATTAAAACTTGGAAAATTCGTCAGGCTTATACCGCATCCGGTCATGATGGGCTTTGTAAATGGTTTGGCTATTGTGATTTTTTTATCGCAACTCGGCATGTTCAAAAAAACTATTGGAGGAGAAAAGGTATGGCTGCAAGGAATGGAATTATATCTTATGATGGGTTTGGTTGGTCTTACCATGCTGATGATGTGGGTCTTACCTAAGTTCAAACTTACTTCCAAATTACCAGAGGCGCTCTTGGCAATTTTGACGATTTCTGCAATTGCTATATTTTTCAATTTTGATGTAGCTACCGTAGGTTCTTTTATCAGAGATGGAGGAGGTGAAGGACTAAAAGGAGGACTTCCGATGTTTCAATTGGAGATGTTTTCAAAGGTTCCGTTTAACTGGACAACTATAAAATTCATATTTCCTTACGCACTTATTTTAGCCGCCATTGGTTTGATAGAGTCTTTAATGACCTTAAATCTTATTGATGAACTCACTGATACACGTGGAAATGGCAACAAAGAATGTGTGGCCCAGGGAAGTGCAAATATCATCACTGGTTTATTCGGTGGTATGGGAGGTTGTGCCATGATCGGTCAGTCTATTATCAATATCAAATCGGGTGGTAGAGGCAGATTATCAGGAATTGTTGCTGCTTTGACATTGCTTGCATTTATTTTGTTCGCTTCCGCTTATATAGAACAAGTGCCCATTGCGGCATTGGTTGGCGTGATGTTCATGGTTGTTGTAGGAACCTTTGCCTGGAGTAGTTTCAGAATCATAAATAAAGTGCCCCGATCGGATGTGTTTGTCATCATTTTGGTATCTGCATTAACGGTTATTTTTGACCTCGCCATTGCAGTATTCGCCGGTGTGATCGTGAGTGCTTTGGTATTCTCCTGGGAAAATGCCAAAAGGATCAGGGCGAGAAAAAGGATCAACGAAGATGGAACCAAGGTGTATGAAATCTGGGGGCCTTTGTTCTTCGGTTCTATCACTGCTTTTAATGAGAAGTTTGACGCTAAAAATGATCCGGACCATATAGAAATTGATTTTGTTGAATCAAGGATCAGTGATCATTCAGCGCTTGAGGCCATATTGAATCTCGTTAAGAAATATGAAGCCGAAAACAAAACCATACATTTAAAGCATTTAAGCGAAGAGTGTAAGGCCTTATTGTATAAGTCGGATCCGAGGTTTTATCAGATCATTATTAATGATATTGATGATCCCAGGTATCATTTGGCCGCTAATCCTGAAGAGTTCCCTAAAAGTCTTTCAGAATATCATCTGTAGACCGTTTGATTTAAGGTTTTACGGCCTTAGGGACAAACATGGATATGTCTCCATTGTTCCCCAATATGTCTCTTACGATACTAGAGCTGATGTAAGAAGTATCTGCGCTGGTCAATAAGAAAACCGTTTCGATCTCAGACATTTTTCTATTGGTTTGAGCAATGGCTTTTTCAAATTCAAAATCAGCAGGATTGCGAAGACCTCTTAAGATAAATTGACTACCTACTTTGTTACAATAATCAATGGTTAACCCCTGATACGTATCTACGATCACTTTTGGTTCATGTGCATAGGTCTTTTCAATGAATCTTTTTCGCTCTTCCAGACTAAACATATAATTCTTTGAGGAGTTGGTTCCGATGGCAATAATGATCTCATCAAATAGTGGAATACCTCTGTCAATAATATCAGTATGCCCTAAGGTTAACGGATCGAAGGATCCCGGGAAAACAGCTGTTTTTTTCATATTGTTTATGTTGATTGGGCTTAACTCAAATTAATGTACTTTCAAAAAGGGCAGACAATGAAATTCCTGCCTCCTTTGCTTGCTTCGGTAGAATACTTTCTTCGGATAGGCCGGGAACCATATTGAGTTCGATAAAATAGGGCTCATCTCCAACAAAGATAAAATCAGCCCTGGACAATCCTTTAAGATCCATACTCTTATATATTTTACGAGCCATTAGGGTAACCTTTTCCTTTTGTATCTCAGAAATTCTTGCCGGTGTGATTTCCCTGGACTCACCTAAATATTTAGCTTCATAATCGAAAAAATCATTGTCAGAATCGATCTCTGTTATGGGCAATACCAAAATGTCTCCTTGCCATTTGATGACCCCAACTGATACCTCAATACCATCAAGAAATTGCTCAATCAGAATTTCATGATCCTCCTGAAAAGCTCTTTCCAAAGCCGGAACAAATTCACTTTCTTTATACACCTTGCTCACACCAAAGCTCGATCCGGCTCTGTTGGGTTTCACAAAACAAGGCAAGCCAACAGTTTTAACGATCGAAGAAAAGGATATCTCGTCTCCTTTATTCAAATAGACAGACCTGGCAGTATTAATGCCGTAAGGCTTCAACAGACTCAGACAATCTCTTTTGTTGAAGGCGACAGCCATCTGGTAAAAAGGAGCCGAAGAATGTGGAATACCCAACAGGTCAAAATAGGCCAAAATGGTTCCGTCCTCTCCCGGATGTCCGTGGATCGCATTAAAAATGGCATCAAATTTTATTTTGTATCCGTTGACCGTTGTTGTGAAATCAGCCATATTAATGGGATGTTCCTGCTCATTCTCGTCAATATGGACCCATTTTTCTCTTGAAATCAGGACCCGATACGCATCAAATTTATCTTTATCCAAATGCTTAAAAACCATATTTCCACTTTTAATAGAAATGTCGGCTTCAGAGGAATAGCCTCCCATGATGATAGCAATATTTTTTTTCATGTATGTATTTTGAAAGGCCGAGCCAATTGTGCAAACAAACTTACAAAAAAGACTTTAAATGACTGATTCTCCATCTGGGAGTTATCAATTTTTAAAGTATATTTGAAAAATTTAATTTTAGAGATGAATTTATTGCAATACCTTAAAAGTAAAGAGTTTTTAAGAACGATTATATTGGTCATTGCCATTTCACTGCTTCTTGTATTCGCTTTGGTAAAATGGCTTTCCTATCATACCAAACACGATGAAATGATTACGGTTCCAAATTTGGAAAAGTTAAGTTTAGCAGAATCATATAAGATACTTACAGAATCTAAATTGAATTATGTAGTGATAGATTCTGCCAGCTTCAATCCAAAGTTTCCTCCCAAGTCTGTGATAGAACAAAACCCTTTGCCCGGAGATTTTGTAAAGGAAAACAGAAAGATCTACCTAACCTTAAATCCATCTAACTACAGAAAGGTGACCATCCCTAATGTTCTAGATCAAACAAAAAGACAGGTGGTTATTCAATTAAAGTCGCTCGGATTCAGGATAGGGAAGGAGAGATACATTAAAGATCTTGGGAGAGATGTGGTAAGAGGGCTTGAAATCAATAACAAGAATATAAAACCAGGAGACAGACTGCCAAAGAATACGGTAATAGATCTGGTTTTGGGCGATGGATTGATAAACAAAGACACTATTTATTAGTCTGCTACCCTAAATAACGGCAATGGTAATGAAAGATAATGAAGAGCAGTTCACTACAGAAGATGAGCTGTATGAGCATTTTAAGTTTATTGCGAGTGAGGGTCAGGAGCCTTTGCGCGTGGATAAGTTTCTGATGAATTTTATAGAAAATGCGACGAGAAATAAAATTCAGCAGGCTGTTAAAGCAGGAAATGTGTTGGTAAATGAAGCTGTTGTAAAAGCCAATTATAAAGTTAAAGCCCAAGATATCGTTCGGGTGGTTTTGGCTCATCCTCCTCACGAAAATTTATTGGTTCCTGAAAATATACCTTTGGATATTATTTTTGAGGATAAAGAGGTGATCGTAGTGAATAAACCTGCAGGAATGGTGGTTCATCCCGGACATGGGAATTATAGTGGCACTTTAGTAAATGCCCTGATTTACCATTTTCAGAACTTACCCAAAAACAGCAACGAAAGACCAGGATTGGTTCACAGAATTGATAAAGATACCAGTGGTTTACTGGTAGTTGCCAAAACGGAGTTGGCGATGGCGAATCTGGCCAGTCAATTTTTTAATCGCACGACCGAAAGATTGTATCTGGCATTAGTTTGGGGTAGTTTAACAGAAGATGAAGGGACAATTACCGGTCATGTGGGCAGAAGCCTAAAGAACAGACTTCAAATGGACGTTTTTCCCGATGGTGAGTTTGGAAAGCATGCAGTTACGCATTATAGGGTTGTGGAGCGTTTTAGCTATGTTACATTGGTTGAATGTAAACTTGAAACCGGAAGAACCCATCAAATAAGAGCACATTTTAAGTATCTTGGACACCCATTATTTAATGATGAAAGGTATGGAGGTGATCGAATTTTAAAGGGCACTACATATACTAAATACAAGCAGTTTGTAGACAATTGCTTTAAAATTTTACCCAGACAGGCCTTGCATGCCAAAACTCTTGGATTTGAACATCCTGAAACAAAGGAGAAATTATTCTTTAATTCAGAAATTCCGGATGACATGAAACAATGTCTGGAAAAATGGAGAAATTATACTGTAAATCAAAGCGAGATCTGATCGTAATAAAAAATTGAGTCAAATGAAAATAGTTATTTCACCCGCAAAATCGCTAGATTTTGAGTCAAAAGCACCAACTCAAGAATTTAGCCAACCTATTTTTTTAAAGGAAGCAGAAAGATTAAGTAAAATCTTAAAAAAGAAATCAGCGAGATCATTATCAAAGTTAATGTCAGTTTCTCCGGCGCTTGGTCAATTGAATTATGAAAGGAACCAAAGTTGGGAGCTTCCTTTTGATCTGGACAATGCCAAACAGGCAGTGTATGCCTTTTCCGGAGAGGTATATCGCGGTTTAGATGCATATAGTCTTCCGTTGGAAGACCTGAATTTTTTGCAGGAACATCTTAGGATTCTTTCAGGCCAGTACGGAATTTTAAAACCACTTGACCTGATGCAGCCCTATCGTCTTGAGATGGGTACGAAACTAAAAGTAGGTGTCAAACCAAACCTGTATAAATTTTGGGGTAATCAGATCACCAAAACCTTGAATTCAGAATTAGAGGAAGGAGAGTTGTTCGTAAATCTTGCCAGTAATGAATATTTTAAGGTATTACAAGCCAAAGATCTTAAAGTTCCGGTAATTACTCCTGTTTTCAAAGATTTTAAAAATGGAGAATATAAAGTGATCATGACTTTTGCCAAACTGGCAAGAGGATTAATGGTGCGTTATATTGTTGATCACAAGGTCACCACCCTTGACGGATTAAAGGGATTTAATTATAATGGTTATGGTTTTGACGAGAATTTGTCAACGGAATCGGAACTTGTTTTTACAAGATAATCTTATAGTTTTATACTTACCGGACTGCTCAGATCATTGTTCTTGCTAACCCCAATAATCATTAAACTATGGCCTGATTGCAATATTTTTTTTGGAATTTCAAGGTGTGTTTCCCCCGTCAAACTTAAAATATTAGAAGTTTTATAGATATTATGAGCCTCCCCAGAGTCAAAATGATAGACAAGAAATTTGACAGCCTGAAAGGAAATATTTTCAGGTGTAACATCCCATTCAAGCAAATATTGCTTATTTTTTAATTTAGAGAGTCGGGCGTTAGAAACCGGCTGTGGCGTGAATTTTTCATTTTTATTTGCTACGGGTTGTAAAATGGGATTTTGAAAAAATTTATTTTTCAGTTTCTCATTGATGTCATAAGGATTTTGAACAAAAGATTTTGCGCTGAAAAAAACGCTACCCAAAATGTTTGAGAATTGTTGATTCATTTCTAACTGACGCTCGATCTGTGTAGGGTTTTGCAGATTCCAAGCCTTAAATTCACTTCCATTTCCAAGCTTGTACAGACCGTGCCCTATATAAAGGTTGGTGCTAAAAGAATTCTCGGCCCACCATTTGACAACTTCTTTGTAGTCAACTTTTTCATGGCCTATGTGCCAATAGGCTTGTGGTAAAATATAATCGATCCAACCGTTTTTCATCCACAGCATGATGTCTGCATAAAGGTCATCGTAGTTTGTTTGACCGGCTTCAGTTATTGAACCTCTCAGGTCATCAGATTGATTGCGCCAAACTCCGAAAGGGCTTATTCCAAGTTGAACCCATGGTTTCATGGTTTTTATGGTATGGTGTAATTCCTGTATAATTCTATTGACATTTTGCCTTCTCCAATTATCCGGCTGATCAGGATAGAAGTCACCTCCATGAGCTTTAAAGCTTCTTTGATCATCAAATACCTGATCTTTGATCTTGTAGGGGTAAAAATAGTCATCAAAATGGATGGCGTCTATATCGTAATGCTGAACAATATCTGTAACTATTTTATTGGTGTATGCCCGAACTTCGGGCAAACCGGGGTCAAAATATTTATTTGTACCGTGATTGATGAACCATTCTGGTTTTTCATAGGTCAAAGGAAAAGGATTTGACCTGTATTCCTGGTAATTGACAACTGCCCGATACGGATTGAGCCAGGCGTGAAATTCCATCCCTCTTTTATGGGTTTCATCAATAATAAAGGCCAATGGATCATAATATGGAAAAGGAGCCTTATTGTTCTCTCCATTCAGATAGAACGACCATGGTTCATATTTTGAGTTGTAGAAAGCATCTGCAGATGGCCTGACCTGAAAAACAATCGCATTAAAATTCATACTTTTAAAAAGGTCGAGCAGGTTGAGCATTTCCTTTTTTTGTTGATCTGAACTCAAGTTTTTACTGCTTGGCCAGTCAATATTTCCGACTGTGGCTACCCAGACCCCTCTGAATTCTCTGGGAACAGTTTCCTGACCATGGACTGTCATGAATTTGATCATTAAAATTAGCAACAGCAGTATTGTTCTCAAAATATATCAGGTATAAATGAATCAGCCAAAAATAAGTTCTTCTACTCAAATCACAAGTACTTAACGTAATTATTCGATTTAAATTTTAAGTCAAAAGCTGATCATTTTCATGTGTTTTATGTCAGTATGTCATTAAAAAATGTCAAAAAGGTGACAGATTATTTAAAAATCGGCTATGGCATAGTCATTGACTATACAGCAACAGTTATTAAAATCAAAGAATAGATAAAAATTAAAATATAATATTATGAGTAAGATAATTGGAATAGATTTAGGTACAACCAACTCCTGCGTTTCTGTAATGGAAGGAAATGAGCCAGTTGTAATTCCTAATGCTGAAGGAAAACGTACAACGCCTTCTATCGTTGCTTTTGTTGAAGGAGGTGAAAGAAAGGTTGGAGATCCTGCAAAACGTCAGGCTGTTACCAATCCAGTGAACACTGTATATTCTATCAAGAGATTTATGGGAAATAAGTTTTCCGAGTCTAAAATGGAAGCAGAAAGAGTTCCTTATAAAGTTGTAAAAGGAGATAATGATACGCCAAGAGTTGATATTGACGGAAGATTGTATACACCTCAGGAAATTTCTGCTATGGTATTGCAGAAAATGAAAAAAACTGCTGAAGATTATTTGGGAACAGAAGTTAAGGAAGCCGTAGTAACGGTTCCTGCATATTTTAACGATGCCCAAAGACAAGCTACAAAAGAAGCTGGTGAGATTGCCGGTTTAAAAGTGAGCAGAATTATCAATGAACCAACTGCTGCAGCCTTGGCTTACGGTTTGGATAAATCTGGTCAGGATAAAAAAATTGCTGTATATGACCTTGGTGGAGGTACTTTTGATATCTCTATTCTTGGAAATTGGTGATGGTGTATTTGAAGTATTGTCAACAAATGGAGATACGCATTTAGGAGGTGATGATTTCGATCAGGTAATTATTGACTGGTTGGCAGATGAATTTAACAAAGAAGAAAATATGGATCTGAGAAAAGATCCTATGGCTCTTCAACGTTTAAAGGAAGCTGCTGAAAAGGCAAAAATTGAATTGTCATCAAGTACACAAACAGAAATCAACTTGCCTTATGTAACGGCGACGGCTTCTGGTCCTAAGCACCTTGTTAAAACATTGACAAGAGCTCAATTTGAGAAATTATCAGATAACTTTGGTAAAAAGATCTATGAGCCCTGTTAGTGCTGCGCTTAAAGATGCGGATCTTAGTAAATCTGATATTGATGAGGTGATCCTGGTAGGTGGTTCAACCAGAATGCCTAGAATTCAGGAAGAGGTTGAAAAATTCTTCGGAAAGAAACCTTCTAAAGGAGTAAATCCGGATGAAGTAGTGGCTATTGGTGCAGCGATTCAGGGAGGTGTACTAACCGGAGATGTAAAAGATGTACTTTTATTAGATGTAACGCCACTTTCATTGGGAATTGAAACCATGGGTAATGTTGCTACAAAACTGATAGAGTCTAACACGACGATACCTACAAAAAAGTCACAGGTATTCTCTACAGCTGCTGATAACCAGCCTTCAGTTGAAATCCATGTATTACAAGGAGAAAGAGCCATGGCAGCAGATAATAAGACAATTGGTAGATTCCACCTTGACGGAATTCCACCGGCACCTAGAGGAGTTCCTCAAATTGAGGTAACTTTTGATATAGATGCCAATGGTATTATCAATGTGTCAGCAAAAGATAAAGGTACAGGTAAAGAACACAATATCCGTATTGAGGCTTCTTCAGGATTATCCGAGGAAGATATCCAAAAAGATGAAAGCTGATGCTGAAGCCAATGCTGATGCTGATAAAAAAGCAAAGGAAACTGCTGAAAAGATCAATGGTGCTGATGCAATGATCTTTCAAACTGAAAGTCAGTTAAAAGAGTTTGGAGAGAAACTCTCTGCAGACAAGAAAGCCCCAATTGAATCTTCTTTGGAGGAATTGAAGAAAGCACATGAATCAAAAGACATAGCTTTGATCGATGCGGCCATGGAGAAAATCAATGAGGCCTGGAAAGCTGCTTCAGAAGAAATCTATAAAGCACAGCAAGAATCACAGGCAGGAGGCCCTCAACCAGGAGCTGATGCAGGTGCAGGAGCTACTGGAGATGGTGAACCAGCCCAGGATGATGTTCAGGATGTTGATTTTGAAGAGGTAAAAGAAGACTAATTATTAATTAGTAATCATAAAGAAAAAACCGTCACGCATGAAGCGTGACGGTTTTTTTTATTTCATCCTTGTAAACCAATTTTGATTTCTATCAGGATTTTAATCTTTTAAAGATAAATCGGGTGATAAAGATTCCCTGTCCATCACCTTTTCCTGCATCACTTTCAACACCACTTGTTACGAAAGCCAATTCCCATCCTTCATCGATCATGGTATTCACTTTCGAAGAAATTACAGCATCGTTAGACGCTATGTTTTGAAAATTGATACCCGCGGCACTAAAAAAGTTCAATATTTTGGTCTCATCGAAATTATCAACTTTAGCATCGCCTCTTTTTGATTTGTTTTGTTTGTTGTTTTCCTCTGTTCTTGAAGAAGTATAGTCCTGATAGTTTTTCTCCTCCTCAGCAGAAATAATTCTTGATCTTCCCAGTCCCATAGGTACCACGGATTCAATAGTGGTTACGATTTTAAACTCATAGGATTGGGCCTCAGCGCTCAGAATTGAAGCGAATAGGACGGCAGCAATCAACATTTTTTTTAACATAATTTTCTTTTTTAATTCTAGGTTAAACTTGTTTTTGACCTAATGATAACCAAAATTGTGTTTATATATTGCCACCGACTATCACTAATATATTTTATACTTAAAGATATTAAGCGTAAAATTGTTCATTTTGAGCTGCTGAATGAAATAGTTTTTTTATAGATTTGATCAATTCAAAATATTAAATGAATATCGATTATGAAAAATGTTGCTTTAAGGAGTCTGGTACTTGTATCAATTGTTGTGCTAAGTAGTTTTACAATGGTAGATAGTTTTATGGGAGTTAAAAAAATTTTAGGAGAATGGGATTATAGTATCCCGGATGCACCCTACGAATATCAAAAAGGAGTTCTTGTTTTAAAGAAAATTGACGGTGTATTGTCTGGTGAAATGATCATGGGAGGACAGGGATCACCCATGGAAGAAATTGTTTATAAAAAAAACAATCTAAAGGCTGTTATGAATGTACAGGGTGAAATTGTTAATTTTGATTTAAACTTTACCAAAAAAACCTTAGAAGGAACTGTTTCTTATTCCCAAGGCACCTTGGAAATGAAAGGAACTAAAAAGTAGTTATAGTTTAAGTATATACAAGGCCATCAGGACAATAACTGCTGGCTTTTTTTATGTTCGTTTTTTTATAAATGTTCAATCTTTTTTAAGCTTGTTTAAACATTCTTTTTTTGTATTTTTGCCAACTTATAAAAAACGGCAAATAAATGAGAAAAATTTTACTTTTAAGTACCCCCATCTTACTAGTTTTTTTAATATCTGGTTTTACCAATATCAAGAATAATGATGCCCCTTCAGAATTGTTGGGTTCATGGGAATATATTGCTCCTACAATGGGTTTTATCTACCAAAAAGGCGCGTTGAAATTTAATTATGAAAAAGAAGTTCTAACTGGCACTGTCATTTTACAAGACAGGATCATTCCTATGAGAAACCTGATCTATAAAGATGACAAGGTAAGAGCCTATATCATGTTTGAAGGACATCAAATAGATATTTTTCTGAGATTTCAGATGGATTCTTTTAAAGGAACGGTATCGCATCCACAGGGTTATATGCGCATATCAGGCAGTAAAATGGTCAATTAAAAGAGTTTCCCTATACCAATACCGTAGGTTAAACTTTCATAGGCATTAATATTGATATCATAGGTCAAAACGCCAAACACTTCCCAATTATTGGGAAGGTGAAATGGAGCTTCTATACCAAAACGGATCACCGTAAAATCTTCATGACTGGAAAATTCTCTTCCAGCTCCAGCCATCAATCCCAGATAAGGAACTGGCTTGTAAATTCCCATAATGCAAGCAGAAATAGGAGTTCCTCTCTCGATAACAGCAATATCTTCTTCTCTGAACCTGATCTTGTTTCGAACCGGAACTCACTCTTCCTTTACAAAAAAGTCTTCAAGTATAATATCGTTGTGAAGGCCAATGGCCCATTTGTGATTGAAAAAATAGGTATAATTCAAACCGAAAGAAGGTAGGGTTATACTTTTTGTATTTCCGTCTTTAATGCCTGCAAAAATAACTGTATGATTGATTGATGCAGATAAAACATGTTTCTTATGAGCTTCATGGCTTTTCATCATGATCTGTATGAGAAGTGTCTTTGCTCTTGATCAAGTGTATCTATGCTCCTGTCCCTGGACCCAGTTGAATGATGCTATTAACATTAAAAGGACTCAAAAACAGGCTTTTGTACATACATGATCAATGAGTTACTTAAGCTATGAATTAAAAATAAAAATTCAATTGGACGATAAAAATCAATTTCTGAGGTTCATTATTTCTGAATTAAATTTTATTTTTGCGGATGCAAAACAAGGTTTTAATTCTAGATTTTGGGTCACAGGTTACACAACTTATCGCAAGAAGGGTAAGAGAACTCAATATATACTGTGAAATTCACCCATACAACAGCAATAAATTTGACGTCAATGATTTTCAGGCAGTGATTCTGTCTGGAAGCCCTCATTCTGTGAGAAATGAAGATGCGCCTCATCCGGATCTCTCTGAGATCAAAGGAAAAAAGCCGCTTTTAGGGATTTGTTATGGAGCACAATACCTGGTACATTTCTTTGGAGGAAAGGTAGGTCAATCCAGTTCAAGAGAATACGGAAGGGCTAATTTGTCTTATATAGATCACAGCAATGAACTTTTTGACAATATCGAGGAAGGTTCTCAGGTTTGGATGAGCCATAGTGATACGATTATTGATCTGCCTGAGAATTATAAGGTAATTGCCAGTACTCATGACATTGATAATGCAGCTTTTAAAATTGAGGGAGAGCAAACCTATGCGATTCAGTTTCATCCTGAAGTATATCATTCCTCAGATGGGAAACAACTGCTGGAAAATTTTCTGGTCCATATCGCTAACTTGGTTCAGGATTGGACCCCAACTTCTTTCGTCGAAACTACGGTAGCAGAGCTTCAGGAAAAAATTGGAGATGAAAAGGTGGTGCTTGGCTTGTCAGGTGGTGTTGATTCTACGGTTGCAGCAGTGCTTCTCGATAAGGCTATTGGAAAAAATCTTTACTGCATCTTTGTCAATAATGGTTTGTTGAGAAAAAATGAATTCGAAAGCGTCCTGGATCAGTATAAACACATGGGGCTCAATGTTAAGGGGGTAGATGCATCTGACAAAGTTTCTTGATAAACTAAAAGGGATAGAAGATCCTGAGTTAAAAAGAAAGGCCATTGGAAATGCATTTATAGAAGTATTTGATGATGAGGCCCATCTGATTGAAGATGTAACCTGGCTGGCCCAAGGTACCATATATCCTGATGTCATTGAATCAGTATCGGCTACAGGAGGTCCTTCCGCTACGATCAAATCGCATCACAATGTTGGCGGACTGCCTGATTTTATGAAATTGAAGATCGTTGAACCACTTCGAACCATTTTTAAGGACGAGGTAAGAAGGGTTGGAAGAAGTTTGGGAATTGATGATGAGCTTCTGGGAAGACATCCTTTTCCCGGACCAGGTCTTGGAATCAGAATTTTAGGAGACATTACGGCTGAAAAAGTTAAAATGCTTCAGGAGGTTGATCATATCTTCCTTGAAGGATTAAAAAGGTGGAAATTATACGATTCAGTATGGCAGGCAGGAGCCATGTTATTACCCGTTCAGTCAGTAGGCGTGATGGGAGATGAAAGAACCTATGAAAAAGCTGTGGTTTTAAGAGCCGTATCATCTACCGATGGTATGACAGCAGACTGGGTCGACCTTCCATATAAATTTCTACAGGAAACTTCTAATAAGATCATTAATGGAGTTAAGGGTGTAAACCGGGTTGTTTATGATATTAGCTCAAAGCCGCCAGCGACCATCGAATGGGAGTAGAACGTATTGAATAGCCAATTTTTGACAGTGTTTTTTCAGGTTGTTAGCAAAAAATAGAAAAAACCATATATTTGATGAAATATAGCGGTTGATTTTAAGTTTGAATTATTTAGATCTCATTAGTAAATGAAACATTTTAAGATAGTAGTTTTTTTATTCCTTTTTGGATGGGTGGGTATTTTTGCTCAGGACAAGAAATTTGTTACCTATAAAGTTCAAGAAGGAGAAACCATACAAAGTATTAGCAAGGCGCTATCTATAACTCCATATGATCTGTTAAAGTTGAATCCCGATATTAAGGATAACGTTACTAAAGATGATATGCTGATCATCCCAAACAAACAATACGATCCTTTGGCAGATCTTAGTGTTGCAGATCTTAGCGGTGTAGGCGACAAGGATATTATTGTGGATAAATTCATTTATCATGAAGTGGTGCCAAAAGAAACAATTTACAGTATTGTCAAAAGTTTCAATGTTACTTCAGAAGAGCTCAATAAAAACAATCCATTTCTAAGGGAAAACGGTTTAAGAATTGGTCAGGTAATCAAAATCCCATTATCTATAAACGATACGGAACTAAAGGCCAAGGAAGCAAATACACAACCCTATTTGGTCAAAGCTAAGGAGACAAAATACAGTATTTCGAAGAAATTTGGTATATCTATTGACTATCTGGAAGAATTGAATCCTAAGATTGCTGAAAACGGATTACAAATAGATGATGTGATCATCGTACCCATTGTACCCATCGAATCTGTAGATGACGAATTTCTAATTTATGAGGTGCAGAAACTGGAAACGATGTACAGCATTACCAGGAAATTTGGCATCACCGAAGAAGAAATGATAGCATTAAATCCGGAAGTATCTGGCGGTATCAAAGAAGGTATGCTGATCAAAGTACCAAATATGTTGATCAAGAGTAAACCTTTGTTTATCGATAATATTCCAGTTGATACTGAACTTAAAATAGCCATGATGCTGCCTTTTAAAAGCAAAAGGGACAGTTTAAATTTTGCAGGAGACAGGCTATTGAATATTACTACTGATTTCTATTTCGGAGCTATGATTGCTTTAGATTCTTTAAAGAATCAAGGATTATCTGTAACGATGAAAGTGTTTGATACAGAGAATAGTAAACAAATTTCTAATAAGATAAGTGATCAAGTGGAGCTGCAGGAATTCGATGCCGTTATAGGACCGTTATTTCTTGCAAATGTAAAGTCGGTATCTGACAATCTTAAATATGGTAAACCACTGATCATATCGCCCATTTCAACTAAGGATCATTCTTATATTGACAATAATAAGTTGGTGCAGGAAAGAGCGTCTCTTGAAAATCAAACAGAAGAGATGATGGATTTTATCAAGGCAAATTATGAAAGTCAGGACCTTATTGTTATAAAGAATAATAGTAAAAGATCACAAGAACAATATGACCGAATCATTGCTGATCTCAAGGCCTTGAATCCTGAGAAGGAAGTAAAAACACTGGAGCCCAAAGATGGTTATATCCATCCGGATGAATTCAGGGTATTCCGTGATACGCTTGAGCGCAATATCGTAAATTGGTTTTTTATCACTGATAATGATCCGGCATATTTGGGTGACGTTTTCAATAACTTAGGCGTTTTTCCGGAAGCAGACAGCCTGCTTGTTTTTGGGTTTGAAAAAGACAGGAACTTCGATAAAATTGACAATAATTTTTTAGCACGTGTTCATTTTCATTACCCTACCAATACGTTTATAGATCATAATTCATCTGTATACAAGAATTTTGAATCTATGTATAGGAGGAAATATTATGGCAGGCCATCATCTTTTGCTGTTGAAGGCTTTGACGTGACATACGATCTTTTACAACGTCTTGTCTGATACCACCGATATTATTCAACAAGGAGTTTCAGAAAGAATAGGAACAAAATATGATTTTATTGAAAACACTTCCGGAGGTATCATCAATAAAGGGATTTACATCATAAAGTACGAAGGGCTATCGGAAAAAGTAGTCAATTCGAAAAAGCCTTGATTCCGGTTTAGGTTTTACCGAATATTTGGTTGTAAGTATGGTTGGCGAAGCCGAACCCTGCTTCTTCGTAGAGGTTGAATACGACTTCAACACCTGCCTCGGTCAATTCCTTCATTTCATCATCATATCTCGAAATGGCAGATACTTTTATATCACAATGGATTTGCTTTAATTGTTTGATAACGCTCATATGCGTCGCATGACTGGGAGTAACTAAAATGATGAGAGGCAACTTAGTCGACATATTGATCCTTTGCCAAAAATTCAGATCAGTGACATCGCCCTGAATTACATGATAACCCAACGCTTCTTTCTTTTTGATGACGTCAAGATTAATATCTATTCCCAATACCGTTTTATGGTGCTTTTCTGTCATAACCCTATAAACTTCGGAGCCGGTTCTTCCCATACCAAATACAATAACTTCCTCTTTTCCAAAAACGATGGGTTCATCTTCTGGTAAACGTGTTTCTGTTTCAAAACGAAGAAAATAGGTTTGTAATCTGGCATAAATAGGTTGAGCTTTCATATTCAATGGTGAGGCCATGATCATTGTTAATGACAAAGCGACTGCAAAAATAACCAGCCATTCAGTGGTGATCAGTCCATTGGCAACTCCAGCAGCTCCAACTATAAGACCAAATTCACTATAGTTGGCAAGGTTAAAAGAACTAAGCGCAGAAGTTCTTGCTCTCAGTTTAAAACGGGTTAAAATCACAAAAAGGAAGATCATTTTTAGAGGCATAAGAAGTGCAAGAAAAATGGCTATTCCAAAGGCTTCAGGAGATGGTAAGCCCGATAAGCCTATGGTTAAGAAAAATCCAACCAAAAACAGATCCTTAAAACCCATCATGGTATTGGCAAGTTCTTCCGCGCGACCGTGATCTGCGAGTAACATACCAAAAACCAAGGCTCCAAGATCTGGTTTTAAACCAACCAGCGAGAATAAAGCAGCTCCAGACAAGGGTAATAAAACTCCTAATAGGATCAATAATTCCCCGTGCCCGGTTTTATTCAACACATACGAGAATTTCTGGTTTTTAATTAGTTTTGGAACAAAGAGCAACAGCAGTAAAGCAAGGGCCCAAAAAGAAGGTGTTTCCCCAGAGCTCAGGGTAAGGAATATTACCGCAAAAATGTCTTGCATCACCAGAATACCTATGGCTATTCGACCATGTGTACTTTTCATACTTCCGGTTTCCTCAAGGATCTTTACAGCGAAAATGGTACTTGAAAAACTAAGTGCAAATGCGATCAGAAAAGATGTTTGTAAACTCAGATCTGTAAACTTAGAAAACCCAACAAGGCCTAGTAACAGGATCAAGAAACCAAAAACCAGGGTAGTTATGAGCATGTGAACTGACGATCCTGCCCAAATCTCAGGTTTTAGGAGGTTTTTGATCTTGAGTTTTAATCCGATGGTAAACAAAAGAAGTAACACTCCGAAATCTGCGATATGTTCAAGAGCTACACTATTTTGAACCCCAAAAATGTTCAAAGCGAATCCGGCCATAAGAAACCCAACTAAAGGAGGGAGACCTATTTGTTTTACGGTAAAGCCAAAGCCAAATGCAAAAATGATCCATAATGGGTCCATACCAAAATTATAGTTTAGAAAATTAAAAATATATTTTATTCCTTTTTGTGAGATGTGAGGCCCAGCCATATCATCCCAATAATAGCTGAAATTGCAGAGGCAGCCATAATACCAACCTTAGCAATTTGTTTAAATGATTCATCTTTAAATGCAAGATCGGAAATAAACATGGACATGGTAAAACCAATTCCTGCTAAAAAAGCGACTCCATAAATTTGATTCCAACTGACCCCTTCTGGTAGTGATGCAATTTTAAATTTGACCACTAGTCTGGACAACAAAGATATCCCTATGAATTTTCCCAATACAAGGCCACATATAATACCAATTGATATAGGATGGATCAGCATATCCATTATTTTACCATCGATATGAACTCCCGCATTGCTCAATGCAAAAACAGGCAGAATAAAGTAAGCAGTAAGAGGGTGTAAAGCATGTTCAAGTCTTTGCAGTGGTGTGATCGCTTTTTCATTTAAACCTTGAATTTCAGCGATAAGATGTACTTGATTTTTTGTAAGAAGGGTACTTTTGGTATCTGTTTCTTCCTTCTTAAATTTGTTTAAATAAATGGTCAGTTTATCAATATAACTTTCTTCATCTATTTTTGTTCTGGCTGGAATGGTCAAGGCAATTAAAACTCCCGCGATTGTGGCATGAACACCAGAATAAACAAAAGCGATCCAAACACCCGCGAAACCAATAATCGCATAAAACAATGTCCTTCTGATACCGGCAAAATTGGCAGCTATTAAAATAACCAGGCAGATTCCCGGCATAGAGTAATTCATTATAATCAATGGATTCAGTATAAAATATGGCGATCACAAGCACTGCACCTAAATCATCTGCAATGGCCAGTGCCGTCAGAAAAATTTTAAGATTCAGAGGAACACGATTCCCCAACATGGCAAGCAGGCCTAAAGCAAAAGCAATGTCTGTCGCCATAGGAATTCCCCAGCCGTTGATATATTCAGGATAATTGATCATAGCGATAGCATAAAATAAGAGCGGGCAGCAGCATCCCACCAACTGCAGCTGCTATGGGTAAAGAGGCTTTTTTAAATGAAGATAATTCTCCACCCATAACTTCTCTTTTTATTTCAAGGCCTACTACGAAAAAGAATAATGCCATCAAACCGTCATTGATCCAATGGTGCAAGGAAGCTACCATGTTGATCTTACCCCAAACAAAGCCAACTTTATAATCATGCCAGACATAATGATATGATTCATAAAACGAAGAATTGGCCCAAAACATGGCTGTAATAGTTGCTATAATCAGTATGACACCTCCATAGGCTTCTTCATTGATAAATCGCGATATTTTAAAAGAACTTAAAGGTTTATGCTCCATCTTAGATAAATTTAAGGTATAGCTTATTGACCCTCAAAATCATGAGTTATCACTCAATAATTAGTATGAATGCATTGCCGTACATTCAAATATACAAATAATGCGAGATCACTTGCCGAAAGGAATAAAAAAAGCCCTGTGAAAACACAGGCTCTTTACATATAAAATACGTATTCTTACACCAGCATGGTCACCGGATTCTCAATATATCCTTTCAAAGTTTGAAGAAATAAAGCTCCAGTTGCTCCGTCAACTGTTCTGTGATCACAGGCCAGTGTTAGTTTCATGGTATTTCCTACCACAATATTTCCTTCTTTTACAACAGGTTTTTGAACGATGGCACCAACTGAAAGTATGGCCGAATTAGGTTGGTTGATAATACTGGTAAAATCAGTGATACCGAACATCCCTAAATTTGAAATTGTAAATGTGCTTCCATCCATTTCCTCAGGAGTCAACTTTTTGTTTCTCGCTCTTCCTGCAAAATCTTTGACCTGACTTCCAATTTGCGTAAGACTTTGCTCATTAGCAAATTTCAATACAGGAACCAATAATCCGTCTTCAACAGCAACTGCTACTCCAATATGAACATGGTGGTTCTTTTTAATTCTGTCGTCAAACCATTGAGAATTTACCTGTGGATGTTGTTTCAATGCTAAGGCAGTTGCTTTTACAACGATATCATTAAATGAGATCTTGGTATCGGGAATTGAATTGTATTGTTCCCTGAATGCAATTGCATTGTCCATGTCAAACTCCACGTTCAAATAATAATGAGGCGCTGTAAATTTTGATTCACCCAATCTTCTTGCGATCACTTTTCGCATTTGTGAATTTGGGATTTCTTCAAAACTTTCCTGACCAGAAGGAACAAATGGCATTTGCGAACCTGCTCCGGCGCCAGGTGTATAATTTTCGATGTCGCGTTTTATGATTCGTCCGCCTTCACCGGTTCCCTGGATATGAGAAAGATTGATATTCTTTTCAGCAGCGAGTTTTTTCGCTAATGGGGAAGCAACTATTCTGCCGCCAGTTGGCTTTGTAACAGGTACAACAGGCTGTGGACTTGATTGTTGCACAGGTGCAGGGCTTGTAACCGGAGAAGCTGCAGGAGCTTCTTGTTTCTTTGTTTCAACTGCTTTAGGACTGCAGCCTGTGTTTTTAGACTTGCGACAAAGCCTGAAACGTCGGTTCCTTTTTCTCCAATAATGGCCAGAACAGCATCGACACTCGCAGAATTCCCTTCTTCAACGCCGACATAGAGTAGGGTACCCTGATGAAATGATTCAAATTCCATAGTTGCCTTGTCTGTTTCTATTTCGGCAAGAATATCTCCTTCATCAACTGTCTCTCCTACTTTTTTCAACCATTTGGCAACTGTACCCTCGGTCATGGTATCGCTCAATCTTGGCATTGTGATCACTTCCACACCTGCAGGAGTATCCACCTGGTCAGAAGAAGCGGCCTCAACGGCAGCTTCAGCAGGTGTTTCCTCGACTACGGCATTTTCAACTGAACCATTTGATTGATTCAACAGTGACTTTAAAGTCTTCACCTTGATCACCAATAATTGCCAATAAGGCATCAACACTAGCTGTTTCTCCTTCATGAACTCCAATATGCAGTAAAGTTCCTTCATGAAATGATTCAAATTCCATAGTGGCTTTATCAGTTTCAATTTCCGCAAGAATATCTCCTTCTTCGATCTTGTCGCCAACATGTTTAAGCCATTTAGCCACAACTCCTTCCGTCATGGTATCACTCAATCTTGGCATGGTTATAATTTCAGCCATATATTTTTTATTTATTGGTAATTAACTTTTGATCTACTTCTATAAATTATAATCTATGCTTGATAAAAGGGTAACCTTTTTCTTCATAAACCATATCGTATAATTGCTGTTTTTCAGGATATGGTGATTCATCGGCAAATTTTTCGCATTCCGCAACCTGTTCTTTTACATCATTATTAATCGCCTGAATTTGTTTATCGGTCAAATACTTTTTCTCTTTGATAACCTCAAGAACTTGCGAAATTGGATCGATCTTTTTGTATTCAGCTACTTCGTCCTTCGTTCTGTATTTTTGAGCATCACTCATAGAATGTCCCCTGTATCGGTATGTTTTCATTTCAAGGAAATAAGGTCCTTTACCGCTTCTGGCATGTTTCATGGCTTTGTCCATTGCCTCTGCAACTGCTACCGGATTCATACCATCAACGGGTTCTGAAGGCATTTCATAGGCAAGACCTAATTTCCAAATGTCAGTATGGTTGGCCGTTCTGGCCACCGAGGTACCCATGGCGTATCCATTGTTCTCAACAATAAAAACAACAGGTAGTTTCCATGCCATAGCCATATTAAAAGTTTCGTGAAGGGAACCTTGTCTGGCAGCACCATCACCAAAATATGTAATGGTCACACCGTCTCGTCCAAAATATTTATCCGCGAAAGCGATTCCTGCTCCCAAAGGAATTTGTCCTCCAACAATACCGTGACCACCATAAAATCCTTTTTCTTTTGAGAAAATATGCATAGACCCACCCATATCCTTGAGAAGTCCCAGTGACTTTTCCGTATAATTCTGCCATCACTCTTTTTGGGTCCACACCCATACCTATTGGCTGTACGTGATTTCTGTAGGCGGTGATCATCTTATCCTTAGAAAGATCCATCGCGTGCAAGGCACCTGCTAAAACTGCTTCCTGACCGTTGTATAAATGTAAAAAACCTCTTACTTTTTGTTGGATATATACCGCTGCCAGTTTGTCTTCGAATTTTCTCCAAAACAACATGTCTTTGTACCAGTTGATATAGGTCTCTTTTGTTATTTTCTTCATTTGTATTTAAAATTTTTATCGGAATGGCAAAAATACAACATTTTTAGATAATTGAATTTCTAAAAAATATTAACAAAATTCAGGAATTCTTGAGCTTTTACAGAGAATTCAGACTATTGTTAATCGTACTATTGCTTTTCCATATTTTTTATTCATTATTCTATTGTTCGATATAATCTTCTATCGGATTACAAGAGCATACCAGATGTCTGTCTCCATAGGCGTCATTGACCCTTCGTCACCGGAGGCCAATATTTGTGATCAGCAACATAATCAAGAGCAAAAGCAGCTTCTTTTCTGGTATAGGAATATTCCCAGTGATCTGCCGTAAGCATGGCCTGAGTGTGGGGCGCATTTTTAAGAACGCTATCACCTCCGTCATAGTTGTCAATTTCACTTTTGATCTGGATCAAGGCATCGGCGAATCGATCTATTTCCTGTTTATTTTCACTTTCTGTAGGCTCTATCATAAGGTTCCTGCCACAGGAAACGACACTGTAGGGGCATGAAATCCAAAATCCATCAGTCTTTTAGCAACGTCAGTTACTTCGATTCCCTTGGCTTTGAATTCTCTGAAATCAACGATCATTTCATGAGCCGCAAATCCCTTCTCACCAGCATAAAGAATTTTATAATGTTTTTCCAATCGTGCTTTAAGGTAATTGGCATTTAAAATAGCTGTTACAGTAGACTCTGTTAAACCACTGCTTCCAAGCATTTTAATATAGCTATACGAAATAAGGTCAACCATAGCAGAACCAAAAGGAGCTGCTGAAATTGCATGGATGGCCTTGGTTCCTCCGGTTTTGATCATCGGATTAGAGGGTAAAAAATCTACCAAATGGGCAGCAACACAAATAGGTCCAACTCCCGGGCCACCCCCTCCGTGAGGGATCGCAAAAGTTTTATGAAGGTTCAAATGACAAACGTCTGCACCGATTCTTGCCGGATTGGTCAAGTCCTACCTGAGCATTCATATTTGCACCGTCCATATACACCTGCCCTCCGTTGTCGTGAATGATCTTTGTGATCTCTCTGATCTCTGATTCAAAAACACCATGTGTTGACGGATAAGTTACCATCAGAGCAGCAAGGTTGTCTTTGTGTAAAATGGCTTTTTCCCTCAGATCGTCAAGATCGATATTTCCTGTTTCAGAAGTTTTTGTAACGACTACTTTCATACCTGCCATCACTGCTGAAGCAGGGTTGGTGCCATGGGCAGATGCGGGTATCAGACAAATATTTCGATGGCTCTCATCATTGGAGTGGTGAAAAGCCCTGATGACCATTAATCCTGCATATTCACCTTGAGCTCCTGAATTGGGTTGCAGGGAAGTTCCTGAGAACCCTGTGATCTCGTTCAGTTGTGATTCGAGTTCCTTGAGCATTTCATGGTATCCCTGAGCCTGATTTACAGGTACATAAGGATGAATAGAGTTCCAGTTACTCATGCTAAGCGGCAACATTTCTGTTGCAGCGTTAAGTTTCATGGTGCATGATCCTAATGAGATCATTGAATCAGCCAGAGAAATATCCTTTCTTTCAAGCCTTTTGATATACCTCATCATCTCTGTTTCAGAGTGATATTTTTTAAATACTTCATGCGTCAGAAATGCGGAAGTACGTTTCAAAGATGAAGGAATGGATAAAGATACCGGGCAATCCGTAATTTTGAAAGAATACAGATTTTCGGCCTGAGCCAAAATATCTATGATTTGTTCTATATCAGATTCTGTGGTCGTTTCATTGATAGCTATGCTGATCGTATTTTGATCGATATAATAAAAGTTTACTTCGTTTTCTTCTGCAAGATGTTTCAATTTATCACTATTGGATACTTTGATTCTCAGCGTATCGAAAAAAGCGGTATTCTGTTGTTCCAATCCTAATTTGAGCAAAGCCTGGTCCAGAATATTGGCCAAAGAATGAATCTGTCTTGCAATATATTTGATGCCCTCTCCTCCGTGATACACTGCATACATACCAGCCATAGTTGCCAGCAGCGCCTGAGCAGTACAGATATTTGATGTGGCCTTTTCTCTTTTGATATGTTGTTCTCTGGTCTGTAAAGCCATTCTTAATGCTCTGTTACCATCAGCATCAATAGTTACCCCAATGATCCTGCCTGGAATCAAGCGTTTGTATTCTTCATGGGTTGCAAAAAAAGCGGCATGAGGCCCTCCGAATCCAAGAGGAATACCAAAACGCTGGGTAGTTCCAACGGCAACATCTGCACCCATTTCGGCCGGAGATTTTAAGATGGCTAGACTAAGGATATCAGCAGCGACCACAACCTTTATCTCTTTTTCATGGACCGTTGATATAAAAGAAGTGTAGTCAAATATCATTCCGTCTTTTGCAGGATATTGTAAAATACAACCAAAGAAGTCTTCATTTAGAACTGTTTCCCGGTGATCTCCATGCAGCAATTCAATACCCAATGGTTCAGCTCTGGTGATCAGTATATCCCTGGTTTGTGGCAAAATATCAACAGAAACAAAAAATTTGCTTGCTCCGTTCTTTTTCTGATTTCTGGTTCTTCCATTCCATAACATGATCATGGCCTCCGCAGCTGCTGTTCCCTCATCAAGCAAGGACGAGTTCGCAACCGGCAATCCTGTAAGGTCAGAAATCACGGTTTGAAAATTGAGTAAGGCTTCTAATCGTCCCTGAGAAATTTCCGCCTGATAGGGTGTATAGGAAGTATACCAGCTGGGATTTTCAAAAATATTTCTTTGGATCACAGCCGGAAGGGTAGTGGGATGATAACCCAGACCAATATATGATTTAAAGAGTTTGTTTTTACTACCTAATTTTTGAATATGAGAAGCAAATTCATTTTCACTCATGGCTTCAGGTAGATTCAAGACATTCTTTAATCGAATATCATTAGGTATCGTGTTGTAAATCAATTCATCAAGTGAGTTTACTCCAATTGTGTCTAACATCTCAGACACTTCATTCTGGCCCGGCCCAAGATGACGTAAAACAAAAGAATCTGTTCGCATAATATTTCTTTATTTAAAGGAACACAAAAGTACTTAATTTTGATCAAATCAATTCGCTTTTGAAAACGATATAATAGTGAAATATTTAATTATTTTTATAATTCATATTTTAGGAAATGCAGGTATTGAAACGAAGCTTCGCTTTTTATGTTTTTGGAAATATTCATGTGGCGCTTGCAGCCTATTGTTTGACAAAGATTTCATTCCTGCAATTCGACATCAGTAACCAGTATTTGGCTAATTTTGTTTTCTTCTCTACCGTATTATCCTATAATTTTATACGCTTGTTCCAATTGGATAAGCTCAATAGCATGACAGCTATCTGGATCAGAGCCAATAAAAGACATCTTATTGTATTGAATGGTTTGGCGCTGATGGGTAGTGTATACGCACTTTTGAATTTGAGATATGCCGATATTCTTCTCTTGGTTCCATTTTTTCTGGCAACCCTGTTTTATGTATTCCCTTATAAAAAAAAGATCACAGGCTTAAGGAATGTTCCGGGCTTAAAACTTTTTTTGATTTCAATAACCTGGACAGGCCTTACTTTATTTCTTCCTTTATTTTCGGCTCAAATGCAAGATACTGAGCACTTATATGTCGTTCTTGCCCAGCGATTTCTTTTTGTGCTGGCCATTACCATACCTTTTGATATTCGTGATGCACAGTTCGATCTCCCCGGATTGAACACCCTACCTCAGAAACTGGGTGTGAGCAATTCAAAAATCATTGCAGTACTGGCACTTCTTTTGGTTGTTGTACTTGACACATTGATTCCTTATAAAGAGCCAAGGTACTTTTGGATAAACCTTTTTATGATGGGTTTGTCGGTGATGATGGTCTCTTTTTCAGGATTGAAAAAAGGGCGATATTACACGGCTTTTTGGATCGAGGCCCTGCCGATTCTGTGGTATTTACTTTACTTGTTCTTTATCAAATAGGGTGTTTTCCAAGACCATAATATCTGCATTATTCTGTGCCCAGGCAGCAGTAAAATCAGGTGGGACTGGCACAAAAACATAGGTAAAGGCACTTAAAATGATGTCCGTGTCACCGTCAAGATCAACATCTCCAATATCAAGTAGAAACCACCTGCTTAAATTGGCCTCATCAAAGGAATGTGATTGAAACTCATAGGAATCCGCATTCATATTTTCGAGATAAATCATAGAATATTCAGGATTGTTCTTATAATCCGGAAAAGTCGATATGATGGTGAAGTCAAAATCACCATCCTGGTCAAAATCATTCACAACAAATCTTGTGGCCCCATAAAGTGGGTAAAAGTAGGTCTCTGTAAATTGATTATTACCATCATTCAAATGGATTCTTAGGCCGTGATACGGTTTATGAACATAGGTCTTGTCTGCATTATCACCGTTGACCGTGATAATATCATTATCTCCATCCCCGTCATAATCAAGTATTTCAAACCAGCTGCTTCCGTAAATAGGACTGAACCTAATCACCTTGTCACTTCTAAAGGTCAGATCCTCTTTCTGATATAAAATGGTAATGCTTTCATCTCCCTGTGAGGTGATGGTCACAATATCCAATTTGCCGTCACCGTCCATATCCTTGGCAATTGAGCGTATGGTACCAGGTTGATACAATAAGGTTTTTTTGCTATAGGTTCCTTGATCATTTTTAAAAAGCAGCGACAACTCTCCGGTAAGATAACCAAATTCACTCACCACCATTTCTTCAATTCCGTCATTGTTTAAATCAACCACGAGGTTATTTACGGGTCTGTGCAAGGTATCCGGGATCGTGACATAGTTATCCTTGTAAGCTGCGATGATTCTGCCGGTGGATAATTCTGAAGGATCTAAAATTCCAACATCTGTTATATAAGAAACAGTGTCCTTTTCTATATAATCTGTTACTGCATTTTTCGCCGTGTGAAGTGTTGATGTAGTGCCAGATGTGAACTTATGTTCCATCACTTTCCCAGATATATCTCCTGTCCAGATCTTGTTTCCATCGGCTACATATTTAAGAAAAGTAAAAAAAGAGCCGGGAGTTTCATCTATAGCAAAAGTCCTGGCTTTAAATCTTGTTTGCTTCTTTGGACTTACTTCATAGGTTATTGGCTGAAGACTGTCTGGGGCTATACTTAAAATATACTCCTTTAAAGTATTCCAATCCTGATCATTTAAGATAGGCATGTAGGGAAAGATACCTGAATTATGGATGATTTCCATCTCTTCAAATTGCAAACCATCATAAGGCTTAAAGTTTCCGTCCTTAATACCCATTCGTGCTGCCATTTCGGGTAAGATGGCTTTTACCCAATATTCTTTAGGAAGGTGATTGATGTCGGGCGCAATATGACATCTGGCACAGTGCATATTATATATTTCCGCCCCTTTTTCAACTTTGTCTTTGCTCTCAGATTTACCACAGGAGCTTAGTAACAAAAAAAATAAAGCGACAATGGTTAAAAATTTTAATTTCATTATCGCTTTAGTTATATGTTGAAAATTTATTGTTTCCTTAAAGATCCATGATTAGGTTTCCGGAGTTTAAGAAAAGTATTTAGACATTTTTTCTTTTTCTTCATCAGCAAGCTGGGAATCAATCAAGATTCTGCCACTATGCTCATCAGTGATGATTTTTTTTCTGGTAGCAATTTCTACCTGACGTTGAGGAGGAATCGTAAAGAATGATCCACCTGAAGCACCTCTTTCAATAGTAACCACGGCTAAACCATTTCTTACATTTGATCTGATTTTATGATAGGCCTTTAACAGTCTTTCGTCAATCAGTTTAGCGTATTCTTCAGATTTTTTATGAAGCAGGTTTTCTTCCTTAGCAGTTTCTTCAAGGATAGAATTCAGCTCGTCTTGTTTGTGTTTAAGATGTGTAGCCTTTTCATCCATTTTTTCCTTGGCAGCAGAAATAATTTCATTCTTTGCAGCAATTTTTGCTTCAAATTCACGAATATGTTTTTCTGCCAATTGCATCTCAAGATCTTGATATTCAATCTCTTTTGAGATAGAATCAAACTCTCTGTTGTTTCTTACGTTCTTTTGCTGCTCCTGGTATTTTTTAGATAATGCTTTGGCTTCCTCAATATTGTTCTTCTTATTGGCAATAGCAGTTTCCAGGTTTTCAATGTCAGTACTAAAATTATTAAGTCTGGTCTGTAAACCTTCTATTTCATCTTCAAGGTCTTTCACTTCCAAAGGTAATTCTCCTCTGGTATTTTTGATCTCGTCAATTCTAGAATCGATAAGCTGTAAATCATACAACGCTCTTAATTTTTCTTCAACGGTAACCTCTTTCTTTTTTGTCATCTCTAAAAATAGTTGATCGGATTTGTATTGTTTTTCGCTAAAATTATCCTGCTTTTCGGCAAGGCAGGTGCAAAATTAGTGATTTTTTTTGTAAGATACTCGACTAAAAGATTTTTTGTAAACTGTTCACTTTCATAATGTCCGATGTCGGCAAGAATTAGTTTTCCTTCAGCCCTGTAAAAATCGTGGTACTTTAGATCAGCTGTAATAAAAATGTCTGCTCCGGATTTGATGGCATGTTCAATAGCAAAGCTTCCTGACCCACCTAAAACCGCTACTTTTTTAATGTCACGATCCATAATTTCTGAATGCTTAATCACTTGAAGATCAAAGGTGCGTTTAAGGTTTTCAAATAAGTTATGCGGACTCAGTGCTTGTTTCAATTCACCAATGATTCCCATTCCTATCTTGTCATGCACATTTTCAAGACTTACAATATCGTAGGCAATTTCTTCATAAGGATGCGTATCGTCCAGGGCTTGCAGAATTTTTGACTCCTGATGTTTTTCAAAAATGACGCTGATAAAATGCTCACCTACGGTTTCAAGTTTACCTTTCTGACCGATTGTCGGATCAGAATGCTCGTTACCCAGATAGGTACCTTCGCCTTGCAGGTTAAAACTGCAATGACTGTAATTGCCAATATGACCTGCACCTGCCTGAAAAAGTGCTGCTCTGATTTCTTCAGCTGCATTTTCAGGAACATAAGTGGTCAATTTTCGCAAGTGCCCTTTTTGGGGCATCAAAACCCGGGTGTTTTCAAGATCAAGCATTTCTGCCATTTTTGCCGAGACACCTTTAAAAGAATTGTCGAGGGCAGTATGCATGGCATAAATGGCAATATCGTGTTTTATGGCTTTGATCACGGTTCTCTCTACATAACTCTTTCCATTGAGCTTTTTTAAGCCCTTAAAAATGATTGGATGGAACGAGACGATCAGGTTACATTTTTTTTCTATAGCCTCATCTATGGTGGTTTCCAGGCAATCAAGGCTAACCAGTACTCCTTCGACTTCTTGCTCATTGTTACCCACTAAAAGGCCCACATTGTCAAAATCTTCGGCATAGGTCAAAGGCGATAATTGTTCAATTTGTGCTGTGATGTGTTTTACTTTGGTCATGGTTTGATTTAGGATAAAAGGTTTATAATGATGCCGTTTTTTTAAAGACAGAACACTTTAAAGTTGATTCAGAAATTTTGTCACAGCAGTCCAATAGGCCTGGTGACTTGGATTATTGTTCCACAAGGCTTTAGACCCGTGTTTCCCTTCTGTCTCAGGTAAAAAATATGATTTTTCTGATTTGATCTGATCATAAATAGACTTCCAGTTTTTGTATTCACTTTTTGCTGAAGTGACAAAAACAGGACAGGTTATTCTGGCTGCAAAGGTTTTAAGTTCCTTATTATTAATTTTAAAGTAGTCTCCGGGAGCAAAACACAGGATACCACTGAGATTTTTATGGTGAACACTTCCCATATAAAACAAAATAGCCGCTGAATATGAACTACCCCATAAGATAATTTTATCCGGTTTTATGCCGTATTTTACATATAAGATAAGCAGCTTCCATATCAGGGATGGCATCCAGATATTCAGTTGGAAGATTTGCGGCAACTGCTCCTTTATGAGTTTCATTGATGATACCGTTCACCTTGTCTCCGGAACGCTGGTCTACTGCCATACAATTAAAGCCCATTGCATTCAATTGTGGTGCAATACTGAGGTATTCTCCTCTGCTGTAACCTGCCTGATGGTAGAGAATGATAAAAGGAGCACTGGTTTCATGGGGCATATACAGATCTGCTGTAACATTTACCCCATCACTGGCTTTAAAATTTATGGTTTCTCCTGAAAAATCAAGATCAGACTGGGCAAAAGAGAAGAAAGCAACTATAAAAAAAAGCAGCATGCTTAATAAATTTTCATAGACAATGTATAATGGTTAACAAAGATTAAAGTTAAGGATATTTATTCATCCTCTCAAAAGAAAGAGGCTTGATATGAGGAGCCGCTTCTTAAAAATCTTAAGCCATTGCCTTTAAACGTATTGAAATAACCATAGAAAATGAAAAGAATTTACTTAAAATGATCCTTCGACTGGTTCCAATACACATCCATTTGCTCAAGGGTCATGTCTTGAAGATATTCCCCATTCTTTCTTGACTTCCGTTTCCAGGTATTGAAAACGTTTGATGAACTTTTTATTGGTTCTTTCAAGCGCACTTTCAGGATCTACATTGATAAAGCGGGCATAATTGATCAAGGAAAAAAGCACATCACCAAATTCAGCTTCCATTCTTGTCTGATCGGCTTGTTTGACTTCTTCATGAAGTTCCTTGTATTTCTTCTTTAACCTTTTCAAATACCTGCTCAGAATGATCCCAGTCAAAACCGGCACTGGCCGCTTTATCCTGAATTCTACTTGCCTTGACAAGGGCTGGTAATGATTTTGGAACTCCTTCCAAAATAGATTCTTTACCTTCCTTCAGTTTTAACTGCTCCCAGTTTTTGGCGACCTGTTCTTCAGTATCTGCCACAACATCACCAAAAACATGAGGATGTCTGCTGATCAGTTTTTCATTAATTCCGTCGATCACATCCAGAATGTCAAAATCATTTGATTCTGACACCGATTTTCGCATAAAAAACGATGTGAAGCAACAGGTCACCTAGTTCTTTTTGAATTTCAGGCAGGTCATTGTCGAGAATAGCATCACCGAGTTCATAGGTCTCCTCAATGGTAAGATGCCTTAAAGATTCCATGGTTTGCTTTTTATCCCATGGGCATTTTTCCCTAAGCTCATCCATGATGTCCAAAAGTTCCCCGAAGGCCTTAAGCTGTGATTCCCTTTGTGGTCATATAAGTCTATTTTAGAAGATCCTATTCTTCTGAATTTCTTCTTCCAATTCGGCTTTGATGGTCGAAAAATCAAAATCTGAATGCACCAGGGCATTATACCAGGAAAGTACTTTTTTAATATTGGAAGCATATACCCTTTCTTCGTCATAGCCCGGGAAATACTTCACTAAAGTAGGCTAACAAATCATTTTTAGATGATTTTGGATCAATGGATTCTTTTCCTTCCTCTTTTTCAAAAATATTGAAGAATACAGCTTTTAAAGGTACTTCTGTCTTCATAAGTATAAATGGCAATGTCATTTAATGTACTTACATTGTGCAATGAATTGACCGGAAATCGCTTTTTATCGGATAATGATTCCACGATAACTCCCGATTTAGATTGAGAGATGATCTGGTAAAGTCCTGGTTTACCTGTGATGGCAATTACTTTTTCTAGTTTCATATGTTATTTTCTATTTAATATTTTGGTGATATGGAACTCGTATAGATGATCATTTTTGCAGTTATTACGATGATCTTATACTCGTTTCATATCGTATTTTCTATTTAATATTTTGGTGATATGGAACTCGTATAGATGATCATTTTTGCAGTTATTACGATGATCTTATACTCGTTTCATATGTTATCTTCTATTTAATGTTTTGGTCATATGGAACTCGTATAGATGATCATTTTTGCAGTTATTACGATGATCTTATACTCGTTTCATATCGTATTTTCTATTTAATATTTTGGTGATATGGAACTCGTATAGACGATCATTTTTGCAGTTATTACGATTGTCTTATACTCGTTTCATATGTTTTTGTATTTTCTATTTTTTTAGTTTGGGAAACTTCATTCTGTAGGCAACGTCAACAATTCCCTTTGAGATATTATCCAGTTTCTTTTTTAACAATCGTTTTTTAAGACTCGACAACTTATCTGTAAACAAGATGCCCTCAATATGGTCATATTCATGTTGAAAAATTCTTGCAGCAAGCCCCGAAAGGGTATCTGTTTTCTTTTCAAAATGTTCATCGAGGTATTCTATATGAATCGTTTCATTTCTGGAAACGTCCTCATTGATATTTGGAATACTTAAACAACCTTCATTAAAAACCCATTCGTCACCTTCTTCCTCAACAATCTGTGCATTGATAAAGATCCTGTTAAAATCTTGTAAAAAGTTTCTTTCATCTTCTTCCAATTCATCGCTTTCGGCAAAAGGAGAAGCATCGATTAAAAACAGCCTGATGTCTTTTCCTATCTGGGGTGCAGCCAGACCAACGCCCTGCGCATTTTTCATGGTCTCTTTCATATTTACAATCAGTTCTTCGAGCTTTGGATAATCTTTGGTGATATCCTTTGCTACTTTCCTTAACACAGGATCGCCATAAGCTACAATGGGTAAAATCATGGGTTTCTTTTTATTTGTTGTAGAGATAACTCTGTAATATAATTGTGGCACTGATCTCATCGATCAACTCCTTATTTTGTCTTTGTTTTTTTTTCAATCCACTATCTATCATGGTTTGAAAGGCCATTTTTGATGTAAATCTTTCATCAACTCTTTTGATAGGAATATCACTAAATATTTTGGCCAATTTACTTAGAAAAGGAGTAATGTGCTTTTCACTTTCCGAGGCAGTATTATCCATCTGTTTAGGTTCACCAACCAAAAAGAGCTCTACCTTTTCCTTCTTAAGATATGCTTTCAAAAATTCAAAAATTTCCGCCGTAGGAACCGTCGTTAAACCCGAAGCGATGATCTGCATTTCATCTGTTACAGCAACTCCTATTCTTTTCTCTCCATAATCCAGGGCAAGAATTCTTGACATTCCTTATAATTTTTGCAAATTTACCTCTTTTTTGATTTAAAAGAATATAAAAAAAATGGATTTTTTATTTCATGCTTTTTTATATTTGCGACTTAATATAGCCTTATGAATGAATTACGTCAAATAATTGAAAATGCCTGGGACCATAGAGAGCAATTAACCGAACCTAAAGTGCAAGATGCCATTAGAAAGGTTATTGATCTTTTGGATGTTGGAGAATTAAGAGTTGCAGAACCTGTAAATGACGGATGGCAGGTAAATGAATGGGTGAAAAAAGCAGTTGTATTGTATTTTCCAATCCAGAAAATGGAAACGATGGAAGTCGGTATTTTTGAATATCACGATAAAATTCCATTGAAGAGAGGGTATAAGGAAAAAGGAATCAGAGTAGTACCTCATGCGGTGGCAAGACATGGTGCCTATATTTCGAAGGGAACCATTTTGATGCCGAGTTATGTGAATATAGGTGCCTATGTAGATGAAGGTACTATGGTAGATACATGGGCCACAGTAGGAAGTTGCGCCCAAATAGGCAAGAATGTACATTTAAGTGGAGGTGTTGGTATAGGTGGCGTATTGGAGCCCTTGCAAGCAGCTCCTGTGATTATTGAAGATGGTGTTTTTGTAGGATCACGCTGTATCGTGGTTGAAGGTGTCAGGGTAGAAAAAGAAGCTGTTTTAGGTGCTAATGTTGTGCTGACCATGAGTACTAAAATCATAGACGTGACAGGGGATAAGCCTGTTGAAATGAAAGGTAGGGTTCCGGCAAGATCAGTAGTGATTCCGGGAAGTTATACCAAAACCTTTAAAGCAGGTGATTATCAGGTGCCTTGTGCCTTGATCATTGGAGAGAGAAAAGAATCTACCAATAAGAAGACCTCTCTGAACGATGCGCTTCGTGAGTACGGAGTAGCTGTGTAAATATTAAAAAAGACTTATTTCTCTGAGCCTCTTATTTTGGTCTTGAGATTTTGTCTTCGTTCATACTTACTTCTGAATTGTCTGATCTCGGCCCACATTTTGTTAAATAGGAGTTTAGGGGGCTGTCCTATCAACTTTGCATATTCCTCACTCATAATTCTAACTGTTTCAACATCCTCCGTTAATTTGGCAAAGTTTTTCATTCTTAGCGTCCAAATCCATTTTAAAAAAATCCATTCTGTTCAAATCGATCAGGTAAAATGAGTAACTACCTCCATTATTAACAATCAAGGTATTACCAGCTGAATGATCTTTAAAAAAGATATCATTTTCGTGCAATGAAAATGTGAATCGCGTAAATTGTCTTAGAATCTCATCACGGTCAGGGTATTCGGACTGCGATCTCAATTCTCTAAATGTAAAATCATACGAAAGTTGTTCACTGAAGTAATAGCTTTGTTCTATACCTAAGGATGTAAAGTATTCAAAATAGGCTAACGGTTTTGGTGTTCCGATATGCTTTGCTGTCAGCAAACAAGCGTGGTCATAGGATCTCTTTGCCTTTGAGTCTCTGAAATATTTATAGGCCACGCGATTAATCAAGTGAGGGACTTTAAATGATTTTGCATTGACAATCATTCCTTTAACCTCAAAAGATTTAATAAGATTTCTACCTCTGTCATCAATCACTTTCCCACTAGTTTTGAATTCATTAATGATCTTGATGTAATCATCATAAACTAGCGGTGATTCCGGGTGTATGACACTATTGATACGCATGCTAGGATCAAATTAAATTTGATTATACTTTAAATTGGGTGATTTTTCAATTTTTAGGTTGAGTATTCGATTATTCATAGTTTCGCACAAGATATAAGTAGAAATTGCCTGACCTGACACTAAGACAAAAGGTTAAAAAGGAAATGAACTTTTAAGCAACTTTAAATCAATGTTGATGGTATATGGTTCAAAAACGGCAAGGATGTCATTAAGGTTTTGTAATGAATCAACTTTGATTGGTCCTTTTACAATCCTACCTACCGATAAAAAATAGTCCTGGAATTTAAAGTGCCCATCTTCAAACGGATGCTCGAATTCAACCCAAACTGAAGGTATGTCATAGGCATCTGCAACGATAATTCCGTGAAGAGAACTAGATATTATTTTTTCACAGGAGAGCATTTCATCAACAACTGTGAGCGGGTTTTCATTTTGTATATCAATAATTTTTACTTCATCATTAAATAAAAATTGCTTTTTGAGCCATGGATCTCTCTTATCTTTAAAGTGAGGGATAACACCCAATTTATATTTCCTTTTAGTCCCTGGATCGGGATAAAGTTCGGGCAGCAATAATGCAGGGTCCCCATAAATCTCAGGGCATTCTATGTCTTGTTCAATTAATTTTTTTCTGGTTAGTGGTCCTCTTACAGCCAAAACTTTTTTTGGTTTTTGGTCTAGAATGGAATTTTCAGAAATGATCCCGCTGCCCCAAATGATCGATTTATCCGTGCACCTCTGCAGTATAGATCCAATCATAAAATAATGTTCAAACCTTTTGCAATTCCTCTTTGAAATTCGCTTCACTTTTTTTGATCCTAAAGCATTAGCAATAAATGGATTAAGTATGTCACCCATATTTTTCCTGTGCTTGTCATAGGATAAAAATACTTCATGCTCATTAATTGAGGGGTAAAAGGGAAATCGAAATTTCATATTGTGTTCATTGTTTTAAAAATACAACTCAAAAGATTTCAGAAAATAATATTGTGAAAATGTATAGATCGTTATTATTCATTATGACGAACTTTCACTTTATGCTGCTTTAATCCATGATCAGTTTCTATAACCTTATTTTTTTTATTAAAGGCTCGAATGGCCAGGTTCTTATCAATAGACTCTTGATTTTTATAACCTCTTTTATGGTCAAGATGAAAACAGATGGCACTGTACCTAAATTGCTTTCCTTTTATACCCATGTTCATAAGACGCTCTCCGAGTTCCCTGTCCTGACCTCCATATTGCATTCTTTCATCAAATCCGTTAATTTTCAAGATATCCTTTTTCCATCCGGAAGCATTGTGCCCGTTCCAAGTTGAATTGGTAGTTGTAATTTTATTTAGAAATGTTGCTTTGGCTTTTTTAGAGGTCAACTTATTGTTTTTAAAGGACCTTTTCAATCCTCTTTCTTTTAACCACTTTCGCTGGAAACAAACTTCAGATAAAATATCTTCTTTGGTGATCGCCTTTGAAATGTCCATAGGGAGCATAAAATATCCTCCCGAAATAAAATAGCCCAATTCTTTATTGTCCTCATGTACTTGAAGAAAATCTTTTCTTGGAATACAGTCTCCGTCACTCATGACAATATAATCTGCATTACAAGCCAAAACTGCTTTATTCAAAATTTTTGATTTCTGAAACCCGTCATCTTCCTGCCATACATGAATGATAGGATAAAAAACTTCCTTAGCCATTCTATCTATCAAATCTTTGGTTTCTGGTCCTGAACCATCATCCGCAATGACCATCTCAAAATGCTTAAATTCTTGATTTTGATACCCCCAAAGCACCTTCTCCAGCCATTCAACCGCATTATAGGTGCTGATGATCACTGATATGTGTATATTTTCCATAGATTATTATTTTGGAAGCGCTATCTTTCTCCTAATTTAGCGGCAAAGTTACTATTATGAATTTTATTAAGAAAATTCTTTACGGTTTAATCAAAAAAAACAGGCACTTACCACAGGAATTTTATGCTAAAATATATTATGAATACTATCATGGTGAAAAACTTGATCTAAAAAATCCCGTGAAATATGTTGAAAAACATCCAATGGTTGAAGGTGTATTATCATCTTCCAATTTTACATCAACTGGTAGATAAATATGCAGTAAGAACTTATGTTGAGGAGAAAATAGGGACTCGTATTTAAATGAATTATATCCGGTTTGTGAAGATTCTGATGAAGTTGATTTTGATAGCTTTGCCTGAACAACTTGTTTTCAAAGGTACTCATGGTTCTAATATGTATATGATTGTCGAGATAAATAAGGTTTAACTAAACAAGAGAAATTAAAATTCAAGTATATTCAAATGGATGTGAAAAACCTCTATTATATGGCGGGCAAGAATGGGCATACAAGGATGTAAAACCTAGAATTATTGTTGAAAAATATTTGGACAAAGGTCAGGTGGATTCCTTGATTTTAAGTTTATTGTTTCACCGGAAAAGCAAAGTTTATTCAGGTGGATAATTTTTCTGAGAAGGTCAAAATGCCTTGCCTACTTTGATCTGGACTGGAACAAACTGGAAGTAACAGTCAAAAGGGATGAAATGCCTATCCAGGGGATTATAGAACGACCGATAAACTTGGAAAAAATGATCGAAATAGCCACGAAATTAGCAGATAAACTATCCTTTCGTTCGGGTCGATTTGTACAATTTGGATGGAAAAGTATTATTTCGGTGAATTAACGTTTTATCCAGGAGATGCCAGAATGAAATTCTTACCTGAATCGTTTAATAAAAAAATAGCGATTATATTAATTTACCAAAAATCCCGCAGGTACAAAGGAAATTACGAGTATTTCATGAAAGAAAAAATTAACCAGGCTTTAAAAATTTTAGCATCAGGAGAAACCCTGATCTATCCTACTGACACCATCTGGGGCTTAGGCTGTGATGCAACAAATACCGAAGCTGTTGAAAACATTTATAAGATTAAAAACAGACCTGACAGCAAGAGCCTGATCATTCTGGTTGATGGAATGGACATGTTAAAAAAATATATAGGCACTGTTCCCGAAAGAATAGAGAGATTTTTAGACACTGCCACCAGGCCCACTACTGTCATTTATAATCATCCCACCGGGCTGGCTTCAAACGTTATTGCCGAAGATGATACCGTCGCTATACGAATCGTTCAAAATGATTTTTGTAAAGCTTTGATCCGAGAATTTGGTAAACCCATAGTTTCCACTTCTGCTAATTTTAGCGGGGCACCTTCCCTGTCAGGTTTGCATGAAATTGATCCTTTACTTTTGAAACAAGTAGATTATATAGTAAATTTGCCGGCAGCCGAATCAAAAAATGCGGCTTCACAAATCATTAAACTAAATGATCTCGGTGAGATCGAGTTCCTGAGAATATAGCATGCTACAATTAAATACTGATTATAAAAAGGCAATTTCGCTACCTGCTTTCGATTATATTACCCAAGCTGCAGACGCCCTACAGATGGAGACTTATGTGATCGGTGGATACGTTAGAGATTTTTTATTGGAAAGGGAAGAGCCAAAAGATATTGATGTAGTCGCTGTAGGCAGTGGTATCGATCTGGCCAATAAAGTTGCTGAATTAATGCCTTTTAACCCTAAAATTCAGGTGTTTAAGACTTATGGAACCGCCATGCTGAGATTCAAGGACCTTGAAATTGAGTTTGTGGGTGCACGAAAAGAATCTTATGTGGAACACAGCAGGAACCCCATGGTTGATAGAGGTTCATTACAGGATGATCAGAACCGCAGGGATTTTACCATCAATGCTATGGCTATTAGTTTGAACGCTTCCGATTATGGTGCATTACTCGATCCGTTTGACGGAATAACGGATCTTAAGAACAAGGTGATCAGAACCCCGCTTGACCCGGATATTACCTTTAGTGATGATCCTTTAAGGATGATGAGGGCTATTCGTTTTTCAAGCCAATTAGGTTTTGAAATTGAGACAAAGTCATTGGAATCTATTACTAGAAATGCCAAAAGAATCCAGATTATTAGTCAGGAAAGGGTAGTGGATGAGTTGCATAAGATCATGTTGAGTAAGAAACCTTCTATTGGACTTAAACTTTTGTTCCAAACAGGTTTGTTAGCTTTTATCCTTCCGGAGTTAGCTGATTTACAAGGTGTTGAGCAAATCAAAGGGCAAAAACACAAAGATAATTTTTACCATACCCTGCAGGTGGTTGATAACATCGCTGAAAAAACGGACAAACTTTGGTTGAGATGGGCAGCGCTATTGCATGATATTGGCAAGGCACCAACTAAAAAATTTGACAAGAAGATTGGCTGGACCTTCCACGGACATGAATTCGTAGGTTCAAAAATGGTT
The DNA here is from genome assembly GCA_963715975.1 of uncultured Flavobacteriaceae bacterium. Classification (GTDB taxonomy): domain Bacteria; phylum Bacteroidota; class Bacteroidia; order Flavobacteriales; family Flavobacteriaceae; genus Lutimonas. Next base: position 39,715 of record CAVQSO010000015.1, on the reverse strand, counting down.
AAAAAGATCTTTAAGAGGCTCAAGATGCCTCTGAATGAGAAAATGAAGTATGTTCAAAAGATCGTGATGATGAGCTCAAGACCTGTGATATTGGCTGAGAATGTGACTGATTCTGCCGTAAGAAGACTGATCTTTGATGCAGGTGATGACCTTGATGATCTAATGACACATTGTGAGGCAGATATCACGACCAAAAATAAATCCAAGGAAAAACAATACCTGAATAATTTTGCACTGGTCAGACAAAAGATCAAAGAAGTAGAGGAGAGAGACCATGTTAGAAATTTTCAGCCGCCAATTTCAGGAGAACTGATCATGGAAACTTTTAACTTGAAGCCATGCCGGGAAATAGGGATCATCAAAGATGCCATCAAGGAAGCCATTCTTGAAGGTGAGATCACCAATGATTATGATGAAGCCTATAACTTTATGCTAAAAAAGGCGGCTGCCATCGGATTAAAAAAATAAAATGCTAACTTAAGATACTTCTGGAAATCACCAGTTTCTGAATTTCAGTAGTTCCTTCTCCAATTGTGCAAAGTTTTGCATCTCTGTAAAATTTCTCTACGGGAAAATCCTTGGTATAACCATATCCACCATGAATTTGTAAGGCTTCATTGGCGACTTTTACGCATACTTCAGAGGCATACATTTTGGCCATGGCACCAATTTTGGTCATTTTTTTACCTTGGATCTTATCATGAGCAGCCTTGTGCAACAATAATTCAGAAGCTTCAATTTCTGTGGCCATATCGGCTAGTTTAAAACCAATAGCCTGAAATTTACTTATCGATTGACCAAATTGTTCTCTTTCTTTAGCATATTTAAGTGCTGCCTCATAAGCTCCTTTGGCGATACCCAGAGAGAGTGCACCTATGGAAATTCTTCCTCCATCCAATACCTTCATAGATTGAATAAATCCTTCACCAACTTCCCCCAGAATATTGTCCTTGTGAACCCGACAATTTACAAAGATAAGTTCAGCAGTTTCAGAAGCCCGCATGCCCATTTTGTTTTCTTTTTTTCCAGAAGAGAATCCAGGGGTTCCTTTTTCTATAACAAAAGCTGTCATTCCTTTGGAATCTCCCTTCTCACCCGTTCTCACGATCACAACAGCTACATCCCCGCTGATTCCATGCGTGATAAAATTTTTGGCACCGTTGATCACGTAATGATCTCCGTCTAAAACGGCTGTTGTGCTCATGCCACCAGCATCACTACCTGTATTGTGTTCTGTAAGGCCCCAGGCCCCGATCCACTCTCCATGTGCTAATTTCGGCAGCCATTTCTGTTTTTGAGCCTCATTCCCAAATTCAAGGATATGGTTGGTACATAAAGAATTATGAGCAGCCAATGACAGGCCAACAGAAGAGTCAACCTTTGAGATTTCTTCAATCACTGTAATGTACTCATGATAATTCATACCGCTTCCTCCATATTCTTCAGGAACTAAAACACCCATGTAACCCATGGCTCCCAATTGGTGAAAAAGTTCTTCAGGAAAGGTTTGGTGTTCATCCCAATCCATCATAAACGGCTTTATATGTTTCTTCGCAAAATCTCTAATAGAATGCGCAATCGTGCTCCTTGTTTCGGACATTTCAAAATTCATAGTCGGGGTTTTTATTCCGCCGACAAATATAAGGCTATTCTGTCAAATTTTTCTATTGGGAAAGAGTCAATTTTTTTTAATTCATCCAGGCTTTCAAAGAAGTCATTTTGATCTCGGTACCGGCAAATGTTTCTTGGTCAGATTATAATCTAAATATGGGGTATGAAGCAATTCTTTAAAGCTTGCGGTGTTGATGTTAATCTTTTTCAATTCGGGCAGTTCTGTAACCTTAAAGTGTTGCAATATGTTGTCTGCGGTTTCCTTTTTGAGATAATAAACCTCAAACAATTGTTCATCAGTTGAATAGCCTTGAAGTAAGTTTCTATAGGCTATAATGCGTTGTGCCATTTTAAGATCAACCCCTGAAATAGTCAAAAGTTCTTCAATAGTGGCTTTGTTGAGATCCTTGACTTCAGAAGGAAAAACTTCCTTTTTGATTTTTTTCTTGTAGGATACTTTTTGTTTTGTCCAGTCTGGGAACTTAAAATACGGCGCAATAAGATCTAATAAACTGTCATTTATACCCGTTATATGTTGAAATTCTGTCGCACTATTCACATACTTTCTTTTCTCTCTAAAAGCAAACAGGCGATCAATTTGATCTGTATTTAACCCTAATTGATAGGCTTTGAAATCTGTGAGAAAATTAGGGTTAAATGGGTAGATTTTCGGTTTAGGGATAAGTGGTGCTTCCTTTCTTTAAGGAGTCCAATGCAGATTGGATCAAAGCAAATTCCTGATCATTAAGATCGTCTTCACTTGAAAAATCAATAAAGTATAGCGCAAGTTGAATCGAGAACAAGATCACCAATAAAAATAAAATCCCATTTCTTTGGCTTTTGGTGTACCAGAAATGGGATTCTATGAATTTCATTAAATTACTCTTTATGCTCTAGCTTTTAAAGATTTAATTGCATCAGTGTATCGTTTCATTTCTTCTTTAACCTTTGGAAACAACAAGACCAGTCCGATCATATTTGGGAAAACCAGAGCGAGAATCATAGCATCTGAGAACTTGATAACAGCATCCAGGGTCGCAGAGGCTCCAACAACTACAAAGATCAGGAACATGATTTTGTAAATAATATCAGCGGTTTTTCCTCTTCCGAATAAGTATTTCCATGATTGAAGACCATAATACGACCATGAAATCATGGTTGAAAAGGCAAACAATATGATAGCAATTGTAAGAATATAACTGAACCCTGGTAATACAGAGTCAAAGGCCATTGACGTAAGATCCACACCTCCGATGTATTGTCCTGTCTCATTCAGCATTACGGCACTGTTTTGTGAATTTCCATAATCAAATGCACCTACATCCATATTGAAGAAAATAATAACAAGCGCTGTCATGGTACAGATAACCACAGTATCTATAAAAGGTTCTAATAAGGCAACGACTCCCTCACTCGCAGGATATTTTGTTTTTACGGCCGAGTGCGCTATTGCAGCCGATCCGGCACCTGCCTCATTTGAAAAAGCAGCTCTTTGAAATCCAACAATGATCACACCTAAAACACCTCCCAGGCCAGCCATAGGATTGAATGCACCCTCAAAGATCAAAGAAAAAGCATCTCCGATATATTTTATATTAGAAAAGATAATGATCAATGAAGCGACTACATAAATAATTGCCATTAAAGGAACTATTTTTTCTGTGATCTTTGCAATTCTCTTGATACCACCTATAATTACAATTCCGACTAAAATTGCCATGATGAGTCCAATGATAAAACCTGAAGCACCTCCTGTTAAGCCTAGCATACTGACAATTTGAACAGCAGCCTGATTCGATTGGAAGGCATTTCCTCCTCCAAATGAAGCACCAACGCATAAAATAGCGAAAAGGACAGCAAGTATTTTCCCCAGAATTGCTTTATTCTGACTTTCCAAACCTCTTTTTAAATAGTACATCGGTCCTCCGTATACAGTTCCGTCTTCACCAACATCACGATATTTTACACCTAGGGTACATTCCACAAATTTTGAGGACATTCCAATTAAACCACAAACAATCATCCAAAAAGTGGCACCTGGGCCTCCAACTGCAATAGCAACAGCAACCCCGGCAATATTTCCTAGCCCTACAGTACCTGAAACCGCTGTGGCCAGTGCCTGAAAATGACTTACTTCTCCATCCTTACTTTCATCTTTTATCGTATCAACTAAATCCCCGTCAATAATATTCAGGTCTGATTTTTCAACGCTGTGATGATCAATTTCATCATACTTACCTCTCACTGTATTGATCGCCAGTCTAAATTTTGAAACTGCCGGAAAACCAAAATAAATGGTGAACATAGTGGCTCCGAAAATAAGCAATAACAAAACAAATGGAATATCGTTTCCTGCAATGTGAACTGGAGTGAGTACCGTATTCTCCCACCAAGTGGCAATAGGCATAAATTCTTCATTTATTTCTTCATCAAGCCCTTTTTTCTGAGCAATACTCATTAATGGGGTTAAAGTCACTAAAAATGGAAGTATTTTTTTAAACATGGGTGTTGGATATATTTTGAATTAAGATTGCAATATCCAAAAAATAATACCTTAAGGCAAAAAAAATGTCCTAAAATGTTTAAGTAGCCTGTAGAATCGATTTTACAAACACATTTGAAATTGTCAAACTTAAATTTTATTTTAATTTTTGGGTTTAAAGTTCTACTATTGATGTATCAACAAGGACCCAGGTAAACATACATAAGGAACATCCTATATTGTAAACTTATTTTGGTGATCAACAATACATCACATGGTTTTGGTTTATCTTGATAGAGCATATAAATAAAATTACAAGAAATGAAAAAAGTACTGGTCTTAGGAGCATCCCCAAACGTTGACCGTTATTCCAATATGGCCATGAAAAAATTGGAAGCGAAAGGATTCACTGTTTTTAGTCTAGGCAAAAGAAAGGGCAGTGTAGGGACCATGAAAATTGAGACTGAGCAATTTCCAATTGAAAATCTGTATGCCATTAGTCTTTATTTGAACGCGGCAAATCAGGTAGACTATTACTCATATATTGTTCAATTAAAGCCCGAGAAAGTGATCTTTAATCCCGGAGCCGAGAACCGCTCACTTGAAGCAATTTTGGATAAACATGAAATTCCTTTTGAAAGGGCATGTACACTTGTCCTGCTAAACCTTGATCAGCTATAGGTGTCAATAAAAATTTGTTTACCAGCCTCGGCAAGTTCTGTGTTCGTAAAAACCTGATTGGCTTCTTTTAGGAAGAGCTCCAGATCTTTATAACGACTTGAATAATGACCGAGTAACAATTTTTTCACTTCGGCTTTTGCTGCAATACTTCCCGCCTGCAGGGCAGTACTGTGTTTGGTCTTTTTTGCCAATTCATGATGCTCCTGTAAAAATGTGGATTCATGATAGAGTAAATCAGATTGATGTATCAGCGGAACGATACTTTCATCATATGCAGTATCGCTGCAATAGGCATAGGAAATTGGTTTTGGAGGATCCAGCGTCAGTTCCTTATTTTCGATAAAACTACCATCCTCTCGTTTAAAATCTTTACCGTTCTTTAGATTTTGGTAATCACAGATCTCTATTTCGGGATAGTGATCGATCCTTGACATATGGAGCTTTCTCTCCTGTTTTTTTTCTCTGAACAAGAATCCATTGGTATAGATTCTGTGATTAAGCGGAATTGTATACACCTCTACTTTATCGTTGTCGAGTATCAACTGGCTTTCAGAAGCGCTAAGTTCATGAAAATGCAAAGGGTAATCTACCCAAGATTTCGATAATTGTAGCTGAAGAAGGATAATTTCTTTAATTCCCTTTGGCCCATAGATGTGCAGTTCCTTATCTCTGTTAAGAAGATTGAAAGTAGAGATAAGTCCGATCAGGCCAAAGAAATGATCCCCATGCAAATGAGAGATACATACATATTTGATCTTCGAAAATTTGATCTTATATTTTCGTAATTGTCTTTGGGTACCTTCGCCACAGTCTATTAGGAAACAATCATTGTTCAGTTCCAAAAACTGCGATGAGGTATGCGCAAGACTTCTGGGCGTAGCAGAATGACAGCCTAATATGGTGAGCCTTAAACTCATTTGATCACGATCCGCTTAGAAACAACCTTGGTTTTGGTTTTTAAAGAATATATATAAATACCAGACTCAAGTTCATCTCTAAAGAATGTGATGGAGTTGTGCCCTTTTTCTGCCTTCCGCTTTTCAGCATAGACCGTGTTTCCCAGTAGGTCTTTCACCAGAAAATCGATTTCAAATGCTTCATCTGCCTCGTATCTGATCCTCGTGGCAACACTAAAAGGATTGGGAGAGGCCACAACTTCGTGGATCCCAATCAACGCGTTTTCCAGAATCTCAAGATCCTTAGCATCATCATCTTGTGCAAGAAGAGCTGTAGAAAAGGTTAATAAAAAAATAATAGAGAGTAGTTTTTTTACCATAGATTGTATTTATATTCCTAAATCGCGTTCAATATTTTCAATTTCAATGATGTCTTCTGCTTCTTTAAAGGTTGGAACAGCAACTATTTCATCGGGTATCTTATCAAACTCTATTCCCTTACACACAATAACAAAAGACTGGTTATTATTTCTATGCGTTTCACTTAACTGCGAAAATAACAAGATTTTATTTAAATCAATGTTAATTATCTCAGAAAAGTCCAAGATAATATTTATGTTCTTAAAGTTAGTATTATTTTCCAAAAAAGCATTATAAAAAATCTGAAAACCATCTTCCTCTAAAAGCATCTCATTTTTGGAAGGCGATATACAGTAGTAGGCATCTGTTTTATTGATTTCCATATTTTTTGAATTTATTAATCTCGCTTGATTTGTTGTGCCAACAGATAAATAACCGCCATTCTCACAGCAACTCCGTTTTCTACCTGATTTAATATGATCGACTGTTTTGAATCGGCAACATCACTGGTCAATTCAACACCTCTATTGATAGGTCCGGGATGCATAATGACAATGTCCTTATCAATGCTATCCAGCAATTCTTTATTGATGCCGAACAACTGGGTGTATTCTCTGATCGATGGGAAGTATTTAACATCCATTCGTTCATGTTGTACCCTGAGTACATTCGCTACATCACACCATTCCAATGCTTTTCTTAAATTTTTCTCGTAAGTCACACCAAGTTTCGTAATGTGTTTTGGAATGAGTGTTGTGGGACCGCAGAGCATCACTTCAGCTCCTTGCAGCAGCAAGGCATAAATGTTTGATAAGGCAACTCTGGAGTGCAATATATCTCCAATAATCACCACTTTTTTTCCTTTTACGGATCCCAGTTTTTCTCTGATCGAGAAAGAATCCAGTAAGGCTTGTGTAGGATGCTCATGTGCACCATCACCGGCGTTTACGATCTTGGCATTTACATGTTTTGCTAAAAAATCACCAGCTCCTTCATTGGGATGCCTCATCACGATGATATCAACTTTCATCGATAAGATATTATTGGCCGTGTCAATCAGTGATTCTCCTTTTTTTACCGACGATTGTGCTGCTGAAAAATTAATAATGTCGGCTGACAATCTCTTTTCGGCAAGCTCAAAAGAAAGTTTGGTGCGGGTGCTGTTCTCAAAAAATAAATTGGCTATGGTGATATCTCTAAGTGAGGGAACTTTTTTGATGGGACGGTTGATAACCTCTTTAAAATGATCGGCCGTATTGAATATCAAATTGATGTCATCAAGATTCAGATGTTTTATCCCAAGTAGGTGGGATACACTTAATTTAGCCATTTTTTTATTCCAATTGAATTTAATAATTCAGTTTACTATGTCTTTGTCTCTGTCTCTGCTTCAAGTCCTAAACCGGATCTGGTCGTACGATGCAAACTTTATCTTTTGGTTCGTTTTCTTTCCACTCAACCTTTACTTGTTCATTTTTAATAACATCTACCTGACGCCCCTTGTAATCGGGCTGTATTGGTAAGTGCCTGCTAAATCTTCGGTCAATAAGTACGAGCAATTCTATGTTTTTAGGTCTTCCGAAGGCCTGTATTGCCGTCAATGCAGCCCTGATGCTTCTTCCTGAAAACAGCACGTCATCAATAAAAACAACATCTTTATTGTCAACAATAAAATTAATATCCGTGGTGCTTGCACTCAAGGGATCTTCGCGTCTCCTAAAATCATCTCTGTAAAATGTAATATCAAGTTTACCAAGTTTGATGTCTTTCACCTGATAATCTTCTCTCAATATTTTTACCAAACGATTGGCAAGATGAATACCTCTCGGTTGAATCCCGATCAATATGGTATTACTAAAGTCATGGTGATTTTCGATGAGTTGGCAAGCCAAACGATTAAGAATAATAAATATTTCTTTTTCGTTAAGTAAGGTCTTTTTGGCCATAATAGCATTAAAGGCATTAAATATGAAACAAAGTTACAGTTTTTTTTGTGACGAAAAATAAAATTTAAGGTGTTAATTAAATTGTTAAGAAAAATTAAAGCAACAAGGTTCGCGGGCTCTATTTGATGCTATTTTAGTAACAACAAAAAACAGATATATGCAGCATTTTTCAAATAATAACGATAATCAACCTTTATCAAAATTTGAATTGATGTTAAAAACAAACAGCGTATATTTTTTTGATTCCAATGAATTTGAAGAGATCATTTTGTTTTATGTAGATAGCGGAAAATTCTCTTTGGCTAAAAAAGCACTTCATTTAGGCCTTTCACAACACCCATCTTCTGTCGCTTTAAAATTAATTCATGTGGAATTGCTGATTTTAGATGAAAAACTGGATATGGCAGAAAAAATCCTGGACCAGTTAAGAGAGATTGAGCCTTCGAATGAAGATATCTATATTCAAAAAGCAGCCATTTTTTCTAAAAAAGGACAACATCAAATGGCCGTGGATAATCTTAAAATGGCACTTTTGTATGCCGATGAAGATGCTGAGATTCTTTCCATGATCGGAATGGAATATCTCTTTTTGGAAGATTTTGATACAGCGCGTTTTAATTTTGCCAAAAGTCTTGACGTTGAATATGAAAACTATTCTTCTTTATATAATGTGATCTATTGTTTTGATATGATGAAAAAGCATGATGAAGCGATAGAATACCTCAACAAGTACATTGAAAAGGATCCCTACAGTGAGATTGCATGGCATCAGTTGGGAAGACAGTATTATATTGTTTTTGAATATCAAAAGGCATTAGAAGCTTTTGAATATTCTATTTTGATTGATGATGAATTTATTGGGGCGCATTTAGAGAAGGCGAAAACCTTAGAAGAATTAGGACATTATAAAGAGGCTATTGCATTTTATCATAAAACGATGGAATTGGATACGCCCACTTCATTTGCTTATCTGCGCATCGGAAAGTGCTATGAAAAACTTAATTCGGTCAAGGACGCTATTGATTTTTATAACAAAACGGTGAGTGAAGATCCTTTATTGGATAAAGGATGGCTCGCACTAACCGATATTTATATCAGCCGAAAGAATTACCACAAAGCCTTATTTTACATCAATAAAGCACTAAGTATTGATGAAGAGAACAACCTGTATTGGCATAAATTTGCTGAGATCAACCTGAAACTCAATTTGTTTGAGGAAGCAGCCCGTGCCTACTATAAATGCATAGGTTTAGAGGATGATCGATTAGAGGTGTATCTGGCACTGGCAGATGTTCTTCATTTTCTGGGTGAGTTTCATGAGGCCATTGTCGTCTTATTGGATGCCAGAGAAACGTATAAAGATCAACCCGAGATTACTTACCGATTAGCTGGTTTACATTTTTTGGTTCAAAAGGAAAAGGAAGGATTGTTTTTCTTTGAAAAGGCATTAGGATCAGATCTTGATTACCTGGATGTTGCCAAGGAATTGTTTCCTACAGTTATTGATCTTGAAGATGTTCAGTTGTTGATTGAAAAATTTAAAGGTTTGGAAGATTCCTAGGCCATCTTTTCGATTTCTTTCCCAACCTTATATCAGCTTACACTAAGCAATTTTAGTTATATTTGGCTCTTAATTTTTAGCTGGATATTTTGGCAGTAAGAACACTTAGAGATCATTTTATCATATCCCTTAAAGGGGTGGCCATGGGGGCGGCAGATGTTGTTCCCGGTGTGTCAGGAGGTACAATAGCCTTTATTTCAGGGATATATGAAGAACTGATCGATTCGATCAGTAAGGTGAATCTCAATACTTTAAAGCTTTGGAAAAAAGAAGGGTTTTCTTCAATGTGGAAGGAGCTTAACGGTAATTTTTTGATATCTCTGGTCATAGGCATCGGGTTAAGCATCATAACCTTGGCAAAGTTGATCAGGCACCTTCTTGAAACACAACCAATTTTGATATGGTCGTTTTTTTTCGGATTGGTTCTGGCTAGTATTATTTATGTAGCCAGGCAGATCACAAGATGGAACCTGGGAGCCATTATTTTACTGATTGCAGGAGCATTAGCTGCTTATTTTATTACCACACTGACTCCCCAAACGACCAATGCTTCCTATCCTTATGTGTTTTTTTCAGGAGCGTTGGCCATCTGTGCCATGATCCTTCCCGGGATATCAGGGAGTTTTATTCTATTGTTACTTGGAATGTACAAACCAGTTTTGGACGCAATTCATGATAAGAATTTAGGTTTGCTGGCAACATTGATGTTAGGAGCCGTTGTGGGATTGTTGTCGTTTTCACGTTTGTTGAAATGGTTGTTTGATCATTATGAAAATTTAACATTGGCCGTTTTGACAGGGTTTATTATCGGTTCTTTGAATAAGATCTGGCCCTGGAAGGAGGTTCTCGAATCAGAAATGATCAATGGAAAGCTGAAGATTTTAGAAGAAAAGAGCGTTTTACCGTCGTCATACAATGGAGACCCCCAATTGGTTTGGGCACTTTTACTGGCTGCAGCAGGATTTTTATTTATTATTTTACTGGAAAGATTAGCGTTGAAAAAGAACAAATAAATGGCTGAAAACACGAGAACTTTCTGGGATAAGATACTCCTCTTTATAAAGGGTGTTGCCATGGGTGCAGCCAATAAGGTTCCGGGGGTTTCAGGTGGTTTGGTGGCATTTGTCACAGGTTTTTATGAAGAGCTCATCTATTCGCTTCAGAAGATCAATAGAAAAGCTTTGAAGCTCCTTATTGATGGACGATTTAAAAGTTTTTATCAATATGTAAACGGTAGGTTTCTCTTGTTGGTTTTTGCAGGAAGTACTTTTAGTTACTTCTCCGTTTCAAGGGTTTTGGATTTTTTGATCCAAAATTTTGAATTGTATGTATGGGCCACTTTTTTTGGAATGATTTTGGGCTCAATATATTATGTAGCAAAAGATTTTAATGATTTTTCCCGTTTGAATCTGATAACAATGGGGCTGGGTGTCGCTATAGGTGTAGCTATTAGCTTTATGAGTCCGGCCAAGGAAAATGACAATTTGTGGTTCGTATTTTTTTGCGGTATCATAGGTGTGTCCGGAATGACTTTGCCTGGGCTTTCAGGATCTTTTATCCTTATTTTAATGGGTAATTATGTATTGCTCCTGGTTGATTCCGTCAATGAACTATATAAAACTATTCAGGATATTTTTACCTTGAATTTTGATTTTATTCAAGACGCTGTAAGGATGCGATACCTAAAGATCATTGGAAGTTTTGGATTGGGATCCATATTTCGGATTGGTCATTACTTCACATATTTTAGGCTATCTTTTGAAAAGATGGCATCAGGTTATTACGGCCCTGATCATTGGTTTTATCGGAGGATCACTTGGCAATGTATGGCCATGGAAAAGGGAAATCTATAAAATGGATGGAGATGTTTATCTTTTTGATAGTCTCGGAAATAAAATCGTAGAAAATTATGTGAGGTATTTCCCCGACTTTAGTGACAGCAGTACCTGGTATGCCTTATTTTACATTCTTGTCGGATTGGCGATACTGCTTATTATAGATTGGTTTGGCCCTAAAAAAGTAGTTAGATCTTAGTGTATACCCTCATTTATTAGCTATAAATTGCATTCATAAGCAGTACCATTGCTATGATCACAAGAGGTCCTATGATACCGGCGAATAATCCGCCGGCGCGAAAATCTTTCTGCTCCAATTTTCCAGTGCTAAAGGCATATCGCATTCGGAGGAGTTGAAATAGGTAAAAACAAGGCTGCAGAAGCACTTAACCCGATTACTAAAGGAAGTATCACCTTGTTTGAAGACACAAGAATAATCGCTATAGGGATCAATATTGTAGTGGTTGCCGTGTTACTCATAAAGTTTGAAAGTATCACCGTTAGCAGGGAGAATACGATCATCAAGGCATAGATATTCAGGTCGTAGTTGCTCAGCATTTTAACGTAGTACTCAGCCAATCCTGTTTCCTTTATAGCCAACCCCAAAGACAAACCACCTGCGACAAGCATTAACGTATCCCAGGGTAATTTTCTAACATCGTTCCCAGATACGATCCCCAAAAGAGTGAGCAGCATAATGGGCAATAAGGATACAGCAGAAGCAGGTATGCCATGTATATTACCTGTTAACCACAACATCAGGGTCAGCAGCAACACACCAGATACTATTTTTCTTTTGATGTTGAATATTCTCGAATTGCTAGGGCTCTCGTCTTCAAGATCTTTTAGAAAACCTAAATCAATGGTTGAAACCTTAGGAACAAATTTGTTGATCAGGAACAACCAAAATAACAATACCAGTGAAACGGCTACAGGGAAGCCTATGATCATCCATTCTAAAAAACCAAATTGAACTCCATGATTGCTCATCGCATCTACAGCAATGGCGTTTGGAGGTGATCCAATAATGGTGCCCATCCCACCAAGTGAAGCTGCCGCTGGAATTCCTATGAGCAGTGCTTTCGCAAACGGTGCATTTTTTTCAAGTGTATTTATAAATGGAATCACAGCTGCAATCATCATGGCAGTAGTAGCGGTATTCGACATGATCATTGAAAAAACAGCTGTTACCAGCATGATCCCCAACAATACATTTCTTGGTTTTGAACCAAATTTAGAAATGGTCATTTTGAATAAGGTTTTATCCAAGCCCACTTTTTGCATGGCCTCAGCCATCACAAATCCACCCAGCATCAACCATATCACACTATTGGACCAGGTTTGTACATATTTTTCTACCATATTTTGAGGCATTTTCAGGGTCAATTTCGGCATAATAGCCTCCGAGTGCAAAAACGAGAAAACCAAAGATCAATAAGCCCACCGGCAAAGGGAGGAACTGCTTCTGTAACCCACAATCCAATTGATAAAAAGAGCAGGAATAAAACATATACCTGGGCCTGATCCAGTTCCGGAGAGTTGATCCAATAGGTGAAGCACAAACGCAAAAATGATGCTAAGTAAGAAATAAATGATTCTCTGTTGAATGTCAACAACATGTTGAAACTTTTTTAAATACCGAATGGAAGCGGTCCTCGAATCAGCCATAGATTGAATCCTTAGTTAGTAGACTTACAAAGTTACATCTTATAAATCTTTATCTCTCTTTTGCTCAAAATTTTTACGAAAACGTTATATGCCATAAAAAAAGCCTAAGAAGATCTTAGGCTAATGTTTTTTGAGACAGGATTATCTTATTTAAGCGCTCCCAGATATCTTTCCGAATCAAGTGCAGCCATACAGCCTGTTCCAGCCGCAGTAATGGCCTGTCTGTATTCTTTGTCCTGTACATCTCCGGCAGCAAAAACCCCTGGAAGATTTGTTTTTGTGGTTTTCCCTTTTGTTTTTAAATAGCCCACTTCATCCATATCCAAGAATTCCCTTAAAAATATCTGTATTAGGTTTATGACCAATAGCAATAAATACGCCCGTTACATCCAACTGCGTTTTTTCTTTGCTGATATTGTTAATTGCAATTACTCCTTCAACCACTTGATCTCCCAATACCTCATCCAATTCTGTATTGAACATAACTTCAATGTTCTTCGTTTTATTCACACGATGCTGCATCGCTTTGGAAGCTCTCATATAATCCTTCCTTACCAGAATCGTTACTTTTCGACAAATATTGGCCAGATAAGTGGCTTCTTCTGCCGCTGTATCACCAGCGCCAATAACGACAACATCCTGACCTTTATAAAAGAAACCATCACAGGTAGCACAAGCAGAAACACCTCCACCAATCAATCTTTGCTCGCTTTCAATACCCAGGTATTTTGCTGTAGCTCCCGTAGAAATGATGACTGTTTCGGCTTCAATTACTTTTGATTCATCAATGGTCACTTTATGAATTCCACCAACTTCCTTACTGAAATCCACTTTAGTTGCCATTCCGAATCTGACATCGGTTCCAAATCGTTCTGCCTGATTTTTAAAGTCTTCCATCATTGCAGTTCCATCAGTTCCTTTAGGATATCCGGGATAGTTATCTACTTCTGTTGTAGTGGTCAATTGCCCTCCCATTTGCATCCCGGTATAAACAACAGGTTTTAAATCGGCTCTGGCCGCATAAATGGCAGCTGCATAACCTGCAGGTCCGGATCCTATGATCAAACATTTAATTCTTTCTATATTGCCATCCATTGTTCTATGTTTTTAAATTTGGTTAACAAAAATATACAAATACTATACGTTTAAAATACGATTCAATATCTTTTTTTTCGTAACTATTGTAACCGTTTTTAATTAGTTAAATTTGAATTCATTTTATGAACGAAAAGTATATCAAAACTTACAAATTCAAGACATAGCCTCATGAAAATAATAAGATCCACCGTTGATTTTAATGATCATATCAGAACTCATAAAGGAGTGCTTTTCTATTTTGCTACCACAAGCTGCTCAGTGGGAGAGGCATTAGAACCTAAGGTGCAGAAATTATTGATCAGAAATATCCCAAAACTTGAATATTGTAGTATCGATATGAATTTGGCGGCAGAACTCTCAGCAGCGCATCAGGTTTTTGTTGAACCAACAATCTTGTTGTTTCTTGAAGGAAAAGAATTTCTAAGAAAGAGCCGACATATTGGTTTGGTAGAGTTGGATATGTCAATTGGAAGAATATATGACTTGGCCTTTGAATAATTATAGATTATTTTACTTGAATATGTGAGATTAAGTATTATCTTTGCCAACCTGAAAAATCGATGATCATTCGGGGTGATCACGCTAAAGCGTGACAGGACGTATCCCGGTTATCGCGCCACGTTTGGGACGTGGAGGCCGTCACGCTTGAGGCGTGACCACCCTGACATAAAAAAACATGGAATATGTAGTTTACATATTGTTTAGTCAGAAAAATTTAAAATATTATGTGGGTCAAACCCATGATATAAAAAAAAGGTTCGAAAGGCATAATAAAGGAAATGTGCCTTCAACAAAAAGTGGATTGCCTTGGGATTTAGTTTTAACGTTTAAAGTTGAAAATAGATCAGAAGCAATGAAATTAGAAAAAAAGATTAAAAAGCGAGGAATCAAAAGATTTCTTGATGATAACCAATTCGGGGTGTAGCGTAGCCCGGTTATCGCGCCACGTTTGGGACGTGGAGGCCGCAGGTTCGAATCCTGCCACCCCGACAAAACTAGAAATAGGTCAAACCAAAACACTGTTAATCGTATGATTTTCAGTGTTTTTCGTTTTTTATGATATTTATTAATATCGTTTATACTCACCAATTAGGTGTGCAATTCGGTGAACACTTTTTCCCTGAAATTGTTGTAGTTTTATAGAACTTTTAGAAGTGATTTGACTTTCGTCTTTACAAAATTTATTGTGTAACTAAAGACGTATAACATGCAGACAGCCAACACTTTTACCGTAATTTTCTTTACTAGAAAATCCCGTACTAATTCTAGAAAACTATTAATTTATGCCCGTATTACTGTTAATGGAAAACGTGTAGAAATCAGTTTAAAAAGACGTATATCGGTGTGCAATTGGGACTCTTCGAAAGGAAGAGGCAGAGGTACAACCCAAAATATTAGAATTTTAAACACCTATTTAGACCACGTTTATGGACAATTATTGGATTGTCATAAGCAGTTACTGGAAGAATTTAAGCTTATCACTCCTTCGGCTATTAAAGCAAGATATTTAGGCGAAGATGATCAACACAAAACACTCCTTGAGCTAATTGAGTATCATAATACGAATATGATTTCGGTTTTAAAGGCTGGTACGATGAAGAATTACTATACCACGGAAAAGTATTTGAATAAATTCCTGTCTCAAAAATTAAAAGTCAAGGATATTTATTTAAAGCAATTGAATCATCGTTTTATTATTGATTTTGAACAATATTTAAGAAGGTATAAGAACTCAAAAAAACAATTGATGCTTTCCAATAATGGTGTTATGAAGCATTTGGAGCGTTTTAAGAAAATGATTCATTTGGCTATTAAGTTGGAATGGTTGGTTAAGAATCCTTTTGGTCAGTTTCAATTGAAATTCGTCAAGTATGACAGACAGTATCTATCGGAAAGGGAATTGAAACTTATTGAGAACACCCATTTTACTAGTGAACGATTGGAACGGATAAAGGATATTTTTATTTTTTCTTGTCATACAGGATTGTCTTATATCGATGTGAAACAACTTACTCAGCATCAAATTGTAAGAGGTATTGATAATAACTACTGGATTTATACCAAACGTGAAAAAACAAATGAAGTAGTTAAAGTGCCTATTTTGCCAAAGGCTTTAGCAATAATAGATAAGTACAAATCTTTTTCCAAAGAAATAGATGATGAATTTTTATTTCCTCTTTATTCTAATCAGAAAACAAATAGTTATTTAAAGGAAATTGCAGATCAATGTGGTATTTCTAAAAATATTACTTTTCATGTGGCTCGGCATACTTTTGCGACTACCGTGCTTTTGTCCAACGGTGTTCCTATTGAAACAGTCTCTAAATTATTAGGACATACTAAATTATCTACTACACAAATTTATGCAAGGGTATTGGATCATAAAATTAGTGAGGATATAGATAATTTATTAAAACGTTTTGAAACGAAGAAACAAGAACAGATTCTATCTGCTAAATAATTACTTGAAAATTTTGTTTGAACAAATTCAATTTTTCTGTTTGTTGAAATGATATAGCTTATGCCTGTAAGATGCAAAAAGATAAACGTTTTTAAAGTGATGGATTCAGAGGATGGGTGTCAAAGACAAATTTTGTATTGAATATTTATTAAGCTTAGAGAATCCATCACTTTAAAAATGAACCAACCCGAAGGGGCGGTAGTTTTCATAATGCCATGCACTAAAAGGATTAAGGATAATACCGAATAATTCTTTTAACAGTAAATGCGTTATTAATTTGGATTTGGAATACAGCGACAAAGAATTCTAAACTTTTTAAAACTTGATCCAAAACTAAACTCTCAAACTGCTATTTCTAGTGACTTTTATTCATTTTTACTTGAAAAATTTGTTGATTTCATTGGGCTACAAAGGTTTTTACTTGAAAAATTTCTCCTTGTGGGCTAATTTAAAAATTTAACACACATCTAAAGATCAGTAAATCAATTGTTTGAATCAAATTGGGGAATGTATAACATCGCGTAGCGTGTTATCCTCTTGCTTTTCCCCCCTTAGTTTTGTAAACACACTTTTCATAGAGGTTTGTTTAGCTCATTTAATCTTGCATGATAAAGAATTTATAAAACATTGAGTTACGGTTTTTACCATAATAATTTGGAGGTGGATGCCGTAACATCGCGCTTGCTTCCCAAATTAACTTTATTGCTCATTTTGTTATTCGGTCTAAACCTGAGGATGATGTCATAAAATAGATAAAATATTGGTGTGTTATTCAAGCTCAAGAATAAGTATGACAGCATATGCAAAACACATCAGTTCGACACACAGATAATAATACCCTAATAAATAGAAAATAATGAAAACCATCTACAACGTAATTATCGGTCTCACCATACTTGTGACGAATGTTTCGTATGGACAAACTAACCCTGAAAGAGACTTATTGGTCGGTGAATGGGAATTTCAACTTGACAAATCGTTCTCTGAGATCTCGAACGTCTCCAAATCTCATTTAGATTCAATTCCAATACAAGAGTTGCAACTCATAAAAAGAAATTACAATGGCAGAAGAATAGTATTTGATTCAAATGGAGCATATCGTCAAATTCAAGGAAATGGAGCAATTGTAAAAGGGAATTGGACGTATGATTCTGAGTTAAAAACGATCGAGATCATTTTGCCTAATGGTGCATTATTTGAGCAAAGTGTTGTGAAAATGAATCAGGATAATTTAGTGATTGTTCCTAAAACTGAGGAGAATGTGAATATGATTATTAACGTATGGTATTTCAATAGATTATAAATTAAGAATATGAACTTAACCAATCAATTTTATCAAAAATCAAAATTAGTCTTTAGTGCCTTATTGTTTCTATTCATGTACAATATGGAAGCCCAGGTAAGCATGACTGGGGATTCAAGTGTTAATCTGGGAGATACAGAATTATACACTTTAAGTCCTGAGTATAACGTTGAATACGCAAATTGGTCTGTGACCAAGGGGACTCTTTCAGGTGTGAGTATGTCTCAAAGAAGTGTTAATTGGACTTCTACAGGTACAGGAACGGTATCTGCCAGTGGCGTTGATTATATGTATAATTCTTTTTCTGCCTATAAGAATGTAACCATTGTTAGTGCAGGTCCTGCTAATCCTCCATCTCCCACAGTTCAAAGTAGCACTTGCGGCCAGGTAGTTTTGGCCAGATCAACACCACCTTCAGGGGTTACCTATTACTGGCAAAGTTCTTCTTCTGGAACAAACACTTCGAATTCTTCATCGACCATTACAAGAACATCAGGGTCCATATATTATCTGAGAGCTAGAAATAGTTCAGGTACCTGGAGCTCGGGCTCCAGTAGCAAGATTTATTCAATACCCGCGGTACCAACTTGGTATGCAGATACTGATGCTGATGGTTTTGGAGATCCTAACAGAAGTATAACAGACTGTACACAACCTGCTGGTTATGTAAGTGATAATACAGACCAATGTCCGGCAGAAGCAGGAACGCTAGCTAATAATGGATGCCCGGTTGGGGGTGGTGGAACGATTACCTACACCTCTAATTTTGAAAGTGGCATTGGAGACTCTCGGAGTCAAGAGACAAATGAAGACTTTAATTGGACACGACAAACAGGGTCAACAAGTTCAGGGGGCACTGGCCCAACCTCAGCGAATGAAGGCAACTATTATTTGTATACTGAAGCCTCCTCTCCTAACTACCCATCAAAGACGGCAATAATTACTTCTGTGGGCTATGAAATAGCATCAAATGGTACGTTTTCCTTTGATTACCATATGTATGGTACGGCTATGGGCCAATTAATTCTATCAGCAAGCACTAATGGAGGAAGTAGTTGGCAGACAATCTGGTCCTTACAAGGTAATCAAGGAAACCTTTGGAAATCGGCTCAAATAGATCTCTCGAGCTACAGTACCAGCACTGTTAAATTCAGATTCACAGGGATAACAGGTAGTTCATATACGGGAGACATGAGTATAGATAATATCCAAATAAGTTCACAAGCGGGTAGTTCCGCTTCATTGAGTGATGAGATTTATGTTTATACTATAAGTCCGACAAAATCTACTACGAATGTTAGCGCTTTAAATGATAATCAAAAAATAGAAAATGTTACTTATTTTGATGGATTAGGCAGACCCATGCAAAATATTGGAATACGAGCGGGAGGTGCAGAACAGGACATCATTACTCATATAGGATATGATGAGTTTGGAAGACAAGACAAAGATTACCTCCCTTATAGCACTTTAAATAATAATGGAGAGTTCCAAACTACGGCTGAAGATGACACTAAATCTTATTATTATGATGCCACCCGATTTGATGATGACTTTATTGGACAAACGCTAAGTACCATAAACCCTTATTCGGAGAAGGATTTAGAAGCATCACCCTTAAGCAGGGTATTAAAACAAGCGGCTCCAGGAAAAGATTGGAAAATGGGCGAAGGACATGAAATTGAATTTGAATATAAGACCAATACTTCGGCAGATTATAATGTAAGGATATAGAGCGTAACATCAAGCTTTGCAAATAACACCTATACTCCAACTTTGGCAGGAGGTTCTTCAAATTATGCAACGGGTGAGTCATATAAAAACGTTACCAAAGATGAAAACCACATTTCTGGGGTTAATCATTCCACAGAAGAGTTTAAGAATAAACAAGGCCAGGTGATATTAAAACGCACTTATGAATCTGGAATAGAGCATGATACCTATTATGTGTATGATGATTATGGAAACCTTACTTATGTGTTGCCTCCAAAAATTGACGCTTCTACAAATAATTTAACCACCGTTACAAACCAGTTAAATGATCTGGGTTATCAATATGTATATGATCACAGAAATCGTTTGGTAGAAAAAAGAATACCCGGAAAAGGATTGGAGTTTATTGTTTATAATAAATTGGATCAGCCCGTTTTAACTCAAGATGCAGTTCAGCGAAGTAATGATCAGTGGTTATTCACTAAATTTGATGCATTTGGTAGAGTAGCTTATACGGGTACATATCAAGACATTGCCAGTAGACCATCATTGCAGACATCTTTAGATAGCGAAACCCAATTATGGGAAACCAGAATAAACAGTACTGTTGATGGAGAAACAATTAATTGGAGTAATGCTGCTTTTCCACAAACAATAGATGCCCTATATAGCGTAAACTATTATGATAATTATAGCTTTAATTTTGCAGGAACAACACCCATCGCAGCATTTGGAACTATTGTAACAGGAACAAAAACAAAAGGCTTAAGCACGGGATCCATGGTTCGAGTATTGGATACATCACCTGTTAAATGGGTTAAAACAATTTCTTATTACGATGAAAAAGGAAGAGCTATATATGGGATAATTGACAATGAATTTTTAGATACCCAAGACATTGTTCAATCGGAGTTTGATTTTACAGGAGCTGTATTAAAAACAAGAACCTTTCATAAAAAAGGTACATCTACCCCAATAGTAACAGTGGATACTTTTGAATATGATCATATGGGAAGGTTTCTTAATCAAAATCAATGTATAGGCGATAATACACTTCCAAATACTTGTTCAACTTCAGAGCTTATTGTTGCTAATAATTATGATGAACTAGGTCAATTGGGAAGTAAAAAAGTAGGGAATACTGAACTCGCACCATTACAAACTGTAGATTATACATATAATGTTAGAGGATGGTTAAAAAACATCAACCAAGATGCAAACAGTGACAATGATTTATTTAACTTTACCGTTATGTATAACAACCCATCATCAGGTATAGCATTATTCAATGGTAACATAAGCCAAACTAGTTGGAATACATTAAGTAACAATAATACAGGTAACCCTGTCAGTAATAATTATACTTATACCTACGATGCGCTGAATCGAATCACTTCGGCCACGTTGACAATACAAACAACTATTCTTTAGGTAGTATAACGAATCCTGTTACCTATGATAAGAATGGAAATATCATGAGTTTGTATCGTAAAGGACATACCAATATAGGAGCTACAAACTTCGGGGTGATGGATGACCTAACTTATAGTTATGATAGTGGTAATAAACTGATGAAAGTAGCTGATGCAGCGACTATAGATCAATTTGGATTTAAAGATGATGCGGTAAATACTGCTGCTGAACAACGGATGATTATACATATGATGCTAATGGCAACTTGATAACAGACGCTAATAAGGGGATAACGAGCATACTTTACAACCATCTGAATTTACCTACAGAGGTTAAATTTAACGGTTCAAATACTCAAAAGATAAACTACACGTACGACGCTTCGGGAACGAAGTTGAAAAAGGTTGCTAATAACAATGGAAGTGTTACAACAACAGACTATGCATCAGGCTATGTGTATGAAAATAATGTATTACAGTTCTTTAACCACCCAGAAGGGTATGTAGAGCCTGATGGAAACGGCTTCCAATACGTTTACCAATACAAAGACCACCTTGGAAATATTAGATTAAATTATGCTGACCTTGATGGTAATGGAAGTATTAATCCAAGTGAAGAAATTTTACTAGAGAAAAATTATTATCCTTTCGGCGGACTGCATAAAGGATATAACAATGTTGTAAAAGGTAGAGAGCATAAGTATGGCTTTGGTGGTAAAGAGTATCAAGATGAAATGAATTTGAATTGGTACGATGTTACAGCAAGAAACTACGACCCTTTCCTTGGTAGATGGATGAACCTTGACCCATTAGCAGAAGATATGCGTAGACATTCTCCGTATAACTTTGCTTTTAATAATCCTGTATATTTTCAAGATTATGATGGAATGGCTCCAACAGGCTGTTGTGACGGTTGGTTAGATGCTTTACAGACAGGACTTGATGTTGTTGGTATGATTCCTGCTGTGGGTAATATAGCAGATTTAGCAAATGCAGGTATTTCAACTGCAAGAGGAGATTATGCAGGAGCAGCATTAAATTTAGCAGCAGCAGTTCCAGGAGCAGGTTTAGCTGTAGGGGCAGTAAAGATTACTAAAACAGTTGTTAAAACGGTAAAAGCAAGTAAAAAGGCGAAATCAACTTTAAAAACTGTAAGTAAAACTGTTAACGGTAACTCCAAAGCAAGTACAAAAGCTCAGCACGTATATGAAGTTTTTGAGACATCTACTGGAGATGTCGTAAAGACAGGTATTAGTGGCGGAAAAATTACAAAAAAAGCAGAAAAGTCTTCTCGCGCAACAAGTCAAGTTAATAAATGGAACAAAGCAGAAGGAGCTGGAAAATATGATTCACGAGTAGTAAATAAAATACCCGCAGGTAAAGGAGCAAGACAGAAAGCTTTAAATGCAGAGAAAGCCAATGCAAAAAAATTAATAAAAAACGGTCAATTGAAAGACCCTAAAAAACACGTAACACCTAGAAATTAATATGAAGATTAAGCATTTTTATTTAGGATTAAATGGGGATGATTATTTAATCCCTAATCCCCCAGAAGCAAAATTCCCTTTTAGAACATCAAAAATGGTTTCTGAATTTAATTTTCAATCTGATTTTATAACTCATTATATCGAGAATCATTTAAAAAAGATGAAGTATGAATCGGATGATTTTGATATGATAATGATTAGAGGTAAGCAACAACCAACAGATGCCTTTTTTATAGAGAAACACCATAAGTGCTTAACTGTTGAAGTGTTTTTTGATGAGAAGAAATATAAAGAATTATATTCTCTTAAAAATAAATATCCTTTAGATAATCTTTTAAAACCTATAACAAGAGAAGATGAATTTAATGAATTTGTTTTTAAAATGATTATGGAAGGGTTGGGTAAATTAAAAAAACAAAAGGCACTAATACCTTATGACTTTTTAATAGACACTACGTTAGACTTTAAAGGGAATAGTTATAAAAATGAGTGGATACATAAAAGAAAAAATTTAAAGGAGTATGGCATTAAATCTTATTTAATTTGCAAATTGACTTGTAATTATTTTTCATTGGATTTAATGATTGAAGAAGGTAAACAAGAAATATATAGACAAGAAATATTAAAAACATTACCAAGTGGAGTCTTTTATAAAGATGAATTTGACGATATGAAAGTAGAGGGAGGAAATCTTGTGATAACTAAAAAATCAGATGAAGAATCTTATTTATTTAGGTTGAATTTATCTAAAGTAAGTTAAAATAGTTATAACAATTGTAATTTGTCAAGAAATAAAAATGAAATACATAATAATATTAGTTCTTCTAGTGAGCTGTTCAACAAAAACAGATAAGAAGAGGAATGAGACAAAAGAGCAATTAATAAGCCAAGTAGCTTATCAAGAGAAACAAGTTCCTATAACATTGGAAAAAATGAGTCTTTTAGATGGTAAGCTAATAGTTGATTTACCTAAAAGTTTTGATTTAATGAGTAAAGAAATGCTTGCAACTAAATATCCTGCAAGCAATAGACCAACACTTGTTTATACAAATCAAGATGGCTCTGTAAATTTTGCTTTTAATCATACATTTAACGATATACCAAAAGATAAATTACCTGAAGTTCTTCCTGCCTTTGTTAAACAATTTAATTCTATTTATCCGCAAATAGAATGGTTTAAAAAGGATGTTGTAAAGGTAAATGGTAAAAACTTTGTTGTATTAGAATTTATAACACCTGCAACAGATTCAAAAATATATAACATAATGTATATTACTGTTCTAGAGGGAAGAATGCTAATGTCTACTTTTAATTGTCTAGAATCACAGAAAAATAAATGGGAATTAAAAGCGAAAGAATCTTTAAACTCTGTTATAATAAATGAATAATATTTAGATATAATTTATCAATAAAAACCACCTTCGGGGGGTTTTTTTATGCAAGTTGTTTTTGAATATCCTTTTGAAATACGAAAGCTTTAAGCATTGCTTTGACACTTGTAATATTTTCATCACTCAACTGTTGTACTTTATTAAATAACTGCAACAGCTCTTCATCATTAAGTTTGTTATTTACAATCTGTTCATTAGAACCGTAGATAAGTGAATCTGTAGAAACTTCTAACGCATCAGCAATTTTTTTAGCCACATCAATAGTTGGCGATGTTAAATTACGCTCATATCGAGAAATATGCGTGGCGTGAACATCAATCATTTTAGCAAGGTCTCCTTGTGAAATATCCTTGTCTGCACGTATTTTTTTTAAGTTATCTCCAAACGACATAAGTGTAATGATTAGTAAATGAAACATCAAAAATGTTATACAAAGTTAGAAAATTATAGACATATAATATAATACTGTTGAAAATAATAATCAAAGTGTATATTTATAAATAAACAAAATGTATATATTTGTAGTCAAATATGATTACTCAAAACTTTTTAACAATGTTCAATACTTCCAATCCAAACAACTACGAATACACTACCAAATATTTAGAGATACATATTTTAGGTGGTATTAAAACTACAAAACTCGAAACTTTACGAATTACATTGAGCATACAGAAACCCAAAGAATACAATGTTTTAAGGCACTCAATAGATTTATACAACGATAATCAAGTAGAAAAGCTCGTTAGAAAAATAGCAGAACGCTTGGAAATAGGAACGAGTATCGCGCGTAGAACCTTGCAGGATTTAACAAGAGAATTGGAAAGCTATCGTTTTGTATTGTTAGAGCAATCACAAGTAACATCCGCAGGAAAAGAACTGTCAGCAACAGAAACCAAGAAAGCAGAAGCATTTTTGAAAAAGAAAAACCTACTTGAAATCACAAATGGACTTATTGGAAAATCTGGAGTTATAGGAGAAATCGGTAATCGTCTTTTGATGTACTTAATATTTACAAGTAGAAAAACTAACAACCCTTTACATTGCATCAGCTTGGGAAGTTCCGGAGTTGGTAAAACACATTTACAATCTAAAGTATCAGAACTCTTTCCAGAAGAAGATAAAGTAGAAATTACAGTATTATCTGCCAACGCTTTTTATTACTTCAACCGCACAGAACTACAACACAAATTAATATTGATAGAAGATTTAGATGGAGCGGAAAGTGTACTCTATCCACTTCGAGAATTACAATCTAAAAAACGGATTACTAAAACGGTTGTTCATAAAGACACCAAAGGCAATACAAAAACAATCCATTTAACAGTTGAAGGTCCTGTAAGTGTTGCAGGATGCACCACACAGGAAAGTATTTATGAAGATAATAGCAATCGTTCGTTCCTACTCTACATCGATGAATCAGCAGAACAAGACCAGAGAATAATGAACTATCAACGTTTAATTAGTGCTGGAAAAATCAATATACAAGAGCAGGTAGAATCTACTCAATTACTGCAAAATGTACAGAGAATACTTAAGCCGATTAAAGTCATAAACCCTTATGCAGAATATTTGGAACTACCAAAATCAGTTTTTAAACCAAGAAGAACCAACAGCCATTATTTACAATTTATTGAAGCGATTACCTTTTACAAACAATACCAACGAGAGTCGAAGTTCGACACCCAGACAGGAGAGGAATATATTGAGACGACCATCGAAGATATTAAAGAAGCTAACGAATTAATAATAGAAGTGTTATTACGTAAATCTGATACCATTACAGGAGCAACACGAAACCATTTAGAAAGCTTAAAGGATTATTTAAAAAAGAATAGTCAAACCACATTTACAAATGCTGAAATCCGCAGAAACTTACGCATAAAGGAAACTACTTTAAGACGCTACAACAAACAATTATTAGCCGAAAATTATATCCAAAGAGTGAAGTCTAAAACTAAAAGCTACTGTTTTGAAGTCGTGGATATTGATGAATATAATATTCTTAAAGAGCAAATAAATAATGCATTACAAAACTGTATCACACAAATAGAACTCGCCACATCGCCACAAAGTCGCCACCAACAAAATGGCGAGGTTAAAACAAAGAAAGCTAGTTAATTAAGGTCAACTCGCCACAAAATCTAAAAAATGCAACCGAGTGAAAAAATTAAAACTAAAAAACAGAAGCTACAAAGCTTTACTAATCTCTTTTAAAGAATGGTTAGATATATTGGGTTATAGTAAAGGCATTGTAAAATACTCGCCTATTTTTTTACAAGAGTTTTTTTATTGGTTGGAGCAAAACGGACACACAAATATTACTACAATTACACGGAAAGGCATTACAGAATACTATCAATATTTAAAGCAACGACCTAATGAGAATTATGGAGGAGCATTAAGTAATCCATCATTGAACAATCATATAAGTTCGCTCAAACGCTTTAATGAATACTTAAAAAAACATAATGCTAAAAGCCTATCTATACACTTGCGTTTTGAGAAAAAAGACAAGTTAACCGAAACCGATATTGTTACTCAATACGAAATCAAAGAGTTATTTAAAGCAACAGAATATACAAGTCCATTACAACGATTTACACTACGAGATAAAGCTATTTTAACTGTTTTATATAGTTGTGGATTACGCAGAAATGAAGCGGTACACTTGAATCTGAACGACGTACTTTTTGATAAGGAGCGGATTTTAGTTAGAAAAACAAAGAATGATAAAGAACGTTTTGTGCCAATCAATCATTATAACTTACGAGTACTTGAAGATTATATTTATGATGGACGACCAGAGTTTTACAAAGCCAATCAAAACGAAGCTCTGTTTGTGAACTCACAAGGTAGCAGAATGGGCGGACAAAGTTTTAAGTTACGCTTACGTGCCATTATCAAAGCTGCAAATGATAATGAGATTACAGAAAAACGAATTACACCACACAAATTACGACACAGT
Source organism: uncultured Flavobacteriaceae bacterium (assembly GCA_963715975.1). Taxonomy (GTDB): domain Bacteria; phylum Bacteroidota; class Bacteroidia; order Flavobacteriales; family Flavobacteriaceae; genus Lutimonas. Next base: position 12,842 of record CAVQSO010000015.1, on the reverse strand, counting down.
ATTGCTACACATTTACTCGAACAAGGCGTGCCAATAGAAGCCGTCAGTCAATTTTTAGGACATAGTTCTCTGGAATCTACACAAGTTTATACACACTTAATCAAACAAGATATATAATGAGTTACCAAGAATATCTATTAAAAAATCAGTATAGCCAAAGCACAATTATAGTTCACAAATTACGTATTAGACGTTTTAAATCTTGGTTAAAACATTACGGAATTGTAGAACACGAATTAGATTATAGTAGCTTATTGAAATATGCCAAATACCTACAAACAGAAAAGAAATATGAAAGAGCATCAACCAATAATGAATTAAGAGCAGTTAAGTTGTATTACGATTATTTGATAGATAAAGGAGAGCTTACAGACAATCCCGCAGATGATATGGCCATAAGAGGCAAACGTATCAAAGTGATTAGTAATTTATTGAGCGAAGAAGAATTAGAGGATTTATATTACAGTTATGATATTGAGCATTACGATACGTTTTTTAAAGCCACCAAATTAAGAGATAAAGTTGTGTTGGGCTTAATGGTTTTTCAAGGAATCACAGCTATAGAACTCTATCATTTACAAGAAGAATACTTGCAATTAAGTAAAGGAAAAATAGACATCCCAAGTACACGACGAAGTAATGCAAGAACGATGAAATTGCAACCTTTACAAATAATAGACTTGATGAATTATATGAATACGCAAAGACCTTATTTGTTTAAACGTATGACTACAAGTAACACAGAACAGTTTATTTTTGGAACTATCAATCAAATGTATAGTATCACGCATAGAATTATACGAAACCTAAAATTGTACAATCACAAAGTTATTAGTCACTCACAAATACGGTCAAGTCTAATCGTGAATTGGTTATCAAAATACAACTTACGACAAGTTCAATATTTAGCAGGACATCGTTATATAAGTTCAACCGAAAAGTATGTACAAGACGACTTGGAAAATCTGCACGAAATCGTCAACAACTTCCATCCGATTAGTTAAAGTCCACACAAAACAAAACCCAGTTTTATCGTTCCTCAAAATCTTCTGTTTTTTGTTTTGTTCCGCTCGCCACCACAATGTAAGTTTTTATGCGCCAACGCACTTGTAGCACATTGCTTGAAAAAAGCAAAGAGCTACGCCAACAGAAATCTAATGCATAAAAACTTACCCCAAGCAAAGTAACATAATAGTAGTTATAAGTTCGCTTCGCACAATTTTTAGACGGATTATTTTAGTGGTTTAAAAATAGTCGTTATAACTGCTATTATGTAAAATTGCCGCACTTCCCACGCTCCTCACTCGGATGCGACATTCAATCGCCATTTAGGCTATCATTTTAAAAACAGATGATTCTCTGCCACATTATCAACCTCTAAATCATCTGTTTTTAAAACGTTTTACAATGGAAATATCCTCTTATAAATCTATCATTCAAGATGTGTGCGTGTGGACACAAAATCCGTTTTAATAAGTATCGGAACAGAGGTTGGTGAAGCTGATGGAGTTCCGATACTTATTAAAATGACTTGTTCTTCATAATCTTATCAAATAGAAGCGGAAATATAAATCGAAGTTCAGAAGCGAGCGTCGGAAGAAAGGCGTGAAGCGGAAGTATTTTACATAATTTACATTATAACTTACAAGAGAGAAACCAATCAAATATAAACGCTTGAACTTGTATTATAATGCCAATTATGTAGAATATCGTGGCAAAGGAAGCAAGGAATATACAGAGGTTTTTGAGGCACGAAAATACTGGATATTACTTGCGTGGGAATCAATCTATTTTTTTATATTAGAGGTCGATAACAATACGTTCTTTAACATAAAAGTTTAGATTTTTTGGAGTGTTCAACCGAAAGAAAATAGCCCAATTTTTTATTTTTTGCAGTAGGTAGGATACTAATGGAAACATGACAGAAGATTTAAACAAGGGAATAACAAGCATTAGTTATAATCATCTGAATCTACCAACGCTAATTAACTTTGGTGCATCAAACAAAATTGAATACATTTACGATGCTACTGGAATAAAACAGAAAAAGAAAGTGACTGATACAGGTGTTACCATTTCTACGGATTATGCAGGCAATTTCGTTTATGAGAATGGAGACTTACAATTCTTTAATCAAACTGAAGGATATGTGGATTCAAATGGATCATCATTTGACTATGTATATCAATATAAAGACCACTTAGGGAACGTACGAATGACCTATTCAGACAAGAATGGCGATGGGGATATTGATGTCACAACTGATCCCTTGACATCCGAATTAATTGAAGAAAGCAACTACTATCCTTTTGGGCTTGAACATAAAGGATACAATAATGTGATAAACGGTACGGAGAACAACTATCAGACGTTCCAAGGTCAAGAACTCGAAGAAGAGTTAGGAAAAAATACTTTAGCTTACCAATGGAGAGATTACGACCCAGCGATTGCACGATTTAATAAGATTGATAGGTTTGCTGAGAAATATGAAAGTCACTCGCCTTATGGCTTCACAAAAAATAACCCAATAAGGTTTGTTGAAGTTGCTGGAGATAGTCTTTGGATTTCATTTGGCAGAAATAATGAGAATAGAGCATTATATCAAGATGGGCAACTTTTAAACGCTGATGGCAGTAGGTATGAAGGTAGAGGAGTTAGGGTTAAAAGAGATGGTTCTATTAGAATTACAAATTCGTTCCTAAAATCTGCGACTAAAGCTTTAGGTCAAATATCTCAAGCTGAAGGAGAAGCAGGAACAGATGTTGTATCTACTTTACAAGGGTCTGAAAACAATTTTACTATTCAAAGAGGTGGAAATAGGTTTGGTGCAAATCAACCAGGAGAAAGTCCTAATATAAATATTAATGATGCAGCATATTATCAAGGGCAAATAGATGGTAAGCCACCTGTTGGAAATGGGCCTTTAAGCACTACAATTGGTACAGGCGGAACAATTTATTGGAATCCGTCAGATACAAGTTCCTATATAACTAAAAATGGAACAAACTCTATTAATACTTCTATTTCTTTAGGTCACGAAATGCTTCACGCATACGATGCTAATAATGGTAATTTAGATTATAGGATTTTATCAGGAGGTACATTAAGAATGGAGGCAAGAGCAGTTTATTTTGGTAATCAATTAAGAAGTACAAACACTTTTGGGAATCGTTCTTTAAGATATCAATATTCAAAAGGTAGTACTATTTTAGCACCACAAGGAAATCCATTAAATATTACACCACCATCAATTGAAGTTTTAAAAAATTAGATAATGAAGAAAACAGTAAAAATTTTAATTTTGAGTTGTTTGATTATAAGTTGTGCTACCAATAAAATTAAAGGTTTTAAAAATGTAACATATACTTCTAAATTCCAAACATCCTCTTTAGATAACCCTTTTGAAAAAAGGACTTATAAGATGTCTATTCCTAAAGGTTTTTTAGTAGATAAGGAAGATTTGAATCCTGAATATAAAGAGGTAGTTTATAAATATGATAACTCTATAAAGATTTATATTACAGACAATGTTTTAGGTGGTTCTACCTTAAATGGAGATAATAAATTGAATGAAGGTATAACGTCAATAAATAGAAAAAGTTTAAAAGATTCTGTCTATATGTATGGAGTGCAAAAAGATGATAAATATTGGAAAGAGAATATTTTAAACGATATTGTTGTAGGTTATCTTAACGTACCAAAAGAACGGAAAGAAGAATTTGATAAAGCAATAGCTACAATAATTAGAAAATAAACAAAGACCACTCTTCGGAGTGGTTTTTTATGCTCTTTAGGAAGCAATAAGATTAGATAAATTATCCTTTAACTTCTTTTTAGAAATAAGCGAATCAATCAACGTATAGATAGATTTTTTCTCTGCATCATCGAGAGAATCAAGAAACCTCAATTTTTCCATCAAAGTTTTATCATAAGTATTTACGTCTGTAAAAACATCATCGGCTTTAAACAGTTCAGAAAGCGAAAACCCTAAAGCGTTGGAAATCCTAACAACCACAGAAAAAGAAGGGTCTGTTTTACCACTCTCAATACGCGAATATTGCGCTTGAGCCATATCAATAAGTCCAGCTACTTCTTTTTGTGATAATCCTTTAGCTTCTCTTACCTTTTTTAATGTCTGTCCAAGTGAAATCATAATACTTAAATATCAACAAAACTACTATTTAATAACGTATTAAGCAATATTGGTAAATTATAATTGATTAATATATGATATATTAGTAATAATTATTTACTTTTGACGTATAACTAATTAGTCAAATAATAATGGCAACGCTTGATACATCTAACCCAAACAACTACGAATACACTACAAAACATCTTGAAATCCACATTTTAGGAGGCTTAAAGACCAATAAATTAGAGAGTTTACGAGTAACGATAAGCATACAGAAACCAAAACAGCATAATATTTTAAGGCATAACATCGACTTGTACAATGACAATCAAGTAGAGAAGTTTACGCGAAAGATTGCGGAACGCTTGGAAATAGGAACAAGTGTAGCACGTAGAACATTGCAAGAACTTACCAAAGAATTAGAGAATTACCGTTTTTTATTGATAAATGAATATGAGAAACAGCACCAACCCTATTTTAAGGAACTCACAGGAACAGAAGAAAAACAAGCCATTGCATTTTTAAAGAAACCAAATCTATTAAAGCGAACTAATGACCTCATTGGAAAGTCTGGAGTAATCGGAGAAGAACACAACAGACAAACAATGTATCTAATCTTTACGAGTAGAAAAACGAATAATCCTTTGCATTGCATCAGCTTGGGAAGTTCTGGAGTTGGTAAAACACATTTACAAAGTTCTATATCTGCATTGATACCGGAAGAAGATGTTATTGAAGTTACCAACCTATCAGCAAACGCACTCTACTATTTTGCACGAACTGAATTAAGCCATAAGATTATAGTTATTGAAGATTTAGACGGAGCAGCTTCGGTATTGTATGTGATACGAGAGCTTGCCAGTAAAAAGACGATTAAAAAACGTGTGGTACACAAGGATAAAAACGGAAATACCAAAACCATAGAACTGATAGTTGAAGGACCAGTTTGTATTGCAGGAGCAACTACACAGGAATATATCTACGAGGATAATGCAAACCGTAGCTTCCTACTTTACATTGATGAAAGTGAGGAACAAGACCAAAAAATAATGGATTATCAAAGGTTGATTAGTGCAGGAAAAGTAAATGAAGAACAAGAATATAAATCGAGAGAATTACTAAAAAATGTACAACGATTATTAAAGCCAATTAAGGTTATCAATCCTTTTGCAGAATATCTACAGTTACCAAAGTCAGTTTTTAAACCGAGAAGAACCAACAGCCATTATTTAAAGTTCATTGAAGCGATTACATTTTACAAGCAATACCAACGAGAAAAGCAGTACGACAAGGAAACAGGAGAAGAATTTATAGAAACCACAATTGAAGATATACAGGAAGCTAACGAACTTATCATAGAAGTGTTATTGCGAAAATCAGATACCATAAATGGAGCAACACGAAACTATTTGGAAAGCTTAAAGAAGTATCTAATAACAGAAAATGAAACCACATTTACAGCATTAGAAATACGCAGAAAATTAAAGGTTAAGAAAACTACACAATGGCGATATCATCAGCAATTAATGGATAATTATTACATCAAAAAAGTAAAGAGGAAAGGCGAAAATCTAAACCGTTACGAAGTAACCAATCCCAATGAATACAAGGAACTGGAAGAAGCTATCGCACAAGCATTGCAAAACTGTATTGCCAAAATAGAGCGTTCCAATGTTCCAAAGCGTTCCACTACCAGAGTGGAACAGCTAACCACAACAGAAACAGGAAGTTAAATAGTGTGTTCCACAAAACCCAAAAAATGCAACCGCTATGAAAAAATTAAAGCTACAGAATGATGTATTTAAAATGTTCGTTACCAATTATAAAGAATGGTTGGACATCCTCGGTTATGCAGAAAGTACAGTTTATCAATTACCAATCCACTTACAAGAGTTCTTTTACTACGCAGAGCAAAACCACATTACAAGACTAAACCAAATCACACCAAAAACGATAAAAGAGTATTACAACGAACTCAAAGAAAGAGCCAACGAAAGACGTAACGGAAGTCTAAGTAAAAGCTATCTCAACAAGCACCAACAGGCATTAAAAAAGTTCAAGGAATATTTACAAAACCACAACTATAAAGACTTTAATGTTCACTTAAAAAACGAAACCAATCCAACCGAAGAAAAGTTAAATATACTCACGCAAGAAGAAGCAAAACAGTTATTTAAAGCAACAGAATTTAGTCATAGTGAAAGCAGATTTAGATTAAGGGATAAAGCCATTTTAGCAATCTTGTACAGTTGTGGATTACGAAGAAATGAAGCGGTACATCTTGACATCAGCGACATCCTTTTTGATAAGGAAAGAGTGTTTGTTAGAAAAGGAAAAAACTACAAAGAAAGGTATGTTCCAATCAATCGCAGAAATGCCGAGATATTGGAAGATTACATCTACGAAGCTCGACCAGAATTTTACCAAGCCAAAGAAAGCGAAGCGTTGTTTATCAATCATCACGGAACACGAATGCAAGGAATGAGTTTTGCAAACCGATTAAAAGTGATTGTAGAAACTACGGAGAATAAAAATATCATTGATAAAAAAATCACGCTTCACATTTTAAGACACTCGATAGCAACACATCTTTTACAAAAAGAAGTGCCTTTAGAAAGCATCAAAACCTTTTTAGGACACAGTAGTTTAGAATCTACCCAAATCTATACACACTTACTTAAAACACTTGAAAATGAAACCGTTTAAAGAGTATTTAGAAGAACAGAATTATAGTGAATCGACAGTAAATTTACATACTAAAGAAACACAGAACTTTATAAAATGGTGCAACAGAAATAGTACAACAGCAATCGAAATCGATTATAAAAAATGCTTGAAATACATTAAATATCTCACTCGAAAAGGCACAACTAAAAAGACAATCAATCACAGATTACGAAGCGTTAAAATATATTTTGATTACTTGATTGATGAAGCTTGTAGAGTTGATAATCCAATAGAAAATACAACCATAAAAGGCGTAAAAAGAAACATCAATTACAACTTACTGGAAGCCGAAGAACTGGAAGATTTATATTATAGTTTTGAAACTGATAAATACCAAGAGGAATATCACAAATACACACTAAAAAGAGCCAAAGTAATTATTGGTTTAGTTGTTTATCAAGGCTTAAACACAACAGATTTAGGCAACTTAAAAATAGAACATCTACAACTCTCAAAAGGTAAAATCTATGTTCCAAGTACCAAACGAAGTAACGCCAGGGAATTAGAGTTGAAACCTTGGCAAATAATGGAATTTATGGAATATGCGAACGAAGTTCGGCCAATAATCCAAAATAAGATTGTAAACCACAGCGAACAGCTTTTTAATACCAATGCTCGTTTTAATGCAATCGTCTATCAAATCTTTAAAAAGCTAAAGAAATACAATCAAAAAGCAGAAAATATAAAGCAGATTAGAGCATCAGTAATTACGAATTGGTTAGGACAATATAACTTACGAAAGGTTCAATATTTAGCAGGACATCGTTACATCAGTTCAACCGAAAGATATTTACAAGATGACTTGGAAAACTTGCACGAAATCGTCAACAACTTCCATCCGATATCTTGAAGTCGCAAAATGCGACCACAAGATTAAAGGTGCCAAATTGGTTCCTTAAATCTTGATATCACAATTTGTGATACCAAAATCTTTAAGGTAACATTGTTAGAATTTAAAGGTTATAAAATGTACTTTTACACACTTAAAACATTAATCATAAATGAGCGAAAATAAATTAGTTCCAGAAGAAATAATAACTAGTAAAATATATGAAATACGAGGAGAAAAAGTTATGATATCTTCTGACTTAGCAGAACTTTATGGCGTAGAAACAAAAGTGCTAAACCAACAAGTTAAAAGGAACCTAACTCGTTTTCCTGAACGTTATATGTTCAAGCTCACACAAGAAGAATATAAAGCTTTAAGGTCACATTTTGTGACCTTAAAGAGAGGACAACACTCAAAATATCCACCTTACGCCTTTACAGAACACGGAATATTAATGCTATCGAGCATTTTAAGAAGCAAACAAGCAGAGAAAGTAAACATCGTAATAATAGATACGTTTGTAAAAATTAGAAAGCTTCTTTTGTTGGATAAAGATGTATTGTTAAAACTCAATGAAATAGAAGAAAAAGTGGCAAATCAAGATGAACAAATACTAACTATTTTTAACTACCTGAAAAAGTTTATTAAAGAAGAAAGTAAGCCACGAGCAAAGATAGGCTACAAGCAGAATGACCAATAAATCCCCCACAAAACAAAACCCAGTTTTATCGTTCCTCAAAATCCTCTGTTTTTTGTTTTGTTCCGCTCGCCAGTGCAATGTAAGTTTTTATGCGCCAACGCACTTGTAGCACATTGCTTGAAAAAAGCAAAGAGCTACGCCAACGGAAAACCTATGCATAAAAACTTACCCAAAGCTATGTTTACATAATTGGCATTATAAGTCCGCTGCGCACAGTTTTTAGTGTTGTTATTTTAGAAGATAAAAAACTGTCGTTATAATGTAAATTATGTAAAATATCCGCTCTGCCCACGCTTTTTGCCAACGCTACTGCCAGCGCACTACGAAACGTTAATTATTTTGCTCAATCGTCGCAAAACCTCTATCATTTTAAAAAGCTGAAGATTGCCAACGCTCAAAAAATCCACCGCCTAAATCTTCATCTTTTTAAAACGTTTGCTTCCTCTGAAAACGTTTTAAAAGTTGATGTAACAGAGGTTGGAAATGCGGTTGGGTTGCATCAGCTTTTAAAATGAGACAAACGATAGTGCGTTCAGCTTTATAGTTCAAAAGTTCAATGTTCAGTTCCGCTGTGAGCGTCGGAAGTCAGGCGAAAGGGAGTATTTTACATAAAACTGGTTATAGCTACGCCATTGATGGTGCGAGGAAGTACTATAACCCGTTTTATGTAACATACCGAGGGAAAGGAAGCCAGTAAAAAACAGAGGGTTTTGAGGTACGAGAAAACTGGGTTTTACTGGCGTGGAATTAATCAACAATCCGTATATTGGTAACTGTTAAAAACGTTCTTTTAAATAAATTTTTGGAGATAACCGTCTGAAAAATGGGTGTCTGATTAAAAAAAACGCATAAACTACTATCCATTTGGCTTAAAACATAAAGGGTATAATGATGTTACTCAATCACAGGTGGGAATAGTACTGCACAAAAGTTTAAATATAATGGTATTGAATATGAAGACAATACTGGTTTATATGAAATGGATTTTAGAAGTTATGACCCAGCGATTGCAAGATTTACTTCTATTGACCCTGTGACACATCATTCTATGAGTACATATACTGCTTTTGACAATAATCCTGTGTTTTGGGCTGATCCATCTGGAGCTGATGCAACAAATCTAATAAATGATATTATAAAGAATTCAACAGGAGATAGTACTACATGGACAAATAGTGGGGATGGAACTTTTTCAGGAAGCAATGGAAGGTCAGTGGATTGTGATGATTGTCCGAAAGAAGGGGCGACTAGACCAGAAATGGTAGGTATACCAAGAGGAGGAATGGCAGCTCATAAGAGTAGGAAAGAATATTATCACGCTGGAGGTGTGAATGGTTCAACCTCAGGTTGGAAGTCTACAGAGGATTATGCAGATATATTAGAACCTGTTGCTATCAGTTTAGCGAAATCTATGGGTGGATGGAATGCTAATCACGATGGTTCTATGCAATATAGTGGTAGTTACGATCAATATATTTCTTTTGTAGCATCTAGAAATACTGTTGATGGGTTTTCAAGTTTTTAATTTCTTATGCCAATAGTTTAAAGAATGCTAATAATACAAAGCTAATACAAATGGCTAGCGGTAGGATTAATGAAGATAACCTTACAACCTTAGCGATATTTTTACCGGCTATAAGAACACTTGGGAATGTTAGCTTAAGATCTTCAAGTGCGAATTTTGTTATAAATAATTCTTCATGGTTGAATAAAGGTAGTTGGTGGAGATTAGGTTCGGGCTATAATCCTGCTATTAAGGGTACAAATATTCGACTTGCATGGGGATCTCATCCAAAATATTTAAATAAAGTGCCAAATTATTTAAAAAACATTAATGTGAAGTTAAGAAGTTTTAAAGGAGGTCATATTCATTTTCCAAAATGGAAGCCATAACGATTAAAAGCATGAGCAAAATTAATGAATTACGAGAAAATGAGCTCTATAAAGACGTTTATTTGTTTATTGAAACAAGTATTGGAACAAAACCTGAGTTAATATTTGATGATTCCTTCATAGTACTAAAATATACGGCGGATAAAAAACCCGAGTTTCAAATTTGCTTTTGGTTAAATGAGGACAGAGTTTCATTCTTTTTAGAGGAATTTGAAATAATTGATGAATATCTTAAAAACATTAATGATACTATTTATTTAAAAAAATTTATAGAGGAGATTTTAACAAATGAAGTAGCTTTAGAAAAATTTAAGAGTAAAAAAAATAAAGTATTTAAAAAGGTTATTGAATATAGTGGTATTGAAGATAATAGAAAAAAAGTATTTTCAGAAAACCATATTTATAAGTTTAAATTCCCATGGATTGAACTAGATTATTCAAAAGTAAAATTTATTCCTTGGGTAGCTTCCAGTTAATGATAATCCGTGATATATACTTCAAACAGCAGCCAACTTGGTTGCTGTTTTTTTATTCCATTTCTTGGAGTACGGTTTTCAGCGTAGATTTTAATTTACGTTTAGATAGAAACGCAATGCTATTTCCATGAGTTTTTTACTAAATCTTGTCCCTTATAAGGGAATCTATAAAAAGTATTTGTTTTTTCAATACTATATTAGAAGATTAATTAATTGTAAAGATCATGGAATAATTACTGTCAATTTGGAAGGCAGATTTTACATTTATTCTTTTTGTTGTGTAAAATTCGTAGCTTTTTATGTTCTGCAAAATGTGATTTAAATTGTTCAAAATTTAGAGCATTTCCTTGATATGCTTCTTCAGGGGTATTTCCTTTAAGACCATATTGAGGCCTGGTAATACGACATTGTATGCAGGAAATTATTTGTATGAAGGGGCTTCAGGGAATGAAGATTTAAAGTTCTTTAATACCTCTGAAGGATATGTTGAACCAAGTGGAACTGCTTTTGATTATGTATATCAGTATAAGGATCATTTGGGGAATATACGATTGTCTTTCATGGATGCGAACGATAATGGTTTAATTGCAGCTAGTGAAATTGTTGAAGAGCATAATTATTATCCATTTGGTTTAAAACACAAAGGGTATAATGAGGGAACGAATCATACTGCACATCATAAATATATGTTTGGAGGGAAAGAATACCAAGATGATTTGGTAGGGTCAACAAGCTTGGATTGGTATGATTTTACAGCAAGGAATTATGATCCTGCTTTGGGTAGATGGATGAATTTAGATCCTTTGGCTGAGCAAATGAGAAGACATTCTCCGTATAATTATGCGTTTAATAGCCCTATTTTCTTTGTTGATCCAGATGGTATGAAGCCATTTGGTGCTATGCTATTTCCATGAGTTTTTTAGTAAAACTTGTCCCTTATAAGGGAATCTAGAAAAAACAGGTGTTTATTAATTCTAATTTAGAGGATTAATTATTTGTAGAGATCAATTGAAAGATTTCTATCAATCCGGAAGACAGATTTTACATTTATTCTTTTTGTTGTGTAAAATTCGTAGTTTTTTATGTTCTAAAAATTGTGATTTATATTGTTCAAAATTCAGAACATTTCCTTGATATGCTTCTTCAGGTGTATTTCCTCTAAGACCATATTGAGGCCTAATATTGTTGTATATAATAATAGCTTTGTCCAATTCCTCACCTAATATTTTCCCATTGAATATTTTTAAAGGCAATAGAAATTGAAAGAAACTTGAAACTGTTTTCAAAGAAGCTATAATAAATACTTTAGCTCATAGAGATTATTATGATAAAGGAGCTCGTATTACTATTGAAGTATTTAATGATAGAGTTGAGATTTCAAATCCCGGTGGTTTAATTAGTGGTATTCCTAAAAATGAATTTGGGAAAAGAAGTTTAAGTAGAAACCCTTTAATATTTGGTCTATTTGAAAGAATTAGAATGGTCGAACAAGTGGGTTCAGGTATTGGAAGAATGAAAGATTTAATGATTGAAGCAGATTTAACAGAACCTGAATTTAATACTGAAGGTATATTTACTGTAACAGTAAGAAGACCTTTTAATTTTAATAGGTGGGTAGATAAGTGGGTAGATAATCTTACTGATAATAGAGTTAATATTATTAAAGCTATTCATGAAAATAGCAAAGTTACCAAAAGAGAACTTGAAGAAGAAGTTGGATTAAGTGCTACTGCTATTGATAATAATCTTGATACTCTTAAAGATTTAGGTCTTATAGAAAGAATTGGTAGTGCTAAAGGAGGTCATTGGAAAATTAATTATAAACTTCCATAAGGTGGGTAGAAAGGTGGGTGGAAAACCTCAATAACTAGCGTAACCTTCTGGTTTTTGTAACCTTCTCGTTTTTCAGACGCATCTAAAGTAAAGAATTCATATTAATTTGTATCTTTATGATAGTAAAGACAAATAAGTTTTGTTTTTAACTAGTTCTTTATGACTTTAGTGTGCAATTCGGTGAACAGCATACGGCTAAAAGTGTTTAAAATACTAAAATATATGGAGTTATGGATTTTTAATTAATCC
>CAVQSO010000014.1:0-257324 GCA_963715975.1 uncultured Flavobacteriaceae bacterium | reverse complement strand
TTTAAATTACGCTCTTCAAAATAACTTAGTGATAACAAACCCAATTCCAGACCCTTTTCAAAATCTAAAAATTTCCAATAAAGATTACTCAGATCACTATAAGACAAAGCAATTGCTTTTTTGTCATTTAGCGCTATTCCAAGATTTTGAGCTCTCAAGGCATAATCAGCGGCAGTCATAATATCTCCGTTCCTTTCAAAAACATAACCAAGCTGCGTAAATAACATGGGCAAATCCTGTTTCTTACCTTGATCTTGCAGACTCTAGAACTGTTAGAGCGGTATCTAGTTGTTCCATTCTAAGCAAAATGGCCCCTTCTGTAATTTGAAATCTGCCTTCCCAAAGCGTATCCTTTTTCTCGAGTCATTGCTAATCCAATTCTTGTCAATTCTAAAGATCGTTTTAGATCTCGTGTGTGCGTGTAGTAAGCCAAGTCATTTAACGCAGCAAATTTAAGACTGTCAATAGGGATTTTCGAATAATTCAGTTCCAGTTCTTGAAGGTAAGAATCGTCAAAATTATCAGTGTCCACAAAAATTCTGGAATAGGGATTTTGCCTTTCCGGATCAATGAAGTCCTGTGCAAAAACAAGCTCAAAACAGAACAACCAAAAAATAAGTAACATCGTCGTTATAAATGATTGCTTTTGCATGTGAGGTGATTAAAATTTCGACCCACTAAATAATGGTTTTTTCTAATAGCTCAAAAAAAATCCTATAAGCTGCTGAGTTTGTCTTTTTGAGTTTGTTCATTGTTTGCAGAAAGTTACAAATTAAAATACAAAGACGCTCGATAAATAAATACAGCTATTCGGATAAGAAAAAGAATCGTTTGTCCTATATGACTTGTTTCAATGGGTAAAAGAAAATTAACTTGGGGCAAATAAATATGTATAAAGTACATGTAAATCACTAAAATGTCGAAGTCAAATTGTATCGTCTTTTTCTTTTTGCTCTTGGGGCGTGTAACTACTGTAGACAAAAAAAAAGAAATTGAAGAACAGAATAAAAACACGATCGAGGCCTATGTGGATACGATTTGGAACAAAAAAGATTTGGATAGTCTGGAGGTTTTCTTTTCCAGCACATTCATAAGAAAAGTTAATAATATCGATTTAGCTGTTAACTATGCTGAATATAAAGCTAACATAAATATCCTTTTTGCATCTTTCCCTGACCTTCAAATGAATATTGAATATATCATGGCAGCTGCAGATAAGGTATTTATGAATTGGACGATAACCGCAACAAATACGGGTGAATTTAGTGATCATCCTGCCACAGGACAAAAGGTTAAAGTGAGTGGAATTACGAGGCTAGATCTCAATGAAGAAGGAAAGATCATTTATGAAAACATCTGACTATAATGAACTATCTCTCATGCAGCAATTAGGCTATACCCTAAGCATGCCAAAAATTGAATAAATAAAATCAATTAATAACCAAAACAAATAATTATGAAACTATTAAAACTTTCCCTTTTAACGATTACAATGTTACTCATGCCTCTATTATTTCTTCCCAAGAGGATGAAGTGCAACCAAGCATACTGGATCCATGAAGATCGTGTAAAACCAAGAATGACTGATGAATACGAGCAGATTCCAAGGACCTCGTTGCCGTTTGCAAAGAGCATAACATTCAAGAAACCATTGGCTGACCATGGCTTAAATGATAATTCCTATTTATACGTAACTCCCATTGATAACATGGCCAGTTTGGATGAAAACGGATTTAAAACACTTTCCGAAAAAATGGGGTGCCGATAAAATGAGCTGCCTCATTTGAACGATTTAATCCAACTTATGACGAACACGGTGACTATGTAGTGTATCTTCATAAGAACCTGTCCTATATGCCAGGTGGCGTTTCTCAAACCATAGAAGGTCAAAACTACAGAACGCTTTATTATAATTATGTTACCCCTGAAAACGATAAGGGATTTGTAGATACCCTAAAAAAAATGAAGACTGCATTTGAAAAACACAATTCAAAATTAAATTACAGGGTTTATAAAAGTGGTTTTGGGGTAATGGGTTCATATTACATGATTGCAGTTGCTGCTGAAAATAGTCTAAAAAGTGCCCAGATAGGTGAGGAAAACTGGACACTTATGAAAGATGACTCTTGATCCATTACTAAAGGAACTGAGTAAGTATACCTGGAAAATGGATGAAAAAAGAGGTTGGATGAGGGAAGATCTTGGATATGTACCAGCCAAATAATATTTAAACTGATCAAACCTTTTAATTTAATATAATGAGAAAAGCAATCTTACTGGCAAGCGCATTAATGCTCTTTAATTTCGTGCCAAAACAACCATCCGGAAAGATTCAAAACTGCTTCAATAGAAATTGATATGCTTACAAAAGGGCTTTCAGATTATGAAAGTGCCAACTGGGAGGAATGGTCCAAACAATATGCTGATTCTGCAAAAATCTTCCAAAACACCTGGTTGGAAGGAGTAGGTCCTGAAACCGTAAAAATGCGACATCAGGAGCTGATCTCCAATTTATCTGATTATTCATTTGATAAAAAAGATATCACCATGGAACAAATTATAGATGACAGAGGAAGAACCTGGGTCAACTTCTGGGGAATCTGGAAAGGGACGTTAAAAGCCAATTCTAAGGAAATTATTATCCCCGTTCACCTGACTATTCAGTTTAAAAACGGAAAAGTAATAGAAGAATATGGTTTTTGGGATACCGCAAAACTAAAGGAAGAACTAAATAAATTAGAATATGCATCTTCAGAAAATTAACAAAGAATGAATCAAACTGATCCTTCAAAAATTATGCAAATTGGTATGGGCTTCTGGGCCTCCAAAACACTCCTAACAGCTGTCAATATGAACTTTTTACACATCTTGCGACAGGAGAAAAATCAGGTCAACAAATTCAACAGCTACTTGGTCTTCACAGAGATCTTTATACGACTTCCTCGATACGCTTGTTGCTCTCGGATTTTTGCAACGAAGCGGTCTCAAAGAAAATTCGAACTACAGTAATATGCCGGACGTCAATTTGTTCCTTGATAAAAACAAACCTGACTTATATTGGGGGTATTCTTGAAATGTCAAATAACCGTTTGTACCCATTTTGGAATAATCTGGAAGAAGCTCTTAAAACAGGAAAGGCTCAAAATGAAAGCAAATCGGGTGAAGCTCCTTTATTCGAAGCGATATATTCGGATGAGAACAGGTTAAGAGAATTTTTACACGCCATGGGAGGTGTTCAGGCAGGTAATTTCGATTTTTTTGCCAGGAATTTTGACTTCTCCGGTTTTAATTCCCATTGCGACATTGGTGGCTCACGGGGGAAATTTATCCGTTCATATTGCTAAAAACAATAAGCATATCAAGTAGTCTTTCTTTTGATCTTCCTGCCAGTAGCCCCCATTGCCGAAAGTAATTTTAAAGCCTTAGGGCTCGACGATAGAATTAAGGCTGTTGCCGGTGACTTTTTTAAAGATGACCTTCCAAAAGCACAGCTGATCACCATGAGCAACGTTTTACATGACTGGGGACCTAAAGACAAAAAAATGCTTGTTCAAAAGGCATATGATGCCCTCCCTGACAATGGCACATTAGTGGTGATTGAAAACATAATTGACAACGATAGAAGCAAAAATGCATTTGGCCTTATGATGTCGCTTAACATGCTCATTGAAACCGATGAAGGCAGTGATTATACCTTAACTGACTTCGAAGAATGGGCAAGGGAAGCCGGATTTAAGAAAATAAGCATCATGCCTCTAACGGGTCCTGCCAGTGCCATAATTGCTAGCAAATAAAAATGAATTCGAAATAAACTATAAGCAGCAAGCTTCAAATCAATATTTCTTTTGAAGACAGCAACTTGGACATAGATTCCAAACAGTCGACAAGTACACATATTTTGAAAATTATCTAAAGGGGAAGGGTTTCATCGTATGTGTCTTGTCTTTTGGTCTTATGTTTATCTTGAAGCATCTTGTTATTAAATTCAATAAATCATGATTATTTTCAGCCTTGTGAAGGCACCATCGAAACTATATACTACTATGTTCACAAAAAAATATACAGTCATGAAAAAAATATTATTTCTCATCTTGATCGTTTTAGCCTCCTGCAAAAAGGAAAAACCTGAAAAGACTTACCTTGGAATTGTAAATATTGAGGTCACGGAAGTGATGATGCCATCCCTCATTTTGAAAAAGGACTTGCTTGCTCCTACACAGTTTTGAATACGCCGATTCAGGGAGGCCTTCCTAGGAGGCCCAAAAAACAGATCCCTACATGCTGATGTCTTATTGGGGAGAGGCAATGACCTACAACCATGCCTGTGGTCAGAACAGGATTATGACAAGGGAATGGAAGCCATACAAAAATTAAAAAATCAGCAACGCAGCAGCAAATATCACTGAACTCGAAAATGACTTTATCGAGGGAATTCAAATCCTTTATGAATCAGATTCTTGAAAAGTCCAAAGAGATAAAAATTACGCAGATTTATGTCTCGACTAAACAAAAAGTATCCCGACAACCATGAAGTAGCGGCCTTTTATGCCTTGTCACTTTTGGGTTCTGTGCCGATGGACGTGATGACAAGACCTACGGAAAAGGAGCCGACATTGCTAACGGCATACTGAGGAGAACCCAAAACATCCGGGTGCGCTTGCACTACCTGATCCATTCCTATGATGACCCTGAACACGCAAAACTTGCCTTGACAGCCGCCGATTCTTATTCGGTCGTAGCACCTGACGCAAGTCATGCTTTGCATATGCCTTCACATATTTATGTGGCTCTTGGAATGTGGGACAAGGTAGTAAGCAGCAATGAAAATTCCTATCAGGCAAGTGTCAACAGAATGATCGCGAAGAATCTTGCGCCAAACGGCAGAGGTTTTCATGCTTATCACTGGCTTGAATACGGTTACCTTCAGCAAGGAAGAATGCAAGATGCCAAAAAACTGGTCATCGATATGGAAGGATTTACCAAAGAAGCTCCCAACAAATATTCAAGGACGCATATGGTATATCTAAAAGGCACCTATTTAGTAGAGAGCGATGATTGGAACAGTGACATTGCCAATATACCTGTTGATATAAAGGATCTTAACCTTACAACACGGTCGAAATATAGCTTTGTCGAAGGAATGAAAGCCTTCAAAGCAGACGACAAGGCTTCTCTGGATACGGTTATCGATGAACTAAAAAAAGACCACGACAAGGAATCTTATCTGGTGAGATACGATGATGCACCATTTTGTTCCGGAGCAAATCGAAATACCTCACATCACCGTCTATGTTGCTTGGAAACCGAAATCATGATGGAACAGCTAAAGGCCCTAAGAGCCTGGCTTGATCATGATACAGAACAGACCGAAATCCACTTAAAAAAGTCCATTGAACTTGAACAAGACCTCAGCTATAGTTATGGACCTCCAGTTGTTCAAAAACCAACCCATGAACTATATGCAGACTGGCTTGTGGGCAAGGACGAAATCAGGAGGCCCTGGAACAATATCAAGCTGCCTTGGTAAAGCTCCGATAGAAGAACAGCACTTTCGGGAGTTTCTGCCTGTGATACAAACATGGTCGGGCAAACTTGAGCATAGAGATTTCTTTTATGCCAAGTGCAGCAATTCTTATAGATCAATCACTTGTATTATTCAATGTTTGACTTAGTTTTTATGTCTGACTAAGTAACAATATACATGTATAAGCGTCTTATTTGTAACCAAATAAACACTTATGAAATTCTTACATATACCCTCAATGGCCATTCTTTTCCTTTCTTTAAGCTTTTTGGCCTGTAATGATGACGATTGTATAAATGGTGAAGGCGTTATTGAAACCCGAACCATAGCACTTGCTTCTTTTGATAAAGTAAGCTTATTTGGTGTCGATCATTTCACCATCAAACAAGGAGATGTACAAGAAGTAAAAGTCACTGGTTATCCGAATATTATAGATCAACTCAACACGAGCATCTCAAATAAAGAATGGGAAATCAGACTAAAAGATGGCTGTTATAACAATGCCGATATGGATATTGAAATAACGATTCCTGATTCTAAAGGCTTCAAATTTAACGGGTTCCGGCAGAATAAGAGTTGAGGAATTCACCAATCAGGAAAACCAGCTTTTTGCAATCAGTGGTTCCGGGGATATCGAAATTGCCGGCAATAGCGGTACAAAGGAAGTTATATTCAACATTACAGGAAGTGGTGACATTATTGGTACAAAAGATTTTACTGATCTGGAATCTGTAAAACTTAACATTTCCGGATCAGGTGATTTTGATGGTTTTTCTATGAAATCACCAACTTATGAGGTAATTATTTCGGGCAGTGGTAATGCTAATGTGCATGCCTTAAATCAGCTTACCGGTGCTATAACCGGATCAGGAAATATCAATTATTTAGGCTCTCCCGAAGTTAATGTATCGATTACCGGCTCTGGCAAAGTGAACAATGTGAATTAATATTTGGTGACGCCTCATTGCCTTTTTTAAGACTTATTTTTTCTATATATTTACCGCAAACGTGATATTGCTACCTATCGTTTATACACTTCCCTGGAAACTGCTTCTAAAGGAAATAACTGATGCAGTAATTTAAGAAGATAGATATGGATAGAAGAAAAGCCCTGAGAAACCTGGGTATATTGACTGGCGGGATGGTACTCCTTCCTTCGTGTGAATTTTCCAAAGAAAAGATAAGTTTTGCCTTAAACAACCTTCAGGTTACTGAAACCCAGGAATCCTTATTAAAGGATATCGTGAGCACTTTGATCCCGGAAGGAGATCTTCCGGGTGCAGGTTCTCTTCAAGTTCATGATTTTGTATGGGTAATGGTCGATGATTGCATGGAGAAGGAGAGGCAAGACAGCTTACATAGAGGACTCAATGACTTTGATTCAACATCAAAAAAACGACAGCGAAAAACCTTTTGCTCATACAGAATAATGAGGAACGATTACTGGCACTTAACAGCATATTCAGAAGATCCGCAGATGAGTCATGCAAAGGTAAATGATGATGTTAAATTATTTTTCAACACAACCAAAGACTTGACGATTTTTGGTTATATGAGATCCGAATATATCATGACCGAAGTGATGCCCTATACCCTTATTCCAGGAAGCTACGGCCCATGCGAAACAGTTGACAACACTAAAAGAATAAACGTAAATGGCTGATAACAAAACAAATGAAAATACCTATGATGTAATCGTTATAGGTTCAGGAATGAGTGGGGGCTGGGCAGCAAAAGAATTCGCTGAAAATGGTTTTAAAACCTTGGTTATCGAAAGAGGGCGAGAAGTCAAGCACAATGTCAATTACCCGACCACCAATATGAACCCTTGGGAATTCAAACATCAGAGGCAATCTCACGGAAGATGTAAAGAAAGAAAACCCAATTGCCAGCAGGTGTTATGTATTTAGAGAAGATGCGGCAACATTTTGTTTCAAAGGACAAAGAGCATCCCTATATTCAGGAAAAGCCATTTGATTGGATCAAGGGTTATCAAACAGGTGGAAAATCACTTTTATGGGCAAGACAAACACAAAGATTGAGTCAATTATGATTTTGAGGGCCCGGCAAGAGATAATTTTGCCGTTGATTGGCCCATCAGATATGAAGATCTGGCTCCCTGGTATAGTCATGTAGAAAAATTTGTGGGAATTGCAGGCAACAAAGATGGTCTCGATGTATTGCCAGACGGGGAATTTCTACCGGGTATGGGATTGAATTGTATTGAGGAACATTTTAAGTCAAAAGTTGAGGAGAATTATGAGGACAGACATGTCATCAGCGGACGTTGTGCTCATATCACAGAAAATCGTGAGATTTTTGCCCAGCAAGGAAGAGGACAATGTCAGTATAGAAATCTCTGTCAGCGAGGATGTCCGTTTGGGGGCTATTTTAGCAGTAATTCAAGTACTTTACCCTGGGCAATGAAAACCGGAAATCTAAGGATGATCCACGACTCTGTCGTCGATTCTATCATATATGATGAAGAAAATGAAAAGGCCTCTGGGGTCCTTGTGATTGATGCAAAAACCAAAGAGAAAAAAGAATATTATGCTTCAATCGTTTTTGTAAATGCCGGAACACTAAATACCAATCTGATTCTATTGAATTCAAAATCCAATCGCTTTCCGAACGGACTGGGAAATGACAATGGTCTGCTAGGAAAATTCATCGCCTTTCATAATTACAGGGCCTTAGTATTTGCTGAATACGAAGGTTTTGAAGACAAACATACAACAGGGCGCGAGCCTACAAATGCCTATATGCCAAGGTTCAAAAATGTTAAAAAGCAGGAAACAGATTTTCTTAGAGGCTACGCGATCACCTTTGGGGCTCGAAGACAAATCATTCAAGAGACTGATGGAATAGGGACTTCGTTAAAAGAAGAGCTGCTTAATCCTACATATGGCCCGTGGCAGGCTGGGCTCATATGATGGGTGAGACCATTCCTAAAGAAGAAAGTCAAGTCACTTTGGATCCAAATGAAGTTGATGACTGGGGCATTCCATTGCTACGAGTTAATGTAGACTATGACGATAATGATGAAAAAATGATCAACGATTTTTATGAACAATTGACTGAAATGTTTGAAAAAGCAGGGTTTACAAATATCAGCACCTATGACTCAAAACAGGCTCCGGGTTTGGATATTCATGAAATGGGAGGTGTTAGAATGGGGAATGATCCTAAAACATCCCTTTTGAACAAATGGAACCAATTACATTCCTGTAAAAATGTATATGTTACAGACGGCGCCTGTATGACCTCAACCTCTACTCAAAATCCATCACTGACCTATATGGCCATAACAGCAAGAGCCTGTGATCATGCGATCAAAGAATCAAAAAAAGGATAGGTATAACAAAATAGTTAAATAGAATTCACTCTCGAAGAAAATAAATGTGATACCAATAGCTTTCCCTTCATGTTCTTATGAATTCTTAGTATTTTTATTAAAACTATTGATATGAAAAAAACGCTGCTTATTTTTATTTATTTTAAGTACTTCCATTACTTATGCTCAGGAACGAGAATTAAAACTTGCAGCCGATGTATGGCCTCCTTTCACAAATATAGAAGGTGAGAAATCAATTCTAACTGATCTGGTTCAGGAAGCCCTTTCCCGTATGGAAATTGAATCGACTGTTGAAATAAAGAAATTTACTGATGTTGTCAAGGGTATTAATTCAGGTGAATTCGATGGTAGCCCTGCCTTTTGGATCAGTGATGAAAGACAAGAAAAGTATCTTTTTTCCAAACCCTATTTATACAATCAATTGGTTTTGGTGGGAAGAAAGGGAGTGATGTTACTGCGACTTCCTTTAATGATCTCGATGGCAAGAAAATAGGTGTAATTGATAATTACGCCTATGGAGATTTTGACAATAATAAAGATCTTCTCATCATCTCAGACGTCAGTAATCAAAAAAACCTGGAAAACCTGTTATCTGATAAAATTGATTATATGCTCGTGGATGCTTTACTGATCCAATACATGCTAAAATACCAATTGAATGATGTTACCCAGCACCTCGCCATTGGTCAAAAGCCATTACTGGTTAAATCACTTCATTTGGCCTTGAATAAAAATGTGGATAATGCAGAAGAGATCCTGCATCAGTTTGATGAGAAAATTGAAGAAATGATCGCTGACGAAAGCTTTAACAGGATCCTGGAATTAAACTGGGTCAAGGCTGATGTAGATGGTGATGGAAAAATGGAGTTGGTCCTGGGAAGTAATATGGCCGGAACTTCAGCCCCTCAAAACATCTATGGCCTGATGATGGATAATTCTTATAAAGAAAATAATCCTCCACAACGCTATTATGTTGATGGAAAACTATATGAAAACTGGGACAACGTTCCTAAAAGCTACAAATTGGATCTGGTGGAAGACACAACTCCCAGTTTAGAAGATACCTATATCAGATTGGATTTTTAGACGGATTTGAATTCTTTATGTTCTCCTGCTTTTTTTCGTTTGGCAATTATTTGGTTACATTGTTACATCATTTAACTGTTGTATCACCATAAAAAAAGCAATTATGAACGTAAAGCAAGTTTTGAGGGAGCTAGAATCTTATGCTGATGAAAGAACCAAAAACACCCATATGAAACACGGGGCCCGGGAACCTTTGTTTGGCGTAAAAGTAGCTGATCTCAAAAAGATTTTAAAGAAAACTAAAAAGAACCATGAATTGTCTCTTGCTCTCTATGAAACGGGAAATTCAGATGCCATGTATCTAGCTGGCTTAATGGCCGATGAAAAACAAATAAGCCCAGATGATTTAAACCATTGGGTAAAGGGTGCCTATTGGTACTATTTAAGTGAATTTACAGTTCCTTGGGTGGCAGCCGAAAGCTCTTATGGCTTTGAATTGGGTTTGGAATGGATTCGCTCTAATGAAGAAACTGTTGCTTCGGCGGGTTGGTCGACCTTGTCTAATTATGCCAGTATCAATGACTCTTTGGATCTTGAAATATATGCATCACTTCTCGATGAAGTTGGGGAAAAAATTCCTGATGCTCAAAACAGGGTCAAATACACCATGAACGGATTTGTTATTGCCATTGGTAGTTATATTCCAGAACTGACCCAAAAAGCCAAAGAAATTGCACAGAAAATCGGAAAAGTGAAGGTTTTTATGGGAGATACATCCTGCAAAGTACCCCTGGCTATTGATTATATCCAAAAGGTTGAAGACAAAAACAGGATCGGTAAAAAACGAAAAATGGCCAGGTGTTAGCAGTTTCTGCTTCGGTTAAAGTTCAACAGAAGACAACATTAAAAAAATCTCCTCCTTAGACTTGATTGCAATTGTTCTTATGGAGGAAAAACCACCGGAAGTTTACAGGAAAAAAAAATGTTTGAAGATACTACCCTCGGTAATTTGGGAGGCAGTCCAAGATTCATATATCCTGCCTTAATAAGATTAAGTTCAAATTATCTGAATTAAAAGGAAATTATTTCAAGAAGTAGTTCAATAAAACTCCATCGGGTCAAATTTTCTGTTTTCTGCCCAAAATTCATTAAATTAATTTTACTTTAGTAATATTAAATCATATCATGACCCGATACCTAAAAAAAGCGAAACACGAAATTGGACTTTCCCCTACTGAACTTCTTTTCAGAGGTCAGAAAAAAGTAGATCAAATTCAAATGGGTATAATTGATTTTGACGAAACCACAGTTGAGGAAAAAGCCATACATAGTATCAAGGAAATTACACACTATGCTCAAAGAAAAACAGTAACATGGTTCAATATTTATGGCTTACATGACATTGAATTACTTCAGGAAATAGGTGAAGAATTTAATTTCGAAAAACTTGTTCTGGCTGACGTATTGGAAACTCACGCGCGTCCAAAAATTGAGGATTATCATAATTTGGTATTCGTTTCATTGAAAATGATACAATTCTCGGAAGAAAAACAAGATATCACTGTCGAAAACCTAAGTCTGATTTTTAATGATAATATTCTAATCTCCTTTCAGGAGAAAAAAGGAGATGTATTTGAGCCTGTGCGAAATAGAATCAGGAAGGATAAAACGAAACTAAGAAGTTCCAGGCCCGATTATCTGGCCTTTGCGTTGATCGATACGGTTGTTGATCATTATTTGTACGTATTAGGTTTACTGGGAGAAAAAATAGAGAATATTGATGATATGCTCATCGATCACCCAAATAATAGTGTTATCGAAGAGATCAAATCTTATAAAAAGAAAATAAATTATATCCAAAAAGGTATCAAACCTGCCAAGGAAATGATTCTGGCTTTATCAAAACTGGAAAGTGACTTTATCCATAAAAAAAACAGGATCCATTTTAAAGAGCTCGTCAATAATATAAATCAGGCAAGCGATACGGCTGATAGTTATCGGGAAATGTTGTCGGATCACTTAAATGTTTACCACATGATGATCAGTAGCCGGCTCAATGATATTATGAAGTTTCTGACCATTTTTTCAGTGATCTTTATACCTCTTACCTTTATCGCAGGTATTTATGGTACTAATTTCGATGTTCTCCCGAATTACATTTTGAATATGGATATTATATCATGCTCGGTTGCATGGCAGTTGTTGCTATTGCCATGCTGTTCTATTTTAAAAGAAAAAACTGGTTATAAAAGCTGAACACACTGACAAAGCAGGTATGATATAAGTCTAATTTTTTGTTGTTCCCCTTTTGATCAAAGTTGTCTCAATGACGGTGGTCGCATACTCCAAATTTTTATTTTTTAGACGATTTATCAGTTTTTGGGTAGCTACCTTCCCTATATCCTTACCATGCTGACTAATTGTGGTTAATGGCGGATTACTGTTCATTGAGAGTATTCCATTCGTAAATCCAATAATAGAGATTTGTTCGGGAATCTTAAAACCCAATCTTGTAGCTATATTTATGGCTGATATGCCGGTAAGTTCATTTGCAGCAATGATCCCATCTACATTCTCATGCTTTAAGACAGCGTTTAGATCAGATGAGAAATCTTTATACTCTTCTATATGCAATACACGTTCAGATAAGTTCTTTCTTTCAGAAAGAGCGTAAGAATATCCTCGATACCTGTCCTTACCAATAGAAGTAGTGCTGATCGGAGAAATAAAAAGTATATTCTTTGCTCCCGAATTAATCAGGACTTTAGTTGCATTATAAGTTGACTCAAAATCATTGATCACAACTTTATCGCATTTGATCCGATCATCTATTCTGTCAAATAAAGTAACCGGAATACCTTTAGATATCAACTCATTCACATGCTGGAATTTTCCTTTTTCCTGAGATTCCTTGCAAAGTGCCATGATGATACCATCAACATTCCCTTGAGATAGCATATCAAGAGTTGCCTCTTCTTTGGTATAAGATTCATTGGAAAAACAGGTAAGAATATTGTAGCCCTGATCACTTGCCTCTTTCTCAATACCTCTTAAAACCCTAATAAAGAAGGGTGCACGCATATCCGGAATAATAACACCAAGAATTTTGGTCCTTTTGGTTTTTAAGCCTTGAGCCAATAAATTCGGGGAATAATTATACTTTATAGCAGCGGTCTTTACTTTTTTCTTGGTGGCCTCGCTAATTTCATAACTATCATTTAAAGCCTTTGAAACGGTTGAAACAGACACCTTCAAAATCGCTGCCAACTCCTTCAGTGTTATCTTTTTATTTATCATTCTCTTAAAATACTTTTTTAAAATAACAGGTCTAAATATTAGCGAAAATAGAAAGACCTCTGGTATGCGCTTTTCAGCGGATATGAGGTAATACTGTCTTCAATAGTATGTCTAGAATTATTCCTGAAACTTAATCTATTTAAAAATCAAATTTAACGATACTCAAACAAATATCAAGCCTCATCCCATAAATCATTGGACAAAGACTTTGTTTGTCATAAAATCAGGGTTGAAGAAAGCCTGATCTAAAGCCAAGTGTGCTATTTAAAAATTTATGTTTAAATTGTTTTTTGATTTCAACAATCATTGGAACAATTCAAATATGAATATTTACTTTTACAATACTTAGGCCATGTTTACTGAATATTTAGACCTTTTAAATTCATACAGCCCTCTTAGTATTCAAAGCAAAGAGGCTCTTTTGGAACACATTACTTTAAAAAAATTTTCCAAGGGTGATTTAATTTTACAATACGGAGATATTTGTAAATCCATATACTTTGTACACAAAGGTTTTGTTCGGATTTTCTATTTTAAAAACGGAAAAGATGTCACAGAATGGTTTGCGGATGAAAAACAGTTCTTTTTCTCCATTGTAAGTTATTTTGAAAATCAACCAAGTAAATTAATTATTGAAGCTATTGAAGATTGTGAAATTATCCAACTATCAAAAAAAGGCCAGGATGAATTGAGAAAGTCCAATCTGGAAATCTCTAATCTTATCATTCAATTTTATACTTTTTCATTAATTCTATCTCAAAAAAGAATGGAATCTTTACAGTTTGAAACGGCTTCAAAGCGCTATGAAAAAATGCTCCTCGAGCAACCTAATATTTTAAATAAAGTCCCCCTGCAATATATTGCATCTTTTCTCGGAATTACGCAAGAAACCCTGAGCAGGATCCGAGCGAATAAATAACCGATTTTTTGACATTTGTCAATTGCTATGAAAAAATTTAAGCTGACATTTGGATACCTTTGACGGCGTTACAAACAAGTTATAGCAATTGAATAACTTCGGATGTTCATTCATCGTTCATCAACTAATAATAAATTGAAAAAAAAATCAAAAAAAATGATCAACAGTAAACGCATATTTCCTGCCCTTATGATCTTTAGTATGGTCTTATTGAGTTGCGGCCCTAAATTTACAGAAGAAAATAACGGAGATATCATAATTGTAAAAAATGAGTCGGGAAAAGTCTTGGGCTATCACCCTGATTCGGGTGTTTCACTTTTAACTGAAGATAGATATGCTTTCAAGGATCTAAACAAAAACGGCGAACTGGACCCTATGAAGACTGGCGTTTACCCGCAGAAGAAAGAGCTGTCGATCTCGCTTCAAAAATGTCATTGGAGCAGATCGCCGGATTGATGCTCTACAGTGGGCATCAGTCAATTCCGAGTAGAGGTGGATTCAGAGGTCCGTCCCACTACAATGGAAAGTTGTTTGATGAAAGCGGTGCCGAGCCTAGCGATCTTACAGATGAACAAAAGAAGTTTTTAGAGGAAGATCACCTCAGACATGTATTGATCAGAACTTTCTCTTCTCCTTCAATTGCTGCACAATGGAATAACAATGCGCAGGCCATGGTCGAGTCTATTGGCTTGGGATCCCGGTCAATTCGAGCTCAGATCCGAGACATGGAAAGGATTCCTACGCAGAATTCAACGCCAGTGGCGGAGATCTCTCTCTCTGGCCAAGTACACTGGGAATTGCAGCATCTTTTGATCCTGATTTAATGTATGAATTCGGAAAAATCGGATCACAGGAATACAGAGCTTTAGGGATTGCCACGGCACTTTCACCACAGATCGACTTAGGTACCGAACCACGCTGGTACAGGTTTGATGGAACCATGGGTGAGGACCCGGATCTAACAACCGACATGGCGCGTGCCTATATCGATGGATTTCAAACGACCGAGGACAGAAGGATCCGATGGATGGGGAGTACAAAGCGTCAATACCATGGTGAAACACTGGCCCGGAGGAGGTACCGGAGAAAGTGGCAGAGATGCCCATTATGGGTATGGAGCCTATGGTGTGTATCCGGGTAAAAATTTAAAAGAACAGATACAACCTTTTTCGGAAGGAGCGTTCAAATTGAAAGGCCAAACTAAAATGGCATCGGCGATAATGCCTTATTATACCATTTCATATGACCAGGATTCTGTAAATGGTGAAAATGTGGCCAACGCCTATAATAAATACCTAATCACAGACTTACTTCGCGGCACCTATGGCTATGACGATGTTATTTGCACTGATTGGTTGGTAACCGGAGATGCAAATTCATTGGATAAATTTGAAGGCAAGCCCTGGGGAGTTGAGAACATATGACGGTGGCTGAAAGGCATTATAAAGCCTTGGAAGCCGGTGTTGATCAATTCGGAGGTAACAATGAAAAAGCGCCTGTATTAGAAGCTTATCAACTTAGGTGTTAAAGAGCACGGCGAAGTATATATGCGTAAACGATTTGAAGAATCTGCTGTACGTCTACTCATAAATATTTTCAGGGTAGGTTTGTTTGAAAATCCATATCTGGATATTGCTGCAACAGAGCGTACTGTTGGCAATCCTGAATTTAAAAAAACAGGATTTGAAGCCCAGCTTCGTTCAGTAATTCTTTTAAAAAATAACAAAAATTCACTTCCATTGCAAGCCCGGACAAAAAGTATATATCCCTCAAAAATACATCCCGGCGAGCAAAGATTGGTTTGGAAGAGAGACACCTGAAAAATTGGAATCTCCATTTGACCTGGAAGTGGTAAAACGATATTTTGAAGTAGTCGAAAATCCTGAAGAAGCAGATTTTGCCTTGGTAGGTATCAGCAACCCTGACACGGGTGTAGGATATGACAAGAAAGATGTAATCAAAGGGGGTAACGGATATGTTCCTATCAGTCTGCAATACGGATCGTACACTGCTGAAACTGCACGTGAAGTAAGCCTGGCCGGAGGGAGTTCTCTGGAGGATTTTTCAAATAGAAGTTATAAAGGGAAAACAGTGACAGCTACGAATATTTTCGATATGAAACTGGTTCTTGAAACCAAAGGAAAAATGGGAAACAAACCGGTCATTGTGGTGATTAAAGTGTCAAAACCTATGGTGTTTTCAGAGATAGAACCCAGTGCTTCGGCGATCTTGATGCATATGGGTGTTGAAGGATAAAGCCATTATGGACATGATTTCCGGCAAGGAAGAACCTTCTGCCTTACTTCCTTTCCAAATGCCGGCTGATATGTTGACAGTGGAGCAGCAATTTGAAGATGTCCCCAGAGACATGGAGCCCTATCTCGACGCTGAGGGGAATTTGTATGATTTCGCTTTTGGGTTAAATTGGAAAGGAGTGATTGCCGATGAAAGGGTGAAAAAATACCGATAGCCTCAACTGAATAGTAAATAAAAAAGCAAATTATGAAATACAAGATCTTTTTTACAACCTTATTGATATGTTGCCTGACCTTAAACTCATTTGGACAGGAGGCCTTGTTTAACGGGCAGGAAATAGTTTCGCCGGAAATAAACGATGATCAGTCGGTCACCTTGAGGCTAATGGCACCAAAAGCGGATTCGGTTCAGGTTACGGGTGATTTTGTGCCAACCGTAAAAGTAAATACGCCTTATGGCGAGATGCAGGTTCCCGGAAAAGCCGATATGATCAAAGATGAAAAAGGGCTCTGGACCTATACTTCAGAAGCCCTAAATCCTGAATTATACAGTTATTCTTTTCTTGTGGACGGACTTAAAGTCACAGACCCGAATAACCCTTTTTTGATCAGGGATGTAGCATCGGTCACCAATATTTTCATCGCGGGAAATGGGCAGGCGGATCTTTACAGGGTTGAGGATGTTCCTCACGGAACCGTTGCCCGAAGGTGGTATGACTCTCCTGGTTTGGATATGGATAGAAGATTAATAGTGTACACCCCGCCGCAATATGAAAACTCTACTGAAACATATCCGGTACTTTACCTTTTGCATGGTGCCGGAGGTGATGAGGAAGCCTGGATCGCTTTGGGTCGGACCGCTCAGATCCTGGATAACCTGATCGCCCAGGGAAAAGCAAAACCAATGATTATCGTAATGCCGAATGGCAACGTGATACAGGATGCTGCGCCGGGAGAAGGACGAGACGGGTTTTACAAACCTCAGTTTATGATACCCAATACGATGAACGGAAGTTATGAGGCCAATTTCCAGGATATCATAAAATTTGTTGAAAAGAATTACAGGGTCAAGGCTGACAAAGATAACAGAGCAATCGCAGGTTTGTCAATGGGAGGATATCATTCATTACATATCTCAAGGTACTTCCCCAACACCTTTGATTATGTCGGATTGTTCTCTGCGGCCATTATGCCAAGGGATGACGCGACCGGGAAAGTGTATGCTGATTTTGACAAAACCCTTATAAATCAAATGGATAATGGCTACAAACTTTATTGGATAGGCATTGGGAAAGCTGATTTTCTTTACGAAGCCAACAAGGAATACAGAAAAAAATTAGACGACATGGGTATGCCCTATAGCTATTTGGAAACAGAGGGTGGACATACCTGGAGAAACTGGAGAGTGTATCTGTCAAAGTTGGCGCCCTTGCTGTTTCAGTAGAACCAGGAAACTGCGGTTTCATCATTTTCAGTTTCAGTTTCAAAAGAACAGACAAGAAAAATAGCCATAAATAAAACCAATTTTAATGAAAATAAAAGGGATCTCATCGGTGCATTTTTTTATTTTAACAACCCCTGTTTCCATTCGTTTTTTGAAACTGAGAGAGTCTTACTAATATGCAAGGTTTGCCGAGGCAATAAGGGTAAGTCAGATTTTATATTTTTACTTTTAGTAGTTTGGTTAATTTGGAAAGGAGTTATCGCTGATGAAAGATTTGAAAGGTATAAGAGAAAATAAATCTTTTAAAAAAGCTCCTCTAAATAGATGGGCTTTTTTTTTGGCTACATGACTCCAATTTTAATTGCTGGCATAGAAATTGATAATTGCACTTGTGATTCACATCATGGTGTTTGCATTGAAAGAAAGATGAAACTAAGCAAGATCCAAAGAGACAATACATTTCAATTTAACGCACTCATCTACCATGAAAACAAAAGACACCCTTCTATTTCTCCTTGCATTTTTAGTTTTGCACAACGCTATCGGTCAGCATGAAAAACCGTATGACTCGATTACTGTATTTCAAAAGAATTATAAGAAGAATCACTTTCAAATGAAATCTCGCCTGGCCTTCAAAAATATGTCAATTACTCAGAAAAAACCAAGACGAGATACTTATCCCGCAGGTGAAATTCTTGAAGATATAGGAAGGGTAGGACTTTCGTTATTCATGAATGCTATTTGGGGCGAATATACCGACACCTCAATAGATGATACTGATGAAGTCGATTGGGTACTTTCGAGCCAGATAAAATCTCTAACCAGCAGCTATAACTGGGAACTTCAGGTTTTTACAAAAGGTATTCATTATAAAGAATTTTATGCCAGCGGAATTGACATTGGTTCAAATAGTGAAAGAGAAGTCTGGTGGGATGAAAACACCAAAGGAATACTCCTTCACCAAAATGATACGATTTCCAGGTTTGTGATGCTTGTAAACCCTGATATCAATGCATTTATAGAAAAAATAGCCCCTGAAGATTTTGAGGAAAGGAAAGTACATATAATGAGCGAGCTCATGAATACCTTTGATCAGGGAGGTCTTTTTCTTTGGAACATGGACTTTGCTGTTGTTGGTAATTTCAGAGGAGAAAATTTTGCTGCAGTTTGCAGTGAGGAAGCCGGGAAATTTTGGATATTCAAAAACGGAATTGTTGTGGCGATTCTGCAGCTGCCTGAAAATCTCGTTTTTAAACCTTCAAAAAAATCAGAAGAGCGTCATTTATTGATTGCGAAAGGAAGTCATATAAACCAATTCGACTATTTGAGGTTGTCAATGCTGTATTATTATTTCAGATCCAACTACGAATAGACCTATACCAAGAAAAAAACTTCTCATCTTCATGTTTCAGTTATTCAATGAAAGAAATTCAGTCATAAAAAAAGCCCTTCGTTATGAAGAGCTTCTTTGTGCGGGCAGGACGGAGCGTTAAGAAAATGTCTAGCAGACATTTTTAGCGAACGGGGCCAGATGGCGCCTGGATCGCCCGCCAAATTAGTTTCCTTTTACATTCATAAAACAAAAAAGCCTCTCGAAATGAGAAGCTTTTTCTTTGTGCGGGCAGGACGGAGCGTAAAGAAAATGTCCAGTGGACATTTTTAGCGAACGGGCCAGATGGCGCCTGGATCGCCCGCCACATCAGAAGCGTTTCCTTCTATAAAACAAAAAAGCCTTTCAAAATGAAGAGCTTTTCTTTGTGCGGGCGAAAGGACTCGAACCTTCACACCGTGAGGCACTAGATCCTAAGTCTAGCGTGTCTACCAATTTCACCACGCCCGCAAAATTTAGGATTGCAAATATAATCATTTTTGCAAATTAGCAAACAAAGATTTAGAAATTTGTTGCTCGATTTTAAAAAGTATCTTTGATCCAGTTATAAGGCTTTCTTTTCACCCATAGTCCTCTTGTAAAATCAGGAAAATCCTGGGGTTCACCATTGTTCTCTAATAGACAGCTCAGAAAGAGGTGTAATGGCACTCCAGGCTGCTGCATCATAGACATCAAGTAGGTGGTGCAATTTGTTGTTTTACGGATTCGACAAAAGCATGAATTACAAAGAAATCCATTCCTCCGTGACCTGCTCCGGTGGCATGTTCTCCATATTTTACCCAGAGCGGATGGTCATATTTTTTTAACCATGGATCAGCATCGTCCCATTTATGTGGCTCAGAAATTCCTTCAACATAGATCCGGTTACCATCAACCTCCCAAAGACCTTTGGTTCCCTGAACTCTAAAACCTAAGGAATAAGGTCTGGGTAAACTCGTATCATGTGTCACGATAATGGTCTCTCCGTTGGCGGTTTCAATCGTACTGGTGATCACGTCACCCATCTTAAAATTTAATTTCGCATTTGGATGATCGGCTCCTCCGTTCTCAACAATATAGTTATGCAGCCCTCTGCTTTTAGTGGCATGTGAAGTCATGGACACAAACCTGATTGCCCCTGTTGATATCTGATCATGGCAGCAATGGGACCAACGCCATGGGTAGGATATACATCAGCGTTACGCAACAAAGAATGCTGTGTACGCCATTTTGCCTCTGAAATTCCCTTTTCACCAAACTCCACTCCCTTTCCATAGGCTGATTTCCCATCATTGAGTTTTACAAATCGTAGGTCGTGCTGATAGCCACATCTGAAATGCATCATCTCTCCCAAAACATTTTGCCTTACCATATTCAGTACGGCCAAGACATCCCTTCTGTAATTCACATTTTCTAAAATCATCATATGCGTGCCGGTTTGCTCATGGGTATTCACAAGGTCCCAGCATTCTTCCATGGTATTGGCCGCAGAAACTTCCAAACCTGTATATTTCCCCGCTAGCATGGCATCTTTGGCCATTCGGGTATGCCATAACCAAGGCGTTGCAATGATCACCGCATCCAATGATTCAAGCTCAAGAAGGTTTTTATAATCGAGTTCATCCTTGCCAAAAACCTCAGGTTTCTTTTGACCTGCCTTATCCATTAGGTCAAGGTTCAGCGTAATCCTGTCCTGATCAATATCACAAATCGCCACTATATTCACATCATCTCTAAGAAGTAGATTGTTAAGATGATTGGTCCCGCGCAGACCGACTCCAATTAATCCGACATTGATCTTACTGTTTTTTCGCTGACCTGCCAAAACACCAATTAGGCACAATACTTAAGCCTACGCTGGCCATCGCAGTATTTTGAATAAAGGTTCTTCTTGTCTTCATACTGCTCTTTTTTTGTATGAAAATATTATTAGGGTCTCTCGGCCCACTATAAAAATAGGTCTATTCTTTTGTCTATATTTGTTTGCATCTAAAAATTAGTAAAAAATGTCAAGCAGTAAAACACTACATCGATCAAAATAAAAACAGATTTCATTGAGGAGTTGATCTCTTTGTTAAAATTACCGTCAGTCAGCGCCGACAAGACTTATCAACAGGACGTTTTGAAGACAGCCGAAGCTGTTAAGAATTACACTCGAAAAAGCAGGCTGCAAAAAGGTGGAGATCTGTGAAACACCGGGTTATCCAATTGTTTTTGGCGAACATATCATTGATGCGAATTTACCAACAATACTGGTTTATGGCCACTATGACGTACAACCCGCTGACCCGATTGATTTATGGGATTCTCCTCCTTTTGAACCCGTGATTAAAAAAACGGAATCACATCCTGATGGCGCTATTTATGCAAGAGGTTCTTGTGATGATAAAGGGCAGATGTATATGCATGTAAAAGCGTTTGAAATCATGATGAATCTGAACACCCTGCCTTGTAATGTTAAATTTATGATCGAAGGGGAAGAAGAAATTGGCTCACCTAGTCTGGAATGGTTTGTAAAGAGAAATCAGGAAAAATTGAGCAATGACGTGATTCTGATTTCAGACACCGGAATGATCAGTAACCAGCAACCCTCTATTACGACCGGATTAAGAGGTCTTAAGTTATGTGGAAGTTGAAGTTACCGGACCTAACAGAGATTTGCATTCAGGGCTTTATGGGGGTGCTGTGGCGAATCCGATCAATATCCTGACCAAGATGATCGCCTCCTTGCACGATGAGAACAATCATATCACCATTCCCGGATTCTATGACAAAGTCATAGACGCTTCTGCAGGAAGAAAGAACGGAAATGGCAAAAGCCCCTTTCTCTTTGGATGCTTATAAAAAAGCACTTGACATAGAAGAAGTTTTCGGAGAAACCGGATATACAACCAATGAAAGAAATTCTATCAGACCTACTTTGGATGTTAACGGTATCTGGGGAGGTTATACAGGTGAAGGTGCCAAAACGGTGATTGCCAGTAAAGCCTATGCCAAAATCTCAATGCGTCTTGTACCTGATCAGGATCCTGATGAGATCACAAAATTATTCAGTATCACTTTTTGAAGTATTGCTCCAAAAGCCGTAAAAGTTAAAGTGACGCCACATCATGGGGGTCACCCTTATGTAACCCCGATTGATAATATTGGTTATCAGGCCGCTAATAAAGCCTATACAGAAACTTTTGGTGTACCTGCCATACCACAACGATCAGGTGGCAGTATTCCTATTGTGGCTCTTTTTGAAAAAGAATTGAAAAGTAAAACAATCTTGATGGGATTTGGTTTAGATAGTGATGCCATTCACTCACCCAATGAACATTTTGGTGTTTTTAATTATTTAAAAGGAATTGAAACCATTCCGTTGTTTTACAAAAACTATGTAGAGTTACATCAAAATCAATAGTCGATTAGGATATTTTTTTAACATATTTGGTAAGGATCACAATTTGAGTCGGGCCTACCTTCCCCTCGATATATTCGGCATTGTCTCTGTCAAGTGAAATCCTTCGAACTGCGGTACCTTGCTTGGCGACCATACTTGAGCCTTTAACTTTCAAATCTTTGATCAAGACCACAGAGTCCCCTGCTTGCAGTACAACACCGTTTACATCCGTGTGAACGATGTTATTTTCAATTTCCTCGCCCTCTCCTGAAGCTTTAGCCCATGCTAAATTCTCTTCATCCAGGTACATCATATCCAATAGATCCTGGGGCCAGCCTTCTGCTCGCAGACGTGTTAGTATGCGCCAAACAACAACTTGTACAGCTGCCACTTCGCTCCACATACTATCGTTCAAACAACGCCAGTGATTCACTTCTACATGATCGGGATTTTCAATCTGATCAGCACAGGTCGCACAAATCAAGATGCTGTCTTCCTCAGTCCTGTTTGAGGATGGTGGGACCTGGTAAATAGTCAATTGTTCTTCTGAGCTACACAATTCGCATTTAGACTGACTGCGTTGTTGTAAATCCTTTAATAAATTCATAGGGCGTTTCTTAAGATGGCAAAATTACATTTATTAAACAGGTTGACAAGTTTTAAGCCTAAATCATGACTGCATTTTGTAATAATGACAATTTTAACAAAACTTTATCATAACAAAAGCAATATGCGAGCAACATATAGGAGGATTAATTCGTTGTTCTTAACTAAACCCTCCTCATTATGATAAAAGAATTCTTCTGGATGTGCTCAGGCGCAGACACAGACCTGCTTCAGGAAAGTCCAAAATCTGAACAAATAAAATATGCCGGTATTGGTGGTACCGTTTTTTTTACAGCCATCATGGCATTTGTATCGAGCTCCTATGCCTTGTATACAGTGTTTGACAATGTTTATATGGCGGTACTATTTGGTTTAATCTGGGGTATGCTCATATTCAACCTTGATAGATTTATTGTTGGGACCATAAAAAAAAGAGATTCGTTTTGGAAAGAATTCCTTCAGGCTTCACCCCGATTGGTTTTAGCCTTGATCATTGCTATTGTTATTTCAAAACCTTTAGAATTAAAAATATTTGAAAAGGAAATTGACAGGGTACTTTTGGAACAAAAAAACAATATGACACTGCTAAATCAGGGTCAAATAGCCCAGCAATTTACACCTGAGATAGAAAGAGTTGAAGCCGAAATTAAATCTATTGAAGGCAATATTTCAGCCAAAGAAGCCGAAGTAAACGCCTTATACGACACCTATATTACTGAAGCAGAGGGTACAAAAGGCACCATGAAACTTGGTAAAGGACCGGTATATAAAGAAAAAAGGGAGAAGCATGATACCCAATTACAAGAACTACAGCAATTAAAAGATAGTAGTGCCACAAAAATTGCACGTAAAGAAATGATCTTAACAGATCTCAGAGAAAAACAAAAACTCCAAACTGCCAATAGCCAACCCATCATTGATGGCTTTGATGGTTTAATGGCCAGGATCAATGCACTTGAAGAGCTGCCGGCAATGCCTTCATTGTTTATATTGCTATTGTTTATCGCGATAGAAACAGCCCCTGTTTTTGCAAAAATAATGGCACCAAAAGGCGCTTATGACCTAAAATTCGAGGAACAGGAAGATGCCTTAAAGGTTTGGGTGACCCAACAAAAAAATCAGCGAGCAGCCGTTCTTGAAACAGACTCAAGTCTGAATGAAAAAGTATACTATGATGTGGCTAAGGATGAAGAAATTTATGAGTATAAAAAACAAAAAGCCAAAGACCTGCTGAAACTACAATCTGATACTTTTTATAAAAAACAGCGTGATGTACTGGGCTAAATAAATGGATTATTTGGAATCTGTTTTTATCTAATGACAATACTCAGAGCAGAAAGACTGCTGATCAAAATGATCACTCTGGAAGACGCTTCTTTTCTGCTTGCATTGATGAATGATAAGGACTGGATCCTTAATATTGGAGACCGGCGCATCAAACTATTCTCCCAAGCTACATGCTTATTTCATAGACCAATTATCCACTCAGTATATAAACTGACCATGGCTCTTTTTAGGCTGTCATTCCATAGAGAGAGAGTAGGGCTCATATAACAGGAATGTATACCTTTGTGATTGACCCAAAAGAAGTCATAAAAAAAGGGTCTATATTAAGTTATTAGGATGAAAATAGACAAGATCAACAACCCCAATAAATTATTGGAACATATACAAATCAGCAACGATAGTTTATCTGCCAAGATCTATCCAAATCTTGGTGGGAGTATTACAGGAACTAATTGTCAACAAAGTGAATATCATAGATGGGATCCGTAATGATGAGTCGGGACTTAAAGATTATGCGAATTCGTATAAATCTTCCATCCTCTTTCCCTTTCCTAACAGGATAGAAGATGGTGCTTATGAATTTATGGGTGAAACACATCAGCTTCCTGTGAACGAACCTTCAGTGAACAATGCTATACATGGATTGGTCTACAATAAAGAATTTGAAGTTACTTCGATGACATCAGATAAAAAATGGGCAAGCTTAGAATTAACTTATAATTCAAATGGCTCATCTGTTGGTTTTCCTTTTCATTTTAAACTGAAACTGACCTATACCATAAGTGCAACAGGAAGTATGAATCTTAGCTTTGACCTGGTCAATCAAGGAAATCTTCCCTTTCCCTATGGAATGGGCTGGCATCCATATTTTAAGACCGAGCAGCTGACAACAAGTGTCCTTTCCTTCCCCTCTAAAGATTTTTATGCATGTAATGACAGAAGCCTTCCTGTAAAGACTTTGAAATCTGCCCTACCCTCCTCTTTTATGATGAAGGATAGAAAATTTGATGATGCTTATTCATTGCATAAATCCGAATGCGGTTTTGAAACAGAACCTTACAAACTGAACTTTGATTTTGACTATCCTGACGGAAGTTATATACAAGTCTATACACCTCCTCATGGCAAAAGTATCGCCATTGAGCCCATGACCTGTGTGGCCAACAGCTTTAACAACGGGATCGGTTTAAAAGAGTTACTTCCGGGTGAATCTGATACCTGGAAGATTCAAATGGATCTGGAAATTAACTAGTGAATTGAGACCATGCAACAAGGAGCACATAGCAACTATTTGATCGAACCCAGGATGGCTGAAAATATCCTACTGGAGCTTTACGGTTTGCAAGGAGAAGCAAGCCCGCTTCCAGGTGAATATGACATGAATTTCAAAATTCGCATCAAGGATGAGGACCGGTATATTTTAAAAATTTCGAGACCTGATACTGATCCAGAAACCTTAGATTTTCAACAAGAACTTTTAAGCCATTTAGAGGGAGGTGAAAGGGATATAAAAGCCCCAATCGTCATCAAAGACAAATCAGGAAAAATGCTTTCATCATTTGTTGACACATACAATCGAACAAGATTGGTAAGACTGTTAAGCTGGATTCCCGGTAGGATGTATCACGAAGTCAACCCGAAACTTGATGACCTGAGGACTAGCTTAGGTCTGTGTTGCGGAAAACTGGCTGATGCTCTAGAAAATTTTGATCATCCAAAGGCGCACAGGGTATTCGAATGGGATCTCGCCAATTCCCTATGGACAGTTGAAAACAGGGATGTTTTTAAAGAAAGTAACAAAGAAATTGTTACCTATTTCCAGGAACGATTTTTAGATCATCAGAAAGGATATAAAAACTTGCCGAAGTCTGTCATTCACAATGATGCCAATGACCATAATCTTATTGTCAGTAACAACCTAAAAGATCCTGAAGTGTTAGCGGTTATTGATTATGGAGATGCTATTTATTCACAAACCATAAATGACCTGGCAGTTACCTGTGCCTATGGTATCATGGATCAAAATGATCCGTTGTCAGCTGCTCTGGCTATTGTAAGAGGCTATAACCAGGGTCGGAAATTGTTGAAGAAGAATTAGGTTATCTCTATGATTGTATCGCCATGAGACTAGTGATTTCAGTGACAAAATCAGCGCTGAAAAAAATTAAAGAGCCGGATAATGATTATCTTCAAGTCAGTGAAAAACCTGCCTGGGAAGTATTAAAAAAATGGAAAGAGATCAGTGCCGATTTTGCTCATTACAGTTTTAGAAAGGCCTGTGGCTATCCGGCCCATCCGGAGGAAGGAAAATTTAAAGACTGGGTCTCAAACAAAAAAATCGGGCTGGATCAACTTTTTCCAACAAAAAAAACACATGATTGCATCCCTATTGACCTAAGTGTTTCAAGCAAATGGCTGGGTCATTTAAGTGAATTTGCTGATTTTGATCTTTTTGAATTTAAAATTAACCAACTTCAAAAAAACCATCCTGACAAGATTATTGCCGGCGGATATTTAGAGCCGCGACTTGTTTATACCACTGAGGCTTACCAAAAAAATGGAAATGAAAGAAAAGAAAGCAGAACGATACATCTGGGGATAGATTTCTGGCTACCGGCAGGCACTCCGGTTCATGCACCATTAAAGGGTGAGGTAGTTATTGCCGAGAATGATGCCGGAGACAAAGAATACGGAGGTCTCATCGTCCTGAAACACCAGGTAGAAGAGTTTACATTTTATAGTCTTTACGGACATCTATCCGTTCTAAGTGCCACTTCCAGGATTGTGGGTGAAATTATTGAAACAGGAGAATTTATAGGTTATTTGGGTAATTATCCGGAAAACGGAAATTGGCCACCTCATCTGCATTTTGAATTCATGCTTTCCATGCTTGACTATCAAAAAGATTTTCCCGGAGTAGCCTATAATAGTGAAATTGACATATGGAAAAGTATTTGTCCTGACCCTAACCTTCTCTTTAAACTTGAGTCCTTACAACAGCAAAGTCAACCCGACAACAAAACATTGACAGACTATCGAAAAGCACATTTGGGTAAAGGCATGAGTTTATCATATGAAGAACCCATCCAAATAGTGAGAGGTATGGGGACTTATCTGATCGATCAATTCGGAGAAGATTATTTGGACACTGTAAACAATGTGGCACATGTAGGTCATGAACATCCTTTTGTAGTAAAAGCCGGTCAGGATCAAATGGCTTTACTAAATACAAATACGAGGTATTTACACGAAAACATTAATCTTTTAACTAAGCAACTACTAGATACATTTCCACCTGAATTAAGTGTGGTTCATTTTGTAAATTCGGGCAGTGAAGCCAATGAACTGGCGTTGCGCATGGCAAAGGTTGTCACCGGAAATAAAGATATTCTCGCCTCTGAAATGGGCTATCACGGAAATACAAATGCCTGTATTGAGATCAGCTCCTATAAATTTGATGGAAAAGGTGGAAGTGGTTGTCCTGAACACACACATATATTTCCTCTTCCTGATCGCTTTAGAGGAAAATACCGTGGAAAAGATACGGGGAAGCGTATATGCCGAAGAGGTTCAAAAGGCATTTCGGCACTTAAAAATAAGGGCAGAGCACCCGGCTGCCTTTATCATAGAACCCATTATCAGTTGCGGGGGTCAAATTGAATTACCTGACGGGTTTTTAAGCAAAGGCCTATGAATACACGCGAAAAGCAGGAGGTTTGTGCATTTCTGATGAAGTTCAAGTGGGTTGTGGAAGAATGGGATCTGCCTTTTGGGGTTTTCAGTTGCACAATGTTATTCCTGATATCGTAACTATTGGAAAACCTCTGGGAAACGGTCATCCGGTAGCAGCTGTTGTGTGCACAAAAGAGGTTGCAGAAAAGTTTGCCAACGGCATGGAATATTTTAATACTTTTGGAGGAAACCCTGTTTCCTGTGCTATCGCGACGGAAGTTTTAAAAACCGTCAAAAGAGAACAATTACAGAACAATGCCTTGGAAGTAGGGAATTATTTGAAGACTGAGCTAAAAGAATTGTCCAGGACATTTTCCATATTAAAAGATGTAAGGGGACAAGGCTTATTTTTGGGAATAGAACTCACCGATGAGGAATTAGTGCCATTGCCAAAGCAAACCCAATATCTGGCTAATAGAATGAAAGACAAAGGCATACTCATGAGTATAGATGGTCCGGATCACAATGTACTTAAGATCAAACCGCCTTTGGTATTCTCCAAGGATAATGCAATGGAACTGATCGATGCTTTGGCCTCGGTTCTTAAAGAAAATTATATGCAAACCAAATAACTTGAATGATGAAAAATATTCTTTTGCTATTGAGTCTGGTTCTTTTAAGCTCCTTTAACACTGCTATTCTTAACGATGATGAAGACGCCATTAGAAAAGTGATGGCAGATCAACAGAAAGCCTGGAACAATTACGATTTAGAAGGTTTTATGCAAGGGTACTGGAAATCTGAAGATTTAAAATTTTATGGGAGCGGTGGAGTCACTCATGGTTGGAACAATACCCTGGAACGCTATAAAAAGGGCTATCCCTCAAAAGAACATACCGGAACTTTAAAGTTCGTCATAAAGGAAATATCAAACATAGATAATGCTTCCTACTATGTGTTGGGCGAATACCACCTGGAACGCTCAATGGGAAATGCGGATGGAATATTTATGATCATCTTTAAAAAGATCGATGGACAATGGAAGATCATTGCCGACACTTCCTGTAAAGGCTAATAGTCACTACAAACATTAAAAGACCCGTTATGTATACCATCAGAAAAGCAACCTTAGATGATCTCGGTATTTTGTTAGATTTCGAACAAGGACTTATCAAGGCGGAACGACCTATGGACCCTACGATTAAGGAAGGTGAAATTTCTTACTATGATATTGGTGCTTTTATCATGGCTGATGACACAGAGGTTGTTGTGGCCGAATTTGAAGGGAATATCGTGGCTTCAGGTTATGCAAGGATCAAAGGTGACAGGCATTATTTAAAACATGACCAACAGGGATATCTGGGTTTTATGTTTGTAACCGAGGAACACAGAGGAAAAGGCTTGAACAAATTGATCATTGAACAATTAGTCAAATGGTGCCGGGACAGAGCTATCTACGAAATTCGACTGGACGTCTATGAAGACAATATTCAGGCCATAAAAGCTTATGAAAAAGCGGGGTTTAAAAAACATATGATTACGATGCGGCTAGATGCAAACGATCACTGATCTGAATAGTCATTGAGCGTTCAATATAATGATCATGGATCCAATTAAAAAGTTCTGTCAGGACTAAAGGGATTTAAGTCAAGGGAATTTTTGTAATCCGAAATAATTTCAGCCACCAACTTACCCGTGCCCGTTGCCATCGTCCAGCCCATCATTGCGTGTCCGGTGGCGATGATCATGTTGGAACAATTTTTCGTTCTACCAATGTAGGGTACCCCATCAGGAGACAATGGCCTAAGCCCTGAAGAAGCATTATTCATCTCCTCTTCCGTAATGGTCACTTTTTCATAGTAGTCATGAGCCGCTTTTGCGATGGCCTTTACCCTTACCGGATTTACCGCATCATTTATACCGGCAATCTCCATGGTACCCGCAAACCTTGTAAATCCATTCATAGGAGTTACAGCCGCTTTGGCCTCGGCGAGAATTGCAGGAAGTGAAATATTGGTTTCACGCTCTACGTTTATTCTATAGCCTTTACCCGCCTGCAGTAAAAGTTTCATGCCCAGTTTTTTAGCGACGAGTCCGGTCCAGGAACCGGCAGCGAGGACGTATTCATCTGCCGTATAGCTTCCCTGCTTGGTGATGACTTCACAAATTTTACCATCTTTTATTGGTAAATCAAGGACCTGTTCATTCGCTTTGATCACAACTCCTTTAGCCAAGAGATGGCTTTTCATATTCTTCATGAATTCAGTTGGTGTCGTATGAGAATCACAGGTATAAAAAGTAGCCCCGATCACATCGCTGCTTACTGCAGGCTCAAGAATTCGCAGCTCATCTTGGTTCAGTACTTTTGATTGAAGCTGCACCTCTTCTGCCAAATGAGCTACTTTGATTTCCGCTTCCAGCATCTTTTCTGTTTTACAGAGCATCAGTAAACCCTTCTTTTCAAAATGAAAATCAAAACCAGGTTCGTTCTCAATATCTTCATATAGCTCATGACTAAAAACGGCAATATCTCTGATCACGGGAATCGATCTTTTGACATGCTTCTGGGTGCAACTTTTATTAAAAGCCCAGGCCCAACGTAAAAAATCAGGATCCAGCCTGGGTTTTACGTAAAAGGGACTCGCTGGATCGAACATCCATTGAAGCCCTTTTTTAACCACTCCCGGTGCCGATAAAGGAACAATATGGCTCGGCGAAATATATCCGGCATTTACATAGGAGGCTCCTCCATCCATACCTGACTGATCAATAACCGTGACCTCGTGTCCTTCTTTTTGAAGATAATAAGCGGAGCAAAGGCCTATGATTCCTCCGCCAATAACGATACATTTTTTCATGGATCAATGAATTATTGAATTAATGAGACAATGAATTAATGAGATCTTAAGATCAAGTAAAATTATTGCAATCATCGATCAATCCAGTTTATATATATTTCTCCTCGCTTTTGACATTATTTTTACTATTTCTAAAGATTCCTTCATAAGTCGATCAGCCTCATGTTTTTTAAAATAACCTGTTTCTTTCAAAAGGTCTATCCAAAAATAAGTCTCATCGGCTTCTTCTACTACTATAGACATTTTTGAAAAAAACTCTTTTTTCGATCTAGCCAAACAAGCTGCTCTATAGTTTGCTGCAGCCGAAGTTACAGAACGAATCAATTGATTATAGATGATTCGTACAACTTCATTTTTAGTCATATATTCATACGACTGAATTATTTCTATTGCGAATTTTTTCGTCCTTATTTTAAGCCCTTCGACAAATTGATCCTTAGTCATGAATATTGATTTAGAGTCTAAACTTTAATAGCACAGATTCTAAAATAGTTAACAATTATTATTGAATCCCAAACAATTTATTCTCTCATTAACTCATTAATTCATTGCCTCATTATCTCATTGTCTCATTAATTCATTGCCTCCTTGCCTCCTTGCCTCATATCACCTGAAACCCATGTGCATAAGGGTCATCTTCATCATCGATAATGATCGTGTTATATCCATAAATTTTGGCCCAACCTTGAATACTGGGTATAATGGCCGGTATATTTTCGATACTTGTCTCTTCTTCAATTCTGCCAATAAAAGTGGACCCAATATAACTTTCATGTATAAAGTCCTCTCCTTTTTTTAGCTTTCCCTTGGCATGTAACTGTGCAAGTCGCGACGATGTTCCTGTTCCGCAAGGAGATCGGTCAATGGCCTTGTCACCGTA
Source organism: uncultured Flavobacteriaceae bacterium (assembly GCA_963715975.1). Taxonomy (GTDB): domain Bacteria; phylum Bacteroidota; class Bacteroidia; order Flavobacteriales; family Flavobacteriaceae; genus Lutimonas. The sequence continues at coordinate 225,447 of CAVQSO010000014.1, read as the reverse complement.
AAAAACAGCATTTCTACCAGAAGAGGCAGGATCCAAAGGTTCTCCGGTCCACAATAGATGACTTACGTTCCTTATCGATTCATTTTCAGGATGTATAAAATGATCCGGATATTTTTCATTAATTCTCTTTCTGACAATCTGAGAATATTGAATGATCTGCCCGGCGGTATAATCCTGTACTCCTGAATAATTCTTTTGAGGGTCCACAATAGCATAAAAATTACCCCCGTAAGCAACATCAAATACCAGTTCCCCAAGATCAGGACAGTCCACGGTTAATCCTTCAGCAGCCAGATAACTTTTTACGTTGATGAGTTTTACCCATTTTACCTTTCCGTCTTTTTCTTCATATTCAATTTCAACCAGTCCGGCCGGGGCTTCCATTTTTACTTTTCCCGGTACTTTTGGCTTGATCAAACCTTCTTCAATACCGATGGTAATTGTTCCAATCGTGCCATGTCCGCACATAGGAAGGCAGCCTGAAGTTTCCACAAATAAAATAGCAAAATCATTTTCCGGATCATGTGGCGGGTAGATAAAACTTCCACTCATCATATCATGTCCACGAGGTTCATACATCAAACCCTGCCTTATCCAGTCGTACTCCTTGATAAAATGAAGCCTTTTCTCATTCATGTTCTTCCCGATAAGTTCAGGGGCTCCGCTGGTAATGACTCTCACGGGATTACCACAGGTATGTCCGTCAATACACTTAAAAATACTACGCGCCATTCTTTTTCTCAGCGATATATTGATTGATCCTCTTTTCCAGTATCGGCAATGTTACTGTACCTTGCTCTAAAATCACTTCGTGGAACTCTCTGATGTCAAACGCATTTCCAAGAGACTCCTCCGTTCTTTTTCTAAGTTCTCTAATTTTTAACTCTCCTATTTTATAGGACAAAGCCTGGCCCGGCCAGGAAATATAGCGATCCGTTTCGGTTTCAATTTCATGAAGCGATAAGGCGGTATTTTCTCTCATAAATTGAACCATATCTTCTCTGGTCCAGTCAAAGGCATGAATACCGGTATCAACAACCAATCTGCAGGCTCTCCACATTTCATAGGTCAACTGCCCAAAGCGTTCGTATGGCGTCGTATACATCCCCATCTCTGCAGCCAGAAACTCAGTGTATAAACCCCAACCTTCACCATAAGCTGAGAGATATAGGTCTCTTCTGAAACTTGGTATACTGTCTCCCAATTCATTGTTTAAGCTACCCTGTAAATGATGCCCAGGGACTGCTTCGTGCACTGTCAAGGCAGGTAAAGTATATAGTGTTCTGCTAGGCAGGTCATACGTATTCACCCAATAATATCCAGGATCATTTTCAGCATCAGTGCCTACATATCTTCCAGCTGTATATTTAGGAGCAATAGCATCGGGTACCGGAGCCACCCCATAGGGTTTTCTGTGGTAAAGTCATAAAAAACCTGGGTAACTGCTCATCTGCTCTTTTTGCCATATCCCTTGCGATCATCATCAATTCCCTTCCGGATTTTGCATAAAACTGCTCGTCTGTTCTGAGAAAAAGTAAAAAGTCATCAAAGCTACCTTCAAACCCCAATTCATCAATGATCTTTTGCATCTCTCCTCGTATCCGTTTCACTTCACTTAGACCTATTTCATGAATATCCTCTGCGGTATATTGTGTGCTTGTTGTATAAAAATTAATACTGATTTTGATAAAATGACGCTCCATCTGGTGTTTCGGAAACACCGAGTGTGGTTCTGGTATTTGGAAAATAGTTTTCTTCAAAAAATGTCTTTAATCCTTTTAAATTGAGGAGTTACAGACTGCTCAATAGCATTTTCTGCTGCCGCAAGAACTGAATCCTTTTGCTGCTCACTAAGATCATTTGGTAAGTTCTTAAAAGGACCGTAGAAATACGAATCTTTAAAATCATCAACCAAATGCATCATCATAGGTGCTCTCATAACCTTTAAATATAACCCTTGGCTGAGAAACCCCCTTTTTCAAACCCTTATCGATCAAAAAGAAATATTCATCAACGTGCCTTGGTATGTCATTCAACATATTGAAGATATTTCTTGGTCTGTTCGTAATCTTTTAAGGGCCTGACCCTGTAAACCAAACTGCTGTGAAATCCCGAATCAGATAATAGAGGATTCAGATACATTTCAAAATCATTATAATCAACTTGATTCTGTAATCTAAATTTCAATAATTCATAAGAGATCAGTTCCGATTCTGAAAACTGAAGTGTGTCCAGTTGATTCAATTCATTCGATGCACCCAGAGGCAAAATCGGCTTCAGCTTGAAAATAAGCCTCATTGAACAAACCAAGAGGAAATTCTTCTCTTTCAAAACCTTTGTGATCCTGAACCTTTTCAATGATCTCGGCTAATACATCAGAATCCTTTTTCTTATCCTGACTCACAAGCAGATAAAAAAGTTAAGGCAAAAACAAATAGAGCGATTTTTAATTTCATATACTTATAAGGTTTCAGTAGCTTAATTGATTGTTGATATATCTTTTGATGCCAAGTGGATTCTCATTTTTTAAAGCTGCAGGCAATAAATCATTTGGCCAATCCTGATAACTAAATGGCCTGACCCATCTTTTGATAGAATTGATCCCTACTGCCGTAAATCTGCTGTCGGTAGAAGCCGGATAAGGTCCTCCATGCACCATTGAAGGGCAAACTTCAACACCTGTTGGTACACCATTGAAAATGATTCTGCCCTACCCTGTTCCTAAGGGCTTCAACCACTCCTCGGAAGGCAATCGGCTTCATCTTCTTCGGCTATAAGCGTTCCAGTTAACTGGCCTTCCAGTTTTAAAATGATCGCTTCAAGTTGTGCTTTGTCCTCACATTGAACCACCATGGTAAAAGGTCCAAATACTTCCTGATGCAAGGCTGGGTTATCTAAAAAAGTTCCGCCTTCAACCGTTGTCACAGCTTGTCGGGCCATATTGTTGCCAACTTCCTGCTCATACTCAGCAACCAACTGCAAGCCTTTTTGTGAAAGTGCTTTTTCTTTATTGGCTTCATAAGCCCCAATAATATTGGGATGCAGCATACAACCGGGTTCTATCAGCACAATCTCTTCAGAAAGTCTTTTAATGAAATGATCGAGTCCTGCTCCCTTGATCCCGAAAAGTAAACCTGGATTTGTACAAAATTGTCCTGTACCAAGTGTCACCGAACCAGCATAGGTTTTAGCCAGGGCCTCACCCCTTGCTTTTAAAGCTTCGGGAAGAAATACAACCGGATTTACACTACCCATTTCTGCAAAAACAGGAATAGGTTCTTCTCTTTTGGCTGCAAGATCGTATAAGGCTCTCCCACCTCTAATACTTCCTGTAAAGCCAACTGCCTTTACCTTTGGGTGCTGTACCAGTTGCACCCCTACTTCTATCCCACTGCTGTTAAGATTTGAGAAAACTCCCTCAGGCATTCCTGTTCTTTCCGCAGCTTTAATGATGGCAGAAGCCACCAATTCACCTGTTCCGGCATGCATAGGATGTGATTTTACAATTACCGGACATCCGGCGGCCAAAGCTGCTGCAGTATCTCCGCCTGCCGTTGAATAAGCTAAAGGAAAATTACTTGCTCCAAATACAACTACAGGACCAAGAGGTATCATCATTTTTCTAATATCGGGTTTTGGGATAGGGGCACGATCAGGTTGCGCCGTATCAATAGATGCTTCTACCCAATCCCCCTTTTTTACAAGTTCGGCGAAACTTCTCAGTTGAAAGACCGTTCTGCCTCTTTCTCCCATTGCTCTTCCCCGCGGCAAACCGGATTCAGCACAATAGGTGTTGATCAATTCATCTCCCAAAGCCTCAATTTCATCGGCAATGGCATTCAGGAATTCACTTTTTTGTTCTCCTGAATAATCCTGATAGCAGGTAAAAGCCTTCCATGCCAAAGTCAACTGCCTTATCGATCTCTTCTGATGATGCTTCGTAAAATCGAGTCTCATTTTCTTTGTTGCTGACCGGATTGAAGGTGCTGAATATTTTACTTCCTTCTGCACTTCTTTGCGGTACCGATGTAATTTTTTCCTGTAATCATTTGATGTTTCACTCTTTTTTTATGAATTTCTATAGGTGACCAGATGAAAATAGCGTTTTTTCAAAATGATATACATTCAAATAAGCTCATTTATCAAATGAATCATTTGACAGGCTTCAATATCACCCAGACCTATCTAAAGTATTTTATAGATTTTTATAATCCGGTAATAAAGGCCTGTTTTTTATAGCCTGATCAATTATGCCTAACACCTTTTTTCTTTCCTCTCCTGCCAGGGGTAATCTGGGTTCTCTGACATTCTCTGTCCCGATTCTGGTGGCTACTTCAGCCAACTTGATATTCTGTACTAATTTAGTGTTTATATCCAACTCCAACAACGGTAAAAACCATCTGTAAATTTCAATGGCTTCCTGAGTTCTGCCAGCTTTTGCTAACTCATAAATAGCTACCGTTTCGGCAGGAAAAGCGCATACCAAACCTGCAACCCAACCATCGGCGCCAATCAATAAACTTTCCAGGGCGAGGGTGTCTACGCCGCATAAAATGGCAAGTCGATCACCAAAGCGATTTCTGATACGGTTGATATTGGAAATATCTCTTGTTGACTCCTTCACCGCCTGAATGTTTGGGCAATCATGAAGCAAATCTTCAAACATATCCATGGTCACTTCTATACCATAGTCAATCGGATTGTTGTAAATCATTATAGGTAAGGAGGTACTTTGAGCTACTTTTTTAAAATAAGTTACCGTTTCTCTGTCGTCCGCTTTGTAACGCATCGGAGGCAACATCATCAAGCCGCTAGCGCCATCTTCCTGAGCCATATGCGCCAGTTCGATAGCGGCTTTTGTAGATTGTTCTGCAATATTAATGATCACAGGAACAGCTCCTTTGACAAAGGACACCGTTTCCCTGACCAAGGTTCTTTTTTCCAATTCTGTTAACGTACTGGCTTCTCCCAGGGTGCCTCCCAAAATTATTCCATGTACCCCGGCGTCAAGCTGAGCTTGAATATTTACTTTGAAATTATCAAGATCCAATTCGTCCTTGTCATTAAATTTGGTAGTTACGGCAGGCATAACCCCTTTCCATTGTATTGTCATCATAATAATTGTTTTCAGGCAAAATTAAAAGAAGATGACATGTCTGTGTTCATATAAATTAGCATATCATAGTACTATATTAACTCAATTTATAGATATATTACATATTTTTGATTAATATTCATCTAAAATAACCATGAAAGTACTCCCTTTTAAAATTCCAAAACCTGAAAATGACACTTTGGTTGTTCAGGAGGATCGGGTTCCGATGCTCTATGACAAATTGCATCAGCATCAGGAAATTCAGATCAGCCTGATCAAAAAAGGGGAAGGCAGCTTTATTATTGGTGATCATGTTGGTGAATTCAACGAGGGAGACATTTTTATCATTGGCGAGAATTTACCTCATGTCTTTCATAACGATCCTTCTGAAGGTGAAGTTCATATGATCTCCTTATTTTTTATGAAGTCCGGTTATGGTGATGACTTTTTTAAACTCCCGGAATTCAAAAGTCTGGAGCCTGTATTTAAGGCATCGGCCTTGGGTATTCGGCTTAAAAAACCATCTGAAACATTACAGCATTTGTTAGAAAGAATTAACCAGAGCGCAAAGCTCAATCGATTTATTTCTTTTCTGGAGATCTTACAAGCTATTTCCAAGGAGAAGATCATTACTTTATCTTCGGATATTCACAACAAAATCCTATGGCGAAGAGGAAGGAAAAAGAATGCGTGATATCTTCGAGTTTTCACTCAACCATTATGACCAAAACATTAGTTTACATCAGGTGGCAGGTATTGCAAACATGACACCCAATGCTTTTTGCCGTTATTTTAAGCAACGTACAAATAAGACCTATATTAATTTTCTACTTGACATCAGAATAGGAAACGCATGTAAGTTACTTGCAAAAAAAACAGACCTCAGTATTGCTGAGATCTCGTACAAATCCGGGTTTAACAACCTGACCAATTTTAACAGAAAATTCAAATCCATTAAGGGCATCACCCCTTCTGAATTCAGAAAAAAAACTGTATAAGATTCGCCGAATGGCAGCACCATTCGGCGAATACTTACTTAACAAAAACAAATTACTTTGATAATCCGGAAACGTAGGTATAGATATAATCGCTATGGATTCCTGTATAGTATTTGCTCATTTTTTCACCCATTTCTTTTCGGGATGCTTCATCGGGCCAGGCTTCTTCCGGAAGTTCTCCCAATCTGTCGAGCATTTTATCAAGATCGGTTAATGAATCAACATAAAAGGCCTCCAAGAATTCAGTTCTGTCAGCGCCGTAATAATGTCTGTTCGGATAGTATCCCTTTATATACTCATTCTTATGAACGATATTTTCCTGGTAGGCTTTATTCAATTCTTCCCATTCCTTCATACTTCCATCCTCAGGAAAAGCAAAATGTCTTTTTTGCAGATAAAGGGTCATGTCTTTAGTAGGCATTTCGGATAACGCTTTTGCTCCATCCATGGTAGCATATATTTCGTCTGAATGCTGCATTGAATAAAATGCTCCTTGCTTTTTGAAGAATGCATTTCTCGCTTCCTCATCGGGCCAAGCTTCTTTAGCTAATTCATTGCTTCTTTCTGCAGCTGCATGAATATCATTCCAGGAATTGAATACCTGAACATACAATAATTCCGAATTATCTTCGGTGAACTGATGCATAAAAAATGAAGCACCTGCAATGAGTTCATTTTTCATCACAACCTTATCTAGGTATTCTTTTTCCAGCGCTTTCCAATCATCAAAATCATAATCTTCCTGATCCATGTTCCAATGCATGGTTGTTACGACCAGAAATTCGGGTCTTTTTTCTTCCTCTTGCGCCTGGAGGCTTCCTGTTGCGCATATTGCTATAAGCAATAGTAATAGGTATTGTTTACAATTTTTCATCAAAAAGTGGTTTAGGTTAATAAGCAATGAAGGTATGCCAAACTTAAGTCTTGGAAAAACCTAGTTGGACGAGATGTCCTTATTATCTTTCAAGGAGGTGTTTATTTTTACCGAACGAATTCAATAAAGAAATATACATCTTTCAGTTCTTTAATTGATCGCGTAGTTTTTTTGGTAGTCCTTTTACTACCAGATCATAAGAATGATCTATCAATTCTTTAAATAGTTCATTTGATAAAGAGCCATCAGGTTTTACCGTGTTCCAATGTTTTTTGTTCATGTGAAAACCGGCAGTAATATGATCATATTGCTCTCTTAATTCTATGGCTCGCTCGGGATCACATTTCAAATTCACTTTAAATTCTGGTTCATCTAAACCTGTTAATGCAAACATCTTTCCCATGACCTTAAATACCAGGGTGGTTTCATCAAAAGGAAATTCTTCTGTCACCATTGGTTTCTGCAAACAATACATCCTAAATTCCTCTATATGCATGATTTGTAATGATTAAGATCTAAATAAATACCAAGGCCATTTTAATCTGGTCGTAAGTTACTTCACCTTTCAATAGGTCAAAAATAGGTTTTAAACTGATTCTTTCTCCCGGTCCTTTTTCTTTTAAAAGCTGATTTCTGGCTTTTTTAACCTTATTCAAAACCCTGGTTTCAGGTTTAAAATTACTGAGATCAGTTTTCGGATACAGATCGCTGCGATTTTGATCAAATGTGTAGCTACTGTGCCAAGCGTCAAATCTCTTTCTATCACAATGTCTTCCAAAGAATGTCCCTTATCTATCAATTGCTTTGTGATTAAATAGGTAGATTTTTTAGTTACTTTCTGTCCTTTTTCCAAATTTTTACGGTTTTCCACGGATTTCATCTTTGTCAATAACCCCTCCACTCTTTTTGATAAAATTTCGAGCCTTGACCTCCAAGTCTTCCATTTCAATTGATGCTTCAACCTCTTCTGACAATTCCTGAAACCTCAGATCGGCCTTCAGGGCCAATCCATCCACCTCGAGTGCAGTACTATTGAATCCTTTCAACTGCAGTCCGTCCATGCCTTTCACTCTTGACAAAGCCACATATCCCTGTCCTTTCTCAAACGTTTTACTCAGATCCATAACAGCACTATCAAGCGTCATGCCCTGACTTTTATGCACCGTTATGGCCCAGGCGAGTCTCAAAGGTACCTGAACATAACTCACCAGAAGTTTTCCGGCCTCATCTTCTATTCTCCAGTCTTCCGGCTCAGCGGTGATCTCATATCCATTGTTCAATTGAATCACCGGATAACCGTCATCATTATACCTCAATCACTTTTCCCAATGAACCATTGAGATACCCTTTTTCATAATTGTTCTTAACAAACATTACTTTAGCATCCTTTTTGAGCTCCAGGGTCTCAGGTGCCATAATGGATCTTTTGATCGTTTCCGCTAATTTTAAATTACCCTTCACTTTCGCTTTAAACAATTTTTTCCTCCCTTTGATCTCAGCCATATGGGCCGTATTGATCCTGTCAACATCTATATTATGCGTATACAACCTGGTCGGTTCCTCTGAATCAATAACGTCTTTACTGGATTGCAGCAAAGCGACAGATCGCTCTGATATTGTACCTTGTCTGATCTCATTTAAGAATATCATTAAGTTCGCTGTCGGTTTGTCTGTACTGATCGGTCAAATAACAAATTGACAAATTTGCATTTAACCAGGACTGAGACATAAAACAGAACTTATCTCTGTTTGTTTCACCTGAGAACGTTCCAATGGGCGGTAATTGAAAAAAATCACCACAAAGCACCACTTGAATTCCTCCGAAAGCTTTATCATTTTCCCTAAAAAACTGTAATACTTCATTGACAAGATCAAATTGTTTTTTATGAAGCATGGAAATCTCATCAATGATAAGCACCTTTGTTTTTTCTATATGCTTTCTTAAGGTATTTTTTCTCTTTAAGATCTCTGAGATTTCTTAGACTCAAAGAATCCTTTATGCCAATTCCTGACCAGGCATGAATCGTTGTTCCCTGCAGATGGGTCGCTGCAATTCCTGTTGAAGCCGTAATAGAGACCGGTACTTTTCTTGCTTTTAGATATTGTATATATTTGTTGAGTACATAAGTCTTTCCTGTACCGGCCGAACCGGTTAAAAACACATTATCTCCTGATTTTAGTATGGCCAGAGCCTGTTCCTGATTCACGTTGTAATATTGGTTCTTTTTCGAGCTAAATTAGGCTTCCAATTTTTTCACCAGTTTTTCCTTTAGCTTTATTCCCTTGTTGTTTTTGGCGAGGAGAAGATCCTCATAGTCTAAAGTCCAGCCAATGGTCTCTACGATATTTTGAATGAGCAAGCACCGCTTCGAGTGCTTCACTTTTTGCCGTATCAAACAAGCCACTTTCCGGAATCTTTAACAACACATGTTCCTTGGCCTTTGAATTGACTTCGGTAAGATCAGTTGAATCAAATTTATTGAACAAACCGTCTTTTTTATCATAATATCTTAAGTCGGTTTCAAGGCTTAAGATCTGGGGGTCAGGAAAATCAGTAAGCCTGATCACTTTTTTATCATTGTTCGCCTCCATTTTGATTTTTGAAAGATCATAACCCACATGTGCCTTGGCATTGATCAGCAAGATGGCTTTCTTTTTACTGGAAACCATACTCATAAAGCGTTCCTTGGTGTTCTCATAGTGATAGATCTCTGCAAACTCTCCTTCAACAGTGATCAGTTTCCAAACCTTTCTGATCTTTTCCATAATGATCACTGGATTGAGAATTGGTAATGTCTTTCCTTTTTTGAATTTTGATATATTTCAAAACCCAAAAAGTGATGATTGCACCGAGAAATAAACCTAATAAACCTTCCATATAACTATTTGATGACTTAAAAGTACTAAATATATCATTCTTTCAATAAAAACAGATCGGAAGAGATGCCATCGGCCAGAAAATAACTTTCGGGCCTTAACAACAAATGCTCTTGCTCTATATATAAGATGCCCTTTTCCAAATATTTTTCTGCCTGAAACAGTATTTCTTATTTTATATTTTTCTCCATTGCTTTTCCAATGTCCTTCAAGAGAAACACCCCATATCGTTCTTAAGCCAGTCATAATGGCTTCATTGATCCTGTCTTCAGTACTGAGTAGTCTCCTTTTCACGAGGAAATAAGCCCTTTTGGATAGACGAAATATATTTGGCATTGTTAGCAATGTTCCAACTGCGGTACAGACCATCATAAGAATGAGCTCCGAGGACCTATTCCCAAATAACTAACACCTTTCCAATAGGACGTATTATGCTTTGAAAAAAAACCTTCCCTTCCAAAATTTGAAATTTCATACTGAATATATTGCTGCTTTTTCGTTTCTTCCTGTAATATTTCAAAATGCCTTTGGGTCAAAGATTCGTCTATTGGAGCTTGATATTTACCACTCTTGATAAAATGATCAAGAGCCGTTTTTGGCTCAACCGTCAGGGCATAACTGGAAATATGTTGCACTCCAAGATCAAATGTATATTTGAGATTTTTTTTCCAGCTTTCCTCACTAAGATGAGGCAATCCATAAATCAGATCTACACTGATATTTTCAAAATATTTTGTTGCCAAGATCCATCGATTCTTCGGGCCTGATCTGCATTATGAGCCCTGTTCATATATTGAAGATCCTGATCAAAAAATGATTGTATTCCAATACTCAAACGGTTTACAGCTGAAATCGCCAATGCTTCTGTATTTTCTTGTGTAAGATCATCCGGATTCGCTTCCAGTGTAATCTCCGGATCATCGAACCAAATCATAATGTTCATCTATCAAGCATCCAGTATCTGATGAATTTCTTCTTGACTCAATAAGGAAGGTGTTCCCCCTCCAAAATAAATAGTTTCTACCTGATCTGTTATTTCACACTTTCTCAATACCAACTCCTTTGTTATCGCGTTCAAGCATATCCTCCTTCTTTTTGAGCGAGGTTGAAAAATGAAAGTCACAGTAATAACAGGCCTGCTTACAAAAGGGTATATGAATATAAATACCAGACATGAGGACTTGAAAATATTAGATAGCGCAAGATACAAAGTAAGTAGCACTATCAAATATTTATTCATTGCTAAAAGAAAGGTCAACATTCACTTAAGCTTAGATATTGCAGATAACTATAGGTCAAGGTTATTTTTCCCTTTACCTCTTCATACTTTTTCTGGATTAGGGTTGTTAGATTGTTCACTACCTATAAATTTTAAAGGAAGCTTTCTCGACAACAATGACACTTATCAAATTCAGAAGAAGCCAAGAGATTGTTGACCCAAACGCCCACTTAAAATTTTGCTGTCTAGATATTCGTTATACCTTTTGGAAGTGTTTAAAAAATAACATTTCGCACGATTAAAAACACCATTTAAACGCATGAATAAGCTCAGGTTATTGGGTTTTTTCAATACTTCTATATTCTAATGCAAGTCTAATTTTTCCTGTTTTCTGATCGGTTTCCCGAATCTTTTTGCGGTCAATAGAGACATCGCTGCCCGCAAAATTAAGTGGAATCCTGATGCGGTCCATTTCAAATGAAACGTCCAATTTGGTTGGAAGTATAGCCTGGCTATCTGGGTATGTGAGCCTCAGTGTATAAGTACCGTCTTTTTTAGTGTTGATTTCGGCCCAAGTGATGCGTTGCTTCTGGGTATCTATATGCAAATTGGCCACACTAAAATCTGCCTTATTATCTGATGGTAAAATAGAAATTGCCAATAGCGATGTTGACTGTCCTTCTACTTCACCTCTGTCTACTACCATAAATGGATACTCAAACAGCTCACTAAACGATAAGTCTAATCCACGTTTGGGAATTAGTACAAAATCTTCAGATTTGATGGCCAAATCTTCACCCTTTTTAAAAACTGCCAGTGCTTCCTTATCTGGCATTTTAATGAATGAAATATCCACATGTAACTTTATATCTGCCTGAAAGGTTTCAATACTATCCAGTCTAGATTTAACGAAAAGCACCTGTTCTTCAGCTGTTTGAGAAAAGCCATTAGCAGCATATAAAAACAGTAAAAGTATTCCATGTAGTTTCATCCAATGTCTTTTTTCTGAAATAAAAATAGCCCCACAAGCATCGTCACTAAAATATAAAGACCCATTAAGACCGAATTGATTATAATCGTATCCCATATCAATGTCATGGTTAAAAAAATATTGCCAGGTATTGTTCAATTTAAAAAAGGCTATCTGGTTCCAAACATCATTACCTAAGTCTATTTTCAATAATAATGTAGAAACGATCAAAAACAACGCAGCCACAATCCAAGTTTTAAAACTTTCTTTCAGCAACACGGCAAGGGTTAAACTTACCACAGAAAAGAATACCAAAGAAAGGGTTCCGAATAAAAAAGCATACACCAACCTATAGAAGGCATCATCGTGTTCAAAAAAAGTGAGTCCGTTGGTATAGACCACCAAGTCTCCTTTTCCAAAAATTCCGTACGACAATATAAAGGATGTTAAGGCCAATAGTAGCACTAAAAAAATGGTAAATAAACTGGCAACAATATATTTCGCAAATAGATATTTCCACTTCACAACAGGTTGCATAAGCACCGTTTCTAAGGTTTTTTCTTGATATTCGGTTGTAAGCATGCCAGATACAATAATCATGCAGAGTAAGGGTACATGAAACCAAAAGGAGTTGAGTATAAAGTATATGATCAAGTTCCCGTTAAGCAGCTTGCCTTGAAAGTAGAATGTATCCTTCAAATTGGCCAACACAATATCAATAATTCCTGTACCTTGATAATAAGCACTTAACAGTACAACCGCTTCAATAAAAAAGAGTGCCAAAATTGCATAATAGGTGCGGCTTTGACGAAATAATTTATAGGTTTCAATATAAAGTAGTCGCATCATTTCTCCTTCGGATTAAATAGTTGTTGCAAGTCAAGTACAGGCCTACAAGAAGTGATTGCTATTTGCTGCTGTGATAATTTAAATATGATTTCAGAGATTTCGGTAGCCGATGCCGAAATAGTCATGCAATCTCCATTCGAAACCGTATCATAATCGCTTAAAAAAGATGCTTTTTTAATATCGCTTCCGCATAAGGTATAACTTTTAGTACAAGCAGCAAGGATTGTGCTCGTCGCTCCTGTTTGTACAATCTCCCCATTATGAATTATTGATAAATTCGTACAAACCGTACTTAAAACATCAATGATATGAGAAGAGATTAATATGGTCATTTGAGTCTGCTGTGTCAGGTCTAAAATAAGTTGTTTTAAGTGCTTCTATACCCAGAGGGTCTAAACCTGAAAAAGGCTCATCCAACAACAAACAAGAAGGGTTATTAAGAAGGGCCACTGCAATACCCAGGCGTTGTTTCATTCCCATAGAGAAATTACGAACCGGGTCTGTTCTATTTAATGGCAAACCAACTTGTTCAAGAGAGGCTTCTACAGCTTGTTTTGATGAGTTTGCCCCTTGCATTTTTGCAAATAATCGCAAGTTTTCATGTGCATTTAAGTAGGGATAGAGTGCTGGTTTTTCGATAATACCTCCAATTTTTTTTGCGCCGTCACCAGATATTTCAACCTTACCACTATCAGCAGTAACTAATCCGAGTAAAATTTTAAACAAGGTAGTTTTACCGGCTCCATTTGCGCCTACCAAACCCAAAATTTCTCCCTTTCCACACGAAATACTAACGTTATTAAGGGCTCTTACTTTACCATACTTTTTATGCACTCGTTCGCAGTAAATCATACTGTTTGCGATTTGGTGATAGCACGGTAATCAAATTTAGGTTTGTAATATTCTTCCAGAAAAGTACGGGACCAAAACATTTTTTTGAACAGAAATAAGGGCTCCTTTACCATAAAATAAGGAAGGTAATGGTACCATTTTACACCAAAATCACGATAACATTGTTGTACCTGATCCTTTATCCCCAATTCTTCTGCAGCTGTTTCTGCAGCCATACGCTGACATTTGGAACCTATATAAATGAGCGAAATTTTCTTATTAAAACCATGGATAAAAAATTGATCCTTTATACGTTTATAATTCTGGTAACGCGACCAGCCATCCATGATAACCAAATATATATGAACAAACGAAAACAGAAAAAATAAGGTCCAAAACACAATCCAAAACACTGATCCAGAACTAATTGATTTTATGAGCTGCACGCCATAGATCCATGATTCTATAATAAATAGTACCAGTGAAGCATACAATAACCTACCTACCCTAAAATAGGAAATGATTGGACTAGGCTGTATGGGTAAAATTGTCTTATTCAAGTAAACAAATATATAATTTCATGAATAAAAATTAAAAAAATGCGTTTATAAAAAGAGCGATTAAGTTGCAATGTTTTAAAAAAACAGGGCAATGCCCAATAGTCCCATAACGTGCAAGAATGCTCCTATCTTTATATACCGAATAAAACACTGATATCTTATGACATTGATCGAAGGTTGATAAAGAGAAGGGGACTTTAACATACTCAAAGATAAAAAAAATACTGTTTCTGAAGCGGTTTTTTCAAAGTAATGAAGTCACCAATCCATTCAAACAGAAGCTCAACAGGAGTTATCCAATCCTCTTCTCATTTTGCTTTACAAAAGACCCCCATCCGGTATAACCTTTATCCGACTGCTCCTTTCCTTGGTTATAAAAATGACAAACAGCAGCAGCCAGACCATCAGTAGCATCGAGATTTTTCGGGATCTCTTTCAAGTCCAAAACACTCTGCAACATTTTTGCCACCTGCTCCTTAGAAGCATTTCCATTTCCGGTAATGGACATTTTTATTTTTTTAGGAGAATATTCTGTAATGGAAACCTCTCGAGACAAACCAGCTGCCATAGCAACACCCTGGGCACGACCCAACTTCAACATAGACTGAACATTTTTACCAAAAAAAGGTGCCTCAATAGCTATTTCGTCCGGATGATAAGTGTCGATAAGCTCAATGGTTCTCTCAAAGATCAATTTGAGTTTTGTATAATGATCGCTGTACTTTTTTAATAGCAACTCATTCAATTGCATAAAGTACATTTTTTTATTGACCACTTTGATCAGGCCATACCCCATCACTGTGGTTCCGGGGTCAATTCCCAATATGATTTTCTCTTTTGGCAATTTAAATTCTTTTGATTGTTGGAGGTAAATATCAGAATGATATTTTGTTTCTTTGCGTAAATGTACAATAACTTGCAAAAATACTTTTCCAGTTTGGTATTTTTAATTAAAATACTGATCATTGCGGGGGCCTATTATGTCATATCCGATAAATTGCTCAATGACAGTAATTTTAGCAGTTTTTTATGGATGGAACGCATGGAGTTACTAGGTTCAGCCAGTTTGTCTTTTATCCTTTTATTGCTTTTGTTTACCCTGATCAATTGGTCGCTTGAGATCTTAAAATGGAAAACACTTGTTAGTTTTGTTTCACAAATTTCTTTTGTTCAGGCAGCAAAACAAAGTCTGGCATCTCTCACTGCTTCTCTTCTTACCCCGAACCGGATTGGAGAATATGGAGCCAAAGCCATATATTATCCGAAAGCTTACAGACCAAAGATCCTGATGCTTAATTTTCTTGGCAATGCGCATCAAATGCTAATCACCATGATTTTTGGATGCTTCGGATTGTTGATCTTGGGAGACCATTTTTCATTGCAAACGCTTTCTGTTTCTCCAATCTTAGGAATAGCGACGGTGTTGATCATTCTATTTATTTCAATGGCACTTTTTCAAAAAAAATGGATCAATATTTTAAGACGAAGTATACATAATTTCTTGCAAATCCCACTTTCTATTCATAAAACATCTTTTTTATATGCTGCTGTACGGTATTTGATCTTTTCGCATCAGTTCTATCTGTTTTTACTGTTCTTTGGAGTTGACCTTTCATATAGTATGGCTATGCCAATCATTGTTTCGATGTATCTAATTTCGTCTGTGATCCCTGGTTTTGTGCTTTTTGACTGGCTCGTAAAAGGTTCTGTAGCCGTTACTTTATTTCGTTTGTTCGGAGTGGATGATATCATCGTACTGAGCATCACGGCTTCAATGTGGATTCTTAATTTTGCCTTTCCGGCCATGATCGGTAGTTTTTACGTGCTGACTTTTAAAAGCAGCACTTTGGTATATAGTGAAAGTAAGCTAAGACCATGATTTACGTTGCACTTATTATTTGTTTCCTATATGTTCTTTTGATCTTGTATTTCGCTAGAGGCATCGACCGGTTGAAAGACCTGGTTTGTGATCAGAACAAACCTGTAACTTGCTTTTCCATACTGGTTCCTTTTAGAAATGAGGCAATCGGTTTACCAGGACTTTTGGATAGTGTCATTGCGCTTGATTATCCAACGGCTCAATTTGAAATCATTTTGATCAATGATGCCTCTTCCGATGCATCGGTAGCAATTGTTAACCGCTACAAGGAAAAGCATCCAAAGCTCAATTTATCATTGATCGATAATAAAAAACAAAGCTCCTCTCCAAAAAAAGACGCTATTAACAAAGGAATTTCAGTGGCTTCAAATAATTGGATCCTCACAACGGATGCCGATTGTATCGTTCCTAAAAACTGGCTAAACGCTTTTGACACAATGATCAAACAGCAAGCGCCGAAGATGATCGTGGCACCTGTATCCTATTTACCTAAAACCGGTTTTTTACATAAATTTCAATTGCTTGATTTTTTAAGCCTTCAAGGCATTACCATGGGTAGTTTTGGCATGAAGGATAAAAGATTTGGTCATCCGTTTTTATGCAATGGGGCCAATCTTTGTTATAGGAAGGAAAGTTTTAAAGAAGTGGATGGCTTTTCCGGGAATCATGACATAGCAAGCGGAGATGATGTATTTCTTCTCGAAAAAATGCTTGAAAAATTTCCCGATAAGATTCAATTTGTAAAATCAAAAGATGCCATTGTGCTCACCTCTTCCAAAGATTCCTTCCGGGAACTCATTCAGCAAAGAGTGCGATGGGCTGCAAAAACAACGGCCTATAATTCCTTTTTTACCAAGAGCGTTGGGGCTCTTGTTTTTATGACTAGTTTGAGCATGGTCAGTATCATGATTCTGGCTAGTATAGGTCAATTGTCATGGCTCCATGTCGGATTTATATTTCTGCTAAAATTCAATATAGATTTTTTGTTACTTTACAAGACTTCACAATTTTTTAAGCAACAAGAAGTGATGAAATCATATTTTATTTCAAGTATGCTATACCCATTTTATACGGTCCTGATTGCCTTACTATCTTTGAAAAAAAGTTATACCTGGAAAGACAGAACTTATTGAAAAACTGATTACTCTTTTGTGGAAAGGAGTATGGGTAATGTAAACATGGAATTCACAGGAATACCTCTTTTCAGCGAAGGCTGCACTGTTGACGGCAACAAAGCAAAGCTTTTGAATAATAAACTGTCAAGCTCAGGTATCTGCTGCTCAATGTTGGGATTTTTTTGAATGCTGACTATGGATATTTTACCCTCAGTATTCACAAGGATATCTACCATGATGGTATCACTCACTGCGTTAGAAGCCCCTAAAGAATTTTTGCTGGTAATTTTCTGCAAGCGCCTGAGGAGCTCCATTTCAAAACAAAGGTTTTGCTTTTCACTACTATCACAATTGTTACAGTCAAGAAACAATGGATACACATCGACATCATTATAATCAATAACCGTATCCAGAAGGGTAGTGTTTCTTAGAGTCGTCTTACTGGGCGATATAAAATCACAGGAAAAGGTTACCATGATAATGGATATGAGGATGACCAGCCTAAAAAACATTGTATTCGCTTATACCTTGTGAATGTACAAATATTTTTGAAAAACGACCCCTATTGTACAAAACTTAAACAAATTGTTAATACTATCAATGATCTTATAAAAGACCTGTCTCTATTAAGATGTCCGGCATATACTTTGCTTTAAAAAATATACTGCGACACATCATTGATAATAATTCTTATTCGAATTCATAAAAGGATGTATTTAAGCAGAAATCACTAAATTGAATTCGATTTTATATCTTTTTCTTAATATGAGCCCATGGATTTGATCTTAGTACTTCTTGGTTTAATTCTTGTGATCCTAGGTATCGTTGGATCGATTTTACCTGTCTTACCAGGTCCAATCACAAGTTGGTTCGGGCTTCTTTTGCTTTACCTCACCAGCTCGGTCCCCATAAATTATTATATACTCGGGATCACATTTTTTATCGCATCACTTATTTTTATTCTCGATTATATCATTCCCGGACTTGGTGCCAAAAGATTTGGCGGTTCAAAAAAAGGAGCTACTGGAGCTACAGTTGGTCTAATTATTGGCCTAATTCTTCCTATACCTCTTGGATTTGTGATCGGGGCTTTTGCAGGTGCCCTTATCGGAGAATTAATACATGACCCAAAGGATATGAAAAGGGCTCTAAAATCAGCTTTTGGATCATTTATGGGCTTTCTGGCATCGACCACAATGAAGTTATTCGCCAGTCTTATATTTTTTGTGATCTACATCTATGAGCTTTCAACTTATTGGAGTCAGATCTTTAGCTTTTAGTTGCTGCTTCAGGTCGTTTTTAACGGCAATTCAAATGGCTTTTCTTCAAATTTTTAATTGTAAATTTGATATGATTAGAACAGTCCTGAACTGTATAGATCTAATAAGAATTCAAACTTATTCTTCCTTATGACTTTTCCCTTCTTTGCCGGATTAATAGCCTCTATGCTTCATGTGATCATGGGGCCTGATCATGTCGCTGCGGTACTGCCTTTTGTTATTGAAGCAAAACGAAAAGCCTGGAAAATAGGTTTGTTTTGGGGTATCGGTCATATTTTTGGCATGATGTTCATAGGATCATTATTCATCCTTTTTAAGGAAATGATCCCGGTAGAAAAAATATCAGGTTATAGTGAGCAACTTGTGGGTCTGGTTCTTGTGATCATCGGAATCTGGGCATTCGTTAAAATATTTAAGTCCGAGCCTCGTCATAAGCATTTACACGTCCATAGTGAAAATCAACCACTCA
Organism: uncultured Flavobacteriaceae bacterium; assembly: GCA_963715975.1. Taxonomy (GTDB): domain Bacteria; phylum Bacteroidota; class Bacteroidia; order Flavobacteriales; family Flavobacteriaceae; genus Lutimonas. The sequence continues at coordinate 206,431 of CAVQSO010000014.1, read as the reverse complement.
TCCATAAACACGCTCACGAACACGCTCATAATCCAACACATGAGCACGTGCATCCCGCTCAGGAAAAGCAGGGTTATCTTGCCTCTTTCTGGATAGGAGTATTACACGGACTTGCGGGTGTGGCTCACTTTATATTATTCATTCCTGTTTTGGGGTTTGAAAATAATTCGGACGCCGTTATCTATATTATCGGATTTATCATAGGGATTGTAGTGGCCATGACTTCCTTCTCACTTATTGTGGGGAAGATATCCGGTTTTGCCAAAAATGAGCACAATCAAAATCTATACAAAGGTATTCGTCTTGCCGGTGGTATTTTTGCCATCGTAATAGGCTTGTATTGGATGATAGGAAAGTAATTCCTTACAAAAATTAACAAATTCTAGGCAACTGTTCTCCGATAAGCGGACTCACCATTCTGTTACCTCCAATCGAACTTTGCATTACAACTTTTTTCGGATGTTCTTCAGTGATGTATCCTACACATCGGGCATTTATACCCTTGGGGTCCTTTTTCATCAAGGCCAGCACCTCTTCAGCGACGCTTTCCTTTACGATACTGATAAAGACCCCCTCGTTAGCCACATACAAGGGGTCAAGACCCAATATTTCACAAGCTGCTGCGACCTGTTTCTCCAAGGGCAGATCATTTTCAAAGATCTTCACCCCCATACCTATATCTATTGAGATCTCAGACAAAACACTGGCCATACCTCCTCTTGTAGGGTCCCTGAACAGGTGTATATCTTCTCCAAAAACATCTAGTAAATGCTTGACAAGGTGGTTGACATTTGTCGTATCACTTTCTATGGTAGATTCGAACTCCAGACCTTCGCGCTCTGACATAATAGCCATGCCATGTTGAGCAATGTTCCCATTGATGATAATGCGATCACCAGCTTTGATATTACCTGCTGCTATATTCGCCTTGGGATGCACCGCTCCGAAGCCCGTTGTATTGATAAATATTTTATCTCCCTTCCCCCTCTCAACCACTTTAGTATCTCCCGTAATGATCTGAACACCACTTTTATCAGCCGCCTCTTTTACCGATGTAACGATCCTGATAAACTGTTCCATGTCCAAGCCCTCTTCAACGATAAAAGCCAAGGACAGATATTTAGGTATCGCACCGCACATGGCCACATCATTGACTGTTCCGTTTACCGCAAGCTCCCCTATATTTCCTCCCTTAAAAAAAATAGGGGAAACAACAAAGCTATCTGTAGAAACCGCAATCTCTCCATCAAACTTTATAATGGCACCATCATGCTTCTGATTCAACAAGGGGTTGTCAAAGGTGGTAAAAATGATTTCATCCAGTAGGTCCCGGGTCATGATGCCCCCGCTTCCATGTCCTAAATTAATGGTGCTGTACTTCTGTTTTTTTACCTCCATATTTTTACCGCATTGAATATTCTGAAAAATTATAATATGCACTACAGGCCCCTTCTGAAGACACCATGGGTGCACCAAGTGGGTTTGCAGGCGTGCAAGTTGTGCCAAACTCCGGACAGTTAACAGGCTTTTTGATTCCCTTAAGAACCTCTCCTGCCATACAATTGGGATGTTCACTTACCTTGATACCTTCTATTCCAAACTTACTTTCAGCGTCATAGGCCATATAATTTTTGGTCAACCTGTAACCGCTTTTAGGAATCATACCAATACCTCTCCATTCTCTGTCTCCAACTTCAAAAACCTGTTTGATGATTTGAATAGCATTCAAATTCCCTTCTTCCTTTACTACACGGGAATATTGATTCTCTACTTTATGAACGCCACTTTCCAATTGATTCACGGCCAATTGAATACCCTGAACAAGGTCCAAGGGTTCAAATCCTGTAATGATAATCGGAATTTTATACTTTTGAACCAAAGGATGGTATTCTTTATATCCCATAATGGCGCATACGTGCCCAGCTCCCAAAAAGGCATCTATATTGCAGTATTCATCGTCTAGGATGGCTTCCATAGCAGGCGGAACCAAAACGTGCGATACCAATATAGAATAATTCTTTAATCCTTCTTTTTCGGCGTGTAGCACCGATAATGCATTGGCAGGTGCAGTAGTTTCAAATCCAACGGCAAAAAAGACCACTTCCTTGTCGGGATTATTTTTGGCAATATTAACAGCCTCCAAAGGTGAATAAAGGATGCGTAAATCCCCACCCTTGGATTTTGCCTCCAAAAGGCTTTGCTTGCTTCCGGGAACTCTGATCATATCACCAAACGAGCAGAGAATAATCCCCTGTTCCAACAATGCAATGGCTTTATCAATAAGATGTAAAGGCGTCACGCAAACAGGACAACCGGGTCCGTGAATCATTCTGATTTTATCCGGCAATAGTTCCAAAATGCCATTACGCACCAAACCATGGGTTTGCCCCCCACAGATCTCCATGATATTCCATGGTCTTGTAACCGATTTTTCCAGATTGTCAAGTATCCGTTTCGTGGCTTCAATATTTCTGTATTCACTTAAATATTTCATCTACTCCTTTTTTTGCTGATCGATACAGTGTGTATAGTACATGAGTTGTCCGATAGCTATATTTTCATCGTTTGGAGCTAAGTTACGGTTAAAAAACAGCTCAAACTTGTTTTCTGATAATTCATTGACCATATCAACCAACACGGTGTTTTGAAAAACCCCACCACTTAAAGCAATTATTCGAGTTCCTTTAAGTTCTGCCATCTTGATGATCACATTGGCTAGTGTGAATAGAAAATTAAGAATAATCTCTTCCTTTTCCAAACCATCTAAGAAATCCTTGAAAAGATTGGCCCATAGCACATTGGTAGGCACAATACCATCATCTCCCGGCCTTACATATATTTTCAAAAGTGCAGGGTCATAATCCTGAACTGCATTTTCCAATAATATGGCACCCTCTCCCTCATAGCTATTCATATCGCAAAATCCAAGTAGAGAGGCCAGGGCATCAAATATGCGCCCTACTGAAGAAGTTTGTAACTTATTGGAAGTTTTAATGGACGAATAAATAGCGATTTCCTGAGCAGAAAATTTATCCTTTAAAAAAGCAGCTTTTGGGTCATTATTTAATGAAAATAACGACAATCTTGGCTCTTTTGACATTTTATCTCCGGCGAGCCAGTCAAAATACTCAAAATGACCTGTTCTTATGATGTCGCCATCTTGATACCCAAAGAATTCTCCTCCCCATATTTGACCATCATCTCCATAACCTGTTCCATCCCATACTACACCCAAAATATCACGATCATGCTCAAACAATTGATGTTCGGCTAAAACTGAGGCAAAATGCGCCATATGATGCTGTATTTTATAGAGAGGAACCTTTATTTTCATTGATAATTCCTCTCCGTATTGGGTACTTAGATAAGCCGGGTGTTTATCAACAAGTATACAATCGGGTGTTTCCTTAAAAATACGCATAAAAACAGCTATAGTCTCAACAAATCTGGCATAAACTTCATAATGATCCAGATTGCCAAGATACTGACTTAGGTACAGATAGTCATTCGGTGCAAAGGCAATGGTGCTCTTTAAATGTCCTCCCAAAGCCAGAACTTTGGTTTTATTGCGGGGAACATCATCAAAGTAATTTGGTGCAAAACCCCTTGACCTTCTAAACAATACTCTTTGCCGGTTTCTAAAGCTAAATTTGATGACAGAATCATCCTGGGCATTTAATATGCTCAGGTTGTGGTGTAAAAAATAGTCGGCAACATGTGAAATCAATTCGAGGGCCTTATCCTTTTCACTAATGATGGGACTGCCGTGTATGTTGCCACTTGTAGCCACCAATGGTCTGCCAAATTCTCTGCCCAGTAACTCCAGAATGCCTGAATAAGGAAGCATCACGCCCAACTGACCAAGTCCAGGAGCCAATTCATTCAGAGCCAATTGACCTTTAAAACCTTTACTTGATACGATTACAATAGGTCTTTCCGGGCTAGTTAATGCTGTGATCTGATCATGATCAAGCACAATTTCTTTCTTCAATAGGTCAATTGAAGGATATAGAATGGCAAAAGGCTTTTTAGGCCGTCTCTTTAAGCGCCTCAATTTATCGATCACTTCCGGATTGCCTGCGTCACAACACAGTAAATAACCTCCTGTGTTTTTTACAGCTAAGATCTTTCCTTTTCCAATCAATTTACTGATCCTTTTAAAGATTTGCTTGGAGTCTGCTTTTATATGGTTTCCTTGATGATCCTCCAGTTCCAGAATGATACCGCACTTTGGACAACTATTGGTTTGGGAATGAAACCTTCTGTCATCTGGGTCTGTATATTCGGTTTTGCAGGCAGGGCACATGGAAAACTCATGTATACTTGTATGTGCACGTTCAAAAGGAAAAGTATTTGTGATCGACCACCTTGGCCCGCAATTCACACAGGTAGTAAAAGGGTACATAAATCTCCTGTTTTGAGGATCGGCAATCTCTGAACTACAAGTCTTGCATATGGCAAAATCCGGTGTCAGGGCCAAATTCAGTTTGCCCTTTGTCTGGGTGGGGACTATTTCAAAACTTTCGTAATGCACCCAATCCAACTCAAAGACCTCATGTGACTTAATTCTGGCAACAGGTGGAGGATTTTCGATAAGTTGTTTGTAAAACCGAGTAACATGCTCTGCCTCTCCGGAGACAAATATAACGACTCCGAATTCGTTGTTTGAGACATCTCCGGTAAGTCCCATACTTTTAGCCAGCTTGCTCACATAAGGGCGAAAACCGACACCTTGAACTCGGCCGTTGATAATTATTCTATATGTTTTATGCATGGTCAAGTCAGGAATAAAGGTATCGAAGAAGCTAAATTATGAAATTTTAACTTGCATATCCTGAGCTAGTTTTAAGATTTGATCCGCTGCTTTAGGAATTGACTCCTTGACTTTATCGGACAAATCAAGAGTCATGGGTTTCATTTCTTTAATTGAAATAGTAAAAAGATGCATTTCCGGTTTGTCATCCATTAAATAAACCGCTTCGATCATATCTTTTAATCCAACATCATGAACGCTTAGCGCAGAAGGAAAATCAGATGCGAATTTTGGTTGAATCAGTGTAATGGTACCTTCCTCTTTGCCATCCATCGTGGCGTCCACAAATATGATACGGTCGTAAGCTTCAAAACAACCCAGTAACAGAAAACCACCTGTGCCTCCATCAAGAATATCTATATAATCGGGAAAGTCAAGGTCCGCCATATGCTGAATAAGGTGTACGCCAACACCTTCATCACCCATTAAATAGTTCCCAATTCCTAAAATCAAGGTGCTATGTGACTTATCCTTTTCAAAAAAGAAAGCATCACTGCTAACGGCTATCGGAGCCATTTTATCTTTTATCATATCTAATATTTTCGTTCTTAATAAAAAAAGCCTGCCTCATAAGATTCCTTTGCATCCTTTTAAACTTAGTGGATGTGACCTGAATGCCTTCTGAGGCAGGCGCTTAAAAAATCAAAATTATTCAATCAACAAATATCAAAATTGAAATTACTTATAATCAAATACTGTCTTCACCATGAACTCTTTCCTTCCTCACAAATTTATACCCACTGATCATTGCTGAAGATTCTCCTCTTCCTTCCAGCCAATCATGATAAAAAACAAGGTAGACATGAACCAGGGTAAAAATAATAAATAACCAGGTTGAAATATGATGCACAAATCTTGTGGTCATCTCATCTCCCAGGACATAGGGCACCCACGCAAATAATTTGGGCAACCACCAGCCAGAAGTTGGCGCATATAAACCAAATCCTGTAAAAATCTGAACGAGAGCCAATAAAAACAGGACCAAATAGGACAGAGAGGCCACATAATTGTGACCCACGCTAATATTCTTAAGTACTTCTTTTTCTTCATTTTGAAGTAAGATATCCACTTTTAAAACGTGCTTGATATTGCTCCGAGCTTTTTTAGAAAATGGGAAAAATACCCTCCAATTGGAATAGTAGTTGCCTTTGAAAGCCCAGTAGATCCTCCCAATATAATTTAGCAGAAAAATATACGCAGTTATAAAGTGAATCATTCTTACTGTACCAAACCAATAAGATTCGCTCGCTTCAGCCGTTGACATGAAGGCTGGTGGATCTGCAATAATCAAACCTGTTATCGCAAGAACCGTAATACAAAGGGCATTGAGCCAATGAAATATTCTTACAGGTAATTCCCATACAAGCACCCGTTTAAAATCATATGTTCTAGTAATTATATCCATTTTTTTATATCATAAAATTAGACCTCACAACTACCTACATTACTCACTTTTGAAATATGATTTCCATGTTCATCATATAAATGCACAGCACATGCCAGGCAAGGGTCAAATGAATGTACCGTCCTGATAATTTCCAACGGTAATTCAGGATCAGCAACAGGAGTGCCAATTAAAGCAGATTCATAAGCAGACAGCTGTCCTTTTGGATCTCTTGGAGAGGCATTCCAGGTGGTAGGAACCACTTGCTGGTAATTCTCGGTTTTTCCATCTTTAATTTTGATCCAATGCGCCAAACCTCCTCTTGGGGCTTCCGTAAAACCAACTCCTTTTGTCTCAGCAGGCCATTTTGCTGGATCCCACATTTCCATATTGGCCATACGCGTGTCACCATTCTTTATGTTCAGCATTAATTGATCATAAAACTCCATCGTCCAGTTGGCTACCAATTGAGATTCGATACCTCTGGCAGCTGTTCTGCCCAAGGTTGAGAATAAGGCATCCACCGGAACGTCCAAATGGCTTAATGCACCATTAACGGCATCCTGAATTTCCTTATTACCTCTGCCATAACCAACCAATAAACGCGACAAAGGACCTACCTCCATGGCTTGACCTTTCCATCTAGGTGTTTTGACAAAACTGTATTTTTGTTCTACATCCAGATGTTCATATGGGGGTTGGGGGCCTGAGTACTTAATATTGGTTTCTCCTTCCCATGGATGTCTTCCGGTATCTGCTCCTTCTTTATAATTGTCATACCAAGAATTGTTGACAAATTCCTCAATATCTCCATTGCGATGGTCAACATCGTGAACTTTAGATAAATCCCTGTTGAGGATCACACCTTGTGGAAACTTAAAACTAGATGGATCTCCGTAACCGTTGACAGGAAAATCACCATATGACATATAATTTCCAACTCCTTTACCAATGGCACCCCAGTCTTTATAGAAAGATGCTATAGCCAAAAGATCAGGAATATAGACTTGCTCAATAAAATTCTTTCCTTCTTTTAATAATTTACCCACATGGGCCAATCGTTCTGCATTTAATCCACCGGTACTATCTTCATTAATGGCGCAGGCCATTCCTCCAACCAGGTAATTCGGATGTGGATTCTTTCCTCCAAGAATTGTATGCACTTTTACTATTTCTTTTTGCCATTCCAGTGCTTCCAGATAATGTGCCACTCCTAGCAGATTTACTGCAGCAGGTAATTTCATTTGAGGATGACCCCAATAGCCATTGGCAAAGATTCCAAGCTGACCACTTTCAACGAATTTTTGGATTCGCTTTTGGATGTCACTGAAATATCCGGGTGAACTCTTAGGCCAATTGGAAATACTCTGGGCAATTTTAGAAGTTTCAACAGGATCAGCACTCAGGGCATTGACCACATCCACCCAGTCAAGTGCGTGAAGATGATAAAAGTGAACCGCATGATCATGCATATACAAGGCACCTTCCATAATATTTCTCACCATTTCAGCATTCGGAGGTATTGCTATGCCTAAGGCATCTTCAACGGCCCGAACCGAACTGATGGCATGTACAGTTGTACAAACACCGCAGGTTCTTTGCACAAAGGCCCACACATCCCGTGGATCTCTTCCTTTAACAATATTCTCCAAGCCTCGAACCATGGTACTGGAACTATAGGCGTCAACAATCTTACCGTCTTTGATTTCAGCCTCTATTCTTAAATGTCCTTCAATCCTTGTGACAGGATCCACAACTATTCTGTTTGCCATGATATTCTAATTTTCTTCGTTTTTATCTATATTTCCCTCATTCATTTTTCCTCGTGTATATCTTCCTTTTAATTCCTTGTATTTTGAAACATTTGCGACTATGGAATGTGCCGTTAAACCAGCTGCAACAACTCCTGCAGCGATCATTCCAACTTTATCCGCTGAACTTTCGATTCCAAAACCAGGTGTATTTGTCAATCTTTCGTAGAATGGGCCATTATCCCAGAAATTGGCCTCGCTGCATCCTATACAGCCATGTCCTGATTCAATAGGGAAACTTGTTCCATTGTTCCACTTCATGGCAGCGCAGGCATTATAGGTAGAAGGTCCTCTACAACCAAGTTTATAAAGACAATATCCTTCCTTGGCATTGATATCGTCAAAAGATTCTGCAAAAAGTCCTGCATCAAAATAAGGTCTTCTGTAACAGGTATCATGCACCCTCTTGCCGTAGAAGGCTTTGGGTCTTCCAATTCTGTCCAGTTCTGGCAATCTTTCAAAAGTGACATAGTGCACAATTAAGGCAGCCATGGCTTCTCCAATGGGAGGACATCCCGGCATTTGAATTATTGGTTTGTTTTTAATGATCTTATGAATTGGAGTTGCTCCTGTAGGGTTAGGTTTGGCTCCTTGAACACATCCATTAGAAGCACAACTTCCCCAGGCAATGATGGCCTTAGCACCTTCCGCTGCTTCCTTGAGTTGTTCAAGAGCCGTTCTTCCAGCTATAGTGCAGTAGACTCCGTTGCCATCCATAGGAACCGATCCTTCAACACATAATATATATTCTCCATGGAATTTTTTCATGGTATCATGTTTCGCCGCTTCTGCCTGATATCCTGACGCGGCCATAAGGGTTTGTGTATAATCCAAAGAGACATTATCAAGTATAATATCAGCAACCATTGGATGATCTGACCGAATAAATGATTCACTGCAACAGGTACATTCCTGGTAATGTTCCCAAATGATTGGAAGTCTGTATTTGGTTTCCAGGGAATTGGCCACTTGTCCGATAAGGGAGTTCTCCAGCCCCATATAGGCTGAAATAAATGCGGCGAATTTCATAAAATCCCGTCTGTTATACCCCTTTCTTATTGCAGTTTCATAATAGGTTTCTCTAACCCCATCTTTTGTAGCCATATCGGTAGTTTTAAGAGTAATGCGTTGGTAAAAAGAAAAATCACCCCTAAATTTATGTGATTTAAATGTCTGAGGCTATGACTATTATCATGTTTTTTAAGAAATTTTCTGCTATCTTTATGGGTTAATCCGGAAAATACACCTCGCAATGCACGAGTTATCCATTGTTATGGGAATACTAAAAATAGCTGAAAAAGAAGCTGAAAAAGCTGGTGCCAAAAGAGTGGATCTTATCGAGTTGGAAATAGGTAACTTAGCTGGAATAGAACTTGAAGCGCTGGATTTTGTATGGCCAGGCGCCGTAAAGGATACCATCTTAGAGCATGCAATAAGAAAAATTGACCTTGTTGAAGGTAAAGGCCAATGCATGGAATGTGACCATATTTTCTCTTTAAAACACGTTTATGACCCTTGTCCAAATTGCCAAAACTATCTAAAAGGAATTATTCAAGGTAAAGAGCTTCGGGTCAAAGCTTTGGAAGTTACTTAATAGTTTATTGGGGTTTTTCACCCCCTTTGACAATCTACATTACGATTCTTTATAAATCTTTCAAACAGTGATTTTTGTCATGAAATTTTATTTGATAATGTAGTAAATTTTAGCCTTACTTTCTAATGATTATGGCTGCTCCAAAGACCCCCCTGCCAAAATCCGCTTTGATGGATATTCTGTGGGATATTCAAAAAAAAAGACGGTACATCGCTGCTGATGATATGACAAAAATTGCCAATGAATTTAATATTTCCAGAACCGAACTGGAAGGCATCATTACCTTCTATCACTTTTATCACCGTTCACACGCTGGTAACTATACAATTTATCTGAATAATGGCATCATTTCCAAACAACGCAACTATACAGTTGTTAAAAGAGCCTTTGAAAAGGAATTGGGAATTTCAGTTGGCGAAACTACTGATGATAAGCTATTCGGATTATTTGAGACTTCATGCATTGGCTTAAGCGATCAGGAAACTTCTGCACTGATCAATTTTCAAGCTTTTACCGATCTTACACCACTCAAGGTAAAAAATATTATTGGTCAGTTAAAAAAAGGGGCAACCCCCAAAAGCCTGAGCAGTATCCCAAAAAACAACATTCAGTATACCCCAACTACAGACAAAACGATTTTTTTTAAGCGATATACCCCTGGAGCCGCTTTAAAAAAATTAAAAAAACTAACACCAGTCCAGCTCATAGACCTCGTGAAAAAGTCGAAATTATCAGGTCGAGGCGGTGCCTTTTTCCCTACCGGCATGAAATGGGAATTTTGTAAAAACAATATATCTGATCAAAAATATATCATATGTAATGCTGATGAAGGAGAGCCAGGAACCTTTAAGGACAGGGTTCTTATGAATAAATATCCAGGGCTGATGTTGGAAGGAATGACAATAGCAGGGTATGCGGTTGGTGCAACTATTGGTTATGTTTATCTGCGTGCTGAATATTTTTATCTGAGAGATAAAATTGACAAAGAAATTCAGACTTTCAGGACCAAAGGATTACTGGGAAAAAATATTTTGGGCATTGCCGGATTTGATTTTGATATTCATATCCATATGGGTGCCGGAGCATATATATGTGGAGAAGAAACCGCTCTGATCAACTCTATGGAAGGAAAACGAGGTGAACCGTCTACCAAGGAATATTTCCCGGTCGAAAAAGGACTCTACGGTAAACCTACCATTATCAATAATGTAGAAACCCTTTGTGCCATCCCCAGAATTCTTAACATGCCACTTGACAAGTATTTAAAAATAGGAACCGAAGCTACCAAAGGAACCAAATTACTTAGTGTATCCGGTGACTGCGGAAAACCCGGTATTTATGAGGTTGAATGGGGAATGAAACTCAAGCATTTTTTAAAGCTTATTGAAGCCGAAAATCCTTACATGGTATTGTTCAATGGTTATGCCGGAGAATGTCTTTCTGCAGCTGATTTTGACAGGGAAATTTCTGGAGAAAATTTATTGGCTGAACATGTGCAATTCAAATGGGAAGATCCAATAGAATACGCCCGAAAAATGAGTGCCATAGGGCTGAGAAGCGGTGGTTCATTTATGGTTTTCAATGACAAAAGAGATCTCATGCCCATATTCGAGAACATCACCGATTTTTTTGTTTCAGAATCTTGTGGTATCTGCTCCCCTTGCAGAACAGGTAACTTTCTTCTTTCCAAAAAACTAAAAAAGATCATGCTTTGCCATGCCGAAAATTCTGATTTGGAAGATCTTGAAAAATGGAGCACTATTATTAAACAATCCAGCCGATGTGGATTAGGTAAAACCTCCACAAACTATTTACTTACAGCTATGCTGAAGTTTCCTCAAGAGTTTAATAAATGTATTCTGGCCAAAAGCGACTTTAACAAATCGTTTGATCTTGAGAAAGTGACCGAAGAATATAATACCATTATCAATGAAATTGAAAAGGTCCATGGATAAAAAGATACATATTAATATCGATGGTAAGGAATACCAGGTATTGGAAAATAAAAAACTAGTAGATGTTGCAAAGGAAAATGGCATCTATATTCCTACACTCTGTCATTTCAGAGAAATCGAGCCTTCTTTGGGTACTTGTAGAATATGTACCGTAATGGTCAATGGAAAGTTTACGACAAGTTGCACCACTAAGGTGAAGGAGGGCATGACGGTAGAGATCAACACTCCCGAATTAATTGATACGCGTAAAGCCATTATAGAAATGTTGTTCTCAGAAGGTAACCATTTTTGTCCCTCTTGTGAAAAAAGTGGCAATTGTGATCTGCAAAATCTTGCTTATGATATGGGAATCACCTTTTCACGATTTCCACATGTATTCAGCAACAAATACATGGATTTTAATCCGAAACGGATGATCATGGATGCAAACAGGTGCATCCTATGCAAGCGTTGTGTGGAGGAAATCCAGACTACTGATGGGATGGATGTCTTTTCCTTTGTCAATCGCGGTGTTAAAACCAGGGTCCATATTGATTATGAGCAAGAAGAAAAACTTAGTGAAGCTGAAGCATTACATGCCATGAACTTGTGCCCGGTTGGCGCTATTCTCGTGAAAGGAATGATCTATAAACAACCCTTTGGAGATCGTAAATATGATATCTTAGGGAAAACAAAACAAACAACCCCGGGAGAACTTAGTACCTATAATTATGAAGATGAAAAATTCATAGTCGCAACTACTTCGCTGGCTGGTTGTTTTGGATGTCATATGTCACTTCTTGATATTGATGAAGAGATCATCGATTTGTTGGAGATTGTTGAATTCAATAAATCACCACTCACTGATATTAAAAAATTTAGTAAACGCTGTCATATTGGATTGATTGAAGGAGGGATTTGCAAATTCAGAAAATGTAGAAGTTCTCAAGGAATTCAGAAAGAAATGTGACATACTTATCGCTTTTGGCGAATGCTCCATCATGGGTGGAATTCCTGCCATGAGAAATTTTTTCTCTCTAAAAGACTGTCTGGAAGAGGCCTATATTCATGGAGTGACCAGTGAAATTGGAGCCAATACCATTCCAAATCATGAAGATATACCCAAGATTCTTAACAATGTTTATCCTTGTAATGAAGTCGTTAAAATTGATTACTTCATCCCAGGTTGTCCTCCAAATGCCAACCATATCTGGAAGGTCGTAAAAAGTATTCTCCTTGGAAAAGAATTTCCGGTAATGCACGAAGAATTTAAATATGATTAAATAGGTTAAGATGAGTCAAAAAATAGTCATAGATCCGGTTACACGAGTAGAAGGACACGGAAAGGTCACTATTCACCTTGATGAAAATAATAAAGTAAAAGATTCCTTTTTTCATATTGTTGAATTTAGAGGATTCGAGAAATTTATTCAGGGGCATCCTTATTGGGAAGCCCCTGTAATGGTTCAGAGATTGTGCGGTATTTGCCCGGTAAGTCATCATTTAGCGGCAGCGAAAGCCATAGATCAAATTGTAGGTTTGGAACCCGAAGATCTGTCTATTACAGCGCAAAAAATTCGAAAGCTGCTTCATTTTGGTCAAATTTTTCAATCTCATGCCCTTCATTTCTTTTACCTGGCATCTCCTGATCTTCTATTTGGTGCTGATGTAAGTCCCGACAAAAGAAATGTTGTCGGAGTGGCTATGGAATATCCCGAACTCGCAAAAAAAGGTATCCTGATGCGGAAATTTGGCCAGGAAATCATCAAAATGATCGCGGGTAAAAGGATTCATGGGATTTCGGCAACTCCGGGAGGAGTGCATAAAAAAATAAGCGCACAGGAACGGGATTATTTTTTAAACGGAAAAGAAATTCCGTCAATTGATGCCATGATCGAATGGTCAAAAGAAATACTCGAGTTCATAAAGGTATACCATTCAAAAAATGAAGATTGGTTTAATCAATTCGCCACTTTCCCTTCTGGTCATTTAGGTTTGGTCAATAAAAAAACAGGTGACTCTGGAATTATACGATGGTTACCTTAGAGCAATTGATGATTCAGGTAACATCACCTTGAATGACATTCCATCTGATGCGTATCAAAATCACTTTTACGAGGGGGTTGAAAAATGGTCTTATCTCAAGTTTCCCTATTTAAGACATCTTGGTAGGGAAAAGGGTTGGAACAGGGTTGGTCCACTGGCAAGAATGAATGTTTGTGAAGGAATTTCCACTCCACTGGCAGCTTTTGAAAGATTGTCGTTCTTAAATGCTACCCGCGGGAAAACAAATAATGCTTCCATGTACTCCCATTGGGCAAGATTGATCGAACTTCTTCATTGTGCTGAACTTATGAAAGACCTTCTGGAAGATGACGATATTTTGGGTAATGACCTCGTTAGAAGAGGCAATAGACGAAGTGAAGGAATTGGCATTATAGAAGCACCAAGAGGAACTTTGATCCATCATTATCAGGTTGATGAAAAAGATCGAATTACACGTTGTAATCTTATTGTTTCAACTACACATAACAACGAAGCCATGAATCAGGCAGTCAGATGGGTGGCAAATAAGGTTATTGACGGTGAACCAAAGGTGAGTGAAGCTATGTTAAACCAGGTTGAAGTAGCCATTAGAGCTTATGACCCTTGCCTCAGCTGCGCCACACATGCCATGGGCCAGATGCCTTTAGAAATTTCTTTATACGATCATCTTGGAAATTTAACCGATGTCAAACGAAGAACCTAAAGATCTGCTGATCATTGGAATTGGTAATTCAGGACGCAGCGACGACGGTCTGGGTTGGTTAATGCTTGATGCTTTAAGGAAGCAATTTAATGGCGTGGACTTCCTTTATAGGTATCAGTTGCAGATAGAAGATGCTGAACTGCTATCACACTATCCAACGGTAATTTTTGTAGATGCTACCAAAGAACCTATGAAAAACGGCTTCTTTTTTAAGCCATGTCATCCCAATAATGGCCTCGGACTCACTTCTCACATGCTTGAGCCTGAGACAATACTTTGGTTGGAAAACCAATTGTATGAGACGAAGCCCGCTACTTTTGTTTTGGGGATTGAAGGAAAAAAATGGGGTCTGTCTCCTGAACCCAGCGAGATAGGTTTGTCAAATTTGAGTATGGCCAGAGATTTTCTTGAAAAAAATATTAACCTCATCCTGGCGCGGAAAACACCTTGTATATTGTAATAAAGTAAACCTGATGAAAATCATATGCTTAAACATTTGAAACTCCTATATTTGATAAATTCAAAATTTAATTTCTATGTGTGGTACTTGCGGATGTGGAAGTCCTGACGGACATATTTCCATTCAAAAACCAGGGGTGGTTCCTCATGATCACCAGCATCATCATGATCATGATCATAGTCATAGTCATGGTGAGCATACACATGAGCACTCTCATCATGATCATGGTCATTCTCATACGCATGATCATTCACATGATCATACGCATGGTCATACACATGTTCCTGTTAAAAAGACTGTGATCGAAGTGCAACAAAATATCTTGCAACACAATGATCTTATGGCCGCCAGAAACCGGGGTTATTTCGAAGCAAAAAATCTTTTTGTCATGAACCTGGTCAGCTCTCCAGGATCAGGAAAGACGAGTATACTGGAAAAGACCCTTAAAGATCTTAAGAAACGAAATTTCTTTTGCCGTAATAGAAGGGGATCAACAAACCATGCAGGATGCGAACCGAATCGATGCGCTCGACATTCCTGTTATTCAAATCAATACGGGCAAGGGTTGCCACCTTGAAAGCGATATGGTATATGATGCCGTAAAACAGCTGGATCCAAAAGCAGATTCGATCCTGATGATCGAAAACGTTGGAAATCTGGTATGCCCTTCTATGTTTGATCTTGGTGAAAGCAAAAGGGTGGTTATCATCAGTACCACTGAAGGTGAAGACAAACCTTTGAAATATCCCGACATGTTCCATAGTTCTGATATTTGTATCATCAATAAAATTGACCTCTTACCTTATCTTGATTTTGATCTGGAAAAGCTTAGATCATATGCGCTGCAAATAAACCCGAAATTGCTATTTTTTGAAGTTTCCGCTACAACGGGAGAGGGAATGGACAAATGGTATAGCTGGTTAAAGAAAGAAAAAAAATGATTTAATTTTAATTTCAAAAAATAAACAAAATGTGCCTTTCTATTCCGGGAAAACTTATCGCGATCACCAAGGAACTCGATGAAATATTCAGAGTTGGAAAAGTCTCGTTCGATGGTATCATCAAAGAAGTCAGTCTGACACTGGTGCCGGAAGCCAAAGGTAGGTGATTATGTTATGGTTCATGTTGGAGCCGCTATCAGCATGATAGATGAAGATGAGGCTAAGAAAACATTTGATCTTCTTAAACAGTTGGGGGAATTACATGATCTGGATGACTCCCAAATTAATTAAGAACAAAAAAAAGCTCCAAATAAGGAGCTTTTTTTATTCATAAATAGTTTTATTCTTCAGCTGCTTTTTCAACACTAGTATCTGCTCCCTCAGCAACCCATGTGGAATAAATCTGATAACCTAAAGCAAGCACCACCGGCCCGATAAAAAGCCCGAGTATTCCCTGTAACATCATACCTCCAAGTGCACCAATCAAAATGACCAGCATTGGAGTTTCCAAACCTTTACCTAAAAGCATGGGTTTTAAGAAATTATCTGAAAGGGCAACTAAAATTGCGTATATCGTAAATATGATGGCAGGTGTTGTATCGGCATATGAGAATACTATCGCGATGGCCGGAATCATGGCGAGCAATGCCGGAATCTGAACAATTGCCAGGACCAGCACCAACAAGGCAAAAAGACTGGCTCCGGGTAAACCTATAACAATGAAACCCATATATGCAAGGGCTGCTTGAATAATGGCAACCAACAATATCCCTTTTACAACACTTCTTATGGTGCTGACACACATGGTCATGAATTCTTCGCCTTTTCCTGCAGCCAATCTATTGGCAAAGTTGACACCAGACCGGTAGCCTGCATCTGCTGATGACATAAATACTCCGGCTATGATCAAGGCAAACAAACCTAGTGCCACAGAACCCATTAAACCTGCAAAACTACTAAAGAGCCAACCAAGGGAATTTGAAATTTCATCCTTATATTTTATAATGAAGTCTTCCAGGTTGGAGGAAGCAGATGACCAGACTCCGTAAAGCTTCTTGCCTATCAATGGCCATTCCTGAACATTTTCTGCCGGAGGGGGTATCTTAAGTGTACCTTCATCAAAACTTTGATAAAGCTCACGGCCAGAATCTATGATCGAACCGGTAAGGTTGATGGTTGGTATAATGATCAGCGCTACAAGAATTAAAATAAAGACAGAAGTAACCAATCCTTTTTTCTTACCCTTTGTTGTTTTCAAAAGTTTCTCATACAACGGATGAAGGGCCACTGCTAAAATAATTGACCACACAATTAGAGTTATAAAAGGCTTTACAATATAAAAACTCCAGATCAGCAATAAGGAGAGTAGTAAAATTTTGATGTATACATCAATTGGATTTTTGGTTTCAGCATTTTTCATAATTAACGGTTTTAATTAGTTCAATTCTTTTATGTCTTCAGGATCTGTATACCAGCCGCCACCAAGGGCCTGGTAAAGACTTACAATAGAGGTAATTTGATTTTTAAAAGCCTCCGAAGCCCTTAATTCTGCATTAAACTGTGAGGTTTGTAGATTTAAGACTTCAAGATAACTTGTTAGCCCTCCATCATAACGGACCCAGGCCAGTTGTGATGCCTTGGTAGCCATGATCATTTGCTCATTTCTCAAGCCATATTCTCTTTTATAAGTTTCAACAGCGATCATGGCATCCTCAACTTCCTGCAAAGCAAACAAATAAGATGCTTCATAATCTAATAGTAATTGTTTTGTTCTGGCTTCCTCCACCTCAACATTTCTTTGGAGTTTTCCCGCATTAAATATAGGGCCCAATAACTGAGCACCCAAATCTGCAAATAGAAATGAAGGATTGACCAATTGTGCCCCCATATCAAGACTAAGTGTTAGATGAAGGATATTTTAATGCTTCTGCAACACCTATTCTGAAGGGTTTGAGCGTGGAGCCTTCTTTCTGCCTGAACAATATCAGGCCTTCTGTCTAAAAGCTCCGAAGGCAGACCCACCGGTATTTCGGGTACACTTATCTGATCGAATAATGGCAATCCTCGCGGAATACTTCTGGGTGCCGTTCCCAATAAAACACTAATGGCATTTTCAATCTGAACTCTTGATCTATTAAAAATCTCGAGGGCAGTTTTTGCTTCACTCACCTGTATTTTTGCCTGAGACAGATCTACCTCACTAATAAATCCAGCATTAAATCTGGCTTGCATAACATCGAGGTTTTCTTGAAAATTTTTCGCTGTTTTTTCAGCAATAATCAGTCTGTTATCTATATCCCTTAGCGATACGTAGGCACTTGCTACTGCCGACACCACACTTATATTTAATGATTTATAAGCTTCTTCAGTGGCAAAATAATTTTGCAAGGCTATCTTGTTCATGGTTCTGATCTTCTGCCATAGATCTACTGTATAGGATACGTTAACACCTCCACCTGCCTGATTCGATAATCCTGAAACCTCTGAATTTGCTAAACTGGAACCATAAGCATTATAACCTATAAAAGGATAATAATCAGCTTTGGCAATATCAATTTGAAGTTGAGATTCTTCAATTCTTGAAATAGCTACCTGGATACTTTTATTATTGACCAAAGCCGTATCAATAAGATCGACCAAAATACTATCATTAAACAACTGCCACCATGGTAGGTTTGAAATACTGCTATCTTTTGGAAAATCCTGCGAAAAAACCTCAGGACCCTTCATTTTCTGACGTTCATAATCCTCCCCAACTTTACAACTTTCCAGGGAGAAAAATATACCTCCGAAAAGGATCAACAATAAGCCATATTTTACTGTATTTTTCATCATGACTTTTCCTCTCTTGCACTAACAATTCTATTTAAGATACTCATGGCTAAAACCACATAGCTAACGGCTATTGAAATTTGAATGACACGGCTCCACACCTCACTTCCTGCTTCAGCATCTGATGATGTTACGGAGCCCAGAATCAAAAGGAAGGTGGAAAACCCACTTCCATAAATTCCCGCGTATTTACTGTCGGAGAATAAACGACTACCAAAAAAAAAGCCTATGCTCAAAGTGATCAGGATCATAAAAGTAAAATTAGGTACAATTGTCAAGAGCCTGTATGCCAGAATTCCGAAAACACCACCCAAGATATTCGCAACGATCATCACAAGACCGACTTTTGGGTTTGAAAGTGCCGGACTTATGGTTAAGATCGCAATAAAAGTCAATACCAGAATGCTGGAAGACAATTTGAACATATAAAACAATAATAACACAGGCAGTAGGATCAAAATGATCCTTACAGCATATCTATAGCGTTCTATTTCTGATTGTTTTTCCGTTTCTTGTTTTTTCTTTTCAAAGGGTATATCAGCCTCACAAAGTGGAAACATAACGAAGACCAATTGAGACAAAATAATCGCCATAAAGGCATTAAATACCAATCTCACAGCAACATAGCTTCCTATGGCTCCAGAATCAATAGAAACAAATGGGAGAATAATTAAACTAACAAGAGAGAATAATTTCACCATCATGGGAAGCTTATCTGTATAGTATAACCACATCAGAGAAAGAAGTAATAAGGGCATGAAAACCATGGCATAATACAAAAACAATTCTGTAAAAATGACTGTTAATCCTGTAATGACTGTCAAAAACAACACAAAACCACCCCCTTGCTTAAAGGTCAGGGGTTTTGCTCCAGGAGCCATATAGCCAAGAGCGAGTACCGAAGTGAGATAAGCCAGATCGTAATTTAACAGAGAAGTGACACCCAGTATAAAACAGGAACCCACAACGTATCTTAGCATAGGAACAAGCGTTCGCCATTCTATGGAAAGAAAAGATATATTTTGAAGTCTACCTAACATAAGAGAGTTTGGATATTAACTTTAATCTCAGGCGTGCGATACCATTTAACACAAAATTATTACCCGTATAGACCACTACATCCACTTGGCCACCCAACCGGTAAAGATCTCTTACAGCCGGATCATCACAGCTGATGATCACTGGAAATCGCTGGGGATCCTGAAGCCATCCCTTTTTATCTGAAACAGTGGGAAGTCCACCTTTATTGGTCTGATCGGTAGCAACACCAAAACCAAGACTCCTTACTTTTCCCTTGAATATCTTTCCAGGGGCTATATCAAGTACAAAATCAACCTCATTGTCAATTTTCATCTTAGATAAATTGTTTTCTTTAAAATTCGCCTGGATCCAAACGTCAGAACTTGAAATAAGAGTAGTGATAGGTTGTCCTGCACTGGCATAATAGCCAAGATCTACATTAAAACTTTCAATCACACCTTCTGTCGGGGCAATAACCGTCGAAAATTCGAGATCCAATTGGGCCTTTTCCAAGTTCTGGATGGCTCTTCTTATTTTTGGATTATCAGGGCCCGATTCACCCAATGATTGTTTTGCTCGTTCAAGACTGGCCTCTGCCGATGCTACTTGCTCCAAGGCCTGAAGCAAAGCCGTTTCCGACTGATCCTTGTCTGCCTCAGATAAGGCACCTTCGTTTTCTTTCATCACCCTTTGAACCCTGTCCCAGTTTCTTTGAGCCCTATCCAACTGGGCCTTTGCAACTCCAAGCTTTCCTGCCGATGATTTTACAGAAGCCGAACCTGCAGCCACAGATTGTATTGAATTGTCAATCTCTGCCTCAGCTATTTGAATCGCAATTTCAAAAGGTCTTTTATCAAGCTGAAAGAGGGTATCTCCGGCGCTTACTCTTGAATGTAAATTTATATTCACCCGGGTAACAAAACCCGATACCCTTGGACTTACCGGTGTGATCAAACCTTGAATTCTGGCCTGATCAGTATAGGGGGTGTGTCGGTCTGAACTAACGTACCACACAAAGAATAGCACAGTGATCAGTAGGACGATCAAGCTTACTTTTTTAATAGAACTTTTGTCTTTTTCCATACAATTCTCAAATTATTCACAAATCACAATTAACATTCAATCCCTTTTAGCATCTTTATTTTTGACACTTTTCTTAATTAATTCCTGAAAAATAGCAAACATAAAGGCAGTCGACCAGCCAATAAGCATGATCCCATTGATCGCTTCAAGACCGGCAAGTATTCTGTTTGCCGATGCCATTGTTATTTCACCATAACCTAAGGTTGTAAAGGTTACCAACGAAAAATACATCGACTTTTCAAAAGTCTCAAATTCTGTAATTCCCGGCAGAAGCATATATGTCAGAGCCCATAAAGCTGCCTGGGTCAGGTGAATAAAAAGGAGAAAAACAGCCGTAGATATAAGGAGTCTTGTACCCTCCTTTTTAAAAGTATCGGAATTAATACGACTTCTTTCTTTGTCGTATTTAGAGACCCAAAAGATAGTGCCATAACCTTGAATAATAACTGTTAATCCAATAATAATTAATCCAACAATAATGTTCAACAGCATGCTTTGCCAATTTAGGTTTGATTGTCTAAAGTAGGATTTTTAAAATTAAAGGGCAAGTTACTTTTTGATTCTGAATAGAGAAAAAATTATATTTATGTTATTGAATATCAGTAAATCATACAGAAATGACAATAAATAATCAAATTTCATAAAAACTAATTATCTTCGCAACTCAAAATAAAACCAAAAAAGGATGTCAATTAACAACATAAGAAAGGAAGTAATGCTAACGCTGGAAAAGAATGTTGGAACCTTTCTTAATGACTATTTGATCCCACCTGAAAAAATCTGGCAGCCTACAGATTTTCTTACCCAATCCTCAATCTAGATTCGTTTATGCATGAGGTTGAAGAAATCAGAGAACTCTCTAAGGAACTAGGTAACGACTTCTGGATTTCACTTGTTGGTGATATGATCACCGAAGAGGCATTACCTACCTATGAATCCTGGTTATTGGATTTGGAAGGAGTAACTCAGCACGGTGAGAACGGAGATAACGGATGGGCAAAATGGGTAAGAATGTGGACAGCCGAAGAGAATCGACACGGAGACGTTTTGAATAAGTATATTTATTTATCCGGAAGGGTAAATATGAGAGAAGTTGAAGTGACCACCCAACATTTGATCGCTGATGGTTTTGATATAGGAACGGCAAGAGATCCTTATAAAAACTTTGTTTATACCAGTTTTCAGGAACTGGCGACCTATGTCTCTCATAATAATGTAGCTAAAATCGCCAAGAAAGCGGGGATGAAGAATCTGGGTAAAATGTGTAAAATCATTGCAGGTGATGAAATGAGACACCACAAAGCATATACTGAATTTATCAGACAGATCTTTACAGTAGATCCCGAGTGAAATGATGCTGGCCTATTTTGACATGATGAAACTTAAAATCACGATGCCTGCCATGCATTTAAGAGAATCTTTTGGTAGCAAGGGAACTTTGTTCGAAAAGTTTTCTGAAGTAGCGCAAAGAGCCGGGGTATATACAAGTTTTGATTATGTAGATATCATGAGAAAACTAAATGCTGGCCTGGAATATAGACAAGATCACAGGATTGACTGCCGAGGCTGAAAAAGCCAGAGCCTATTTGATGAAATTACCTGAAAGAATGGAGCGTATTGCCGAAAGAATCGTGGTTCCTGACACGAATCATCAGTTTAAATGGATGAATCCATTGGTGTAGTACTTAAAAGGTTGCTATTGTTTTTTTACCAAATAAAGTCCGTCCGTGGCGAATTTCGATCAATTTCTTTTTGTACAAATGACCTGCTGCCCTTTTAAAGGCCTTCTTACTTAGACCCAAAGAACTCGTTTAATTTCTTCCGGATGCACTTTTATCAGTAAGTGGAAGAAAGTTACCTGCTTTTTTGATGGCTTTTAGCAGGACATCAGTATTTGATTCTACACTTTTCTTATAGCCTAATGGTTCCAGTAAAATATCAATTTTACCATCTTCCCTTACTTGTTTTACATAGCCTTTAATCTGTTCACCGACCTTGACCTCCTTGTGTACATCCGATTTAAAAACCAAGCCTTGATAAAGGTTGTTGACCACAACATTGATTCCTAGTTCGCTTTCCCGGTAAGGCAAAAGATCAACCTCATCGCCTCTCTTGACATCTATCTCATCCAAAAACACAAAATCCTCTACTCTTTGTGAACCGCGAATTGAGCCATTATCTTCATCTTCAAACACAAAGAAAAGATAGGATGATCCTACTTCCAAGGTTTCCATTTGTTCCTCTAAAGGAACGAACAAATCCTTTTCCAGACCCCAGTCAACATAAGCACCTTGCTCAGTAATCAACTTTACTTTCAAAAATAGCGAATTCTTCCAGCTTGGGCATAAGGAAGTTTTGTGCTTACCATTCTTGAACGGTCTTTGTAAATAAAAACCTCTAATGTTGATCCCTACTTCCAAGTCGAATCCGGCCTCTTCCCTGGGAAGAAAGATCTCCTGACCTTTTTCATCCTGAAGATAAAAACCCTTCTGGTCCTTTCTTACAATTTCCAGCTTGTTAATTTTACCGTTTTCCATATCTGTGGCAAAGGTATCTCTTTTTTAACAAAGCTGTGATCAAATCTGAGGCTATGATTTGGCAATTATAATGAATATATTTACGGGCCTAATACAGCTACCTACTTAACGATGAAATCAATAAACTACATTATTACTGTTTGTCTGTTTGTGACAGGAACCGTTTTTTCACAATCAAATATTCAATATGAAATCTCTTTCAAAAATGCTGTTCATCACGAAGCTCATGTCTCAGTTGAATATAAAAATATTAAAATAGATACACTATCCGTAAGAATGAGTCGCACTTCTCCCGGACGTTATGCCATCCATGAATTTGCAAAAAATGTTTATACGATTTCAAAGCCGTCGATGAAGGAGGAAAGGAACTTAAAGTGACCAGGCCAAACCCCTATCAGTGGAATGTTTCAGGTCATCATGGTACCGTGAAAATAGCCTATACTTTGTTCGCAAATCACGGAGACGGGACCTATTCTCAAGTGGACGAAACTCATGCACATCTGAATATACCGGCTACCTTTTGTGTATGCACCGGCTTATAGTAAAAGCCCGGTTCAGATTAAATTACATCCGCGTAAAGACCTCAATTGGAAGGTTGCCACCCAACTTAAACTTTTAACTGAAAATGAGTATTACGCTCCCGACCTTGATTATTTTATGGATAGCCCTATCGAAATAAGCGATCACGAAGTTAGAAGTTTTAAAATAAGTTCCAATAATAAAGATTATGACATTAAATTCGTATTGCACCAAACTGATGGATATGAGGGGTTTGATGCTTATTTTGAAAATGTCAAGAAAATCATTAAATCGGAAATTGCAGTATTTGGAACATTACCTGATTTTGATTTTGGCGCTTACACCTTTTCTGGCCTGTTATGTCGGCTAACGTTGACGGAGACGGCATGGAACACAGGAATTCCACGATTCTTACTGACCTGAATTCGTTGAATAAAGGCGGCGCTGAAGAAAACATAGGTACCGTGGCACATGAATTTTTTCATGCCTGGAATGTAGAGAGAATAAGACCTGCATCTCTAGAACCTTTTGATTATACCGAGGCTAATATGTCAGGGGAATTGTGGTTTGCTGAAGGGTTTACCAGCTATTATACCAATCTGACCCTTTGCAGAGCCGGAATCTTATCACGCAGAAGCCTATGCAATGAGTCTATCAGAAAACCTCAATGATGTTTGGAACTCGCCTGCCCTAGAACTATTTTAATCCGGTTGAAATGAGCTATCAGGCACCTTTTGTAGATGCAGCCACTTCTGTTGATCAGGTCAATTGGGAAAACACTTTTGTTTCCTACTACTCCTATGGTAATGTCCTTGGACTTGCCCTGGATCTTAGCTTAAGAAATCTGGAAGGGAACAAAACACTGGATGGATTTATGAAACTTGTATGGCAGACCTATGGGGAAAATGAAATTCCTTATACCTTAAAGAATCTTGAAAAAAAGTTAGCTGCTTATGTCGATAATTCTTTTAGTGCACAATTTTTTAATCGATATATTTATGGCAGTAACATGCCTGATTATAAGTCTTTGCTAGCTTCAGTTGGTATTGATTTTTCGCTTCAAAATGAGGAAGGGCCATATTTCGGGGCAACCCTTGAAAACAAAAATAATAAATGGCTGATCAGTTCGAATCCCCGGCAAAACTCATCTCTTTACAACGCAGGGTTTTCCAAAGGAGATGAAATCATTTCCATTGACGGGAAACTCACCAATAATAAAATAAAACCAAATGAATTTCTAAAAGCATACAAAGTTGGAGAAACCGTCAAGGCTGTGTTCAATAGGTTCGAAAATCAATATGAAACGGAAATGACCTTTGTTCGGGACCCTGCTTTTAAAACTACTTTAATGGAAGATACTTCCAAAGAGATTCAACAAAGACAAAATACCTGGTTAAAGAACTAATACTGCAATCTCATTAATCTGTGTAAAGTTCCTGAAATCCTTTATGAATTCTAGGCAAAAAAAATCGATTATTGTCTATATTTGGTCTAATCAACCCAAGAGTTTAATCCATGACGGAGAAATCAAAAATGCTATCGGGAGAATTGTACAATCCCAATGATCCGGTTCTAATTGCTGAAAGACATCGTGCACGTCTTCTTTTTCAAAAGATCAACCAGCTCAATGACGACAGCAAAAAAGAAAGAAAAAAATTACTCTATGAGTTACTTGAGAATGCCGGGAAAGGTCTTTGGGTAGAACCACCATTTTACTGTGACTATGGATATAATATACATACGGGAAAGAATGTTTTCTTTAACTTTAACTGTGTCATTCTCGATGTGATGAAGGTGCAGATCGGAGATCATGTGCTTGTTGGTCCTGATGTTCAAATTTACACGGCTACACATCCATTGGATGCCAAAACAAGGAAATCCTGGCTTGAATATGCCAAACCGGTTACCATTGGCAATGATGTATGGATTGGTGGAGGCGCTATTATTTATCCGGGAGTGAGCATAGGTGACGGAGCCGTAATCGCAGCCGGTGCAGTAGTCACCAAATCAGTTCCCGATCATGTTGTTGTTGGGGGTAATCCTGCGAAGATATTAAAGGAAATAGACAATTCATAAAATCAAAATTATTAACCTTGGCTTATCGTTTTAAGGCTAAAATGATCGAACATAATTGTGAAGACTGATAACATTACGAAAAAAATCATACAATTCAGATGGCTGATCATTCTTGGTGTGATCCTGGGCACTGCTTTTTTTGCATTCCAAACCACTAAGCTTACCATAGATGCTGATGTTTTGAGTTCCCTACCCGATGATGACAAACATGCACTAATGCTGAAAAAGATCGGTCAGAATTTTGGCGGGAACAGGATGGGGATTGTCATATTGGAAACTGACAATATTTATCAGACATCAGTAATAGAGCATATTCGAGCCATAACCGATACTGTAGGTAAAATTGAAGGTATATCATCTGTATCAAGTATTAGCAATATCATCAACATCAAAGGAAGTGAATTCGGTATAGAAATAGGCAGGCTGGTTGATGAATATGACTTACCCCAAACCAAAGAAGATTTTGATGCGCTTCGCAGCAATATAGCAGGCAACGAAATGTATAAAGGGTCCATCGTTTCAGAGGATGAAACCTCCTGCCTGGTGGTTTTTACGTTAGATGATAGCGCTAATGTAAATGCAGGTGGCCAGAGCTGTGCTCGATAAGACCCAGGCATTACAACTTCCCGAAAAACTATATTATATTGGCTCACCTATGCTCATTACTTACATCGCCGAACTTATGAAGAATGATCTGGTTATGTTGCTGCCAATAGCCTTTCTTTTGATTGCTTTTATACTTTTACTGAGTTTCAGATCCGTCAAAGGGGTTGTACTCCCGCTACTTTCAGCTGTTATTGCGATTGTTTGGTCTTTAGGTACCATGTCTCTGTTGGGATATTCAATGTCGATGATCTCAAATAATATTCCTATCATCTTACTTGCTATTGGAAGTGCATATACCATCCATGTGGTCAATAGGGTAAATCAATTAAGGAACTCACAAGATACTGATGTCATCGGTTCAGCTTTAAACTATGTCATGATTCCCGTGATCCTAGCCGCCATTACAACGGTCATAGGTTTTATATCCTTCGTATTTGGGGCCTATCTCGACATGATCGTTGATTTTGGTATTTTCACCGCTTTGGGTACTTTCATTGCCTGCCTGATGGCCATATTTTTTGTTCCGGCTATCCTGGCCACGCTTCCTAATTCATCAAAAAAACCAACAGGTTCAAAAAGAAGGAAATGAATTCATTGAAAAAAGATTCCTGCTTCCACTTAAGAATGTGCTGTTCAAGCACCCCAAAATGATTCTTTTGATATGGGTAATTGCAATTGCCCTTAGCCTGACAGGAATTATGTCTATTGAAAGAAGTGTTGACATTCAGGAATATTTTAAAAAAGGTAATCCAACCAGGGAAGCCGAAAGGATCATGGTAGAAAAATTCGGAGGAACCAAACCTGTATTTGTTCATTTTAAAGGAAATATGCAGGATCCGGAGGTGCTTAAGACCATGATGGCCACCAGTGCTTATATGGAACAAAGCCCGGATATCTATACTTCCATGTCTGTCGCTAAACTGATCTCTGAACTGAATCTTGCGATCACAGGAAATCGGGAGGTCCCGGATGATCAGGCTATGATTGAACAATTGTGGTTTTTACTGGAAGGCAATGAAATTATGCAGCGATTTGTAAGTGAAGATCTTACCGAAGGTATTATCATTTCTAAATTCAAATCACCAGATAACAAAGCAAAAATAATCTTTGCCAAATATATGGATGATTTTATTCAGGAGAATTCCCGAGCAGATTGCCAAATTGAAATAACAGGTATGCCTTTTGTTGATATTACAATGGATAGAAGCCTAATCAATAGTCAATTAGGCAGTATTTCCATAGCTATTATATTTGTGATCATCATCGTTGGCCTGATGCTAAGGTCCTTGATCAATGGTTTATATGCGTCCATCCCTATCATTGCTGCTATTATTATTCTATTTGGGGTTATGGGTCTTACCGGGATTTCGTTGAATATAGCAACAGTTCTTGTTGCGAGTGTAGCACTTGGTATAGGAATAGATTACTCAATTCATATCATATCTCACTTTAATAAAAGCTATACCAAAACAGGATTATTGGAAAAATCCATTAATGATACCCTTTTGATCAGCGGAAATGCTATTATCATTAATGTGATTTCCGTTTCTGCAGGCTTTTTGGTACTCGTTTTTTCAGAGATGGTTCCTTTGCAGTATTTTGGCATACTGATTGCGATTAGCATGGTAAGTTCTAGTCTTGGTGCTTTGACCCTGCTTCCGGCGATACTCATCATCATCAATAAAAACAAAAATTCAAGCTCCCAATCCATATGAAAAAATTAAAAATTATAGTTGCAGGTTTACTTTTTCTGATAATGGTAAATCCGTCATTTGCTCAAAGTGCGGCTTCCCTGCTCGAAGGTATGGATGCATTAATGTCGGCTCCTAAAGACAAGGAAGCCCTGGTAAAAATGATCTTAAAAGATAAATCAGGTAAGGAAAAAGTGAGAGAGGCTGTCATGAAACAAAAAGGTCAATATTACAAGACATACCGATATACTTTTCCTGAAAAGCAGGTAGGAACGGCAACACTTTCACTTCCGGATGATATCATATGGTTGTATATGCCTGCTTTTAATAAAGCAGTAAAAGTTACTTTACTAAGTAAAAGTCAAGCCTTTACCGGAACTGATTTTTCTTATGAAGACATGAGCGGCACATCCTACAGTGAAAGATTCACTCCCAGGATTCTTCCTTCTTCAGATGATCAGATCTATCAGCTTGAGCTTATGCCTAAATCAATGAAATCAAGGTATTCGAAGATTATTGTATATCTTAACAAAACCCATCTTTATCCGGAAAAAATGGAGTATTTTGATAAAGACAAAGCCTATTTTAAATATGCTATTTATACCTACAAAAAACAAGGTAAATACTGGTATGCTGAGCGGGTAATGATGCATGATATACAAAAACAACATTCAACCGAAATCTTTCTAACACAGATCAAATTTGACCAGGGCCTGGATGATGCTGAATTTACTGTAGAAAACTTAAAGCCCCAAGAATAGACATTTCAATCAATTAAAAAGTCATAGGTTTTTCCTTGATATTTCTTTTTTTGTATGTTATTTCTGAGTCCCAACATGGTCTTAAAAGGAGCATCCGTTACGAACATATTTGCCATCCAGGCTTTAATAGCACCTCCAGGATCTACCTGCATCTGAAAAACAACCTCAAGTTTGCCCTCTGCAATTGCCGTGATCTGCCAATATCCGTATCCATCCATCCTCACAAAATCGTTGTTTATTTCAAGGTCATGTTCAAGCATCTCAATATCAACAAGCAAAACTTTAGATTCTCTGTTCCAACTAATTTGATTCAAATATATGCCATCCCTGTCCTTATAAGGCCAAGGAGCCCTGGCTACAGCATAATAGGTTTGGATCATATTATCGGGTCGATCTAACAATTTTGATTCTTTGATATTATAGCCCCAGTCAGAAAGGCCTTCAATATCATACAATACGGCAAGAAATTGATTAACCTCTCCCTCTATTTGCATCATGGCTTTAAACTCCTTAAAGGATGAAACTGTATTGGTTCTTGTATATACTTGGATACCCTCTTTTTCCTTGACGAGCTTCCATTGTTCCTGACCCATTAACTGAAAATGGAGCAGCAACAACAAGCCTAGATGTATCATATAGCTACTTTGCTTCATTCGATTCAATTTCAATATGACTTGGAACACCATATCCCCATTCGCGCATAGCAAAGCCCCATTCATTTTGGATCCTTTTCATCAATGCTTCAGTGATGCGATGTTTATTTTTCTGATAACTCTTCATTTTGTTTAAATAAGCCTCAAAATAAGGTTGGCTCTTATCATGACCGGAAAGATCAAGGTCCTTATATATGTGTCTTATGCATGTCATGGGATCGGTCTCCAGGGTCTCAAAAGCAAGTTCTACCAAATGACCCTTGGGAATCAACTCCCTTTGCTCAAGGTAATCCTCCATCAAATTCTTATACAATTCAAAAATGTGGTCATCCAAGACTGATGCCTCGATGCTTTGAAGTTGTAAATGGGGAAGCATCTTATCAAAAAAATTATGTGTAGATAAATAGACCTCTACAGGATTTCTGTGAATATGGATAAACCGGGCATTAGGAAACATTTCCAACAACACTTTTATTCTTGCCGTATTGGGAGGGTTCTTTGACAGGAACCTGTCTCTTCCTGTATTTTTCATGGCTTTACTTATCAAGAGCTTATAATCTTTCTTCCAGGAGTCGATCACAGCTGTGTCTATATTCCTAAATCGCACGAATTGCTCATAGAATTTCTTTAAAGATCTTGGAAACATCCAGAAATAATAAAAACTAATTGGAGTTTTATCTCCTAAGGCAAATTCTTCCTCTTGAGGCAGCGTTGTACCAAGTGTCACATTATCTCCCTTTCTGGTTCCGGGAATAAGAATTCTTGCAAATCCTTCAAAAAGGAATCTGCCGGCTTTATTAAATAAGGTGTCCGGAAATACGCTTTGAAAAGTTGTTGTATAAGCCATTTGAGGATCCTGGCAAAGAATATTATGCAAATGTGTTGTGCCGCTTCGCCAATGGCCGATAATAAAAATAGGTTCCTTTTCTATTTGAGTTCTGCTGTATTTTTCATTAATAAACAACTTCTCATAAGTCCTAAAAGGCCAATTAATTATATTGATCAATAGGGTTAATAACGTACGAATTAAAAACCTAAATGAAATAGCATGATTGCCAAATAGATAGAACAACACCCTGAATGAATATCCAACAGCCGGGGGTAAAAGAAATCCCTTTTTTTGACCCTTTCCCATGAATACTATTTCAAATTTCTTTTAAAAAATAATGTTTCGGAAAGCATACGAGTAATGATAAGGATTATTAAAATGGATATCTAAAAATAAGTATTAATCATCAATTAAGGAAACTAATGGCTATAAATTAAGGCATAAATACTTAACCTGTTCAGGAAGAAAACAGGTCATTTTTTGATCAACTTCTTGGTTACAAAAAATTGATTTGAATGTATCTTGATCATATAAATGCCTGAATTAACATCTCTGAGATCAATTCTTACAAAATTAGTATTAACATCTTTAACCAAATCTCCAAGTAAACTGTAAACCTGAACTCTGGTTATTGGCAAGTTGGAACGTATTGTTAAATAATTTTCCACAGGATTGGGATACATAATTACTGCCTTGTTTAAGGCAAAATTATTCTTAATACCCGCCCTGTCTTGATTACCAGTATCCGACTGGGCCGATAGGGTAGCAGATCCTGCTAAAATAAAAAAGAAGAAAAGTACAAAGTATTTTTTCATCATATACCTATCATTTCTGGAGTCATTTGCAAAATTACTGATATTGTAAATGCGAATCAAAATCCTACCAAGGAATTTATCAACCATTGATAAAAAAATATGCTTTTTAGATTGTTAATAAAATCCCCGACTACATTTACTTCATGAAAGTATCAAATTCTCCATGAAATTTTCTTTATTTTTTGTTAAGATATTTACTGCGTGAAGGTGACGGTTAAAATTTTTCATTTTTTCTAACAAAAAGACATAAAAAAAGGAGCCTATAGGCTCCTTTTTATTTAAAATGATTTTCTTTAGTTTTTACAAACCTTTATATTATCAATTTTATCGTTACTTTTCTTAAGTGTAAAATGCTCTTCTTTTACTAGCTTTCCTTCCTTAAAAGAATCCAACTCCATGTGTAAGGCGCTTCCATTAATAGTCAAAGTAAAAATTCCATGTTCTTTAGAACTTTCCTTTATTTTAATCTGTACTTTATTTTTCTTATTCTCAAGAACCTCAGTGGCCACTGATTCGGAATATCTTTCAAAAAAATAACAATCATCTAAAACATTATACAACCATATCTCGAAAGGTTCAGATTCCGACTTGTTGATCTGAGCGTAAATGGTGAGTCCATCTTTAGGCTCTCCATATTTCCATAAGGTTCCTTTATAAGTTTCGAGAAAAGTTCTTTTCTCCTTCTCCTTTAGATTAAAAGCACTAAAAAAAACTGCGATAATTACAAGTACAGCGAATGCCTTAATTCTTAAAATATTTGATTTCATAGCTTTAATTTTAATTTAACTGCAACTCTATAAACGAAATAAATGCGCTAAAATTGTGAATCAAGGGCCATAAAATACTTAAAACTGACTTCTTGTCATCCATAACTATCTTTGGCTTGATATTGGAAGCTACTCAATGAATGAGTAAAAACAACGTTTCCTTCGCCTGGGCCTTTAAAGAGTTTATCTGGCCTCGTAAAAAAATTGTATTAATAGGATTGATCCTGATCATTTTCAAAAGTTTGGCCGGATCTGGTGTTACCTTATGCCACAAAGAATCTCATAGATGACATTATTCCTTCATCAGGATGTGAAGGCCTTGAGTATCTTGCTGGTTGTCGTTGTTACTTCAATTATAATTCAAGCCGTCAGTTCTTTTTCACTGACAAGGCTGCTGAGTGTAGAGGCACAACACCTGATCTCCTTATTAAGGGCCAAGGTGCAAAAAAAATTACTGACTCTACCCATCGCTTTTTTGATAATAACAAATCGGGTGCGCTGGTGTCACGCGTAATGACTGATGTAGAGGGCGTTAGAAACCTTGTAGGAACGGGTCTTGGTTCAACTAATTGGAGGCTCCCTGACCTCAATTATTTCCCTGGTGATTTTAATAAAAATCAATGCCACGATGACCTTATTTGTGCTTTCTGCCAGTAGCGGTTTTTGCGTTTATTGCTTTGAAAGCCTTCGGTTATATAAGACCGATCTTTCGTGCTCGGGGAAAAATCAATGCTGAAGTGACCGGCAGATTAACAGAAACCTTAAACGGCATAAGAGTGATCAAAGGATTCAATGCCGAGGCTCAGGAATTGAAAACCTTTGAGCTCGGTGTGGAACGATTATTTCTCAATGTTAAAAAAAGTCTGACCGCAACCGCTATGATGACCAGTTCCTCTGCACTTCTTTTGGGTCTGGCATCTGCCGGGATCATGGGAATTGGAGGGTATTTTATCATGAATGGTGATATGACCTATGGTGAATTTGTTTCATTTACCCTTATTCCTTGGATTTATGATTGCTCCGATAGTTCAAATGAGTAATATCGGAAGTCAGTTAACCGAAGCCATGGCAGGTTTGGACCGAACCCAGGAGTTGATGAACATGGAAGAAGAGGATAATCCGGAGAAAAGAACGATCATTAATTGAATAAAGTAAAAGGAGATATTTTATTTGACAAGGTTTCTTTTAGTTATGAAAAAGGAAAGGAAGTATTACATGATATTTCCTTTTCTGCTCCATCCGGAAGTGTAACGGCTCTTGTTGGCTCCTCTGGTTCAGGAAAGTCAACTATTGCAGGTTTAGCTGCAACTTTTCTAAATCCGAATAAAGGAAAAGTCACTTTAGATGGAGTCGATCTTTCCACAGTGAATTTAAGCAGTTACAGATCTGCATCTGGGGGTGGTACTTACAAGATGATTTTCTTTATGAAGGAACTATTCAGCGAAAACATACTTTTCCCAAGGCCCGATGCCAGCGAAGAAGAACTGATCGAAGCTGTTAAAGGAGCCTATGTAAATGAATTTACGGATCGTTTTGATGATGGTCTGGAAACCGTAATTGGTGAACGAGGGGTGAAACTTTCAGGAGGTCAAAGACAACGAATCTCCATTGCAAGAGCTCTTTTGGCAAATCCAAAGGTTATTATTTTGGATGAAGCTACGTCAAATCTGGATACTGAAAGTGAAACCTTTATTCAAAAAAGCTTACAGGCTCTGATGAATGACAGAACTACTTTTGTAATTGCGCATCAGATTAAGTACAATTCAACAAGCTGATCAGATTCTGGTGATTGAAGATGGAAACATTGAGAAACGCGGCAAGCACCAGGAACTTTTAGACAAAAAAGGCCGATATTATGATCTTTACACTTACCAAAGCAGGATATAGAAAGGCTTTTTAATCAATTCTACCTGCATTCTTCAGGATCGTAAGAAAATTTTGAAAGTCTCCAATTCATATTTGAGTAAAAATCGGTCTGTATATGACAGCTATATTTCGTAATATGTGAAAAATCAATTCGGTTTTAGCAGTTAATAAACCTTTTAACGTAATATTCTTATCATACAAGAATATCCGGAATATTAAGTAATTGTTAATATTCTCATACCTGGGCATCTTTAATATTTCTTCAGATTTTGGTCTTATATTTACCTTATAAAATTACAATATCCCCTAAACTGAAAATAAAATGATACGTAATCACATTACAACTGCCGAAATGGTTAAAAAACTCCTGAATGTTATTGACGACAGAGTTGAAAAAAGCAAAAGACAAAAAACTTCACAGGAACAGAAATGTTGAGACCACCTTATAGAGTCTAATGTTAACAAATTAGATTTTTCATTCCATTATTAGATGCTTATAGTCACAAAAAAAAGCTCCGGTTAACCGAAGCTTTTTTAAAAGAATTGATTCCAATCTCTTTGATCACGCTGTCTTTTCATATATTTTCACAACAGTGAAACTTCTATCTCACCTTTCGGCAAAGCGATCAAAATCCAATTTGATTTCTGAATTTAATTAAGGCATCACTACACTATCAATAGCGTGAATTACTCCATTGCTTGCGGCAACATCAGTTAAGATAATAGTTGAAGAATTACCTTTAGCATCTTGAAGCATTACTTTTTCATCCATGATGTGCGCAGTCAATTTCTCACCATTAACAGTTGTAATGACAAATTTACCATTGTTATCTTTGATTGCCTTTACCACATCCGCAGCCATAAATTTACCTGCCACAACATGGTAAGTTAAAATCGATGATAATGTAGCCTTTGTTTTCAGCTTTTAAAAGACTTTCAACTGTACCAGCCGGCAATTTTGCAAAGGCCTCATTTGTAGGTGCAAAAACCGTAAAAGGTCCTTCCGAATTCAATGTACCTACTAGATCAGCAGCTTTAACCGCTGCAACCAAAGTGCTAAAGTTCTCATTAGAGGCAGCAACACCTACAATAGTAGCAGAATCAGTTCCTCTAACATCTCAGAGGTTGTTTCCGTTTTACTTTTTTGATCGGATCATTGTTGTTTGCAAATGCAATACTTGAAGTTAATAATAACACTCCAAATGTAAATTTCATTAAGTTTTTAATAGTTTTCATGGGATAAATGTTTTTAAGTTTCGTCAAAGATACATACAGATTAAAGCGTATAATCATTTTTTTGTTTAAAGTTTTGTTAAAAAAGTTAAACATTTATTTTTATTTAGCTACTGGCCTAATTTTGAACCATTAAGAAGAATAATTTAAATACCGAGATGTTGATAAAATAAAAAATCGGTGTTTACGGCTATGCTTAAATCACTTCGGCCCGGACAAAAATCAAAACTATTTGATTTGAAGTTAGCATCACTGAATTTCCCAAACGATCAATACTGATTTAAAAAGAGAGGTCATGGAAGGACTTAAATTCAATTCGTTTTGACCCATTTCGTCAGCCTGACTGCTCATGATGCGTTCTGACAACATTGGTTCTGTTCTGTATTGATCAATTCCGTAAGAAATCTTTAGAATACTCCCTAATTGTACATTTGCCGCTTTAGCCAGAATCATGGCCTTTTGTTTGGCATCCTCCACAGCACTAACCATAGCAATCTCTGTTAAACGTTGCTTCTGTTCTTCTGACATAGAAAAGTTGATCGTATAATTCAATTTAAAACTACTAACAGATTCTAGTACCTTCTGAATTAATTGAGGCGAATAAGTAGCTGATAGCAATACATTAACCGATCCTTGAAAACCCTGCTGCACTCTTTTACCTCCTTCAAAGACCATATTCTCGGTGATACTATAATTCCCCGTTTGAATAGATTCTTCAGCAATTCCCTTTTTCTTAAGATCCTTTTGTAATTCATTAAGCGTATATACCATTCGATCATTGCAACCAATATAACTGGAATCAACGATCTTTAAAGGAATTCTAAACACAATCTCCCTAGGAATCTCTTTTACTATAGCCTTCCCCGCCACTTGCAATGAAGCTTGGTTATTCTGGGCAACTAAACTAGCCGTAACTAATAAGAATAATAAATAAGTAATTTTCTTCATGATATTTTGATTTTATAATCCACATAGCCAAACATTGTGCCAAATACTTTCTTTGAGCTATATGAATTACAACTCTATTCATTTACTGATGAAATATATGCAATGTTATATACCCACTTATGCTATATCAAAAATTTCTTAACATTTATTTAACTGCATTCTGTGTTTTCGGACATTCAATGTCGTAATCCCTTATCTAAACTACCTGTATATTCGTACTATAATTACAAACCAAGAACACAATGAAAAATTCAGTTTTACAAGCAGTACTTGCTATAGGGATATTAAAATTCACAGATATTAACGAAGGGTTTCTTTGCAAAATAGAAGCAAGAAAAATAAAAAATGAGGTTGAAAATGCCATCATGAATCTTAAAAAAGGCATCATAGACCAATTGGAATTCCAAAAGATCATTTTTAGAAATCAACAAAAACTAGATGATGTATTGGTAGAATGGGCATAATTCTCATATAAATTTCATTCAAAACATATAATTTTCTCATAATTATAATTAGGTTTCAGATTAGGTTAAAAGCCGACATGATTTTTAGTGTCGGTTTTTTTATGGCATAAACATTAGTTTTTAGGTTGAAATAAGCGTTGTTTTGACTACAATCAAGAATCCTATTGATCTCTATCATCCAAAATTTTGTCTTTATCCCATAAATTAGAAGAAACATAATACTATCATATCATGGGACTTATAACAAAATACTCCGCAACCCTTTATACAGGTGCATCAGAAAGTGATTTACAATGTAATGCTATTATTAATTGCTATAATGACAGTCAAATTACGCCGGTGATGACCGCCTATTTCTACCATCAAGGCTATTTTATTCCGCCTAATTCCAAACATGTTGACAGGATAAATTTGCGCTATTCCATATCAGAATATGAACATTTTCTTGATCTTTTAAGAAATGAGAAACCGGTTTTCTTTTTCTACAACGAACACACAAAGGTCGGGTATATCAGAACCGGACAAGAACCTATCTTGGAACCTGCAATGGAAAAAAGTGAAGTGGAAGAAGTTCTTCAAACCGACATTTTACAATAGTTTCTTTTAAGATAAGGTCAAGATCTTAAAGGCTCTAAAAATGGTTTTGTTGCTTCTATTTTTAGCATACATTTGTGGGATAAATTCTATCAATTATGAAAAGAACTGCCCTTATCACCGGTAGTACATCAGGCATCGGAGAAGCCACTGCCAGGTTATTTGCCAAAAATAACATAGACTTAATCCTTTGCGGAAGAAGAAAAGAAAAATTAGCCGCACTTGAAAATGAGTTAAAGTCCCTTGTATCTGTTAAAACTTTAAGTTTTGACGTAGGCAACATTGATTCGGTGAATAAAAACCTGAATTCTCTAAAAGGAACATGGCGACATATCGATATTTTGGTCAACAATGCCGGAGGGGCACACGGATTAGACCTTTTCGTTGACGGTGATGTCAACGATTGGGAACAAATGATCGATTATAATGTTAAAGGTCTGTTATATGTTTCTAAGGTCATTGTTCCCTGGATGATCGAACGTAAAAAAGGTCAGATCATCAATATAAGTTCGATTGCCGGAAAACAGACCTATGCCAAAGGAATGGTATACTGTGCAAGTAAATCAGGAGTGGAGGCCATTAGTAAAGGGATGAGACTGGAATTGGTGCCGCATGGCATTCGGGTGAGCAATATTGCCCCCGGAGCCGTTGAAACAGAATTCTCCATTGTAAGATTTAAGGGTGACAAAGAAAAGGCCAAAAGTGTTTACAATAATTTTGATCCTTTGGTTGCTCATGATATTGCAGATAGTATTTTTTATTGTGTCAATGTACCAGCTCATGTTCAGATCGCTGATATGACGATCTTTCCTGCCGCTCAAAGTGACGCTACAACGATACACAGAGAATAAATTTTCTCTTACCCCATTCATATATAATATTTTAGGATCTGGCTTTTGACCTGGATCAGGAAATCCGATGACCTGTGTCATTTCATAGCTCCTTCAATATCGTTATTTTAGGAAGGTATTGAATCATCGTTTGTATTCAATCAAAGTCTCATTTTAATACAAACATCATGAAAAACATACTTGTATCCATCGATTTTAACAACAGTGAAAAAATATTAATCGATAAGGCAATTGAAATGGCCAAGGCTTTTGATTCGAAAATATGGTTGCTTCATGTGGCAGCTCCAGAGCCGGAATTTATTGGCTTTGGCGTAGGTCCTCAATATATAAGGGATACCAGAGCAGAAGAATTGAGAAAAGAGCATCGGCTTTTATCTGATTATACCGATTTGATACGTCTTGAAAATCAAGAATGCGAAGGCCTTTTAATTAATGGCGCAACCATTGAAATGATCTTGGAAGAAGCTCGTAAACTTGCCATAGATCTTATCATTATAGGACATCATGACCATCATATAATGTATAAGGCATTCTTTGGAAGTGTCGCTTCTGGAGTGATCAAAAAGGCGAATATTCCGGTATTGATCGTGCCACTTCAAGATTAGGGGATCCTAAAATATTAGTATTTGATCATTTTTCTGGTCAGGGTTTTTCCTTTATTATCAACAAGCTCTACAATAAAGAAGCCTCCCATCTTTATCCGATCAAGATTCAATTCGAGGTATAGGCAGACTGGGGTTGTTCTTTACGAACCAACCTTCCTAAAGCATCATACACTTTAATTTGCTCAATTAAATCCTGAGCCTCTACAATGAGGTTCTGGTCCTTCATATAGACCTTTACATCTTCAACAATGGCATCCTCATCTAAGCCTAACACAGCACTGTTAAAAACCAGGTTAAACCTGTCTTGAAAGATCCTGCCTTCATATGTGAAAGTATAGGATGATGTATTTAAATCGTGTAGAATACCATGATCCTTATCCAAAAGTAACAATGTCCTGATCTCTTAACAAACCTTCTTTTCGATACAGTTCTAGAGTCATTTCAAGACCTTCCTGCTCTGCATCAAAACCAATTCTTACGATCTTTTGTTCATCGAACGGGCCTAGTCCTTGAATCGACAGTTGCTTGTTATCCAGGATAGAATAAAATGCAATAGGCTGGTTTCCTTTTAAATAAAGGGCGTCGTAACCAGAGTCCATCCCATCAGTAGCATTTTTATCAAAACCTATTAAAATTTGCTTAAAAAACTTGTCTGATCCTTTTAAATTGAGCCATAGCCTGTTTTTTTCAATGTCATTTTTTTGCTCTTAGACCTTTAAAAAATTGATCATTCGCCATTAAATAAACATACTTTGATCAAAAGTCACCTTTTGTTTTAAAGCCCTGACAAAAAATCCCTGCCCGGATCCAATGTTTTGGATACACTCACCTCTTTTTCATCAGTACCAGTCGCACCCATCATAATTATATGTAATATAATCACTTCAGCATATGTACCCATCGGCCAATGGTGTGGCGTGGGTCCATAAATAAACCGTACCATCTATGACGCATTACTTGGTTTCTCTGTTGGTTTTTAGAAATGCTTCAATATCAATTGCAGCTGGGTATGGGTTCCCTATAAGATTAAAATCATTATCTGAGTCTTCGTTGTTCCCCTCATCATTATTGAAAACAATACTCGATTTCGATTGGTTCCAAAATTAGGTGGGCCATCAAAGCTTATCTCATGAAATCCTGTTTCACCAGCAGGTCCTTCTGCAGCATATCCTTTACCAACGTCCATGGGGCCGTATCCTGATTAACCCAAACGTCCCAATATGTTTCGTCATTTATATATTTTGACTGGTCATAATAAAATATCCTCTCTGGATTCACTCCTTATCAAATACATTTTCAATTTGTTCGTCCTTAACCGGAGATGACCAATAAGTGATGTCATTGACATGATTCCTAGCGGCTGATTTTTCTATTTTCTCGATGTTACCGGTCACAAGCGCTTCTGAATTTTTGATGATCAGGGATTCTGTATCTCCAATTATTAAAGATCCATTTGGGTCAATGGTCAAATTTCTATGTACAATTAAATTGTTATTATTACCTGCAGTATTATCTTCAAATTTTAACGATCCACCATCATTAATTTTCAGATCATAGGCTGCAAAATCTTCCTCGCCCCCAAGATAATTTCCATTAATTTCAGTATTCCTTGTACGATCTGGAGGAGAATCATTATCCCAGGATGCCCCGTTCCATACGGCAGGCCCAATTACATGGGTTCCTAAAGCTATATTTTTCATTTTATCTGCCTGATTTACTTCTTGGAAAGAATCCAGTTCTATCCAATTATTCGGGTCAAAATCTCTTTCTGGTAATTCTAAGGAATTGCCTCCTCTGATCAGAGATGTGTTTTTGCCCCAGGGTGCAGTTGCGATATTTCCAAGAATGTCCTTTCTGTTTATATATTTTCTGCTTCCCGGGGTAGTGGTAATCAGGATTACGTCATCTCCATCTACGTCAAAATCACAAACAGCACTTCTAATTTGCGTAGCATCTCCTAAATAATCGTTAAGTGGAAAGCCGGGATTTTCACTGTTTTTAAAAAGCAATACCTCATCTTTAGTCATGGCCGGAATAGCGTCAGATGCTTTGGGTTTAGCTAAAGCAATATTTGCCAAATCTGCACTGTCATATAAATCTATAAAATAAGTCCCTACAGGAATATCCTTACCTGAAATATTTTTGACCTCGATCCATTTGCTATCACTGGCCTCATCATGATAATATTGTGAAATCATAATATCCTGATCATCTCTGGTCAAATCTTTTCCAAGATGTTCGTTTCTTGCAATGACCAAGGTAATGTCTTTATCAAAACCAACTGCTTTTCCCAATGCATCCGTCCTGCGTTGTTGAAGAATTGCCTCATTCGGATGCTGAATTGACATAAAAATATATCGGTGATCAGGTGAAAAAGTTAAGCCTGTTGGCTCACTGCCTAATGGTGTTCTCGCAAAAATTTCTAACCTTTGGATTTTGCTGAGTATGACCGTTTTCAACCACCCAGATATAATTATCTCCTCCATCCTGGGCTACCCATAAATTTCCGAGGTCATCAAAAACCAGGTTGTCATTTCCGGTTCCCCAAGGCTCATTTATACCCGGTCATTTCATAAGTCTTACCTCCTGCATAGATTTCAAAATCTGTGACGATTGTTCCTTCAATCAGGATCACTATCTGTAAACTGATAGACTTTACCATCTCCTTTTACGGCAAAAAGAACAGTCCCGTCTATTGGACTGATTTCCACGTCCTCTATACCGTCAAAGTTTGTCGCTCCAACATTATGACATTGTTCTAATGTTGAGTTTCGTTCTTCATTAGTTGTATTCGCAATTCGAATCCATTCCCTGATACTGGCCGTATCTCCTGGTATACAAATAGTATGCCTCCTGATAGATCCTCAGCAGTATCAGCAACAAATTTGAATAAATATCCTTCGTCCTTTGGTAGTCATCTGCTCCTTGATAAACAGTTCTTCAATTGCTCTGAACTACCGCATTCTCATGCTTAAAATTACCCATGGCCCATAGTTTATCCTTGTCATCTCTATCACCTTCTTGATTAACAATGGTCTTTGTAGCAGGATCAATTTCAATGGCCCAACCAAAATCATCATAGCCATTATTATCTCCATCACTTTTATCCAAGAATCTTAAAGAATTTCTGGATATTTTACTATAACATCCTTATTCGTTACTTCCTCACACGTGATTACGGTACCCCAAGGAGTTACTGTTCCTGAACAATTTGCAATAGTAGCCAAGTTCCTCTCCAATTAACTTGCTAAACCCTCCAATGGCAGGTTAAAATTAAAATCTACCGCTTCAGAATTATCTACTTCCCATTTCCCATTGGAATCATCAAACTCGATATCCAAATTGTAACTCCTCCAGGTGCGCTTCTGAATTAATTGATAGATAACCATATTTACTGCTTCCCTTTCTTGGTACATAGCCTGTAAAATCCAAAACATCAGGCATGGTTCCTCCATCATTTAAAGCATCTCCATGTTGAATAAGATCTTGAAAGGTATGAGTTGCTGGAAGGATAAAATCACTATTCTGACCATCAGCACCTAGTGAAGTAAACTCACTAATATGCTGTGCATAACATAGCGTACACAGAAAAAAAGACAGGATGAGGGATACTGTACTTTTCATAGCTTTAATTTCTTAAAAAACTAGAATCAATCTCCTATTTTGAGCATCCTAGCTAAAAAGAATCAGGCAAATTAACCTTGATCATTGAATTTTCAATCAAGCCTAAAATTACATATTTTTCTTAAACCCTAACTTTTGATAAAAACTTGCCAAAGAGAATTAACACTTTAAAATAGGTCCGTTATTCCTTCAGAAATTTAACACTGCTCGTTCTATTACCCGGCATAAAGTTTAAGAATATATACTCCTTTAGAAAATTCAGAGATATCTATATGCTTATTTGCCAGTGAATCCTCAAATACTTTCTTTCCTAAATAATCATAGATTTCAATTCTTTCAAGATCAATCTTACCGTCTATAGTGAGCATTTCTCCTGCCGGATTGGGATAAACCTCATTCTGAATCAGGTTAAAATCATCAATACTAAGTGTATTGGAAACCAATGAATATAGTGCAGCACTGCCTAAAGCATTCTTTTCCGCGCTGATATAAAAGCTTGAGACATCTGAATAAGTTACACCTTCGGTTTGAAATGATGCTGTAAGAGGTATGTTCAAATTATACTTATCGATCACGCCATTTGAAAATTTTCCGTTTGAAAAACCTCTAAGCTCTATAGCAAAAGCCCTGATTCCTGAATAACCCGTAAGAATAACTTTATTTGCCAAAGGATTGAATGTTCCTCCCGTTATCAAACCTTCCGAATCAAAGTCATCGATTTTTTCAACCACATAAGATCCGCTGGTTTTAGGAAGCCTTATAAATATTCGTTCTTTGATCAACCCAGTTTTTGGTAAAAATATAAAAATCCGAACCGAATGAAATCAGCGCTTCTGCATCAAAATTTGTGTTGTTTGGAGATGAGGTAAAGTCATTTTGATCCTCATAAGAAAATTCAATAAGTTCGGCACTCACTTGTTCTGAACCAAGATAATCAGTTTTCAATCACCTTATAGATCTTAAGATTTGTTCTGTTACCATTGTTATTACCAAAATCTCCAATATAGATGTAATCATTGTCAGTACAAATATCCTCCCAATCCACATTAGTAGCATTCTGTATTGTCACAGTCCGGCTAATATTACCAGTTCCTGTATTGATCTCATATAAAGCATTCATACCTCCTGAATCATTATGAGTGATCAATCGGTTATCAAAAAAGACCAAGCCTGATGTTTCGGCAATATCGATCATCCAAGGTTGGTAAGCTTTGATATATCCTGTGAAATTCCTAAAAAAGGAATACAAGACTAATACCAGTACCATTAAAATATTTCTCATATGAAAAGTTAAATTTTGATTATAAGATATTTTTAAAAAAAGGAAAGTTAATCATTTTTTTAGTTCGACAATTATGAATTATAAATTGTATAGCTCATCATTCAATTATGTATTAAATAGGTTGATTTAACTGTATTATGGTCTAAAATCCCAAATGATTCTAAATTCAACCTCAAATCAATCTTCCCATTTACTGTTTCATTAATTGA
Source organism: uncultured Flavobacteriaceae bacterium (assembly GCA_963715975.1). Classification (GTDB taxonomy): domain Bacteria; phylum Bacteroidota; class Bacteroidia; order Flavobacteriales; family Flavobacteriaceae; genus Lutimonas. The sequence goes on along the minus strand of CAVQSO010000014.1, from coordinate 162,880 downwards.
TGCTGATTATCCCCTGAAATATTTGACGTGAATGTTTGAATCTATCATACTAACCTTCTAATTCCAAACGTTATAAATAGTGAATTGCTATATTCATTATCCTTGTGATAAAAGAACAAAAAAAGAATTTTACTATATATGAAAAAGGTAAAGTATAAGGACTTGCTCATCCATTCCCTGGAGCTGAAAATATTTCTTCTTGAATTAGAAACCAACCTCACGAAACTAGAAATAGAAAGTAAGGAAGACCCTGGAGAAATGTAATTTACAAAATCAGTGATTGTGTAATGTAAGGGTTAAGTGAATTTTATGCTTGTTTTTTTATAAAAGTAAATTTTTTAAATAAATCATGTTGACTTTAACACTTGGTATACACTAAGGCATAAACACAGTTGCTATGATACAATTACATTCACCCAGCAGAGAAGAAATCAAAAACTTCTTAAAAAAGATCGAGACCAGAATTCGAAGAAATGAGTTAAAACCAAGGTCTGCTCAAAAATTTGAATCAAGGTTATAATCATCTCAATAAGATATCGACAAATAGAAGTATATCATACGCTGCTATTCAGCTATAATTTCTTCATTGTCGCATTTGAAAATAAAAAAGCTAAGTTAGAAAACAAGTCGCTTATTTTTTCCCCTAAGTACCAGTTGCCTTAAGGTAACTGGTTTACTTAATTTTTAAAGCTCCTAATTCCCCTATTCTGACTTGATTTTCTCCGGATAAGTCAATCATTCTGGCTGTTAAATCCGGTAGTTCCATATTTTTATCTAAAGGAAACATAGGTCGTCCGAATACGTTTATAATCCAGTCTTTCCAAATCCTGATCAACCCCTCCAGGGGTCAAAGCCATGATCCAGTCAGCTCTCATATCATAAAGTTCAGGAACCAGATAACCAATTTTAACAACCAGAATATCTGCCTTTCTTGGGTCCAGGCCTAAACGTGTAAAATCCTTTTCCCTGTGATAAGGCTTTCTTTTTTTAGTAACAATCACTGAAACACTACCTACCTTAACCACTACTTCAACTTCAGCATTCTTATCGCCCTTTTCAATGGCAGTAACAATTCCCTTTAATTTTACTGGTGGAGCAAATCTATCGTCAACAGCAGCTCCAGCCAGCCCTTCAACTTCACCTCCAACTCCCACCTCCAAAGCTGATTCCACGAATTCAGGCCCTGGAATTGATGCATAAATAAGTGTTTTCCCTTTTGCTGATTTAAATTCAGGTCTTTTGAGAATTTCCTGTAAGGTCCAGGTTACATCTCCTGCGCCTCCGGCCGTAGGATTATCACCCATATCACTGATAATATATGGTTGTTTTTTACTGGAAATAGCAAGCTCAAGACTCTCTTCGAGAGTAGCGGTTGGTGCTACAAAAACAAACTCATTTCGCACTTCCCAAAAACTGTTGGCCAACTCTTCGGCGGCTTTGGTCACAGCTTCTTGATCATCTCCTGTCACCATAACAACAGCATGGTTTCTGGGTTCATCGGCCCAGGCATATCCGATCCATATGGCAGCATCTATGATCCCCTCTCTTTTTGTTATTGGGTCTACTTTTGCATATAAACTTTTTCCAGGCTCTATTCTGGTACTTGTCTTTTCACCGGGTAATAAAATTGGTACCGGAATCCAGGCCTTAAACTGTGGCTTTCCTTTACCATTTTCAAGGCGATCCAATAAATTTTCAAGCGCTCGCTTTTTTGATTCCATCGCATCCTCATGAGGTGCCATTCTATAACAAGTGATCAGATCACTTTCTTCAGCCAGCTTTTTAGAAACGTTTCCATGGAGATCCATGGAGGTAGAAATCAAAGTTTTATATCCAACCACTTCCCTGATGCGGGTAATAAAATCTCCTTCAGCATCATCGAGCCCTACAACACTCATCGCCCCATGTATATCTAAAAACAAGCCGTCATAAGGCAGATTGGTTTTGAGTATCTCAAGAGTTTTCGCCAATAAAGATTCATAGGCTTCTCTGGTAACCGTTCCTCCTGGTAAGGCATGCCCTGTTATTGTAGGGAACCATATTGCCCTGTTTCGATCAGTGGAATCTTTGGACATAAATGGATAATAATCTAAAACGGCATCTCCGCTTCTTGCGTGAAACGCTTCTTCATGTGTTCTGGCCGGAGAAAAAGTACTTGATTCTATCGCAATTCCCGCAATGGCAACTTTTGGTAAATTTTCAGATTCACTAACAGTATCTGAACTAACTTTTTCCTTAGGTTGACCACAGGATGACAAAAGTATCATCTGAAATACCAGGATAAAAAGGGATAATTTTTTCATAAGAATTAAATATTTAAAAGATAGACCACTGATCAAGCTAACCAGCAAATTTATATTTTACAACTCATTGTACGAGTCATGATTAAGACAATAAAAGTAACCATATTATTCAATGTATTAACCTACAAAGTATAACTTTTGTCTATTCAAAAATAAAAAAGCCCGTCCAATTGTTTGGGCGGGCCTGTTACTTATAATCAGTATTCATGTCTTCACTATCGAATGTAAACTGCTTGAAATTAATTTACACGTTTTACATCTTTGATCTTTAAAACTTCCATGACCTTGCTCATTTTTTTAACATCTATATCCTTGGCAAAGTCAGCTGGAATTATTGCGATTCTATAGATAAGACCATCTGTATCATCCCGATCCAATCTGCCAAAATCAGCATCCCCATCTAAAAATAACCTCACGTCGAATAAGGTATAATCAAACCCATATAGAAGAATACCGCTATCTCTAAAGATGGTTTGAGGCAGAGGCTCCCAAATATCACTACCTTCAAATACATCCATAAGTCTGTACACCATCATAACATCGCTTTCGAATACCTCTATATCAGAGGGAATCTCTACAAAATATTCAAAATTGGTCCCGGCATTTAAATCTGCTACTACTTCAAAAACCTGTCCAAGCAAACCTGTACCATCCTGACCTGGCAGTCCTGGAGGGCCCGGAGGGCCAACTGGTCCCTCACATGATATTAAAATTAAAGCTAGTAGAATTAAAGTGTATCGTTTTTTCATAATTATTGGTTTTATCATAATCTGACAATTATCGGGCCAAATATTTTCAATTATGGCGCTTTTTACTTACAATTACTTTTTATTGTTGTCAATTGGGACGTTATATACAAATCTTACACTAGCGATCAAACCATCGTGAAAGGAAATGTTTTTTTGCGTCCTGTTATCGCCAAAACTAACCAATGGAATAATTAAGATCTACTTTTTGATCAGCCTCATATTGTGCATAACTGCGACCCAAAGCGTAGCCGAATCTTCCTTCCAAATATATGTTTCCAAAGAGTCTGTATCTCGCAAATAAAGCTTCATCTATACTTTTTCGTTCCATATAATCTCCCTCATACTCCGGATCTCCCAACCTATAGCTTGTTATCAATCCAAAATGGCTCAACCCGGCGCTAAACCTCTCATTGACCTTGTATAGTACTTTACCATAAATTGGGAACATATCCGTAACAGACCATCTTTCTGAGATTTGCCAATCCACATTTACCAATGGAACCAAATTCGGTCCAAAGAACTCCTGATTATACATTAGGCCAAACCCCATTTTTAAACCTTCTCGAAATTTTTTTTCATAAAGGAACAAGGCACCCATTTGAAAATGATCTGAATTGATATTTTTAAAATCAGTCATCAATCGCGGAGCAATAAAGATTTGAACCGCCCTGTCTTTAGAGAATTTTTGATATAAACCTGTTCGAAGAATTATTCCATGAACATCTATTGGATTCATTATTTCAGGAGGAGTATCTTCATCATTGCCCACATGAAAGTAGAAATAATTGAGACTGTTGTACCATATCGATTTCTCATTGATCTTAACTGGTGCAACCAAGGCGGCCATGGCACCATACTCATTTGCCTTACTTTTATAAATAGAATCATACGATTGAGGAAATCCATATCTTCCGGAAAGGGTAAGTACATCAAGTGTTTCCTGTCCAACAGAAGGAGCAGAAACCAATAGCAACAGCATTAAAAAAGCAAAAGACCTCATCGTTCCTGAATGAAAATTTTATTCAATTCTAATCTCAATCCTAAAAGTAAGTATCCCGTTTTATAATGTTCACTAAATACTCTTCTAATGAATCTTTCAAGCAATTTAGGAATAACAATGATTCAATTGATAAACAATCATTAATATTTCAAAAAAAACTTCAGCCTTAGCCGAAGTTTTTTAAATGATCTTAAACCTTAAAGATCTTAGTAATTAGTGGTTTGCATATATTCCAAGCTCTTTTTAACGCTCTCCATTGGTGTAAAGTTATAACGCTCTACTTCAACAATTCCATACTGAAGACCTGATTCTTTTTTATGCTTAAAGATGGTATTGAAATCCATCTCACCGCTCTCTCCTAATTCCATTTCATCTTTGATATGCCACAACATAAATCTACCAGGATATTTTTCAAAATATTTCAGCGGGTCTTTTCCACCATGAGTGATCCAATACAAATCAAGCTGAAACATCATTCTATCAGGATCGCTCAATTCTACCATATGATCATATAATGGTTTGCCATCGAACATGGTTGTAAATTCTTTATCATGGTTATGATATCCAAAATAAATTCCTTTATCTCTGCATTTTTCTCCAACTGCGTTAAAGTATTCCACATATTTCTTTAGTCCATCAAGGCTCTCATAACCTTCTTTGCTCATCCAAGGCTGTACGATCCATTTTACACCTGCAGCAGCATGTGCCTCAATAGCCTTATCCCACCAAGCCATGGTTTCATCCCAGTTCTCCTTGCTCGGTAAATTCTGACCCGTATGAGATCCCAGGAATTGCAACCCATTATCTTCGCATAACTTTTTAAACGCCAAAGGAGTCATCCCGTAAAACTTCCCATCATTATAGCCGGCAGCTTCAACAAATTTGAAACCCATCTCACCCACTTTTGCAACAGTACCTTTCACATCTTTATTCATATCATCTCTTAATGAATACAGTTGAAGTCCTACAAATTTGTCTTTTAGCTCCGGATCAACTTTTGTAAAACCCTGGAACATCAAAGCCACAAAGCCCACTATAAGCAGTCCTTTAAAGGCCATTTTTTTAATTCCCATAATTAAATTTTTAAATTCTTATAACATTTTAGTTTGTCCATGAACAAGCAGCCTTTAGGCAAGGTTCATTCTTCACCTAAAGCCCACTAGTCATTACCTACAAATTTACCAATTATAGCTTAGACAATCAACAACTTAGACGGTAATTTCATATAATAGCAATAAATAAATATTGAAACTTCAATTCTATTTTAATTACAAGAGCTAGCCTCAAATAGGATATTAAGTTCCTCGAAAGGTAGTCAATAACATTCCCCGTGATAAAATCATAACCTAATAATGAAAAAATCAAGCTTTTCTTAGAGAAAACCAATTAAGCAGGCAGACCCTTATCTTTCGGAGGATCCATCTTCTTTATGGATGACGGCATATCTTTGATATGTATATCCTGTTGAGGAAAGGGGATCTCTATTCCATGCTTGGCAAACAAATTATATATAGCTATAGAGATGTCACTTTTGGCCTGTAAGCCTACTTCATAATGTACCCAAAAACGCAATTTGAAATTAAGGGAACTATCCCCAAATTCGCTAAACAAGGCCTGGGGAGAAGGATTTTTTAAGGTATCCTTGCTACTCATTGCCGCCTCCATTAGAATTTCCAGGATCTGATTCGGATCTGAACCGTAAGTAACACCAATTAAGATTTCAACCCTTTTGATACTGTCAGACAAAGTCCAATTGATCAAGTCATTAGCGATCAAATTATTATTAGGTACAATAACCTCGGCTCCATCAAAAGTCATTACACTGGATGAACGCACTCCGATCCTGTTCACGGTTCCTAAAAGGTTATTTACTTCGACGGTATCACCTACATGAATAGGTCGTTCAAATACTAAAATAAGGCCTGAAATAAAATTGGATACAACGGTTTGTAATCCAAAACCAATACCCAAACCAAGAGCTCCTGCCATCAAATTAAACTTGCCTAAGTCTATTCCTAAGGAGGAGAGCGCCAAAACCATACCAAATGCTATAATTAAATACCGGATAACCAACGATATGGCAGCTGGAACGCCCTTAGGCAATTTTATGATTTTTATAGATACATCGCCACTATCAAACAGAAAGGAGATCAAACTAGTAGCCACAAATGAAATGATAAGGATCAATAAAAACTGTAAAACGTCACCTATAGTGAATGTAATACTCCCAAACATGCGAGGCTCGGTCAAAACATCGGTGAAAGCCTGTGACAACGGATTAAACAGATCTATCATTGCTAAGAAAAAGAGAAACCAGGAAATGAATGCCAAAACCCTGATCACCTGAAGTACTTTGACTTCCAGGGTAAATTTCTTTTTAAAATCAATTTCAGAATTTGTGCTGTAATGCCAATGGATGAGCCCGGTAGATAATCCGCCTAGTATCATCAATATTCCGTAAAAAATGAGCGTAAAAACACCACTCTGCGTGCTAATCTTGAGTGTCAGATCTGTTAAATTGGTATAGCCAAGAATATTAGAAGCAATTGAAACAAAAAGCAAGGCATATACCACTGGTGTTAAGCGGATCAACAGTAATCCAAAATTGCCAATATTCATTTTTCTAGTCTTCAGATAGGGTCTGGTAAAGGCAACCAAAACACCAACAACCAAAATAGCCTCAAACAACAAATAAACCCTATACTGTGCTGAACTAAACCACATATAGGTTTTCGCGGAGTCAAGAATATAGAACAAGATCACGAAATAGATGATCCTTTTAAATCTTTTATACATATAAGGCTGAACCAAGGGAACCGATAGAATCAATACCAACAAAACCAAAATATTGCCGAATAACATTGGTGTATTGGTAAAAAAAAGTTTTGCAACGATCAAGGCAATAAAGATCATGCTAATCACAGAATTATTCAAGATCACGTCTTTTGCATTTTGCAGATCTCCATTTTCCTCATTGAACTGGTACTTCTCAAAAGCTTTTTTCGCAAAATAAACCAAGGCCAGTAAAAAAGCGACCAATAGAACATACAAATAAATACTGTGCTCACTTGTCTTCACAAATCTGCCAATCCCATCTACGTTTTCCGATATGGACTCAACTTCGTCCTTTTCACCTTCATTTTTTTCCGGGCTTTTAAATGAAGACTTCCAAAGGGGTTCGTGCCTTAAATAGAATAGATTGTACACCTCTGAATCTTTAAGAGCATTCAGGTCATCTACTACCTTGTTAACAATCAGTTTTTGATTATTGATCTTTGATTCAAGGATCAGATTTGCATTGTTCTCTTTGGAAATGACTCTATTGAGTTCCTTGTAATTATTCCATATGCCCCTAACACTGTTCAGCACTTCCAATGGCACTTTCTCATCAACCGCATTCTTATAGGTAAGTTCCCATGTTTTTTCATTAAAGTCCAAGACTTCCTGAACAATAATATTTCTCTCTTCATGCCCATTGATTACGGATTCCCAATTTTCAAGATGGTCATAATATCCGTTCCATTTCTTGATCAGATTGTTGATCTTTTGTCTGTTTGGGTTTGCTGCAACAAAGTGATCCTTTCGCTTCTTTTGTGCAGTAATGAATTTTGCATATTCCGGGAATAAGGAATCAATTCTTCTCAGGTCTTTATCAGAGGATGTTCTTCGCGTGACTGCCTTTATCTCTTGATTGGCCGCCTCAACTTTTTGAATAATATCGACTACTTTTATAGCTTCTGGAACATACCTCCCTGTAGAATCCAACTTTTTAGGTGACCCGATTTGAGACTGTCCAATAAATGGCACTAAAAAAATAAATAGAACAAGAACGTATCTGCCAAGTGCAAATATTAAAGATTGCATATAAAAATTGATAGGGCCATTAAACATAATAAGTGAAGAGTTTTTGCATATATTATTTTGATTCAAAGCATAAAATATTTCCTGAGTTCATTCAAGAATATATTTTTAATTCCCGGACACAATGCCTTCATGTATCGAAAAAATGGTGACTTCTCCTGCATTCAGAAGATAATTACTAACTTCTTCAAACTGTGATTTCGAGTTTTCAGTAAATATCTCCCTGCGCTTTTTAAAAACCAAATTTGCTTTTAATAACTTATTCATCGCTTTATTGTACTCCTTCAAATTCTCCTGGTCAATACTTTTGAAATCTACACAACTAAAGAACAGGTCCTCCATTTTATACATTTCCTGTTTCATATCTATCACCTCATAAGTGATCGTATAACCTCCGGTTTCGGTCTGTATCCTGATCATGTTTCCAAAACTTGCCTCCAGAACTTCTGCCATCCCACTCCTTTTTGGGTAAAGCTCCTTTCCCATGTTCTTGTACAATACCTTTGTGCTCCCTTCCACCAACATCTCGCCCTTCTTTTGATCCAAAGAAACAATTTCAAACTGTTCAGAATTTTCTTCCCTGCTAAACCATTGCTCCGCTCTTGAGAGTACCAGGGCTGATTCAAGATTTTCAGACGCATAATGCTTGCTTATTGACTTTTCTTCGATCTGGCTTTCCTGTGCCTGAATAAAAAAGGAGAATAGGAAAAACATCAACATCGAAATCTTAAATACCTTCATTTTAAAGATTGTTATAATAGATTGATTTTAAAGTATTAACTCAATCCTAAATTTCTCATTTTTCTTTGTATCTGCTAGTTGCTCGAGAAGAAAGTTTTAAACAAGTTATAAAAAAACAAAAAAGCCAAAAGCAGAAAGCGTATTCGCCTAAGAAATTCAATCAAAGACAGCTTTTTATGGCAACTGTAAAATGATCATCCTGGATTCTTATTTGATTTTTTTAGCAAGTAAATCAAGGCCCCAATAGCAATCAAAAGTCCCATAAATTCTCTGGTCCCTTCAACATAAGGCTTTGCGTAAATCATATCTCCAAAAAGTTCCGACTTATTGTCACTAAGCAACCAATCATAAAAATATCCCACATGAAAAAAGGCAAATAATACAAGGGCTAAAATGACAGCTTGAAAAATGATTTTTGGAATCCTAAAAAAACTTGAAACAGCAAATAAAATAGCAACCAAGCCATAGACCATGACCCAAACATAAGGGTCCGGATCATTCAATTGTACATAGGTAAATAGTAAAAAAATGGCACAAATAAACAAGTTGATTATCTTTTCTAATGAAAAACGAGATTGGGACCATAGCAATATGAATTTAAATATCCTTCAATAATAAGACAATATTAGCATTTATATCGCACATTAAAACAAATACCTTCTAAATCCTATCGTCCGAGATCTCAAAATTTTTCAGGCAGCCTTACCTCCTCCTCCAAAGAGAATTCCTGCACCAAGTACAAAACCAAAATCATACCAGGAACCATTATTGTTGACAGCATATAAGGCAACATCATCCATGAACAAACTAACAATAAATGAAAAAGGTGCTATAAAGCCATGCCAAAGGCCTCCAAAAAAACCATAAGGTGACACGTCTAAACATTCATCAATTGGAATCGCCTGTGCACATCCGGTTAGTACAATAATGAACAGTGCAAGTAAAGAAATACGTTTTAGGGTGTTGGCAATATTTTTCATGATATGATCTTTAATTTCTCATAAATTTAAAAAAGATCTTAGAACTAAACGAGAATTGAACCATGAAATAAATATAAAAGAATATCATTTTCCCGATCAGTCATACTCAATTTCAAAATTGACACCTTTGGATAAGAAATAACAGCCTCTTGGATAATAATTAAGGCAATTCATCCTATTTTCCGTAAATTTATAACAATCAATACCTTACCTTACGAAGGTATTAAACCTTAAAACCCCTTTTATGAAAACTTTAAAATCATTTTTATTAAGTCTCATTTTTATCTTTGCTTGCACTTCGCTGTATAGTCAAGATGAGCATAGAGTAACCCTTAAATGTAATGTAGCCGCGCTTCAAGCTGGAAATCCTGCCTATCAGGTCTGTCAATTTACAGATCAAGAACCCGGAACTGACACCCGCGAGTACACTATTTACGCTGAAGTGGGTGATACCATCATTTGGAATGGAGAATCTTCTGATGGAAGCAGCTGCCATAGACATTAGAAAAATTAAATATGACAAAGGAACCAATGTTTTCAACAGAAAAGAATTAGATGGAGAAACAACAGTAGTAGGAGAAGTTAAGAAAAAACCAATGATAAACCTTATAAATATAAAATTTCTTTTAAGATTGATAACACAGGTACAATGTATTCAATTGATCCTAAAATAATCGTTGGAGGAGGTCAATAAGATAAATTTCTGACTGCAAGTATGATAAGAAATTGTTTTCTCATAGACGCTATTTTTGAGAAAAAAGCTGTTTTTACGATAGGCTTTTTTCTCATTTTTTGCACACAACTTTTCTGTCAAGGGCAACAAACTATTGACAGTCTTGAACAGGTTTATCTTACAGGCACATATAAAGATGAGGAAAAATTAGAACTTTTACATGAATTATCTTTCAACCATAATGATCCGGAAAAAGCGCTTCGTTATAGTGAAGAATTGATCCTGAATGCACAACAATTGGATTCCACACTCTTTTTGTATTATGGTTATTTTAATAAAGGTAATGCCCTTACCCGAAAAGGAAATCTAAGTGAAGCTCTGGAAAGTTATTTCAAAGGAGCAGAAATTGCCGGAAAAGAAAAAACGGATAATAACCTGGGTTCTATAAGTATTTCCATAGGGGATGTTTATTCTATCATGGGAAACCATAATAATGCCGTTTATTATTATAAAAAGGCAATAGCAATACATGAAAAAAATAATAACCAACGAGAATTATCAACTGTTCTTAATAACCTTGGTGACGAATACCTGCTTGTATCTCAGCCAGATTCTGCACTTATAATGTTTGAACAATCAGGCCCTGTATTTAAGCGATTAGGGTTTACGGAAGGTATTGCCATGACTATTGGCAATAAAGGAATTGCTTATGCATTAAAAGGTCAAGATGAATTGGCCAAAGATGAAATCAACCATGCCATCAACATGTTTGAAAAAATGGAGAAATATTATCCCATCACCATTTTTCTGACCTATATGTCTGATCTCTATTTGAATCAGGGTGATTGGGACGCAGCACTAGGTTATGCCCAAAGAAGTTTAGAATTAGCAGAAAAATATGGTCTAAAGGATGAAATCAGCAAAGCAAATTTACAATTGTCAAAATTATATGAGGAGTCAGGAGATGCCAAGGCCTCTTTGAAATACTTTAAAGATCACATTTCATACAAGGATAGTGTCAATAATATTTCTGCCGTACAGCAAATGGCCAATATTCGAACTGATTTTGAAATTTCCCAAAAACAGCTTGAAGTAGACCTGTTAAATCAACAAAAGAGAAACCAAAGGATTGTTGTAATTGCCACCATCATAGCCCTTATACTCATCATAGGATTGGCCATAGGGCTTTTCAGACGCAATAAATTTATTGAAAAAACAAAACAACTGATTGAAATCGAAAAAGAAAGATCCGACAAATTATTGCTTAATATTCTGCCTGAGGGCACTGCTAAAGAACTTAAAGATAATGGTAAAGTAAATCCACAAAAATTTGATTCTGTAACTGTAATGTTTACAGATTTTGAAGCGTTTACCAAATACTCACAAGACCTTACTCCTGAGTTATTGGTGAAAAGTGTTGACTATCATTTCTCTAAATTCGATCAAATCATTGAAAAATATGGTTTGGAAAAGATCAAAACCATTGGTGATTCTTATATGTGTGCAGGAGGATTACCTATACCCACTAAAGATCATGCCCAAAAAATGTTACATGCAGCATTAGAAATCAGAGATTTTATTGAAAATATAAAAAGCTCTGAAGTTCGTGAAATCACTCACTTCAATATACGCATTGGTATTCATACTGGTCCGGTTGTAGCAGGGGTAGTTGGAATCAAAAAATTTGCATATGATATTTGGGGTGATACGGTAAACATAGCCTCTCGCCTGGAGTCGAACTCAGAACCTGGTAAAATAAATATCTCCGAGAATACTTATCATCTGATCAAGGACTCATTCGATTGCGAATATCGTGGTGAAATTCAAGCCAAGAATAAAGGTATGATGAAAATGTACTATGTCAATAATAAAAAGCAAACTACAAAGACTTATTCAGACAGTAAAAAAAGTGAAGTACCTTCAAATAAGAATTCTCAAGAGCGTGCTTCATAGTCTTTTCTCGTCAATAATTCGAATCAATATTCATGCATCTGATTTTTTTATAAATGATCACAATCAAATATTCTATTGATTTACGTCATTTATATTTTCCTCATTAATCCATATTTTACGGTTTTTCAAAATAACGAATTATGTATACTGAAATAAAATCATACCGTATTTTTTTAGATTCAGGTTCTCAGAAACACAGGAGTTTTACAACGATCAATCTATATGATAAAGCCGATGAAGTAATTGGTGTTTTACAATTCTTTGAAGAGGAAAGAGAGATATCCTGAACCCATGGATTTTGATCGTTTTTATATCCAATACCCGATTTCAAAGTTTCCCTATATTGTTGATATTTTAAGAAATGAAAAACCTCTTTTTGTAGGCTACTGGGAAAATAAATTTGGAAAATATGGCAGGATCTGTACCGGCAGAGAACCAGTTGGTGAAGCAGAGATTCATGAACGCTTATTTCATGACAAAACCTAATAAAATGTGACTTTTTATCGCATAAATTTTTAAACGCATCAATATAGGAGCTTAACTATGGTCATTTTTTAGTTGAATAAATGAAAAGGTACGTTAGAAAAGAATTTGGGCCATGTTGGTCCTATATCAATTGGGTAAACAATTGGTCTTTAATACATTAGAAAAATTACGAATAACTTGACTATAAAACCAAACCCATGAAAAAATATATACTCGTCTTCTTCGCATTTTTTTACTACTGGCCTGCAAGGAGGTGAAAAAATCAAAACATCCGGTTACTAAAGCCTGGATCATAAAACAACTTGTTCCAAAACATGTAACTATTGATGTAACTGCTTATTAAGGAAATCCCTGAGGACAATTAAGGAGTCAGTGACCTAAAAGATTATATACAATTTTAACATTGAAGGAGATTCTATGGTTCTATAATAGGTAAACCGAATGAATTTACGACAACTGTATTCGCTGGTAAAAGGTAAAATGGAAAAGCGCAAAAGAATCTGGCATCAATGAAATTAAGACTAAAAATATATATTAAAGAAAGTACGCAGGAAAGATAAATATTTGAGAAAGCGAAAATATTAGCCAGGAAATCCTAATGAGGTTGAAAGGAAGGTAAAAAGTGAATCTTAATAATGGTGACATAAAATTACATATAGTAATTGAAATTGAAATGGTCGAGAAAATACCATATACCATACGACCCGAAGATAAGTATCATCAGATTGATCATTTTGCATACATGGTAAAAAACCAATAACTTAAAAGTATCGTTTATTCATACCTTTAGCAAAAGCTTGTTACCGTTATATTCTTTCTTTCCAGCTTGGGCCCTTGTTCGCCCAAATCAAAGATTAGCTGACAGTCTTGAATACAGATATATGAATGGAGATTATAAAGAAGAGAATAAGCTGAATTGCTGAAAGAGCTTGGCCATAATCACCCTAATCTTGAGCTAAAACTTAATTATTCTAATGAACTTTTGTCCGTTGCTCACCGAGATGGACTCAAGTCAATATTTTTATACTGCCTACCTGGAAAAGGGCAATGCCCTTATCAGATAAAGGTGACATGTACACTGGCCATTGAAAACTATTTAAAGGCAGGCGACATTGCCCTTGATGAAAATACAATTCAATTTGGCAATGATCTATGCATCCGTTGGTGGCGTACATATTGATGTAGGGAATACAAAAGCTGGTATATCATATTATAGAAAAGCCATCGATATCCTAAACAATCCTAAAATCTTAAAAGATGAAAATGATACCGTGAAATTGGCGATCACATTTGAGAATTTAGGATATACCTATTTAACAATTGACAAACCAGATTCGGCCCTAATCTACTTAACGAATCTGGGGTATTATTCGAGAAGATTAATGGGAAATTGGTGTGGCTTATAACCATGGCCAACAAAGGTCTGGCATATGCCCAATTAAAAGATTATACCAAAGCTGAAAAAAGCATCAATGATGCCTTTAAAACCCTGGAAAAAGATGGGCATTTTACAGGTATGTGCCAATACTAATGGAAATCTCAGAGATCTATCTTATCAGGAATGATATTAACAGGCCTCCGAATTTGCCTTAAGGGGACTTGATCTCGCTAAAATGCACAATCTAAAACCTGAAATAAGTGATGCAAATCTTCAACTCTCTAAAATTTATCAGAAAATAGAGAATGAGAATAAGTCTCTTGCCTTTCTATCAAAGATCATATCAGCTATAGAGACAGTGTTAAAAACCTATCCTCCATTCAGAAAATTGCAAATATGCGTACTAATTTTGAAGTTGCTCCCAAAAACAAACAGAAGTAGATCTGCTCAATCAAGCAAAAAACAAATCAAAAGGTCCTCATTTTCAGTCTCATCGCTATTTTAGGCAATGACGGGCTTTACTTTCAGAAACATCAAAAAGCAAAAACGAAGATCAGATGAACTTCTGCTTAATATTCTACCTGCGAAAACCGCGGAAGAGCTAAAAGAAAGCGGCAAGGTCAAGGCCAAAAAATTTGATTCAGTAACCGTCATGTTTACAGATTTTCAAGGCATTCACAAAATATTCACAAAGCTTATCTCCCGAAGTACTCGTAGAATCTGTAGATTATTTTTTTCAAAATTTGATCAGATCATTGACACATATGAATTGGAAAAAATCAAAACCATCGGAGATGCTTATATGTGTGCAGGCGGACTTACCCTAATGACTCTAAGGACCATACTATTAAATGTTATACAGGCAGCTTTTGAAATTCAAGGACTTCGTTGAAGAATACAAAGCAATGTCGAATCAATGATATCGCTCATTTTAATATTCGAATCGGGATCAATACCGGGACCAGTTGTGGCCGGGGTAGTTGGAAAAAAGAAATTTGCCTATGATATTTGGGGAGATACCGTAAACGTAGCCTCTCGCATGGAATCAAATTCTAAAGCAGGAAAAATCAATATTTCGGAGAATACTTATGCAGTTGATCAAAGATCATCTTGAATGTGAATACAGAGGAGAAATTGATGTCAAGAACAAAGGTATGATGAAAATGTATTTCGTCATTCAATGCCAAAAATAAAGGCCAAATACCTGTCAATGGTCAAAATTTAAAAGTTTTATGTTAACTTTATCGAGAATAACTGATTAAAACGAAAACAGCATGAGACAGGATCCAAATAATTATTGGGAGCAATTGGAGCGCTTGGAAAAGCTGATTCGGGCCTCTGAACTAAAGGCTGGTATCATCTTTTCATTCCATAGTCTTAATAATTGGACTTTTTATAGATCGGATTAGAGCAATTCCAGCCCATAATTCAATACGAGCAAAGTTTTTGTAGTAATTTCTTTATTATGGATGGCCTGTGTATTGGTCTCTATTTATTATTGTTTTAAGTGTTTTAAACCTCAAATTGAATTGAAATATGAAAAAAATGTTTTTTTCTTTAGAGATGCGGTGTTTGCCTTTGGTGATGTTAAAGCGTATTCAAAAAGACTGATGGAAATATGTGAAAGTGAAGAGATCGTATGAACAATTAAGCCAACAAATACATATAGAAAGTAAAATAATAGATGCAAAAATTTATATGTGTTCATAAATCTATTAAATTTTTTGGTCTGAGCTTTATTTTTGTTATTGTGGCTTTGGCCTTTTGGTTAATAACGGCTTTAATATGTTCTATTTGCTGATGAAAGGATATTATAAACTTAGAAAGATAATACTGGACAGATTTGCAATACTAAACTGTCTAAGGATCTTCATTATCATGGAGTGCATCACACTTTAGATGCGCTGAAAACCTGTGACCTCTACTTAAGACATATAAAAATAAATTCACATGATGCACGCTTACTTCGTTTGGGCATTTTGTTTCACGATATAGGATTTACCGTATCGAATGAAGAGCATGAATATAAAGGATCAATTATTGCGAGAGATCTATTGACCCAGTTTGGTTTTAAAACTAAAGATATTGACGTTATCGTCGGGCTTATTTTATCGACCAAAATACCTCAAAGTCCCAAAACCTTATTAGAAAATATGATTTGTGATATAGATCTGGATTACTTGGGACGATCAGACTTTTATGAGATCAGTGAAAGTTTATATGAGGAACTGCAAGTGACCATAGGTCTAAAAAATAAAAATGACTGGAACAAAATACAGGTGAAATTTCTTGAAGCACATAAGTATCATACTGATTTTGCCATCAAAAAAAGGCAACCCGAGAAAGAAAAGAGAATTAATGAGCTCAAAAAACTTATTGAGCCTTAATTCAACATTAAGAACGTTTAAACTCGTTCCACTTTTTTGAAGAAAATTAAATTTTTGAAAAAAAAATGGTGTTTTATGTTAACCTTTTTAAATCCAAAACATAAAACTAATACCCCCCTCATATTTTGACTTAACGCTTGTTTGCAAACCCCTGTTTTATCGATAGGGGTTTTTTTTTGGAATATATTGCCCTTTTTTGACACTATAGATTCCAAAAAAACTAAAATAAAAAGCCTTTTATTTCTTACGATCTTTTATCTATTGCCTTCTGATCTTCATCGACTAACGCCATCAATATCAAAATTAATCATCAATGGCTTGCCCTGTGATTTGGCGAAATTTCCAACCTGAATTGTCCTCTTCGGTTTCTGCAGTTTGCTTCATCAGGATTCCGATAAGTTTTTCTTTTGGATCAGCATAATACATCGTATTGAAATAACCTCCCCATTGAAAGGTTCCCATACTGCCTTCTCCACCTTTATCCTGACCTTTTTGATCCAAAACACCAAAAGCCAGTCCGTAGTATGATCCCAAGTCACCCCAAAGATCTCCGATTTGATTCGCCATCATAAATTGAACCGTTGTTCGGCTCAGCAAACGAATCCCATTCAATTCGCCTTCATTGAGATACATTTGCAAAAAAGTGGCATAATCCATCGCTGTACTTGAAAGCCCTGCTCCACCGGCAAAAAAGGATTTTGCCCCTGTTATCGGAAAATTAGGATCGTATTCCTTAGACGTCGGAAATTTCTCCCACTTTCCGTCTTTAAAACGTTGTAAAGACACCAAACGGTCGTATTTTGATTCGGGTAAATAGAACCAGGTATCATCCATATCCAATGGGTCAAATATCCTGGTTCTGAAAAATTCATCCAAAGGCATTCCTGAGATAATTTCTATAAAGTAGCCCAAAACATCTAAGCCTTCTCCGTAAGTAAATTTTTCACCAGGATTGTGATGCAAAGGTAACTTGGCTAGTTTAGCAACGTTTTCTTTGATTGTAATCGGCTCTGTCGTAAAACCATCAATGATTCCTGCCTTGGCATATATTTTTTTAAATCGTTCATCACCGTCAATAAAACCATAACCTATACCCGAAGTATGCGTGATCAAATGCCTAATGGTAATTTCTTTATCCGCCTTGGAAGCAACAAAAGAAGAATCTCTTTCAATTAATGAATCCAATACCTGTGGGTTCTTAAATTCCGGAATAAAATTCGAAATTGGATCATCCAGCCTGAATTTTCCTTCTTCCCAAAGCATCATTACAGCAGTAGCAGTAATGGCCTTAGTTTGAGACGCAATTCTAAAAATATCATCCTTTTTCAAGGCCCTTTTGGAAGTATTATCAGCCATCCCAAATGCCTTATGGTAAATAACCTTCCCATTTCGTGCCACCAAAGCAACTGCTCCAGGTATCTCATTGTTTTTTATAGACTCCATGATGGCATCATCAATAAAAGAAAGTCGTTCTTCAGACATTCCAGCAGAAGCTGGTGTTGACTCGATCAAAGGTGGGCTTTTCTTAATTGATTTAGTCTGTGCCATTGCCGACACAACTATAGCAAAAAATAAAATTTGAATCAGGATTTTCATAATATATTATTGGTTATAAGGTTAGTGTTTCAGTAAAAATCAACTGCAGCACATTCTTAATAAATAGCCTCTCATTCTTCATTACCTTGCTCAAGATCACTCAGGTGGTATTCAAGCGCCTCTACAGAAATCTGTATCTCTCTAATTAACAAGCCTAAAGATATGATCAAAAGTAGGAGTGCCAATCCAAAAATCCATACGGCCACCGTATGCTGCTCCACATAAATCAAAAACATGGTCAATACACAAAGTAGCAAGCTACTGATCCCAAAGATTTGCATGGCACGCGTCAGGTAAAGACGTTGTCGAAGGTTCTTTATTTGCCTTATGAATACTTGATTTTTGTTTTTTTTGTATTTATCGTGCAGATTTCTGACCACCGCCGCATATGCCAAAAAACGATTGGTATATGCTAGCATAATCAACGAAATTGCCGAAAACAAAAGTGCCGGGGTCGTAAGGGTTAGTTGTTCCATTACTCAAATATAATCCAAACCTTTTAGATTATGAAGTCTTCCTAAAAAATATGGTACCGCGAGGTGTTCCGGGGGGTTGGAGGTGAACCTTTCACTTGCGAACCCCTCGCACGTGAACCCTTCACCTCCCAGGGGGTGAGATAAGGAAGGATGAGATTGGAAGCTTAACTATTAGAATTTAATTCGGTATTCCAGACTGGCTACAAAGCTTCTTGTCAAACCATCTGGTCTGGCATCTCTTACAATAAACGGTGACCCAACATTGAATTGAAGTGCTTGTTTATTATTGAGTTCATAATCCAAATAGAGATTCCAATTCAGGGTAAGCCCTTGAGAGCCTTCGATTTCAAGTTCTATGCCGTCGATGTTGGTATATTTATCATTGGCTAAATGGTAAATAGGCAACAAGCTTGGGGTTAACCTAAATTTTTTGCCAAAATCAATTGGATAAGAAGCCCTGATCAGCACATCTCCGCTTCTTTTGAATTGATTTGTTGATTGGAACTCTCTTAAGGGAGAAAAAAGAGGGTAATATTCTGCAAAAAATTCATTGTTATTTTGAGTCAAGGGCTGTTGAAGTGCGGCTACTAACTGTAAACTTCCAATATTATATCCAAAACCAAGAACAAGATCAAAAGTTCCAAGACTCGATTGATAGTCCATTGGTAAGGCTCTTCCATCCTCCATTTTATTGGCATCAGACAAAGGTATTTTTACTCCTAAAGTAAGTGACGCTTTTTTACTAATCCTATAATTTGAATTGACATAAATATCTGATAACCCAAAGCTTGAAATATCATTGCCAGACTGTGATAATGAGGTGATCTTCGCATCAATTCCAAACTTTTCATTCAATTGCCTGTTGTATTCAAGATAAGTTCCAAAAACAGCAATGGAATAATCAGCTGCTCCATAGGAAACTCCAACTTTGAATTGATTAAGATTTTCTGAAATGCTATCCAAGCCATTGGGCTTAAAACTATGCACCGTACAAACTCCGGCATCACTACAACCCTGTGAATAGACATTTCCCGTATATATAAAAACTAGTCCTAGTGATAGGATCAAATAACTTGATAATTTTGTCAACATATGCTTCAAATAATTTATTTAGTTGCCATTTAGTCTCAAAGAATCAAATACCTTTCAAAAAAAAATTGAAAGATTAGGATGCTTCTAAAAACCATCTATTCTCTAAGAATAGCATGATCCTATTATCATAACATATCATACCTCCGAAAATTAATACAATACCCTCGGAAAGAAAACAGCCTGCTTCGTCCCTTTTTAGCATTTTATCATTGACCAAGAACTTATCTTGTATATCATTACAAAAAATTAATTTAAATTTTTATAATATGTCACACCACCCTGGATTAAAGAATCACCAAGTTATTCTATATGTCGATACAGATAAAATAACAGAAGGCACTGAAGAAGATCATTGCTGGTTGGAGAAACCATACAATAAAAAGCCAAATCCTGATTTTTATACAGAAGTACATCAAGGCGAATCAATCACCTGGTTGGGATTTTCAATCTCGAATCCAAACACTATTGTAAACATTAAAAGTATTCACCACGAGAAAGAAAGCTATGTTTTTGGGAAGGCAACTTTGTACGGGAATGGGAAAATGCCAGAAACTGTCATAGGCACTGTAATAAACCATACTAAAGGTGAGAAGGAAGTTTATATTATTAACTTTACCATTTATGATCAGAATAACGGCGGAGAACGTAACGGTAAGTTTCGCGTTGATCCAAAACTAAAAATAGACACACAAGGTCAGTAAATGTTTACAAATACTAGAATCATATTCATTGTATGCATTATTCTGTTCTTTATTCGATCAGGATTTGCTCAAAACCAGAGAATTGCTGATAGTCTCATTATAGAATTAAGAAATATAGATACAGGGAGTGATTCTTTGCGTCTGAGTCTACTTCACAAAATTGCGTTTAACTCAAATAATCCAGACAGTTCATTTTATTATGCTCAGCTTCTGGAGGCCGAGGCCTTAAAAACTCAGAATCAAAGATATTTGATCATTGCATATGCTAATATGGGAGCTTCCTTGCGAATGAAGGGAGATCTTGAACAAGCCATAGAAGCTTATTTTAAAAGCGCCGACATTGCCAAATCGTTAAAAAGAAATTTACCAATGGCTTCGGCTTATTCAGGTATTGCAGATATTTACTCAGTTTCAGGAGCGCATGAGAATTCGATTTTATACTATAAAAAAGCCATCTCCATTCAAAGAAATGAAAATGACTCAATTTCACTGGCTTCTTCAATTATCAATGCAGGAGATGAATTTTTTAATGCAAATGAGCTAGATAGTGCTTTAGTTTACTTTCAGGAATCCGGTACCATTTTCGATCTTAAAAATTACGCTCATGGAAAGGCATACAATTTAGGTAATGTAGGAATGGTCTATGCCAGCATGAATAAAAACGACTTGGCAGAAGAAAAAATAAGTGAAGCTATTGAGCTTTTAGAAAACTTGAGGATTATTATGCGATCTCAGAGTATCTTACTTATATGTCAGATATCTATAAGGATAAAGGCGATTTTAATCGCGCCCTAAATTATGCCAATAAAAGTCTGAATTTAGCAAAAAATTATGGCTTAAAAGACCAGATAAGTGAGTCGAATCTTTTGCTGTCAAATTTGTATCAAGAAATGGGTAAGATCGAAGATTCGTACAAATTTTACAAAAATTATATCAAATACAGGGATAGCATAAACAATCTGGAATCGATACAAAAAATTGCCGATATACGAACCAATTTTGAAGTATCCCAAAAGCAAACTGAGGTTGATCTTTTGGATCAAAAACAGCAAAAACAGCGTATCACAATTATTGCCGGCATCATCTCCTTATTGTTGATCAGTTTACTTGCTGTTGCTCTTTTCCGGCGCAATATTTTTATAAAAAAGACGAGTGCAATCATCCAAGAGGAAAGAGATGTGTCCAATAAACTATTGCGCAATATTTTACCTGAAGAGACGGCAAAAGAACTCATTGAAAATGGAAAAGTAGTCGCAAAAAAAATTAATGAAGTAAGCGTTCTTTTTACCGATTTTAAAGGTTTTACAAAAGAATCAGAAGACTTGTCACCAGAAGAACTTGTTGAAAGTGTGAATTTCTATTATTCTAAATTCGATCAAATCGTAGAAGAATATGGTCTTGAAAAAATCAAGACAATTGGAGATTCATATATGTTAGCTGGCGGACTGCCCTTTCCAACGAAAGACCATGCTGTAAAAATTGTCACAGCGGCATTTGAAATTGCAAAATTTGTAAGTGATACAAAAAAAGATGATACTGATCACATAAAGCACTTTGACATCCGAATTGGTATTAACACTGGTCCTGTGGTGGCCGGAGTCGTAGGTATTAAAAAGTTTGCCTACGATATCTGGGGCGATACGGTGAACATAGCCTCACGTATGGAATCGAATTCTGAACCCGGTAAAATAAATATTTCAGAATCCACCTACCAGCTTATCAAAGAAAAGTTTAAATGCACCTACAGAGGCGAAATCGAAGTCAAGAACAAAGGCAAATTAAAGATGTATTTTGTAGACAAGGCCTTATCTTAAGCCATTACTGAAGCCTTCTTTGACTTTCTGTATAGAAAAGAGTTGAAAATATTTCTTTTCCCAAAATTATTTAGAGATCTGCTATTGGCGAATTTGTTAAAAAGTTTGTGGTTCACGCCAAAATATTCGTAAGTGTTACCATCAGTAAAAGTAACCTCAAGCCGCATACTCTTATGATAAAAATCCGCTACCTGTGACTGGGTGATCGTAGTGTGGTATTCTTCCGCATTAGATGCTTTGGTTTCCGGAGCTATACTTACCAAAAAATGATATCCATCAATGATCTTCTGGCTTACTTCACCAGCTTCTTCTTTCTCTTCCTCGTTCTGAAATTTATCCGGATGCCATTCCTTTACCAACCCTCTGTAAGTGGTTTTTAATTCTTTCAAATCAATAGGTCCTTCTACTTTAAAGAGTTTTTTATATTCATTGATGCGCTTCATATCTGCTATTTTCAAATTGACGGCAAATCTATTCATATTAGTTGACATAGACAGAAACCTTTTTGCTTATTTAAATGTCACTGCATAACACGTACCTTTCGATAAATAATCAATATGCTTTGGACATTATTTGAGGTATTTCGTCCTAAAGTATTCTTTCTTTTCGAATAGTATTCCTATTCTTATGGTCCTATTAAAAAATAAAATCAAATGAGCTTAACTTCAAATGCCAGCAAAACAGAACGAATTCACTCACTAGATTCCTTGCGAGCTATCATGATGCTCCTGGGTTTAGTCATTCACTCTGCCATTACCTACGGTTTATATGAAGGATATCACTGGCCCATTAAAGACCCCCTATCAACCGGACCTTTTATGGATTATATCGTGTTTTTTATTCACGCTTTCAGAATGCCTATCTTTTTTGTCGTGGCGGGCTTCTTTGGAGCTATGCTTTTTTTCGAAAGAGGGCATAAAAGAATGCTTAAAAACAGAATTGATAGAATTCTGTACCCATTCATTGTATTTATCATAATTTTGGCCCCTACAATTAAATTCGCCTCTTCTTATACAGGCCTCGTATTTGAAAATGGCGAGAATCCTTTAATGACCTCGTTAGAACCATTTAAAGCACTTGCAGGATGGATACCCCAATCCACCTCACATCTTTGGTTCTTGTACTATTTGTTGATGATTACCATCGTTTCCTATTTTCTGGGCTTACTTTTTGATCAATTTAAAGGATTGACTGATCAGATCACCTTGGCATTTAATTGGATCCTGCAAAGACCAATAGCTAAAATTGTTATTTTTTCTGCCTTAAATGTAGCTTTATTATTATTTATGGGAAGTTCCTGGGTGGCAACATCTACCGATTGGGTGCCTGATTTCAATACTTTTATTTTTTATTTCTTCTTTTATTTTATCGGATGGATTCTTTTTAAATCCAAACATTTACTGGATACCTTTATGCAGTATGACTGGGCACTTACCATTTTGGCTATAGTTTTATTTACAGGTTTATTTTTCTTTCGTTCATCGCTGGATGAGTTCCAAATCACATTGATCAATTCAGTCAATGTCTGGCTATTTATATTCGGTATTACAGGGCTTTTTATCAGATACGGAAGTCATCATTCCCATTTGATGCGCTATAACTCTGATGCCTCCTACTGGATTTACCTGCTCCACCTCACCTTTACCATTTTATTACCAGCTTTTATAGTGGATTGGGATATTCCTGCCTTTGCTAAATTTGTATTTGTTTTACTGGTTACTTCAGGGATTTGTTTGGTTACCTATCATTATCTGGTGCGTTCAACCTTTATTGGTAAATTTTTAAACGGAAGAAAGTACTCAATTAAAAGAAAGAGGTCACATGAAAAAGCTGTCGAAGTGAAAACAGTATAAATCTCTTTTTTAAAAGAGGTTCTTAATGCGAAGTTTTTTGGAGCTTTACCCCTCCCACACGCATACTAAAATCAAAAGTATAATTGGTTTTTAAATGAAAGTTGCCAAGTGAAAAGTCGGTTTGATCTCTATTCTCTTCGGGTAAAACAAGTAAAATAATGGCGTGAGATTTTTTTAAAGGATAGGTTTTACTGATTTCCTCAGGCAATTCTCCAAGGATTTCAAAACCAAAATTGGCTTTTTTGATTTTCACATTTTTGGCCTCGATATCTCCTAGACTCAGTGTTATATTTTGATCGTCCTCAATCACGATTTTAATATGGATATCACCAACTTTATCCGTGACATTAACGTCCATCAGTCTTCCCTGACCTTCCCAAATCCCTACAAGGTATGGGTTTTCAGAAATGATATTTTTATTTTCTGAATTTGTCCAATTACAGGAAGTTAGCAGAAAAACAAATAATATAGCAAATAGCCCCTTCATATAGTCTTTATTTACCTCTAAGCTACAAGGTTTTCCCCAAATAATTGAGGAAAACGACAGAACATGACCGATATTTCTTTTAACTTTTTTGACGGCAATCAATCATTGAGCTGATTAAAATCAATGCAATAAGGGAATAATACTGATACTTTTAGATATCATAAGCTCAAAAAATATGAAATCAGGTAATTTTAAACCTCAGATACTACATCGGTCTCTTATTCGACCCTAAAAAGCTAGGAATTATGGAAAACAACCTATTAAAAAAATCGGTGAGTGATTATGTAAATTCACTTGAGAAAGTGTTGGAAAAAAGGAAGCAATGGAGAGACGTTTACCTTACCCCTGTTGCTTAAAACACTGACCGAAATACAAGTCAACTTTGACATTGGGTGGAAAGTACAGCAACTTGACTGGTTGATGAACAACAGTGCCATCAATATTACCTTTAACACTTTTCCTGCTTCATTGATCGACAAACTAAATGTGTCTGATGAATTTGAATTCATCAAAGGAGCTGCTTTGGTTTTTTCACAGAAATATAATGGAGATATAGCAGTTTTTATCGTTTATCCAGCTGACCTTGAACCTATAACTGAAGGAGACATTAATGAAATAGGGAGTTTCAATCCTAATGAAATCAACGAAAATTTTATCACAAACAAAGTGGCTTATTTCCTGGATAAAATTATTATCCAGGAAGAAAACGTACTAAGAAGAAAGGTCGGGTTTTAAACTAATTATTTACTTACTGCCATAAACCTTTGATAAATTTTATAAGATATCCTTGGGAAGAATCTTTCGTGTCCAGGTCTTGACTCTTTTCAAATTACTTACCTCTGAGTCTGGGTTAAAATCAAGGGTCGTTTCCCAGGAATTTTCTGGTTTGAATTCTTCTTCCATACCTTTTAGCACCTGCTCTGAAATCTTTTCAGAATGGATAACAGTTACACATTCAGTGTTTAAATTAGCACTTCTAGGATCCAGGTTAAAGGTTCCTATGACCGTTATTTGACCATCTACCACCATTGATTTGGCATGGAGACCAAAAATCGGCATATGATCCAAGGTTCTTTGTAATTCACCTGTCATGATCCTGGTCCTTTCGGCAGCGTCGGGGCGGAATTCATAAATTCTCACTCCTGTTTGCAGTAGTGTTTTTCTGTCCGTTTGGTAACTGCTAAAAGCCTCAACATTATCAGTTGAAGCAAGACTGTTGGTCAATATCCTGACTTTTACACCTCGCTGAACAGCTTCCCTAAAAA
The DNA here is from genome assembly GCA_963715975.1 of uncultured Flavobacteriaceae bacterium. Classification (GTDB taxonomy): domain Bacteria; phylum Bacteroidota; class Bacteroidia; order Flavobacteriales; family Flavobacteriaceae; genus Lutimonas. The sequence goes on along the minus strand of CAVQSO010000014.1, from coordinate 137,085 downwards.
GATCCTGACTCAGTTCAGAAGTGATCAAATAAGGTGTTTGAATATCCAGAGAATGCTTTGCGTTTTTGACCAAGTCGATAAGGGCACTGGTTGAAACACCTCCTCCTCCCAGGCCACTTTTTCCGTCGTTTTTACCGGGTAGGTCAGAAATAAAATCGACCTTATCAACCCATATAAAATCACCTGAGTTTTTTAAAGCTCTAAAAGCCATAGGAATATTCTTTATTCTCGTCCGTATCTGGGGCCAGAAATTTTCAGGATCACAGGCGTATTCATGCAGTCTTGCGAACTTATTTTCATCGCTTAACTTATCGGTCAGTTCATCGCTTAGCTCATTGATCGGAACACTTAGCGAATGGTCCCAAAATTCGCTAAAGGAGCTCCCTACACTTTTTGTGGCTTTTCCCAGCAGTAACACATCCCGGTCTCTAAAATTATATTCATGATCATAATCGAAATATTCATCAGCAATATTGCGCCCTCCTGTGATGACTACTTTGCCATCAACTATAAAGGTTTTATTATGCATACGTTGATTTACTGACCTAAAATCGGTTAGAACTTTCTTGGCCTTTTCGATAACACTTTTCCCAAGATTGAAACCAGGGTTGTATATTTTGACACTAATATTTTGATGGGAATCCATGGTTACAATATCTTCCAATTGTGCATCTACCATAATATCATCAACCAGAATTCTAACTTTAACGCCGCGGTCCGCAGCCCTTACAAGATAATCGCAGGCAATAAGTCCTACATTATCGGTAGAAAAAATAAAATACTGAATATCAATGGTTTCTTCTGCATATTCAGTGAGCCAGGCTCTGGAAACCATTGATCCGGCACCATCTTCCAGAACATACACCCCTGTTTTAGTAGCCATTAAATCAGTTAAACCTTCCAGTTCTTCAGACAAACTAATGCTGTCATTTCTATGGATACTGGAGCAAAAATCATTTGTTTCCGTCAATGTGGCCTCCTTATCCTGAGCACATGAAACAAATAGGCATACAGAAATGATATAATAGATTTTAAATTTCTTCAAGCTGATCACAAAGCTTTTTAATGATGAAATATTTTTAGCAATCATCCTTTTGTTTTTGTCATCGTGTCTGCTACTACTATAATGTAATCAGCAATCGTAGCTTTTTCCTCATCGGTCATCTCTTCCCACTCTGACCGAGTTACGGTAGTTATTGACTTGATTTTAAAACCCGGTTGAATTTTATTGATCCACCAAATGATGCCTTGCTCATAGTTGGAATGATAGGATCCTTGAAAATGAAACAGAAAATCTTTCGGTTTATAATTCTGAAGCGAAAAATGTGCCATGGTAGCATCTTTCGCCGCTTGAGCAGTTTGAATGTTCAACATATTTTCCGGCACGTGCCCACCCATCATATCAGCCATTTCGGCATAAGCTTTTACTGTCGGATCAAAATATTTTTCCAAGTCAGGACCGATCATTTTTAATGCTTCCGGACTTAATTCCTTCAAGGCATCTATTCCCATTTTATTGATCATGGAAGCATATCTTCTGGGAATATTTGTAGCGATAAAACGCAGATTCTTTTCTTTTGCAAATTCCAGTAAGGGTTTATAATCGGTTTTATAATTCCCCCATAGTTGTGTAACTTCCGGAAGCATTTTATCCTCCGCATATAATCCTTTCAAATATTCGTCGATAACCAATTGGTTCCCATTTTCAAACATTTCAGCGCCAAAGAATAACTTTTCACCTTTGGTCTCATAAAAACTCTTACTCATCTCCAATTGCAGCCAATGGGAAATAGGGTTGCTATGATATTCTCCAAAAAAGACCATATCGCTTTTGGCCAGATCTTTGATCATTTTATCATATTTTGCCTCCTTACCATTACTTTTATACAATTCATACGCTGGTTTATCCTGAGCCGATGCCCCCATCACAAAGGTGATTAGTAAAAAAAAGGTTAATTGTAAATGCTTCATTTATGTATTTTTCATTTTATATTAGACTGATCAATTAAAGCGCAAAATAGCATAAAATATCTACAATTGTGAATAGTCAAGAGGTTTTAAAAACACCCTTGTAATACTGTTCATTGCGTTCTCATATTCCTTCAAATTTACGATGCGCTGCCATTCAGGATGTGGTCCAAATTTCGACCAGGCCATCTTGTGTTCTTCCATATCTTTAAAGGCCAGCAAATAGGTCAGGCAAGGCATTTGATCACCCGAGATATTTGCTCCAAAAAATACGGTGTTGAGCCCAACATCTTCAAAAATTTCGAATTCACTGTCATTGAACATTTTTACCTTTCGTCGCAAAGCATCTTCATGAGAACTCTCATAAATTCTCAGCTCGAATACCTCTGAATCCTCAGCCGGCTTGACCAAGCTGGGAAATCCTTTAGTTGACCTGATAAAAGTACTTTCGATACGTTTAAACGGAATTTGGTCGGGTGTGGCAGTCATATAGGATGCTGCATCTGATATGTACTGTGTATCCTTTTCTAATTGATCAGCGGTCTTTTGATGTGCTTGCATACTCGGATAGGAAATCAGCAAGTATATTTTTTTTGGTAAAGCCTCACCCAGTTCCTCAAAAGCCCCAACATTATGTATCCCCTGGCGGTTTAAGGCCGGGATAAGTGCCTTTTGAAAATAATCATGCAACACATTGGCTGGTTTAAAGAACTCCATTTCATATACCCGCAGTTCATAAATTTCAGACTGACTAAATGTTGACATAAAAAAGAATAGAAAAAAAACGAGTGAAGAGAGTCTGGCCATTTTGATGAGCTTTACATAATAATGATGAATCTGTTAAAGATACAATTTAAATTAATTTTGAATTTTAAAATAAATCCACATAAGGCAGGTAAAACTCAATAGCCGCCAATTTCATTTCCTGGAAACATTTGAACAGATCAGCTACAACAGGAATCGATGCAAAATAAAAAAGCCTCAGTCAGACTGAGGCTTTTTTACTAAATATATTAACAATTGTTCTTTAAAAAAACTACTATTCTGTGGTAACAGGAAAACCTCTGTCTCTCATTAAGGCTTCGATTTTGGCATCTCGCCCTCTAAACATGCGGTAGGCATCTGCCGGGTCAATAGAATTTCTTGGGGCAAAAAGATACTTAACAAGTCTTTCTGCAACCTCTTTGTCATAGAATCCATCAGGAGCTTCTGAAAAAGCTTCCGCAGCATCAGCCGTCAATACATCAGCCCACATATATCCGTAATATGCAGTGGCGTATCCCTCACCTGAGAACACATGTCCAAAATGAGGCGTTCTATGACGCATTACTAATTCTTTAGGCATTTTTAATTCAGCTAAAGTTTCTCGCTCAAATTTATCTACATCTATATTCGTAGGATCTGCCAGGTGAAATTTCATATCCATAATGGCAGAGGCCAAATATTCAGTTGTTGAGAAACCTTGATTGAATGTCGAGGCCTTTTTAATTTTTGAAACCAATTCTTTAGGCATTGGTTCTCCGGTCTTATTATGTACCAAGAACTCATTGATCACTTCATCTGTAGATAACCAGCGTTCCAATAACTGTGATTGAAATTCGGTATAATCTCTAACTCCTCCATTTAAGGTTGGATATTTTACATTAGAAGAGAAGAAGTGAAGTGCATGACCAAATTCATGGAAAAAGGTAGTAGCATCATCCCATGAAACCAATAAGGCCTCTCCAGGAGCTGGTTTTACAAAATTTGAATTGTTGGAAGCCAAAACATTTTTATTTCCATCAAAAGTAGTATGACTTCTGTAAGTTGTAGCCCAGGCTCCAGACCTTTTACCTTGTCTTGCATAAGGATCAAGATACCAAAGACCAATATTTTCACCAGAATCCTTATCGGTCACTTCCCAAACTTTTACATCTTCATGAAAAACCGGTACACTGCCTTCAGGAACAGGAGTAAACTTATAATTGAATAAGCGGCCAGCAACATAATGCATGGCATCTGTTAATTTATCTAACTGTAAATATTGTTTTACCTCATCAGAATCCAGATCATATTTTACTTTTCTCACTTTTTCTGCATAATAGCGATAATCCCATGGTTCAATGGTAATGTTATCTCCATTTTTATCTGCGACAGCCTGCATATCAGCAACCTCTTCTGCAACTCTGGCAATAGCAGCCGGCCAAACGGCTTCCATCAATTCCATGGCATTTTCTGGCGTTTTCGCCATTCTATCCTGTAAGCGCCATTCTGCATAATTTTGATATCCCAGTAATTCTACTCGTTCCCTGCGTAATTTTAAAATGTCGCCGATCAATTTATTATTGTCATACTCGTCACCGTTATCACCTCGAGAATAGTAGTTTGTCCAAACTTTCTTACGAATGTCTCTCTCAGTAGAATAGGTTAAAAACGGATCCATTGAAGATCTTGTATTGGTAATGGCGTATTTACCTTCCTGTCCGTTATCCGCGGCAATTTTCGCAGCAGACTTTATAAAACCATCTGACAAACCTCCCAATTGGTCATCTGTCAGATAAGTAATGTAATTTTCTTCGTCGTGAAGTACATTATTTGAAAATTTGGTATAAAGACCCGACAACTCTTTGTTTATTGCTGCATATCTTTTCTTTTTAACACTATCAAGTTCTGCTCCATTCATCTCAAAACTTTTATAAGTAAGTTCAAGAACACGCTGCTGATCTGCCTCATACGGATGTACCTGAGAAGCGTCATATAAGGCCTTGACCCTTTTAAATAATTTTTCGTTTTGAGTAATTTTCGATCTGATATTCAGAAAATAAAGGTGCCAATTCTCTTTGAACTTCCCTAAACTCAGGAGTAGACATATTACTGCTAAAAATACCGTAATAAGTAAACCCATTATCCAACGCTTTTCCCGAGCGTTCCATTTCTTCAATGGTGTTTTCAAAATTTGGCGCTTCCTCGTTATTAGCAATAGCATCAATTTCCTCAAGGTTCAGCTCCATGCCTCTCATCATAGCACTTTTAACATCTTCCACTTTCATTTTATCAAAGGCAGGAACTCCCCCATAAGGGCCCGTCCAGTCTTTCAATAATACATTGGTCTCCATTGGTTTTTCTTCTTTTGTTTTTTCCTGATTACAACCTACAAAAGCTACTAGAACAAATAAAAAAAGTATCCTAAGATGGTTGGTTATGAATTGTTTAATCATTGTATAATATTTTAATTTATGATGTCTTTTAAAATCAAGGCAAGTTATCAAAAACAATAGAAAAATCCAGATAAAAAAGCATAGAAATACTAATAAATTCAACATTTTTATTTCAGTAGATTTTTACATACAAATGTAACCACGAGTTTTCATGCACCTTAAAAATCAGTCAGGGTTCATCCAAAATATAAAAATGACATATATCATTGATTTACAACCAATAAAAGCCTATATTTGAGTATAACAATACAAAATCTCTATATATGGATGAAATTACTCTAAACAACAGTTCAAGAATTCTGAAATTTCTACAACAGCTGAAACTTGATTTTAACGAGAACAGCATTTGGAACTATGCACGAAAAAAATTTCATTTTCGAGATGACGACAGATATTTAATTCATCAGTCTCTGGAATTTCTTCGCGACAATGAATATATCGTAAAGGTCAGAAGACCAGGTTATTATAAACTTGCCGAAAAAGGTGAAAATTTTATAAGCTGGGATTTGGAAAAATTGGAAAAAACAAATCTTGAGGTTGAAAAACCAGCACAAAAAGGTTGGATGAGCTGGCTACAATTAAGCAAAGTTTAAAAGAAAGGTTTTAACAATTCATTCAAAAATAGTGCTGATCCGCTTTAATCGAAAAAATATCTTTTAAAGTGGATTAGCATTAAAGGTATCTCCTTGTTCAAGATCTCCGGTCACAAATCCCTTTTTAAACCATCTTATTCTTTGTTCAGAGGTCCCGTGTGTAAAAGAATCAGGCACTACCCTACCTGTTGATTGCTTTTGTAAACGGTCGTCTCCTATGGCAAATGCGGCGTTCAAAGCTTCTTCAAGATCACCTTTCTCCATCATCTGAGTCATTTGCTGGGAGTGATGTGCCCAGACTCCTGCTAGAAAATCGGCTTGCAGTTCCAGTCTAACAGAGTAGGTGTTGTATTCCTTCTGACTCACCTGACCTCTAAGACTTTGAACTTTATCAGTGATTCCTGTAATTTTTTGAATATGATGACCCACCTCATGGGCAATGACATAGGCTTGCGCAAAATCACCGGGTGCATTTAACTTCCGCGCCATATCATCAAAAAAACTCAAGTCAAGGTATAATTTTTCATCGCCAGGACAATAAAAAGGCCCTGTCGCACTTGATGCCGATCCACAAGCTGAAGCCACAGATCCGGTAAAAAGTACCAGGGTAGGCTCACGGTAATTATCCAAAAGACCATTCCAGACATCTTCTGTATTTGCCAAAATCGTAGCACTAAAATCGGCTAATTCATTTTCTTCACGAGTTCCTTCATAGGGTACTGAAGTCTGAGTTTGGGTTTCGCCTCCTCCGAAAAAATTACCGATCAAACTCAACGGATTATTCCCCGAAATAAATGAAAACACCAGGAAAATACCAACAATGATCAATCCTGTTTTTGAAAAAAGGAGTCTGATCAAAGGACCCAGTAACATTGGATTTATTCCTCCGGAGCCCCTGCCAGGGCCTGACTGACCTCTTCGGTCTTCAATATTTGAACTCTGTCGTTTGCCTTTCCATTTCATATGAATGATTGCTAAAGTGTATAATTTGAAGGCTCAATTTAGTTATTATTTCATAAAAGTAAATAATTGTATTTAAGAAAATTACATCTCAGGGATAGTCTATTGATCTCTCATTGCCTCCAGCTTTATGGTTTCAATAAAAAAATTCCATGAGGTTAATATTTTAATTATCTTGATGGTCTTTAAAATTAAATTTTAACACCAATTCAAAGCCATTTTCACTTATGACAAAATATGTACTAACACTTTTTCTCCTCATATCGAGTATAACTGTTACTTCCCAGAAAAATAAAGAAAACTCCAAAGATTCCCTTTCTAAATCATGGGATGTATCAACACCCGTGCTTCCCTTTAAAGAAGTTACCATCAGCACTGATGAGGGTACTTGGATGAGTGTAGATATAAGTCCTGACGGATCTACTTTGGTTTTTGATCTGCTGGGCGACATTTACACCATGCCTGTTTCGGGTGGGAACGCGACCTTGATCAGGGGTGGCCACCCTTATGAAGTTCAGCCCAGATTTAGTCCTGATGGCTCGCAAATAAGTTTCACAAGTGACGCAGGAGGAGGTGACAATATTTGGGTGATGTCGGTCAACGGAAGTGATGCCAAACAAATTACTAAGGAAGATTATACACTAGTCAACAATGCGGTTTGGTCAAATGATGGAAATTACCTGTTTTGCAAAAAGCATTTGACCTCAGAGCGCTCACTTGGTGCTGGTGAAATCTGGATGTACCATAAATCCGGAGGAAAAGGTATACAATTAACTAAAAAGAAAAATGAACAACAGGATGCCGGTGAGCCCTGGCCCTCTCCGGATGGACAATATGTCTATTATAGTGAAGATGTATATCCGGGAGGTTATTTCCAATACAATAAAGATCCCAACAGTCAAATTTATGTGATCAATCGCTACAATTTAAAAGATGGAAAAACGGAACGCGTTACAGGAGGTCCCGGAGGAGCCATACGCCCGGTGATTTCGCATCAGGGTGATGTTTTAGCTTTTGTAAGAAGGGTAAGAGAGAAATCTGTTCTGTTTCTGCATGATCTTTCAACAGGTCGCGAATGGCCGATCTATGATCAACTCAGCAAGGATCAACAAGAAACCTGGGCAGTATTTGGTCCGTACACGGGATTTAATTTTACTCCCGATGATAAACATATCATTATCTGGGCGCAGGGAAAAATAAAAAAAATTGATATTAATTCCTTTGCAGCAGCTGACATTCCTTTTCAAGTTAGTGCCAGTCATAAAATCGTCAATGCCCTCAAATTTAAAAATAAGGCTTTTGAAGATACCTTTTCTGCAAAAGCAATACGGAACGCTGTTACTTCCCCAGATGGAAAGACCTTGGTATTTAATGCTGCCGGATATCTATGGGTCAAAAAACTCCCTGACGGAACGCCTAAAAGGTTGACCGATGGAACTGATTTAGAATTTGAACCCACTTTTTCAAAAGATGGAAAGTTTCTGGCCTTTGTTACCTGGAGCGATGAAGATATGGGAAGTGTCCAAAGGATGGATATGACCTCAAAAGGAAAACCTGTAAGGCTCACACAGGAAAAAGCAATTTACCGGGAACCTTCTTTTTCACCAAAAGATAATAACACGCTTGTATTTCGAAAAGAAGGAGGTAATCAGGATCAGGGCTTTGTCAACACTAAAAAACCCGGAATTTACACACTCAAATACAATACTTCAAAAAAATCGGGAAGTATGACTAAGGAGTCTTTTATTACTGAAAATGGTCAGTTTCCGAGTTTTAATATGGATGCGACCCGGATCTATTTCCAAACAGGAGGCTATCTTTTTGGTGAATTAACAAAAACCTTAAAATCAGTTGACTTGTCTGGCGAAGATGAACGTGAGATCGTAAGCTCTAAATATGGTCAAAGAATCATCCCCAGTCCTGATGATCAGTGGGTAGCCTTTTCCAACCTCTATCAGGTCTATATTGCACCACTGCCCGCCGCCGGGAAAACAGTTGAGCTGGATGGTAAATCTACAAGTGTTCCAGTTGCTCAATTTACAAAAGACGCTGGTGTAAATTTACATTGGTCATCTGATAGTAAAAAACTTCACTGGACCCTTGGAGACAGGTATTTCAGCAATGCCCTTGATCAAAGGTTCCTCTTTATGGAAGGATCTCCTAAAGAGGCTCCGGCCATTGATAGTTTGGGACTAGCCATTAATTTGAACATCACTTCGGATAAACCTGAAGGTGTGATCGCCCTTACCGGGGCCCGCATTATCACCATGGATGGCGATAAGGTCATAGAAAACGGGACTATTGTTATCAAGGATAATAAAATTCTTAGTCTGGGTGAAAGCTCCGCTGTTGATATTCCTTCAAAGGCAAAGATCATTGAGGTTCAAGGTAAAACCATTATGCCGGGTTTTATAGATGTTCATGCTCATTTAGGTCATTTTCGCTACGGTATCGCCTCACAAAAACGCTGGCATTATTATGCCAATCTGGCTTATGGAGTGACGGCGACTCATGATCCTTCGGCGAATACTGAAATGGTTTTTTCATTGTCAGAAATGGTTAAATCAGGGAGCATGATCGGGCCGAGAATATTTTCAACTGGTGTCATTTTATATGGAGCCGATGGTGATTTTAAGGCCACTGTAAATAGCCTGAACGATGCACAGTCGGCTATAAGAAGAACAAAGGCTTTTGGTGCTTTTTCAGTAAAAAGCTACAACCAGCCTCGAAGAGATCAAAGACAGCAAATCATAAAAGCCGCCTCTGACCAGCAAATTGAAGTAGTCCCTGAAGGGGGGTCTACCTTTTTTCATAACATGACGATGATCTTAGACGGACATACCAGCATTGAACACAATATTCCAATTGCCACCTTACATGATGATGTGATACAATTATGGTCCGCAAGTCAAACCAGTTATACGCCCACCTTGATCGTCAATTATGGAGGTCTGAATGGTGAATATTACTGGTACCAGAAAAATAATGTCTGGGAGAATGAAAAACTTTTAAAATATACCCCGAGAAGTATTATCGATTCCAGATCGAGACATAGAACCATGATCCCTTTAAAAGAATATGAAAACGGGCATATACTTGTCTCAAAAAGTTCAACAAGCTTGTCTGATGCCGGTGTAAACGTAAACCTTGGTGCTCACGGGCAACTACAGGGGCTTGGCGTACATTGGGAACTTTGGATGCTTTCACAGGGAGGAATGAGTAATATGGAAGCATTGAAATCGGCAACGATCAACGGCGCAGATTATCTTGGAATGGAAGATCAAATCGGCTCTTTAGAAGAAGGTAAAATAGCTGATCTGATCGTTTTGGACAAAAATCCGCTCGATGACATTAAGAATTCTGATTCAGTGATCTATACTGTGATCAATGGAAGAATATATGATACCTCAACCATGAATGAAGTTGGTAATTATGATACCCCCAGGAGCCAGTTTTATTGGGAAAAAGATCAATATGCTCCGGCCTTTGACTGGCATGGTAAAACAATGCCAAAATGCTCTTGTGAAATTGGGCATCAATAACTGTTAACATACTTTTGCTTTATAATGAAACTTGATTTACACTTTGTTCGCTCTCAATTTCCGGCCTTTTCGGAGCCTTCCCTTCAAGGTTGGGCTTTTTTTGAAAATGCAGGAGGCTCCTATCCTTGTATTCAAGTCATCAATAGACTGACCGACTTTTATATGAAAAACAAGGTTCAGGTGAACTATCCATATCCGGCATCAATGCTGGCAGGAAGACTCATGGAGGCATCTTATAAAAGAATGGCTGACTACTTGAATGTTGATGAGTCAGAAATTCATTTTGGCCCGTCAACAACACAAAATATTTATGTCTTGGCAAATGCCATGCGACCGATGTGGGAGGATGGCGATGAGATCATAGTTTCCTGTCAGGACCACGAAGCCAATGCCGGCGCATGGAGAAGGTTAGAAGATCGGGGGATCAAAATCATAGAATGGCACGTACATTCCAAAACGGGTCTTTTGAGCCTGGATGAATTGGATAAATTATTTACCGATCGAACCAAAATGGTGGCTTATCCGCATTGCTCGAACGTTATAGGCCATGTGAATCCGGTAGCAGCAATTAGTGAAAGAGCTCATCATCATGGAGCACTTTCTGTTGTAGATGGTGTAGGCTATGCACCTCATGGTTTTCCGGATCTCAAAGAACTGGGTGCGGATATTTATCTCTTTTCGTTATACAAAACATTCGGACCTCATTTGGGCTTGATGTATGTCAAAAAAGCCTTGATCGAAAAGATGGAAAATCAGTCTCATTTTTTTAAAGAAGGGATCAGCAGAAGCATGTTAACACCAGCAGGACCGGATCATGCACAGATTGCAGCTGCCAGTGGAATACTCGATTATTTTGACACGGTTTATAAACATCATTTTGATGTAGAAGCATCTCCTGCCAAACGAAACAAAGCAATAAGTAAATTGTTTCATGAGCATGAAAAAGAGCTTTTGGAACATTTGCTTGACTTTTTACGATCTCGCGATGATATTCAAATTATAGGGCCAGACATCACAGAACGCAGGGCGCCCATCGTTTCTATTTTGCCACTTCACAAAGATCTTAAAAGGGTCTATGCAAGCTTAACGGAACAAAAATTAATGTTGGGTATGGGAAATTTTTATGCCCACAGACCGCTCATGGATATGGACATTCCCAGAGAACCCGGGTGTATTGAGAATTTCTTTTTTACACTATACCAGTATGGAAGAAATTGATCAATTGATCGCAGGATTGAAAGTTGCTTTGGATTAACAAGTATTATCTATTGATACACCAATTCTATGTCATCCAATTCCAGTATACTGCCTATGGCGCCTTTAAAGAAATCTCCCTCAAAGCTGGAAGTTGCAAGGATCGTAATATGAGTAACTGTTTCGCTGCCATCGCCCCAAACCTCACCTTGCACAGGTTGGGCGTAATCAAACCATGGGTCAGAAGCATCCAATGGCCCGTATTTAATAGGTACATTTTCTCTTGACCATGCTGAAACAGTGGTGCCACTTCTAAACCAAGCCGTTCCAACTCGTTTTACCTCAGCCCCTTCTCTGTTTTCTAAAAATAAATAGATATCACATTGATCTCCATAAGAAAGAGGGCTGCCATTTGCATCTGCATTGTCGGGACCAGGCTGATAGGTATAGCTAAAAGAAAATGAAAGTGGCCTGGCAGAAAAAGGAGTACCAAGTGTTATATTAGATCTGGGATCGTTGATACTCGGAAAATCATCTGTAAATTTACCTATAAAAATAGTTGCCGCAGCTATTCGAACAATTGCCGGTGCGGCAACAGATTCCATTTTTACATAATTTGAATTATCCCTTTCCTGTTTACTCGTATTTCCTGATGCTCCTCCTAAGGCAAGCCCTCTATTGGCCGTTCCCCAAATCGTTGAAGCTTTGTCAATGCCAGGTTGCTCAACAGTTGAAAAAACAACCGTTTCGGTATACCAATTTTCGAATGAGGAGTTATCTAATTGAGGTTGGGAACCACCTCTTAGAACACTTACCTTGTAAACGCTTACTGAACCATCCTCGGCCGTTACAACATATTCCACAGGAGCGCTAAAATCCTGAACCTGACCCGCTTCAGGAGTCATTATAGCAAAGTTGGAAATACTAATCTCAGAAGGCTCCAACATAAAATCGGTCATGGTCTCAGGAATCGTTACAACTACTGTCAAAGAATCATTGTTGATTACTGAATTACCTGATTGACCTGGGATGACAAATGTCTTGATTTCAGATCTGCTGGATTTTCCAAAATGATCCTCGCTCACGCAGCCACATAAAAAAATGGCTATTGCTCCTATTATTACAAGATGTTTCATTTGGCCGGAAAATAAAAAGTTATACCTAAAAAGAGGCTTAATAAATCAATTTCAAAACTTACATCATTAGAAAACTTGGTCCCCTGACTGTCTTCATCGCCATTAAATGTCGTTGTGGTATACTTTAGTGCTCAGGCCTAATATTGAAGTGCCCACCTCAAATGATACGAGATCTGTAATAAACGCTGCTATTCCGGGTTGAATACCAAGCTTAAGTTGGTATGTATCACTTACTGTACGGTTGATATCATCAGGGTCCTCAAGTTGTCGAACTTCACTTCCATAGGTAAATTCCAAATTCGTTTCATTAAACAATGAAAATGTTCCCTTTCCCAGGGGCAAATAATTTCTCATAAAGGGCGCAAAACTATAAGATCGGCCTAAGGTTTCGTCAAAAACTTCACCAGTGTCATTGGTATAATTCAACTGGTCTAGTTTGTTGGAATACTTAAAAAAGGCTCCAAGTGCAAAGTTGTCTTTGATAAAGTAACCTGAACGTAAGGTTATATTCCAATCGAGTCGGTATGAATCATCCAAATTTTGTATCAGCCTGGTTTCGTTTTTACTCTCCGAATGACTCAAAGAAAAAGTAGTTGAAATGAGTATGTTGCCCTTGATCGTTGAATTGCTTCCGACAGTGTGATCCTGAAGCTCCTCATTTTGCTGAGCTGAAACCGACTTCCACCGATGATATGACCATCATTAACAACATAATGAATTTAAAATATAGCCGTGTAGAAACTGTTTTAATGATATTCATGATCCGGGAAGATTTGGTTTACAATACATGTTTGAATTATTTTGTCGATCTACAAAAATAAGTGGACCTAAACGTGAATTTATTCTCATAATTTTCCCGCCTTGATTTGCTGATCTGCATAATCCACAGCTCTTGCCGTCAGGGCCAAATAAGTAATGCTTGGATTTTGAGTTCCTGAACTTGTCATACAAGCCCCATCTGTAACAAATACGTTAGGCACATCATGCATTTGGTTCCACTTATTCAATACACTGGTTTTTGGATCGCGCCCCATGCGAGCGGTACCCATTTCATGGATGCAGGCACCAGGAGCAGTTACATCATTGTATGAACCAATATTTGTACAACCGGCAGCCTCCAGCATTTCGATGGCACATTGAACGGCATCCTTCCGCATTTTCATCTCATTCTCTCTCAATTCGGCATCAAAAGTAATGGTCGGCATACCATACTTGTCCCTCTTATCAAAATTAAGGAACATCTTATTTTCATGGTTGGGCAATATTTCACCAAAAGCAGTCATGCTTGCCCAATATGCACCGGGTTTAAATATGGCATCTTTTAGTGCTTCTCCATAAAGTTCCTCAGGATTGTTACTCACACGGTTTATGCCACCTTGATAGCCAAACCCACGCAAATAATCTTTTGTTTTCGTCTGCTCATCGATATTTCGAAACCTTGGAATATAAAAACCAACAGGTTTTCGACCTTTGTAATAGGTATCTTCTAAGCCTGGTAATTTTCCCCAAACCCCCATTCCATAATGATGGTCCATCACATTGTGACCCAATTCTCCACTGCTATTTCCCAAACCATTGGGAAAACTTTCTGACCGGCTGTTCAGTAAAATAGCTGTTGTTCCAACCGTACTGGCATTACAAAATACAATACGAGCAGAAAATTCAATTTCCTCTTTGGTTTCAGCATCTATTATTCTCACCCCAGATGCTTTTTTCGATCCTTTATCATATACGATTTCTGATACAATACTATGCGGTCTAATCGTTAAATTCCCTGTAGCTTCTGCTACCGGTAAAGTGGCAGAAACGCTGCTGAAATAAGCTCCAAAAGGACAACCTCTCCAACACCTGTTTCTGCTTTGGCATTGACCTCTTAAGCCTTTATGAACTTCAGGATCATAGGTTGTAAGATTGGCAACTCTACCAGGGGTAACAACTCTTTCGGGATAGACCTTAGCTACTTCTTCTCTAAAATACTGCTCAGCACAATTCAGTGGAAACGGTGGTAAAAAATTTCCGTCAGGCACCTGTTTTAATCCTTCTTTTTGCCCACTTACCCCAACAAAAGTTTCTACTTTATCATACCAAGGCTCAATATCTTTATAACGTATCGGCCAGTCAACACCAATACCTTCATTTTTATTCGCCTCAAAATCCAAATCGCTCCAACGATAGCAATGCCTTCCCCACATGATCGAGCGTCCTCCAACATGATGCCCTCGAATCCAGTCGAACCTTTTTACCTCATCATAAGAATAATCACTGTCTTTATTGATCCAATGTTTGTTATCCTGATTTACCCACCAATTTAGTCTGTTCTGTTGAAAATAATCCTTTTCCTTTTCCTTATGAGGAACCACATTTTGACTGGGTATTTCCCACGGATCTTTGCCAGCGGTCGGATATTCGCCATGCTTGACCATTCTCCCTCTTTCTAAAACCAATGTTTTATATCCTTTAGAACACAGTTCCATTGCTGCATAACCTCCGCTAATCCCTGAACCTATAACAATGGCATCGAAGGTATTTTCTTTTGATTCTTGTGTGCTCATAGTGCCCAAGCTTTTCCACCTACAGATTCTAAAGAAATACAGGCTTCGTATGTTCCGGGAATAGGTAAGTAATTTAAATATGTAGTAGCTATTTCTTCGGTTGAGAGATAGTAAGCAATTGTTTGTTGCTTTAATTCCAGAAATGCAGATATTACCATTCGATCCTTTTCATCTGATAATGCAATCACCTCTTTAAGTTGCTCCAATTCACTTTGGGAAGAACAAAATGGTTTCAAAGCAGCAAAAGATTCTGAAAATTTTTGTTTTTGAGAAGGGCTGTAAACTGAGCCAACCATAGTATCCATAATTTGATGTACCCCAACATCAACAGCTGATGGGCTGTTGGTTTTAGGCAGTATAAAATTCAATAAATTTTGAGCTAAAGAAAAATCTTCTTCATTAAAAAACTGAGTGGAATAACTTGAATCTTCCACATGTTCTACTTTTTTACAGGATGTTAACAGGGAACTTGATAAAGGAACCGCCAAAGCTGCTCCTGTTGCCAATGTTACTAATTTGATAAGTTCTCTTCTTTCCATTTAATTGGTTTTGTTAGTCAAAGTTTTTGTTAGGATCCAGGTTCCTACATAGGTTACATGTTCCGAGTAAATTTAGTAAAAATATTCAATAGCTATTGGTAGAGACTTCTGCAGCTTGATATTTACAGTTATGGCTCAATTTATTGTTCTGCGTACATTTTCTTTGAAAACAAATAGGGTATATTCGGAGAATATATAGGGCTGTTGGTCCATAATGATTTGCGTAAACGAACTAATTTACATCTCTTTAAACTGGCATAATCAAAAGATTGTAACTCATAAAGCAATTTTAATTATCTTAAACCCAGTTAATCTTTTTATTTAGATTTCAATGTTAAATATTATCAACTGCAACCTTAAAAAAGATAAGTTGTTTAATATCAATTTGTTTAGTATGTTAGTCACCTTGGACATCAATAAATACAACTCCAAATAACAAGTAAAAACTGGAAATCAAAATGGTTATTTATCTAACAAAAAGAACTTAACATTAAATAAAACTAAATCTCGAAATCAATCATTATGGAAAACAAAGAAAATGGATTTGAATGGAAGGGAATCAAAATGGAAGACCTCAGACAAATTATGGACGATCCCGCAGATAATGCAGTTAAATCGATTTTTGAAAAGCAAGACATGGGTTATCTTACCGGACTACTCAAAAATATGGCTGAAAACGATGATGTAGTTTCGGTTGAATTACCCGAAGCTATGCAAAAATTTGCTGATAATATTCACAAGTTTAAGTTCTCTGAGAAAGATATCCAATGCTTTGTTCAAACCCATAAAATTTGGGAAAAGCATGGCATGAAATTTATTTTTATTCTTTTCTTCAGGGCTCTTCCTTATACTTACAGAGCAGAAAAACCGGCCAATGTGCTGCGAATGACGAAATTATTGATCACTCATGCGGAAAGAAGAATTTTTGAAACGGCACAATTTGTTTTTGACGTTATGGATGAAAACTGGTGGGAGCCTAAGAAAAAAGGAATTCTTACCGCTACAAAAGTGCGAATCATGCATGCAGCCATGCGCCATGTTATTTTAGATAATAACAAATCTGATGAACAGTGGAATTCTGTTTGGGGAAAACCAATTAGCCAGGAAGATCTGATCGCTACGAACCAAGTATTCTCTCTTGAATTTTTTAAAGGCCTTGAAATTCTTGGAGAAGGACTAAAACCTAAAGAACAAGAAGCATGGTTTCACACCTGGAAAACCATAGGGAAAATTATGGGTGTTCAGGATAATCTAATCAGTAAAAACGTTAAGGAAGCCTGGTCATTACAGCATGTTATTTATGATCATTTATTTAGGGATGAATCACATTCAGGAGTAATGCTGGCAAAAGCGTTGGTTGAAACAATGAGTACCTTTCATTTACCTACCAAGCTGACGCTGATACTGATGAGGAGAATGTTGGCAGATAAGCAATTCCCGGATAGTTTTGAGAAAATGCTTGGACCATCCTATAAAGATGAATATCCGGAACTTTTTGAAGTTCATACCACTTCTGAAGACAAGGAAGAACATGAAGAAAGACTTCGTGGACACTATCATTCTGAGCTAAAGGATTACTATCAGAAATTAAATGAAGAAAAAAAGACTATTATAAAAAAAGGGATTGAAAACAAAGAGAATAACCCTGTTGTTCATAAAGGACTGTTTGAAAAAATAATTGATTTCCTTATGAATCTTGTTGGGATCTCTAAAAAAGAACAACATTTAATAGATGTTCATATTGAATTATTACATAATGTATTACACCACAAAGATACTGGCAATCCTGTAGAGGAGCTCGAAGAGGAGATGATATTAGATTCTATGACTGCTATGGGTGGTATCATGATTGCAATATTAAATGGACATTTTCGAAAAGGAAAAGACACAGGATTTAGAATTCCGGCAACTTTACAAGACAATTGGCAATTAAAAGGATAAAAAATATTAGATGGATTTAGATTATAAAAAATCAATTATAAGTTATTACGATAATACACGTTTAGACTATCGTTTACTGTGGTACAGGAACAATTATAATTCTGTACATTTTGGTTTCTATGATGACCAGGTAACATCTCATAAGGAAGCGCTTTTGAATCTGAACAAAGTGCTTGCAACCAATGGAGAAGTTCGAAGCGGAGACGTCATTTTAGATGCTGGTTGCGGGCGCGGAGGAAGTTCTATTTGGCTTGCGGAGAACTATGATGTAAGAGTTGAAGGCATTACATTGGTGCCCCATCAGGTTGAAAAAGCGAAAAAACTGGCTTCAAAAAAACAATTGAGTTCCAAAGTAACATTTTCAGAACAAGATTATTGTAATACAAATTTTGAAGATCAAAGCTTTACACTCATTTGGGCCTGTGAAAGTATGTGCCATGCGATGCGTAAAATCGATTTCTATAAAGAAGCCTATCGGCTTTTAAAACCCGGAGGGAGGTTGGTTTGCGCTGATTATATAAGAACAGACCGCCCCCTAACTGCGGAAGGAGAAGCTTTATTGCACTCCTGGCTGGATGGCTGGTCAATTAAGGATATTGATACCTATGAAGAACATGAAAAAAATGTAAAAGATGCGGGTTTCACCTCTTTCAAATTAGATGATATTACAAAATTTACAGAGCCTTCATTGTCACACCTTCACTCCATGTCAAATAAACTATGGGGCTTGGGAACTTTTTTAAGAAAGATCGGCTTACGTAATGATGTGAACCACGGTAATCATTTGGCCTCCATTAAACAATATGAAGCCTTGGAGAATAAATTATGGTATTACGGTTTACTTGTTCTAAAAAAAGAGGAATAGATTGATGCCCGTAGATCACATATCATTTGAAGGATATTCGGTTGAGAAAATGCTCTCAAGGAATCAACAACATGAAATTTGGCTAGCCAACAGAAAAAAAGATGGTCAAAAAGTAGTGTTGAAGAAATCTTTATTGCAAAGTGAAAATTTTCCTCATACTTCCAAATGCGGGCATGAATATGATATTTTAAAAGACCTGAAACATGAAGGAATCCCTCAAGTTCATGAATTGGTTTTCAGAGGAAAAGACATAGCGCTTGTTCAGGAATTTATAGAGGGCATCGATTTAAAAGAGTCTATTTTTAAAAAGAGAATAACCATTAAAGATGTCCTGGACATTTCCATTCAACTAGCCGACATTCTGGACTATATACATCAAAACGGGGTTATCCATAAAGATATTAACCCGGCGAATATCATGTTGACCAAAAATGGAAAGGTCAAATTGATAGATTTTGCCATTTCATCAAATCTTCATTCTGAAAGCAATGACATGCTGAATGTAGATCAAATTGAAGGGACTTTAAACTATATTTCTCCTGAACAGACCGGTAGAACAGCATACCTGGTCAAACATCAATGTGATTTTTATTCACTTGGCGTATTAATGTATGAATTGGTGGCTGGTAAACCTCCTTTTGACTCTATTGATTCATTAGAAATTATTCATTTCCATCTATCGAGAATTCCAACTCCCTTAGAATCGATTTTATCTGATTTACCTGAAGGACTCGAGGAGGTCATCTCTAAATTGATGGAAAAAAATCCGGAAGATCGATACCAAAGTGCAAAAGGATTAAAATACGATCTGGAGATTATTAGGCATCATACATATTCCAAAAAGCCATTACTTGATTTTGTGCCTGGAGCGAAAGACAATTCAGGTCAATATAAACAAAGTCAGAAACTTTACGGCCGGGAGAAAGAAAAAAAAGAACTCCTGAATTATTATGACAACCTTAGCCACCTAAAATCAATGATGGTACTTGTTGCCGGATACTCTGGTGTTGGAAAATCGGCCCTTATCAGGCATGTCAAATTTTCGATTATTCAAAAAGGCAGTACTTTTTTAAGTGGAAAATTCGACCAGTTTAAACAGGATATTCCCTATTATGCATTTATCGAAGGAATACAGGATTTCATAAAAAACCTGCTTTCAGAACCCGATCATGTAATTGAAAACTGGCGACATAAAATAGAAGCCTTACTCGGAGACAATGTAGGGTTGGTTGCTGAAGTAGTTCCTATATTGTCAAAAATAATGAAAGATTTTCCTGATGTTCCCAAACTACAACCGGCGGAGCAGGAATCAAGATTCAATATGGTGCTGCTTGATTTTATCTCAGCTTTTAGCAGCCCTGAAAACCCGTTGGTGATTTTTTTAGACGACCTGCAATGGGCAGACCTGTCTTCTCTGAACCTCGTTAAAAGGATCATTGATAATCCAAGTGACAACGGTATACTTATCCTGGGAGCATACAGAGACAATGAAGTCCAGATGGGCCATCCTTTACTCATCACCTTAAAACAAATTGATGATGTAAACGAAAAGGTTAAAACAATTCACCTCAAACCGTTAAATGAGGAAATCACTTGCCTGATTACTTCAGATTCTTTTGGCATGTCCCAAAGTCAGGCAGAAATTCTCGGAAACCTGGTTTTTAGAAAGACCAAAGGGAACCCCTTCTTCATTCACAGTTTTCTAAAATCACTTTTTGACAAGGATTTGGTGAAACAGGAAAAGAATGACAAATGGATATTTGATCTCAATGAAATTGACAATTTGAGTTACACAGAAAATGTCATCGATCTGTTAACCGAGGGATTGATCATACTTCCGTACGCGACCCAGGAATTATTGAAATACGCAGCCGTACTGGGAAACACCTTTAAACTTAAAGAGCTTATTCAAATTACCGGTAAAACTCCTTCAAGCATCTATGTTTCATTAAAAACCTCAATTAAGGAGGGACACATAAATGCTTTAGATAAAAAATACCGTTCTCTGGCACTTAGCTCAATAAGTGAACAAACCGATTTTGACCATAACCTGACCGATTTCTCTGCTCAATTTACCTTTACCCATGATAGGGTCCAGCAAGCGGCATACAACCTGATTGAAGCCTCTAAATTGGCTCCCATGCATTTAAAGATTGGCAGACTCCAGTTAAAGAACAAAGATGAGAACGAATTGCATGAAGGTGTTTTTGAATTGTTGAATCATTTTGCTCTAAGTCTTGATTTAATAGAAAGTCAGGAAGAAAAAAAGAGTATCGCAAAACTTTGTCTTTTTGCGGGAAAAAAAGCAAAGGAATCAATTTCATATCATTTGGCCGTTCGTTTCTTAGAAATGGGGAAAATACTGCTTGGACCCGATAGTTGGCCTTCAAACTATGACTTGACCTATAATATATTCAAAGAACTGGGTGAGTGTGAATATCTGAATCACAATACAGATAAAGCTGAGGCCCATTTTAAGGAAGTGCTTGCTCATTCAAGAACTAATTTTGACAAACTCCAGGTTTATTATATCCACTCATCTCTTTACTTAAAACTAGGAAACACTCAGGAGTCTTTGCGACTAGGAATGGAAGCTGCCAAACTCTATAATATCAGGTTCCCTAAAAATAAAACAGCTATCCAGTTAGCTGCTTTGCTCACCATGAGCAAATATCTTTTCCTGTTTTCAACCAAATACAGTAATACCGATAACTTTTTCGATATCGAGGATTCGAACGATAAAGAAAATATTGCTCTAAACAATTTTCTAATTGACTTAGCTACAAGTGCATATCAACAAGATAAGAACTTGATGATGCTCGTTATTTTTAAGATTATAAAATTATTCATTAAAAATGGCTTTACTGATGCGAGTGGATGGGGTTTTTCGGGATTCTCTGTAGTTGTGCTTTCAGCAATGAATATGCAAAAAAGAGGTTTCAAATTGTGGGACTTAACCTTAAAACTTCATGGAAAAACACATTCTCCACTCATTAAATGGAGGCTAAGCTATACTGTTCTCGCGTTTCATAACCCATGGAGGGTTCCTTTTAATGATAGTTATGATGATATGCTCGAAACCATTAAGGCTTGCGTGCTGAACGGGGATCAAATCTTTACAGGATATACTGTTGCGCTGCATATAAGAATGGCCTTTTTAGGAGGAATGAATTTAAACGAATTACAAACTGTCTCCCAAGAACACATCGTACTGATCAAAAATGGTTTGGGAGGTATGGATTTCTTTATAGGGTTTTTTCAATTGGTTAAAGCTTTAAACGGGAAAACTTCGAAGGGGACATGGAATGACAAAACTTTTAATGGAGAGAAAACTCTTCAAAGGTTAAAACTGGAGGGAAATCAAACCAAACTTGCTGTTTTTCATACAGCCCAATTGGCACATTTTTATTTTACAGGAAAATACAACGAGGCCTTGGCCGTCAACGAAGTACTATCAGACCTCATGGATAATATTTTAGGTGACCTGTGCAATGCATTGCGGGCATTTTATAACTCTTTGACCATTTCTGCCTGCTTCGCGGATTTTAGCAAAAAAGAAAAAACGTATCACATTAAAATATTAAAACAGAATTTAAAGAGTTTTAAGTTATGGGCTAAAGGTTCACCATCCAACTATATGCAACATTATTACTTGCTGCAGGCTGATTATTTTTCATTGCAGGATAAATTTGAAGAAGCACAAAAGTTTTACGAAAAATCGATTCAGACGGCTGTTAAACAGAATTTTAAATATGTGGAAGCCATCGCTAATGAAAAAGCAGCGATCTTATGTAAATCCAAGGGTCTGTATAAACAAAGTACCTCTTATATTAGTGAAGCCTGGGCGGCATATAATCAATGGGGGGCTATTATCAAATGTCAGCAGCTTGAAAATGATTATCCAGAGCTTGGCAATCAAAAAACAGCAGAAAAAACGGAAAAAGATGTTATCCTGGGCACGGTAACATCAACATCTAGCAGATCCGCCTTAGATCTGGCCAGTGTTTTAAAAGCTTCTCAAAGTATTGCAAGTCAGGTAAAATATACTGACCTGTTAAAAAAGTTATTACAGATCACCATTGAAAATGCGGGAGCAGAAAGAGGAGTACTTCTGCACCAAAAAGCGAATAAATTATGTATCGAGGCAGAAGGAATCAGTGGGAACGAAAATATTAGAATTCATCCTTCTATTCCCTTTGACCAATCTGAATTAGTTCCGCATGCCTTTATCAACTACAGTTGGCATTCGGAAGATAGCGAAGTAGTGAACAATGCCACCTCCGAGGAGCGTTATAATTCCGACCCTTATATTAAAAAACACCAAACAGTATCTATGATGTGCATTCCCTTGACTTCTCAGGGAAAAACCAATGGCTTACTTTATCTTGAGAACAACCTCATCAAAGGAGTATTTAACAGAAACAGGATTAATTTATTACAAATGCTTTCCGGACAAATTGGAATTTCTATCGATAATGCACTTTTGTATGAAAATCTGGAGGAAAAAGTAGTTGAACGGACTAAAGAAATTGAAAAACAAAAGGTAGAAATTCAGCTTGAAAAAGAAAAATCGGATTCCCTCTTATTGAACATTTTACCAAAACATGCTGCCGAAGAACTGAAGAGTACAGGTAGTTATAAGGCACAAAGTTATAATAATGTTTCAGTGATGTTTTGCGATATTGTCAGTTTTACCAAACTTGGAGAAAGTATGAATGCCGATATGCTGGTAAACGAATTACATGAGTTTTTCTCTGGAATAGACGATATTATTTTAAAATATAAAATTGAAAAAATAAAGACGATCGGAGATTCCTATCTCTGTGCCTCAGGGCTGGATGATAGTGAGGAAAACATAGCAACAATAAACATGATTAAAGCCTCAAAAGAAATATTCGATTTTCTTGAAGAACTAAACAAAGAAAAAGAAAAGGAAAACAGATCAGTCTTTGAAGTTCGAATAGGAATCCATTCTGGACCAGTCACTGCCGGTGTTGTGGGTAAAAGCAAATATGCCTATGACATTTGGGGAGATACTGTAAACACAGCATCACGAATGGAAAGTAGCAGTATACCTGGTAAAATCAACATATCAGGAGACACCTATGATTTGATAAAAGATGTGTTTAAATGTGAATATCGAGGGAAAATCAAAGCGAAGAACAAAGGTGAAGTAGATATGTATTTTGTTCATCCAGTTTAAGGTGAACACATCAGAATACAAAAAATAAAATACACTCCCATTGACAGTAGGCGACTCTTAAAACCTGCTTTCTCCTTTCAGTCTAACAACAAAAGCATCTTTAAAACCATTCAATTTCAATAAATTAAGATAATTCATAGCCTCTTCATGTGACGCAAATACCCCGGAGTAATATCTATTCAGCCCATCTGCATATTGATAATTAAATAAACTGGATAACTCGATGTATTTATCGGTTTCTGCGTATCCCTCAAATGCCCCAATTTGAACTGTATAAACTTCCTGAGCGCTTTTGAAATTATAACTGGAACCCAACATGGCATCTTCCTTTACGGTGACCTCTGTATTGGTCTCGACTCCATTTACGTGATTCAAGCCGCCGGAGACAATATCGTCACTTTGATCTGACTTCATATTCATAACAAGCTCTAAAGGCTCTGCATTTAAATCATTAACTGTTTTGATTTCGAGTTCTCCAATTAAATAACCCTCTAAATAGCCTTTTAAGGTATAAGCGGTATTACAAGATTGTTTAAAACTAAAAGAAGCATCAGATTCATTTGAAAGAATAGATGAGAGCACCTCTTCATTAGCATCGTACAGGGTAATTTTCACATTGCTTAGTAATTCCTGCGTATCGGCATTTTTAACGATACCTGAAATCTTTTGTTGACAGTTAAATTTTAAATCAGTGGCATCAATGGTGGCATAAAGTTCTTCCACGCCTTTACCTGATTGTTCTTTAAACGAAAAAGAGTTCAACTCCTCATTTTCATAAATATCATAGGTAAAATCAGTTTTTTCCGTATTCATGTTAACTGCTAATTTCACAGGAGTGGTAATAGAGTTATCAAATATTTTACTGGCAAAAACATCTAAATCACCTTTTTTATTCTGAATATCTGATGAAAAATATAAAATATTATCCTGATTTATAAAAGGTAGGATCTCGCGTTCACTACTGTTGATCTTTGGACCTAAATTTTCAGGCTTACCATATGTTCCATCCTTGTAAAGATCAACAACAAAAATATCGGTTCTTCCCATTGATTCCGGTCCGTCAGACACAAAGTAAAGTTTGGTGTCGTCTGTATTCAAATAAGGTTGTCCGTTAGAATGACGGGGACTATTGAAAGCCAGCATTTCCAGATCTACCCACTCTCCATTTTCATTGACTCTTGCCTTAAAAAGCTGAAGATTTACCGCTCTTTTAGTCTCAATGACGTCTCCATTGATTGACTTGATGTTCTTAATTTTTCTGTTAACACTAAAAAATACGGTCTTCCTGTCTTTTGAAAAAGTAAGCATCCCTTTATGCATCAAAGAACCGCTGTCTTCAATTAAACTTTTCTTGATAAGAACCCGCTTATCTTTAGCAAGTTTTCCACTTCGTGCATCCAGATAAGTTTTGCTGCTGTAGGCCGTGTGATCATATAAGGAAGCCTCATTTC
The DNA here is from genome assembly GCA_963715975.1 of uncultured Flavobacteriaceae bacterium. Classification (GTDB taxonomy): domain Bacteria; phylum Bacteroidota; class Bacteroidia; order Flavobacteriales; family Flavobacteriaceae; genus Lutimonas. The sequence goes on along the minus strand of CAVQSO010000014.1, from coordinate 111,944 downwards.
CCTTGGTTGAAACCAGATTGATTTCTTCTAAAGAGGCTATTTCGAAATCAACATGCGCATAATTGTTTTCATCATTTATCACATTGTTCACACCTGTTGATTCTTGAGCAAATATTCCCCATGAAACAAATGCCAGGATAAGCATCATTAATTTTTTCATTATTTTTTTGTTAGCGTTTTTAAAAGCCAAAAGATATCTAGGCTTGCATACTGCAAACTAATAATTTCTCTTAGACTCTTCCGTGGCACAACGTATTAGTTATCAAGATATTTATCAACGACCGTTCCTGTTTAGCAAAGTCAAGATGTACATGATCTCTATAGAGCGTAAATCAAAATTTCTTATCTTGTTGGAACCTTAACCAACTCCCAAATGAAATTCAATAAGTTTTTAAAAGAATGTAATCAAAAAGATGTCTTTAAAAAATTGTCTTTATATGTTGTTACGAGCTGGGTTATTATCCAGGTATTTGCAACAATATGGGAACCCATAGGTCTGCCAAAGGAATCCGTTACCATATTGCTCATCATCCTCTTGCTCGGTTTCCCGATCAATGTTTACCTCGTTTGGCGATTTGATCTGGTGAAACAGGAACCACGTATCTTAAAGATCAATAAAAAAGGGGAGGAAGTTCCCGGAAAATATCAAAAAAGCAAATTTCAAAAGGTCTATTTCTCTGTCTTATCTGTTCTGAGTATCGCTTTTCTAGGAATTGTAATGGTGATTATCTACAATAATTTCATAGGCTCTGTTCATATTCAGGAATTGGATGTTTCTGATAAAATCGCGGTTGAAATATTTGGCAACAATACCGGAGATCCTAAAAATGATATCATTGGAAAAATGACAGCAGACTGGATCATTCACGGTATTTCAGAGAACGATATAGGTCAGGTAATTTCGCAAAAAACAGTTGATGACTATACCGGAATCGTTATGGCCGGAGTCAATCCGTCAAGAAGTAAAAATTTACTGAAAGAGTATTTCAAACCGGGAAAAACAATCAGTGGAAATTTTTACCAAAAGGATGATAAACTATTGTTTCAAGGGTCACTTATAGATGCAAATAACAACAATGAACAAGTTTCCTTTAAATTAGTGGAATGCAATTCTGAGAACCCCTTAGACTGCATTGAACAGCTAAAGCAACTTATTTTGGGTTATTTAGTAATGAACCAAAATCCACTGTTGACTTTGGAATCCAATCCGCCAAAATTTGACGCCTATCAACATGTCATCACGGCAAGAGCCAATGCAAAAGATTACGATGTTTATATCGATGGAATAGAAAAAGCAATTGCAGCGGATCCGGATTATTTTGAACCGAAATTACTTGAGATTGTATTCTACTATAACCGACAGGATTACCATAAATCCGACTCCTTGCTGCGTCAGATCAAACCCAATTCAAACACTACTTCCAGACAATTGAATTTACTGAATATGTATACCTCCTTAATGGAAGGGGATAACAGAAAAGTGTACGATTACATTGCAAGGGAGTACAGTTATAATAAATTTGACTTGGAAACGAACCAAAGTCTAATGGTCATTGCCCTGCAGTTCATCAATAGGCCAGAACTGGTAGAAGACGTTTATAAAGAAATCCCTTCCGGAGACTTGATCATTGAAAATTGTTTGTTTTGTGAATATCGAAATTATGTGATGTCGATGGCAGACATCCAATTGAAGAGATATGATGAAGCGATAGCGCTACTTAGTGAAACAATGGGAAAAATTGACGAGTTTTACTTAAATAAACCGCTGTCTTCAGCTTATATAAGATCAAACAAGCTGACTGAACTGGCTCAATTACTTGCTGATGTTGAACTAACAGCAGAAGTCAAAGATTTAAATGAATTATACCTATTTATTGGGAATGAATTTCTGCTAAGTCAAAACAGAGAAATGGCAAACACATATTTCAGTAAAGTAAGTCAGACTGAGCAGGATCAATCAAATTCACTTGCCGAAAGTTTTTACCTTCTTGAAGATTATAAAAAGTCTGAAAACATGTACCAAATACTTCATGATGAAAATCCACAAGATTTGACTTATATATCTCGTTTGGCTGCCAGTTTGGCTAAAAATCAAAAAGTTGAGGAGGGAGCGAGTATGATAAAAAAATTAGAATCTTTGAGAGAAGATTTCCAGTATGGTGAAGTGGATTATCGTATCGCACAATATTATGCCGTGCTTCAAGATGAAGAAAATGTGTTTCAGTATTTGTTAAAATCCATTGCCCAGGGCAACTATTACACCATTTCATCATTTCAAAACGATCCTCATTTTGTAAACTACTTTAAAAGCAAAAAGTTCGAGTCGATTCTTACCTATTGGCATTGAGAACTTGTTGAGTCATACCTTGGTTTATTGAAAATTTCCAATATTTTACTCACTATAAAAAGCTTCCTTTAATTGCCTCCAGGTTACCAAGTGGATATTTTCTTTTTTAAGGATTTTGGCACAAGCATCACTGGTAAAAAAATCATAGTCCTTTTGTCTCCATTCACTGCCCCATTCCGGATGATCTATGGTCATGGCCTTTAATTCATCATTATCATAGGCCGTGTGTATCAAAAAGGTTGACAAGCCGGGTTTTAAATTTTTAATAGCATCGATATAATACTCCTCAGAGCCCTTGGCATATTGATCAGGTAAAATGGTTAAGGCATCGTCCAAAACAACTTTTACATCATATTTTTTTACTAGTTCCAAAGGGAGTTCTTTGGTTATAAGAACGGGTAGTTTGTACACCTGACCCATTTTTAAATAGACCTCTATCAGTTCCTGTGTTTGAAGTAAACAACCCATATGGCTGTCCAAATGGGTAGGCACCAACCCCATTGCATAGGCCCTGTCAATTTGCGCCCGTAATTCGGTCTCTGCTTCTTTGATATTAATGGCAGATCGACAACCCTCATGAAAATAGCCGTGTTCATTTATTAAAGTTGGTACTTTATCGCTCGAACTTACCGGACCCCATCTATAATTTTTCCATTCAGATGACAAAACCAAATGCAAACCAAAATCGTGCGTGTCGGCATGTACTTTGGCATAATTAGCCACTTCAAGCACCCAGGGTGTTGGCATCATAACACTTGCAGAATTTACAGACCCGTTTTCAATAGCCTTAAAAGAAGCTATGTTTTCAGAATGAGCAACCCCCAGGTCATCTGCATGAATGATCAACATTTTAGCATCCTCTGGTAAACCTAACTTAGTGGCAATATTTTCCTGAGCTTTAATTGTAAATCCAATCAGAAGAATCGCTGTTAAAAAGATATTTTTATAAACTTTTCGACCTAGCATATAACTTGTTTTTGTGATAGTTTATTTATTTTTCATGATAAATTTCAACAACCGAGTCTTAAATTACCAAATCTTAACGCGCTTGTCTGTCGCTAAATATAAAGAATCACTTTCTTGAACATTAAAAGCTGTATAAAACTCCGGTATATTGCGGACCACACCATTTACCCTGAAAGTAGCAGGAGAATGAGGATCCGTATTTATTTGCACGCGCAAGGCTTCATCTCGCGATTTACTTCTCCAGGATTGAGCATAACCAATAAATACCCGTTGCTCTCCTGTAAAGCCATCCATAACCGGAGATTCTTTACCATTCAAAGCTATTTTATAAGCTTTTAATGCAATCGTCAAACCACCAAGATCTCCTATGTTTTCTCCTAAGGTAAACTTTCCATTAACATTAAGATCAGGTAAGGCTTCAAAGGCATCATATTGAGCTACTAATTCAGAGGTGCGTTTTTTAAATTCTTCTTTATCTTCTTCTGTCCACCAATTACGCATTACCCCATCACCATCAAAGGTACTGCCTGAATCATCAAAACCATGACCTATTTCATGCCCAATAACAGCTCCTATCGATCCATAATTTACCGCATCCTCTGCATTCAGATCAAAAAATGGAGGTTGTAATATGGCAGCTGGAAAAACGATCTCATTCAAAGTTGCATTATAATACGCATTAACCGTTTGTGGTGTCATACCCCACTCAGTCTTGTCAATGGGTTGACCTAACTTCGCCAACTCACGATTGTATTCCATCAAGGTAGCGCGTTGTAAATTACCGAATAGATCGTCCGCGGCAATATCTATATCATAAGACTTCCATTTATCTGGATATCCAATCTTCGGCGTAAATTTTCCCAATTTATCGAGTGCCTCTTTTTTCGTCTCAGCACTCATCCAATCAAGTTCTTGGATACTTTGCTCATAAGCCTTTAATAGATTGGCTACTAAAGTTTCCATTCTTTCTTTGGCTTCTGGCGGAAAATGTTTTTTCACGTACACCTTACCTACTACTTCACCTAAAGTTCCATTAACAGTTGAAACACCTCGTCTCCACAAAGGTCTTTGCTCTGGTGTTCCCCTAAGCTCTTTACTGTAAAAATTAAAATTTTGATCTCCCATAGCTTGACTCAATCGAGATGCATTCTCATTGAGGATACCCCATTTTAAATAAGTCTTCCAAACATCAAGATCTGTAGAAGTGATAATATTGTCTAATGCTTTTGTATAGTCCAACATCAAAACCCCCAAGTTTTTCTCATCCTTCATTCCAGCTTCTTCAAGATAGGCAGTCCAATTAAAATGAGGCATGATATTGGAAAGCGTATCTACAGGGAACATATTATACAAACTCACAAGGTCTCTGGTTTTTTCCTTTTCCAAATGTTTCTCAGCCAATCTAGTCTCAAGAGCCATTACTATCTCAGACGATTCTTTACTATTTGGCAACCCTGCCAAATCAAACATTTTGGCAATATGTTCAACATATTTTAATTGAATCTCTTTAGAGCGCTCATCGTCTTTAAGATAGTATTCGCGGTCAGGTAGGCCTAAACCCGCTTGCCAGGTATACACCGTATAAATAGTTGGGTTCTTTAGATCCTGGTAAACAAAAAGTGATAATGGCACACTGAATCCATACTTATTTGCATAGGCAAAATAAGTAGCTAAATCGTCGTAATTATTTATAGCATCAACCTTTTCAAAGTCTTTTTGTAATGGAGAAGCACCTAATTTATCTCTGGTTTCTAAATCCATATAAGATTTATAAAGATCTCCTACTTTTTGTTCATCTGAACCTTTCTCAAAATCTCCACTTGCGGAGCCTTCTATGATTTTCTTTACATTATCTTCTGATTCTTCATGCAAGATATATCCGATACCGTATGAAGATTTATCTGCCGGGATTTCCGTATTCTTAACCCAAGTTCCATTCACATATGCCGCAAAATCATCACCTGGCTTTACCTGAGTATCCATAAACTCTTTTAGAACTCCTGATGAAAGAGCAACATCTTGTTTTTCTACTTCTGCTTCATTTTTACAACTTATGCTTATCAATAGGATAATAAGGGGTAAAAGTTTTACTATAATTCTTTTTCTCATGAGATTGACAATTAATGATTCTTGATTTAGGGTACCAAATATAACATTTTAATAGATACCAAATAAACCACCCATTTAGCTGTGGGTCAATCAAGCGTTTATTGAACAGTCTTCAGAATTTTCAAAAATTCAAAGTACGTTCTGAATAATTTAGTCTTAATATAGTTGCCCATCACAACAATATAAAATAGAGTTTCCCGTTTGTAACAGGTCGTAGAGTAGAAACTATAATTTAAACAGGCCGTTCTTGAAAAGCCATATGAGTAGAGATCTTTAATTTTAAATTAAAATATAATGAAAACATTCAAGTATTTATTGATTATGGTTTTGACCGTTTCACTTTCTGTAGCATGTAGTAATGATGATGAAAAAGATGGTGTGGATAGTTCATTAATTGGAAGTTGGGAAGTTTCTGAATTAGTAGAAGGTTTTGAAATCAATATCACGGCTACTTTCAATAAAAATTTATCTGGCACAATTGTTTCTGTTGTTTCATTTGAAGGAGAAACTGAAACTGAAACTGAAAATTTTACATGGAGTACTGACGGTAACAAATTAACACTAGTTAATAGTGGAGATACAGAAGTGTTAACGTATTCGATTTCTGGTGATAAGCTAACCATTACGGATAGCGACGGATTCTCCACGGTTTTAACAAGAAAATAATTTTCTTTTCAAAGAAATCAGTTCATTCTATAAATAACAAACCCCATTAATTGATTTTAATGGGGTTTTTTTATGAATAACATGATCAATCGATGGTCATGATCCTTTCATATATAATTCTTCGCTCAAAGCCGTTGGGCATCAAAGAGTCCATTTTTGTTTTTCCCAGAACATCATTCCATGCCGCGGCATTTGGAGAATTATCAGATGTTTCTGTATATCTAAGATATTCAAGTGCATGGTTCAACTTGTTGAATCCATCGACAGTAAAAATCGTAAAACGATCCTGATTCCCTGTTGGATAGATGACAGACGACATACCCCAATAGGTCATATTATTCAGAATATTACTGACATTTGCCTCATGAACAGGTTTCCAAAGTGTTTTATTTTCTTGCATAAATGCAGTTAGATCTATTGGTTTGGCATAATTTACAAGGGCATATTTATACTCACCTGCTACATGATCTTCTGATTGTATGAAATAATCAAAAGTAGTCGTGGTAAAAGAACTTGTTTCGATATCTTCCATTTTTACATCGCCAATAGCATTGATATTGTCGGACCATACTTTATCAAGGTCCATTTTGTCAAGGCTTTCAAAAGTATTCACAAAAACATAATTAGGTGTAAATTCATCAGCATTGGTAATTCCTACCTTTTTCCAAAGTGACCAGGATTTCATTTGACCTTTATCAATAGCTGACTTGGCTATTTTAGACCAATGTTTTGTTTCTCGTTCCAAAAATTTCGCATCCTGATCAGCAGGAACATGACGGTATTGCAAATAACTTATTTGCCCATTCATTGAACCGGCAAAAAGCATGGCAATCAAAATTAAATATAGTTTTTTCATGATAAGGGATTGATTAATATTGTTAATTTCTCTTAAAGTTACATAATTTTTGATTGAATTTAACAAAGTCTCTAGTATTGATTGTCAAATTTTTGTCGAAAACAAAACATCTATCTCAAAATAAATCCCAAATAAAAGTATCTAAAAACCCTATAAAATAAGGCTTTACAATAAAAATTGAAAATTTTGGCTGTTAGTCAGCCTAGTATTTTTAGGATGTTTCTTCTTCCTCAAAAATTCTCATTCAAATAAATAAAATCATTCCCCCAACTAATCCTTACAAACAAATGCCGTTTGCAATATGTGCAGACGTCCTTTCTTTTTATGCAGCACCACTTGGTATATCCGGTTGTAAATATGCTCGTCAAAAGAACCTAACTCTTGTCCCACCAGGAGACCCGCTAATACAGGAGTTGTGTTACTGTGACCTACCACTAGAACATCTTGCTTATTTTTGATCAATAATTTTGCAAAATCATCGAGCTGCTTGGGATCATAGTACTTCAGCATTTTTCCTTTCTCTTTGGCAGTTGGTTGAGCCGTATTTTTTGTGCGCATGTAATCAGTACTATAAATCACATCCAGGTCTATTTCTCCAAAAAAACTTGCCAGGCTCTCTGCTCTTTGCGCCCCGCATGGAGTGAGGGGTGGATCTTTGGGATTATCGGCCGACACTTCTTTTTCTGCATGTCTCACCAAATAAATGGTAAATATTTCGTGAGATTCCTGGGCATTCAACATATAAGGCACACCCAGCATTAATAAAACAATTGATAAAAAGATTTTTATTCTCATAAGACTAAAAATTATTAGTTCTAACAAATCCACATTACGATCACACTTTCAAATTTATTAAATCTAGCGATGCAGAAATTCATGCAACCCTTTTTGTTCAAATAAATTAATTTAAAATCAACTATGACATATAAGATCTCGCTTAAAACTTTTCATTTATTATCCGGTTAGATCGGTTATTTATGTTTATCGAATTTTGCTACCATATCTTTTTTTGATCCCTTTCATAACAAAATAGATACCGCTTACAACAGCAATAAAAATAAGGGTTGCGATGATTTCTCCTTTGCTTAAACTGGTAAGCAACCAGATAATGGACCCAATGCCAAAAATTGGGATAACCAATCCTCCAGGTACTTTAAATGACTTTTCGACATTCTCCTGCTTTTTCATTCTCAATGAAATGGTTGCTAAAACAACAAGCAGATAAATAAGCAATATGGCAGCACTTGCCAGCAAGGCCAGTTCTTTAAAACTGCCGAAATTTGCAAAAACAAAGATCAATCCGGCAAAGCAGGAAATTGACCAATAGGGTGTTGCAAATTTTGGATGAATTTTACTTAGAAATTTCGGAAACAGACCATCTGTCGAACCGGCATAGATAACACGGGGTGTATTTAAGATATCGGTACTTACCGCACCAAAACAGGATATTGCGGCAGCGATCAATAAGATCGTACCGCCTATAGGACCTACAATGTTTTCCGCCACTGCTGCCAAAGGAGCGTCACCAACTGATCCTATTTCTGCACCCAACACGCCTTGAGTCACTGTTTGTAACAGCAAGTATAAGATAAGTACCAAACCTCCTCCAAATAAAATTCCCAGCGGTATAGTGCGCTGAGGGTTTTTAATTTCACCACTTACACCTAGGGCAGTTTCAAAGCCTGCAAATGCAAAAAATAATATGAGCGTGGTATTGCTAAAAGTATTGAAGGATGGCAGATGTTCCCAATGCAGGTTATCAGCATTGATCAGGCTGATACCGAAAATGATAATCCCGAATAAGGGCAATAATTTTATAATGGTGATGCCCTCTATCAAAGCGACACCTTCTTTTGCTCCGCGAATATTTGTTAAAACCAAAAAGCCAATGAGTACTAAATACAATAAACCACGAATCCATGGATTTAAGAAAACTGGAAATAGGACGGCAAGAGAATCAGCAATAACATTCATCAGTGCGGCACTACCCAGAATACTCCAGCCAAAAACAGCCAGCCAGCTTACTATAAATCCTGCGTAATCTCCAAATACGTTTTCTACATAGGCATAACTACCTCCTGAACTCGTAATTCGGGTACCAATTTCTGCATAACAAAGCATGATAGCCGCCATCATAATCCCGCAAAATAGATAAGCGAAAATACTGAATGCACCCAGTTCTATCCCAACAATTGCCGGTAGTGCAAAAATACCTGCTCCCACCGTTACATTGATAATATTAAGTGATAAACCGGCAACGCCAATGACGCGTTTCAATCCTTCTTCCTTATTCGTATGCGGCATAGTTGTTTGCGTTTAGCTGGTAATATAAAGTTTAAATATAAAAGAAGTACAAATGTTTGATCATCAGTTATAACTAATGTTCCTAATCATTCCTTTTTTAGAACACTTTCTAATTCATTCAATTTTCCATCAATATCTTTGGGTATATCGATGCCTAATATATCACACATTAAGGGATATACATGAATATTTTTCACCGATGGTGTAACATATCCTTTTTTAAAAGCAGGACCATTGGCATAAAATATGCCATGCATATCCTTATATGTTGGATCATATCCATGCACTCCAATCGTTTGGATTGAATTCTTTTTTAAAGACTCAATGCGTTGCCCTGAAGTAAAATAATATTCGAAATCCGGTATGACCTGAATACTTCCCCAGTCCTTATTTTGAGGTTTATATTCAAATCCTGGTGTGTTTTCGGTTGTATACACTTTAAAATGATTTTCCTTTTGTTTTAACTCCTGTAAAATAGCGTCGATATCCTCATTTTCTTTAGGGTGAATATTTACAATGGCCCCATTATCAATGGTTGTGTATAAGCTGTCATTTTTTATATCATCTATGGCGATTAAATGCTCAGTGGGCACGTTCGCCATACCATGATCAGAAACGATGATGATATTTACAGGAAGTCCGGTGGCTTTTACGCCCTTAAAAAGATCTCCTAAATTACTGTCTAAATCCAGCAAAGTGTTTTTTAATTCATCGTCATTATCAGTGCCATATCTATGTCCTGTATCATCCATATCAGAAAAATACATGGTGATCATATGTGGTCTTTCTTTTTCTGGCAGGTTCAACCAATCTATAACCTGTGCCACCCGAGTCTCATTTTTTACACTACCATCATACTGATAGAAATAGGTAGGATACAAGCCTTGAACATTTGCCTCAGAACCTACAAAAAAATAACTGGCCGAGACCATTCCTGCTTTACCTGCTTGTATCCAAATAGGTGACCCTCCATAAAAACTCCCGTCTTCAACCATTTCGCGATTTCTGATTTTATAAGTTAAATCCTTGTCATAGCTATAAAATGAGTTCCCGATGATACCATGCTTGTCAGGGTATAGACCTGTGGCGATGGTATAGTGATTTGGAAATGTTTTAGAAGGGAATGAGGGAATTAAAGACTCGGCTTGTACGCCATTTTCTATAAAATTACTCATATGTGGTGGACTGTATTTTTCAACATAGTCCCATCGAAATCCATCAAGAGAAATTAATATAAGATAGGGTTTTTCAAGTGATTCAGTAGAATTAGTAGTTGGTGTGGCAGCAATTATCTTCTTATTAGACTTACATGATAATACTGCTGTTGTACCTATCATGAAGATAAGCCCGTAGATAAAGATTCTTTTTAACATCCTGTTTTTATTACGTTAATTGCTAAAACCCCAACAATCTGTATACTATATATTGCAAATTATATTGGTCAGCATCTAAATTAACAAAATAAAACCCGCTTATTGAAAATCCTAAATAAAAAAACAAAAAGCGACTTAGGCTTATGCCTAAATCGCTATTACTAATATAACTTGTACCTACCTATTTCTTTTCTTTTACGGCGCAAGTAGTAATTCCAAACGGTGCGTAGAGCGGACAGAAGCTTATAAAGCTAGTCAAAACAAATACACCTGCCAAAACCAAAAGTACGATACCTAAAGTTCCTGAAATTGTTCCCATATAATAAAGGACTCCAATTATAGCAGCGACTAAGATTCTAATACTTTTGTCTGCTGTTCCCATATTTTTTTTCATCTTTTTTAAATTTAATGGTTAAGAAATAATGACATTTGAAAGCTAAAGTTACTACAAAGATTTTACAGTGACTTCAATCATCATTCAATAATTTTACTTACTGTCTGAATGTTTTTCGATTATTCCCGGATATTCTTGTCTAGATTACAAAGAACCTGTTTTACCATCGCCATCTATATCTTTTACCAAATGTGTTTCCAGCGCCATTAAGGTTTTTTTGAGCAAGGCTTTTGTGTTGACCAAATCTTCTTCTAAAAGTTTTACCCTTTCCTCAATGCTGCTTGCTTGTTTCTTTTGTTCTTCTAATTCGTCTTGTTGTACTAAATCCCAGAATATTCCCATAATATGTTAGTTTTAATTAGATTCTATTTTTTTATCCTTATCAGCCACCAAACTGTTTTAGGTGATGATCAAGATGCTTATACACAAGCCTTGCCCATTCTTCCCTGTTAAGCTCTCCAAAAAAAGGATGCACCTTTAAATGGGTTTGCTGCCTTACCTTTTCCAGGTAATCCAATAGTTCTCTTTTTTCAGTTTCAATATCGGTTAGCGAAAAAGATGCTATTTCCGCATTCATTTCAGTTGGTGTTGCCGCTCCTTTTGGCCAGGGTATGGTCGAGAACAAAAGCCATTTACCCAACTTTGATCTCATCAAGGAAGGGCCCTGTTGCTTTTGTGAAATTTCACCCAAAGCAAGTTTTAATTGAGTGGTACAATGAGGGAGCATTTGCTGCATGTCCATGTTACCCCAAAGTCTTGTATTTGTTTCAGAAAGATTTTGAATTCTGTTCGTGATTTCTAAATAATCCACTTCGTTCAAAATATTTTTCATGATTCCAAAATGTTTTCCGATTAGGCTCAACTAAAGTCATAAGTAGTTGTGTTGCCTGCATCTAATTTAGTAAAAGAAAAGATAACAGCGTAAAATCCTATTCATTTTAGCTAGTAAAGAGTTCGTTTTTTCTTAATTCGTAAGAATTCAATACCTTAGGAAGGAAAATAACTACTACCTTTTTTATATGATTCCCTTCTACAGAAAAATCCGTAAAAAACTTGCCGATAACAACCAGTTCCTGAAGTATAGCAGATATGCCATTGGTGAGATTGTATTGGTCGTGATTGGGATCTTAATTGCCTTGCAGATCAATAACTGGAACGAGGATCAGAAAGGGAGGCGTCGGGAAATGACCTATTTAGAGAACATCAAGACAGATCTTTTGTTGAATATTGACGAACTGAACAATTTCGTTGAATCCAGAGAATCATGTATCGCGTCTTGTGACATTGTACTTGACTATTACAATACTTTAGTTCCTCTTGATTTGGATCACTTTAACTATCATTCTCTTAACATCATGATCTGGTTTCCGTTTAATCAGCATGATAACACCTATCAGGAATTACTGAATTCAGGTAATTTGGCGATCTTGTCTAACAAATCCATCAAAAATAGATTACAAAACATGCAGGTAGGATTCAAGAAAATAGCCTTTATTGAGGGGGAAATGCAGCAAGACTACGAGAGCTATCTGTACGACACGTATTTTTCTTTTACCGATCTCGACAGGAATCTCAGGAACTTTGAAGCCCAGATGGACCAGGAAAATAAACAAGCAATTATTCAGATCTCGGAGGAAGAAGTCCGGGTTTTATTGAATAATATGAAATTCAAAAATGGCGTTGTTTTGTCAAAATACAACAGTGGTCTGTTGATGGCCGAATACCAGACAATGGTTCAGAACACCAGGGAGCTGATAGACCTGATCGAAAAGGAAATTAATCGTTAAGATTGGCAATGAATCATAATGATCCTTTTTTTACTGTTTTATAAGGTTGAGTTAAATAGTTTTTAAATCCCTGACCAGTTCGCTTGCAGGGCTCCCTCAGCAGCTTTAACATCTACCACAATACCGGTTAAATGAGCCATTCCAGAGATTTTGTCTAGCTTTTCCGGACCGTCAGCAGCCAATATATTTACATTTACTCCGGCGGTTTTATTGGCATGGTTTAATCCTTTTGCATGTTGATGCCCCCATCCGTGCGGAACCGCAATGGTTTTTGGCATTAATGTTTTTAAACTTTTAACGGCAAGCCGGATACAAGCCGTTTCTGAACGAACATCAACTAAATCCAGTTCCATCAAATTTAAGTCCTGCATGTCAGATGGATGTAAATAAGCATAATTTGTTTCTCGCCCTTTAGAAGTCATTCGTTCAATGTTGTGGGTCCAGCTATTATGGGTCGTAACTGCCCGTTTTGTAATTAACTTAAAACGATGCGCATTTACTTTTTCCATTGTTAAAGTACTTTTCCAGATTTTTCGATTCTTTCAGTAAGGATTCCGGGGCCAAACACAGTTTTTTATCGGCTGTCATGACTCTTTTGGGAACAAAACTTCCGGGCTTATGATCTTTGCCCAAAATTCCATTTTTGTTTTTCTGTATTTTTTTAAAGGAAGATTGCCTGGTAAGTCGCAACAGTCCATTTAGCAAAGCCTCTTGGGGTAGGGTTGGAAATTCTTTTTTGTTTTTCCTGGTGTGATAGTTTTGTATCCCCGTAAAAAACGACTGGGCCATTTCAGAACCAAATAATGGCATTCCACAGGCTCTGGCAAGATCCAGATAAATGGAGCTTTCGTCACGTTGTTCCCCTACAGGTGCTACCACTGCTTTGGTAGCCTGCATATAGGGTTTTTGCTGGAGACCAAGCATCAAAGGAAATATAAAGGGAAGATCGGGGCGTTGCAAAGGATCAGTACATGGCAAAACGTAATGTGCCTCCGAGCTTGTTTCGTTTTGGTATATATCCAAGGTTACTAAAAGTTCTAATTTTTGCAATGCCGTTTTCAATTTCTCTGAATTGGGCATGGTAATCAATGGATTTCCACCGGTAACAAAGAGAGCCTTCAATTGCCCTTTGCCGGGAGTGAGAATTTCATCTGCCAAGAGGCCTCCGGGAAAAGCATCATTAACAGAAGTCATACCTCCCACCCTACTTTTATCCGAGCGCATAAGGATCCCATTTTTAACACCGAATTTTATAAAATCCATGATGCCTTTTCCTACCAGTGTGCCTCCTTTTTTATCTAAATTTCCTGAAATAGCATTGATCACTTCCTGCAGCCAAAAAGCCAATGACCCATTTCCACCCATATTCACTCCGGTAGAACAGTATAATGCTGCGCCATCTGCCTGAATATAATCACCTACCATTTGTTTTAGATCTGAAGCGGGTATTTGGGTAACTTCTTCCGTTTTTTCGGGAGGCCAATCTTTTGCTAATTCCTTTAGGGCGTTTATTCCGATGGTATGATCCTGAACAAATTGCTCATCTACTCCATTTTGATCGATCAGTTCACGCAGAAAAGAAAGGTAAAAAAATACATCGGTAGCGGGACGGATGAACAAGTGCTTTCCGGCAACCGTTGCGGTTTCTGTTTTTCTGGGGTCCACGATATACAATTTACCACCTCTTCTTTCCAAATTTTTTAATTTTTTACTGGGATTTGGCACCTGTAAAAAGGACCATTTTGACACAATTGGGTTGGCGCCAACGATGATCAGGCAATTGGTATGATCCAGATCCGGAAAGGGAAGTGTGAATGGAAATCCGTAGACAAGTTTTGACACTGCAAATTTATTGGAACAATCTTGTGTAGATGAACTGTACATGCTTTTAGAGCCTAATCCGGTCATAAAGCCTTGGGCAAAAACAGGATGTAAAACACTAAAACCAGCTGCTGTTCCTACATACATCCCTATGGCGTCTGCACCTTCATCTTTATGCAACTGCTTTACCTTATCGCCTATTTCTTGTATGGCCTGCTGCCACGAAACTCGCGCATAAGAACCGTCTTTTTGCCTTTTCAAAGGATATTTTAAACGATCAGGCGATTGATACATTTCATGCTGATATAAACCCTTCACGCAGGAAAAACCATCGGTAGCCACATGATCTTCATTGGGTTTAATGGCAATTACCTCATTGTTTTGTGTATTTATCTCCAAACCACATAAAGACTCACAAATTCGGCAAAAGGTATGATGTGTTTTAATTTCTTCCTGTTTGAGCTGCATGTCAATTTGTATAATAGGATTATCGTTCATTCGAAAATACGGATAAAACCCATCATTCGCAAAACACATGTACATATAAGTATTACACTGTTTAAAGACGAGAACTTAGCGAATAGAAAATGTCTGGCAGACATTTTGAGCGAAGTACCAGCATAGCGCAGGGTGAAAATCATTCATTTATGATCAACATCTTTCCAATTGAAGCGTAAGAATTGATAGACCTCATCAAAGTGGAACTGGCTTCGAAATAGGTTTTAAGGATTTTGTTTGGATAAATTTATGGGTAGTTTCGGACACAAATAATAGCTCCTTGTCCTCTTTTGTATATTTAATAAGCCATTAAATCCTATATTCAATTTATAAAAATTAGTATTAATTATTTAAATTCAGCTACTATTATGGGAAAAAACGATATTACAATAACTTTAAAAATCGATGATGCTCTTTATGCTAACCCAGAAGGAAAAGTTACCGGTGATAACTTGAATTATTGCCATCTATCTGACGACAATACTGATATACCTTCTACTGGATCAGGAACAGACTTTGAGTCAAATGTATATATTGACAAAAATGTTACTTGGCAAGGAGACCACACAGATAATAACTCATGTACCGTTAAAATTACAGGCATTGTTTATGAACCAAATATTGATAATGATGTTGATTTTTTTAGCGGAGAAACAAATCAAAGTCCTGGTAATTCAGGAAAAGTTAAATATAAGGTCAAAGATTCTGTGACACAAGATCAAATGGATGTTTATACCATTCAATTCTCGGTTGCCTTGCAGCCTCCTAATAATATAGCTCGCAACTATTCCATTGATCCAAAATTAAAAGCACATTCAAATACCTAAAGTAAAATTCATAAAAACTGTGTATAAGGTCCTGGCATTTTGTTTTTGTTTCTGTCTTCAGGGTCAAATGATCTATGCCCAAGATCAAAGAATTGCTGATAGTCTTGTAGTCATCTACAATCAAAATAAGCTCGATGGAATTCAAAAATTAGAATTACTCAATGAATTATCTTTTAATGAGATCAATAATTACTCCTTATCACTATAATTCGCTGAAGAATTAATGCGCTTTCAAATGTAGAAATTAGCATCATATATACTTGCAGAGGTTATGAACATGCAGGAAATGCGAATCGACTTCTTGGAAATTTGAACTTAGCCCTGGATTCCTATTTCAAGGCTGCTGAAATGGCCGAGAAAGGAAATCTAAATACGCAAAAAGGTGTTGCAATAATGGCTGTAGCAGATGTTTATTCTGAAATGGGTAACTCTGCGAATGCCGAAAACTACTATAACAGTGCTATTGAAATTTTAATGGATTCCGATGACTCGATTTCCTTAGCAACAGCTTTGCTAAATGCTGGAGATGACGCTTTCTATAATGAGAATTTTGATAAAGCTTTATTATACTTTGAAGAATCCGGATCTATCTTTAAGAATCAAAATTATTTGATAGGCACTGCATATAACCTTGGGAACATTGGAATGGTATATGCCGAGCAAGGAAAAGATGACCTAGCAGAAAAAAATATCAACGAAGCCATTATCATCCTGGAAGAAATTAAAGACTACTATCCTGTTTCAGTATACCTTACTTACATGTCAGATATCTACGCAAAAAAGCAAGACTGGGCCCAGGCCTTTTCTTATGCAGAAAGAAGCCTTGACCTGGCTATACAATATGGTCTTAAAGATCAGATCGGTGAAGCCTATCTGCAGCTTTCTGAACTTTACGAGTTACGAGGAATGACTGAGGAGTCACTGAAAAACTATAAAAATCACATCATTTACCGTGATAGTGTAACCAATATTTCGGCTGTTCAGGAAATGGCTAATCTAAGAACCAATTACGAAGTATCTCAGAAACAAACCGAAGTTGACCTGCTTGACCAACAGAAAAAAAACCAACAACTCATTTCCCTGGCTTCTGGAATTGGTCTTTTACTCATCATCGTTGTGGCCATTGGCTTATATCGTAGAAATAAATTTGTCAATAAAGCCAAACTTCTCGTTGAAAATGAAAAGGAAAGATCAGATTTGCTTTTACTGAATATTCTGCCTGAACAAACAGCTGAAGAACTTAAAGACAAGGGGAAGGTTCAAGCCAAACGCTTTGATTCGGTAAGTGTTATGTTTACTGACTTTAAAGGCTTTACAGCCTATTCCGACAAACTTTCTCCTGAAGAGCTGGTCGATAGCATTGATTACTATTACTCAAAATTTGACGACATCATTGAAAAGCATGGGCTGGAGAAGATCAAGACCGTAGGCGATGCCTATATGTGTGCGGGAGGATCTACCCTTTCCTTCTAAAGACCATCCTATTCAGATGGTCGAGGCCGCTTTTGAAATAGCGGAGTTTGTCAAAGAATCTAAAAAAGTCGACCCCGATGCCATGACCCGTTTTGACATCCGTATCGGCATCAACACAGGACCGGTTGTAGCCGGTGTGGTAGGTAAAAAGAAATTTGCCTATGATATTTGGGGAGATACCGTAAACATCGCTTCACGTATGGAATCTAATTCTGAACCCGGTAAGATCAACATTTCAGATAACACCTACCAGCTTATCAAAGATCAATACCAATGTTCCTTCAGAGGCGAAATAGATGCCAAGAACAAGGGTATGATGAAAATGTATTTTGTCGAAGGCAAACTTCAAAATCAACCTTCAAATGCAGTGGTATGATCCATTTTTTATAGAGGACAGAAGGTTAATGATCAAGTGGTTGTTTCTACCTGTCATTACTCAGTTGCTCGTCACATTTATTCTAGTAAATCAAGATAAATAATAGACCCAAGCAGGGCTTTTGTTTCGTCGGTTTCCTTTTTTATGCGTAAGAAACACGAAAACAGAAGCTGCAAGGTGATCCGAAAATTGAAAGAGAAATCAAACTTAGGTCCATCCTTAAAAAATAGTTTGTAAGGCTATTCAGGCAAGTTAGATAAAAGTTTGTTTAAAAATAAATATTAGTTCTGAAAGTAGCATATTCATATGAGGGATAGTGTTTTTTACATGGTAAAATCTGAAATAAAAAAAGCTCAAAGACTTACATTTTTAGAGGCTAAATGTCTGCCATTAATCGTTAATAAGTTTCTTAATAACTAATAAGTATCGGATAATCAGGTGTATAAATAAATTATTATGTTGTAACTGTCTTAACCCGAATTCAAATCCCTCTTTGATTTCTCTAAAAAATAGATCGATGAAAAAAATAATGACCATGATTTTGGCAGTTGTTCCATTCGGAATGTTTGCCCAAAATTCACAAGATGTTTATGCCAGTAACTGATGACGTTTTCAACATGTCCTATGCTGATTTAGGAAATTCTTTTACTGAAGAAAAAACTGAAGCAAAGATGCGAGTTTCAGAAGCAAATGATGTATATGTTTCTGATAGTGAGATGCTTGAAGTAGATGATATGCTACTTGCCGATCCTGATTTTGACATTCAGGAAGATATGATATCCTATACAAAAGATCAAAAGACAGTTTACTTTAGTGCCAACAAAAAACTAAAGGCGAATAAAAAGAATGAGACAGCTTTAAAGATCAAGAAATCGGTCCAGCTTCAGATGTTCAAAGCAAGCGTCACAGAAACTGGCGAATGGGTAAACCTCGAGATGCTTCCTATTAATGGTAAAAATCATTCTACCGGATATCCTGCCCTTAACGGGGACGATACAAAACTTTATTTTGTTTCTGACGGACCTGAATCAACAGGGAAAACAGATCTTTTTATGGTTGATCTATTGGAAAATGGAACCTATGGAAAACCTGAGAATCTAGGCTCAAAAATTAATACCGCTGAACGTGAACTTTCTCCATTTGTCGATGATAGTAATGTACTGTATTTTGCGTCGGACATTCGAGACAGCTGGTGAAGAACTGAATGTTTTCGCCGCTAAGGTAATTGATAACGAACCATCTACTCCCATTAAACTGGATGTACAAGCCACTGCTTCAAAGCAGGATTATGTTGCCGCCTATAAATCGGTTGATGTGGAAGCCTTACTTGCAGAAAAAGCGGCTACCCTAAAAGATATGGAAATTCTTTTAGAGGCTGAAAACTTGTCTGAAATTGAGCGCATCAAAGAGGTCTATGGAGCTGAGATGACCGGAGCAGCCTATGATTTTGATCAAAACGATATCATGTATACAGTGCAAATAGGGGCTTTCCAGGAAAATGTAAAAACAGGTACCTATACAGATTCAGCAGGTTTGTTTAACCATCGCTATGAGGATGGGTTTAACCGTTTTTATTCAGGAGTTTTTAAATCCCAAAAGGAGGCGCTCTCGCATTTGAAAAAAATGAAAAAAGATGGTTATCAAGACGCCTTTGTTCTCGGGCTTAAAGGGAATGAGCGGTTTTTACTTGAATCCTCACGCTGAACATCAAATATCAAACCTGTCAACTAATTTTTACTAAACACAGTTTTTGGGGCTTGGATTCCATTTCAAAACATAAAGGAATCACGCAGAATGGCATTGCCCCAGCTCTAAGCTTACTCAAATTCAATAAACCCGGTGCAAGCACCGGGTTTTTCAATCTAAAAGCAAGTTCAATTTATTTCTCCATCCGAATCGATCCCCAGATCGATCAGGGCCTGTTCAAAATTATTGTCAGGGATGCTTGTTGTCTGGGCATTTAAATAACCTGAAAGCAGTATCAGCCAGCATACGGAAAAATAAATAGACCTTTTCATAGTCACAGAGTATAAATTAACCGGATAAAGTTAAACGAAGTAATTATGAGTATTGGTGATTGCTGTCAACGGAAGGGTTGATTGTCGTCATTTTAGTAAAATTTTTTGCTCAGTCAAATCCGTAACCAGCCTATCGGTGAGGCAGGAAAAATGGCAGATGATAAACTTCCTGTAGCAAAGACGGGGCACTTCCAAATATTTTAACAAAATGTGTTTGGTTTTAGAAATGCTTGTTCATAAAAATACTGCCAACTAAAGCTTTATTTTTCCTAATCCATCGTGTTTGGACGGATAGAGAATTCCGTTCTTTAAATCAAATAAATCGGTGAAGGGATCATTCAAGTAAATCGAGATGTCCATCCAAATCTGCATATTCAATATTTGGTCTGCTCAGCGCAAAATGGAGCCCTGCTGAAATACCCAAGGGCACATTCATCAATACAACCAACCATTACTTCCATACCGGCAGCTTTGGCAACAGAATTAATGTGTTGTGATTCGAGAATCCCACCCACTTTCATAATCTTGATATTCACCATATCAATTAAGTTGTTGCTGGCCAACCTGAAAGCATCCTTTAACGTTTTGATGCTTTCATCTGCCATTACAGGTATATCTAGTGTTTTGGGTTACTTCACCCAAATGTGCTTCATTTTTTCTGCTTTGTTGGCTGCTCAAGAATTTCAATTTTTGCACTTTTTGTTTTGTTGATAAATTCAATCGATTCAGCGGGCGCTATAACCCTGATTGGCATCAAAGCGAAGCAGAAATTCATTCCCATGATTTTCGCGTAGTTTCATGATTTTTTCAATATCTTCAGCCAAATTCAATCCACCCTTTAACTTGATGATGGTAAATCCCTTTTTCAAATAATAACTGCGCCTGTTCAATGGTTTCCTTGAGTGGTAAAATCCCAATGGTAATACTTGTTGGGATTTCATTTCTGTAACCTCCAAGTAATTGGTATAAAGGCAATTTTGCTTTTCGTGCCATTAAATCATATAAGGCAATATCAACCATGGCCATGGTTGAAGAAGCCTTTGGACACAATTGCTTTAACAGATGTGTGATCCTTGCAATCTGAAATGGAGATTGACCTTCTAATAAACCGGTAATCACATTTTCAATATTATGGATAACATCTTCAGGTGTTTCACCGGTAACTTCAGGATCAGGAGCCGCACAACCCCATCCGGTGATTCCTTTATCCGTATTTAGTTTCAGAATAATATTGGTGGTTTTGCTCACCGTTTCATAAGCAATGGTATAAGGAATTGCCAAGTGGCATATCCAGCCTGAAATATTCAATGTGGGTAATTTTCATTTTAGTACCTGTTTTGATATAATTTATCGGATGGGTGTATTTTTAATGGTTTCAACAAATTCGGCCATTTTACGGATCATGATCTCCCACATTTGATGTCCTTTTTCTGCTGTTGCCTTTGTTGCATTGCCCATCACTCCCGATTTGGTAAGGTGTTCGGTATGCACATACCAGCTTACGCCGCGTTCGGATGTATAATCAAGGTATTCATTATCCAGGTCCAGTGTATCATCAACTGCTTTGTCCATGTCGACCAGTTCGGGTCTTATGGCCAGTGTAGTACTGGTTTCAATTTCACCGGCATGGATGTCATTATGTGTTTCAATCAGATTGTATAAATCCACATCACTGGTTTCACCGGTTTCCACACAAACAAATATTTTGGCATCCCGGTTGATCATTTGGGCAGCATAGGTCAGTGTCGGTACATTGTCACCATGACCGTTCAGGATAATCATTTTTTTTATGCCATTGTGCGCCAGGCTCATCCCGATATCATAAATAAGTGCAGATAAAGCATTGTTGGTAACAGATATGGTTCCTTTAAAATCACTGTGGTGGTATGACACACCATAAGGAATAGGAGGCAGTACAAATGGTTTTGGATCCTGACAGGCTTCGGCCACTTTTCGGGCCATATAATCGGCATCAAAAAAATCCACATCCAAGCGGCAAATGTGGGCCATGTTGTTCAATGGCTCCACAGGGAAGTATTGCTGTATCAACATTTTTAAGCGTTCTTCAATTTCAGGCCATGTTAATGTAGCCCACATATATTCAGGATATTTTTCTTTATTTTTCATCAAATTTATATTTTGTTTCGTTTAAAAAATCATCATTAATTTCTATATCAACCCATTGGTTGTTTATTCTTTTCACAGCACCATCCGCATACTGGGTTAAAATATCAAACAATGGTTTTCGAATATATTTTGGTATATCTTCCAGATTACTTCTTTCCTGATCGAACCGGAGTTTCATAATTTCAGGATGTTCCTTTGCCACTTTCAGCGTAAATTCATTTCGTTCAATCAGATTTTTATCAAGCAACATGATAATATAAATGAGCCGCATCGCTGCCAATTTGTTTTACCGATTTTGAAGACAAATTGCGTCAAGTCCGTTTTTGATCTGGGTTTCATTATAACCACACTTTTCCGGATTTTCATCAAGTGCTTTGATCATCCCAATAATTCGTCTGCATTTTTCACATTTTCCGCAGGGATACATTCTTCCATCAACCTCATGAGCAGCATGACAGGAAACCTGGTGTTTTTGCAGTTCGGGATATCGTTTGATCAATACTTTCATGATCAGCAATTCCGACAGACTTCGCAGCATGGAGAACTGGTATATTTTCCATCCTTTTTTCCGATAATAGCGGGTCATCGCATTGTCGAAATATTTGCTTTGATCGTAAAGGGCATTGTAATGAGTGATGCCTTCCAAATTTCCTTTTACAGTGGTATCATATTCATCACCAATCAAAATATTTCCAATACCTTTTTTTCGGGCGACGGGAAGCACCCCAAACAGAAATACAGCAACCGTCCAGAGCCGGATTGGATAAATATCGGCCCTGATACTTGCATAATTTTCTTTGATAAATGGAAATTGCTTCAGCATCCAGTTGAATAACCGGTCACTGTTGCACCAGGGTTTTTCGGTATTTGGTTCAGTTTCTTTATAATACCGATGTGAATTTACTGCCGTAAACCAGTGCCTGCCCGGCTTCATTGATAAAAACAGGATATGGTTCACCAATTTCTTTGATGATGCCATAAGTCAGTAGGCTGTCTTTTCCGCCACTGCTCAGGATGGCATATTTGTTCAGATCTGTTTCTGTTTCTTCATTAGACAGTTTTAAGCTGTCAAACTGGGTATTTGTAAAAACCAGTTTCGCCTGTGTATATCGTTCTCTTTTTTCAGCTTTCAAACTGTCAAAAGGTGGTTTTAAAAATTCATTTTTAATAAGCAGTTTATTGGTCAGGATTTCACGTGATGTGTTTTCCATCATGTCCTTGATAAACTGCTGATCGGTTTTATCAAAAAGACCATCAAATTCAATGGTCTCAAAAAACAAACCGTAATTCAGGGCTACCTGGGCAAGCATCATCGAGGCTAGATTCACATCTTCAGGATTTTTCTTGCTGAAATAAGCATGCTCATAAGAATAAATCAATTCAAAAGAAGCTGTTTCGCCTGAAAATTTTTCAACACAATAAGCAGCTTTAACCTTTTTTGGTTCGATATGAATATTTTTTACCGAGAGTTTCCTTAATACCTTGAACGATTCGAGTGTGATCATTTTATATAAGATTTTAAAAGTTCAACCAATTCGTCAGCTCCATATTCTAGCACATCAAAGGCAGGTAATCCGGTTTCTTCTGTAATTTTTTTACAGGCAGGCAAAATTTCTTCTTCTGTCATTTCTTCATGATTTACCGTAATGGCAATGACTTTTTTACCTGAAATGATTTCAATGGCATTGATTTGCTCTTTGATGGGATGCAACGCATAACCAGGAAATCCATCATATTCAAAACGTTTCGGGGCATGCTGAAGAATCACATAATCGGGACGACCTGCTGCCAGAATCTCAAAACCTCCGGGATAGGCCGGGTTCATCAGGCTGCCTTGGCCTTCAATGACAATCAGATCAGGTGATTCGTTTTTCCAGGCTTCATGAACTGCATGTTCAATTTCACCCGAAACAAAATCATTGATACAACTATCCATGATCATAGAATATTTTGCACCCTGCATCCAGGCAGTTTGACCGGTACCTGCCATTTCGGCTTTCAATCCGGCTTTTCGGAATGCATGAACAATGATCCAGGCAGTTGTTCTTTTTCCGATGGCCGAATCAGTACCCAGAAGGGCAATCTTCAAACAATCTACTTCTTCAATTTTCCCGGTAAAGAAATGTAGCTCGATCCCGATCAGGTGTTCGGCGCACATCACGTACACGACAGTTGTTTCTTTCGCAATGGCCATCAATTCCTCATCTTTGTAAAGAAAATCATGCAGGCCGCTATCCACATTCATTCCCAGTTCCAAGGCCTCTTTAATGGTTATTTTAGCTTCAGCCGGAAGTCGTCCGCCATCAGGAGCCAGACCAATTACCAAGATGCTGGTTTATTATCTGCTCCAAGTTTTGACAAAGCCTCTTTTAAATCTTTAAAAATCGGGATTCCATTATTTTTCCCATCAAGTACCAAACCGGCATCCTTGTCCGGCATATTGTGATCAAGAACACCAACTACTTCATATCTTTCTGTAAACCGTACCAGGCCATGTGCAGTTTTTCCATTGGGTGTATTGAATGCTCCATCACAATATACAAGAGCTTTCCCATCAATTGTTGTTTTCATTGTTTAATATTTTCCGGTTAAAATTGCGACATATCTGTCGTTAATCATTTCATTTTTTTCATGCATCTCAAGCAAGGCAATCAGTCCGGATGTTGATGCCGGTAAAATCCTGTAACCTTCTTTTTTTAGAAGAAAACTGCTCATTTCCTTCATTTTTTTATCACTGATATGATGTGCTTCACCACCAGATTGGTTGATGGCATACAAGGCTTCGTTTCCGTCAAAACTATGCCAGTTGATCAAGGTTCGTTGATCACAGTTTCTTTAACCTGTTTCGGATCAATATCTTTACAGGTATCTAATCCCATCTTAAAAGAGGAAATAATCGGATTTTTATAAGCTGCCGAACCTGCAATAAACATGGGAATCCTTGATGTTCTTCCCCTTTTGTAAAGGCTTACAAAACCACGATAAACACCAGCAAGTAAAGTTCCGTTTGAAACAGGCGAAGCAATGTATTTGGGTGCATCGCGTAATTGGTCATAAATTTCGTTGGCAATTTCTGCATAAGCATTGATTTGTAAAGAAGTGTTGGCTCCTCCCGGATTGGCATCATACCACCTGTTTACTACTGCAAGATTACTCGATTCGGTTACTGTATCTTCATAAGTGCCGGGCAATCTGATAATTTCCGCATCAAAATTCTCCATCTCCTTAATGCGTTCGGTATGATAGGATTCAGGAATAAATATTTTACATTTTATTCCTGCCAGATAAGCCGCATAAGCCACTGCAACACCATAATTGCCGCAAGTAGCCAGTGAAATAACGCTGTAATTTCTCCGTAAGGCATCATGAACCTGTGCAAAAGCGATCCGGTCCTTTTGGGTACCTGAAGGATTTTCGCCTTCATACTTAATATACAATTGCCGAATATTTAATTCCCTTTCAAGATTACGTGCCCTGTTCAAGGAAGTATCACCAATTTCAATAGACATAATATCTTCAAAAGACTCAATCCGGTCAACAATTGACAGACTGGGATCTTTGACCATATCACTCAGGATTTTTACCTCTTTGGTGATTTTTATATCGGCTGATTTAACGCCATCAAGAATGTTCATCGTTTTTTTAAGTATTTAGCAGTGATATTTGGCTTCATATTAAAATTTAATTTACTTTTTTCATCAAGTCACCTGCCATAAAAAAGGCAAACCATATGAATTGTTTTCTAATCTAAAGGTAAGTGTAATCTCATTTGCTTTTATGATTTTATTGTAATTTCTAACTCTAGTTTTATTTTGAATTTTTCCTAAATATTTTATCATTGTATGGTTGCCATGAAACATCATCAAATTATAAATTCAGCCTTCTATGTTCAACTTAAGTTCTTAACACTTAACCCTTAGTACTTAGTCCTTAAATCCTTAGTCCTTAGTCCCTAATACTTAGTCCTTAGTACTTAAAACCTACCTGCGGCAGGCAGGAAAAATGGCAGATGATAACAAACCCATAAAATATATGAGGTATGCTATTGGTGAGATCGTTCTGGTGGTGATTGGGATTTTGATTGCGTTACAGATCAATACTTGGAACGAAGATCTAAAAGACTACGAAAGAATCGTGAGTGGCTATTTTAAAGGCACTATTTATCAACAATTTCTTCCGAAGAATCGTGCAGATGTATCTCAAAATAAGTATTTGAGATTCGACCTTAACGAGATGTCGAATAATTCAGACCTCATATCAAGAATAAGAGATATTGCATACTTCACTAAAATGGAAATAAATAATCAACGGGTACGGGTTCATTCCCTTATGCGATAGTATCATTAGTCTGATCGATACGGAGTTGGAAAAGAAATAAATCTTGATGAGCTATGTACCTACAGCATATAACACGGTTATTCCAATTCGAATAACCGTGCCGTATCCAAATTTCTGAAAGCCTTGGTCATAAAGAGCTATGTCATTAGGCAAAATACCCGGGTATCGCCAAATCGATCTATCAGGCTGACCCTGACATTTTTTTACCTATGTGTTCCATAACTTCTTTGAATTCCTTTTGAGGACTGAATTCTAGAAATTTTACATCCTCTTCAACAATCCCTGTATGACCAGCAGGCCAATAATACACATCCCCGGCCCTGCTTACCTCTTCTGTATGATCATCGTAAAAAATTCGAATGGCACCCTCAACAATATAACCCCAATGTGGACAATGGCAACTGTCATTGTTCAAACCATTCAGCAAGGGTCTAAAGTCGGTTCCTTTTGGCAATTCATTATAGGCTATCGCCATGCCTCCAAACCCGCCCTGGTTGCGTAAAATTGAATCGGGCGCCTCCATGACTACCGGAAGATCTTCTTTTTTGATATTCATAATATAAAGTTTTAAGGTTAATAATTCTCGATGCTTCTTATGATCTCTAAGATACTCAGTACCAATATCAGCAAGTTGCACAATTGATTCAAATACCTCTAGGATTCATTCTTTTTTTGATTGGCCTACTAATTTTTATTGTCTAATAACGGTCAACGCTATTCAGGGATGTTCACTTAGTCCTTAGTCCTTAATCCTTAGTACTTAGTCCTTCTAGTCCTTATCTAGTCCCTAATACTTAGTCCTTAGTACTTAAAACCTACCTGCGGCGAGGCAGGAAAAATGGAAGATGATAACGGGCCTCTAAAGTATAAACGGAAAAGAGACAACATGGCCATTATAATGGCCTGGCTCTTCCGATTCTAAAGGAAATATTTTAGTAAAACTCAGTACAATTTAAATAAGCCTTTGTTTTAACAAAAAATTACATGTATTCATGTTATAATTGAACACTATATGAGTATTTTTATAGTATAACTTTTAACTATGAAACTATTACTATCATTATTTGTGTTTTGTATCAGCTTTTTTGCTTTTTCTCAAGATATGAAACGTGAAATTGTAAACGGAAAAATTATTGTCGAAGGCAATGATATTGAAGGCATAACCATTTATAACACCTCATCAAATATTGGCACGGTCACTGATAAAAATGGTGAGTTTACAATTGCAGTAGCTTTGAATGATCTTTTAGAAATTAAGGCCTTAGAATATCAAAACATTGATGTTAGGATCAATAAAGCCATTTTAGAATCAAAAGAAATAAGTATTTTTTTAATTGAAGAAATGAACATCTTAGATGAAGTTGTCGTCGAAACCAAAATACTTACCGGTAACATTATAACAGATGCTAAATAACGTTAGAAACATTTAGCCCTAAACTTGATGCTATCTATTTTGGAATAAAAAGCACGGATGCTTATGAATTAAGTGATGATAACAGAAAGTCAGATTAAAAATCTAGACAGGAACTCACAAGGTAAAACTATGGTAAATGGTTTAAATGTTGTAAACGTTGTAGATCAATTATTGATTCCGCTTTTTAGATCTGAAGTGAAAGATAAAAAAGCCGCCGGAGTTCCGGAAGTACCGGTAAAATCTATTAAATATTATCTTGGTTCTACCTTTTTAGTCGAGAATTTTGATATTCCTGAGCATCGTGTAGAAGAATTCATTAGATATGTTGAAGACGAAGCCTTTGATTTTGACTTGTTAAACTATGGTCATGAAATAGAATTTCTTGATCTGCTTAGTAAAAAAAGTAAAACATTTTTATCTGCTGAAAGTGATGCCGAGTAAAAACTGTAGTTTAGTGTTACGGCTTATGTGTTAAGGCTAGCTTAAAGCTAATGTAAGCGCTAAGTGAAAGTCCTAAGTGTAAGTGTTAAGTGTTATAGTAATTATTAAATTACTTCCTTAGTTACTTTTGAACTTCGCTTGTAAGCGATTGACTTATTAGACATACTGCTATGAATTATTCCAGCTATCACTACATTTGTATGTTAACTAAAGTTCAAAATTATGAAGAACCCAGATAATGATTCCGTATCAATTTTTGTAGTTTCAGGTGGTAAAGGTGTAACCGGACATACAATAGTTCAAACTTTAATTATTCAGTATCCGGAAAATAGTTTAAAGGTTAAATTGATTCCTGATGTGCGCACAGAAAAGAAGATCCTTGAGGTAATTAAAAAGGTTAAAAAAGCGAATGGAATACTGACCCATACCATGGTAAATTCTGATTTACGAAATTTCTTGATCGAGGAATGTAAAAAACAACAAGTAAAACAGGCAGATCTTATGGGAGGTCTTGCCAATATAATAGAAAAAGATTTTGGATTACAATCTCTTAATACTCCCGGTCTTTATCATAAAATAAATGCTCAATATTACAAGAGAATCGAAGCTATAGAATATACACTCAATCACGATGATGGTCTAAATGCACAGAACCTTCATGATGCAGATATTGTTGTTACAGGTGTTTCGAGATGCGGAAAAACACCATTAAGTGTATATATGGCAATGTTTGGATGGAAGGTAGCAAATGTACCACTTATAGAAGGTATCGATCCTCCAAAAGAGTTATTCGAAATTGATAAGAATCGAGTTTTTGGCTTGGATATTAACTTAAACCATTTAGTGATCCAGCGACAGAAACGATGGAAAAATTTTGGCAATTTATCAAACACGAATTACGTTGATCCAAAACTTGTTGGTCAAGAACTTCAATATGCGAATATTCCTATTTAAAAGAGGAGGATTTACAAAAATAAATATTTCTAATAAGGCCATTGAATCCACTGCAAACGAAATAATTGGTCTGCTATTTGAAAGATTTGGCAAAGAAAATCACGATAATTTGCGTTAGTATCAAAGAGATATAAAAAAGTCAACTTTTATATCGGAACTGGTGAAAACCACAAACACATCATCATCAAATGCTACTATTAAAAAACGCAATATATTATTTTTCTCGGAATAATTATCACTACTTCCTGTGATGATCATAAGAAAGCTGATTTAGAGTTAAAAGCTTCGTATAAGATTCATGTTCCTGAACCTTCCGGTTTGTCAATTAATGATTCAGGTACTGCATTATATACAGTGAGCGATAAAACTTCAATTGTTTACAAATTATCCCTTACAGGGGATGTGACCGAAACCTTTGATTTTAAAGGATCGAATTTGGAAGGCGTTTCAACCTATATTGAACATAAACTTTTATTAGCAGAGGAATCAAAGAAGAAAATTATTGTTTTAGATATGGTAACAGGAACATCTTCAAAGCATAAAATTACCTATAAAAATTATGATCGCAATAGTGGCATCGAAGGAGTTACTTTTGATAACAATAGCAACACAATTTTTATTCTAAATGAAAAAAATCCAGGAAAATTAATCAGACTTCGAAATGATTTTTCTGTTTTATCAGAGTATGATCTTAGCTTTGCTGCCGATTATTCAGGAATTTTTTATGAAAATTCTTCTAATCAGCTTTGGATTCTCAGTGACCAAAATAGAACAGTAAATAAATGTACTTTAAGTGGTGAATTGATCGAATCTTTTAGAATTAAGGTATCCCAACCTGAAGGTATTGCAGTAACAGACAACAGTATTTACATCGTCTGTGATGAAAAGGCTACATTATATGTCTTCAAAAAACCATAAGTTTATTGAACTATCGAATATGAAGAAATTATAGTTCAAAGGAAACATGTAATGGCCGAAAATGATTATTTTCAATCATCCATTTCTTTATTTCAGGAGGTGAATAAGGAACTGTCGATGCCTGAAAAAAGATGACCGTTTTTGGATTTAAAAACAATTCAAAAATGGCAAATTTAAAAGCGTTTAGGAAAGCATTTAATCAGAGCCACATAGAGCATTGAATAAATTAAGTCCTATACAATTTGAAAATATAATTAATGAAAAAGCAAATGGGCTAAAAAATGAAAAGATTACCTTTACATATAATAGATTAATAAATAGTTCAAAAGTGGTCAGTACTATTTAGGCATCGACATATTCAAAATCTTCATTCTCCAATCTGAAATCTGAAATCAATTTTTCCCTATATATAGCATTCAACAACCAAACCTATGATCCCCTTTTTTAAGATTAATAAGATGGCAACCTTTTAATGACTTTAAAATAAATGGGATTAAACTTTAAATTGAATCATTATTCAATTGGAATATTTATTTTGAAAATACTACTTTAGCAGCAAATAAATTGAAATTACTGACTGACGCATAATTTATAATGTATTTTTCAAGCTATGATCAAATCTTCATTGTTGTACATGTTTTTTTTACTTGCTTTGACTTCTGTCGCCCAACAGCGACATGAGTTAAAATGGAAAAACATTGAAACGCTTGAATTTAATTTTCCGAAAGAGGATTATACAGGCGATAGTATCTTTTTCTTTCATTCCTTGCTCAAAAGAAATGCTAACGAGGGGCCTTTAAGTGAAGCACCTTCTTTCTCTTTTCCTGATCATGCAAAACCTTTAGACCTTTATGACTATTGGGAACATAAGGGCGAAGAACAGTATGATGTCTTGTTGACCAAAGTTGCCTATGTTTTAGATAAACCAATTGATTTTTTTTCAGAAGAACGATTGGCTGATCCTGGCTTTATTTCACAAACCATGCCAGCCGCAAAAATCAAGAGAATTGATAGTATCTATCATATTTCAGTTGGTTTTGGTGCACCGCAAATAGACTATACGTTACATTTTTATTCACCTGAAGAATTTGAATACCAATATCCAAAACTAAAAAACTACTTCAAAAAATATGATGGTTTAGGGCTATCCCCTAACCTTATCGTAGTGCAACATAATTTTCAATATGGAAAGGTCATGTTTCAGGAAACGAGTAAAATGTCAATATCGATATCGAGATATTTCCAATTGAACAAAGAGCAGACTTTGGCAGTCAATTACACCTTAAATTACATCCAAAATATTCCTCCTTCTTTTATTGGTGGCAGCGACTTTTTGATCGACAAAATCAAGAAAGGGATAAAGGCCTTGATCGACGAAACACAATATGTCTGCAAGACGACAGAAATGACAGAATAGTTGTTTAAGTGGTATTGATGGCAATGCTACAATGCTTAAATAATCCTGGGCTAGCGAAGTATTAACTTCATAACCTTTGGGTTTTAGATCAGTTCCTTATTGGCAATCGGTCCGTCTTCAGTTTCGAATTTAAGAATTTTTTGGTCCACTATAAATGTCGCAAAAGGAAATAAAGACGCCGCCAAACAAATGAGTGTTTTCATAAGGTTCCACCTCTTTTTTATCGCATAATAGACCACCCAAATGCTGTACAAGATGAATAATAAGCCGTGAATGCTTCCTACGATCTTATTTGGGAGTCCCATGTCAAATCCATACTTAAGAATAACGGTTGGCAACAATAAGAGGTAAGAGATTCCCTCCAGAATAGCAAGGATTCGTAATTGACCAAGAATAGTGTTTAATTTCATTTTTTTGTTTGTAAGAGCTAGCCTATGATGTCCATTTTCAATTGACATTTTTGAACTCGGCAAAGATTAAATAATTATTGCATATTCTCCAATACAATGAACTAAATTTCATTCATAAGGTCTATCAAGCAAAAAGCCGTTACCTCACTTGATTTTCCCTATATTTAACATCCAACAACCGAACCTATGATCCCCTTCTTTAGAAAAATTCGTAAAAAAATGGCAGATGATAATAAACCTTTAAAGTACGCTAGATATGCCATTGGGGAAATAGTGCTTGTGGTGATCGGGATATTGATCGCGTTGCAGATCAATAATTGGAATGAGGAAAGGCAATTAAAGGAGTCTGTACATAGTATATTTGAATAGACTCATTGAAGACGTAAATGATGATGTTGAAATACCTTTATTATGAGAAGGCTGAACATCAGTTTAGGTATCACTGTATGCAACAATTATTAAAGTATGCCGGTCTTCCGGCAAACGAAATGGTCACTGGAACTCCTGATCCATATGCAGGTCAAATACCAGATTGGGAAAAGCCTATTCCTGAGGATATTGATCCTCAATTTTTAAAAATTGCCTTTGATCATACTTCCAGATTACCTAAGGCAGTGCTTGTCACATCGACTATTAACGAGCTTAAAAATTCCGGACTATTCTCCTATATAAATGATGAAAAAGTAATAGATGGTATTAACAAGTATTACAGCATTTTTGAAAATAATCTTGGTGAATCTGAGGATGAAAATATTTTACTTTTTAGAAATAATTGGACCAATATACTGGCGGAGAACGGATATAATTCTTACGGATTGACTCATTATGGGGTAATCATAGAATGGTTAAGCAAAGATCCAAGGGGAGAAGCTGCCTTAAGAAACCTGATCAGCAATGCTGAGTGGAGATATTTGAGTTCCCAGATGCAAATTGAAAAAGCAAATGAATTAAAGATTATAATTGATACGTATTTAGTATCAAATTAAAAAATCTTACCTTTAATTCATCGTTTTGTTATGAAAAAATTATTGAAGCTTTTTCTAGGACTGATAATTCTATTTTCTCATAAGTCGGCAATTTCTCAGTCAAAATCTATCGATGAATCAGAGCTTCAGGTGCTCAGAGAAATTGTTTTGGCAGATTCTATTCCCAATGTTTATTTTAAAACAACCATTTCTGATCTGAATCAACCTCTTTCAAGGCACTTGTTCTATATAAGCGAGTTTGACATCTGTAACTCCCTTGTAAACTTGGGTTCAATTAAAATGGAAGAAGAAGAGAGACTTTATATCCTTGACAGGTTTACCACAATGGAAGTTACAAACATCAACAAACTGATACGTGACCCTAAAAATCATACCCTGAAACAACTCAAAGGACATAATAGGTCCGTGATTTCACTTCCAGTTGTATTCAGAGATGGTAAGTATGCCATATATTATTCTAAAGGAGTCTATAGTGGACAGTTTGTCTTGATGCAAAATATAGAAGGCAGATGGCAAGACGTATGCTATTCCAGAGTCTGGCAAGAATAGTGAAATGTTAAGGCCTAGGTGTTAAGGCCTAAGTGTTAAGTGAAATTACTTTTTCCTTAGTCTTGGTCTTAGTCCTTAGTCCTTAGTCCTTAGTACTTAGTACTTAGTCCTTAAAAAAGGGTCTTTCTATTTTGATGATCCCCATCACCAAAACCATTTTTTACCTATATTTAGACTTCAACAACCAACCATATGATCCCCTTCTTCCAGGACAGAGTCTCAACAAAATGTCTGGTAGACATTTTTAGCGCTTAGGCCAGGTGGCACGGAGGCATTGATAATAGTAACTATGATAAATTTCTTTAGACGAATCCGTAAAAAAATGGCAGATGATAATAGACCCTTGAAGTATATGAGATATGCTTTTGGAGAGATTGTTTTGGTGGTGATTGGAATATTGATTGCATTACAGATCAATACTTGGAATGAAAGCAGGAAGGAAAAGATTTTGGAACAAGACTATTATTGCAGGCTTTTGGAAGATGTGATCCTTGATGATCAACAAGTCGGAGATCTATTAAAGACTGCCGAAGCTCGTTTAAAAGCTGCTAATCAGGCTATTCGCTTATTGCAAGGTAAAGACCCGAAAAAAATTGAAGTTGCACAGGAAATAAACAATTCAATAAAATCGATCTACGCCGATTTCAAGTTTAATGATGCCGCATTTTCTGATCTTAAATCAGGAGCAAATCTTAACATCATAAAAGACAAGTCAGTGATCAGGTCAATAAATAATTACTTCAATAAAGTAGAAGGCTTCGTCAGCGTTATTGAGGTGAACGGAGCTAATGCGGTTAAAACATTTTACTCGCATGATGATATGTTTGCCAACGGATGGGTTCATGCTTCCTTAAAAAACGGCTGGGTCTCGGAGGGCATAGATGCCGATCTTGTTGATGGCATTGGCATTAAAGAGGATGAGAAAATTTCAGAAGCTATGAAATACCGTCTTTTGAATGAGTCATTGTTGCTTCTTTCACACAATCAGCGTCAAATTATGTTATATAACTCCATTAAGGAAGAGATTCATAAATTACAATCGATTTTAAAATCAAAATGTAATTGACAATTTGGCCCTTACCAGATCACAACGCAAAGAGATGGATAGTTTTGTTAAGTGTTATAAGGCTTAAGGACTAAGATCTAAGGCTTAAGTAAAATTAATCACTCCTTAGCACTTAACACTTAAAACTTAGTCCTTAGGCTCTAGTCCTTAGTCCTTAGTCCTTAGTACTTAGTCCTCAGCCTTAGTACTTAAGCCTTAGTCCTTAAAACCTAACACTTATGACTAAAACCTTTGTTTTAGCCTCTTATGACTTGAGGCAGATACAATGCCATTCATAAAAAAAACTGCCTTTCAGCAGTTTTCCTTTTATCTTTATAGTGAGTGATATCTATTTAATCATCACAGGTTCCTAAGAAATCTTCTTCATGATGTTGCATATGTCCCCAAATGGCATTTATACTTATACAAATAGTTTTGCCTTTATGACAGATTAGAACCTTTTTATTATTCTTGCCGCAAAATTCATATATAATATCATCATTATCACTTTGGTTACTATCTGCAAAATTGTCATCATCTGAATCATCATCTGAATCATCTGAATCATCATCTGAATCATCATCTGAGTCATCATCTGAATCATCATCAGAATCATCATCAGAGTCATCATCAGAGTCATCATCAGAACCATCATCTGAACCATCATCTGAACCATCATCAGAACCATCGTCAGAGCCATCATGAACCATCGTCTGAGCCATCAGCTGAACCATCGCTGAGCCATCATCTGAACCACCGGTAGAACCATCAGTTGAACCACCACTGAACCACCATCTGCGCCACCGTTTGAACCACCAATTAATCCATTAGTTGAATCGGCAATTGAAGCCTCACTGAAACTCTCACAGGCTTCTACCGCCATTTGTAAAGTTCCCTCCAATTCCGTTAAATTGTTTAGAACTGTTTCATAACCATCTGTATCCAACAAAGTAATTGGAAAATAAATATACATTTCATAATTAGGAGAGGAAGCAACTGCTTCGTTTTCAAAAGTAAAGGTCTCTATAAAAGCAATTAATTCTTCATCTGAGTTGATTTCCTTCATTACCGGATTCGGATCATCTCCAGAGAAAACCTCAAAAGTCATTGGGTATAAGAAATAAGTACACTGACCATCATCTTCAGCGATGGTACTCTTGGACAAGGCACCTTTATTTTGTGTCAAGATTTGATCTGAATCACTTTGAACTGCAGATTTCATTAGCTCAAGTAATTTTGCGTCTATCGTCAGTTTATTTTCTGAACCATCAGCAGGTCCTTCAAATTCACTTTGACAAAATGAAAGCAGGAATAATGGCAGAACTAGTAGGTATTTAATGATACCCGGTTTGATTTTTACAGTTTTTCTTTTTCATAGCATTTTATTACAAATTAATATTCATTTTTATAGCTCGATAAGGCATACGCTAGTTATAAAACTAATCCATGCCCACTGATATCCATAAAAATGTCGACCCTTTTAATAGCAAATTAAAACTCGTTACCGAGCTTAGTACATTCTTTTTCAACAATAAAAACGAATTAAATGTGTAGATATTGTAATTTCCTACCGATTATATTCATTGAATTGTATAGAACTAAATAGGGATATTCCAGGTATATCAGAAATAGAAAAATCTCAGGGTTAAGGCTGCATTCCGAAGGCAGGTGTTAAGTGTTAAGTGAAATTAATTATTACTTAGTACTTAAAACTAGGCCCTTGAACATCCCTGAATAGCGTTGACCGTTATTAGACATTTATTTCGTTATTAAATATAGTTATTTTAGGTTTGTTACTATCCTTGGTTGTTGACCATAGATTTTCAAACTCCAATGGGCTGATTTTCTTTAGATTATTGTGAGGTCTTATATTGTTATATTGAATGACAGCTTTTTTTACGAGGTGTTTTTTATGCTTTTCTATCGAACGCATAAAAATCGTTTAAAAAGCGCTAAATTTTTTCCAAGCCTGCCTACGGGCTTCAAAAATTCTTAACGCGCTTTTCAATCTACACTGACGTAAATCGACAAAGGAGATTCACGAACACTTTAAACAATAACAAAGAATTGAACTAAAAGATCCGATCTAAACAACAATTTCGTTTAGGACTTCACTTCAAAAATCTTAAATCAACATTCTCCAATCTCCAATCATTTAAAAGTTCCCTATATTTATCAACAACAACTGAACCAAATGATCCCCTTCTTCCGAAAAATCCGTAAAAAAATGGCAGATGATAATAGACCTCTAAAGTATATGAGATATGCCATTGGAGAGATCGTATTGGTAGTGGTTGGGATATTGATTGCGCTTCAGATAAATAAATGGAATGAATAGCGCGTTTATTGATGCAGTTCACTGTTGTGCTTTCGATATTATTCGGTTTTATTGTAAACTACTTCTCCATTAAAAATAGTCATGACGATTTCAGTATTCAAAATCTGATTTTCTTCAACCGTCATCAAATCTTGATTGTAAATTGTAAAATCAGCAAGCTTACCACTACTAATAGAGCCTTTAATGTTTTCTTCGAATGCACCATAAGCAGCATCTAAAGTATACGATTTTAATGCTTGTACTCGTGTCATTTTTTGTTCTGACTCATAACCGCCTTCAGGATTACCTTTAAGTGTTTTTCGGCTTACACTGGCATAGAAACTAGCAATTGGATTAAGAGGTTCTACAGGTACGTCGGTTCCATTGACAATAGGAACACCACTCTGTAATAAATCTTGCCACATGTAGGCACCTTCTTTGATCCGTTTTTCCCCTAAACGATCAATGGCCCAAGGTCTATCTGAAGATAGGTGTATTGCCTGCATTGCAGGAATTACATTTAATTCTGCAAAACGAGGAATGTCATCTGGATGTAAATGCTGAGCATGTTCAATCCGGAATCTGTGATCGGCGCCTAACATAGACATTTCATTTAAGGCAGACTCATATCGATCAAGAATTTCTCTATTTGCACGGTCTCCAATAGCATGTGAACAGACTTGAAAATTGTTTTTAAGTCCTTCTATTGCTGTTTTTTGTACAAAATCCATGGGAAGCGTTTCGTGGCCAAAGTGATCTGGACGATCTGCGTAAGGTTCTAAAAGCCAAGCACCTCTTGATCCTAAAGCACCATCGCAATTTAATTTTACAGAACGTATGGTAAATCGATGATCCGGATCTATACTTGGACCTTTCTCATACCATTCATTTAGCAATTCTTCATCCCAGCCAGTAAGCATAGCATACATTCTAATATTCATTTTTCCAGCTAACTTCATCTCATCATATAATGCTATGGTTTCTTTTGATATACCTGCGTCATGAAAACTTGTTATACCATTTTTATAACAGGCTTCAATAGCGAGATTAAAGGCTTGAACATCTGTTTCTGGTGTCTTTTCCGGAATATGCTTATAAATCAATGATTGAGCGCGTTCATTGAAAATACCAGTCGGATTTCCAAATTGATCTACAATAACTTCACCTCCTTCAATTTTATAAGCGCTGATCCCCTCTTTACTTACACCTGTTAAACCTGCAATTTCCATAGCTTTAGCATTTGCGAAGCCAGCGTGACCGCTCGCATGACTTAAATAAACGGGATTATCAGGTGATATTTCACTGAGTAAATGATGCGTCTGAAATCCTTTAACAATGATTGCAGGCATACTATCCCATTTGCTTTGATGCCAACCTCTACCAAGAATCCATTCGCCTGGTTTAGACGTTTTAACTTTCGCCGCAACAGCGTCTACAATATCTTGATAGCTATTTGTATTCATAAGATCAAGCTCTAATTCATTATAGCCTAAACCCATAAAATGACCATGACCTTCAATTAAGCCAGGAGTCATAGTCTTACCTTTTAAATCTATAAGCTCAGTTTGTTCATTTTGATAGCTCTTGGCTTCCTCAAAACTTCCAGCAAAGAGAATTCTATCGTTTTTTGTGACAACTGCCTCTACTGTTGCCTGTGTAGAGTCGACTGTATAAATGGTTCCTCCATGAATAATCATGGTACCAAATTCTTTTTCAAAATTAGAACATGAACTTAAAAAAAGGCAGACTATTATTATAATTAAAACTATAAAATCGTATTGTCATGATAGTTGTATTTAGTGTAGTAAGTTAAAAAAATTAGTTCATTATTATAGTACCCTTGATAAATAATGCACCTGGATGTATTCTTTCAAGGAATTAGATCTAATATTTAGCGGGATACCTTCTGAAAGAAGTAAATTGAATATGATCCTTAAAGTACAAAGAATTAACAGTAAAATTGAATTGAAAAGGTGGAATAAGGCTAGGAAAACTCTATAAAACAAAAAACCTCAGTGTTTTCTTTTTAAGTGCTAAGTGCTAAGTGCTAAGGCTTAAGTCCGCTTGCCACAGGGAAGTGTTAAATGAAATTAATTTTTCCTTAGTCCTTAGTCCTTAAAACCTGCCTGCTGGCAGGCAGGCTTAATACTTATTATTGCGGTCTGGACGGGACTCGAACCCATACATTAACTTATTGAACATCAAATATTTAAAAAGCTAAAAGGTGGTGAGCTCTTAAATGAGACATGATTTTAGTGAATTAATTCCCTTCTGAGCTATTGCTTACACACATTATTGGCCCACGTTCTATTCCTTAGAAGGAGCAGGATTTTTACCCATTTTATAATCTGTCTTTTCTGTCATTACCCATTTATTGCCTTGAATTTCCCAAACAATATACATGGTCTTTTGAGTGGATTCGTTTACCCAATATTCTGAACTTCTGCCAGACAGTTACATTACCGGAAGCACCAATAGCAAATTTTGAAGTAGGCTGGCCATCTGTCTGCTTTCAAGAAATCTAACCTGTAGCAAGATATTTAGTGTCTGCTACCATCGCTTCATTATTGGTATTCGATCAATCCACTATCATCTCAAGTCGATAGTCTGCACTAGAATTCTGGGCACCTTTCATAAGATATACACGTATGCGATAGTCTCCACTTTTATCGGTAGTTCCCTCAAACTGATTTCCGTTTACAGAACCATTATAAATAGCTTCGTATAGCTCTCCTGGTTCCATTATGTTAAAGTAGATTCCGCTGTTTTCAGAGGCCATACTTATATTCATTTGCTGTCCCTTACCGACGTTTAACAGATAATCCAAAGTTTCACGACCAGAAATTGAACCTTCAACAGTGGCGCTGCTAGTCCCTTTTTTAAATGCCACACGTTCCGTTGGCAAGTCTTGAGCCCAACATTCTGAGTTTGAAATGCCGCAAAATGATATTATTGCGAAAAGTATTAATCCTCGTTTTACATAAATTTTCATGATTCTAAAATTATAAATTTTTTTTAAAATTAAACAAAAAAACCTTTGATTCAACTTATAATTTAGTGCCTATATCTTCTAATAAAATGACGATTAATTTAATTATTTTTGTCTCTTAAATTTTTCTCCTATGACAAATCTTATCAAAATTAAAAACGCTGCGAAAGGGATTGTGGTTATTGTGTTTTTCTCACTATTCTATTTTAGTTGTAAAGGACCAGTATCGGATCACAAAGAAATCATTGTTGAAAATCAAAGCTTGTTGCCATTACCGGATTCTTTAAAGATTTATTTAGATTCTACAATACACGATATAGCCATGACCAATAAAGTCAGCATGCTGGTTAAGGTTGAAAAGGATGGAAAAATGGCATCCTATATGGGTTATGATGGAAGAAAGGATAGCGCAATCATTGATTTTAGTCTCCCTTTTGAAATTGGAAGTACGACTAAAATGTTTACAGCTTCAGCCATTTTACAATTAATTGAGCAGGGAAAATTTGATTTAAAAACTCCCTTTAAGACTTTGCTTCCAAAGGATATATCATATGATGGCTTAGCGATGGTCAACAGTGTTGATTATATAGATTCAATAAAGGTGTATAATTTATTAAATCATACGTCTGGAATGCCTGATTATTTTGTCAATGGGAGTGATGAAGAAGAAATTGCCAAGAATGGAGATGCCAGTCTGCGTTTTACTTTTGTGGATCTGATCTCCCTTTCTAATAAAAACTCCAAGGAAAGATTTGTTCCTGATAGTAAATTTGAATACAGCAACATCAATTACATTTTTTTAGGTAAAATAATTGAAGAGACTTCCGGACAAACCTATACTGATTATATTCAAGAACATATACTGGATCGTTTAGGTATGCATCATACTTATTTTGGAACAAAAAATGCTCCTCCAAAAATTGCTCAAGGCCATTTTAAAGGAAATGTCGTTGAAATGCCTTATTCGATGGCTGGATCTGCCGGTGAGATTATTTCAACATTAGACGATATGATAATTTTTATCGACGGATGGTACAAAGGAAAACTATTTGAGAAGGATGAAACCATGACACTTGTTAAAAATGATTACTTCAGGGAAATGGAACCGGGTATGGGAATAAATTACGGTTTAGGTTGTATAAACTTAATTAATCAATCATGGGGTCATGCCGGCGAAACCTTCGGATTTGATACTTTTACTGCCGCATTACCCAATGACTATCGTTTTACAATGTATTCCGATGATCCTGGCTTATTGTCCATGTGGGCACCTGCAATTGAGTTTTCCGTGCGACTTAATATGGAGGAATGATGCTTTACTGCTTCCTTTACTGGAATAATTGCCTCAAAAAAAAATATCAATAAGTTTTTGCCTGACTAACTAGGTTGGTGGTAATTTCTTCGATATTGAAATTCGATATAATTAACTTAACTAAATAAGTCATTCGGGACTTTCTTTCTGAAAAACTTGCTTGTAAAGTATTTAGTTTTCAAAAAAAGCTGTTATATTTGGAATAGTTATTTATAATTCAATTATCAAACCCTTAAAAAAATGAGAAATATTATTTGGTTATCCGCGGTCATTTGTATAATTATATGGCTTTTAGGTATACTTGGCATTGTTCAAGGTTTGGCAACCAGTAACTTGATTCATATTCTGTTAGTTGTCGCTATTATATCGATTTTGTACAATATAATATCTGGTAGAAAACCTCTTTAAGTTTAAATCAGTTATCATAAATTTATTTTCCGTTTTGGAAAACAAATGACCCGAGTGATTCGTCATTCGGGTTTTTTTATGCTCTTTACCAGACCGTAACTTCAGCACAGTATTTACAATAAAGTCCGTCCCTCGGGATTTTTCCGTCCCTTCTAGCGCCCCTTTTGGGTAATTCAGAGCTCATCACTTATTCTTGTAGAAAGGGCCTTAAATAGCTGTATTCAAATCAAATAGGATGAATTATGTAGTGTAAGCACTAAATCAAACAGGAAACTCTATAAAACAAAAAAACCTCAGTGTTTACTGAAGTTTTTCATTAGCTAACTATTTAAGAGTTGAACCCTTAATGTTAACAACACAACTATTTTTACTTTAAAAAGTTGCGGTCTGGACGGGACTCGA
The DNA here is from genome assembly GCA_963715975.1 of uncultured Flavobacteriaceae bacterium. Taxonomy (GTDB): domain Bacteria; phylum Bacteroidota; class Bacteroidia; order Flavobacteriales; family Flavobacteriaceae; genus Lutimonas. The sequence goes on along the minus strand of CAVQSO010000014.1, from coordinate 70,102 downwards.
ACCCGCGACCCCCTGCGTGACAGGCAGGTATTCTAACCAGCTGAACTACCAAACCGTTGCTAAAATAGCGTCGCTTATTGCTAAGCAGGGGCAAATATAATTCTGTTTTTTGATTTGTCAAAAGGAAATCGAATATTTTTAAAGAAATTTGCTTCTTCTCACCATATACGTGGTCAATATCTGATCAAAGCCATCATGAATATCTACAGGCACATAATCAATTTTATATTGCATACACTTGTACTTTAGGTTTTTAAAATATTCCTCCACCTTTAATTTGTAAGCTTCTTTAATGTTGCCGGCAAATAAATTAATCTGCTCTCCGGTTTCAACATCCACATATTTTCTGGGTACATCGTCAAAATCAAAGTTTAATTCCCTTTTCCCGTCATAGGTATGGAACAAAACCACTTCGTGCTTGTTATATTTTAAATGCCTCAAGGCAGCAAACAAGTCTTCCTCTTTCTTATCTGACTGAAACATATCAGTAAATAAAAATATCAAAGATCTTCTATGGATCTTTTCGGCTATCTCATGCAGTACTTTATACGTATCGGTATGGCTTTTTGAACCCTTGTTTAAAATTCCCTGTAACTGATCAAGTAACATTCTTCGGTGTTTCTCATTGCCTTTGGCCGGAGCAAAATATTCGCTTTCTTCAGCATAAATACTCAATCCAAATGCATCTCTTTGCCTCTTTAATATTTCCATTAAGGCAGCGGTTGCCAATACTGAAAAACCAATCTTATTGTAATTGTCAACACTGATTGTATCCATGATAGGATAATGCATGGATGCTGAATTATCTATAATGATATGACTTCTTAAGTTTGTTTCTTCCTCATAGCGCTTGACAAATAGTTTTTCAGTTTTGGCAAACAACTTCCAGTCAATATGACGGGTACTTTCGCCTTTGTTATACAAGCGATGCTCTGCAAACTCAACTGAAAAACCGTGAAACGGACTTTTGTGCATCCCGGTAATAAACCCTTCCACGACCTGCTTGGCAAGCAGTTCAATATTGGGTATACTATCGACTTGGTTTAAATCGGCTTTTGTCATAGATCAAAAGTAAGGAGAAATGTTCAATTAAAAAGTGATCAGCAGACCTCGGTTTTATGCGATAAAAAAAGGCCTGATCATTTCACTGATCAAGCCTGTAATATTATAAAGAAGCTTACTTTTTCTTACAAAAGAGCATTCAATTTTTCAGTATACACATTTTTAGGTGCTACACCAACTTGCTTATCAGCAACTTCTCCACCTTTAAAAACGAGAACAGTTGGAATATTTCTAACACCGTATTTAGCAGCAAATTCCTGATGAGCATCAACGTCTACTTTCACAATCTTAACTTTACCGTCAAAATCTTTGTCTAATTCTTCAACGATCGGAGCCAACATTCTGCAAGGTCCACACCAAGCCGCCCAAAAATCAACCAAAACTGGTTTATCGGAGTTCAATACAACCTCCTCAAAATTAGCATCTGTTACTTCTATTGCCATAATTCTTTAGTTTAATTATTTCTTGTCCTTTGAATAAGCCACAAAAATAAGGAATTATTTAACTCGAATAATCATTTGCAAATCTATTTTTCTTATACCTGTATTTAAAATAATGATGCAGTGATGAAATGATATAATGATTTATTGAAATAATTGAAGATGACTGCATGCCGGAACTTGATTCTGATAATAGGATTAAAAATTCAGCATTGTTCGAATCTTCGATTGCATGCATTACAATTCAGCATTCACAGCATTGCAGCATTGTAGCATTGCAGCATTTCCACATTGCCTTCTTCGGTCCTCAATAGAAAACTCAGCGGGTGAACTGAAGTCGCCCGCTGAGCGGTCACATCACGATTCATTCATTCCTATTGCAGCATTGTAGCATTGTAGCATTGTAGCATTAATACTAAAAAACCTCCCTCGCAATTTTCTTAATATTATCCGACTTCCCCATAGAATAATAATGAAGTACCGGAACGCCGGCTTCTACAAGTTCTTTGGATTGCTGTATCGCCCACTCAATTCCCACCTGTCTTACTGCCTCATTATTTTTGCAAGTCTCAACCGCACTGACCAGTTCATCGGGAAGGTCCAGTTTAAAAACCTGAGGCAAGACACTTAGATGCCGTTGCACGGCTACGGGTTTGATACCTGGAATAATAGGTACTGTAATTCCAATGGCTACGGGCTGCTTCAACAAAATCAAAATATTTTTTATTGTCAAAAAACATTTGGGTCACGACATACTCGGCACCGGCATCGATCTTTTCTTTTAACCTTCTCAGATCAGCTTGCATACTTGGTGATTCCATGTGTTTTTCAGGATAACCGGCAACACCAATACAAAAATCGGAATTATAGGTTGTTTCTACGATATCATGCAGATAAACTCCTTTGTTCAGATCACTGATCTGTCTGACCAGCTCTGAAGCAAAATTGTTTCCTTCATTCTTGGCCATAAAATAGGCTTCATCCTTCATCGCATCTCCTCTAAGGGCCATCACATTATCAATTCCCAGATAATGACAGTCAACCAAAACATATTCGGTTTCTTCCTTTGTAAAACCTCCGCATAAAACATGGGGTACCGTATCAACCTGGTATTTATTCATCAAGTGAAGCACAAATACCTACGGTTCCGGGTCGCATACGGGTCACTTTTCGCTCCAACAGGCCTCCTTCTTTTTGAATATAAACATGTTCTTCTCTGGAGGTGGTCACATCAATAAAAGGAGGTTTAAACTCCATTAAAGGATCAATATTGTCATATAATTTCTGAATGTTCTGCCCTTTTTGAGGTGGAACGATTTCAAATGAAAACAAGGTTTTCCCTTTTGCGTTTTTTATGTGTTCTGTAACTTTCATCTTACTTTTTATTGACCGTATTCTATGTGACAAACAGTCCTTACTTATTTGTTCTATGTTTAAACGGATAAATTTGGTTGTAACCATTTCATGGCCATTTCCTTAGAGATACCTTTTCTGTTGGCATAATCGATCACCTGATCTTCTCTGATCTTTCCAAGTCCGAAATAGCGTGCCTCCGGATTGGCAAAATAATAGCCCGATACCGCAGCGGCTGGCCACATGGCCCTGCTTTCGGTTAACTTTACTCCAATGATCTTTTCAACATCCAGCAACTCCCAGATCGTATCTTTTTCCAAATGGTCAGGGCAAGCCGGATACCCCGGTGCCGGACGAATTCCTGTATAGGCCTCCTTGATCAATTCTTCATTTCTAAGATTTTCATCCTTTGAATAGCCCCAGTGTTTTGTCCTGATCTGCTTATGCAAATATTCTGCAAAGGCTTCAGCAAAACGATCGGCTACAGCCTGGACCAAAATGGCATTATAATCATCATGTGTTTCTTTATATTTTCCGGCGAGTTCATCTGCCCCAAAAATGGCTACACAAAAAGCACCCATATAATCCTGTTTCTTATCAGCCGGAGCAATAAAATCTGCCAGGGCATAGCTAGGTACTCCTTCCTTCTTATGCAATTGCTGACGCAATGTTCTGAATCTTGCTATTTCTTTTTTGTTTTTAGTGATCAGAATATCATCTTCATCAATGGTGTTGGCCTCAAAAAGACCAAAAATTCCCTTTGCCTTGAACAATTGTTTGGCAATGATCATGTCAATCATTTTTTGGGCATCTTCATACAAATGAGTTGCCTGTTCTCCTACCACTTTATCACTTAAAATTTCCGGAAACTTTCCGTGAAGGTCCCATGAAATAAAAAAGGGTTGCCAGTCAATAAAAGGCAACAGCTCCTTTAAACTGATCTGTTCAAGTGCCTGCACACCCATTTCTTTGGGCCTTGTAATTTTTGACTGCCCCCAATCGATCTTAAACTTATTTTTACGGGCTTCATTCAAAGAGATATACCTTTTTGTTTTTCCTCTTTTTAAAAACTTTTCCCTAAAATCTTTATAATCCTTTTTAAGATTGGCCACATAGGCTTCTGATGTGTTCTTATTCAATAGATCTCCCACCACGGTAACTGCTCTGGAGGCATCATTCACATGAACCACAGCATTTTTGTACTCGGTATCGATCTTCACAACAGTATGTGCCTTTGACGTAGTGGCACCACCAATTAAAAGTGGAATATCCATTTCTCTCCTTTCCATTTCCTGGGCCAGATAAACCATCTCATCCAAGGAAGGTGTGATCAGACCCGAAAGCCCGATGGCATCTACATTTTCTGCAATAGCTGTTTCAATGATCTTTTCTGGCGGAACCATCACCCCCAGATCCACAATTTCATAATTGTTACAGCCCAGTACCACACTTACAATATTCTTGCCTATATCATGCACATCTCCTTTAACGGTTGCCATCAATACCTTTCCTAGGGTTCTTTGTGTTTCTCCTTTTTCAGCTTCGATAAACGGATTGAGATAGGCTACCGCTTTTTTCATCACCCTGGCCGATTTTACCACCTGTGGTAAAAACATCTTTCCTGATCCGAACAGATCACCCACCACATTCATACCCACCATTAAATGGCCCTCTATGACCTCTATGGGTTTTTCCACCTGAGTTCTGGCTTCTTCCACATCTTCGATAATAAAAGCGTCTATTCCCTTTACCAAAGCATGGGTGATCCTGTCCTGAACAGGGTCACTTCTCCACAACTGTTCTTCTACGGCTGTTTTTTTAGCGCCAACTACGGTTTGCGCAAAATCCAGTAAACGTTCTGTAGCGTCATCTCTTCTATTTAGAATCACGTCTTCCACATATTCCAGGAGATCCTTTGGTATCTCATCATAAACCTCTAAGCATGGTTGGATTCACGATACCAATATTCATTCCGGCCTGAATAGCGTGATACAAGAAGACCGAATGCATGGCTTCCCGCACGGCATTATTACCCCTAAAAGAAAAGGACACATTACTCACACCTCCGCTCACACTTACATCGGGTAAATTTTCCCTTACCCAGCGCGTCGCTTCTATAAAATCAATGGCATTTCTTTTATGCTCTTCCATTCCGGTGGCTACCGGAAAAATATTAAGATCAAAAATAATGTCTTCACTTGGAAAACCTACTTTGTTCACCAAAACATCATAAGACCTCTTGGCAATTTCAATTCTTCTGTCATAATTATCTGCCTGTCCCACTTCGTCAAAGGCCATTACGATAACAGCCGCTCCATAGCGTTTGATTCGGGTGGCTTCCCAAATAAACTTTTCTTCGCCTTCCTTAAGGGAAATTGAGTTCACCACACATTTTCCCTGGGCTACCTGTAAGCCCGCTTCAATGATCTCCCATTTAGAACTGTCGATCATGATGGGTACCCGGCAAATATCCGGTTCAGCCGCGATCAGATTCATAAACCTTACCATGGCTTCTTTACCATCGATCAAGCCGTCATCCATATTGATATCAATGATCTGTGCTCCTCCATCTACCTGATGACGTGCAATGTCAAGTGCCTCATCAAATTTTTCTTCCTTGATCAAACGGAGAAATTTTTTCGAACCGGCCACATTGGTCCGCTCACCCACATTGATAAAATTGCTGTTTTCATTGAGTACCAAGGGCTCTAATCCTGACAGGTGTAAATATCTTTTCTTCTCTTTTGTCATTATTTCGATAGCATTTGAATTTGTCGGGGTTGATATTTTGCTGCTATTGCTGCTATGACCCTGATATGCTCCGGGGTTGTACCACAACACCCACCAACTATATTGACCAAATTTCTTTTCATATAAGCTTCTATCTGCGCTCCCATTTGCTCGGGAGTTTCATCGTATTCCCCAAAAGCATTGGGCAATCCCGCATTGGGATGGGCCGAAATGGCCAAATCTGTTTTTGGGGCAATTGCTTCCAGATGTGGTTGCAGCAAATTGGCTCCCAAAGCACAGTTAAATCCTACGGTTAATAAAGGAATATGAGACACAGAGATCAGAAAGGCTTCTGCTGTTTGACCCGAAAGTGTCCTTCCGCTGGCATCTGTTATGGTTCCACTCAACATGATGGGGATATCAATACCTCTTTCCTCTTTGATCTCTTCAATGGCAAACAACCCGGCTTTGGCATTGAGCGTATCAAATACGGTCTCCACCAAAAGAATGTCTGCGCCTCCGTCAAGCAAGGCCTCAGCCTGTTGCTTATATGCTGCCCTTAGTTCGTCAAAAGTAACTGCCCTAAAACCAGGGTCATTCACATCGGGCGACATGCTTGCCGTCTTGTTTGTAGGACCCATTGAACCAGCTACAAATCTGGGTTTATGAGGCTCCTTCGCCGTAAATTCATCTGCTGCTTCTTTGGCAAGTCTGGCTGATTCAAAATTCAATTCATAGACCAGATCTTCCATACCGTAATCGGCCATGGCGATGGTAGTCCCCGAAAAGGTATTGGTTTCAATAATATCTGCACCGGCGGCCAGATATTTTCTATGGATCTCCTTGATCGCTTCAGGTTGGGTAAGTGTCAGCAGATCATTATTACCCTTTAACAGAATTTCATAATCTTTAAATCGTTCGCCCCGATAATCTTCTTCGCTGAATTTATAGGCCTGGATCATGGTACCCATGGCGCCATCCAGGATCATGATCCGCTGTTCTAAGATCTTTTCTAACTGTTCTTTCATATGCCTCTTTTTCCCCATTTTATAATGTTCCAAATTCGTTCATGAAAAAAGTATAAAAACATTTTGGTAAAGATCTCGATGCCTCCGATAGATACAGCAGTTTTGATCTCCCCCGTAAGGAAGTATGAAATTACAATGGTATCTAATGGTTCCCAGAGTTCTCCAGGTAAACGCCTTTACTATACTTCTTCTTTTTGTTTCCCCTCTTTTAAAATATTCTTCGTTTTTCGAATTAAATAGTACCATAGTTTTAGGAGTTTAGGGCTTGAGACAAGTCCTCTACAATATCTGAAATATTTTCCAGTCCTACCGATACTCTTATCAATCCGTCGGTAATTCCGACGATTTTTCTTTCTTCCAATGACAGCTTGCTATGTGTTGACGAAGCCGGATGCGTCACAATGGTTCTGGTGTCACCCAGATTAGCAGACAGTGAACACATGTTGATCTTATTCAAAAAATTTCGTCCCCCTTCTATGCCCCCTTTTACCTCAAATGCGACAATATTTCCTCCCTTTTTCATTTGTTTGACGGCAATGTCATATTGTGGATGTGATTTTAAAAACGGATACCTCACGGTATTGACTTTCTCGTGCCCTTCCAGAAATTCCGCCACTGCCATTGCATTTTCACAATGCCTGTCAACCCTTACACTTAAGGTTTCCAGACTTTTAGAAAGAATCCAGGAATTAAATGGTGACAAGGAAGGTCCCGTATTTCTTGAAAACAAATAGATCTCTCTGATCAAGATCAGCCTTCCCCACGGTTACGCCGCCAAGCACGCGTCCTTGTCCATCGATCAATTTAGTGGCCGAATGTACGACGAGATCAGCTCCAAATTTTATGGGCTGCTGTAGATACGGCGTAGCAAAGCAGTTGTCTATGACCAGCAATAAGCCATGCTTTTTTGCAATCTTACCTAAATACTCCAGATCAATGATTTCCAATCCCGGATTTGTAGGTGTTTCCGCATACAGGATTTTGGTGTTGGGCTGTATCAATGCTTCAATACTGTCGGCTTCACTGATATTAAAATAGCTCGTTGCTATGTTCCATTTAGGGAAAAACTTCGTAAACAAAGCGTGGGTTGAACCAAAAACAGAACGAGCCGAAAGAATATGGTCCCCGCTGCTGAGCAAGGCGCCAAAAGTAGAAAAAATAGCTGCCATGCCTGAGGCAAAAGCATAGCCGCTTTCCGCTCCTTCCATGGCCACGATTTTATCTACAAACTCCGTATTATTCGGATTGGAAAACCTGCTATAGATATTCTTTTCCTTTTCCTCGGCAAAAGAAGCTCTCATATCTTCTGCATCATCAAATACAAAACTGGAGGTTACATACATCGCGCTGGTGTGCTCCCCAAATCCCGAACGCGGTATTTGATTCCTGATCGCCTCTGTCTCAAATTGTCTTTTCTTTGTCATAATCGTATGTTGTGAGTTTAGATTTGTATCTCAAATTGAAACCAGCCCTAAACCGCTTTTTCAGTTAATCTTAATATATCTCCAAATACGCCTCGGGCAGTTACTTTTGCCCCTGCTCCGGCACCTTGAATGACCAGTGGTCTTTCGCCGTATGATTCTGTGTAAATCTCAAAAATGGAATCCGATCCCTGCACCTGACCCAAAGAACTATCCTTTGAAACAGAAACAAGTTTTACTTCAAGTTCTCCCTTGCTTTTAGAAAGATCACCAGCCAAAATACCTACATATCTCAATACATGATCAGGCTTTTGCTCCGCTTTTGTTTTTTGGTACTTCTCGTTGAGCTCATTCAGCCTTTCCAGAAAATCTGCCGGACTTCCTTCTCTAAGATTCTCGGGTATCAGGTTTTGTATATGTACATCCTCAATTTCATTTTCAAGATCCAGTTCGCGAGCCAGGATGAGCAATTTTCTCGCCACATCGTTTCCGCTTAAATCTTCTCTCGGGTCAGGTTCCGTAAAACCTTTATCAACTGCTTCCTGCAGTATATCACTAAAGTCCTTGTTCTGCTCTGAAAAATTATTGAACAAATAACTTAATGATCCCGAGAATACTCCATTGATCCTGGTAATATTCTCCCCTGAATGGTGCAATAACTTTATGGTATCCACCAAAGGCAAACCTGCCCCAACATTGGTCTCATACAAGTAGTTCTTTTCATTCCTTTTAAGTGCAGAGCGCAATTCCTTGTAAAAGGAAAAGTCAACCGTATTGGCGATCTTATTAGACGATACCAGGTCAAAACCGTTTTCAACCAAGGGAATATAATTTTTAATAAAATCTCTGCTCGCCGTATTGTCTACTGCGATCAAATTTTCCAGATGATTGTTTTTTGCAAACCCGATCACATCATTAATGGTAAAGCCGCCTTTATCCTGATCCAATAAGTTTTTTTGCCAATGTTTCCCGACGCCTTCTCGCTGCAGCAACAATTGTTTAGAATTCCCCAAAGCAAAAATATTGATGTTGATATTTCTTCTTTTTAAAATATCCTGTTTGCTTTTAAGGATCTGTTCTATTAAAGTACCTCCTACCAAGCCAACGCCAAAAATAGCCACATTGATATTGGTCGATACGCCAAAGATCTGTCCATGGATCACGTTGACTGCCTTATTAAGGTCTTTGTCTTCCAGAACAAGGCAAATATTATCACCTGTTACCGTATTATTGATCAAAACCGGTTTTATTTTATTGATCGAAAGGGCATTATATGACCTGTGGAAATTTGATAGATTTTGTCCGATGATCGAAACAATAGACAGTTCATCCTTGACATAGATCCTGTTGACATCTTTCATTTTGATATCCAAAGCAAATTCCTGCTCAAGGATCTCTTTTGCCAAGAGCGCATCATTGGAACTTACCACAAACCCGATTCCTCTTTCAGAAGATCCCTGGGAAATAATACTCACATTGATACCGCCTTTGCCAAGTGCTGTAAAAATTCTGGCATCCACTCCTATTTTTCCTAACAAACCCCTTCCTTCCAGATTGATCAGTGACACATTATTTTGAACGGTTACCGATCTGATTCCTTTGCTGGTTGCATGAGACTTGATGAGTGTTCCCTTGTTTTCTTTGTCGAAGGTATTTAACAAACGTAAAGGAATATTCTTTTCTACTAAGGGGATAATCGTTTTGGCATGCAAAATATTGGCCCCAAAACCAGCCAGTTCATTGGCTTCCTGATAAGAAAGTTCCTCGATCATTTGTGCATTCGAGACCATATCCGGATTCGCGGTATAAATTCCATTGACATGCGTATAACTTTCCAGTTCAGATGCGTCTAAATAATTGGCAAAAAGTGAGGCAGAATAATTACTGCCGTTTCTTCCCAAGGTGGTGGTTTCACCTTTTCCGTTAGAAGCGATAAAACCTGTTACGAGTTGCAAATCCTTTCCATTATTGGCAAAGTGTCTTTTTACATTTTCCTTTGAAACATCTTCCAGCACTAAGGCCTCACCAAAATTACTATCTGTTTTGATCAAATCCCTTGAATCTACCGCCTTTGCAGGAATACCTTTTTTACCCAACAAATGACTTAGTAATTTTACCGATAAAACCTCTCCTTGGGCCAATACCCTGTCTTTGATCTTACTGCTGTAATCGCCGAGAAGGGCTACCCCTTGAAAGATCTGACCGAGTAAGTTAAACTCATGATCAAAGCTAATTTCAGTCGCTGGTTGAACCTGATAACTTTTAAACTGATCGAATGCATCCTGATAAGCATCTCCGGTTTTTGCCTTTTCAAGTATGGCTTCCAGATCATCGGTTGAATTTCCTCTGGCTGAAAGAACAACTATAAAATTATCATTGTTATGCACCTTTTCAGAAATGATTTCTACAACCCTCTCAATTCCTGCTCCATTTGCCAAAGAACGACCGCCAAACTTTAAAACTTTGATCCCTTTCTTTTTTAAGCTCCTGGTTTTAGGCTGAGTAAAAATCGGGCTGAGTATTTTTTCAAGCTGTTCAAATTCAATTAAAAAAGCATCATGTCCGTGAATTGATTTTATTTCCTGATAACTGTTTTCAACCCCTGCCTCATTCAGCAATTTTTGGGTTTCTATATTTTCCTTAGGGACGAAAAAGAAATCTGAATCAACGCCTACCTGAAAAACCCTGGCCTTGATCTGACTGGCCACCTGGTTAAAAGTACCTCGGTTTCGAGTAATATCAACCGAACTTAACAGATGGTTCATCATTTTATAAGTTGGCAGGGAAAACCTGTTTTCCAGTTTCTGGCCGTGATGCAACAACCAACTCTCCGTATTGAAATTACCCTGCTCTTCGTTTCTGGTCCTGTTGAATTTTTCCTTAAAAGAATCTGCCGTTCTGTAAAATAGCATGGCCATCATTCTAGCATCGTGAACAGGCTTGCTTGAGTTCGACAATATCTGCTGTTGGGTTTTATTATGTGCTAAGATCCAATCTGAGGCTTTCCAATCTGAGGCCACAGGAATCAAATTTTCTATAAGATCAGGAAAAAGAACAGCCATTTCCCAGGCGATCCCTCCTCCTAAAGATCCGCCAATCGCTGCGTATAAATTATTGATACCAATCCTCTCTAAACCAATACCGAACAATCGGGCAATATCTCTTGCCGTAAAATCTTCATAATTATCGATCCTGTTTGCCTCGATCTCATCGTATCCGTTTCCCGGAATATTAAAGGCAACAACAGTGTATTTACTGGTGTCTATCAATTGACCCAGACCGATAAGTGAATTCCACCATCCTGTATCTCCGGCTACGTTCGAATTTCCCGTAAGGGCGTGGTTCACCAGCACAACCGGCGACGAACCCAGGGCTTGCCCGAATAGCTCATAGGAAAGGGCAAACTCAGGATAGTAATAACCCGATTCCGTCGTGAAATTCTCTAATTGTATATGATGTAAATGTTTCAACTTCTTTACGATTTAAATTTTATTATTTGACCCCAAGCTTATTTGGTTTCAGATGCATAAAGTACTTGTAAGAAATTGTGATAAAAAAAGGAAAAAGTATAAGGTTCAAAGGGTAATGAGTTATCTTTCCTATTGGGTAGAATGTAGCACCTTCTTTTTACTGATGATTCAGAAAAAGGGTTGCTAAGGCTTCACCGGGTCTAATCCCTCCGCCTTTCTTTATAACAAAATCTTATGTTGATGAACTTTGTGCAAAGAAACATAATATTTGGTTTCTGTACAATAGCTGACTTATAAAACTTACCGACCCTATAAAGGAATCGGTAAGTTCCTTTAATTATAAACTTTTAAAAGCATTGTCGAGATCTGCCTTAAGATCTTCTATGTTTTCTATCCCTACAGACAATCTGATCAGGTCCTGTCCTACTCCTGCATCAGCCTGCTGTACTGCCGTCAATTGTTGGTGCGTTGTACTTGCCGGGTGAATGATCAATGACTTTGTATCGCCGATATTGGCGAGTAAAGAGAATACTTCCGTGGCATCTGTAAATTTCTTGGCTGCTTCAAATCCTCCTTTGATCCCAAAAGTCACAATACCACTTTGCCCCTTAGGCAAATACTTATCTGCCAAAGCCTTATAAGGGCTGCTTGCCAATCCCGGATAATTTACCCAGGCAACCTCTTCCCTGCCTTCAAGCCATTGGGCCAGTTCCAGTGCGTTTTCACTGTGCTGTTTGATCCTAACTGACAAGGTTTCCAATCCCTGAATGATCTGAAAGGCATTAAAGGACTCAAAGCCCCACCAAAATCACGCAGTCCTTCAAGGATTAGTTTAAACGTATATGATGCATTGCCCAGAGCTTCGTGATACACCAAACCGTGATAACCTGCCGAAGGTTCTGTAAACTCAGGAAACTTACCATTTGCCCAATCAAAATTTCCGGCATCAATAATGACCCCGCCAAGTGAATTACCCTGACCACCGATGTATTTGGTCAAGGAATGGATCACGATATCAGCTCCGTGCTTGATAGGATTTAATAAAGCCGGCGTAGCTACTGTATTATCGACGATAAAGGGAACTTTAGCCGCCTTGGCCTCTTTGGAAATTGCCTCAAGATCCAATACATCCAATTTTGGATTACCCAAAGATTCTACAAAAAAGGCTCTGGTATTTTCCTTTACCGCCTTTCCAAAATTCTCCGGATGTGAAGCATCGACAAAAGTGGTGGTTATTCCCAACCTCGGCAAGGTGACATTTAAGAGATTATAAGTTCCTCCGTATAAGCTACTGGAAGCTACAATATGATCTCCGGCTTTTAATAAGGTTAACAGTCCTGTTGAAATGGCCGAAGTACCTGATGCGAAAACTACTGCACCTATTCCTCCTTCGATGGCAGCCAATCTTTTCTGTAAAATATCATTGGTAGGATTATTCAATCTGGTGTAAATAAAACCCAGTTCAGCCAAAGAAAATAGATTGGCTGCATGATCCGTATCATTGAATACATAAGAAGTAGATTGGTATATGGGAACAGCCCTTGTACCAAGGGTCTGTGTTGTATCGTGTCCTGCATGCAGGGCTTTTGTTGAAATATGTTGATCACTCATGATGATGATGTTTAAATTTTTTAATATATAATCTTTAAAATATTGCCCTGTTTTATTCGGTATTGCCAAGGGGGCACAAAAATAAGTTTATTTTTTATCAACGTAAATGGCAATACCTTATCATTTTCTTAATAATATTCATTGTTTCTTTTTTCGTTTAACATAATGACTTCAGTTTGGACCAAAAAAAAACCCCTGATTTTATTCAGAGGTTCTTTTTATATATGATCTATTCAAATTTATAGCATAAAAATCCTCTGCATTCGAAAACGCATCATCATTTTTACCATATTTAAATTGTTGTTTCTCATTTCTGATTCGGGGCAAATATAAAAATAAATTTTAAACTTCCTGTATTATTCCAATTCCACATGTCTAAAACTGACTGAAAAACAGATATACCAAGCTACTGTATTGATGAATTCAGCAGGCTTTTTCGCATAACATGATATACTGAATTACAGTTAAATAACATAAAAAGGGAGCATCAGCCATACAATTTTAATCCTGTAAAACAATTTAATAAAGGTCTGCGATAATGAATAATGTTACTTACAAAAAAAATTAATTTGACATTTTCTTGATTCTATCATTTATAATTTGTTTAAATTTGCAGCTCACAATCCTGAGGAAAAATTTGAACTGATTGCAACCTCGATAAAAAATGCTAAAGCAGTATATCTACTTTAGCTTCATAGGTCATCATTTCAGTTTTCTCAGATAAAAATCGACAGTATGTCTTATTTATTTACTTCTGAATCGGTGTCTGAAGGACACCCTGATAAAGTTGCAGACCAAATATCGGATAATCTTTTAGATAATTTTTTAGCCTTTGATCCCAATGCAAAAGTTGCCTGTGAAACTATGGTAACTACCGGGCAAGTGGTATTGGCTGGAGAAGTTAAAACCACTACTTATATTGATGCCCCTATCATTGCCAGAGAAACCATCAAAAATATTGGCTATACCAAAGGTGAATATAAATTTGAAGGCGAGAGTTGCGGCGTTATTTCACTGATCCATGAACAATCTCAAGATATCAACCGGGGTGTTGAGAAGGAGATAGAAGAAGAGCAGGGAGCCGGAGATCAAGGGATGATGTTCGGTTATGCGACCAATGAAACAGTTAATTTTATGCCGCTGGCATTGGATCTCAGCCACAGGTTGCTGATAGAATTAGCAGCAATCAGAAGGGAGTGTTCAGAGATCAAATATCTTCGGCCTGATGCAAAGAGCCAGGTAACTGTTGAATATTCAGATGAGGGCGTACCTCAACGAATCGATACTATCGTTCTTTCAACACAACATGATGAGTTTGATGAAGAAGAGAAAATGCTGGAGAAAATCAAAAAAGATATTATTGGAATCCTCATTCCAAGAGTGGTTGCCAGCCTGCCCGAAAATATTCAGTTATTGTTCAACGACCAGATCAAGTACCATATCAACCCTACGGGTAAATTTGTCATAGGAGGACCTCATGGAGATACCGGATTGACCGGAAGAAAGATCATCGTGGATACCTATGGAGGAAAAGGGGCTCATGGTGGTGGTGCCTTTAGCGGTAAGGATCCGAGTAAAGTTGACAGATCTGCTGCCTATGCCGCAAGACATATTGCAAAGAATATGGTTGCCGCCGGAGTTTGTGACCAGGTACTTGTTCAGGTTTCCTATGCTATTGGTGTTGCAGAGCCAACCTCGATCAATGTTGAAACATATAATTCTTCCAAAGTCGGTAAAACAGATGGGGAGATTTCCCGAATCATCGAAAACCTATTCGATATGAGGCCGGCAGCTATTGAGAAAAGACTCAAGCTGCGTAACCCAATATACAGCGAAACGGCTGCTTATGGGCATATGGGCAGGACCCCAAGAACAGTCACTAAAACGTTTTCTTCTCCTTATTCAGGTGAAAAATCCATTGAAGTTGAGTTATTTACCTGGGAGAAACTTGATTATGTTGATACAATAAAAGAGGCCTTTGGTTTGTAAAACCGGCTTTTTATGATAATCCAAAGGGACTTGATGATGGTCCCGCTTTAAATAATCTAAGTTCTAGTCTAATGAAGAGAATGTTTTTTCTACTCCTGTGCCTTCAGTTTATAACAATGAATGCTCAAGGCATCTCGACTGAATTCAAGGCAACATTTAAGCTTGAAGCTGAAACATTCGTTGGTGTTGACGAGTTTAAAAGCACCTACTATATCAACGAAAATATTCTATATAAAAAGACTGCAGAAAAACTCTTTTCTTATAGCAATGTTGAGCTGGGGAAACTTAGTAGGGTCAATATACAGAATCCGTTTAAGATCATTTTGTTTTATGCTGATTTTAATACGGCGATCATTCTTGATAACAACCTCAATGAGTTGACACAGAAATTAGATTTCACAAAGGAAACCTTGGTCAATAACGTGTCGTTTGTAACCGCTGCATCTCAAAATAATCTTTGGCTATACGCCGATGACAACAAACTGCATCTTTATAACTACCAACTTCAAAAGGACCTGCTTCAAACCCAACCCATCACTTTTTATAACAATTCTTTCGTTCCTGAAAACATCGTGAGTACTTATAAATACATATGGATTCTTTCAAAAAACGGCGTATTGGAGTTTAATGAATACGGGGTTTTTATCAGGGCATATAACATCAAAAATGCTGATCATATATTTCCATTTCAAAATGGTTTTATCTATGTTTTAGATGGCTCTTTATTCTATAATGACCTTACAAAGTTTATCCCCATAGAACTCGATCACAAAGCTGCAACGATATCAACCTATATAAATAGTTCAAATATTTTCATTTATGATGGTAGTAAAGTACACGAATACCAAATAAAGCGCTGAAAATTTCTATAAACAAGGGATATAAGGTATATTTTTTTTAATTTCGCTATCCATTGCTATTCACTAAAATCAAACTACTAAACCTATGCATATTGCTATAGCCGGAAATATTGGAGCAGGAAAAACAACTTTGACGAGTTTATTGGCTAAACATTATAAGTGGGAGCCTCATTTCGAATCAGTTGCAGAAAATCCCTATCTGGATGATTTTTACGGTTCTATGGAGCGTTGGTCATTTAACCTGCAGATCTATTTTTTAAATAGTCGTTTTCGACAGATTCTTGAGATCCGCGAAAGTGGAAAAAATATCATTCAAGACAGAACCATCTATGAGGATGCGCATATTTTCGCACCGAACTTGCATGCCATGGGACTGATGACCAATAGAGATTTTAGTAATTACGAAACGCTGTTTGAATTGATGGAACGTCTGGTTTCCCCACCTGATCTGCTTATTTATTTAAGGGCGAGCATTCCTACCCTGGTGGGTCAAATACATAAACGTGGAAGAGATTTTGAGAATACCATCAGTATTGACTATTTAAGTCGCTTAAATGAACGCTATGAAGCCTGGATAACTACCTATAAGAAAGGGAAGTTATTGATCATTGATATTGATCATCTTAACATCGTTGATAAACCTGAAGACCTGGGATCGATCATAGACCGCATAGACGCGCAGATTCACGGTTTGTTTTAAATTGATATCGCAATAATATTCTGAAATTTTTCTCAAGGTTACAAAACCGATCACCTCGCAGGTAATCACCTCAGTTGCGAACCCCTCGGACGTGAACCCCTCGGACGTGAACCCCTCAACTCCGAACCCTTCACGATTTCATAAAACAAAAAAAACCCTCAATTTCTTAAGGGTTTTTTAAAAATACTTTTAACTAAATTATTTTACGTTGTCCATTACATCACCCTTTAGTGTCGAGTAATTGATCTTAAGTGCATTGATGTTTCTCAATTCTTCCTTAATATCTGTAATAGTTCCTACGTTAGTAGCAATATCTGCTTTAATTGAAGTCGTTAAAAGAGGAATCTCATCTTCAGGATGTGTTTCTCTTTCCGCAAAAATAAAATACTTTACGTCCTTAACATCTGCAATTCGATCATTCAATTGGATCTTATCTCCATTTTGATCTTTTACCTTTCCTACATAAATATAGCTTACCAAACTTTTACGTTCCAGTTTTTTAATTTCTGTCGCTTTTGGTAAAGTTGGTTTTTTGATCTTCAATTCAGTCTCACGCATTACCGTAGTAACCATGAAAAAGAACAGGAGCATAAATACAATATCGGGTAATGACGCTGTAGAAATACCCGGCATTCCTTTTTTCTTCTTTTTAAACTTCGACATAAGAAATTACTTTGTAGGTTCAGCTTCAGATATGATCTGAGGATACTTCCCCTTAATTATATTAATTCTTTCCTTCAACGTCTCGTTATTAGGACTATTACTCTGGTCCTTCAACATCTGCGTATAGGTTACACCATACATCTTTTTAGATAATCTGTCTCTAAGATCAGTATAGGCTCCTACCAATTCATTCTGAACCGATATGTATGTCCCATATGACGTTCCACGATCACTCTCCAAAGATATAATTGCCTTATTAGGATGATCTGATGATGCCGGATCTTTAGCTCCTTCACACCAGTCACATTCTGCTGGTTCGGCCCCGTCGATAGGGTTTCCTAAACCTCCTCCATTATCTATGAATTTGGCAGCCTCCTCACGAATCTTATCGATCGTCATAAACGTTTCACCTTCTACCAAAATATCGTTATTACGGTTCACTGTTACCACGAACACGTTTTTCTCTTTTAATTTTGGTGGTTCAGGCATGTCTTCCGGCTGCTTCTCAGGTAATTTCCTGCTAATCCCGGTGTCCACATCCATCGTAGTTGTTACTAGGAAGAATATGAGCAACAAGAAAGCAATATCGGCCATTGACCCTGCATTGATTTCCGGTACATCTCTCTTTGCCATAATATTATTTTGATGCTAATGATTTAACAAAATCCCATAAAAAGAACCCTAAGCCAATTGCTCCAAGGATCATTGAATACCATATTCCGGTACTAACCCATTTAGAGGTACTACCAGCTTCTCCGTCTTTAATAATGTTTCCTGACATATTTGTTGTTGCTTCATCTGAAGCCATCATATAGGAAATTAGCAACAATACTGCCAAAGCTGCCAAAGAGACCAAAGTCTTCTTTAATAACTTGGGTTGTCTTACTAAATTCCAAAGCGAGAATACAACAGCAACAACTGTAGTGATCAACAAAATCACTTTTGCGAACTGTACAAAGGGAGAAACAAGACTATTTTGCAAATCCAAACTCTCTTTTACAGCATCATCGCCTTCCATAATTATCCTTACTAAAAAGTAGATCGCAATCAAACCGATCAACCCTGAAACAAGTGATAATATTTTTGATACTTTACTATTCATAATTCTCTTATTTATTTCTGATCAAAAGATCCACCAACTTAATAGAGGCATCTTCCATGTTATTTACAATACTATCAATTTTAGAAATGATATAATTATAAAAGATCTGTAGGATAATTGCCACTACTAAACCAAATACAGTTGTCAAAAGTGCTACTTTAATACCACCTGCCACAACCGCTGGTGAAATATCACCTGCTGCTTCAATAGAGTCAAATGCAGAAATCATACCAATTACCGTTCCCATGAAACCAAGCATCGGAGCAAGAGCGATAAATAAAGACAACCAAGAAACGTTTTTCTCTAGAAGTCCCATTTGAACACCACCATAAGCTACAACCGCTTTTTCAGCAGCGTCAACACCTTCATCCATTCTGTCTAAACCTTGATAGAAGATAGATGCAACGGGTCCTTTTGTATTTCTACAAAGTTCTTTAGCAGCTTCTACACCACCTGTTCCCATAGCTTCTTCTACATCATTAACTAATTTTTCAGTGTTGGTAGTTGCCATATTTAGGTAAATGATTCTTTCTATGGCAATCGCCAAACCTAAAATCAAAGTTACCAATACAATCCCCATAAAGAAAGGACCACCTTCAATAAAACGCTGTTTTAAAACTTGATGAAAAGTTTTTTCAGCAACTGGTTCTGTTTGTGCATAAATGTTTTGAACCGAGCTCAAAAACATCAATCCTGTCATTGCGAGGATAGTAAATACTTTTTTCATTTTTTTAAATGTTTGTTATTTAAATTTAGTTAACGGGTTTAAAGATATAAAAATTTTGGAACATAAAAACATCTTCCGCGGAGAGAAAGGGATTCGAACCCCCGTTACGATTTCTCATAAACACGCTTTCCAAGCGTGCGCCTTAAGCCACTCGGCCACCTCTCCAGAATGTCAAAATTTTATCTGAGCGGCAAGTAACAAAAAATTATTTAATTGTAAAAACTTTTGGTTCAAAACTAGTCCATTTCACCGCGAAGTGAGGTCTCAAATTTCAATTTGAAATCCTGAAAGGGAATCTTCCTTCCCAAAAGCAACTTCAATTTGGCAATGGCAGACTCTGTGGTGATATTTTTTCCACTAATAACTCCGGCCTCTTTCAGTTGCATACTTGTCTCATAATGGCCCATAAGCACTCCTCCACTCGTGCATTGCGTAACGTTGATTATTGGGATTTCCCGGTCAATAGTTTTTTTAAGTATATCAGAAAACCACCGATCGGTAGGAGCATTACCAGCTCCAAAAGTCTCAAGTATCACTCCTTCCAGCCCCTTAAAATTCAAAATATGCTCTACCATATTTCTATTTATTCCTGGGAAAAGTTTTAAAATAACTACATTGGCATTTAAATTCTTTTCCAACTTCAGAGAAAGGCCGTTATCTGCTTTGTGAAGCCATTGCTCATTGAAATTTAAGTGCACACCACTCTCTCCTAAATGTGGATAATTTGCTGATTCAAAGGCTTCAAACTGTTCTGAACTCACCTTGGTCGTTCGATTGGCCCTATACAACTTATATTCAAAATACAATCCAACTTCCTGTATTATGGGTACGCCATTTTTGCGTGCAGCGGCCACTTGTATAGCTGTGATCAGATTTTCCTTGGCATCGGTCCTTAAATCGCCAATGGGCAACTGAGACCCCGTAAAAATAACAGGTTTGCTCAAATTCTCAAGTATAAAACTAAGAGCAGATGCCGTATATGACATCGTGTCAGTGCCAGTAAGCACAACAAATCCATCGATATCCTGATATCTCTTTTCAATGATTTCCGCGATCATCACCCAATACTTGGGCGACATATCAGACGAATCGATAGGATTAGAAAAAGCCGTTGTTTCAATCCTACAGTCAAGTAATTTAAGCTCTGGGATCTTCAATTTAATATTGTCAAAGTCAAATGGTTTTAATGCATTTGACTCGTAATCCTTTACCATTCCAATGGTACCTCCTGTATAGATCAAAAGTATATCTGGTACATTATTTTTCATAAAAACAAAATTTGCATGCTTTTTGATATAAAAGTATCAATTAAAACTAAAGATATATTTAAAATGAATGGTTCTTTTTTATTGATCATAATTATAGGAATACTGGGCATGCTAGTACAGAGCCGATTAAAAAATAAATTTAAAAAATATTCTCATTTGCATCTTCAAAACGGGATGAGTGGAAGAGAAATAGCTGAAAAAATGCTTGCAGATAATGGTATTTATGATGTTAAGGTGATTTCTACTCCAGGTAGCTTAACGGATCATTACAATCCTCAGAATAAAACGGTCAACTTGAGTGAGGCCGTATATTCAGAACGAAATGCAGCAGCAGCAGCTGTGGCTGCTCATGAATGTGGACACGCGGTTCAACATGCCAAGAGCTATGCCTGGCTTCAGTTGAGATCCAGACTTGTTCCTGCCGTCGGTATTTCATCCAAACTGGCCTCTTTTCTTTTAATTGCCGGAATTTTTACCGTTGAGATATTCCCTCAGTTATTACTCCTGGGAATCCTGTTATTCGCCGCAACTGTGGTCTTTACCCTTGTAACCCTTCCCGTTGAATACGATGCGAGCAACCGAGCGCTTGTCTGGCTGGAAGAAAAGCAAATGGTAACCAACAAAGAGCACGATGCCGCAAAGGATGCCCTTAAATGGGCAGCGAGAACTTATGTTGTTGCAGCTTTAAATTCTATAGCCACTTTGTTGTACTATGTAAACATTTATAATAGTAGGAGTTGAGTGTTAAGTGAGAAGTGAGAAGTGAGAAGGAGTAAGTGAGAAGTGAGAAGTGTAAGGTAAAATTAATTTTTCCCAGTACTTAACCTTAATCCTTAGTACTTAGAAGTCCTTAGAGAGTCCTTAGTTATTAGTCCTTAAACCCAAGGTATTAAATCTCATCACCTCACCTCCGATTACCTCAGATCTGAGACCTCAGCAGTTTAGAGTTTTGGATTTATTCGGAAAGTAAAAAAAATCATGCATTAGCTTCGCTGAATCCCTGCCTGCCGGCAGGCAGGTTCGATTTCAATAGCATTCATGCATTTTTCCCATTGTAGCATTGCAGCATTATAGCATTAAATCTTCATCTGCCTGTCTATCTGCTGATCCAGCGAAATAAAGGTTTCCGTGCGCGCTACACCTTTTATATGCTGGATCTCATGATTTAAGACTTGCATCAAATGTTCATTGTCTCGGCATAAAATCTTGACAAAGATGGCGTAATTACCTGTAGTATAGTGACTTTCGATGACCTCATCAATTTCCTTAAGCCTTTTGATAGCCTCTTTGTATTTACTTGAACTATCCAGGAAAATTCCTACAAAGGCGAGTGTTTTATAGCCCAATATCTTTGGATTGATCACGAATTTTGAGCCCGAGATCAAACCGGATGCTTCTAATTTTCTCAGTCTCTGATGGATCGCAGCACCAGAGATTCCAACCCCTCTTGCGATACTGAGGATCGGAGTTCTTGCGTCTTCCATGAGCTGATTCAGGATCAGCTTATCTATACCATCAATTTTAATGTTACCTTCTTTCATCAGATCTATTTTAAAATTTCATTATTAAACTTACAAAATGGAACCTAAAAGCCCAATTCTAGGAACAAATAGATATAAAAATAAAAAAAAAGATATGAGTAACTCATATCTTTTTTTATTTCACTTATATATTATTAGCTTTTAGTCCTTTTTCATGACGAAAGTATCCATAAAAGCTGTAGTATAATTGCCCGATACATAATCTGGATCTTCCATCAATTGCCTGTGAAAAGGAATTGTGGTTTTAATACCTTCAATTACAAATTCATCAAGAGCTCTTCTCATTTTTGAGATGGCTTCTTCTCTGGTCTGTGCGGTAACAATTAGCTTAGCGATCATCGAATCATAATTGGGAGGAATCGTATATCCCGCATACACATGAGTATCTAATCTTACTCCATGACCTCCTGGGGCATGAAAAATAGTAATCGTTCCTGGAGAAGGTCTGAATCCATTCATAGGATCTTCAGCATTGATCCTGCATTCAATAGAATGTTGGGTAGGATAATAGTTGATGCCTATGATTGGAACTCCAGCTGCAACTTTGATTTGCTCACAGATAAGGTCAAAATTAGCTATAACCTGTTCTGTAATAGGATGTTCTACCTGAATTCTTGTATTCATTTCCATAAAATAGAAATTCCTGTGTTTGTCTACCAAAAATTCAATCGTACCGGCGCCCTCATATTTTATGAACTCTGAAGCCAAAACAGCAGCATTACCCATTTTTTCTCTGAGTTCATCTGTCATAAACGGAGAAGGTGTTTCCTCTGTAAGTTTTTGATGCCTTCTTTGAACCGAACAATCTCTTTCAGACAAATGACAGGCACGTCCTCTTGAATCACCAACAATTTGGATTTCAATATGTCTTGGATCTTCGATGAGCTTTTCCATATACATTCCATCATTGCCAAAGGCTGCTTTAGACTCCTGTCTGGCTGAATCCCATGCTTCTTCAAGAGTCTTCAGGTTTCCATACTGCTCTCATACCTTTACCACCACCTCCGGCAGTAGCTTTAAGCATTACGGGATAACCAATTTCTTTAGCTGTCTTTTTCGCAACAGCTAAAGAAGACAAGATTCCATCAGAACCTGGTACTGTCGGAACTCCGGCTTTTTTCATGGTTGCTTTAGCCGAAGCCTTATCACCCATAAGGTTGATCATTTCTTCAGAAGCACCTATAAACTTTATACCATGTTCTTCACATATTTTTGAAAAACGCGCGTTTTCTGATAAAAAACCATAACCCGGATGAATGGCATCCGCATTTGTAATTTCAGCTGCAGCAATAATATTGGATATCTTTAAATATGAATCTGCACTTGCAGGTGGCCCTATACAAACCGCTTCATCCGCAAAACGTACGTGTAAGCTTTCAGCGTCTGCTGTTGAATACACCGCTACGGAACTGATTCCCATCTCGCGACAAGTTCGTATAATACGAAGCGCAATTTCTCCTCGGTTCGCTATTAATATTTTTTTAAACATAATTTTATTAAATTACATTAATGTTGGATTAATCTAAAAGGAAATTACTGATCCCAAATATGACCCCTAAATTCTAGGAAGGGTCGATCAGGAATAAAGGCTGATCGAATTCAACCGGTGATGAATCTTCTACCAGTACCTTTACGATCTTACCGGAAACTTCCGATTCTACCTCATTAAATAGTTTCATCGCCTCAATAATACAAACGGTATCTCCAGCTTCAATGGTATCTCCGACTTTTACAAAAAGAGGTTTGTCTGGTGCCGGTTTTCTATATAAGGTTCCAATTATGGGTGATTTGATCACAATATATTTTGAAGTGTCTTCTGCTCCGGTATCATCCGCAGTTGCAGATTCAGTTGCAGCAACAGGGCTGGGTTGAGCCTCTGGCTGAACCTGTACAGGCATTGAAACGGGCGAAGTTTGCTGAAAATAATTAGTTTCATGCCTTTGGGCTCCGGTCTTGATGGTAATCTTGATATCACCCATCTCCAATTTTACTTCATTGGCGCCAGATTTGGCGACGAACTTAATTAGATTTTGAATTTCTTTTAATTCCATAATGTTATGTTTAGAATAAATTTATGAATTATAACACCACTTAAAATAAATTGATCCCCATGAAAATCCTCCGCCAAAGGCCGCGAATATAACAATGTCTCCTTTTTTAAGCTGGCTCTCATAATCAGCCAAAAGTAATGGTAAAGTAGCTGAAGTCGTATTTCCGTAATTTTGAATATTCAACATTACCTGAGAAGGATCTAATTTCATCCTTCGTGCTGTTGCCTCAACGATGCGCTTATTGGCCTGATGTGCTGCCAGCCAATTAACATCTTCATTCTTGAGATTATTTTTCTCCAGGATTTTTTCACATACATCGGCCATGTTAAAAACAGCATTTTTGAATACCGTCTGACCATCTTGTTTTGCGAAATGTAATCGGTTTGCAACTGTTTCCTCTGTGGCTGGTAATACTGAACCTCCCGCAGCAACATTTAAAAATTCTCTTCCCGACCCATCGGATCTCATCAATTCATCCTGCAAACCATTACCATCAGTAGTAGGTTCCATTAATACAGCCCCTGCCCCATCACCAAAAATGATGCAGGTAGCTCTGTCAGTATAATCGATCATTGAAGAATTTTTATCTGCACCAATAAGTAATATTTTTTTATACTTGCCTGATTCAATATAACTGGCGGCAACAGATAAACCATATAAAAAACTGGAACAAGCCGAATCCAGATCAAATGCAAAGGCATTCACGGCTCCTATTTCAGAAGCCACATAAGATCCTGTTGATGCTGCTTGCATATCGCGAGTTGCGGTACATAAAATAACCAATTCAATCTCCTTAGGATCGAGTTTTGTTTTGGCTATAAGATCTTCTGCAGATTTAATGGCCAGATAGGAAGTTCCCTTTCCCTCTTCCTTCAAAATCCTTCTTTCTTTTATCCCTGTCCTTGAAACGATCCATTCATCATTGGTCTCGACCATCGTTTCCAACTCCTTATTCGTAAGAACATAATCAGGAACATATTTCCCGACAGCGGTTATCGCAGCAGTAACTCTATTCATGTCTATTTATTTGCTGTTTTATGATAAAAAGTTGTTTCTAAAAATAATAAAACAGTGTCCAAAAGTAATAAAATTAAGTGGGCAATTTCATCAAAAAAAAACATTTTTTGGCTATTTTCACTTAATATCAACAAAAAAACCCTCAAAATTGAGGGTTTTTAGCATAAATATAAAAATTAATTATGCTTTATTTTCTTGCGCATCAATTAAAACCTGACCTCTGTAGTAAAGTTTTCCTTCATGCCAATGGGCACGGTGGTATAAATGAGCTTCGCCAGTCGTAGGATCTTTTGCAATTTGAGGAGCAACCGCCTTATAGTGCGTTCTTCTCTTATCTCTTCTTGATTTTGACGTTTTTCTTTTAGGATGTGCCATCTCTACTTATTTTTATCTATTATTAATTTTTTCAAATCTTCCCAGCGGGGATCAATTTCATCTATTTCTTTATTCTTTCCAGGGCTCAACTCTTCTAGTTTTTTTAAAATATCCGATTTTAAGGAACCATCAGCAATACCCGGATGTATTTTTTTTAAGGGAACAGCCAAAACGATCATTTCATATATATATTGAGAAAGATCCAATTGATGTTCTCCATGAGGCAAGATCAAAACTTCCTCATTATCATTATTAAATTCGTCCCCGAACTTAACAACAAGATCAAGGTGACCCTCCATTGGGAGGTCAAAAGGTTCATTTGTAACGTCACACGCAACAGTACCTGTACCCTGACTTTTAAAATGCAATTCCAACAAGGTGCTCTTTTTATTAAAATCAAGTGCAACCGTGAAATCAGCATCTAAAAATTCATCGAATTCAAAAGACTCAAAGAACTGTTTATCAATTTTATATTCAAATTTGTGATTCCCTTCTTTTAATCCAAAAAACGACAACACAAAATTATTTGACAATTTCATCTGAACATAAATTTGAGCGCGCAAAGATAGAAAAAAATTAAGTATTTAAAAACAATTTATTTAGAATATTGTTTTTTCTTTTCTTTCTGAATTTCAAGTTTATCCTCAATGAGGCTTTTATACTCCTCTCTTGACCTAAACAAATTGATAGCCATAAAGATAGCCTCCTTAAATGAAGAGAACTCAGCCTCACCTTTCCCCGCAATCTCAAAAGCAGTTCCGTGATCCGGGGAAGTTCGGATTTTATCCAGTCCTGCCGTAAAATTCACGCCTTTTCCAAAAGCCAGTGTTTTAAACGGTGCCAATCCCTGATCGTGATACATCGCCAAAATTCCATCAAATTTCTTATAACTATCGTTCCCAAAAAAGCTATCGGCAGCGTAAGGCCCATATACCAATTGTCCTTTATTCTGGAAACCCTCCAATGTTGGCCTCACGATCTCGTCGTCTTCGGTGCCAATAACCCCTTGATCGCCACAGTGGGGATTGAGGCCAAGTACGGCAATTTTAGGTTTTGAAATATTAAAATCTTCAACAAGACTTTTATACATAATACCTACTTTTTTACTGATCAAATCTGCTGTGATCTCCTCTGCCACCTTATGAATTGGAACATGGCCCGTAATTAATCCAACTCTTAAATCACCTGAGCAAAGGATCATCAAAGCTTCCCCTTGTAATTTACTTTCTAAAAACTCAGTATGTCCCTTAAATTTAAAAGTATCTGACTGTATATTGTTCTTATCAATGGGAGCAGTAACCAATACATCTATATCTCCCTTTTGAAGTGCTTCAGTAGCCTTATCCAAAGAGATCAAGGCATATTTTCCCGAAACCTCTGTCGGCTTACCCAATTCGACATCTACCATTTCCTTCCAAACATTCAATAAATTCAACTTTTGGGGAACCATTTTACTGATAGAATCTATACCGTGAATGTTTGTTGAAAGCTCCAGCGCTTTTTTATGAAAACTCACCACTTTCGAGGAAGCAAAAATAACCGGTGTACAAAAATCAAGCATTCTGCTATCTTCAAATGTTTTCAGCACTACCTCAATACCAATTCCATTCAAATCTCCAACCGAAATTCCTACTTTTATTTTATCCTTTTTCTTCATCCAACTGTGTAATAATTCTTAATTTTGAAAGGTAATTCAATTTTACCGGACCACAAATTTAATCAATAATTTTAGAACATGTTTACAGGAATAATCGAAGAATTGGGAGAAATCACAGATTTAGTTCGTGATCAGGATAATTTGCATATTACCGTAAAAAGTCAGCTTTCAAAAGAGCTTAAAATTGACCAAAGTCTGGCACATAATGGTGTTTGTTTAACCGTTGTAAAACTTGGGGATAACACGCATACCATTACAGCCATCAAAGAAACCATAGATAAATCAAATATTGGAAATCTAAGGATCGGCGCTAAAGTGAATTTGGAAAGGGCCATGCAACTGGGAGCAAGGCTCGATGGTCATATTGTCCAAGGGCACGTTGATCAAACAGCGGTTTGCACTGAAGTAAAAGAATTAGAAGGCAGTTGGCTATATACTTTTAGCTATGACAATTCATACAACAATCTTACGATCGAAAAAGGTTCTATAACGGTAAATGGTGTCAGCCTAACCGTTGTCAATTCCAAGCCCGAAAGTTTTAGTGTGGCCATTATCCCATATACTTATGAGCATACCAATTTCCATCAGATCAAAGTCAATGACACTGTAAATTTGGAATTTGATGTAATAGGAAAATATGTGGCCAGATTAATGGAGAACTAATTACTCTGTTAGAATTGTCGTAAATCTTTTTTACGGCATAGCCAACACCTAAAGCAAGTAAACCCAATAATTCCTCCGTCAATAGGAATAACGGTGGTGGTGGTGGGGGTGGTCCTTGTGCAAAGCAGATATCAGTACACAAAAAGAAAAGCAAGAAATAGAATTGCTTTAAAGTATTTATTTGCCATAGACATTTACTCTTTTTAGATTTTTATAACGAAATTAAACCTAATTTGTTGCAAATATAGGAAAACGATTAAAAAATATCTCAACAAGTCTTAAATAATTTTAACATTTGTTCATTTCACAATCAAATTGTCAACAACAATCTTTAAACCTAATCTGTAAAAATAACACTTTTTAAAATTAAAAAAAAGAAAACTAACTATCATTTAATTCTAAAGTTTATTTACATTTTAAACTTTCATAAAAAAAACCTGAAATCAGTCTTCAGGTTTTTCTGTGGACCCAGAAGGGCTCGAACCTTCGACCCCCTGATTATGAGTCAGGTGCTCTAACCAACTGAGCTATGGGTCCAATTTTGGAGTGCAATATTACTATTTTTTTACGTCATCTACAATAATTATCTTTGATTCTTTAAATTTATAAATTTCATCTTCTCAATACTTAAATATGCTGATTAGACTATCCATGGCCCTTTGCTTCTCTCTTTTGTTTTCTGCCGCATTTGCCCAGGAAACAGAAGTAATCGAAAACAATACAAATAACCAGTTTCAGTCTGAAAAACAACAGACGCAAAAAACTGTGACTCAAATGAAGGCACCTTTCCAAAAATACTGGAGCTTTGGAGGGAACGTAGGGCTTTCATTCTGGAATGGCGGAACAGATATATTATTGGCGCCAAAGGCTTATTATCATGTATCTCCAATGTTTATGACAGGTTTTGGGATCACCTATATTTATTCAAGCGCAGAAGATGATTTCGCCAAATACAGTCAAAATTCCTTTGGAGCAAGTGTCTTGGGTGCTTTCAGGCCTATTCCCTTTTTACAAATATCCGCAGAATATGAAGGGCTGCAGACCAATGGAAATAGCACCATTAAATTTGCCGGTGACCGAGATAAAAACAATTATTCTTTCTGGAATAACGCTATTTATTTAGGAGCCTCCTTTGTTTCCAGAAACGTCTCTTTTGGAGTCAGGTATGATGTATTATATGATTCATCAAGAAGTGTTTACAGTTCTGCCTGGTCTCCGGTTATTGGTTTTTATTTCTAAGCCACACTTTTTGCCACTCACGTTGTAAAACCATTAAAGTGACCTTTTTAACAATTAATTCAGATTCAATTTCAGTTATAGATTTTATGGCCCTCTCAGGAATATCCACACGATAAAGAAAATTTAGGTAAGTGCCAAAATCTGTTGTGATCAATTCAAATAAAAAAACGTACAATTTATGGACCAGTTCTTTTGCTGAAACATTCTTGCCACAGGCAAAAATGGCTCCGGCAAGATCTGCATCTTTAGTAATTTGCTGTATCAAGTTTCCCAGCAAATCATGAGATTCAATTTGTTTTAAAAGCATCAATTCTTCTCTCGATTCCATTCGTATTAGGTTTTTCGAGTCATCAAACTCATAGCAAAATCCTTCAATAACTGCTGTTTTGAACGATCAAGGGAGAGTGCATCAATATCATTTAAAGCCTTGTTGGTATATTTTTCAATTTCCATGAGCAACATATCCGCTACACCATATTTTGCAAATATTGATTTTACTTCAGAGATCTTCTTATCCTCACTTCCTGCATTTCCATAAAGTACCAACAATTGCTCTTTATCAATGGAGTCAGCCAGTTCCATAGCTTTTATATATAGAAAGGTTTTCTTTCCTTCAATAATATCTCCTCCAATTTTCTTGCCAAAATCCTGTGTACCAAAAGTGTCCAGGTAGTCATCTTGCAGTTGAAATGCGATCCCAAGATTTAATCCGAAATCGTAGATTCTTTTTTGATCTTCAAGAGAGGCTTTGCAAATAATAGCCCCCATTTTCAATGAGGCCCCAACAAGAACAGCAGTTTTATAACTGATCATTTTGATATATTGATCCAGATCGACCTTTGGCATGTTTTCAAAATCAATATCCAACTGCTGACCCTCACAAACTTCTATGGCGGTCTTGTTATATAAGGAAATTAATTCCTTGAAAATTTTTCCTTCATAATATTCCAAGCGTTGATTTGATTGGATCATCAAGGCATCTCCCGAAAGAATACCGGTATTGAGATCCCATTTTTTATGCACTGTTACTTTACCTCTTCTCAGTTCTGCTTTGTCCATAATATCATCATGAATCAAAGTGAAATTATGAAACATTTCAATTGATAAAGCTGCCTCCATGCCTTCCGAGACATCACCACCAAACAAATCACAACTCATCAAAACAAGAATTGGCCTCATTCTTTTTCCTCCCAGGGACATGATATACTCAATAGGCTCATACAAATTTTTGGGCTCACTTTTCAATAGGTTCTTCGTCATAAAATTTAAAAAAGCCTCCCTGTAGTTTTCTATATTCACTGCTAATGTTTTTGGTAAAAATAATTAATCTCCTTGACAAGAGCTGTTTGTGCAATGTAAAATTCTCCAAATTTTAATAAGATACGATTTGTAACCATTTCGCCTCTTTATCAACTCATAAAAAAAATGTTAACAAACTGTAAACTTTGGAAACTTTTTTTGTGTTTTGAGTTTCCTTGGTTATATTTGCACTCTTATGAAAGATAAAATTTTACAGAAAGCAGCTGACATGTTTTTGAATTTAGGATTCAAAAGTGTGACCATGGACGACATCGCCAGAGAAATGGGAATATCAAAAAAAACTATTTACGCCCACTTTCCCACGAAATTAAAACTGGTTCAAGCCGCAACGTTTTACGTAATTGACAATATTAACGAAACGATTTCGACTATATGTTCCAGAAACCTTGATCCTATTGAAGAAATTTTCACGATAAAGTCTATGGTTCATGACCAGCTAAAAAATGAAAAATCCTCACCTGCCTATCAGCTACAAAAATACTATCCAAGAATTTTCAAACAAGTAAAGGATAAACAATTTGAGTCCGTAAACCTTTGCATTGTAGATAATTTACAACGAGGTATTACAGAAGGTTACTACAGAAGTGAAATAAATATTGATTTAATTACCCGATTCTACTTTAGCGGAAACATGAGTCTTACAAATTACGAATTGTTTCCTATTGAAGTTTATGATATCTCCTTGCTTAAGGATGCTTTCCTTGAATATCATGTGCGAGCCGTGGCCACGGAAAAGGGGCTTAAAACATTAAAAAATATTCTCAAACGATGAAAAAAATATACCCTATTTTATTCCTATTGCTCTTTGGTTTTTCTGCAAAAGCACAGGATACATATTCTTTCACACTTGACGAGGCAATTCAATACGCTTTGGAAAATAATTATACGGTCAAAAATGCTGCCTTGGATATTGAAGCGGCAGAAAAGCAAAAATGGGAAGCCACTTCTTTTGGATTGCCACAAATTGATGGAACCATAGATTATCAAAATTGGCTGAAACAAGCTGTAACCTTCCTCCCCGCAGAGATTGTGGGCGGACCTCCGGGTGAATTTGAAGAAGTCGTTTTTGGTGCCAAGCAAAACATGAACGCCACCGTAACATTGAATCAAATCCTTTTTGATGGATCTTACTTAGTAGGTTTACAATCGGCTAAAACCTTTCTTAAGATTTCAAATTTGGCTAAAGTGAAGACCGATCAGAGTATTAGAGAGGCTGTCATAAATGCTTATGGAACGGTCCTGGTGTCTCAGGAAACCATTGAAATCCTTATCAAGAACAAAGAGATCTTAGAAAAAAATCTATTTGAGACAAAGGCTTTGTTTGAAAACGGTTTTGCTGAGGAACAGGATTTCGAACAACAACAAATTACATTATCCAAGATCAACAATTCATTGAACAGAGCCAGAAGAGAAGAATTTATCTATAAGCAAATGTTCAACTTGACATTGGGTATCCCCATTGATCAAAATGTCATACTCACAGAAAATCTTGAAACGCTTGCGCTAAGAAGTACCGATTTGAATATGATGGCTACTGAATTTGATCTTGAAAACCATATCGATTTTAAAATAGCAGACAATAAAGTGGAATCCGATGCCTTGTTGGTGAAATATGAAAAAACCAAAGGAATGCCCTCTTTAAATGCTTTTGTGAATTATTCTCAATTCGCAAATAATAATAATTTCGTCTTCTTCGAAAGTCCTGACAATTGGTTTGATTCGTCCTTGATAGGTGTGAGTTTAAAAGTTCCCATTTTTAGCAGCCTGCAAAGAAGTTCTCGAACGCAGCAAGCCAAGATAAATTTAATGCAGTCAGAAATCGACCTTGATCAAAAGTCAGAAGAATTAAAACTGCAGGTTTCCACAGCTAAAAATAAATACCAATTTGCCCTGGATCAATTTCAAATTTCAAGCCAGAATCTTGTATTGGCTGAAAATATTGCCAATAAAGAACAAATAAAATTTTTTGAAGGACTTAGTTCCAGTATCAATTTAACTAATGTTCAAAATCAATTATTTAGTTCACAACAAGACTATATTCAATCAATTTTAGAGATCATCCAAACCAAAGTAGAACTAGAAAATGCACTTAATTTATTTTAAAATGAAAAATATACTACCCCTATTAATGATAATTCCTTCTTGCTTCCTGTGGAGGTGGAAATAAACAAAGTGTAGATGCTGTTATTGAATCAAAAAATCTTGAGTCAATTCGGGCCAAAAAAACTGAACTGGTCACTGAGCAAAATCTGATCAAACAGGAAATCAAAAAACTTGATATCGTAATCGCACAGCTCGATCAGGGGAAAAAAATTCCTTTGATCACTACTTTTAAACTTGAAGCATCTGATTTCAAACATTTTTTGGAGTTACAGGGAAATGTGACCACTAAAGATCTTTTAATGATCTATCCTGAATACTCAGGAGTACTGACAAATGTTTATGTCAAAGAGGGTCAAAAAGTTAGAAAAGGAGAAGTTCTTGCCAAAATCGATGATGGAGGATTGAGCCAGCAGCTTGCCCAATTAAAAATCCAAGCTGAATTGGCCAAAACCACTTTTGAGAGACAAGAAAGATTGTGGGATCAGAAAATCGGTAGCGAAATTCAGTATTTGCAGGCCAAATCAAATTATGAATCACAATATCAGGCCATTGCTCAGTTGGAACAACAAGTTGCCAAAACTGTTGTAACTGCTCCTTTTTCAGGAACTATTGATGATGTTTTAACAGAACAAGGTAGCGTTGTTATGCCAGGCCAATCTCAGTTGATGAGAATAGTAAACCTCGATAACATGTATATTGTGACAGATGTACCAGAAAAATATATCGCCAATATTACACGGAATAAAAACGTAGAAGTGGAATTTCCAATTTTGGGTAAAAAAGTAGACTCCAAGGTAAGGCAGGTAGGTGATTTTATAAATCCTAACAACAGGACTTTTAAAGTGGAAATATCTATTCCGAACAAAGAAAAATCAATTAAACCGAATCTTACTGCGAAACTTAAAATTAATGACTACAGTAACGAAAGTGCCTTACTGATCCCTCAGGGTATCATATCAGAAAATGCCAGTGGCGAACAGTATATATATGTCATTACTGACAAGGTTGGTGATGATGAAGCAAAAGCCAAAAAAATGGTAATTGAAACAGGACTTACCCAGGGAGATTTTATAGAAGTGACCAAAGGTTTGGAAACAGGTGACGAAATCATTTTGGAAGGCGCCCGTAGTGTCAATGACGGACAAAAAGTGAAAATAATCAACCAAGAATCCTAATTATGGTGAAGCAGAAAAAAGTACTCGATAAGGAGTTTGGTTTATCCTCATGGGCCATCAATAATAAAACAACTATTTATGTTGTTATATTGATCATCTTGTTTTCTGGTCTGTCTTCTTATAATAGCATGCCAAGAGAAAGTTTCCCGGAAGTGAAGGAAACTAAAATCTATGTGAGTTCTATCTATCCTGGAAATACGGCAGAAGATGTTGAGAAACTATTGACGGATCCCATTGAAGAGAAGCTTAAAACCGTTTCCAACGTGGTTGAGATCACATCGACTTCACAAGAAGATTATTCCATGGTCATTGTAGAGTTTGATGAAAATATCTCAGTAGATGACGGCCAAACAAAAAGTAAAGGACGAAATCGATTCGGAGACAGCAGGAGAAGATTGGCCGACCTTCAATGGCGCTAAAGTTGAGCCTAATGTTTTTGAATTGACCCTTTCTGAAGAAATGCCCATCCTGAACATTAATATTTCAGGGGATTATCCGGTTGAAAAACTTAAAAAATATGCAGAATATCTGGAGGACGAAATTGAAAGTCTTCAGGAGATCAAGCAGGTAGATATCAGAGGTGCACAGGAAAAAGAAGTCCAGATCGCCGTTGATATCTATAAGATGATGGCAGCTAAGGTAAGTTTTGATGATGTGATCAATGCCGTAAATAACGGTAATATTACGATGTCTGCCGGAAACCTCGTTTCCAGCGGCCAACGTCGCACCATTCGAATTATCGGAGAAATTGAAGACCCGGCAGATCTTGATGATTTTGTTGTGAAATCTGAAAACAACAGCCCTATATATTTAAAAGACATCGCTGAGGTGTCATTTAAAGAAAAAGAAAGAACAACCTATGCAAGAGAATTTGGCGATGTGGTTGTAATGCTTGATGTTAAAAAGCGATCAGGTAAAAACATGGTAGCCGCAGCTGAAAAAATACAAACCATTGTTGATGATGCAAGAATCAATGTATTTCCCAGTGACCTGAAGATTACCATAACCAATGACCAATCTCCCAAAACCATAGGTCAGGTAGATGATCTGGTAAACAATATTGTTTTCGGTATCATATTAGTTGTTACCGTATTGATGTTCTTTTTAGGTTTTAGAAATGCCCTCTTTGTTGGGTTTGCCATTCCCATGTCTATGCTTATGTCTTTAATGATCTTGGACGCTTTGGGGTATTCTATGAATACCATGGTTCTTTTTGGGTTGATCATGGGACTTGGTATGCTTGTAGACAATGGTATTGTTGTTGTGGAAAATGTTTACAGACTCATGGACGAAGAAGGAATGAGCAGGAAGGAAGCTGCAAAAAAAGGGATTAGCGAAATTGCCTTTCCTATTATTATTTCTACTGCAACGACAATAGCTGCCTTTATACCTCTTGGTCTTTGGCCTGGAATTATGGGAGATTTTATGATCTACCTCCCTATTACACTATCAGTTGTGCTTGGGTCCTCACTTTTTGTTGCCATCTTTTTCAATTCTGTATTGGTTTCTCAATATATGAGCACTGAAGATAAGAATATGTCTCGCAAAAGTATTTTTACCATCACGGGGGTATTATCTCTTTTTGGCATTCTTATCATGATCATTGGAGGGCCATATAGAATTTTTGGTTCGATTATGATCACGACGGCAATATTGCTGTGGGTTTATAGATTGGTACTTAGGAAAATGGCTAACTATTTCCAGGACAATATTTTGACCAAATCAGAAACTTTGTATGAAAATACCTTAAAATCATCACTAAGCGGTTGGAAACCTTATGGTATTGCCATAGGAACCGTAATCCTGCTTTTCCTGGCCTTTGCAGGTTTTGGAGCTTCAGTGGCAACACAAAGAACTAAAGTTGAATTTTTCCCTGACAATGTTCCTAATCAGATCATTGTTTATATAGAATATCCGCAAGGAACCGACATTGAAAAGACAAACAAGATCACCAAGGAAATTGAAGAACGTGTTTATTTATTTCTTAATGCAAATGAATATCTTGATAATGGATATAATTTTATGGTTGAAAGTGCAGTTGCCCAGGTTGGGGAAGGGGCGGGTAACCCACAAACTGATGCGGGGTCTGCTGCTGAAATGCCACATAAATCGAAAATTACAGCCTCCATGCGTGAATTTAAGTATCGCAAAGGAATGGATAGCGAAAAACTTAAGACAACAAATACAGGAAGCACTTGTCGGAATTTATCCCGGAGTGGCCATCAGTGTTGAAAAAGATGCCAATGGACCACCGGCTGGTTACCCGATAAATATTGAAATAGAGGGCGACGACTACGCTGAACTCATTCACACGGCTGAACAAATGAAAGATTTCATCAATAGGCAAAGTATTCTAGGTATCGATGAATTAAAAATTGACGTAAATCGCTCAAAACCTTCTATGTATGTCAGTATAGACAGGAGAAAAGCGGGTGAGCTTGGGGTAAGTGCCGGACAGGTTGGTCAGCAATTGAGAAATTCCATCTTTGGCTCAAAAGCAGGTGTCTATAAGGAAGACGGTGAAGATTATGACATCTACGTAAGATTCAATGAAAGAGACAAGTATAATAAAAGTGCCATTTTTAACCAGAAGATCACTTTCAGGGACCCTGCAACAGGTAAGATCAAAGAAATACCGGTTTCAGCTGTGACGAATCAAAAAAATAATTCGGGATTCAGTGCGATCAAACACAAAGATGTGAAAAGAGTGGTCACTTTGTATTCTGCACTTTCACCAGGCTATACCGATGCCGGTGCCATTGTAAACAGAATTCAATCTGAAATGGAAGGTTTTTCCGATCTTCCAGCCGGAGTGAAGATCGACTATACAGGACAGATCGAGGAACAAAACAAGCAAATGGCCTTTTTGGTAGGAGCCTTCTTCTCAGGGCTTGGACTCATATTTCTGATCCTGATCCTGCAGTTTAATTCAGTAACAAAACCTGGAATCATCATGTTAGCCATTTTTCTTAGTTTGATTGGTGTATTTGGTGGTCTGATTATTACTGGTAATTCTTTTGTGATCATGATGACCATGGTAGGTATCATTTCTCTGGCAGGTATTGTGGTCAACAATGGTGTAGTACTCCTGGATTATACCCAACTGCTGATCGATAGGAAAAAAGCGGAACTGGAACTAGATGAAGATGCATATCTCGATGATGAAAATTTGCTCAACAGCATTGTTAAAGCCGGAAAAGCAAGATTGAGACCTGTATTACTTACGGCCATTACCACCATATTGGGATTAATACCTTTAGCCATAGGATTCAATATAAATTTCTATACCCTGTTTACAGAGTTCGATCCTCAGATCTATATCGGTGGAGACAATGTTGTATTTTGGGGACCTTTGGCCAAGACAGTGATATATGGTTTATTGGTAGCGACTTTTTTAACATTGGTCGTGGTACCCATACTCTTTTATTTAGTCACCAGATTTAAGATGTGGTTGAGGACAAAAACATCAGCAACAGTGTAGGCATTGGAATTGGCAATGCGTGAATGTCATTGTTAAAATGAAACTTAAAACTTAGGTTAATGCTTGAAGGTTATTATCTTAAACTTGAACTTAGGTACTTAGGACTTAGGCCTTAAGACTTAGCACTTAGAACCAAAAACCTACATTGATATACCAAAAATTTTGGTTGTTGTCAGGATTCCAGGAATAGACCAATTCGACTGGTCCAATAATCGTATTTATTCCATAACCTGCAGCGTAACCTGTTCTTGTGTCTTCAAAAATTCTACCATCGTTCCAGATATCGTCGTTTACCCTTCCAAAATTACCGGTGAAAGAAAGAAAATTCTTTTTGAAAAGTTCGAACCTGGCTGTAAGTGCTGTTCTTAAAAAAGCAGACTCATTCAATTCGGCAAAACCATAACCATAGAAAGGCACGAAAGTATTGATGTAATTTTCATTATAGCCCCCAAGGTGATAATCGAGTACCCCATTATCATTATTCCCTAAGGTTATCCCTGCTTCCGAAAGAACATGAAAGGTGAGTTTGTTGAAAAAAGTATGGGCAAAACCAATTCTTCCATACAATTGAGAAAAAGGGGTGAAATTTTCATTAAAATCACTCGAAACACCATAAAGAAGGTACTCTGTATTTAAAAAGACTCCTTTTTTTGGAAAATACTTGGTATCATAAGTATCAAGCATAATCTTACCAAAAGCATTGAGAAAATGGCTTTTTTCAAAATATATCCTATTCGTATTATCATCAATGATTTCATCGGTAAAAGCATTCAAATATTTATGCTCAATTCCCACTCTAAATGCCCAACGGTCTTTGACAGTTGATTGCAGGAACAGTCTTGTTGTAAAATCAATATAGCGTATGGGAACCTGCAGACCTGTGTCAAGTTGGCCTCCTGATCTGGTGATTGGAAGCGTGCTTGTGACAATATCTGATTTAAAAGTATTATATCTTGTATTTAAACCAAAACTCCAGTTAAAACCATTGTCATAAAAATAATCAATATTATACCTGATATTATCTCCAATTACAAAATCAGCAGAAATAAAATCATTCTTAAAGAACAAATGCTTATTAGTGAAATTCACTAGAATTCCTGTTTTATAAAGATCATCGTAATGCGCACCAAATTGAATCAATGTCTCTTCCTTATTTTCGATAATTTCAAACTCGACTTTTGCGCCTCCTTCAACCGGTATTAGCTTATAAAATACACTTTCAAAATTTCCGGTTGCCGTTAACACGTCAATTCCTCGCATAAAATCCTCTCGACTGATGATTTCGTTCTTTTTTAAGCCTAGTTTTTTGATGCAGTATTGATCAGTATAGTTCCTGTTACCTTTGATCAGAACTTCTTTGATCATAAATTCCTGATTAAACGTATAGGATGCAATGGATCTTTCGGGACGTCCTCCCCTTTGCCGAGCAGCCAATGCCTTAAGCTGATCTTCGACCTTCTCCATAGCAACGTCGCCTCTTCGCATGATTTCTTCACTCTGGTCAAAAGAAAAAGTAGTGAATTCATCCAGTTCAGGCCTAATATATAAATCTGACTGTTCGATCTTGTCTTCCCATTTGTTATACATTTGAAAGCCTGCAATCTGCATCAGTATGTCCGGAAGGGAATTGAGATCTTCAATGTCTTTAAGTCCTGCTGACACATTGACCCCTATAATATAATCAACTCCTTTTTCCCTCATTTTTTCCACCGGGAAATTATCCACAATTCCGCCATCAACCAGTACCTTTCCATCAACCTTTACAGGTGTTAAAAGCCCTGGAAATGAACCACTGGCCCTTATTGCCTCAGGAAGAAACCCCTTATCTAACACAACCTCTTCACCCGTTTCCAGATTGGTAGCAATGCAAAAAAACGGAATATCCAATTGACTGAAATCGTCAACCTCATGAACATGCTCGGTTAATTGGGAAAATATGTTAAAGGCATTTTGCCCTTTTGAGACGGCTGAGGGTAATTCGATCTTTCCTTTTGTCAGTGGCAAAGAAATCGCATATTTCCCATCATTCTCCTTTTTATAAAATGACGAAACTTCTCTAGGTAATTCATCTCGAACAAGTTCATCCATATCGTAAACACGCAAAACGGAATCCAATTCCTTTGCACTATAGCCGGAGGCGTAAAGTCCTCCAACAATGGCGCCCATACTGGTTCCTGCAATATAATCTATTCTCACCCCCGCTTCATCCAATTTTTTTAAAACGCTTACATGCGCAAACCCCTTGGCGCCTCCTCCACTTAAGACCAAACCTACTTTAACATCCTTTTCAGCATAGGTCGTATCCTGGGCCATCAGCACTGGAAAAGAAATTAAATAAAGAAATAGAAGGATATATCTCATAAAGTCGATTTTGGGGCTTGTTCGATTTTAAAATGTTGGATTACTTTGGATGCCTTATCCTTACCTATAAGTTGCTCTAAATCATCAAAGGTTGCAGTTTTCAGTCTTTTAATTGATTTAAATTTTTTCAATAATGTTAAAATGGTTTTTTCGCCTATGCCCTGAATATTTGAAAGGTCGCTGTTAATCGCCCCTTTACTTCGCTTATTTCTATGGTGCGTTATCCCAAATCTGTGGGCCTCATTTCTCAGTTGCTGAATGATCTTCAATGATTCCGATTTCTTATCGAGATACAAGGGGATGGCATCACCAGGGAAATAGATCTCCTCCAGCCTTTTTGCAATACCAATAATAGCGATCTTACCCCTCAAACCTAATAAGTCAAGGCTTTTTAAGGCAGAAGATAACTGCCCCTTACCCCCATCAATGACAATAAGCTGAGGCAAGTCTTTTCCTTCTTCCAATAATCTTTTATACCTTCTATGGACAACCTCTTCCATAGAGGCATAATCATCGGGACCTTCAACAGTCTTTATATTGAAATGACGGTATTCTTTTTTATCCGGCTTTCCGTTCCTAAAGACCACACATGCCGCCACCGGATGACTGCCTTGAATATTCGAATTATCAAAACATTCTATATGCCTGGGCTCTGCTTTAAGTCGCAGATCC
The DNA here is from genome assembly GCA_963715975.1 of uncultured Flavobacteriaceae bacterium. Taxonomy (GTDB): domain Bacteria; phylum Bacteroidota; class Bacteroidia; order Flavobacteriales; family Flavobacteriaceae; genus Lutimonas. Next base: position 30,023 of record CAVQSO010000014.1, on the reverse strand, counting down.
TTTTGCATCTGTGCCATAATTCTTTTTGTATGTCTGTCGGGATCTACAATTTGAATTTGTTTAAATCGTTCCTGCCTAAAATATTTTGCGTTTCGAATGGATAATTCAACAATGCGCTTTTTATCTCCTTGTTTGGGCACAGTGACTTTTACAATATCTCCTATGTCTACTTTAAATGGCGTATAAATCTCCTCTGAAGTAGAACGAAAACGATCTCTGATCTCAACAATAGCCAGTTCGAGCAAGGACTTGTCATCTTCGTCCAATTTCTTTTTGATCTCTACGGTATGAGACTGGATAATGGCCCCATTTGTGATTTTCAGAAAATTGACATAGGCAAAAGACTCGTCTGAAATGATACTGAATATATCCACATTTGTAATAGACGGATTAACCACTGTTGACCTTGCCTGATAGTTAGACAACATCTCTATTTTTTCCTTAATTTTATGGGCTTCCTCAAATTCTGCCTTTTCCGCAAAATCGAGCATCAACTTCTCGAAACGTTTTAAAGAAGATCCGAAATCTCCTTTGATAATGTTTCTGATCTCCTTGACATCCTGATCATATTCCTCTTCTGACTGCAGCCCTTCGCAAGCTCCTTTGCAATTTTTGATATGGTATTCAAGGCAAACCTTATATTTCTGATTTGCAATATTTTCAGATGACAGATTGTAGGCACAACTTCGCAACGGATACAGCTCCTTAATTAGTGACAACAGGGCTCTTACAGTTTTTACGGAGGTATAGGGCCCATAATATTCAGAACCGTCCTTCCATAAGTTCCTGGTTAAAAAAACCCTGGGGAAGGCTTCTTTTTTGATACAGATCCAAGGATAGGTTTTATCATCCTTTAACAGGACATTGTACCTGGGTTGATATTTTTTTATAAGATTGTTTTCGAGAAGCAGGGCGTCAGTTTCTGTTTCCACCACGATATGTTTGATACTTGCGATCTTCTTAACAAGAACCCTTGTTTTTCCGTTCTCATGATGTTTTGTAAAATAAGAAGCCACTCTTTTCTTTAGGTTTTTAGCCTTACCCACATATAATAATTTATCTAACCGGTCATAGTATTGATATACTCCAGGTGAATCGGGAAGAGATTTTATTTGAACTTCTAACTCCAAATTAAGATTTTCTTATCATCATTAAAGTCTTGAATATTGTGACACTTGCATCTAAAAAAGCATACAAAAATTGAAACTGATTAATTTATTTCCAATACCAAACTTTGAACCATTTAAGTTTCCCTACTAATTCAGTCAAAAACATTCGTTTTTGATAGTGTCAGTATTCAAAAAACAACGATTAAACAATTTAAAATAAATTTTTTGTGATTTTAATATATTCGTTTAGTTAGCTCGGCAAGCCTTGTTTATCACGGCTTTATCCAATCAATATTTGTATTTTTACAGCTGCATTAACATAGCATAAAAATACGTTTTTAAAATACAAGGAAATGAAATATTGGAAAAAACTTCCTCATCATAGTTTACAATCTAGAATTGAAAATGCACTGAAAGAAAATGTAGATTTTGAAAATGACACTTCTCTAGGCTATCCTGCTTCCAAACTGGATGATAAGGTTTTTTATAGCGATGCTCCATTTCTAAAGGATGCTCCCACTTTAAAAACCTATGTGGCCAACCCAAATCACATTGGCTGTCATACCTTCGGATCATCGGAAAGCGCATTTAAAGGAACACAGGAAATAGAGCGAGAAGTACTGCGGGTTCTCGCAGTTGATTTTTTCAAAATGGAAGACGAGCAATTCGATGGCTATATAGCGCCTGGAGGAACAGAAGCAAATATCCAGGCCATTTGGGTCTTTAGAAATTATTTTAAAAATCATTTTGACGCCAAAAACCATGAGATCGCACTATTAGCGTCTGACGACACGCATTATTCGATCCCAAAAGCATCAAACCTGCTAAGTCTCGATCTTCTTCATGTACCCGTTGATTTTAACACAAGAGAGATCGATCCGATAGCGCTGGAAAATCTGGTCCGGGAAGCTGTAGCCGATGGTAAAAAATATTTTATCGTCATTGCCAACATGGCAACCACTATGTTCGGATCTGTGGATGATCCGGATGTATATACAGATCTGCTGGAAGAAATGGGCTTGGATTACAAATTACATATTGATGGGGCTTATGGAGGTTTTGTGTATCCCTTCAGCAATTTACAATCAAAGATCAATTTTTCCAATCCTAAAGTTTCCTCCATCACCATTGACGCACATAAAATGCTTCAGGCCCCATATGGTACAGGCGTATATATATGTAAAAAAGGGCTTATAGAAAATGTGCTGACCAAAGAAGCTGAATATGTGGAAGGTATGGACCTAACCTTATGCGGAAGTCGCTCAGGTGCCAATGCAATTGCGGTATATATGATTTTGTTTACTTACGGCCCGTATGGCTGGTATGAGAAAATAAGTGTGTTGCTGATGCGAACCAATTGGTTTTGCAAACAACTGGATCAGTTAAACATTCCTTATTACAGGAATGAACATATGAATATAGTCACCTTGTATTCCTCCCATGTCCCAAAAGATATAGCTGAAAAATTTGATTTGGTTCCCCAGCAGCATAATGAACATAACAAATGGTATAAAGTTGTGATCATGGATCATGTAGAGATAGACAATCTCTTACAATTGATCGATGCCTTAAAAGAGAGAATGAAATTATCCTAATTAAAATTGTTTTCTTCTGCAATAATCTCAGAAACAGCAGGCTTTTTCTTTGGGAAAATCGTTTTGTTAAAAACGATCAACAGACCTACTCCAGTGCTGATTGCTGTATCAGCTACATTAAAAACCGGATCAAAAAAAGTCAAGTTCCTGTTCTCAAAAAGAGAAAAATGATCCCCACCAACCAAGGGTAGCCATGTTGGAAAATCAAAACTGATACTTGGTACCCAATCAGGCAGCATCGTATCAACCATTGGAAAATATAACATGTCTACTACCTTACCGTAAAATAGGGAATTGTAACCTCCTTCAGGCGGAAGAAAAGTAGCCACCTGACGATAACTGTCACTAAAGAAAATTCCATAAAAAACAGAGTCAATAATATTTCCCAAAGCACCTGCAAAAATGAGCGCAATAGCGGTAATCAAAATTCGGTGGGCATTGTTCTTTACAGCATCATACAACCAATAACCAATTCCTGCAATGGCCACTAATCTAAATAGGGTTAAAAAAAGTTTACCTGATCTGCCCCCAAATTCTTTACCCCATGCCATGCCATTGTTCTCCAAAAAATGAATTCTGAACCAATCAAGACCTAAAACTTTGATCTCCTCGCTCAACACAAAATGTGTCTTGATATAGATTTTAGAAACCTGATCAATTAAAAGGATAATGACGATAATAAAAACTGCTCTTTTCACGAATTTCTTGTCTTTGTTCAAACTAAATGGGTGCTTTTAAGGCGTTACAATATTACTAAAAATTAGCCTTTAGAGCCATACAAATAAATATTAGCCAGAATTGTCCTTATGACAATCGAATTATTTGGATTTCCAATTGTCTGAAGTAATTTTTTACTTTGTATAACTGAATCTTCTTCAAAAATATGATTCACCAAAATACCAAGGTTGGTTTCCGCATCAATTTTTGTATTTCTTATATCCTGTAAAAATATACTACCGGCATTTAAACTTAATTTTACAGGGAAATTCATATCCTTCAACTTTATAATGCCATCTTCTACTTTTAAATTTAAATCACCTTCAAAGTTATCAGTATAAAAATTGCCTTCCATAAATGAAATATGGAGTACTCTGTTTTTAGGAACATAAATTTGATAAGAGGTATAGTGGGGTTCTACCATGCATACCTTATCATCGCCAAGCGATCCTGCTGAAACAAGCTGCTCATTGTCTCTTAACAAGACATGCTCGCCGGTCTCTTCTAACTGAAAACTTGGTGATTGACCAGATCCTTCTGCACGAACTGTAATACTCGATCCATCGCCAGAATTAAACAATTGAATATGATCTATAAGATCAAACTCAATAATAATAGTTTTAGCTTTGGATTCTATAGTTTGTTCGACAACTTCCTGGCCCTTAGCATATACCACAAAAAGTAAAAAGATCCATGAGCATGACCTCCTTAAGCGGCTGTATCTGCCCCTTTTTCTAATACTGCTGGTTCTTTGCGGCTATACTTAAAGTAGCATGAGGAACTAATCTAAGGCGTTCCTTTTGAATTAGGTTTCCTGTAACGCGACAAACTCCGTAGGTCTTGTTTTCGATTCTTAACAATGCGTTTTTCAAATCGCGTATGAATTTTTCCTGACGGATGGCCAACTGAACATTTGCCTCTTTTGACATGGTTTCGGATCCTTCTTCAAACGCCTTAAAGGTCGGAGAAGTATCATCCGTACCATTGTTACTGTCATTTTTAAAGGTGCTTTCAATCAAAACCAAATCTTCCTTTGCCTGCTTGATCTTTTCTTCTATGATCGATTTAAACTCTGCTAAATCCTGATCTGAGTATCTAATTTTATTCTCGCTCATCACTTTACCTTTTCTAGGGACATCAATGTATTTACATCGTCAAATACTATATCAATCCCATTTTCAACTTCTTCTTTTAATATTAATTCTTTAGTTAATGTTTCATTTTTAATATATTCAGCATTGAGGGTCACTGCTTCATCGATAAAACCATCCTTTTGAATAGAAAGAATGATCTTGTCTGTTACCTCTAATCCGCTTTCCTTCCTTAAATTTTGAATTCTGTTCACCAATTCTCTGGCGATACCTTCATTCCTTAGCTCCTCTGATATAGAAACGTCTAAGGCAACCGTTAAATTGCCTTGATTGGCAACTAGCCAACCTTCTATATCCTGAGTAGTGATTTCCACTTCCTCTAACAGGAGATTTTCCATTTTACCATTTACTTCAATCTTCAAAGTTCCTTCCCGTTCAATGGTCTCGATATCCTCATTTGACAAAACATTGATTGCCTGACCCACAAATCTCATCTCCTTACCATATTTTGGACCAAGCACCTTAAAATTAGGCTTGATGTTTTTGATAAGAATCCCTGAAGCATCCTGCAAAAGCTCCACCTCTTTTACATTTACTTCCGAAATAATCAAATCGGAAACTGCCTCAATATCTAATTTATCCTGTTCATCCATAACAGGAATCATTATTTTTTGCAAAGGTTGGCGAACTTTGATCATTTCCTTTTTTCTGAGTGACAAGACCATTGAGGAGATCGTCTGGGCCTTTTGCATCTTTCTTTCCAGAGATGGATCGATCAATGTTTCATCAGCTTTTGGAAATTCACCCAAATGTACAGAACTTAATTTATTTTCTAAAACGTTTTTTGTTAAATCTCGGTACAAATTATCCATAAAAAATGGAGCAATCGGAGAGGCCAATTTCGCAGTTGTAAGCAAACAGGTATATAATGTCTGATAAGCTGAAATCTTATCTTTTTGATAATCTCCTTTCCAAAATCTTCGTCGACATAACCTTACATACCAGTTACTTAAATTCTCACCCACAAAATCCTGAATGGCTCTTGCCGCTTTGGTAGGCTCGTATTCATCATAAAACTCTTCTACTTTTTTGATCAGTGAATTCAATTCTGACAGTATCCATCGATCTATCTCGGGTCTTTCCTCAATGGCAATCTCATTTTCTTTGTAGGAGAATTTATCAATATTCGCATATAGAGAAAAGAAAGAATACGTATTGTACAGCGTTCCGAAGAACTTTCTTCTAACTTCTTCTATACCTTCAAGATCAAATTTCAGGTTATCCCATGGATTGGCATTTGAAATCATATACCATCTTGTAGCATCCGGACCATATTTTTTCATTGTTTCAAATGGGTCTATGGCATTGCCCAGTCTTTTAGACATTTTCTTCCCATTCTTATCAAGAACAAGTCCGTTTGATACCACATTTTTATACGCAACACTGTCGAAATTCATTGTTGCTATGGCGTGTAAAGTATAAAACCATCCTCTTGTTTGATCAACTCCTTCTGCTATAAAATCAGCCGGATAGAAATCATTGGCATCTATTTTTTCACGATTCTCAAATGGATAATGCCATTGCGCGTAAGGCATGGCACCAGAGTCAAACCAAACATCGATAAGGTCAGATTCTCTTTGCATGGCCTGCCCTTTAGCTGAAACCAAGACAATTTTATCTACTATATTCTTATGAAGATCTATCTTATCATAATTCTCTTCAGTCATATCACCAACCACAAAATCTTCAAAAATATCCTTATCCATAAAACCTTTATCGACGGATTTTTGCATTTCGTGCTTTAACTCTTCCACAGAGCCAATGATGATCTCTTCCGATCCATCCTTTGTTCTCCATATTGGTAAGGGAGTTCCCCAGAATCTCGATCTGGATAGATTCCAGTCGTTTGCATTTTGGAGCCAGTTGCCAAATCTTCCTTCTCCTGTCGACTTTGGTTTCCAATTGATCGACTGATTCAATTCAAACATTCTGTCTCTCTTATCAGTCACTTTAATGAACCAGGAATCAAGCGGATAATAGAGTATAGGTTTATCAGTTCTCCAGCAATTAGGATAACTGTGTTTATATTTCTCAACCTTAAAAGCCTTGTTCTCTTCTTTTAGCTGAATGGCAATTTCCACATCAACAGACCTTTCGGGTTGTTGATCGTCATCATAATACTCATTCTTAACATATTTGCCGGCATACTTGCCCATATGCGAAGTAAATCTTCCCTGAAGGTCTACCAAAGGAACCGGATTATTATGGTCATCCAAAACCAGCATTGGAGGTACTTCTGGTTTCGCCTGTTTGGCAACCATGGCATCATCTGCTCCAAATGTTGGTGCCGTATGCACAATACCTGTACCATCTTCAGTTGTAACAAAATCTCCGGCAATCACTCTAAAGGCATTTTCAGCATTTTGATAAGGAAGGGCATATGGCAATAGTTGCTCATACCTGATTTCGAGCAAGTCAGCTCCCTTGCATTCAGTAATTATTTTATATGGAATAACCTTGTCTCCTTCCTTATAGCCTTTTAACGCTTCATCTTCAGTAACCTCATAAAACTTCTTTCCCATCTGGTAACCAACCAGTTGTTTGGCCAATACTACATTGATAGGTTCAAAAGTATATTGGTTAAAAGTACTGATGATCACATAATCTATTTTCTTGCCAACTGTCAGGGCTGTATTTGAAGGAAGTGTCCATGGCGTAGTGGTCCATGCCAATATATAAAGATCTCCCTGGATACTTTTTAGACTTTCCGGTAAAGTTGATGGTATCACTTTGAATTGTGCAACTACCGTGGTGTCCGTCACATCCTGATAGGTTCCTGGCTGGTTAAGCTCATGAGAACTCAATCCTGTTCCTGCCTTTGGAGAATACGGTTGTATGGTATAGCCCTTATAAAGCAGTTTTTTTTGATAGAGTTCCTTGAGTAGCCACCACAAAGTCTCCATATATTTTGGTTTATAGGTCACATAAGGGTCATTCATATCTACCCAATGGCCCATTTTCTTGGTAAGGTCTTCCCAGATATCTGTATATCGAAGTACCGCCTTCTTGCAAGCCTGGTTATACTCTTCGACGCTAACCTTTTTTCCTATATCTTCTTTTGTGATCCCAAGTTCTTTCTCAACGCCTAATTCAATGGGTAATCCATGCGTATCCCAACCTGCTTTTCTTTCGACTTGAAAACCTTGAAGTGTTTTGTATCTGCAGAAAAGGTCCTTGATGGCTCTTCCCATAACATGGTGGATTCCGGGCAGTCCGTTTGCTGAAGGAGGTCCTTCAAAAAAAACAAAGGCTTCCTTTCCTTCCCTTGAGCTAATACTTTTTTGGAATATATCGTTCTCTTCCCAAAATTTGAGCGTTTTTTCGGCAATCGCCGGTAGGTCCAATCCTTTATATTCTTTAAAAGTATGACTCATATTTTCTTGGGAATTCTGTTAAATTTGCAAAAGTACATATTTTCTGAAAATTTTCATTCAATACTATAAAAAAAGCATCCCGCCAAGGCGAGATGCTTTTCTTTATTCTGACTGATTTTCAGTTGACTATTTTTTAATCACCACAAATTCAGTTCTTTTATTTTGGCTGTGTTCCAAATCTGTACATTTTACACCGTTAGAACAACCATTGACCAATTTGGATTCACCAAATCCCTTTCCCGTAATTCTTTTTGAATCAACACCTATACCAATAAGATACCTTACCGTTTCCGAGGCGCGTTTCTGAGACAACCACATATTATAACCATCACCTCCTCTTGAATCAGTATGCGACCCAAACTGAATGATCATATTAGGAAATTTGTCCATCAATCGAGCTACTTTTGCCAGTTCGTCATAAGAACTCTGCAGTATGTTTGCCTCGTTCAGTTCAAATTCTATAGATCTTACATTGAGTATTTCCTTGCCATTTACATCGACAAATTCCTTTTCATCAAGTTCAAGTGTTATTTTGTTTTCATAGGCATTTATCCTGCTTGTCACCAAAGTAGTATCCGCTTCAAAATATCCAAATTTGTCTCCACGAATTGTATAGGTTTCATCACATTTAACCTTAAATGAGAATTCACCGTTTTTAAGGGCCTCAATTCTCCTGATCCTATCTCCTTTGCTATCATAAATTGCGGCAAAAGCATCTGGTATGGGTTGACCTGTCTTCTTATCAAGAAGAACTCCTTGAACAACCTGATCACAAATTGGATTTACGGTCAGCTCCTTAAAAAAATAAATATCATCATCTCCCTTGCCACCTCTTCGGTTCGATGAAAAATACCCGCTTTGGGTTTCTTTGTCAATGATAAACGAAAAATCATCCCCTTTACTGTTCATCGGGTTTCCCCAGATTTATAGGCTCTTCTATCGATCCGTCAAGTTTGGTCATATAAATATCATATCCTCCCTGTCCATCTGGTTTATTTGAAGAAAAATAAAGAATGTCTCCATCTACATACGGCGTGTACTCCCTATACTTTGAATTCACAGTTGGGCCCAGATTTTTGGGAGCTCCGTAATGTCCATTATTGATCGAAACTTCATAGATATCTGTTTCTCCGTACCCTCCGGGCATATCTGAAATAAAATAAAGTTTTTTTCCATCCTTTGACACAAAGGGATGGCCCGTACTGAACTTATCATTATTGATCGTTAAGGTCATGATATTGGTTCGGCTTCCGGAATCTCCTATGTTCGCCCTGAAGATCTTTAGATTACTTGATCTTATTTTTCCTCCCATATAATTATTAGAAGTAAAATATAGTTCTTTGAGATCAGGTGAAAAGGCAACCATAGCATCATGGTATTTTGAGTTTACAGCACTTGAAAAAGGCCTTACTCTTGTAATTTCACCATCTGCTTCTAAATTACCGATATAAAGATCTAGAAATGGCTGGTCATTACCTTCCCAGGTCTTGTTGGAAATACCCGTTTTTCTTGATGAAGAAAATACGATTTTATCTTTTCCATAAAATGTAGCACCAAAATCACCATTCTCAGAATTTGCCTCCAGGCTTTTCACCTCGTATTCGGCCGCGGTAAGTTGCGAATAAGCAACTATAGAAAATAATAAAAAAACAATGGAAAATATACCTTTCATATGCTCTAATACTTTAATAGAAAGCCAACGAAATTCGTTGGCTTTTAGTATTTGATTCGATTACATTTTTATGATCACAAATTCCGTACGCCTATTCATCGCATGTTGTACCTCAGTACATTCCACACCATCAGAACAACCATTGATCAACTGACTTTCTCCATAACCTTTTCCTGTGATCCTGCTCGCGTCAATTCCTTTTTCAAGAATATAATTAACCGTTGACGATGCTCTTCTGGTAGATAACCAGGTATTGTAACCTACGATCCCTCTCGAGTCAGTATGTGAACCTGATTCAATGATCATTTCAGGATATTTATTCATCAAGTCAACTACCTTATCCAGTTCTTTCATGGCCTCCTTGTTCAAATATGAAGAATTCAATTCGAAATAGATAGGCTCAATATTCACTACATAAGTACTTGGTCTCACTTTTACAATTTCCTCAGGAAGTACTTCTGGCATACCTTCAGGTTTTTCTTCAACTATTGCGGCAACCGGCTCTACCTGTTCCAGGATTTCTCCGGTTCCCAATAAGTATAAGTAATTTTAATTTTTTATCCGCTTCCATAGAAGTAGTAAGCGACTTGCTTTGCGTAGTATAACCTTCCTTGCTTCCTTCCAGTTTATAACTGGTATCACAATATAGCGGGAAGTTCGAACATACCTTCTTCATCCACTACTACTTCCTCTACTACATTTCCATCGACATCTTTTATGGCAACTACTGCACCTCTAATGATCTCAGTGGTGTTTTGATCTCTTACCTCTCCAGTGATCAGTTGACGACATTTGAATAATTACAGGTTCTTCTTCAATAAAAGAATAGAGATCATCATCTCCTGTCTCCTCCACTTCTGTTTGAAGAAACATATCCCTTTCTTGTTTTAGAATTAATGATAAAGGTAACATCATCAGCACTGGAATTGATAGGTGCATTCAATAATATTGGTTCTGGCGTAAAATCAACCAGACGAGTAGCATATACATCGAGATCCTCCCATTCCACCATCTTTGTCTGAAGAAAAATACAAGACTTCTCCATCCACAAACGGTGAAAATTCCTTAGATGGTGAATTGATCTTCCATCCTAAATTTACAGGATTTCCAAATCCACTTTGATTGATAGCTACTTTAAAAATATCGGTTTGTCCATAGCCTCCAGGCATATCGGATATAAAATACAATGTTTTTTCATCAGGACTTAAAGCAGGATGTCCAACTGAGTATTCTACGTTGTTGAAAGGCATTGGAATGATATTCACCCATTCCCCTTTATCGTTAACCGAAGCTTTAAACATGGCCAAATTCGCCATCTCTTTTTCACTTCTTGCCAACTTTTTGTTGTAAAAATTATTTCTGGTAAAATAAACGGTTTTTAAATCTCTTGTAAAAACAACATCGGCTTCATGGTAACGCGTATTTACCTCTCCCTTCATCAACGATACGTTCTCCAGATCTCCATTTGGAAGTATATCACCAACATAAAGTTCTAAAAATCGCTGATTATTGTCCACCCAAACATCATTAACCAAGGGTAATACCCTTTTTTGGCGAGGCAAAAACCAATTTATCCTCTCCATAAAAGGCGGTCCCAAAATCAGAATTCTTAGAATTTACTGTAAGTAGATTGATTGCATACTTTCCAGAGCCTTCAGTTTGTGCATAGAACACTCCTACGGTAAATAAGCAGTAATGCCAAAATGTAATTTTTCATAAATTCCCCTTTTTTTATGTTTTTCTATATAACCCTAGAAAAATCTAGGTGACTTCAAATTCTTTTTAGAGAAGTCAATGTCATACAATAATATGATCTCATGCGATCCACCGGTTTGTGAATTAGAGAATTCTGAAATCGTATAGTCATATGCATAACCAATTCTAAAGTCAGGGGTAACTCCGAAATTGAACAATAAACTAACGGCATCTTCTATTCTGATAACTCGCTCCTACTTCAAATCTGTCATACATTAAGAAGTTCGCATTGATATCTATAGAAACCGGTGCTCCGGTAACTCCTTTAAACATTAATGATGGTTTGAACTTTAATGTGCTTGACAGATCGAAAACGTATCCACCGGTTAAAAAATAATGAACTTCTTCTGAGGCCTTGGTGTTGATATTATCTTTATCTAAATGTTCTGATTTCAAAATATTCGGAACCGAGAAACCGGCATACCATTTATTGGTATAGTAGTAAACTCCTGCTCCAAAATTTGGAAACGTATCATTTATATTTTCATCAAATACCGGATCACCTGCATTCGACGTCTGTGGCAAAACTACATCCAACAGATTCACATTTAACAAAGTCACACCTCCTTTTAAACCAAAGGCCAATCTTCCTTCTTCCGAAGTGGTTAGCGTATAGGAAAAATCAGCGTAAATATTCTGTCTCTTTAGCAGGGCCGATTTCATCTGCAATGACAGAGAATCCAACTCCTACTTTTTTTCCTAATGGCGCATGAACATCAAAAGTTAACGTTTTTGGTGCTCCATCCACACTCGTCCACTGGCTACGCCCCAACAAACCTAAACTCAAGGTTCCTCTAGAACCAGCGTATGCTGGATTTACAACGTTCATATTATACATATATTGTGTATACTGAGGATCTTGTTGCGCATTGGTTTCGTTAAAGAAAAGTAAAAAACCAAAAGCTAAGAAAATTGTTATTTTTTTCATTTGTTAAATTTTATTCATTTGACAATCATATTGTCATTTAAATAGCAGTGAGTTATTTAAGCAATAATTTTCAAAAAACTCCTTACCCCCTTTTTTTATATTGTATGGGTAGCACAACCATTTTGATAGGCTACCCATAAGTTTTTTATTAGTAATTCACATATACCCAACCCTTGTCTGGAGATTTATTTCCATCATTGTATTCGATCAGGTAGAAATAAGTTCCTGCAGGTACCAATTGCCCTTTGCTCAGGGTCATATTTCCTGTGGATCTTCCGTCCCACCAATCAGGATTCAGGTTACCATTATTTTTATATTGGTAAACACTGTTACCCCATCTGTCAAATACCTCCATGGTAAAGTCAGGTGTTTCAATAAGTCCTGGGATACTAAATAAATCATTTTCTCCATCACCATTTGGTGAGAAACCACTTGGTATCAATTGTGTATTAAACACTAATCTGACACCGTCTGATTCCAATTCAAGAACCGGATCACAGGCATAGTCAGGAGAACTCAAAACCACACGGTACCAACTGCCTTCCAATCTTCCTCTGGCATCAGTAATCACCAATCTGTCGGTTGTAACACCGCTAAATTTGATATCATTCGCCAAATCAACCCATGTTGATCCATCATCCATACTTTGCTGCCATTGATAGAAAGTAGCAGTGGCAGAAACTTCAAATATCGCGTCATCTCCAAGGGCTATTTCGATTTCTTCAGGTTGATTTTCAATTGAAGAAGGTTCTCCGGCTTCCTGGAAGTCAAATACGCCATTGTTATCCAGATCGTTTGGAGTTGTATAGCCTCCCTGACCAGTTACCTGTCCATTGGCATCCACTGTAACAGGCGATGTCCCAAGAATTCCATCTCCATCAGGATCAGTAAATCCGGCTTCAATAGCATCTGCACAGCCATCACCATCAGCGTCAAGGCTAATTCTATCAGGTCTTCCGTCTAAATTTGAATCAGTGACCTCACCTTCGACTGTATCAAATATTCCATCATTGTCATCATCAACATCCACAATGTCGAAAACGCCATCATTATCTGTATCAAGCAATATGTTATAGCTTGCTGATGCAGAAGCATCTCCCGGATCACAGGCAAAAGCTATATTGCTTGCGACTACTCTGTACTCATTAAAGTAATCAGGAATTACAAGACCTGAAACCGTTAAACTGGCAGTTGAAGTACCACTGTATTTTGCATCATCACTAAGAGGTGTAAAACTTACCCCATCAGTACTGATTTCCCATTGGTAGGTGTCTCCGTCAGAGGCAACTGTATAAGTTGCACTGCCCCCAAGAACAAAGTCCTGATCTACAGGATCTCCTGTAATATTAGCAGCCGTACCAGCTTCCTGGAAGTCGTAAGTACCATTATTGTCTAAATCATTAGGAGTTGTATAGCCATCTGTGCCGCTAGTTACCGCACCAGTGGTCGGGTTCACAGTTACAGGAGAATTACCTAAAAGTCCATCCCCATCACCGTCAGTAAATCCGGCTTCTACAACATCATCACAACCATCCGAATCAGAATCCAGTTCAAATCTGTCAGGTGTGCCGTTATTGTTAGAATCTATATCTGCACCTAAGGCATCTTGTTCATCTGTATCAAAAATACCATCATTGTCGTCATCAACATCTACAATATCCGGTACACCATCATTGTCATTATCAGGTAAACTTACCAATGCAGCAACAGCAGATGTTGTTACAGGATCACAGGCATAAGCGATATTGTTAACCATCACCCTATAAGTATAACCCAGCATAGTGATGTCAATATTTGAAACCGTCAAACTAGCCGATGTAGCACCTGAATAGTTACCTCCATCAGCAATAGATGTCCAGGTTGACCCATCTGTACTTTCTTCCCACTGATAAGTATCAGCTGAAGCGACGACATCAAAGGTTACAGTTCCTCCTGGAATAAAGTTTTGATCAGCAGGTTGCGTCGTAATAGCTGCTGCAGCTCCGGCTTCCTGGAAATCAGGAGTTCCGTTTCCATCCAGGTCATTGGGTGTTGTATACCCATCTGTTGCGCTTGTCACCAAACCAGTTGCATCAACTACCGGTGGGCTGGCAGTTCCTAAATTTCCAGATCCATTATCTGTAAATCCAGCTTCAGTTACATCAAAACAACCGTCACCATCCGAATCCAAATTCAAGGCATCAGGATTAGTTGAAGGATCAGTATTACCTGGTTCAACTGTATCCAAAATACCATCATTGTCATCATCAACATCCACAATATCAAATACGCCGTCATTATCAAAATCACGAAGGAGCTATATATCTGGCTTCTGCAGAAAGTGTTGTAGGATCACAGGCGTATCCAATATTGTTTACCAAAACACGGTATCTGTAAGTCAATTTACTCACATCTGTATTGGTAACTTGCAAGATCAGCTGTTGTTGTTCCGGCATAATCTCCTCCATCAGTAAGAGGAGTCCAAGTAGCACCTCCATCAGTACTTTCTTGCCATTGATAAGTGTCAGCAGTTGCAACAACACTAAAAGTATGTAACTCCAATAATAAGGTTTTGATCCACCGGTTGAGTGGTAATTGTCGCTGCAGCTCCGGCTTCCTGGAAATCAGGAGTACCACTTAAATCAGCGTCAACTGGAACACCATAACCACCATTTGCACCTAAGCTTGTAACAATACCAGTCACGGCATCAACTACTGGAGGGTTTTGATTTCCTACTTCATTAATTCCATTGTTGTCATAGAGGTTTTCATCAACATCAAAACAACCGTCATTATCTGCATCTAAATCAATTCTATCCGGGAATCCATCACCATCTGTATCTCTGTCAACTACACCATTATCTTCTACGGTATCCAGTATTCCATCATTATCATCATCTTCATCAACTAAATCAAATACACCGTCCTTATCAAAATCATCTGGATTTATAAAGGTTACTGCAACAGAAATGATGGTTGGATCACAAGCATAAGCAGAATTACTTACAATAACCTGATATCTATATCTTACTTTGATAAAATCTGTATTTGTAATTGTTAAGATCAGCTGTTTGGCTCCTGCATAATCTCCTCCATCTACAACATCTACAAAACCATTTCCGTCTTGCTTATCTTCCTGCCATTGATAGGTATCACCAACTGCTACAACTGAGAATATAGTTGGGTTAATTAATGTGAGGTCTTGATTAACTGGCTGGGTTGTGATAGTCGCTGCAGCTCCGGCTACCTGGAAGTCAGGATCAGCAGATCCGTTGTTGTTCACCGGGGGAGTATATCCGTCAGTGGCACTTGTTACCAATCCAGTGGCATCTACCACAGGTGGCATCACGTTACCAAGCATGTCTGCTCCGTTATTTTCAAATCCAGCCTCATCAACATCAGGACATCGTATCATCGTCTGAATCCAAATCTATTCTATCAGGGCTTCCGTCTCCATCTGTATCTCTGTCAACCACACCATTGTCTTCTACTGTATCCAGTATTCCATCATTGTCATCATCAACGTCAACAATATCAAAAACACCATCTAAATCAAAATCATCAGGAGTGATATACCCTACATCAACTGAGGTTGTTGTTGGATCACATGCAAAAGCAGTATTATTTACAATTACCTGATATCTGAATAATAATTTACTAACATCTGTATTGGTTACCACAAGGTCTGCTGTTGTGGCTCCTGCATAATCTCCTCCATCTACAACGTCTACAAAACCATTTCCGTCTTGCTTATCTTCCTGCCATTGGAAATTGTTGGCATCAGAAACAACACTAAAGGTAGTCGCTCCAATAACCAGATCCTGATCAACAGGCTCTGTGGTAATCGTTGCTGCTGCACCAACTACCTGGAAGTCAGGATCAGCAGATCCGTTGTTGTTCGCAGGGGGTGTATATCCGTCAGTGGCACTTGTTACCAATCCAGTGGCATCTACCACAGGTGGCATCACGTTACCAAGCATGTCTGCTCCGTTATTTTCAAATCCAGCCTCATCAACATCAGGACACGTATCATCGTCTGAATCCAAATCTATTCTATCAGGGCTTCCGTCTCCATCTGTATCTCTGTCAACTACACCATTGTCTTCTACTGTATCCAGTATTCCATCATTGTCATCATCAACGTCAACAATATCAAAAACACCATCTAAATCAAAATCATCAGGAGTGATATACCCTACATCAACTGAGGTTGTTGTTGGATCACATGCAAAGGCAGTATTATTTACAATTACCTGATATCTGAATAATAATTTACTAACATCTGTATTGGTTACCACAAGGTCTGCTGTTGTGGCTCCTGCATAATCTCCTCCATCTACAACATCTACAAAACCATTTCCGTCTTGCTTATCTTCCTGCCATTGGAAATTGTTGGCATCAGAAACAACACTAAAGGTAGTCGCTCCAATAACCAGATCCTGATCCGTTGGCTCTGTTGTAATGTTCGCTGCTGCTCCGGCTTCCTGGAAGTCAGGTGTCCCATTTCCATCTTCATCAGCAGGCGGTCCATAGGCATCAGTCGGATCATTAATCGGGCCATTAAGATCAGATATAACTTTTCCATCTACATCTACTACCAACGGAGCAGAACCTACCTCTCCATCGTCATCACCGTCAATCCAACCTGCTTCAGTAACATCATTACATCCATCTCCGTCCGAATCCAAATCTATTCTGTCAGGAAAACCGTCTCCATCTGTATCTCTGTCAACCACACCATTATCTTCTACTGTATCCAGTATTCCATCATTGTCATCATCAATGTCGACCAAGTCAATAACTCCGTCAAGATCCGTATCCGTTCCATCCAGCATTTCAAAGGTATAGTCCTCAACTTCACCTCCATTCGCTACTCCACCTACGCTTGTTGCGTCCAGATTGTTATCGGAAGTATATCTAATCCTCACAAATGATTTCCCAAAATTCACGTCTGCTCCTGATGCCGATACATCCCAAGTCAAGGTCTGAACATCACCTATACCTGTATTTGGAGTAACGACCAATGAAGTAAATTCATCTGAATCAAAATTTCCATCTCTGTCAAAATCGATCCAGGCATATAAGTAAGAATTGGCTCCAAGTATGTTTGTTATCGTAACATCTAAAGAGAAAATAGTGTTGGTATCAAAAAAATTATCAAATTGAGTGATATCGACCCCGTCTTCATCATTTCCACCTCCAGTTGGTTGATCATTGTCGTCACCGTCAGCATCAGCGCTCGCACCAAAAGAACGATTTAGATCATTATCCTTAAAGAGTCCGATTCTCAATCTATCATTCAACAAGTCAAAAAAGTGAAGAGGTCCGTTATTCCCGAGTGATGTCAAATATGAATCAGGAGCATCGCCTCGATCAAAGCCTTGGGGTGGTACAATATTCCAGCCTTTTCCAACCAGGTTGACATAGGCTTGTATTCCATTTGCGGTAATTGTACCTGTGCTAATGCCAGCAAAATTGAGATTTCCATTCAATTGGCCATTTGAATCCAATGCATTCAGAATATTGTCTATCTGAAGACTTGTTAAGGAGGTATTCTCCATATTTAGATTTCTCAAGAGAAGATTGGAACTCACATCTAAGGCAGTCAGACTTCCATTATTTGAAAGGTCCAAATCCTTTAGGATTGGATTATTCGACAAATCTATGTTAATCAACGTGTTGTTATCGAGATTCAGTGTTTCCAGATTCGGAAGATCCGATAGATCAATTGAAAAGATCTTTTGTCCCTGAAAAACTCCCGGAGTAGTTTCCTCCAGATTATTGGCAATCAAAATATTGATCCCGCTGAATTGTAAAGGGGTACCAGTTGTGGTAACCGTTATGGTTCCATTTACCAAATTTGATGAAAAATCAAAATCTACATTATCTCCAAGCCGAGTTTGGACCACAGCACCTGTTGAATTCCAGGTCAAAGGTCCTCCAGGGTTGGCAACTGTAATGTTCCAAGGGTTCAAAGACGACACTGTTTGAACAGTTAAGGTACTTTGGCCGTAAGTCCATGATATCGAAAGCATCAACAAACTCGAAATCAAATATCTTTTAAATGATCTGATCTTTGAATTACCGCTTTTGAAAGTAAAGTAATTTATTTTCATATGATTAATTTTTAAAAACAAAACATCAAAATGAATGTTTCATTATTTTTTTATGAAGCCATTTATACGCTAAAAACTCACTTCGCTAAAAAACAAAGTGAGTTATCATTAGTATAAAATCAAGCTTTTAATTTTATAAGATTCGTTTTTATTTTTGAATAGTTTTCCCACATTCTATACCGTATAAGCAAATATATAAAAATTTGTCACATATCACTTTTAGCAGATTCTTTTTTCTTAAGCAAATGTTAACAAGGTTTTAAACATTATTCCTGGGGAGATGGTACCAATTCGAAACCGCTCTCATTGTTAATTTTAAACTCAGTTCTCCTGTTCAACTGATGCTCTTCTTCTGAGCATTTTTTACCATTTGAACATTCGTTTACCAACTGTGTTTCTCCATAGCCTTGGTACGTTATTCTTGAGGCGTCAATTCCTTTAGAAACTATATAATCAACCGTCGCTTTAGCACGTTTTTCTGACAGTTTCATATTGTATTTGTCTTTACCACGTGAGTCAGTATGCGATCCTGCTTCTATCAGTAACTCAGGATATTCATTCATTACCTGAACTACCTTATCCAATTCTTTTGCCGCGTCCTGACGTATATTGAATTTGTCAAAGTCAAAATAGATCGTATTGATATTTACCTTGTTCGAAACAAATTGATGCAGGTAAATTCAAATTGACAATAAGTGCTGGCTGATCAATATCATTTACGGTTCTCACTGCTTGCTCAGCATTTAAAAATCCTTTATTAGTGGCAAATACCACATATGGCATATCACATAAAGTGGATGAAAAAGTATAAGAACCATCAGGACCTGCGGTGACAGTCTCCAGTACAGCTCCAGCTGCATCTCTCAATTCTATCGTAGCTCCTGCAACTGGTTCACCTGTGTCCTCTGATCTTACATTTACTGTAATCGCTTGTCCACAATGGATATGTAATCCCGGATCAGCCAGAAAAGAATAGATGTCATCATCTCCTTTTCCTTCATCTCTGTTTGATGAGAAAAAACCTCTGTCTTTTTCATCATCAATGATAAAAGCAAAATCATCTTCAATACTATTAACAGGCTCTTCCAAACTTAAAGGCATACTGAAACCGTATTATCAAATATCATACTGGCAAAAACGTCCAGTTTTCCATAACCATCATGCCCGTCCGAAGAAAAATAAAGAATATTGTCTTTCCCAATATAAGGAAACATCTCTCTTCCTTCTGTATTGATTCTTGGTCCAAGATTTCTTGGTTCGCTAAAAGATCCGTCTTCATTGATATCTACCACATAGATGTCTGCCTGTCCATAACCTCCGGGCATATCAGATACAAAATACAATTTTGTATCATCATGATTCAAAGCCGGGATGACCAATTGAGTATTCTACATGATTAAAGGGTAATTTCTCTTTTTCTGTCCATTTTCCATCCATATCCAGAGAGTGCCCTGAACATCTGTAAGTTATTCACTCCAGACGAATCAGTCAGGTATTGTTTTTCATAAAAATTATTCGCTGTGTAATAAATTGTTTTTAGGTCCTTTGAGACTGCAACACCTGCTTCATGGTACTTGGTATTCACATCCCCAGGCATTCTTTTCTTTTCAATAAGTTGTCTGTCATCAGTGATCAGTCCTGTATAAAGATCTAAAAACTGTTGACCATTCTCTTTCCATGTCTTTTTAACGATCATGGTATTTGAAGTAGGTGCTGCAAAAATGACCCTGTCCTTTCCTAGAAAAGCAGTTCCAAAATCAGATTCCTTGGTGTTAATATCCAGGTTCTTAATGGTATACAGACCTGGCGTTGTTTGCGCAGTGATATAACCGACACTGAGCATTAAACACAACAACGTAATTTTTTTCTATCATATCGGGGAATTTTGGGTAAATTTAATTAAATATTTAACATCTAGAAAAATCTAGGTGATTTTAAATTCTTTTTAGTGAAATGATATATCATATAACAAGATCAATTCATGAGATCCGCCTGTGTTTGAATTAGAAAATTCAGAGATCGTATAATCATAGGCATATCCTACTCTAAATGATCTGGTCACACCAAAGTTAAACAACATACTAACCGCATCCTGCCATCTGTAGCTCGCTCCTACTTCAAATCGGTCATACATCAAGAAATTTGCATTGACATCAAAAGATAAAGGGGCTCCGGATACACCTTTCACCATGATAGAGGGCTTAAACTTCAGGGTACTAGACAAATCAAAAACATATCCTGTTGTCAGGAAATAATGTATTTCCTCTGAAGCCTTGGTATTTATATTTTCCTTGTCAAGATGCTCAGATTTTAACAAATTCGGTACAGAAAAACCGGCATACCATTTATCATTATAATAATATACTCCGGCACCAATATTTGGAAATGCATCATTGATATTCTCATCAAACAACGGATCGTCTCCTGTTGCCGTTTGGGGTAATACTACATCCAAAAGATTCACATTAAGCAAAGTAACCCCTGCTTTTAATCCAAAAGCCAGCCTTCCTTCCTGAGAAGTTGTAAGCGTATAGGAAAAATCTGCATAGATGTTTTGCTCCTTAGCCGGACCGATCTCATCAGCAATGACAGACAGTCCCATCCCTACTTTTTTTCCTACTGGTGCATGGGCGTCAAAGGTCATGGTTTTTGGCCCTCCATTTACATTGGTCCACTGACTACGTGCCAATAAACCTAAACTCAGCGTTCCTCTTGACCCTGCATAGGCAGGGTTGATGACATTCATGTTATACATATACTGTGTATACTGAGCGTCCTGCTGTGCATAAAAGTCTGTTATCCAAAGTAACAGTCCAAGAAGTACTAATATTATCTTTCTATTTTTCATTGGGGAATTTTATTTTTTGACAGGCAGGTATTTCACTGCCTGTCTTGTTTGTATCAATTGTTATTTGTTCAAGTATACCCAACCTGATTCAGGTTTTCTATCATCTCTGTTAAACTTAATCAGGTAGAAATATGTTCCTGCAGGCAATACATCATCACCTAGATTCAATTGACCTGATGATCTTCCATCCCACCATTCAGGGGTCAGTGCACCATTTCTCTTATATTCATAAACTTTATTTCCCTGACGGTTGAACACCTGCATTTCAAAGTTCATATAAGTTGATAGGGCAGGTACAACCAGCTCATCATTTTTACCATCACCGTTTGGTGAGAATCCACTTGGCACGATATTACATGGTGTTGCATCCAGGTAATTAGGTGTCAGGTCTTCATCACAATCGTCATTGGTTGGATCACCATCTTCATTATCATCTTCCTCAATGGTAGCTATACCATCATTATCATCATCCTGATCTCTATAATCAACGTCATCTTCATTATCTGTATTAGGTAACTCCAAAAGAGGGTCAATTATTTCATCGTTAGGAATAAATCCATCATTATTATCAGATCCTTCAAAAGCATCATCCAATCCGTCATTGTCAGTATCACTTCCTGAAGAGGCAATATCAGCTACTCCATCCTGATTGAAATCATGTCCTTCTATCTCATCCGGCACGTTGTCATTGTCAGAATCGTCATCCAGATAATCAGCATACGCATCATCATCCGTATCAACAACTGAGATTCCGTTTCCATTTCCAGGAGCGCTTTCATAAGCATCATCCAATCCATTGTTATCCGTATCAGATAAGCTAGGTAGAATAAAACCTTCAGTACTTTGAGCTTCAATATTATCAGGGATACCATCTCCGTCAGCGTCGAGATCTAAATAATTATTGAAACCATCATTATCTTCATCTCCAATTCCTTCAATTCGGGTAAGAATACCATCATTGTCATCATCAACATCAAGGTAGTTTCTTACTAAATCACCATCAGTATCATCATTCGTCGGATCGTTGTCTCCATTCAGGTCTTCATCAATCGTATCGATATTGTCATTGTCATCGTCCTCATCTCTGAAATCCAAGTCCGCATCATTATCAGCATTTGGAAGCGTTGATGGATCATCAATCTCATCGTTGGCATCAAAACCGTCGTTAATGTCACTTCCTTCATAACCGTCGTCAAGACCGTCTTCGTCAGCATCCGAACCTAATAGGAATACATCTGGCAAACTATCGTGATCTGCATCATGACCTTCTAAACTATCAGGCACATTGTCATTGTCAGAATCAAGGTCCAGATAATCAGGTGTTGCGTCACCATCATTGTTAAAGGTATTCAAACCTTCACCGGCTCCGGCTGCACTTTCATAAATGTCATCCAGTCCATTTCTATCACTATCAGATTCCCGATGGTGCGATATAAGAAGCTGTTTCCTGTGCTTCGATATTATCTGGTAATCCGTCATTATCAGCATCAAGATCTAGACTGTCAGGATAGCCATCACTATCTGAGTCATTATTTCCTTCAACCGTATCAAGGATTCCGTCATTATCATCATCGATATCATAAATATCTCCAACCATATCACCATCTGTATCAACCAGTACCTCAATGGTTACCGTTGCAGTAGACCTGTCTCCATTTGCACTTCCGATGAGTCCCTGACCATCCTCAATGGTATAGGTAAAGGAATCAAAACCTACAAAGTCTGCATTTGGCGTATACACGATATAATCATCAGTTGGATCATTTGGTGTACCATTATCATTGGCACTTGCCACTCCATTAGTTGGCTGACTTGCCAAAACAACCGGTACTGTTCCAGGTCCGTCTCCTCCAAAATCATCTGCTCCATTTCCATTATCAATCAATATCATGATGGCATTATCAGTCGTGTTTTCAACTACAATGATATCATCATCAACTGCCGTTGGCAAGAAATTGATCACCATATCATCCAAGATACTTTCATCATCATCGTCTATACCATCAGCATAGTCATCTGCATCAAAACTCACTGTTGGTTCACTATCAAAATCTACCACATCAGAAGCAATGATCTCTGCCTGATTGATATAAGTACCAGTCGTAAGTACTTCAGCACTAAATTCAAGAACTACATCTGCTCCACTGGCAACCGATAGGCCACTCCATGTAAGCGTTGAACCTGTAAGGCTGCTTCCAGCCGTAATTGCTGTAATATTTCCAAATCCGTCAGGCACGATATCTTCAACAGATACTCCAGTCGCTGCACTTGGACCTGCATTGCTCACTGTTATGGTAAAGATCACTGTGTCTCCTGTTGTAGGATTCATATCGTTTACCGTTTTCACTAGACTCAAATCAGCCACAGGAATAGGAGTGATCGTTATTTCGAAATAATCATCCTCAGTCGTAACACCATTGTTTGGCGTTGAATTCGGATCAAAATTATCAGCTGCTGAGACTTCGGCAACATTGGTATAGTTACCTGTCGCATTTACAGTGGCTGTTATATTGATCACAGATGTATTACCTGAAGTAATAGCTCCAACTGTCCAAATTCCTGTTCCGGCATCATAAGTTCCGGCATCATCACTTACATAAGTATATCCACTAGGTAACAAGTCTGCTACTTCTATTCCAGTTGCATCACTTGGACCATTGTTAGTAATTTCAATGGTGAATACTACATCTCCTCCAACATATGGCGTCATATTATCAACAGTCATGTTCATTGCCATATCCGAAACCGGAAGTGGTGTTGTACTTATTGTGTCCTGATCATCTTCTGTTGCTATTCCGTTTGCCGGAGTAGAATCCGGGTCAAAATTATCAGAAGCAATCACTTCAGCTGTATTGTCATAATTACCAGATACATTTACTGTTGCAGTAATTAATAAAATACTGTTGTTTCCGGAAGTGATATCTCCAGCGGTCCATAGTCCGGTTATCGCATCATAATTACCTCCCGCATTGTCACTTGCATATGTATATCCGTCAGGTAACAGATCCGTAACCTGAATACCTGTGGCGTCACTTGGTCCATTATTGGAAACCGTAATCGTGAATACCACATCATTTCCTACATAAGGTGTTGCATTGTCTACACCCATAGTTAATTCGATATCTGATACTGCCACTGGCGTGATATGAAATACTCACCTGATCATCTTCCGTGATATCACCATTATTCGGCGTTGAATCCGGATCAAGGTTGTCAGAAGCAATCACTTCGGCTATATTTTCATAATCACCTGTTGCATTGACACTTGCAGTTATATTGATTGTTGATGAATTTGAACCTATAATAG
This sequence comes from uncultured Flavobacteriaceae bacterium, assembly GCA_963715975.1. Lineage (GTDB taxonomy): Bacteria > Bacteroidota > Bacteroidia > Flavobacteriales > Flavobacteriaceae > Lutimonas. Next base: position 5,472 of record CAVQSO010000014.1, on the reverse strand, counting down.
GATCAACGGTCCATATTCCTGTAACTGCATTGTAGTCACCAGAAGCATCATCACTTACAAACGTATATCCACTTGGCAATAGATCTGCAACCACGACTCCTGTTACGTCACTTGGTCCGTTATTTAATATTTCGATAGTAAAGACTACGTTGTCTCCCACTAATGGTGCAGGATTATCAACAGTCATTGCCATTTCAATATCAGATACAGGATTTGGTGTTACTGAACTACTGTCCATGTCATCTTCATTAATATCACCATTACCAGGTGTAGAATCGTCATCTGTATTATCTGCCGCGGTAACTTCTGCAATATTGTTATAATCACCACTTACATTTACTGTGGCAGTTATATTCAAGACCGCATTGCTTGCGTTGATAATATTTCCAACGGTCCAAACTCCGGTTCCAGCAACATAATCTCCAGAAGCATCATCACTTACATAAGTATATCCATTCGGTAATACATCTGTCACTTCAATTCCTGTGGCATCACTTGGTCCATCATTATTTACAGTGATTGTAAATACTACATTGTCTCCTACATTTGGCGATGAATTATCAACTGTTTTTGTCAAACTGATATCAGAAGAAGCCTGTGGTGCAGTTGTTGCACTGTCCTGATCATCTTCAGTTCAAGTCATCCATTATTTACAGTTGAATCTGAATCCAAATTATCTGAAGCCGTGATTTCTGCAATATTATCATAATCTCCTCCTGCATTTACGCTAGCTGTAATATTCAACACTTGCACTTGCTCCATTCACAATATGTTCCTACAGTCCAGATCCCCGTTCCGGAAACATAGTCTCCTCCTGCATCATCACTTACATAGGTATATCCATTTGGTAACAGATCAGTAACTTCAATTCCCGAAGCATCACTTTTTCCATCATTATTCACAGTGATTGTAAATACTACATCTGTACCTACAACAGGATTTGCATTATCAATTGTTTTCGTCAAACTAAGGTCTGATACGATTAACTCAGTAATCGCAGTGTCTTCTTCAGGTACTGGTACCTCTGTCGCTGTTACTGAAATAGCAGTTACAAGATCAATTGCATTCTGGAAGTCAACCAAACTAGTGGTATAACTTACCGTATAGGTCCATGTTTCTCCTATATCAAGTACTCCTGGAGTTCCAGCATCACCTGTTGGGTCCAACTAATACACCATTTGCTACCATCAGGTAGTGTGTTGATAATATTTAAATTGGTAATATCAAGAGTTCCTGTATTGTCTAATACGATAGTATAATCAAGCGTCTGACCGATATTATTTACCGGATCCGGGACCTCCTGTTTGTGTAATACTTACCACTAGATCAGCTACACAATTTGGTGCAGTCAATACCACTGGATGTACCGTATAAGTGTTGAACAAGCTGTTACATTATCTCTAACAATCATCGTATAAGTTCCTGTCAACTAGATCCTGTGAAAGTATTTGAAGCCTGGAAATTTAATCCATTATCAATACTGTATTCAAGATTTGAACCTGTAGCCGTAATCACAATTCTACCATTGTCTAATGTTGGGCATGCGATTAGTGTTGGGTCATTTGGAACCACATTATCTATTGTTACTTGTGGATTTTCAGTAAGAACTACTGCTGCTCTGGTTGGGCTTAAACATCCATCGATAATACTTCTTGCCTCTGCGTAGAATATTCCCGCTGATAGAGGTGTAAATAAGGTATTGTCGGCTAGTAAAAGATTTCCTCCTACTGATGCATCATACCAATCCACTGTCTCTCCGGCATTAACAGTTACACTTAGCGTTGGTATAGCATCGCCTTGACAGATTTCTTCATCACCAGAACTAATTGGCTCATCTATAAAGTCTATTACTACATTCTGTGTCTGTGTTGAACTATTACCTTCTGCATCTGTATACGTCCAGGTAACTACTGTTGTTCCCTGAGTAGTAATTGGAAGCGTAGCATCATTAGTAACAGTTACCAAACCACCACAGTTATCGGTGGCCGTTGGGGCAATTAAGGTCGTTACCTCACACTGTGCTGTTACATCAACTAATGTAGCAGTGTAGCAACCGGTGCCGTGGTATCTGTAATCACCACATTCTGCGTCTGTGTTGAAACGTTACCCTGTGCATCGGCATAAGTCCAGGTAACCACTGTTGTTCCCTGAGCTGTAATTGGTAACGTAGCATCATTAGTAACTGTTACCAAGCCACCACAGTTATCTGTAGCCGTTGGATCAGTTAATGCTGTTACCTCACATTCTCTGCGTACATCTGCTAAAGTAGCAAGATGTGCAACTGGTGCCGTGGTATCTGTAATCACAACATTCTGAGTCTGCGTGCTTGAATGTTTCCATTAGCGTCTGTATACGTCCAAGTAACTACTGTTGTTCCTTGAGTTGTAATTGGTAGTGTTGCATCATTAGTAACTGTTACCAAGCCACCACAAGCATCTGTAGCTGTTGGCGCAGTTAATACTGCTACGCTCACATTCTGCTGTTACATCAGCCAATGTAGCATTGTCTGCTACTGGAGCTGTTACATCTGTTACAACTACATCTTGAGTCTGTGTGCTAGTATTTCCATTACCTCCTGTATAAGTCCAAGTAATTGTTGTTGTTCCTCTGAGTTGTAAGTGGGAATACCGTTGTTGTTGTTCCACTTATTATTGTTCCTCCACAACCATCTGTAGCTGTTGGCGCTACTGCTGTAACACTACATTCTGCTGTTAAGTCAGGTAAGTTCGTAACCACTGGTGCAGGAACTCCTGTATCTTGGATCGTTACCGTCTGTACTTGTGTAGATGAGTTTCCATTTACATCTGTATAAGTCCAGGTTACTGTGGTGTCTCCTAAAGTGTTGATAGGTAAAGTAGCATCATTAGTAACTGTTACTATTCCACCACAAGCATCTGTAGCTGTTGGCGCTGTTAAACTAGTCAACTCACATTCTGCTATTACATCTGCTAAAGTAGCTGTATCAGCAACTGGCGCTGTTACATCTGTTATAACTACATCCTGAGTCTGTGTTGAACTGTTACCATTTACATCTGTATAAGTCCAGGTAACTACTGTTGTTCCCTGAGCTGTAATTGGTAGTGTTGCATCATTAGTAACTGTTACCAAGCCACCACAAGCGTCTGTAGCTGTTGGTGCAGTTAATACTGCTACGCTACATTCTGCTGTTACATCAGCCAATGTAGCATTGTCTGCTACTGGAGCTGTTACATCTGTTATAACTACTTCCTGAGTCTGTGTTGAACTGTTACCATTTACATCTGTATAAGTCCAGGTAACTACTGTTGTTCCCTGAGTTGTAATTGGCAGTGTTGCATCATTAGTAACTGTTACCAAGCCACCACAAGCATCTGTAGCTGTTGGCGCTGTTAAAGCAGTTACCTCACACTCTGCTGTTACATCAGCTAAACTTGCTGCATCTGCAACTGGGGCCGTTGTATCTGTAATCACCACATTCTGTGTCTGAGTGCTTGCATTACCCTCCGTATCTGTATAAGTCCAGGTAACGACTGTTGTTCCCTGAGATGTAATTGGTAGTGTTGCATCATTAGTAACTGTTACCAAGCCACCACAAGCATCTGTAGCTGTTGGTGCTGTTAAAGCAGTTACCTCACACTCTGCTGTTACATCAGCTAAACTTGCTGCATCCGCAACTGGGGCTGTTGTATCTGTAATCACAACATTCTGCGTCTGTGTTGAACTATTACCATTTACATCTGTATAAGTCCAAGTAACTACTGTTGTTCCCTGAGCTGTAATTGGTAGTGTTGCATCATTAGTAACTGTTACCAAGCCACCACAGTTATCTGTAGCTGTTGGATCAGTTAATGTCGTTACCTCACACTCTGCGGTTACATCAGCTAAGGTAGCCAGTGTAGCAACCGGTGCCGTGGTATCTGTAATCACAACATTCTGCGTCTGTGTTGAGGTGTTACCCTGTGCATCTTCATAAGTCCAGGTAACTACTGTGGTTCCCTGAGCTGTAATTGGTAATGTTGCATCATTAGTAACTGTTACCAAGCCACCACAGTTATCTGTAGCTGTTGGATCAGTTAAAGCGGTTACCTCACACTCTGCGGTTACATCAGCTAAGGTAGCCAGTGTAGCAACCGGTGCCGTGGTATCTGTAATCACAACATTCTGCGTCTGCGTTGAACTGTTACCATTTACATCTGTATAAGTCCAAGTAACGACTGTTGTTCCTTGAGTTGTAATTGGTAGTGTTGCATCATTAGTAACTGTTACCAAGCCACCACAAGCATCTGTAGCTGTTGGCGCAGTTAATACTGCTACGCTACATTCTGCTGTTACATCAGCCAATGTAGCATTGTCTGCTACTGGAGCTGTTACATCTGTTATAACTACATCTTGAGTCTGTGTGCTAGTATTTCCATTACCTCCTGTATAAGTCCAAGTAATTGTTGTTGTTCCTTGAGTTGTAATTGGGAATACCGTTGTTGTTGTTGCACTTATTATTGTTCCTCCACAACCATCTGTAGCTGTTGGCGCTACTGCTGTAACACTACATTCTGCTGTTAAGTCAGGTAAGTTCGTAACCACTGGTGCAGGAACTCCTGTATCTTGGATCGTTACCGTCTGTACTTGTGTAGATGAGTTTCCATTTACATCTGTATAAGTCCAGGTTACTGTGGTGTCTCCTAAAGTGTTGATAGGTAAAGTAGCATCATTAGTAACTGTTACTATTCCACCACAAGCATCTGTAGCTGTTGGCGCTGTTAAACTAGTCAACTCACATTCTGCTATTACATCTGCTAAAGTAGCTGTATCAGCAACTGGCGCTGTTACATCTGTTATAACTACATCCTGAGTCTGTGTTGAACTGTTACCATTTACATCTGTATAAGTCCAGGTAACTACTGTTGTTCCCTGAGCTGTAATTGGTAGTGTTGCATCATTAGTAACTGTTACCAAGCCACCACAAGCGTCTGTAGCTGTTGGTGCAGTTAATACTGTTACGCTACATTCTGCTGTTACATCAGCCAATGTAGCATTGTCTGCTACTGGAGCTGTTACATCTGTTATAACTACTTCCTGAGTCTGTGTTGAACTGTTACCATTTACATCTGTATAAGTCCAGGTAACTACTGTTGTTCCCTGAGTTGTAATTGGCAGTGTTGCATCATTAGTAACTGTTACCAAGCCACCACAAGCATCTGTAGCTGTTGGCGCTGTTAAAGCAGTTACCTCACACTCTGCTGTTACATCAGCTAAACTTGCTGCATCTGCAACTGGGGCTGTTGTATCTGTAATCACCACATTCTGTGTCTGAGTGCTTGCATTACCCTCTGTATCTGTATAAGTCCAGGTAACTACTGTTGTTCCCTGAGATGTAATTGGTAGTGTTGCATCATTAGTAACTGTTACCAAGCCACCACAAGCATCTGTAGCTGTTGGTGCTGTTAAAGCAGTTACCTCACACTCTGCTGTTACATCAGCTAAACTTGCTGCATC
>CAVQSO010000013.1:0-239079 GCA_963715975.1 uncultured Flavobacteriaceae bacterium | reverse complement strand
GGAAGATGGCAGTTTGATCAATACCAAATCAATCAAGTATTAGAATAATTTTGCCAAAATAAACTAACCTTTAAAAAACCGCCTTTATGGCGGTTTTTTTATGCCTGCTTGTCTTCTATGAAGTGCTGTTTAAGTTTTAAGTCTGTCATAAACATTTTTATTGAACATTTATATATTTTGATTAACTTACCAATATTCTTATTATCAATAAATTAAAACTATTTATATATGCCGATTTATATGGACAGACATGATCTTGAAGCAGGAGTAAATGCTGAACATGTTGCTCATATTCATCAGGAGGATTTGAAGATTGAACATGAGTTTGGATGTAAGGGATTAACTTATTGGTTTGATGATGAGCGTAAGACTGCCTTTTGCCTTATTAATGCCCCAAGTAAAGAGGCTCTTATGGAAATGCATAATAAGGCTCATGGAGCCATTCCTAATAGTATTATTGAAGTAGATCCAAGTATTGTGGAATCTTTTTTGGGTCGTATTGAAGATCCGGAAAAAGGCAATAATTCTGATTTGAATATTGTGAATGATGCAGCTTTTCGGGTGCTTATGGTTTCAGAAGTCGTTTTCAGGTCCTTAGAGCATAAGGAACAGTTTGTGAATGGAGAATATTGTCAGGAGTTTCATTTAAAAATTCAACATTTGGTAGAAAAATATCACGGACGAGTGGTAAAGGATAAGTTGTTTTCAACCTTAATTTCATTTCGATCAGTTTCTGAAGCTTTGGGATGTGCTATGCTGTTTCAGGTAGCTTTTAAGTCATTAGATGTTACGTCTTTGGAAGTCCAGTTAAAAATTGGTATCAGTGCAGGAATGCCCGTTTCTCAAGGAGAAAGCATTTTTGAAGAAACCATCGAAATGGCAGGAAGATTATGTAGGGCCGTAAAAGGTCAGATAATCTTGTCATCTGAGGTACAGCATTTATATGATAGTGAACCTGTCAGAGATACTACTCATGTTGGTTTGTTAAGGTCATTGGCTCCGGCGGATGAAAAATTTCTCAATTTATTTATAGATTTTTTAGAAACCTCCTGGAATCGAAGCCATCTGAAGGTTGATGATTTTAGCTCCGTTGTTGGACTAAGTAAATCGCAACTTTACAGGAAAATCAAATTCATAACAGGAAAATCCCTGAATATATTTCTCAAAGAGTACAGATTGAAAAAAGCGCTGAAGCTTTTGGATGGCAAGAAAGGTAATATTTCAGAAATCGCTTTTGATTCAGGTTTTAACAGCCCGGCCTATTTTTCCAAATGCTTTTATGAAAGCTATGGTATGCTACCATCAAAGTATATGAATCTTTCCTGATGTTGTTGGCTGAATTGAGGATGTTGAGATGACCTAATTCTTTCTTTTTTTGAACGATATTTTCACTTGATTGAGCGCTTAGTGTTTTAATTTAGTTGTATGGTGAAATTTTGATCCAGTATTCTTTTCAATTAACTTCTAAACACTTAATTCATGAAACCAAAATCATTTTTATCAAAATTCCAGAGCAGCGTAATACTTTTAGCACTTTTTACCATTAGTTTGGCTCAAGCTCAAATGAGCAATGCTGATGTGAGTGAGGACTCTGTTGTGAGATCTTTTGAAGATCCTTCACTGGAGTGGGGCGCTTGTCCACCTTTTATGCCTGAAGGCTGTAATATAGCGGTATTACATGGTGACCCTTCAAAATCTGATGTAGATGTTTTGTTCAAAGTCAATGGAAAGTCATCAATACCAAATCACTGGCATAATTCTCATGAAAGAATGGTGCTGTTAACAGGTAAAATGCAAGTGACCTATACGGGAGAATCTACTCAAACAATGAATGTAGGTGATTATGCCTTTGGACCAGCTAAAAAACCTCACACGGCTAAATGCATCAGTAAAGATCCCTGTATTTTGTTTATTGGATTTGGTGAACCTTTAGACGCCTTTGCAATAGAGGAATAACAACATGCATCTAGGGCTCTATAAATTCTAATTTCAGTCTGCTAAGTAATTCTATTACTTTGTCTTTATCTTCTATTTTACAGACGATATAGTCAAAGTGATAGTTGTATATAAGCACTACCAAGCCTCTTTTTCTTAGAAGATCATTATTACGGTGCAGGTAGTCGTATGCATATTCATCAGGTTTGGCCTGATAAAATTTTAATTTCTCCAGTACAAGTAACTCATTAATGGCTTTCTGAGCCACTTTGGCTTTTTCGCTATAGGCCATTAAACCTTCATAAGTAAGAATTTGAGTTATGGCCCAGTGGGAATAAATAAACTCATCTTCCGTAACCGTCCATTTGGCCAGATAAGGATTAGGTTCAAAGTTTGGGTCCTCGAATTTTATTTTCACGCCCCAGTTTTTAATTGTTTTTAAAGAGTAATCTTTATATACAAAATCAAATTTTTGCGGATTGGAAACAGCCAGCCATAATTTATTAGACAGATCGGCCTTTTTATTTTCTGAGAATATATCAACCGTCAAGATGTCTACCAATTCGACAAATAACTCCTTATCAATACCAAATTCTTTAGTTTTTGGTAATACTTTGGTGTAATTCCTCAATTTACTTTTGAATTTGATCGCTGTGTAATCCTTTTGTTGTGGAAAGGCGCAAATACCATAAAGAAGTACAATAAATAATATGACGAATTTTTTCACCTTGTTTTTAGTTTGCAGATTGAATCTGATTGCAATTTAAACGGTTTACCCATCTAATTATTGGATAAATTTAAAAAAAAATCTGCTTTAAAAATATAAAGCAGATTAATGAGGGGAGATTTAGAAAGAAATTAGGGTTGAACCAATTCCCATCTAAATTTTTCGAACAGTTCAGTGAGCTGCTCTTTACTGTTAATATCGCAAACAATGATATTGTAATAACCTTTTGTTACCAAGGCAACCAAGCCTTCTTTTTGTAGTTCTGAATTAACACTTTCTATATAAGAATAGGCCCAATCATCATCTTTAGGAGCCGTAAACTTAAAATCTTTGGTGATTAATAACTCATTGAAGGAGGAGGCAACGCTTTCTGCGTCATCGCCGTAGGTCATTAACTGAAAATGTTCGAGAATTTTATTTAAAGCCAATTGAAAATAAGGGTATTCATCATCACTCACGGTCCAATCCGTGAGATATGGATTTGGCTCCAAGACAATTTCACCATTTCCATTCTCTGAACCCCAATTTTTATTTGAAGACACAGCGAAATCCTTAAAGACGTAATCAAAAACCCTTGGTTTAGCCATGGCTAACCAAGTTTTATAGACGATTTCATCCTGTTGTTCCTTGGTATAAATATCTTTTCCAAGAAGTTTGACAATTTCAGTGAGTAATTCTTTTTCTATACCAAGTTCTGAAGTTCTTGGATCATCTTCCTTGTATTTATAGATGTAACTCCTAAATTCCACATTGGAATAATCCATTTGTCCAAAGGAAATGTAGGTAACAGCCAACAAGATGTAAGTAGCGAGTAGTTTTCTTTTCATAGGCGCAATTTCGTTCAACTTCCTTTTTATGTAATACATAAAGCACTAATATTTAGATTATTACCTTAATATTAGTTGATCAGTTTTACTAAAAAATAAATTGAACTTTAGGGGATTCAACTATTTTCTTAAGGCGAATATACTAATAACAGTTGAATTAACAAAATATTGCCATAATGTTAATATGTGGAAAACTAGAATGTTAGCTGGTTTCAGGGCCTTTAGAATAAGGATAAAAGTCATAAGGATGCGCTATTTTCCTACCTTCCCTATAGAAAATTCATTGGATTAGTTTGAATCAATGGTACCGTATGCATCGCGATGTATTTTTTAACAGTATAATATTTTAATTGAGTACGGTTTTTTGATCATTCAGAAAAGCGAATCATTGATCTTACCATTGGAGCGATTTCTGGCCATTTGACTGTTGTTGTTTATATAGATATTAGCCAAATAAATTGCTATTTTTATCTTACTTTTGGTTGTAATACATAATTTAAATTAAAAAGGATAATTATGAAAAGCATGTTTATAAAAGGAATAGTATTAAGTTATCTGATTTTATTAATGTCTTCATGTAATAATAGTGAAGAAAAATCAGCTCCGGTATCAGTAGATAAAGAACAAATTAAAAGAGAAATTCAGGCCAGAGAAAATGAGTTTGCTGAAATTTACAATAGTGGAGAATTAAAGAAAATTGGATATTATGCAGATGACGCCATTACTTTTTATCAAAATATGCCCCCAATTAAAAGTCAAGCTGAGCGATTGGAATTTTTGAAACCTGATTTAAATTCAGATTCGAATAAGATCTCGTTTAAAACAAATGAAATATTTGCATCTAACGATGGTGATCAGGTATTGGAAATTGGTTCATATACAGTAGTTGATTCTACAAATACCATTGTAGGTTCAGGAAATTATATGAGTTTATTCGAAAAAAGAGATGGTCAATATGTATGCCTTAGAGACATGAGTGCTTCTGATATGCCTTTAGATGACTTTGATGAATAAGTCAAAATAAAAATTAAAAAAAGAGGCTGTTCATTTTGAGCAGCCTCTTTTTTTATAGGATACAGTACAAAAAAAAACTTATCGTCTTCTGCCTCCTCCACCGCGTGAACGGCTCATGCTCGAAGAACGTGATGGGGCAGATGATCTGGATGCGGAAGACCTGTTTGATGAACTTGGTGATGATGTCCTCGTTGCTTTTGATGTCGAAGCTCTATTAGAAGTCGAAGTTCCGCTTTTAGTTCGCCCCGACTGTGATGTTGCCGGTCTTGTTGACGCCCGGTTGGAAGCCGTATTTCCCGTTCCACGACTAGCTTGTGATGTTGAAGGTCGTGTCCCACCTCTGCCAGCAGTGTTGAAATTACCATTATTTATATTGTTATTCACACGGTTTGAGGTATTTCTTTTATTCCTGTTATAGTTATTGATCGTGTTATGGTTATGAATATTGATATTCACATTCCCGTAACCACCGTGATAATGACCATGATGGTACCAATTATTATGCCTGTAAATACCAATTGATATTACGGCAACAGGTCTCCACCAATAAGGGTGGTAACCATAATAATAAGGTGAGGCATAAGGCACATAAACCGGCGAATATACATATTGCACCACAGGTGCCGATTCAACAACTATAACCTCTGTTTTGGCGGCGACATTTACAGTAACAGGATCATCACCTGCATAAGCAGGATTCGCCGTAACTGATGCTGTTGGCTCAGAAATGGGCTCAATTACATAATCTTTACCGTATAAAGTTTCATCACCAATGATCTGCATATAAACCTTGCCAGCCTCGTCTTTTGATACTGAAATAACAGCTACATCCTGCGTTTCTTCTTTGCTTATTGGATCCTGCAGAATAAACAGGAAATTATCTCCGTCTTTTTCGGTTACAACTTTTATAAAATCAATATTGCCATCGTTGTCAAGATCTATATTATTAATACCAGTAGCTTCCTCGTTCAATGATTTTTCAAAATCCTCAATAGTCTTTGACTTCTGAAAAAGGTCCAATACAGCATAAAGATCCAGGTTATCCCCCGGCAAACCTAATAATGGTTCTTCATTCTCTGTTTGGGAAAAAGAAGAAAAACTAAATAAACTTAATGTGAGCAGTAAAATTGAAAGATACCGGGTTTTCATACTATAATTTTTTATTTACTCCGATAGGAACCGGAACAAGAAATATTTTTTTGCAATAAACGATAAAGTTATAAATCATCTGAGAATTTCAATTAAACAAGAGTTTAGCATCATTTTTCATTGATAACAAAGGTAAAGGATTCAAAAATCATACCGTTATTTTTCAATGAATTTTGATATATCAGATTTATGCCAGCTCATTAACTCATAAATATACACAAAAAAACCATGAATGTTAAATCATGGTTTTGCGCTTATTGACGACATTAATCGTATAATTTTTTTATCTAATTACTCAGCATAACTGGCATAACAAGCATGGTAATTTCTTCCCCTTCTTCCAATCCGTCGATAGGGGTCAGGATACCTGCTCTGTTCGGTAAAGACATCTCCAACAGGATGTCATTCGAATTCAAATGATTTAACATTTCGAGCAAAAACCTTGAATTAAAACCTATTTGCATGTCATCTCCTTCATAACTGCACAATAGCCTTTCATCTGCTTTATTTGAAAAATCAAGATCTTCAGCAGAGATTTTTAATTCAGTGCCGGCCATGCGCAAGCGAATCTGATGGGTAGTTTTACTTGAGAATATCGAAACCCTCCTTACAGAGTTATAGAATGCGTTTCGGTCAAGTGTTAATTTATTAGGATTTTCTTTTGGTATAACCGCTTCATAGTTAGGGTATTTACCATCAATTAGTCGGCAAATCAATGTACTGTTACCAAAACTGAATTTAGCATTGGTGTCATTGTATTCTATGACCACATCTTCATCATTACCTGATAAAATATTCTTTAATAGTGTCAAAGGTTTTTTCGGCATTATAAATTCAGCCACTTCATTGGCACTTACATCTTTTCTGATATATTTTACAAGTTTATGGGCATCAGTTGCAACAAAGATCAAATTTTCGGGACTTAACTGAAAAAATACACCACTCATTACAGGTCTTAAATCATCGTTACCTGAGGCAAAAATTGTTTTTGAGATCCCTGTTGCCAAAATACTGGCTTTTAAAGTGGTACTGCTGGGAGCCTCAAGTTCGACCGCTTTTGGAAATTCTTCACCATCAGCATACGCCAAGGCGTATTTACCACTGTCAGAATTGATCTCAATGGTATTGTTATCTTCAACCTTAAAAGTCAAAGGTTGCTCAGGGAAAGTTTTAAGTATATCCAACAAAAGTCTTGCAGGCACAGCAATGGCACCAGGAGCATCTGATTCAACATCAATTGAAGTGCTCATGGTGGTTTCAAGATCTGAGGCAGAAATTCTCAATTGGTCGTCGGTTAACTCAAAAAGAAAGTTATCCAGGATTGGTAAGGTATTGTTGGTATTGATCACCCCACCTAGAATTTGTAACTGTTTCAATAATTGAGAGCTGGAAACTATAAACTTCATCCTTTTTAATTTAAAAATATATTGATATTAGCGTTGCGATCCCTGATGTTTTTTATACAATTACCCGATCGAAAGCAACCAGATGAATTAAAAAAAATGCATTTAAACCTTGGGGAAGGTAACAAGCATACAAATATATTATTTTAATGTTGAACTTTGAAAATTTATTTGGCTAGTATATCAACAATCTTAAATGTTAAGGTTTTCTTAATATGGATAAACGAACACTATATTTCTTTAGATTTGTTGCGGGGTCACCGAAAACAGGGCTAAAATTAAAATAAAGCCAATTTTGATCCAAGTACATTCATTGTTTATGGTTCATACCAGTTTATCATTTTGAGAAACTTCATTAAAAAATAACTTATGATCAAAAATATAATTGCAATATCAGTTTGTATATTGTTTTGCCTCTCTTCTTTTTCTCAGGCACCGAAGAAACCAAACGCTGCTGAGATTTACGAATCCATTGAAAAGCTTAATTTTTTGGGATCTGTATTGTATCTGGCTGCGCATCCTGATGATGAAAATACCAGAATGATATCGTATTTTGCAAATAACGTGCATGCCAGAACTGCTTATTTGTCGATAACTCGTGGCGATGGAGGTCAAAATCTGATCGGCCCTGAAATCAGGGAATTGTTAGGAGTGATCAGAACGAATGAACTGCTCAAGGCCAGGGAAACAGATGGAGGAGAACAATTTTTTACCAGAGCGAATGATTTTGGATATTCAAAGCATCCCGATGAAACCTTGAGTATTTGGGATAAAGAAGAAGTGTTGAAAGATGTTGTAAAGGTGATCAGGGAGTTTCAGCCAGATGTGATTATCAATCGTTTTAATGCCGGATCTGCCGGAGAGACTCATGGGCATCACACTTCTTCGGCAATACTGAGCTTGGAAGCTTTTGATTTGGCGGCAGATGCTTCTTACGAGTCTTATAATTTACCACCTTGGACCACCCAACGCGTTTTTTTTAATACACATTGGTGGTTTTATGGAAGTAGGGAAAGTTTTGACAAAGTAGACAAATCAGGAATGCTGGCCTTTGATACAGGAGTGTATTATCCGTCTTTGGGCTTATCAAACTCAGAAATATCTTCTTTAAGTCGAAGCATGCATAAGTCACAGGGATTTGGTAGCACCGGGACCAGAGGAAGTGACATGGAGTATGTGGAGTTGTTAAAAGGAAAAATGCCTTCTGATCAAAAAAACATTTTCGAAGGAGTTGATACGAGTTGGTCAAGGGTAGCAGGTGGAGCAGCCATTCAGCTTATTCTGGAAAAAGTACAAAAAGAGTTTGATTTTAAAGAACCATCCAGAAGTATTCCGGACCTTCTAAAGGCTTACTCACTCATTGAAGAATTGCAGGATGAGCACTGGAAGGAGCTTAAATTGAAGCAAATTAAGCAAGTGATCGCAGCTTGTTCCGGTATGTATTTGGAAGCTGTTGCCGAAGATGCCTATGCTACAGGAGGTCAAGAGGTTTCCCTGAAGCTTGAAGCCATCAACAGAAGCGATCAAAAAATGGCATTAAAATCAGTACAGCTATTACCTCAGCAAAAAAGCATCAGCCTGAATAAGGTTTTAATGAATAATATTGGGCTAACGGAAGAGATCGATATGTCCATTTCTGGAAATGCTGAACTTACGGCACCTTACTGGCTTGAAGAAAAGGGAAGTCTTGGAATGTATAAAGTAGACAACCCTTCCATGGTTGGAAATCCTGTTACTTTAGCAAATCATAAGGTGATTTTTACGATTGATTTTGAGGGTACTTCAGTTGATTTTACAAAAGATGTGATCTTCAAATACAATGATCCCGTAAAAGGGGAAGTTTACCAGCCTTTTGAAATTGTTCCTGAAGCAGTTGCCGATATAGCTTCAAAAGTGGTTATTTTTAGTGAAGACCAGCCGAAGCAAATTCCGGTAACAGTTACAAGTTATAAAGAAGGTATTTCGGGAAGTGTCTATTTAGAAGTGCCAACAGGTTGGGAGGTATCTCCTGAGAAAGTTGATTTTCAAATGAATTTTAAAGGAGAAGAGGAAAATATTTTCTTTACCGTGAGCCCAACAAAAGAACAAAGTGAAGGATATATTAAGCCCGTTGTAATGATCGATGGTAAGAAATTTGATCAAACTATGGTTGAAATCAACTATGATCATATTCCGAAACAATCGGTGCTTCTGCCAGCTGAGTCTAAGGTTGTTCGCCTGAATCTCGTCAAAAAGGGTCAGTCAATTGGTTATATCAAAGGAGCTGGAGACGAGGTCCCAAAGTATTTGAAGCAAATAGGCTACAAGGTTACAGAAGTACCCCCTCAAAATATATCTGCTAATGTTTTACAACAGTTTGATGCTGTGATTATGGGTATCAGGGCCTATAATACAGTTCCTGAACTAAAAGTCAAGCAAGCAGCCATTCTCGATTATGTTAAAAAGGGAGGTAATGTTATTGTTCAATATAATACCAGTAGGGGATTGGTCATAGAAGATAATCTGGCACCCTACATGCTTGAATTGTCAAGAGATCGCATTACGGATGAAAACGCCAAAGTAAGTTTTTTGAACAAAGACCATGAGGTACTCAATTATCCTAACAAGATTACGGCAAATGATTTTGATGGATGGGTACAGGAAAGAGGTTTGTATTTCCCGAATAAATGGGCAAAAGAGTTTTCCACGGTACTGTCATTTCAAGAAAACGGCGACGCTCCAATGGAAGGTAGCCTTTTGGTGGCAAAATATGGAGAGGGATATTATATTTACACGGGTCTTTCTTTTTTCAGAGAACTTCCCGCAGGTGTACCCGGAGCCTACAAATTGTTTACAAATATGATTTCGATCGGAAAGAATGATTTTGAAACCAAACTAAAAAAATAAGATATGGAGCAAGAGGAAATCGTATCCAGAAAATGGAAAAAATTATATACCTATATGTTGATTGCTAACGCGGTTTATATTGTTATTTTTTACATCATCACACAATTTTATTCTTGATTTATGGCAATATTAGATTGGGTAGTTTTATTGGTCACACTATTGTTTATAGTGATTTACGGATCCTGGAAAACAAAAGGCAGCAAGAATGTAAAGGATTTTATAAAAGGAGGCAGTGAAGCAAAATGGTGGACCATAGGCTTATCGGTTATGGCAACCCAGGCAAGTGCCATTACTTTCCTTTCAACACCCGGGCAGGCCTTTCACAGTGGTATGGGATTCGTGCAATTCTATTTTGGACTACCCTTGGCGATGATCATCATATGCATGGTTTTTATTCCAATTTACCACAGGCTAAATGTGTACACTGCTTATGAATATCTGGAAAGCAGATTTGACTTGAAAACCAGATCCTTAGCGGCTATTTTATTTCTTATTCAACGCGGTCTTGCAGCTGGAATTACAATTTTCGCTCCGGCGATAATACTTTCAGCAGTATTGGGTTGGGATCTTTTGACACTTAATATAATCATAGGTGTTCTGGTGATTATTTATACCGTTAGCGGAGGGACGAAGGCCGTTAGTGTTACCCAAAAGCAGCAAATGGGGATTATTTTTATCGGGATGTTCGCAGCCTTCTTTATCATATTAAGTTATTTGCCACAGGATATATCGTTTTCCAAAGCGATAGCCATTGCCGGTGCCAGTGGGAAAATGGAGGTGCTTGATTTCTCTTTTGATTTAAATAACAGGTATACCATTTGGACAGGCTTTTTAGGAGGAACTTTTTTGATGCTGTCCTATTTTGGAACGGATCAGTCACAGGTACAACGATATTTGTCGGGTAAATCAATAAGAGAAAGTCAAATGGGTTTACTGTTCAATGGGTTTTTAAAAGTTCCCATGCAATTTTTTATTCTTTTGGTAGGTGTGATGGTATTCGTTTTTTATCAATTTAATGTTTCTCCATTAAATTTTAATCCTGCAGCGACAGGAGCCGTGATGAATTCGGAATTTGCTCAGGAATACTCAGAACTTAACGATCGGCATGTGGATATTGTCGAGCAAAAGAAAATCTTGCAGTTGGACTTTGCCGAGCGCCCCGATAACATGGAAGTAAAAGATCAGATCAAGGCCCTGCAAACAAAGGAAACTGAAAACAGGGAAGCGGCCAAAGAGATCATTTTAAAAGCAGACCCTTCACAGGAAGTGAATGATAAGGATTATGTCTTTATCCATTTTATTCTCAACAATTTACCACGTGGTCTTATTGGTTTATTACTGGCGGTGATCCTCTCTGCAGCCATGTCTTCAACGGCTTCTGAATTGAACGCCCTGGCAGCGACTACCACAATGGACCTGTATAAAAGAAATGATAAAAAAGAACGGGAGGATATGTATTATGTGACCGTAACAAAATGGTTTACATTGGGATGGGGGATACTTGCGATTCTGGTTGCCAGTATAGCCAATTTGTTCGATAACCTCATTCAGCTGGTCAATATTATCGGTTCCATTTTTTATGGGAATATCCTGGGAATATTTTTGATCGCCTTTTTTATTAAATATATCCGGGGCAATGCGGTTTTCATAGGGGCCCTTATTACACAAGCATTGATTATTGGGATCTTTGCCATGGATGTTTTACCATACCTTATGGCTAAACCTTCTGGGCTGTGTACTTGTGATTGCTCTTGCCATTCTTATACAGATGTTTGGTCAACAAAAAGCAGTATAATACGCATAAAAAAAGCCTCAATATCATTGAGGCTTTTTTAATTGAATTTGTAATTTGATTATTCTACTGAAAGATGCAGGCGAGCCTTATCCCAGGCAAACACAATACCTGAATTATCTACAGCATACATCAGTTGTTCCTGAACTTCACTGTCAAAATCAGGTGTGACGTTTACTCTTAAAGCATCTTCTGCCTCAGTATAGGAGTAAGCTCCCCAGCCATCATTTTTCTTGTTAAAAATGGCCACCCAGTCACCCGATTCATTTGGGATAATAAAAAACCCATATTTTCCGGCAGCAAGTGATTTGCCATTAACCTTTACATCTTTATCAAATGTAACAGTCGTATTTTCGTTGGCACCTGCTCTCCATACTACTCCATATTTTTCAAGTCCACCCCAAACAGTTCTGCCTTTGACACTTGGTGCGCCATAGTCAATCGAGATCTGTGTACCGTTAACAGTTCCTTTAGCTTCGAGCCTCGGACTTTTTTGTGCACAACTTACTGATACCACAAAAAAGAAGGCAAGTAATAAATTAAAAGTTTTCATAATTGGTTGATTTATTTGCTCCATTCAGCAATAGATTCTTGATTCATTTTAGTATAGTCTGCATTTCCTGCTTTTTCAGAAGCTGCCAAAGACATTTTAGCTGTTTCAATGGCTCCTTTTTTATCGCCCAGATCAGCTTGTATCAACGATTTTTGTCGTGACATCCAGAATGCATCAGGATTCATTTCAACAGCCTTTGTTACCCATTCCAAAGCTTTGTTCAAGTCTTTACCTGAGCTTCTGTAATAGGATGCAGCATTGAAATAATCGTTGGCGCTTGGTCCTGCCATTACTTTTTCAATACTTTTTATGGCCATATCATCGGTTGGAGTTTCGATTTTTGTCATCACCATTGTTTTGTCCCACATGATATACATGTTTCCTGAGACGCCATCGGCAAGATCTCCAAATCCAATGGTAAAGTTTTCAGCAGCATGCTCCATCGGATAGGTCTTTGCAGAAACCCTCAAGGCAACTTTGCTTTCATCGAGTTCTGCCGGTGCTCCTCCTGCCTGATATTCGGTATAAAAAATAAGTTCCCAGGCATCTTTATTTGGAACAGATAAAATAGCATAAGTACCTTTCTTTAATTCCTTACCTTCGATTTTTAAATCTGAATCAGTGGTAAATTTTGTTCTCATATTGGCACCTGTTCTCCAGAGTTTACCGTAAGGTACAAGATCTCCAAAAATGGTTCTTCCACGCATTGCGGGTCTTGAATAATCAACAGACACTTCAGAAAGTCCTATGGTCTGATGAACTTTGGATGAAGGGCTTGGTTGCGGGGTTTGGATCTGCGCTTGTAAAGTAAAAGCGCCAAAAATCAGTAATAGAGTAATTAATTTGGTTTGCATAGATATTAGTTTTCGTTAATAATGCTTAAAATTACATGAATTCTAGGGTATCCTTATGAATTCATCATTTTTTTAACAAAAATTTATGAGGCATAAAATCCTAAAAGGTAACTTTAAGAATCACTTATATCTTCTTTTCCTCAGAAAATTAAAAAACCATCCAAAACCAAACAGAATTATAAGAGGCAGGACAAGATTAAATAGCTGCCAGTGCGTTCGTTCCTCAAAAGTTTTTTCTCTGTCCAGGAACTGGATCTGAAGCGATTTTGATCTAAGATCCAAAAGACCGCTATCATCAAGCAGATAGTGCACACTATTCAGCAGAAAATCAATATTTCCATAATGTTGGTTCGTCCATTTATCCTGATCAAGGGGCAGTGGTTCTCCTCTGAAAACTTCATTTATTCCAATGTCTCCATCGCTTATGATGATCATTTTATTTTCGCTGCCAGACCTATTGTAGTTTTCAGTATCAAATGGCATGATCCGATTGGCATAAGCAGAAGTAAAAGCGCCTTCAAGCAATACGCCAAAATTTGTATTGGCATCCTTAAACTCAACCTTGTCTGGTTCAATAGCAACTTCATCCAGGCTTATGTTAACAGGTGTGCCTATTATTTTTGAGAATGGGGAAGACTGCAATAAGATGGTTTTTTTTATTTGATTTTGTAAGGTGTCAAGACTACTGGGGAATTTCATTAAAACCGGGTCAATGCTTTTGGTGATCGAATTCGAATTGTCTGCATAGATCAATGGAAAATGATGCCATCTAAAATTTTCATATTGTATTTGATTTCCTGTGCTACCGGAAGCCAGCCTGATACTGCCGCTATAGAGGTCTTTGGTGACATTATAATTGATCCTTACTCCATAACTGAACAACATGTCGGTGAGATTCAAGTCTCTGTTAAAAGCCAAAGACTTTCCGGTAAGCATCAAACTATCCATTTCGGCATGAACATTATCCAACAGCCAAAGCGTTTTTCCTCCCTGCATGATATATTGATCGAGAACAAATTTTTCTTTTTCATTAAAAGGCAATGAGGGTTTGGCAATGATCGACAGGTCATAATTTGAAAGCTCACGTAAGGTCTTTTCCGGATTGTTTTCAACCGAATCCAGCGTGAATTCTGCCAATTTATAATATTCGCTCAAACTCTTTAAGTAAACTGTACAGATAAATGTCATCAGGTTGACCATTCCCCTTTAAAATAGCAATGGTCTTATCTTTTTCTTCACTAATTTTATGAATGGCATTGGCAAACTCATATTCAAGATTTTCAATGGAATTCTGCAGTTGCTGCTCCTGACTTGGAGCAATGGCATTGACCAATAAAGGTACATTTGCTTCCTTGTCATCGTAATTGATAATTGCCCAGGGGAAAATAACTGCCTCAGACACTTTACCATCTTCCTGAACAGTTAAACGACTGGGTTGAAGTCCTTTTTTAATCAAATCCTTTGAAGCACTTAGGGGGTCTATAAATCTGAATTGAACCAGATCATTGATCTTGCTTAATTCCTCAAGGAACTGGTTGGTTTCAACCTGAAGTCTCTTGAACTCTGCAGGAAATGATCCTTGGAGGTACACCTTGATAAATAACAGGTTTTTCGATTTGTTCGACCAACCTTATCGTTTCTTCTGATAGCGTATACCTTTTGTCATGTGTCAGGTCAAATCGCTTATAGGCAAAGGTTCCGGCAAAATTGACCACAATTAGTATAATGATTACAGCGAATACTTGGCTATATGATTTATTTCTGCTCATTGGGCCTTCCTGTCTTTTATTGTTTGTGATCAAAATTGGTTTTGGTAATAAAGAGAAAGAAAAAAGTAACACTTATAAAATAAAGAAGATCTTTTGTGTCAATAACTCCTCTGCCAATATTTATAAAATGGGCATACAGCCCAATATTTTTAATATCATAACTTTCTGAATTGACGAGCTCATCGATAGGCTTCAAAGCCATAAAACATAAAAAATGAAAGCGCCAATCCGGTAATAAAGGCAACGATCTGATTATTTGAAAGGGTAGAAGCGAACATGCCAATGGCCGTAATGGAACTTGCCAGAAAAAGCAATCCAACATAAGACCCTATGATGCTTCCGTAATCAATATTTTCAGGAGTTGCTGCCAATTGTGTTATCGTATATACATAAGTCATTGTTGGAACCAATGCAATACTGATCAGTAGCAAACAGCCCAGGTATTTTCCTATGACGATGTCCCAGGTACTGATGGGTTTGGTTTTGATGATTTCGATGGTCCCCAATCTGATCTCATCTGAAAAAGTTCTCATGGTTATGGCCGGAATCACAAAAATAAAGAACCATGGTGCGATGAAAAAGAAGCTATTGAGATCGGCAAAATTAGCATCAAGTATGTTGAAATCACCTTTGAATACCCATAAAAAAAGCCCGTTAATCAAAAGGAATATGGCAATCACCAAATAACCAATGGGTGTGGCGAAAAAAATATTAAGTTCTTTTTTTAAAATAGCTAACATTGACCTTACTTTATGTTTTGTTGCTTCAAACTTACGATTTTATCTACACTCCAGGCTTCTGGTTTTTTTGTAAACATTTTTTTAGTGTGACCCCATACTTCCTTGAAGAAATCTGAATTTCTATAGTGATGAAGATCTTCTTCCGACTGCCAGTAGCTATAAGTAAAAAAAATATTTGAATCACTTTTGTCCTGATAGAGTTCAAGTAATTCACAACCCTCGAATTCCATGATCTTCTCCTTTATATTGTGAAAACGAGCCTGAAATTCATCGGTTCTATCTGCAGAGAAGGTCATTTTTACAATTCTTACCAACATATTTTGTAGAACTTAAATAAAACGGATAGTTATATTATCGCGGTAATCCAGTCCCAGTAAGTTCGATGCACCTCCTACGGTTTTCAAATTACTTCTGTAAATGGAGATTTCCAAATAGTTGGCACAATTAAATATGGCCAGTTTTTTACCATCATCTTGTCTTTTTTCCGCGGGAACTTCGAAATCAACAATGTCATTATATTTTTCATAAATTTTTGAAGAATTTATAATTTCGCGCGACAATTTCAAAATCCCTTCCTTTACCGACATTGTGAAAAATACTTTTGGAAATATTACTGATCACATTTCCAAAATTATCAATATAAATGATACTACCAACGATTTGATTCTTTTCTACATTTACCTGGGGCTGTATCTCAAAAATCTTTTTGATATCAGAAATTCTTTTTCCAATCACATCAAGTGTACCGCCTCTGGCAATATGACAGGCAACTTTTATAAACATTCCAAGAATAGGTAGTTCCATATCTTCAGGTTCCTGAATGGTAATCTCAACAATTTTATCAGGATTGATCTCATTAGTGATCATAGACAAAATCCCATTGTCACAACAGATGAAAAATTGCCCATCCATTTCAATGGCAAGCGGTTTGTTCTCAATACTTATCTCGGAATCTACACCTACAATATGAATGGTTCCGGCTGGAAAGTTTTTGTATGCATTTTTAAGAATATACGCAGTTTCGGTAATGTTAAAAGGGGTGATGTCATGACTTATATCAACAACCCTAACTTCATCTAATTCACCATATATAGATCCTTTGACAGCACCAACAAAGTGATCTTTAGTCCCAAAATCGGTTGTTAAAGTTATGATTGGCATATTTTTTTTAATGATTCCCGATGAGGTAATATAATATTTTTAACAATTGGTATATTGCTGCTAAAATGTGCTATTTTTGTTGTACAAATCTAATGAAATTAAAATAGTAAAAAAGCACTTAAGGCTTAATTTTTAAACTAAATATTTTAGGATTGAACGAAAGAATTATTGAACTGGAGAATTTGTCTCCAAGTGAATTTTTTGGCCCTCATAATCGTAATATTGAGACGGTTAAAAAATCATTTCCCAAATTAAAGATTGTCGCAAGAGGCAATAAGATCAGGGTCTATGGAGAAGCCATCATGTTAGATGAGTTTGAAAAAAAGTTTAATTCTTTGATCACTTATTTTCACCGCTATAATAAGCTTGACGACAATAGCATTGAACGTATATTGTCAACGGTCAAGCAAGCACAAAAATTCAAAACTTTCTGACGGGGTATTGGTTCATGGTATCTCAGGGAGACTTATAAAGGCTCAATCTGTCAACCAACGAAAAATGGTCGATCTGATCAAAGATAATGACATGTTATTTGCCATAGGTCCGGCAGGAACGGGTAAAACATATACTGCAGTTGCCCTTGCCGTAAAGGCCTTAAAGGAAAGAGAAGTAAAAAGGATCATTCTGACCAGACCCGCAGTTGAATCGGGAGAGAATTTAGGATTTTTACCAGGAGACCTTAAAGAAAAGTTAGATCCCTATATGCAGCCTTTATATGATGCTTTAAGAGATATGATTCCATTTGAAAAATTAGAATCATTTCTTGAAAATGGAACAATTCAGATTGCTCCTTTGGCATTTATGAGGGGTCGAACTCTCGACAGTGCTTTTGTAATTCTTGACGAAGCCCAGAATACAACCCACAATCAAATGAAGATGTTTTTGACCCGGATGGGGAAACACGCCAAATTTATTATCAATGGAGATCCCGGGCAAATTGATTTGCCACGACGTCAGATATCGGGTTTAAAGGAGGCATTGTTGACTTTAAAGGGCATTAAGGGGATTGGTTTTGTTCACCTAGATGAAAAGGACGTCATCAGACATCAATTGGTGAAGGATATCATATCAGCTTATACAAACCTCGAAACAGAATAAGAAAACGAATAATTCCAATCAGATGAATACCATTAACAATACAGATTTCAATTTTCCAGGACAGAAGCATGTGTATAAAGGAAAAGTTAGGGAGGTATATAATATAAATGATAAATACCTCGTGATGATCGCCAGTGATCGTTTGTCGGCCTTCGATGTGATCATGCCTCGTCAAATACCTTTTAAGGGTCAGATATTGAATCAAATTGCTGCATCCATGCTGGAAGCTACCAAAGACCTGGTCCCCAACTGGCTGATCGGTTGCCCGGATCCAAATGTCGCGGTTGGGCACTTGGCTGAACCTTTTAAAGTGGAGATGGTGATCAGAGGATATTTATCGGGTCATGCCTGGAGAGAATACAGAGATGGAAAAAGAACAATTTGTGGTGTTGCCATGCCCGAGGGTATGAAAGAGAATGATAAATTTCCTCAACCTATCCTAACCCCGTCCACCAAAGCTAAGGATGGTCTTCACGATGAGGATATCTCAAGAGAAGAGATCATTTCTCAGCAAATCGTTTCGGAAGCAGATTATTTGGTACTTGAGGATTATACCCGTAAACTGTTTCAAAGAGGAACAGCATTGGCTGCAGAAAGGGATTTGATTCTGGTGGACACAAAATATGAGTTTGGAAAAACCAGTGACGGGAAAATCGTGTTGATCGATGAGATCCATACTCCGGATTCATCCAGGTATTTTTATGCAGATGGATATCAGGAAAGACAGGATAAGGGAGAAATGCAAAAACAGCTTTCAAAAGAATTTGTAAGGCAATGGCTGATCCAAAATGGATTTCAAGGTCTGGAGGGACAGGTAATTCCTGAAATGTCAGACGAAAAGATCAGTGAAATTTCTGAACGCTATATAGAATTATATGAAAACATTACCGGTAAACCTTTTGAAAAGGCAGAAACAAAAGATATTCTGGGTAGAATTGAACGAAATGTAAATACCTTTTTAAGTACGCTTCCTTAATTCTATTTTGTTAACCTAGTTTTATGTTTTGGCCAGGGTAATGATCCCAAGACTTTCCATGCAATTCTTCATTTCTTTATAAGTTCGTTCAATATGATTGTCCAATCCAATTGAGAAACGGATCAATCCATCGGTCAAGCCCATTTCTTTTTGCTCTTCTACGGGAATTTCAGATGAAGTAGCTGTTCCGGGTGCATTAAACAGGGTTTTGTAAAACCCAAGACTTACTGCCAGATAACCAAGATTTCTTTCTTGCATGAGTTCCATCAGATCATCGGCTTTTTCAAGAGAACCCGCATCGAGTGTTAGCAATCCACCAAATCCATATTCATGATTATAAAGTGACTTATACAGTTCATGCTGAGGATGGCTTTTCAGACCGGGATACATCACCTTATAGCCATCTTGCTCAAATCTTTGTGCCAGATACAATGCATTTTCACTGTGCTTTTTCATCCTGATATGAAGTGTCCTAAGGTTTTTAAGAACGCTGGCAGAGCGCAAACTGTCCATAACAGGGCCCAGCAACATACTGGCTCCATCATTCACATTTCTCAGACTGTCGATAAAATCATTGGAAGCACATATTACGCCACCAACTGTATCGCTGGTTCCATTGATGAATTTCGTTAAACTATGTATCACGATATCGGCTCCTAATACTGCAGGAGAAATTTGCAAAGGAGAAAAGGTATTGTCTACAACAAGGGTAAGCTTATGCTCTTTGGCGATCTTTGACAACGCTTTGATGTCAGCAATTTCAAGTAGCGGATTACTCACGCTTTCGCAATACAAGATTTTTGTACGCTTGGTAATAGAAGCTTTCACTTTTTCAAGATCCGTTATGTCAACAAAAGAAGTCTCTATTCCAAATTTTGGTGTAAAGTTCTTTAAAAAGGCATAGGTCCCTCCATAAATCGTTCTGGAAGAAACAATATGATCACCTTGAGAACACAATTGCAGCAATACTGAGGAAATGGCTCCCATTCCCGAGGCCGACACATTTGCAGCTTCTGTACCTTCCATAGCAGCTAGTGCCTGACCCAAATATAAATTGGAAGGGCTTGAATGTCTGGAATACAAATAACAACCTTCCAGGTTTCCTTCAAAAGTATCCATCATTGATTTGGCTGCCAGAAAAGTATAGGTAGAAGAATCTGATATTGAAGGGTTTACTCCTCCAAATTCACCAAAATACTGTAGGTCTTGAATATTGTCAGCAGGATTGAATTCCATAATAAATTGATTTTAGATAACGAATTATAAAGTAAAATTAGGTAAATATAGATTATAAATCAATAAAAAGTTTACTAATTAGATAATAAAACTAATAATATCAATAATAATAGATATATTTGAATTTTTTAAAGAATTTTTATCTCTTGTTTAGAAAAATTATCACCCATGTTAGATACCTTGGATAAAAGTATTTTGTCTTATTTACAAAGCGACAGTAAAATTACCACAAAGGAGTTGTCAGTTCATTTAGGATTGTCGGCTACAGCTGTTTATGAGAGGATGCGTAAAATGGAGCGGAAGGGAATTATAGAAGCCTATGGGGTGAGAATCAATAAAAAACTCGTCGATCTGGGCTTTGTTGTTTTTTGCCAGATCAAGTTGAAAGAACACCGTCATGAATATCTTGTGAAATTTGAAAGAGAAGTCATCAAATTTAAAGAGGTTTTAGAGTGTTATAACGTGAGTGGAGATTATGACTATCTTTTAAAAATAACGGTCAGGGATATGGAGGCTTATCATCAGTTCCTCAACGATAAATTAACCTATCTTGATCATATTGGCAGTGCTCACAGTACTTTTATTATCAATGAAGTTAAGAACACGCATGCCATAGAATTCAAATAAAAAAGGTCCTTAAAGGACCTTTTATTTGTTTCAATAAATATCAGATTATTTTCCGGCATTTACAACAACTGAGAGTTCCATATCATTGTAGATAAATTGATCGCCCAGATCGCTAAAAAATGATTTTGACTTGAATTTTATATCCCATTTGGACCTGTCAATTTTAAAAGTTTCACTTTTCAGCGTCAAGAGATTTGCATCATGTGAAACTGTGGCCAGAAACGAAACAGGATGTGTTTTTTCCTTGATCTTAAGATCTCCTTTGATAAGGGTTTGGTTCCCCTTGATTTCAGTAGAAGTCACTTTGAACAAGGCTACCGGATATTTTTCAACTCCAAAAAAATCGTCACTCTTTAAATGTCCTACAAGCTTGGCATTGGATTCACTGTCAGCCGGCATATCCAGATCAACAATTGAATTCATGTCGATTTCAAATTCACCGGCTACGATGTTTTTGTTCTCAACAGTAAAAAATCCGCTTTTTACTTTTACGGTGCCATAATGTTCGCCGGTTGGTTTAGACCCTTTCCAGTTAACAACAGATGATTCTGTATCGGCTTTAAATTGATTTTGACCCACTACAAGCACCGTGCTGAAAAGCATTAATGTGCTCAATACTTTTTTGATTATTGAATTCATTTTTATTTTTTTTAAGTTAAACATCAATCGGTTGCTGTTTGGTTTTTGAAGGAATCAAATTTGGATTCTTTCTCTTTTTTTGGCCAACTATTATTTTCCTGATTTACGTCAGATGTAAGTTGATTTGGATCAATTTTGATCCCTGTGATCTCTTTTTCAGAGCCCAATACCTTTTTCACTTCTTTATCATTGAATCTCCAAATTTCGGCAGGATAGTACTTATTTTCCTTGCTTCCGTCTGCATAGGTGATCTCTGCCAAAATTGGCATCACAAGACCTCCTGGCTTTTCAAAAACGATTTCATAAAAATACTTGGTATTCTTTAGTTCAGCTCTTTCAGCTGCGGAAAAATTATCACTAAGGTATTCGTTCAATGTTGCTATATCTGCATACGAATTGACATCAGACGATTGCTCATCAACATCCATTTCAGCCAAAAATA
Source organism: uncultured Flavobacteriaceae bacterium (assembly GCA_963715975.1). Classification (GTDB taxonomy): domain Bacteria; phylum Bacteroidota; class Bacteroidia; order Flavobacteriales; family Flavobacteriaceae; genus Lutimonas. Next base: position 217,251 of record CAVQSO010000013.1, on the reverse strand, counting down.
GGTATTTGCCCTTTAAATCTTCCTTGGTCATTCCGTATCTTTTGTACCTATTAATCGTCTCTTCATTTGGTTCTTCTGTAACCTGGTATTTCTTAATTTCCTTTATACCTATGTCATTATAGTCAGTCGTATAGAACCAGCCTCTCCAAAACCAATCAAGGTCGGTACCTGAAGCATCTTCCATGGTTCTGAAGAAATCTGCCGGTGTAGGATGTTTAAATCTCCATCTTTCTGCATAGGTTTTAAAAGCCTTATCGAAAAGATCGTGTCCTAAAACCACTTCCCTAAGAATATACAAGCCAGCTGCAGGTTTTGAATATGCATTGGACCCACTGTTAAATACATTATCATGCTGGGTCATGATAGGTGTGATCCTTGATTGATCGCCTGCCATATAGTCAACTACGTTCTTTGGATACCCTCTAGATGGGAAACCAGGTTCAAAATCTTGCTCTGCAAGCAATTGTGCAAAGGTATTTAGGCCTTCATCCATCCAGCCCCATTGTCTCTCATCTGAATTGATGATCATTGGAAACCAATTGTGTCCAACTTCATGAATGATCACGCCAATCATACCGTTTCTGGTTCTTTCAGAATAGCTGCCATCTGGTTTTGGTCTTCCATAGTTAAAACAGATCATCGGATACTCCATACCTTGTCTTTGGGCATGAACTGATATCGCTTTGTGATAAGGATAATCAAACATATGCGCAGAGTATGACTTTACAGTACTTGCCACTACTCTTGTAGAATATTCTTCCCAAAGCGGATTTCCTTCTTTAGGATATAAGGATATGGCCATTACGGTTCGATCACCAATCTTAACAGCCTGACCATCTAAAATGTATTTTCTCGATGACGCAAAGGCAAAGTCACGCACATTTTCGGCTTTTAACTTCCAGGTTTTGGTTTTTTCGGTACTATTTTTCTCATTTTCTTCAGCTTCTTCCTGGGTAACGATGACAACCGGATTATCATAAGAAGTTAAAGCCTGCTGATATCTTTTCCATTGTTTGGAAGTCAGCATATCCTTGCGATTGGTGACCACTCCGGTTCCATCTAGAATATGATCTTCCGGGGTTGTGATGTTTACTTCATAATCTCCAAAAACAAGCGCAAATTCGCCTCTTCCAAGGAACTGTAGGTTTTGCCAACCCTCGACATCATTATATACTGCCATTCTTGGGAAAAACTGGGCGATGACATAATTGTTATTGCCGTCTTCAAAATGTTCAAAACCTGATCTTCCACCATCAATAACATGGTTAGGGATATTATACCACCATTTGATCTTGAAGCTTACTTTTTCTCCCGAACTCAAAACTTTTGGAAGATCGATTCTCATCATGGTACCGTTTATGGTATAATCCATATCACCGTCATCAATATTTTTTACATGATCAATATTGAATCCTCCCGGAAAAGGTTTTCCAAGGAACTGTTCAGTGAATTTTTTTGGATTGTACATCGTTGATGCACCATCAGCTTTTACGTCAGCTGTTTTTGCATCCGGTGCCCTGATATTTTGATCAAGCTGCACCCATAGATACTCCAGGTCATCTGGTGAATTGTTAAAATAAGTGACAACTTCTTCGCCATAGATTCTTTGGTTTTCATCATCGAGGATGATATCCATTTTGTAATCTGCTTTTTGCTGATAATATTCATGACCTGGCGCCCCTGATGCTGTTCTATAGGTGTTCGGTGTGGGTAATTCCTGCTTTAGTTGCCTGAATTTACTGATATTATAATGTCCCTGAGGTTTTTCTTTTATAGCTTCAGCTTCCTGTGCTAAACCTAGGCCGCTGGTCAATAAAGCGATAAAAAATAGTGTCAAATTCTTCATGTTCAATAGCATGTTTATGTAAATTTTCGGCGAAATTAGCTATTTAAATGTAATTGAGAAAGATGCTTATAGTTTTAACATTTCTTTGACATTTGCTTTAACAAGTATAAAAGTTTTCTGCACCCCTTCTATAGTCAGTTTGACGTAGTTTTGCTGTTCTTCAAAAGTTTCAAACAACATACTATTTTCAATGGCAATTGAATTGATCTGATCAATATTTTCCAGTTCAAGATAAAAGAACACATCATTATTCTCATATTCTTTTCCGAGATAGGAATAGATCATTTCTTTATCATTGATCCAAATTTTAAATTTTTGCCTGACATAGGTTTCGAGGAACTCGTCAGCCAATTTGTTTTCATCTTTCGTTCCCAGTTCCATTGGTTGTCCCATTCTGTTTTCAAGAGCTAGTTCAATATCATCAAGAAAAAATTTCATAGTAATTTGGATTGCTTTTTTCTCTTTGATAAAATCTACCTTGGTCAGGCTGATATAATGTTTATGAATTCCAAAGGCCAGTAAAGGAATGATTAAAAGCCAAATCAAGTTGCTAAAGCGCTTCATTTTAATAAAAGTGTTATTTTTAATGTTACAAAGGTACACAGACTCTGAAAATAAGAATTAAAAACTTAGTTAAACTTGCCTACACATACCGAAATACTGGAGCATCTGAAAAATGATGTTATTTTATATCAAGCGATCATAAATACGGATACTGAAATACGTCCGGAACTGGATATTGATATCTATCATTCCTTATTGTCTTCAATAGTTTCACAACAACTCTCAGCCAAAGTGGTGAAAGTTATTTGGAACCGTTTTACAGATTTATTCGTTGAGGGTTATCCCGATCCTGAAGTCCTCTTGTCAAAAGATCATGGAATATTAAGAGGCATTGGTTTGTCAAACAGCAAGGCGAATTATGTTAAGAATGTGGCAGAATTCAAATTGGCCAATGACATGAGTTTTGATTTTCTTCAGACAAAATCTGATGAGGACATCATCCAATACCTGAGCCAGATCAAAGGTGTTGGCAGATGGACGGCACAAATGATCCTCATGTTTCCTATGGATCGCCCAAATGTTTTTCCCGTTGATGATCTTGGCATACAAAATGCCATGAAAAGTCTTTATAACATAGCATTGGAAAAAAAGGAGTTAAAAGCTAAAATGCTGGATATCGCTTCTGTTTGGGATCCTTACAGAACGTTGGCGTCCAAATATTTATGGAAGAGTTTGGGTACTTGATCCGTTGATAAGGTGTCATGCGTAAAGTATTTGACTGTTCTCAGTCAACTTCGATTAAAGATTCATAATAAGACTCTTTGCTTTTCAGAAAAATGTCTATAACTTCAATGAGTCTCCCTTTGTCATAAAGAGTACCAATTCCTTGTGGCAGGCAATAATAAATATAATTGTTGATATGCTCCTGTTCGATCTTGACCGAGTTGATAAAGAAATCCTCCTGAAAATGTTCCTTTATTTTTTTTACATATTCCTGATTTTGGGCAGTGCGTTGATCCTCTTCAATAAGAGCCTTTAATTTTCTGTCTTGTTTCCTGTTTCCAGATATGATATTGTAAATATCATCAATCCCTCCAGGTTTAAAAAGTAAGGCTTCTAAGATCACAATCGGAGTACTTTTTTGACTGTAATGATTGAGGTTTCTTTCAAGTTTGTTCAACGGCTTTTTACCCGCATTGGGAAGCCCCAGTTCTTCAGACATATCGTCGAATTGCTTTACAATGACTTCGTCAAGTTCATTGGTTAATTCCAATAAATTGATCTCTAAATATTTAGTGAGTAAATGATCCTGATTCACAACAATAATTTTATTTTCATACTGTATGTCAGAGATCATTAGGGTGTCTTTGTCTGTTACCGTGATCTTAAACTGTCCCAAATGATTTGTAATACTTCCTTTTTGAGAATTTTTATTGATAATATGTACGTTTTCAATCGGGATAGTATCATTTTTTACCCTACCCGAAATCAATATCCTGTTTTCCTGGCCATGGGCCAGAAAACACATCAAAAGAAAAGTGAGGAAGTAAAATTGATTCATTATTCAAAGAAACGATTCTGAGGCTAAAAATAATATTAATGCAGTTATAATGTTTTGTTAAAGCATTGGATTACTTAGTTTTGTAAAAAATCTATTATGAAGAACCTGCTTGTAGCCAGTACCTCTACGATTTATGGAGGCAATTTTCTTGAGTATTTATTACCCCAACTTAAAGCGCATTTTAAGGATATAGAAACGTTACTCTTTATTCCTTACGCACGTCCCGGAGGTATCAGTTATGAATCCTATACCAATGTTGTCGCAGAGGCGCTTAAAGAATTTTCATTTTCAGTGAAAGGGATTCATCAGTTCGATGATCCGAAAAAAGCGATCGAAGGAGCTGAGGCGATCTTTGTTGGAGGGGGTAATACTTTTGTATTGATCGACCAATTACATCGGCAAGAACTTGTAGTACCCTTAAGAAAGGTCCTTGAGAATGGAATACCTTATCTGGGAACCAGTGCCGGCAGCAATATTGTTGGGCTGAATGTAAAAACAACCAATGACATGCCCATTGTACATCCTGAATCCTTGGATGCGCTTGGTCTAATACCTTTTGATATAAATCCCCATTATCTTGATCCGGATCCTGATTCCAAACACAAAGGAGAAACCAGAGAAACCAGGATTAAGGAATTTCATAGTTGTAATGATATAACAGTGATTGGCCTGAGAGAAGGAAGCTGGATAGCCGTAAAGGGAGAACAAATGATATTAAAAGGAACACTGAATGCGAGGATTTTTAAAAAAGGTAAAAGCCCTTTTGAATTACCTGCAAATAGTGATCTAAGACAATTGCTGTGACAGCCATTACATTAAAAGCGCTCCAAATGCTCCAAACAGGATCAGGAAAAAGTAAAGCGCAATGAGAACAATGAACAAGATCCCTATAAACTTATAATGCGATTTTAATTTCTTTAGACCGAAGGCTAGTAAATTATGATCATCTTGTATTAGGGCTTGTTTCGTTTTCTGTGCAAATTGGAACAGAAAAAAAACAGGTATAAAATATATCCCAGCCGCAATCAGATAGAAAAATGAAAAGAATTTAGGAGATAACCCTCCCAGAGAACCTTCTGGAAGACTGGCCATGATGGTGCCGATGGAAAAGGACATGATAATGAGTAAACCGATGGCAATAAATCCGACAATGGCAATGAAATTGGCCCATTTTGAGGTTTCTAGCAGGTGTTTTTTGGCTTGATCGCTTAGTTGCATGAGAGGTGTTTATTTTGACCCAAAATTAACCAATTTTACCAATTACCAATAACAATTAAAAAATATACTCAAGTTTTTAGTATTGATAGACCAAGGCATTGATATTCATACCGGCTCCTACAGAAGCCAGGATGATAGCGTCTCCTTCATCTATATGATGCTGATCAAGATTACCATCAAGAATCAGGTCGAGCAGGGTAGGGACCGTTGCCACAGAACTATTTCCCAGCTTATTGATGCTCATAGGCATAATCCCATCGGGGATTCCTTTTTTAAACAAACGGTAGAATCTCTTAATAATGGCTTCATCCATTTTTTCATTTGCCTGATGGATGAGAATTTTTTTAACCTTATCGATAGGGATCCCTGATTTGTCTAATGCCAATTTCATCGCCGATGGTACATTATTTAAGGCGAATTCGTAGATTTTTCTTCCGTGCATTTTTAAATAATGCGTATCGTCGTCAGTTCCGCTTTTGTTTGATGCTCCGAAATAAATATAATTTGATTCTTCGAATGTAAATGTCTGACTGGCATAACTTATGATGCCTTTTCCGGCTTCCATGCCTTTTTCCAAAATACAGGCTCCGGCTCCATCTGCATAGATCATAGAATCTCTATCGTGAGGATCAATAATTCTTGAAAGTGTTTCCGATCCAATGACCAGACAACGAGAAGCCATTCCGGTTTTAATGAATTGATCGGCCTGAATCATACCCTGGATCCATCCCGGGCAACCAAACACAATGTCATAGGCAACACAGTTTGGGTTTACAATACCCAGCAAGTGTTTTACCTTGGATGCGATACTTGGCAGCATGTCTGATTGTTTGCTATTGCCTACAAGATTTCCAAAATTATGGGCCAAGATGATCTGATCAATACTTTCGGGATCAATACCGGCTTTTTTTATTGCCCTTTGAGCAGCAATACAGGCTATGTCACTATTGTTAAGATCTGATGAAAGGTATCTGCGTTCTTCTATACCCGTGATACTTTTAAATTTTTCAATAATAAGCTCATTTTTATCCTTTAAAGGAAGACGTTCTTCGTCATAAAACTCATTTTCAAGAAAAACAGCATTAGATTGAATCTCTTCAGGAATATAGCTACCGGTGCCGGTGATTATTGAGCTCATTGGATGAGGTTTAGGGCATATGTGTTGAGGCAAAGATATAAAAAGATGTTATGCACGCATAATAAAAGAAGTGAAAATTTTGGATTTTACTCTATGACGAATTTGATTTTCATGACTGTGGCAATAGAGCGTGCCCGGTTTTTCATGGTTTCGGCATTTGATCCCTTAAAGTTCTTGTCAATTGCCTGATTCAATAAATGCAACCAGTGCTCAAAATGGACCGAATTTAATGGAGTCTTTTGGTGAAGCTCTATATGTGGCTTCATGGCATTTTTTTTGTAGCTGCCTGAATAAAATAAGGTATTGTCCCAGAAATCGACAAGGGTTTCCAAATGATTCTCCAATACTTCTTTATCCTTGAAATCTTTAAAAAAAGACTTTAGTTCTATACTTTGAAAAAGTAACTCGTAAAAATCCCTCACAATAATCAGAAGGTCATCTCGTGAATCGATGTCTTTGCTCATGACAACATGGAATTGTCAAACATCCAGGGAAGTAGGTCTTTGATTGAATTTGCTTTTACGATTTTGCCAACTTCACCCGTAAAAAAAATCTTAATGTCGCCCTGCTGTTTTGTTTCGTATTCAGCAATAGCTTGTCGGCATGCACCGCAAGGAGCAACAGGGCGGTCAACCAAAGTTTTGATCGAACGAGCTGAAATAAAGATCTTTTCGATCTTTCCATCTGGCAAGGCAGCCATAGCACTCCAAATAGCTACTCTTTCAGCACAAATACCGGAGGGATAAGCTGCATTTTCCTGATTATTTCCAGAAAAAACCTCCCCATTTTGCATGAGTACCGTAGCACCCACCTTAAAACCTGAGTAGGGAGCATAGGCCCCATCTCTTGCGGCTATCGCTTTATCAAGCAATTCCTGCTCGGCAACTGATAGTTCTTCTGAACTGTCAAATACTGTAAATTTCGTTGAAATTTGATGATCATGCATATAGGAGCCCGATTAAAAATTATTTTCCTTAAATATAGGACTTTCAATCCTAAAATTCAAAGCATACTTTTTAAACGCTTTTGTTTTAAACCCTTATTATGAAACTGTCAATAGTACTTCTTAGAAGTAAGCATATGAATCACCAAGGTTAATGGTTAAGGAGAATCTTAAGGTACTTTCCAACGGATTGTTCACGTCGGATGCATTGATCAAATACGAAATATCAAGCGTTGTACTTCGAAATTTAAACCCTGTACCCAAAGTGAAAAACTGTCTGTTCCCTTTGTTGGCAGATTCATGAAAATAACCTGCTCTTACTGAAAAAACGTCGTTGTACAGATATTCTGCACTTGCCTGCCAGATAAACTCTTCCATTTCCTCTTCGAAACCTCTTGGTGCATCATAAAATGATTGAACCATTCCCTGAAGAAAGCCCACATTATCATCTTTCCCTGAGATGATCTCTCCTGTGGCATTATCTCTTATCGGAGGAGTTGGAACCAATAATTTATTGAGTTCAAGATTCGTTGTTATGGTATTTGCATTGTCGAGGATAAAATCAAAACCACCTCCCATTTTTAGGTTGGTTGGAATAAAACTCTCGTCTCCTCCTAAAACAAGTTCCACTTTTGGTCCCATATTTGACAAATTGACCCCGGCTCTCCAGCGACCGTTAAAGTCACCAAAGTTCTTTTCTTCACTTTGATAGAACATGGAAACATCAACGGCAAATGTGTTTACAGTTTGAATTTCTGAATTATCTATCCTTACGGCAAGATTTGAATGGATATATCTTAAGCCTACCGCCATGGAAATCACTTCACTCAACTTAAGTGAATAGGCTCCGTCAATGGCAAATTCATTTGGATTTTCAGAACCCAGACTAATCCCAGAGCCATCGGTGAGTTCAATGGATCCCAGTGAAAAATAGGTAAGACTTGTAGACCAGGCACTTCTTTCATTAATTTTATTAGCCACAAACAAACTGGTTAGACTCACATCATTGGTCAAATTTCTGAGCCATGGCGTATAGTTCAATCCTATTTGCCATTGCGATTCTGAAAAAGCGTATTTGGCAGCATTGTAATGCATGGAACTAACATCAGAAGATGTGGCGACCCCCATGTCGGCGAGTCCTCCGGCCCTGGCATCAGGTGCGATTAACAAAAATGGAGCAGCAGTCGTAATAGGATTTACGTCTTCCTGTGCATAGGAACCAAAGATTCCAAGAAATGTAGCGATGGCAATTAGACTTATTTTTTTCATCTAATAATTCGGGTTTTAGGGATTTAGATCTAAATTGTTATTGTAATATGACAAGTTTTTCAAATTTTTCTGCCTGCGCATTTGATATTTGAGATCTAACATGAAGTTTGTATACATAAACGCCCTTACCAATTTTGTTACCAAAATCATCAAGACCATTCCAGGAAATTTCCCTGGATAAAAGTCCGTCTGATTGAACAGATCGGTTAAGGGTTTTTACGAGTTTTCCGGAAACCGTAAAAATTTGTACCTGAACATCTAATGTTTCACTTGGTTTGTTGTGATTAAACCAAAATTCGGTATAATTTATAAACGGATTCGGATAATTCAATACATTACTTAATATTAAGTCATTGTCATTGACTACAATAAATGCTAACGTTGATTCTGATGGATTATTGTATGTATCCCAACATTTAAATTTAATCGTATGTAAACCGGGCTCCAGATCGCGAAAAGGGAACTTGACTTTTCCTTTTTGGAAGTCATTTAACTCCGTTTCAAAGTAGTCATTTAAGACATAAGGATTGTTATTGTCATCGTCCAGAATGGCTATGATATCGTGGTCAACTGCTGTTATTGAGGTATTGATTCCTGAAATGTCTTCCAGGATGGCATAAAGAATAGGAGAGGAGCTGGTATTACCCCCATCTACAAAAGATTCATCATTCATAAAAAGCCTGATATCAGGGCCTTCTGTATCTGCAGGTGCATTCGGGTCTATACCCCCAATAGTTATGCTTAGATCAGAACCATTTCTGTCGGAGGTCTGGTCGTCAGCGTAAAGGCTTATCTTGGCCTTTCCATAGGCGATCCGTATGTCTTTTGGGACTATAAAATCAAAGGAAAAAAGGCCATTGTCTACACTGGCTCTTCCGCTAAAAATTTTACTTTCAATAGCAGTGAACTCCATTTTTTCGCCGAGATTGTCATTGTCGAGCGTAGTTTTATCAAGGGGTTTATCATAAATAGTAGCAGAGAGCGTACCATTGAAATCAGTCAAGGGGTTGTCGTTTTCATCAGTGACGATCCCTTCCAGCTTGATTCTTGACAGTGCCTTTAAAGTATCCACGCTTTTATTGAGTTCTACCTCATTCATTTTGGTGAGCTTGATGCGGGGTTTGGCCTGCGCCAGTTTCATGGCGGGGTCACCAAAACTGTAAATAAAAAATCGTTGCGAGGAGAAGGATTGATGTTTGGTGTACATCAGAGCTTCAGAAATACTGTGATCCTGCCCTTCAAAATTCAAAAGGTTTCTAATCAGGTTTTGATTAAAAATATTCCCTTCTCGGATAAAAATCTCTCTGGTTGTTGAGATCAAATGTGATGTTCCGCCTCTTGCATTCCATAAAGTAAATTCACCCGCTGAAAGTCTATTCGGATTATCAAATCTTGTAAATTCGCAAGTAACCGTTACGAAAAGGGGAAGGTTGTTAAAGTTGTTCCAATTTTGAATTTGAGGAATTTCCAGAATCCTTTCCGCGGCCCATCCATTTACTCCGCCATGTCCGAAATAGTCTAGCATCAGTGTACCCGTTTCAACGGCATTATTAATGGCTTCGTTTACTGTAGGATACAATTCTCCTCCAGCTGAAGATTCCTGTTGATAGGCATCAGCATAGATCTTTTTTATATTGAAGGAAGGTTTTTTATCATCAATTTCTTCAGTAATGAGATCAAGCCCTTTTTGTAAAGCAAATTCTTCAGGATTATCCGGATCATCTGCCACGAAGGTCACAGTATTTCTCCAGTTCCCCAAGGAAGTGGTGGCATAATAATTCAGCGTTTTATCGATACTCTCTCTTGCTTGTTTTAAAGATGTTACCGGATATCGGCCCAAGGCAACATCCTGCATATCCGCATTTCCCAGATTTCCTTCAGTATCATCCATCATGCCAAAATAGTCATCCGTAACATAGCCTGTTGCCAGATTAAAACTTTCATAAGATTGAAAGGCAGGTACGATGTTGTTGTTATCAGTAATCCTGTCTTTAAAGTCAAACGAGGCATCACCAAAAAGACAGACATACCTGATCCTGCTTTGTTCACTTGAGGCATTAAGATAGAGAAACCTTATAAAATCGCGTATTGCAGTCAGATCAGGGGAGCCTGAACCAAATTCATTATAAATTTCGTCAAGGTCTACAAGAGCCACATTTAGGCCTGAGTTTTTACGATGATAATCAGCCAGTCTTTCGGCTTCAGACAGCAAATATTTCCGGCTAATAATCACATAATCCAGATCTTTTAAGCCATGGAGGTTCTGATTGACTATTTGATTGTTCTCAATCGTTTCAGGAGTAAAAAAAGGCTCGGTACCAAGAACAGCATATACTTTGTTTCCACCATAAGCCTTAAATATAAAATCATTTGTAGTGCCAATGTTGAGGATCTTTTTGGGATTGACAGGATCACTTATATCCCATACCTCATTTATATTCTGAGCATTAGCAACCGTATATTCATAGATGCTTCCGGGATCGTTTGCATTTATATTTTGGAAAGAAAACTGTGAGCCACGTGCCGTAAGTTTACATGTACCAATAACTTCTATAAAATCGAGATAGGCCCGGGAAGAAGGATTTCCGGCATTGTTGTAGGTGATTTGAACCTCGATTTCTTCATTCTCAAGAAGTGTTGTTCGGTTATTTTCAGCCGAGGAGGCTTTTCTCAGGGAATTAAATTGTATTCGAGGATAGTAAAGGTCCATCAATTCCTGACCGTTGACGCGAACCTTCATTTCTGTGTCTGAGCTTGAGACGGCAACACCTCGAACCCTGATGCTGACCTCTTCATCCCGATCCAGGTCATTAAAATCGAAACTAAAATTCTGGGTTTCCTGAAAACTAAAATCTTCTCCCAGCCATTGCTGACCATTTGCAAATAGATTCACCTGCTCCATCTCATGAAAATCAAATTTATGATAGGTATTAATTTGATTATTTGCAGATTGATCCAAGGGAGTTGAGCTGCTTATTCTTTTACCAGGACCTTTGTCAGTTGTTATAAAATAATAGGCATAGTCACTGTAGATATTCATGTTATGTTTTGACAGTTTGAATTGGGTATTGTTGATTTCCCAATGATGAGGCCCCTGAGCATAAAAGAGGATATAATCTGTATTGTCAAAAACGCCATCTTGTTCGCCCTCTATAAAAATTGCGTTTTCTTGTAGGTCATCATATCTAAAGTCACTGTTCAATTGAGAAAGCATTTTACCACCATTACCGTAAATCCTGATATTTTTTGGATCAAGTCCAGCAGTACTGATGCCTATTTGTTGTAAGAGTTCTTTGTCAATTTTAAAAATTCCAGTTGTATCGACCCTGAATTTGTACCAGGAACCATTGGCGAGAACCGAACGATCTGTATAGGAAGCAATACTTTTATTTACTGCGGTACCTGCTGTATTTGAATTTAGGGTATAATCAAGGGTAAAGGAAACGATCTTTTGCACCCGTCCATTTTGCTGAATAAGTGGGGTCAAATTAAGAATTGCTACAGATTTATTTTTTATGTTTGTAACCTTAAATTCACTTTTGATCTCAGCGGGAATTTTATTTACCTGAATGTTGTTTAAACTATTAGGGGACAGGTCAGAAAATTTAACATTTTTTATGATATATTCCTGTACTATTGTGTTGTTTTCTACGTTAAATACATGTGTGGAACGAGGAATATTATTTTCGTCAAAAAAATTACCTGCTACCAAAGGTAAAATCAGAGAAGTTTCTTCGTTAATGCGAACGGAACTATTGTCGTTCCATGACAAGTTAAATGTCTTGGATTCAGAAATTTGAGCAAACGAAAACAAGCATTGAAGAGAGAGTGTAAAAAAAAAGAAATACTTTTTTAAGGACATATGGGGTTTAAATCGTTCAAAATTAAACATTTTACAACATTATACATAATAAAGAAATAAAACAATCGTTATACATGCATTGAAACAGGAAAAATATGGGGAGAATACCTTATATGATCCATATCAATAGTTTTTGTATTTATCTAAAAAATAGTCAATCAATAATTATGAAAAAGTTTAACAGTAACAAAGTTCTGCTCATACTATTATCAACTGTGCTTCTGGCGAGTTGTTCTAAAAGTAATAAGAGTGTTTCCACATTAACGGGTTGGGAGTATAACAATCCGAAATATGGTGGATTTCAAGCGAATTCCAATTATCGAGAACAAGGACCTCCACCAGGGATGGTACTGATCGAGGGAGGTACGTTTACCATGGGTAGTGTACAGGATGATGTGATGTTTGACTGGAACACAACTCCGGTGAAACAGCAAGTTCGTTCCTTTTATATGGATGAGGCTGAGGTGACAAATATTGAGTACCTATTGTACTTACAGTATTTAGAAAAGGTTTTCCCACCATCTGACGATACGTATAGAAAAATCTATCAGGCAGCTTTGCCCGATACCTTGGTGTGGAGAAATACTTTAGGTTTCAATGAATTACTAACGGAAAACTATCTTAGACATCCTGCTTATGCGGAATATCCTGTTGTAGGTGTATCCTGGAGACAAGCTTCAGAATACTGTAAGTGGAGAACTGACAGGGTAAATGAAAAAATATTGATTGATAAAGGTGTTTTACATACTTTATTCGATATGGACTCTCTGGAAGTTGAAGGAGCAAATAGATTTGATACGGAGACTTATTTAACAAATCCGAACTTGTTATTCGATGGTGATTCAAGTATTTATTACAAGGGAATCAGAGATTTTTCTAAGAAAGATAAAAAAACAGAAGGATCATTTACCGGACGTCATGTGAAAACATCAGATGGTATCCTGGCGCAACGTTTCAGACTGCCAACAGAAGCAGAATGGGAATATGCAGCCAAGGCAGAGATCGAGAACAGAGAATATAATTCAATTCGAGGGAGAAAGAAATATTCCTGGAACGGTCATTCAACTCGTGAAGAGTCAAGAAGATATAAAGGTGACCAAATGGCGAACTTTAAGCAAGGAAAAGGAGACTATAGTGGTTTAGCCGGTTGGAGTAATGACGGAGCCGATATTACGATGAGGATCAAATCATATAAGCCGAACGCTTTTGGATTATACGACATGAGTGGTAACGTAGCCGAATGGGTAGCCGATGTCTACAGACCTATCATTGATAATGATGCAAACGATTTCAGTTACTTTAGGGGAAATGTTTTTAACAAAAAACAAATTGATAAAGAAGGAAATGTTGTTGTGGTAGATTACAATAGTGTGGAATTCGATACGCTTGATAACGGTAAAATCGTTCCAAGAGATCTTCCGGGTAGTGTTAAATATGTACCGGTAACCAAGAGAGATGCCTTTATGAGAAACAATTATGAAAAGGCCTATAATATTGACAATGGTGATGGTGACTTGGCGTCTACCAAGCAATTTTTCAGAGATGAAGATGACTCTGAAGAAAAACCAAGAATGTATAATTCTCCTTTAATACCAAGACAAATTGGTGAAAGCGGATTGATCATTCAACAATATGACACCAAAACAAGAAACACATTGATCAGTGATCAGACAAGGGTTTTTAAAGGTGGATCATGGAAAGACAGAGCGTTTTGGTTAGACCCTGCTCAAAGAAGGTACTTACCTGAGTATATGGCAACCAACTTTATCGGTTTCAGATGTGCTACTGATAAATTGGGTCAGATGTCTTACTCAAGAAGAAGAAAAGAATCGAAATAAGGATCGAAGATCTTTAACATATAAAAACTCAATATCATTTCTGATATTGAGTTTTTTTTTACATTTACTTTATGGAAATAAAAGAACTATACGACTTGTATAAGAAGAGTTACAAGGTTGTCAAGGATACCAGGGATGACGTTAATAACGCCATATATTTTTCCTTAAAAGGAGAAAATTTTAATGGTAACAAGTATGCCCTTCAAGCGCTTGAAAATGGAGCAAATTATGCTGTTATCGATGAAGAGGCATATCAGGTTGATCAGCGGATGATCCTGGTTGAGGATGCATTAACTAGTTTGCAACAGCTTGCAACCTACCATAGACAACAGTTGAAGTTCCCCATACTTGCCTTAACGGGGAGTAATGGAAAAACCACGAGTAAAGAATTGATCCATGCCGTATTGAATGAGCAGTTCAATTGCTACGCTACCAAAGGTAATTTCAACAATCATATCGGTGTTCCTCTTTCTTTGTTGTCGATGACTCCCGAACATAATTTTGGAGTAGTTGAAATGGGCGCAAACCACCAGCTTGAAATAGAAAATTTATGTGAAATTGCGCTACCTGACTTTGGGTATATTACAAATTTTGGCAGGGTGCATCTGGAAGGGTTTGGCAGTTTTGAAGGCGTAGTGAAAGGTAAAACAGAAATGTACAGGCATATAAAAAAGCACGGTAAAAAAGTTTTTGTCAATGAAGATGATCCGATTCAAATGGAAAAATCAACTGGCATGGATAGGATTTTATTTGGTGTCAGAGGAACTGATTATAAGGTAACTTTTCTGGGGGCAGATCCTTTTGTTCGAATTGAGTTCTGCGGAATACATATAGAAAGTCAGCTTATAGGGAGTTATAATTTTGCCAATATTGCAGCAGCGGTGAGCATGGGAAAATATTTTGGTGTTCAATTAGAAAAGATCAAAAGAGCTATTGAAGGGTTTGTTCCTGACAATAACAGGTCACAGATCATAAACCGTGAATCTAACAGGATAATTTTGGATGCTTATAATGCCAATCCCAATAGTATGGAGGTAGCCATTCATAACCTGGCCAATTTATCAGCTGTAAATAAAGTGGCTATATTGGGAGATATGTTCGAGTTGGGTAAAGATTCAGCTATGGAACATCAAAAGATCGCCGATCTGGCTGTGAAATCTGATCTTGATCGTGTTTATTTAATAGGAGAAACATTTGCCAAAACCAAAGTTTCCAATAAAGAAGTTGTTTTGCTGAAATCCTTTGAAGAATTCACAGAACATTTTAAAGGGCACAGCTTAAAGGATACAACTGTTTTAATCAAAGCTTCCAGGGGAATGGCTCTTGAAAGGGTGTTGGACTATCTGTAAAGATTACCAATCTTCCTCTTCTGGCTCTAATTCATTATTGACAATATAATAGCTCAAACTACTGATCGCTTTGGTCATCTCTGTATCGATAGGTTCTTCTACAAGAATCTGATACTCACTTGGAAATCTTTCGATATAAGCCTTTAAGTCGATGGCCTGGAGGTCACCCTTTACGTATTTCCCAACCCTGAAATTGCTAAAATCATACTTATAGCGATTGTCCTTGGTTTGTATGTAAACATCAAAAAACAGATCAACATCTATCGTTTTGGTGATCAACTTCCATTTAAAATGAAAGGTATTTAATTGTTTTACACTTGAAGAATCCGATTTGATGGAATCGATCTGTGTATAGTAATTTGTCAACCAGGATTTTGCTCTGGTTTTGATCTCCGAACTACTCATTCCTTCTGCCCTTGCTACTTCTTCATATCTGTATTCACCTGTTTCAGAGTCAATCATGATCAACTGGGCCTGGCCAACATAAAAAGATAAAAATAAAATTAGAGGGATAATTATTTTTCTTTTTTTCATAATAATTTTAATAAAAAAATACACCATAAAAATAGTGCATTTCAATTAGTCTTAAGCATACGAAGTTACCAAAATTTATTTTATTAATCAAAAAAGCGAATATTTTTTGGATTCCATATGTACTTACATTCTTTCAGGAACATTTATCCCCAGGAGTTTAAAGGAAGATTTTATGACACAACTTACGGCATAGGATAATTGAACCCTAAGAACTTTATCAGCTTCACTGGCAGCGCCAAAAATTGGAACGCTTTGGTAAAATGAATTATAGCTCTTGACAAGTTCATAAGTGAAATTAGCAATTAGGGCCGGGCTTAAATTTTCAGCTGCATTTTGAATGATCACCGGATAGGTCTGAAGTAATTTCAGTAATTCCTTTTCTTTTGCATGTAAACTTTTAACATCTACAGGCGCTTTGCTGTCAAAGTTGGCTTTTCTAAGAATAGCTTGTATTCTGGCGTAGGTATATTGTATAAATGGCCCTGTATTACCATTAAAATCAATGGATTCTTTTGGGTCGAACAGGATTCGCTTTTTCGGATCCACTTTTAAAATAAAATATTTTAAGGCCCCTAATCCAATAGTTTTATAAAGATTTTGTTTATCGGCTTCTGTATATCCTTCCAATTTTCCAAGTTCCTCAGAAATTTCACCTGCCGTTTTCGTCATTTCGCTCATAAGATCATCAGCATCTACAACAGTGCCTTCTCTCGACTTCATTTTGCCTTCAGGAAGGTCCACCATACCATAAGACAAGTGATGAAGATTTTTGGCCCATTCGAAGCCCATTTTCTTCAAAATCAGAAATAAAACCTTAAAGTGGTAATCTTGTTCATTGCCCACTGTATATACCAGACCGTCGATGTCAGGAAAATCCTTGATTCGTTGAATGGCAGTGCCAATGTCCTGGGTCATATATACGGCAGTTCCATCGGCCCGCAGGACAATCTTTTCATCCAGGCCTTCATCCGTTAGGTCGATCCAGACAGAACCATCTTCTTTTTTATAAAAAACACCTTTATCCAGACCGTCAGCGACAACTTCCTTACCCAATAAATAGGTATTGCTTTCAAAATAGTTTTTGTCAAAATCGACACCGAGTTCTTTGTAACTTTCATCAAACCCTTTGTACACCCATTGATTCATTTCTTTCCAAAGATTCACGGTATCCTGATCCCCAGCTTCCCAATTGCGCAACATTTCCTGAGCTTCAAGAAGAATAGGAGCCTGTTTTTTGGCTTCGTCTTCTGGTTTTCCGTCAGCTATCAGGGTCTCAATTTGCTTTTTATATTCCTTGTCAAATTTGACATAATAATTACCTACCAGCTTGTCTCCTTTCAGGCCAGTGCTTTGGGGGGTTTCCCCATTACCGAATTTCATCCAGGCCACCATGCTTTTACATATGTGTATTCCGCGGTCATTAATGATCTGGGTTTTGTACACTTTTTTACCTGAAGCAGAGAGGATCTCGGCTACGGAAAAACCAAGTAAATTGTTTCTGATATGTCCCAGATGGAGCGGTTTGTTGGTGTTAGGAGAAGAATATTCGACCATTATTGCACCCTTTTTCTTGCTGACCATACCAAAATCTGCAAAGTCCGGAATTTGATTGAAGTCATCAATATAATAACGGTCAGTGATCACCAGGTTTAGGAAACCTTTTACAACATTAAAGCCGCTAACGATATCAGCATGCGCTGCTACGTAGTTCCCGATTTGATTAGCGATCTCAACCGGGTTTCCCTTGATCAGTTTTAAAAGCGGGAATACCACAATGGTTATGTCTCCCTCAAAGTCTTTCCTTGTATCTTGAAATTCGACTTTTTCAAGGTCTATTTTATATATGGATTGTATTCCTTCCTTGACAATAGGATCTAGTATGTTTTGAATCACGATGCTTACATATGTTTAGAGCCGCAAAAATAATTATTTTAACTTGATAATGGATATTTATAGTACATTTGATTTAAGCAGCAATTGAAATGGATAAAATTATAGAAGAACTACCTGTAAAGGCGAAGGAAAAATGGATGGAGAATAAGAAATATTTCGCCAAACTCAAGAGCAGACAGCGAAAGAGGCTCGATATTATGATGAAGGAGATTCATGATGAAGAGTTTAGACATACAGATTGTCTGACTTGTGCCAATTGTTGCAAAACAACCAGCCCGATTTTTACTGAAAAAGATATCAGCCGAATTTCCAAACATTTAAAGATGAAGGAAGGCCGGTTTATCGAACAGTACCTGCAAAGAGACGATGATGATTTTATGGTCCTAAAAAGCGCACCCTGTACTTTTTTAGATCAGACAATACTTGTTTTATTTATGATGTGAGGCCCAAAGCCTGTAGTGAATACCCGCATACCAATAGAAAGAAATTTATCCAACTAACAGATCTTACCTTAAAAAATACCGAGATCTGTCCTGCTGTATTTAACATGGTAGAAACTCTAAAAGCTAAACTTCCGCTTATAGATTGCTGAAGTGCCAGTCATCATTGTTTACATACTACTGATAGAGCAGGTATTTTTCTCTGATCTTTTTGAATTTTTCAAGATCTGTTTGCCAGCTATTTCTGATCTCCTCTGCCGTCAATCCTGATTCTATCTGTTCTCTTAACTTTTCATTACCGGCATGAATCGTAAAGGTCTCACCAAAAAAACTTTTGTCTTTTGGTGTTTTATGATAAGCGTCAATGAAGCCAGGTCAAATTGACCTTATTTTGTCGTTCAACATTACTCAGATCAACCCCATTGCATTTTTCCCCTTTGAATTTAGGATATTTGGCGCCAAAATTAGCCTCAGGAATGTAACTGAACTCATTGTCAGGGAAGAATGGGGCGCCATAGCGCTGAAATTGAAATTCGGTCCCTCTTCCTGCATTGATCACAGTCCCTTCAAAGAAGCCCAGGCTGGGGTAAAGGTTGATTGACCTGTCATTCGGAAGGTTGGGAGAAGGCCTTACGGGCAAACTATAAGCACTTTTATGGGTATAATTAAGCGAACGAATTACCTTTAGATCGCATTGAACACTATCCTTAAGCCATTTTTCTCCATTCACCATTTGGGCATACTCACCAATGGTTAGGCCATATACAAGGGGGACTTCATGCATACCCACAAATGAACTATGCTCCGATTCAAGCACAGGACCATCAACATAATGACCGTTCGGATTTGGTCGATCCAAAACCATCACAGGAATATCCATCTCTGCACAGGCCTCCATGACCAAACTCAGTGTCGAAATATACGTATAGAATCGAACACCAACATCTTGAATGTCAAATAGAACAAGATCAATATCTTTTAGCTGATCGTGACTAGGTTTTTTATTCTTACCATATAGAGATATGATGGGTAATCCAGTCTTGACATCTTTATCATCTGCAACTTTTTCCCCGGCGTCAACACTTCCTCTGAAACCGTGCTCAGGTGCAAAAACCTTTTGAATTTGAACATCATAGGTCAATAAGGTGTCGATCAAATGTGTAAAGTTTTTTTCATTTGTATTCGAACCGTTACTCACAATACTGGTCTGATTGGCCACTACAGCAATTTTTTTCCCCTTTAAAAAAGGTAAATAAGTATTCATCAGATCTGCAGCAGGTAAGATGATCATACTGTCAGTATGGGAAATGGCAAGTAACCTTGAAAACTCATTCTCAGATTGATTTGTACTTGTCAATTTGTCAAAAGAATACACGAGAAAAAGGAAAACGATTAATTCAGTTACTAAAATTAAATATGTATTTTTGGACCAAATCAATCTTTTCATTTCAGTTGAATTACGAGTTATTTATAGCCAAACGTATTATCGCTTCAAAGCAACACAAAAATAGTGTTTCGTCGCCTATAATAAAAATCTCAATACTTGCTATTGCAATTGGAATTATTGTTATGCTTTTTTCTGTTGCCACCGGGGTTGGGCTTCAAAAAAAGATAAAAGAAAAAATTTCAGGTTTCAACGGGGATATTCAAATTATCAATTTCGATAGTAATAACTCAAAAGTAACGGTTACTCCGGTGTATATGCATCAGGATTTTTATCCTGATTTTGCAAGTGTGCCCAATGTAAAAAAAGTTCAGGTCTATGCTACCAAGGCCGGAATCATTAGAACTCCGGACGAATTTGAAGGCATCATTTTAAAGGGGGTTGATCGAGATTATGACTGGTCCTTTTTTAAGGAATACCTCATGTTAGGAAAGCTGCCGGAAATTGGAGATAAAATTTCAAATGAAGTTCTTATATCGGCCAAAACAGCAGCTCGATTAAGACTCAAAGTAGGGGATGAGTTTCATATCTTCTTTGTTAAGAATGACCCAAATAAGGCTCCAAATTCGAGAAAGTTTAACGTCTCGGGCGTTTTTAATTCGGGATTTGAAGAATTTGATGAAGCTTTTATGATCGGAGACATTAAACACATCCAAAGAATTAATAAATGGGAGGAAGATCAGGTTGGTGGCTTTGAAATATTTGTTCATGATTTTGATCAACTTCAGAGCAAACAGGATTCGATGTATATGAGCAAATAGATCCATCGCTCAATGCCTATACCATTGCAGAAAAATTTCCGGCCATTTTTGAATGGCTATCACTTTTTGACACAAATATCATAGTGATCATTGCCATTATGATCCTTATTGCCGGGATCAATATGATTACAGCCTTGCTGGTTTTGATCCTTGAAAGAACTCAAATGATAGGGATTTTAAAGGCCTTGGGAAATCATAACTGGAGTATTCGAAAGATCTTTTTATACAATGCTGCTTTTTTGATAGGCAAGGGTTTATTTTGGGGTAATTTGATAGGAATTGGACTTTTGCTTATTCAAAAGTATTTTGGAGTGATCACGCTTAATCCTGAAACATACTATGTAAATCAGGCTCCTGTCCATCTGAGTATTCCGGCTTTGTTATGGATCAATTTAGGTACCTTGTTTCTTTGTATAATGATGCTCATTGTTCCTTCTTTTATAGTTAGTAAAATTAGTCCGGTAAAAGCCATAAAATTTGATTAAATTTGCATTCCGAAAATCGGCATAGAACGGGTATCAGGTCGATCTGGAGATAAAAACAAAATTTTTTGAACATATGAAATACGATATTATTGTTGTTGGAAGCGGACCTGGAGGATATGTAACAGCCATCAGGGCTTCTCAATTAGGATTTAAAGTAGCTGTTGTTGAAAAGGCAGAATTAGGTGGTGTTTGCCTGAATTGGGGTTGTATTCCAACAAAGGCCCTTTTAAAAAGTGCCCAGGTGTATGAGTACTTGAAACATGTTGATAGCTATGGTCTTAAGGCCAAGGAGATTGATAAGGATTTTCCGGCAGTAGTGAAAAGAAGTCGTGGAGTTGCTGAAGGAATGAGCAAAGGTGTTCAATTCTTAATGAAGAAGAATAAAATAGATGTCATTGCAGGATTTGGAAAAATAAAAACGGTAAAAAAGTTGATGTAACTGATGATAAGGGTGCCGTGAGTGAATATAGTGCCGATCATGTGATCATTGCCACTGGTGCGAGATCTCGTGAATTACCGTTTCTGCCGATTGACGGTAAAAAAGTGATCGGTTACAGACAGGCCATGGTATTGCCAGAACAACCTAAAAGAATGATCATCGTAGGTTCTGGAGCTATTGGTGTTGAATTCGCATATTTTTATAATTCAATGGGTACAGAAGTTACCATTGTTGAATTCCTTCCCAATGTTGTTCCTTTGGAGGACGAAGAGGTATCAAAACAATTTGAAAGATCTTTGAAAAAGTCCGGAATTAAAGTGATGGTGAATTCAAGTGTTACCAAAGTTGATACTTCGGGAAAAGGAGTTGTGGCAACGGTATCAACAAAAAAAGGAGAGGTAACTCTTGAAGCGGATATCGTATTGTCTGCTGTGGGTATCAAATCGAATATCGAAAATATCGGTTTGGAAGAGGTTGGTATCGTAACAGATAAAGATAAAATTCTTGGTAAATGATTTTTATCAAACCAATTTGCCAGGGTACTATGCCATTGGTGATGTAGTTCCCGGACCTGCTCTTGCTCATGTGGCTTCGGCTGAAGGAATAACTTGTGTTGAAAAGATCGCCGGTTTAAATCCTGAACCTATTGATTATGGAAATATTCCGGGATGTACTTATGCAAGTCCTGAAATTGCCAGTGTAGGATTGACCGAAAAACAGGCCAAGGAAAAAGGTTTTGATATCAAAGTGGGTAAATTTCCATTTTCAGCGTCTGGTAAAGCATCGGCAGCAGGAGCCAAAGAGGGCTTTGTCAAGGTGATATTTGACGCTAAATACGGTGAATGGTTAGGCTGCCATATGATTGGAGCTGGAGTTACCGACATGATCGCAGAGGCAGTTCTTGGAAGAAAACTAGAAACCACAGGGCATGAAGTTTTAAAAGCCATACATCCTCACCCAACTATGAGTGAGGCCGTAATGGAAGCTGTAGCTGATGCTTATGATGAAGTGATTCATTTATAGTCAAATAAAGATCTAAAATCAAAAAAATAAGCACTTTGGGTGCTTATTTTTTTTGTAAAAAGATGAGGCTGCTCATGATTGTTTAGCGGTGTAACTTACATTTTCACGACTATTTTTAAGATTTCACAACTTATTTATTGTGTTACTATTGGATCGATTTCAGCATCTTTAGAATGTGATAAAAGTTACAATCAAAATGTATAATTTACTGGCCTTTAACTGCATAAATTTTAGCAACTGAGCTATCTTTACAGTGTTTTAAAGAACATTTGAAATGGAATTATTTAGACGTTTTTCATGCGATAAATAAAATCTATTTTGATATAAAAAATTGAAATGAAGGACTGGCTGATAAAAGTTCAGTATTCATGTAGTTTTGCAGCAAGAAAAATCAAGAATAATTAATTAATATAAAAAAATAAATTATGGCTTTAGTAGGAAAAAAATTTCCAAATTTTGATGTAGACGCAATGAATGAAATGGGAGATACATTTAAATTAAATGTATATGAGGAAGCAGTTAATCATGGTAAAAAAGTATTGCTTTTTTGGTACCCAAAAGATTTCACTTTTGTTTGTCCAACAGAGATCAGGGCTTTTCAGGATGCTTTGGGTGAATTTGAAAAGAGAAATACCGTTGTAATTGGTGCTTCAGTTGATACAGCAGAGGTTCATTTTGCATGGCTGAATACATCTAAAGATAATGGAGGTATTGAAGGAGTTACTTTCCCATTATTGGCTGACACAAACAGAAATCTTTCTTCTCAATTGGGAATTTTGGATGTTGTTTCTGAAAGTTTTGATGAAGAAACCGGAAATGTAATGATCGAGGGATCTTATGTGACATACAGAGCTACCTATTTGATCGATGAAGAAGGAAAGATCTTCCATGAAAGTGTTAATGATATGCCTTTAGGAAGAAATGTAGCCGAATATTTGACGATTGATAGATGCCTATACACATGTTCAGGAAAAAGGTGAAGTTTGTCCTGCAAATTGGGAGGAAGGAAAAGACGCGATGAAAGCTGACAGAGATGGTGTTGCATCTTATTTAAGTACACATTAATTGAATTGAACTGGCCATCATAGTGGCTTACTAAAGATCAAAATATGTTAACAGAATTGAACAACGACAGTTTGTCTGAAATGGTAAAGAATAACCCGAAAGTCGTGGTGCAATACATGGCTACATGGTGCGGCAATTGCCGGATCATGAAGCCAAAATTTAAAAAGCTGGCCGGCGAGAATGAAGGTATGGAATTTGTTTTGGTTGATGCTGAAAAATTTCCTGAGTCCAGAAAACTTGCCCAAGTTGATAATTTACCCACTTTTGCAACCTTTGTCAATGGTGCCAAGGTCAATCAGACCCAAACAAATAAGTTTGAAGTTCTGAAGGAGCTTGTAGATGAAATTGTTTAATCAATCAAACCTAAATAAGATCCATATGAAATTACCCGTTATTAAACACCTAAACTACGTTTATTGAAAATAATGATGAAGATTATTTGGTGGAAGCCATTGAAGTTGTTGAAGACCTTACCGAGGTAAGTTCTTTGAAAGATGAGGAATTGGATGTTATCGGGGAGTTGATTTCAAACATGTATGGTGCCCTTGGAGGTTCATGCCGAAGTAAAGAAGGGAATCCCTAAAAAAGAAGCACTTAACGGATTTATGAAAAGAGTTTTGGGTTCTATTGATCAATGATCAATATATTACAGTGTTTTAATTGCATACAAAAACTCCCTAATTGTTTAGGGAGTTTTTTATTTTATGTAACTTTGGTTAGAGAACTTAAAATAATAAGATTATGACAAAAATAGCACTTAAAGGAACTCAGATTAAAACCGAAGGGAAGTTACCCAAAGTTGGTAAAAAGGCTCCTAAATTCAAATTGGTTAAAACTGATCTTTCAAAGGCCCGTTTAAAAGATTTTAAAGGAAAAAAAGTATTGATCAATATTTTTCCCAGTATAGATACAGGGATATGCGCTGCGTCTTTAAGGAAGTTCAATGAAACAGTTGTGAATAATGACAATACAGTGGTCCTTAATGTATCCAAAGATTTACCTTTTGCTCATTCACGATTTTGCGCGGCTGAAGGTATTGAGAATGCAATCACCTTGTCTGATTTTGTAAACGGGAAATTTGGACGTAGATACGGAGTAACCATAAAAACAGGTCCGATGAAAGGATTGCTGTCCAGAGCCGTAGTAATAGTTGATGAAAATGGTATTGTCACCTATACTGAACAAGTACCTGAGATCGTTCAGGAACCAAATTATGATGCTGCTTTGGCAGCCTTAAAGTAAACCTCTGGTCAGTTTAAGGGGTAATCAGGTCTAAAGAATATCCATGGATAATCAGCAAAATGGTTTTGTAAAAGGAAGGATCAAAAGTTTCAAATACGCCATTAAGGGGTGTATGGCTTTTGATCACTACCGAACACAGTATAATGGTTCAATTAGCTGTCGCTATAGCGGTTACCTTTGTTGGGATGGTGGCTGGATATTTCAAAAACCGAATGGTTATTTCAGATTCTCGCTATCGGACTCGTTCTGGTAGCGGAATCTTTAAATACCTGTATAGAGAAGCTTTGTGATTTTGTACATCCCGGACATGACAAAAAGCATAGGTTTTATCAAGGATATTGCAGCAGGAGCAGTTAGCTTTGCGGCGATTACGGCTATAATTATTGGCCTGCTGATATACTTGCCAAAATTTCTTTAGATTTCATTTAGTTTCGATTTGAATACGTAGGTTTGTAAGCTAAATTATTTATGTATTTTTGTGACCTATGTCTAAAGGAAAAAAAACAACTTCCAGAACTAAGAAAAAAGGTAAAAAAACCATCAAGGATCCTGGCTTTTTTTAAAAGCCAGCAAACGCATTTGGTTTTTGGAGTGTTGGTCTTTACCTCTTCCATTTTCTTGCTGATTTCCTTTTATTCATTTTCTACAGCATTGGAAAGAAGACCAAAGTATTCTTAGATAGTTTTTCGGATAAATCACTTAGCGCCAATAATTTGTTAGGAAAATTAGGTGCTAATTTGAGTGATTTCTTTGTCTTTGACGGTTTTGGAGTAGCCACCTTTATCTTTCCTATTCTTTTGTTTTTTACCGGACTTTATATTATACTCAATATCCCCGTTAAACAATTGTCCAAATCTTGGTTCAATGGTATGTTGACAATGATTTGGCTTTCTCTGGGTTTGGCATATTTAAGGCCTGAACATCCCTTGTTGGGTGGAAAGGTAGGCTTTGAGATCAATGAGTTTCTTCAAATATATATAGGAGGGATCGGAGTTTTATTGCTTTTGTTGATCTCCTTATTTGTTTTTCTCATAGCGAACTTTAGAATTACTCCGGCTAGGATCAAATCCTGGATGCCTAAGCCCAAACTTAAAGTTAAAAAAGACCCTGTTTTTGAGGAGGATATCACCGAGGATGGTTTTATCGCAGAAACAACCTATGACAGTTTAGAGAATGATCTTGAACTGGAGTTGGATTCATTCGAGACCATTAGCCCTGAATCGAATGAAGAAGAAGCTATTATTCTTGATCCGCAGGTTGCTGAAAACCAATAGGAACCATCCGGATAATGAAGAAGCTCCTAAAGAAAGATCAGTTTTAGAAAAAGATATAGAAATAGTTGTTGAGGGTCCTGTATTGGAAGAACATTCCGATAAGAATCTGGCAAACAGTTTGGTGAAAGACTTCGGTGAATTTGATCCAAAACTGGAACTATCAAAATATAAATTTCCTGAACTCAATTTACTGAAAGACTATACCAATGAAAATATACATATCAACAAGCAGGAATTAGAAAATAATAAAGACAAAATTGTTGAGACACTTAATAATTACAAAATAAGCATTGCAAGTATAAAGGCCACCATTGGACCTACTGTTACCCTTTATGAGATCGTTCCGGATGCCGGTGTAAGAATTTCCAAAATCAAGAATCTTGAAGATGATATTGCCTTGTCCTTATCTGCCTTGGGTATCAGGATCATCGCACCGATACCGGGAAAAGGTACTATTGGTATTGAGGTGCCCAACAAGAAGCCTTCCATTGTTTCTATGAAATCAGTATTGTCATCTCAAAAGTTTCAGAACACCAATATGGATCTTCCGATTGCACTTGGTAAAACAATTTCCAATGAAACCTTTGTCGTTGATCTAGCAAAAATGCCGCATTTACTAATGGCCGGGGCAACTGGTCAGGGAAAATCTGTCGGACTTAATGCCGTGTTGGCGTCTTTACTATATAAAAAGCATCCGGCAGAAGTAAAGTTTGTACTGGTAGATCCCAAAAAAGTAGAACTGACCTTATACAATAAAATAGAAAGGCATTACCTGGCTAAACTTCCCGATACTGAAGAAGCTATTATTACAGATACCAAAATGGTTATCAATACTTTGAATTCTCTTTGTATAGAAATGGATAATCGCTATGATCTGCTCAAAAATGCCTATGTAAGAAATATCAAGGAATACAATACCAAATTTATTGCGCGTAAGCTCAATCCTGAAAATGGCCATAAATTTCTTCCATATATCGTATTGGTCATAGATGAATTTGCAGACTTGATCATGACGGCCGGTAAAGAAATAGAAGCTCCAATTGCGAGACTGGCTCAGTTGGCAAGGGCCATTGGAATTCATTTGATCGTTGCTACCCAAAGACCATCTGTGAATGTGATCACAGGTATCATCAAGGCGAATTTTCCTGTTCGGGTAGCTTTTCGGGTAACTTCAAAGATTGATTCAAGAACCATACTTGATTCTCAAGGGGCCGATCAGCTTATAGGTAAAGGAGATATGCTTATTTCAACAGGAAATGAACTGACACGATTGCAATGTGCTTTTATTGATACACCTGAAGTAGAAAATTTAACAGATTTTATAGGCTCTCAAAGGGCATATGCTACTGCTCATAACCTACCGGAATATGTTGGTGAAGAGAATGGCACAAGTATTGACATAGATATAGAAAGCAGAGATAAATTGTTTGAAGAAGCTGCTAAATTGGTAGTGATCGCCCAGCAAGGGTCAGCATCATTATTACAAAGAAAATTAAAATTAGGTTATAACAGAGCGGGAAGAATTATAGATCAGCTTGAAGCGGCCAATATAGTTGGTCCTTTTGAAGGAAGTAAGGCAAGACAAGTACTTATAACCGATATGGTTTCCCTACAACAACTATTAGATGATGAACAAAATTAGATTGAGATTAGGAATTTGGATGGGACTTTTATTGACTGTTTTTTGCGTCAGGTACGGTCCTGGCTCAAAATGAAGAAGCGGCCAAATCTATTTTGGACAAGGCATCAAGTACCATGAGTGCTTATAGTGATTTGTCAATGGATTTTGACTATGTACTAGATAATAAAGCAGAAGATGTTAAACAGGAAATGTCTGGTGACGTCATTTTGAAAGGAGATAAATATGTGGTGAACTTGTTTGGATCTACCCAGATATTTGATGGCTCAAAAACATATACGATTATCCCTGAAAATGAGGAAGTCAATATTTCTGATTCGGACCTTGATGAAGAGAATACTTTTACGCCTTCGAAATTCTACTCTTTTTATAAAAATGGATACACTTATTCGATGGGTGATTTAAAGCAGATAAATGGCAAAAGTATACAGTTTATTGAGCTAACCCCTATTGATACAGATTCCGAAATAGCCAATGTAATCGTTGGAATTGATACAAAAACGAATCATATCTATCAAGTCATTGAGATCGGTGTCAACGAAACACGCACCATTTTGACTGCAAAGAATATCAGGACCAATCAACAAATTAACGGATCTGTATTTACTTTCGACCAAAAAAAGTATGAAGAATTGAATTATATGATCAACAATTAAATTGATCATCAAGTGATGAATCGTGCCGTATGAAAATCTTAAACAGATATATACTTAAGAGTTTTCTTGCGCCCTTTTTAGCAACTTTTTTTATCATCCTGTTTGTACTGATCATGCAGGCCTTATGGTTACAATTTGATAAAATTGCAGGGAAAGGGCATTAGTTTGCTGATTATACTCAAATTTTTGGGATATATGGCACTGATGATGATGCCAACGGCATTACCCATTGCTATTTTGCTCTCATCGATCATGGCACTTGGGAACATGGCAGAAAATTATGAGTTTGCTGCTGTTAAATCTGCAGGAATATCACTTCAGCGATTTATAAGGCCTCTTGGTTATATTGATGCTGGTGCTTAGTTTTTCCAATTTTTTATTTCTGAATTATGTCTTTCCCTATGCTTCCTTAAAATCGAAGAACCTTATTTATAACATGAAAATGAAAGAGCCAGGTTTGGCTCTTGTTGCAGGAACTTTCAATACCGAAATTCCTGATTACAGCATCAAATTTGAAGAAAAGTACGGGGAAGATGAGAATCTTCTTAAAGAATGTATTGATCTATGACCTGAGGTCAAATACAGTGAATAATAAAGTGATCACCGCAAAAAAAGGAGAGATCGTCTCTGAAGAGGGTAGTCGTTATCTTACACTTATTTTGGAAGATGGCTATTATGCTGAAGATATGATTGGAAATAGGACAACAGTTGAGTCCAGAGCAAAGGCGCCTTTTACCAAGGCGCATTTTGACAAATATGAGGTCAATATTGATGTTTCGAGTATTGGTGATTTTGATCCGGATGATGTGAAGTATAAAACTGGTAAAGAAATGCTGAGTCTTAAACAATTGGATTTTTTCATAGACTCCTTACAAACTCCTTATCATGAATTTGTAAACAATAGGGCAGACCGGGTCTACAAGACTTTAAAGGCTGACCAGCTCATGAAGGATACGGTTCAGGGAGAACGCTTTGAATCCTGAGATCATTGAAAATTTTACTGAGAAGAATAGGAAACTTGGTTGCGAAAAATGCTTATATCGCTGCACAAGGAAATTTGGAAAATTTGAAAAGTTTTAAGGAAACCTTAAAAGACAAACGAAAAATCATTAATGGATACAATGTTGAGTTTCACAAAAGAATTGCTTTTTCCATTGCCTGTCTTGGTGCTGTTTTTTGTTGGAACTCCTTTAGGGTTCGATTATAAGAAAAGGAGGATTCGGACTTCCGATGATCATTGCAATTACCATTTTTGTGATCTATTTCTTTATTTCCACTTTTGGTAAGAATATGGCCGAGTCGAGTAAAGTTTCTCCATTTATTGGAGGATGGCTGGCTACCTTTGTTTTACTGCCATTTGGGGTGTTGTTGATGATAAGGGCAACAAATGATAAAGGCATTTTTAATCTGGATGCGTTTTTACAACCACTGGTTAATTTCTTTAACAAAATATTTAAATTAGATAAAAAATAATTCGGGATTTATGGAGAATAAAACGAAATCTGCTATCAAGCTGAATACCATAGAAGAAGCCATTGAAGATATAAAGAACGGTAAAATGATCATTGTTGTTGATGATGAGAGCAGAGAAAACGAAGGTGATTTTGTAGCCGCTGCTGAAATGGTAACTCCCGAAATGATCAATTTTATGGCTACCAATGGTCGTGGATTGATCTGTGCACCATTAACTGAAACAAGTTGTGAAGAACTGGATCTTGAATTAATGGTTGGAAAAAATACGGTGCTTCACAATACTCAATTTACGGTGTCTGTTGATTTGATCGGTCATGGCTGTACAACTGGAATTTCCACCCATGATCGGGCTAAAACAGTGAAAGCATTAACCATGAGTAAAACGAAGGCTGAGGATCTTGGAAGGCCCGGGTCATATTTTTCCTTTAAGGGCTAAGGATGGAGGTGTTTTAAGAAGAACCGGTCATACTGAAGCAGCGATTGATTTGGCTAGACTAGCCGGATTAAAACCAGCAGGACTTTTAGTGGAAATTCTTAATGAAGACGGAACAATGGCACGTTTGCCTCAATTGGTGAAAGTGGCCAAAAAATATGATCTTAAGATTATATCGATAGAAGATCTTGTGGCCTACAGAATGAATCATGATTCCTTAATTGATAAAATTGAAGATTTTAGTATTGAAACAAGATTTGGTAAATATTGTTTGCGGGCTTATAAACAAACAACTAACGGACAGATACACCTGGCGCTCACTAAAGGTAGTTGGGAGATTGGGTGAAACGGTGCTGGTAAGGGTCAATTCGACTTTGATCAACAATGACATAGTAGGCACACTAATGAACAATCCGGACGATAAACTCGCTAAAATGTTTGATATTATTAATGAGAAAGGCAAAGGAGCTGTTGTATTTATCAATCAGGAATACCAATCATTTGATCTGATCAACAGATTAAAATATCTTAAAAATACTAGGGCTGGGGAAAGAAAGCTACGGAACCATTGCTAAAAATGGATGAAAAAGATTTTGGAATTGGTGCTCAAATTCTTCATGACCTGAAGATCAATAAGATCAAATTGATCTCAAACAGTAAGTATTCAGGAAAACGAGTTGGAATGATTGGTTACGGGCTTGAAGTGGTCGATTACGTTTCTTATTAGATAATCCGTAAGGATTTTTGTATTTTGTCTTGGTGAATTTGATTCGAAAAATATTATTTCCTATTTCCCTTTTGTATGGACTTATCATCAGAATTAGGAACAAGGCCTTTGATTTAGGTCTTTTAAGTTCCAGGTCTTTTGATATTCCAATTATTGCGGTCGGGAACCTTAATGTTGGAGGCACTGGTAAATCTCCATTTATCGAATACTTGATTGAACTTTTCCAAGGATCTTTTCAAACAGCAGTTGTAAGCCGAGGCTATGGAAGAAAAACAAAAGGTTTCTTTTTAGCTACACCTGATTGTTCCGCACAGGAACTAGGTGATGAACCTTTTCAGTTTTACCGCAAGTTTAAGAGTTTGGAGGTTGCGGTTGATGAAAAAAGGGTTAGGGGAATAGAAACATTGCAAAAACTAAGGCCTGAAGTTGACCTGGTGCTGTTGGATGATGCCTTTCAGCATAGGTACGTTAAAGCGGGAATGTATATACTATTGACAGTCTATGAGAAGTTGTATGTTGATGATTATCTTTTACCCACGGGTACCCTGAGAGAGAGTAGAAAAGGAGCGGATAGGGCCGATTTGATCGTTGTGACTAAATGCCCAAAAGATTTAAGTGAAAAGAAGCGTTTGGACATTGTAAAAAGAATTGCACCCAAAAAGAATCAGGAAGTATTTTTCAGTGCTATTGCTTATGATGATTATGTATATGCTGCTGATGATACGATTCTTTTAGATGAGCTTGGAAAATACAAGATATTATTGGTTACAGGAATTGCAAATTCAAAACCTTTGGTAGCGTTTCTTAGGAAAAATAAATTGGATATTCAGCATATGAAGTTTGCAGATCATCAGTTTATTGGTGATCAGGAGCAAAAACGAATCAAATCCGGGTTTGATGCCATGGAAGGTGAAAAAAAATTAATTCTTACTACAGAAAAGGACTATGTAAGAAGCTTTCTTAAAGTGAGACTTCCAGTCTATTATTTGCCCATTAAAATGATCATATTAGAAAGGGAGGAAAAATTTAATGAAATAATTCAAAATTATGTACGAAAAAATTAAAGAGACTGCGAGGTTTTTAATGGATATAGGTTTAGATAAACCCCAAATAGGCATCGTATTGGGAACTGGTCTTGGAGGTATTGTGAATATGATCAATATAGAAAAGAAAATCGCTTATCACGATATTCCTAATTTCCCTGTGAGCACTGTATCGGGACATTCAGGCACCTTAATATATGGAGAATTATCAGGGAAAAAAGTAGTGGCCATGCAGGGCCGTTTCCACTTTTATGAAGGCTGGGAGATGTCTGAAGTGACCTTTCCTATTCGTGTAATGAAGTTGCTAGGCATAGAGAAGTTAATGGTATCCAATGCCTGTGGAGGAGTTAACCCGGAGTTTAAAGTAGGTGATGTCATGATCATTACAGACCATATCAATATGATGCCTGAGCATCCCTTACGAGGTGAAAATGAGGAGAGATTCGGACCTCGATTTGTAGATATGCATGAACCATATAGCTTGAAAATGATCAGATTAATGAAATCCATTGCCGTGAGAGCATAAAATAAATGTAAGGGAAGGTGTATATCTCGCGTTGCAGGGACCCACTTTTGAAACTCCGGCAGAATACCGTATGGTTAAACTTATGGGGGCAGATGCAGTGGGCATGAGTACCGTTCCGGAAGTAATCGTGGCAAAGCATATGGGTATGGAGTGTTTTGGGCTGTCAGTGATCACTGACCTTGGTATTGAAGGGAAAATTGAAGAAGTTTCTCATGAGGCGGTTCAGCTTGCAGCTAAATCTTCAGAAAATATGATCAGTAAACTCGTTCAAGAGTTTGTAGGTAGATTAGAGATGTGAAAAGAATAAAGCACCTCCGGATGCAGAAGTGCTTTAGCTTACTAACTCAAAATTAATCATTAATGAAGAACAAAATCTTGTGAGGAACTTTGTCCGTTTCGAAAATAAGCAATTCTTAAGGAATTCACAAATAAATTACCAATTAAATTGATAAAATGTGCAATTTTAACCTTTTTCATTATGAATATGTGGGTTAAGTTGAAATATTGTTCAACAATAAGTAAATGAAATTATTTATTGAAGTATTTAAACGAAAAAAGCACCTTAGTATAAAGGTGCTTTTAGCTTACTAACTCAAAATTAATCATAATGAAAACAAAATTAGTGGGGAATTTTGCTTTCTAAATTAGTTGCAAATCTTGTGCCAAAATCGATTTAAAATGTTAAAATTTTATTAAGAATATGATTTTATTAATGAATTTAACCTGAGAGTCAAAATTTTAATAAAATATCTAAAAAATTGGTAACTTTTAATCTATGATCTAATTTTACTTCTTAAAGGTCTGAATCTATTATAACTTAAAAGCACCTCTTTTAGGAGGTGCTCTTAGCTTACTAACTCAAAATTAATCATATGAAGTCAAAATTAATGGGAATCTTGCTTCAATACCTTACCATCAAAATCTGTACCAAATTGTCTTAAAACTTGTTAATCATATGTTAATTTGATTTATTTTCTATACTAAATGCTTTTCGGCCCTATAAGAGGAACGAACCAAGGCTCCACTTTCAACATATTTAAACCCAAGTTTAAGTCCAATTTCTTTGTATTTATCAAATTGTGCCGGAGTAATAAACTCATGCACGGGAAGGTGCTGCTTGCTAGGCTGCAGATATTGACCTATCGTTACAATATCCACCTTAGCCTTATAAAGATCGTGAAGGGTCTCAATGACTTCTTCCTCTTTTTCTCCCAGGCCAAGCATAATCCCGGATTTAGTTCTTTGTTGCCCTGAATCTTTCAGGTAGGCCAGTACTTCCAGGCTTCTGTCATATTGAGCCTGAATCCTGACTTCTCTTGTCAAACGTCTTACTGTTTCCAGGTTATGGGATATCACTTCAGGAGCTACCTCAATAATACGATCAATATTGTTTTTTATACCCCTGAAATCTGGGATCAAGGTCTCTAAAGTCGTGTTTGGATTAGTTCTTCTGATCGCTTCAACGGTTTCTGCCCATATAATCGACCCGCCGTCTTTCAGATCATCCCTGTCTACTGAGGTGATAACCGCATGCTTAATTTTCATTAAGTGTATCGAACGCGCAACCTTTTCGGGTTCATCCCATTCAACAGTTTCAGGTTTTCCTGTCTTAACTCCACAAAATCCGCATGAACGCGTGCAAATATTCCCAAGTATCATAAAAGTGGCAGTTCCTTCTCCCCAGCATTCACCCATATTAGGACAACTACCGCTTGTGCAGATGGTATTCAACTTATACTTATCTACCAAACTTCTCAGATCTGTATACTTTTTTCCTACAGGAAGTTTTACCCTGAGCCATTCCGGTTTTTTCGTTCTTGGAACAATCACTGAATTTTCCGACATATTTTTATTCCTTTAAGTTTGCAAATTTACAAAGAAATATATAAAACCAATCGTCGGATCCTGGAAGTCTTGGTGCATTCAAAACTCAAGTTTTAATTGATTCGAATTTGATTCCATACATTTGATCAAGAGTCCTATTTGTCCCAGATGATAGATGTCATGATGCAGCATTCCGCGCATAAGAAAAGTGTAAGGATAATAATTTTTAAAATCAGTATCATAATAAGTTTTATCAAGAAAAGTGTCATTTTTTTGCTTCAGTAAAGCAACAAGCTCTAAAAGGCTTTCAGTATGTTTCAGAAGAATATCGTCCTTACCCACTTTTCTTAGTTCCTCATTATTCTGCCAATTGCTTGGATCGCTATCAGTAATGCTTCCTTCGCCGGTTCTTATTTTAAGAATTGTCTCAAACCTCCAGGTCGTAAGATGCGAGATGATCTCAGCAATACTGTGCATGCCTTTTACTTTGGTAAAAAAGTTATTTTCGGAAAGCCCGTTGATTTTATTGTTGAAATTAACACCGATCCAACCCTTTCCCTCATGAATTTGTTCCATTTGATCAATGATCTCTGTAATGAGCTGTTTCATAGTCGCGTTTTAAAAAGATTTTTGTTTTCTTATGCATCACCTAAAACGGATGTAAAGTGCTATAAAAAAACGCCTTTGATCATCACTTTTTCAATTAAATTACTTCCGAAGGCATAGGGGATAAAATGATAGGAAGGAATATCTTTAGTAACAATAAGGTTGGCAAATTTACCTTTGGTAATACTGCCGTGAGATGAACTCAGCCCCATGGCATAAGCCCCGTTGATCGTTGCGGCATTAATGGCTTCTTCAGGAGTCATTTTCATTTTGATACAAGCAGTAGATACTACAAAATTCATATTTCCACTTGGAGTTGAACCCGGATTGAAATCAGTGGCCAGAGCAATGGCAAGTCCTTCATCCATCATTTTTCTTGCAGGAGTATAGGGTATGTTCAGAAAATAAGAGCAAGAAGGAAGGGCAACCGGCATGACCTCCGTGCCAATTAAAACATCAATGTCTTTCTGTTCCATGACCTCTAAATGATCAACACTTAAAGCCTTGTTTGCGACACCAACCTGTACGCCTCCGATACTGTTGAACTGGTTCACATGAATTTTAGGGATAAGACCATATTTTTCTCCTGATTTCAATATTTTATCGGTCTGAGCGACATTAAAATAGCCTGATTCACAAAAAACATCTATAAAATCTGCCAGATCTTGCTTTGCAACTTCAGGAATCATTTTTTCACAGATAAGATCGACGTAGCCTTCCGGATTATCTTTAAAATCAGCAGGAAAGGCATGTGCCCCCAAAAAGGTTGCTTTGATCGTTATGGGAAATGAGGAGGCTAGCGTTTTGATGACCTTGAGCATTTTTATTTCAGATTCAGGGGTAAGGCCATAGCCCGATTTGATTTCAACTGCCCCAGTACCCAGTCTCATGATTTCTTCCAGGCGCTGTGAGGATTGTTCGAACAATTCCTGCTCTGAACTATCCTGTAATTTTTTGGCTGAATTCAGGATGCCCCCTCCTCGAGAAGCGATCTCTTCATAAGTCAATCCATTGATTCGATCTACAAATTCTTTTTCGCGATGTCCGGCAAAAACAATATGGGTATGTGAATCGCACCAGGTGGGAAGAATGGTGTGTCCCCTGGCATCGATCACCTGGTCTGCATTGAAATCCTTCAGCTCAGACATGGGCCCAAAATCTTCTATGCGTTCATTGTTAATTCTTAGAAAGGCATTTTTAATACAAGGCAGTTCCTTCATGGCAGCTCCGGCTACCTTGACTACTGATTGGTCCCGTACCTGAAGGAGTTCTTTGATATTAAAAAATAAGTGTTTTCATATGATCAAAAGCAAGAATTTAACAGTGTAGCTAATTTAGGTATTTAATCTTGTCATATTCAAGAATTAAGTAACAAAAGTTCATCCAAAAAAGCGCTTATTATTTGGATAGATAAGTATCTTTGTGAAAATTTTTAATACATGAGCAGAGCCATATATATCGCTACCGGAGAAGCGGAAAGTGGAAAGTCAATTATTACTTTGGGATTGATGGGTATCCTCCTTGGAAGAACCAAAAAAGTAGGTTATTTCAGGCCGATCATTGAAGTAACGGATCCGTCAAAAAAGGACAATCATATAGAGACCGTTTTATCACATTTTAAATTGGAAATGGATTATGAAGATTGTTACGCTATGACCGGGGCCGAGGTAATTCATAAAAAAACCAATGGTCAGGAAGGTGACATTCTCGATATCATTATAAAAAAATACAAAGCGCTTGAAGATAAATTTGATTTTATCCTGGTTGAAGGAACAGATTTTTCAGGTGAAGCCGTCTTTGTTGAATTAGACGTGAATGCGGTGATCGCTAAAAATCTTGGCATACCGGTAATTCTGGTCGGTACCGGCAAGGATAAAAGTCTTGAAGAACTTGTAACAAATCTTCATTTGGCATATGATTCATTTCTTGACAAAGAAGTAAAGGTGTTAGGTATTGTTGCCAATAAAGTAAATGAAAGTGATATAGAAGCAGTTGCGAAGAGGTTGGAGGAAGAGGTTGAGGAAAAGATATTTATCGGGGTAATTCCCATGATCAAAAGTCTTAACAATCCTACCATTAAAGAGATCGTGGATAATTTAAAGGCAGATGTTCTGATTGGGGAGGCCCAACTTGACAACCAGGTCGAAACCTCTGCCGTGGGAGCCATGCAATTAAGAAACTTCCTGATCCATCTTAAACCAAATTGTCTTGTCATTACGCCTGGTGACAGAGCTGATATAATTCTCAGTTCGCTTCAGGCCAGTTTGTCGGATAATTACCCAAAAATTGCAGGTATTTTACTTACCGGAGGATTGATTCCCGAGGAACCTATCATGAAACTGATCCAAGGTCTAAAGGAAGTCGTACCAATACTCGCCATCGAGAAAGGAACCTTTGAAGTGGCCAATAACATTGGAGCAATAAGGTCACATATTTATCCTACCAACGACCAACGTATTTATACCTCTCTGAATACTTTTGATAAATATGTTGACATAGGTAATCTGATCAGGAAATACTTAACATTCAAGCCTAAAGGATTGACTCCAAGAATGTTCCAGTATAACCTTCTGAAAAGAGCACAGAAAGTCAAAAAACATATCGTATTGCCCGAGGGAACGGATGATAGAATATTATTGGCCGCAGCCCGTTTGACGGTACTCGATATTGTAGAAATTACTTTATTGGGCTCCAAAAACAGTATTGAAGAAAAGATCAAGGAGTTGGGAATCAGTATGAATCTGGAAAAAGTACATATTGTCGACCCTGTTTCATCTCCGCACTTTGAAGATTATGTCAGATACTTTTTATGCCTTGAGAAAGCATAAAAACATCAATATGAGCATGGCCAGGGATACCATGCAGGATGTTTCCTTTTTTGGAACCATGATGGTTTATAAAGGACATGCTGACGGGATGGTGTCAGGGGCGGTCAATACTACTCAGCATACGATACGACCGGCCCTTCAATTTATCAAGACCAAACCGGGTGTGTCTGTTGTTTCATCTGTATTCTTTATGTGTCTTGAAGACAGGGTCTCCGTTTTTGGTGATTGCGCGATCAATCCGAATCCAACTGCCGAACAATTGGCTGAGATCGCTATTTCTTCTGCTGATTCGAGTGCGGCATTTGGCATAGAGCCAAAAGTAGCCATGCTCTCCTATTCATCAGGTTCATCAGGTCAGGGTGCAGACGTTGACAAGGTGAGAAAGGCCACAGAAATTGTAAAGCAACTTCGACCCGATATTAAGATAGAAGGACCTATACAATACGACGCAGCCGTAGATATTAAGGTAGGTAAGAAAAAGTTGCCGGATTCAAAAGTGGCGGGTGAAGCCAGCGTCTTGATCTTTCCTGATCTCAATACAGGAAATAACACTTATAAGGCTGTTCAAAGAGAAACTGGGGCTATTGCCATCGGTCCGATGTTGCAAGGTTTGAATAAACCTGTGAACGACTTGAGTCGGGGTTGTACGGTAGACGATATATTTAATACGGTTATTATTACAGCAATTCAGGCGCAATAGGATGAATATTCCGGTAAATCATAACTTTGAGATCAGGCAGGAAACCAGCAATGATACCGCAGAGGTGTATGAGTTGGTGAAAGAATCGTTTAGAACTGAACAATACAGCGACCATACAGAGCATGATTTAGTTGATCGATTGAGAAAATCTAGTCATTTTATTCCGGAACTGTCATTGGTTGCAGTGCTCAATGAAAATATCATTGGATACATTTTATTGACGCTTGCAGGAATTAAAGGGGGTGTTAGTGTGCGTCCCACTTTATCCTTGGCTCCGATCGCGGTTCATCCGGAACATCAAAAGCGTGGAATAGGAGCCGGATTGATGAAATACGCACATCAAAAGGCTAAGGAACTGGGCTATGAATCTATCGTTGTTATTGGTCATCAGGATTATTATCCTAAATTTGGGTATAAACAAGCACAGGAATTTGGCATCCGGTTTCCGTTTGATGTGCCTGAAGTCAATAGTTTTGTATTAGAGCTCAGAGAAGGAGCGTTAAATGGAATTGCTGGAGAAGTGGTATATGCAAAAGAATTCTTTGAAGGCTAAATTAATTACAAACAGAAAGCATATTTATGAAAATATTAGTGATCAATTCAGGGAGTTCTTCCATCAAGTTCCAACTGATAGAAATGCCAGAAAAAAAAGTCTTGGCTTCAGGAATGGTAGAAAGAATCGGATTGGAAGAATCTAACATACAACTTAAAGTTAAGGGAAATAACATTGAGGAAACAAGAGATATTTCCAATCATGAGGCAGGATTGGAGCTGGTGGCAAAGTTGTTACTTGAACCTTCGACGGCACTCCTTAAGAGTGCGGATGAGATCGATGCGGTTGGCCATAGAGTCGTTCACGGAGGAAGCACTTTTTCGAAAACTGTAGTGATCAATGAGGAGGTCAAGGGTAAAATCAAAGAGTTATTTAGTCTGGCACCTTTACACAATCCGCATAATTTTAAAGGTATTGAAGTATCTGAAAAAATATTCAAACGAGCGACTCAGATTGCAGTCTTTGATACGGCATTTTTTCAAAGTATTCCGGAAGAAGCTTTTCGCTATGCCATACCCGAAAAATTCTATCTGGAGAATCAAATAAGAACCTATGGTTTTCACGGAACAAGTCATAAATATGTTTCCGAGCAGGCTATTGAATACCTAAAAAAGGATCATTCAAAGATCATCACTGTACATTTGGGTAATGGATGCAGTATTACCGCAATAAAAAATGGTAAAAGTGTAGAGCATTCGCTGGGTTTTGGCCCTATGAATGGACTGGTTATGGGAACCAGAAGCGGAGATATTGACCAGTCAGTGATCTTTTATATGATGGATGAACTTGGTTATAGTTCTGCAGAAGTAAAAAAGATTCTGCAGCAGGAAAGCGGTATGTTAGGACTTACAGGATATAGTGACCTTCGCGAGATCGAAATGAAGGCAGAAGAAGGAGATCATAGATGTATACTTGCGCTTAAAATAAATGCATACAGGGTAAAAAAATATATTGGCGCGTATTCGGCGGTTTTGAACGGACTGGATGCGATAGTGTTTACCGCAGGAATAGGTGAAAATTCAGATGTCATAAGAAAGCTGGTATGTGCCGATATGGATTACCTGGGGATACATTTGGATTTGGAAAAGAATGGTATAAGAAGCAAAGACCTGCGTGAGATTCAATCTGTCAACTCCCCGGTTAAGATCATGGTCATCCCAACCAATGAGGAAATTGAAATTGCCATTCAGTCTTATCAGCTTATCAGTAAATAGGGACATAAAATCTAGAATAGAATCGGTATTTTTTGTCACAATATTCACGATTAACAGGAATTAGTTAAATTAGCGCGAATTAAATAATGTATCGTGCCTATGAACAAGCCTCAAAAATTTGAATATCCTGTTTTTTATACGCCATATATAGAAATCCTCGATGGAGTTTCGGGTTTATTAGAGCATTTGGAAAATTCTCTAGAGCTCTTTGAGCAGTTGCTTTACGAGCTTAAGGAAGAAAAATACGAATACAGATACGAAGAGGGGAAATGGACCATAAAGGAAATTGTTCAACACCTGATCGATGCCGAACGCGTATTTGTTTACAGATCTCTTAGGTTTTCCAGAAGAGATGAAACTTCAGTGATGGGTTTTGAGGAAAATTCCTATGTTTCAAATTACGATATCAATAAGCGGGATATTAATAACCTTCTGGATGAGTTTTGCTTGTTAAGAAGGTCAACGATACTGATGTTTCAGGATTTTGATGAAGACACTTTGGATTTAACAGGTTCCGTCGAAGGTAATACATTCTCTGTCAGGGCGCTGGGTTTTATTTGTAGTGGTCACGTATTACATCATTTAAAGGTTATTGAGGAGCGATATCTATAAGTAAGAGTCCTTCTTTGTATTTATTTCATACCCGGCTAATTCCTGTTTGGAAATTTTCAGTGAAGAATTATGAACAATGGAATTTGGGGATATAAGTATTTTGCAAGTGTCAGAAGTGTTAAAAATATATGGTTTTAAAAATTTGAGTTGATAAGATGAATGAAGAACAAGAGGCGATAATATCGAATAGCTATGATGCTATTGTCATCGGAACGGGAATATCCGGGGGATGGGCTGCTAAGGAACTTTGTGAAAACGGTCTTAGGACACTTGTTTTGGAAAGAGGAAGAATGGTCAAGCATGTTATTGATTACCCAACAATGTATAAAGAGAATTGGGATTTTAAACATCGCAACAGGTTGCCTGTGGAAGAGGCAAAAAGACAGGAAAAACAGTCGAGAACTGGCTATACCACAGCAGAAGAGACAAAACATTGGTTTGTTGACGACATTGATCACCC
Source organism: uncultured Flavobacteriaceae bacterium (assembly GCA_963715975.1). GTDB lineage: Bacteria > Bacteroidota > Bacteroidia > Flavobacteriales > Flavobacteriaceae > Lutimonas. The sequence continues at coordinate 175,829 of CAVQSO010000013.1, read as the reverse complement.
TTATTCAGAAACCAAAAGGTTTGACTGGATGCGCGGGTACCATGTTGGGGGAAGATCGATCACATGGGGCAGACATTCCTATCGATTGAGCGAAATGGATTTTGAAGCCAATAAGAAGGATGGACACGGGGTAGACTGGCCCATCAGATATAGGGATATTGCCCCTTGGTATGATAAAGTAGAATCGTATATAGGGGTGAGCGGAACAAACCTGGGCCTGGAACAATTGCCCGATGGAATATTTTCTGAACCCATGGAGTTCAATTGTGTAGAGGCCGATCTTGCCGAAAGAGTGGCCGAAAAAATGGATGGCAGAGTGATTACCCATGGTCGGGTAGCTCACATTACAGGTGACACGGTGCACGAAGGAAGAGGTAAGTGCCAATTTCGAAATCGATGTATGCGTGGATGCCCGTTTGGAGGTTATTTCAGCAGTAATTCCTCAACTTTACCAGCAGCCGAACGAACCGGGAACATGACCCTCCGACCTAATTCAATTGCCTATGAAATTGTTTATGATGAGAAAAGTAAAAGAGCTACGGGCGTAAAAGTGATCGATACCGAAACTAAGGAAAAACTATTTTTTGAGGCTGAGATTATTTTTTGTTGTGCTTCTACTGTCGCTTCAAATGCGATTTTAATGCAATCAAGATCGGAAAGATTTCCAAATGGCTTGGGTAATGACAGTGGAGAACTTGGACATAATATTATGGACCATCATCTGGGCGTTGGTGCCTATGCCATTGTTGATGAGCATGAGGATGATTATTATATAGGAAGGAGACCCGGAGGGATGTATATTCCCAGGTTTAGAAATCTGGATGAAAAATCTAAAAGATCTGATTATATAAGGGGTTTTGGATATCAGGGAGCTGCAAGTAGAACTAACTGGCGAAGAGGTGTGGCCGAAATGAGTTATGGAGAATCTTTAAAGGATGACTTGGTAAAACCAGGACCATGGGTCATTGGGATTACGGGCTTTGGTGAGTGTTTACCTTATCATGAGAATAAGATTTCCTTAAATTATGAGAAACTTGATCAATGGGGGCTTCCAACTGTTGATTTTGATGTAGAGTTTAAAGAAAATGAAAAGGCAATGCGAAAAGATATTAAAGAAGAAGCCGTTGCCATGCTCAAGGCAGCTGGTCATACCAAGGTCATAGGCTTTGACAATCCAAATCAATTTGCTCCTGGTCTTGCTATTCATGAAATGGGTGGTGCCAGAATGGGCAGAGATCCAAAGACATCCATACTGAATGAATACAATCAAGTTCATGCAGTACCCAATGTATATGTTACCGATGGTGCTTGTATGACTTCTTCCGGATGTCAGAACCCGTCCCTGACCTATATGGCCCTGACCGCAAGAGCAGCGAATCATGCAGCCAAGGAATTTAAAAAGAACACCTAAAGCTTAAGTGCATGAATAGGAGAGAAACAATAAAGGGTTTGGCCCTGAGCTTTGGTTATGTTGTTGCAGCACCAACTGTGGTTAGTGTTTTAGAGTCTTGCTCGGCAAAAAGTGAAACCTGGCCGGCTGTCTACTTTGATAAAAAGGAACAGCACTTTGTGACACATTTAGTTGATATCATATTACCTGCGACAGATACCCCTGGTGGGTTGGATGTGAATTTGCCGCAATTCATTGACATGATGAGTCATGATATGTTTAGGCCTGAGGAAAAAAATATCTTTAAAGAAGGCAGTGAAATATTTGCCAACAGATTTAAAGAGAAGTTTGGCAACGACATTAGCGAATCTGGCAAAGATGAAATAGCAGAATTATTTGCTTCATATTTTGACCTTGAGCCCGAGGAACAAACCAAGGTGGGCTATTTACAGTCAAAACCAATTGAAGAGGTTCCTATGGAAGAAGTAGATAATTACAAAATGTATAAATTTTTATTCAATATAAGAAGTCTTGCACTTTTCGGATATTTTACCTCGGAAAAGGTCGGGAAGGAAGTGTTGAATTTTGATCCGATTCCGGGGAGGTATGTTCCTTGTGTACCGGTGTCAGAAATTGGTAATGCATGGACGATCTAAAACAAAAAACAATCTATATAAAATGCAAATCAAACTAACCATGCTTATTGTGGGATTATTAAGTCTATTAGGCGTGACTTATTACAAGTTCCAAAAACCGAAACAGGAGAGAGATCAGGTGAAAATAGCTTTTGAAATAAAATCTAAATTGGGTGAAGGTGCTTTTTGGGATGATCATCATCAAAGATTATACTGGGTTGATATAGAAGGTAAAAAAGTATATCTATACGATCCGCAAACCAAAGAAAATCAGGAATTTGATATGCCTTCACGAGTTGGAACCGTGGTTCCAAAAAACAAGGAGGAAGCGGTTATTGCCCTGGAAGATGGAATTTACATGCTGAACACCAATTCAGGAGATATTACTTTGTTATCAGATGTTGAAGCTGAGATGACTTATAATCGATTTAACGATGGTAAATGCGACCCGAATGGAAATTTATGGGTAGGTTCGATGCATTTGGACCAATCTGCTCCAAAGGCTAATCTCTACAAAATTGCACCAGATGGGCAGGCAACTAAAATGTTGGACAGTGTAACGATTTCGAATGGTATCGTTTGGACCTCAGATAAGAAAACCATGTATTATATCGATACGCCAACAGGTCATATTCGCGCCTTTGATTTTGATGATGAAACCAGCACGATTTCCAATGAAAGGGTAGCGGTTGTTATTCCAGGATCTCTCGGTTTTGGAGATGGAATGACCATTGATAGGGAGGATAAATTATGGGTTGGATTATGGAATGGAAATGCAGTGGCCCGTTTTGATCCTTTAACAGGTAATTTATTGGAAAAAATTGAAGTACCTGCGCACAATGTGACTTCTTGTTCCTTTGGAGGTGAAAATTTTGACACTTTGTATATTACAACTTCAAGTTTAGATATGGATGAAGCAGAAACAAAGAAATATCCTTTGGCAGGTTCTTTATTTGAGGTTAAACCCGGGGTGAAAGGCGTAGCAGGTAATTTTTTTGCTAAATAATCATGATCATTCAAGTTATAGGTGTTAGCGGATGCGGCAAAACGACAATTGCACGAAAATTGTCTGAATCAATGGGTCTTCCATATTACGATGCTGATGATTTTCATCCGCAGGCAAATATTGATAAAATGAGCAATGGACAACCGCTCAATGATGAGGACAGGGCTTCATGGTTGGCAACGCTTTCTATGAACTTACAACAATGGGAACAGGAGGGAGGTGCTATTTTGGCCTGTTCTGCCTTAAAGGAGAAATACAGGAAGGTCCTGGCACAAGGTCTTGATCATTGTCATTGGGTATTTCTATCCGGCTCCTACGAGCTGATCCTGGAACGTATGAACAAAAGAAAAGATCATTATATGAGCGGGGAAATGCTTAAGTCCCAGTTTGAGGCGCTTGAGGTTCCTGCATACGGCATACATATAGATATACAAAAATCTCCCGAGGAGATAATAGAAAAAATAAAGTCAAGTCTATGAGTACTAAAAAGAGCGAATTTGGTGTTTTTGGCCTAGGTGTAATGGGCAGTAGTATTAGTTTGAACATTGCTGATAAAGGATATGAATTATCAGTTTTTAACAGGGCCGAAGGAGGAGAGGAAGAGGTGGTAAATCGTTTTCTTTCATCAAACAAGCATAGGGATAATATACAGGGATTTACGGATCTCAAGGCCTTTATTCAATCAATGGAACGGCCCAGAAAGATTTTGATCATGATCAAAGCCGGGCCAACGGTAGATCTGGTTTTGAACAATTTGATTCCCTTACTTTCCAAAGGTGATATCATTATAGATGGTGGGAATTCTCACTATTTGAATACAAAGAGAAGGTTTGAGCTTGCCCAGGGTCATGGGATAGCGTTTATTGGTGCCGGAATTTCAGGTGGTGAAGAAGGTGCGCGAAAGGGCCCTTCCATCATGCCGGGAGGTACAAGGGAGAGCTACGAATTCGTGTCGGAAATTTTGGAATCTATAGCCGCTAAAGATGATTTTGGAAAGACATGTTGTACTTATATCGGTCCTGAAGGTTCGGGGCATTTTATCAAAATGGTGCATAATGGTATTGAATATGTGGAAATGCAACTCCTGGCCGAATTGTATGCCCTGATGTCAAAGCAGATGTCAAATGAAGCTATTGCGGAGGTCTTTGAAGGTTGGAATCAAGGTGTCCTATCAAGCTATTTACTAGAGATCACCATTCAAATTTTAAGAAAGAAAGAAGGAGATAAGTATTTATTGGATATGATCCTGGATAAGGCGGGTAATAAGGGTACCGGTTCCTGGTCAAGCAAAGCCGCCTTTGACATGGGTATTCCCAATACCATGATGTCATCTGCAGTGTTCGCCAGGTATATTTCATCGTTTAAGGATACACGGATAAAAATGTCGGGTTTGATCGATTCAAGCCATTCAATAGAGGAAGATCTGGATTTGGTATCAATCGAGAAGGCATATGAATTCGCTCGGTTGATCAATCATCAGCAAGGGTTTAAATTGATGCAATTGGCTTCTGACACTTATAATTGGGACCTTAATTTTTCTGATATAGCCAGAATCTGGTCCAATGGATGTATTATAAAATCTCATCTGATGAACTTGCTACACAAGGAATTTATGTGTTCAAAGGACCTGTTTGAAATGGATCTGGTCACTGGTAGCCTTAGTTGATAGGAGAAACAGCTTTACGCGATACAATTATGTCAGGTCTATCCAAAAGAATTTCAACACATTGTTTTTCAGCTGCTTACTATTACTGGGTAGACATGACCACAAAGAATTTACCGGCCAATTTGATTCAAGCGCAAAGAGATTTTTTCGGGGCTCATACCTATCCAAAGAGTCGATGCCCCTGAATCGGAATTTTTCCATAGTAACTGGTAAGCATAGTTCATGCGTTACAGTTTGGTAAATAGTTTAAACACCTGTTTTTAAGCGTAGTAATACGCTATCCGTTCTTTAATGTATAATAAAACCGCTATTTTTTTCGTTAATGATAAAAATTGCGACGAAATGAAAAATGACAGAATCGGACTTTCCAAAGGGTCTGATAAAAAAAAGCATAGCCATAAGCAAGCCTTTATCAGCAGCGCGCAGCGACTTGCAGAAAAGGAATACGAGGAATATTATAACAGAATCAGGCAGTTAAGCCGGGGCCTCTGATCATTTGATTTTATAGAAGTCTTTCACATAAGCCATTTTTTGGTTATGCGTCATGTTTTCCGCTGTTCTGGTTTCCTTCATTTTTACCGCCAATTCAGGTATACCAGAAATAAATTTTTCCAATTTCAATTTCATTTGTGCAGGACCAAACAAAAAGATTTCATCAGCTTTTGACAATTCCTTTGCCACACGTAGCAGGTATTTTTGGGTGTATTCTTTTATCCTGTTTTCCTTTCCCTTTTCATCTACAAGGTATTGATCTCCAAATCTGCCGAATTGCTTCGTTTCACCTTCTATTCGTATCCGGGATTCAATATCAGAGTAAATCGTTTTTGAGTGAACAGCTTTCTTTGTCAAGGTGATCAAGTTTGCTTCCTTTTGATCGATCCAAATTCCTACTTTACGCATAACGAAACAATTTAGTTAATACTCTATTTTATCTTCCTTATCTTCCCAAGCCTGAAAGGCTTTCATAGCAGCTTTCTTTATTAATTTGTTCAAACGGAATAGTTCTTTTGCCTGGTTCCAAATCCAGTTCTTTATAGATAAAGTTATCATCAAAGCCTATTTTGGCAGCGTCCGTTTTGTTACAACCATAATAAACTTTTTTGGGTCGAGCCCAATAAATGGCACCTAAACACATAGGGCAGGGTTCACAACTAGTGTATAAAATACAATCATCCAGTTGAAAGGAATTCAAAGTTTTACACGCTTCTCTGATCGCCATCACTTCTGCATGAGCAGTGGGATCATTGGTAGAAGTCACTTTGTTATTTCCCTTGCCAATTATTTGTCCATCCTTGACAATGATACAACCAAAAGGACCACCTTCATTGCTCAAAACCCCTTGAATAGCCATATCTATGGCTTGTCCCATAAAACTTGCATGATCAGTTACACTCAATGTCAGCATTATGGTCAAGGGCTTTAGCAGCTTCATCGATGAATTTCTTATTAAAACTGTTGCACATAAATCTAAGATGTCTTAAAAGCAGGCAAAAAAGTAATACGGATCTGCTTTTCTGCCTGTTCTTTTATTTATACTTTTAGGCTTCCCACCATATCTTCGGGTCTTACCCATTGATCAAATTCTTCGGCTGTTAAAAAACCGAGATTGACAGCTTCTTCTTTTAGTGTAGTGCCATTTTTATGGGCTGTTTTTGCGATTTTTGCCGAATTTTCATATCCAATTTTGGTATTCAGTGCAGTAACCAGCATCAATGAGTTATTCAAAAGTTGCTTGATCTGGGGATAATTTGGTTCTATACCAATGGCACAATTGTCAGTGAATGACGCACAGGCATCTCCAATTAATTGAGCAGACTGCAGCGTATTGGCAGCCATTACGGGTTTGAACACATTTAATTCATAGTGACCAGACATACCACCAACAGTTACTGCCACGTCATTGCCTATAACCTGTGCACAGACCATCGTAAGGGCCTCTGCCTGGGTAGGATTAACTTTTCCTGGCATAATGGATGATCCTGGCTCATTGGCCGGAATGATGATTTCACCAATACCGCTTCTTGGGCCTGAGGCCAGCATTCTGATATCATTGGCGATTTTCATAAGAGAAACGGCTAATTGTTTTAATGCACCATGAGTCTCTACTACTGCGTCATGAGCGGCAAGTGCTTCAAATTTATTTTCAGCAGTAATAAAAGGCAGGTTAGTGAATTCTGCAATATACTTGGCCACAAGTTCCGAATAACCTTCAGGAGTATTGATTCCTGTACCTACCGCTGTACCTCCCAGGGCAAGTTCAGCAAGGTGACTCTAAGGTATTGTCCAAGGCTTTGAGTCCATGATCGAGTTGAGAGACATAACCGGAAAACTCCTGCCCCAGTGTTAAGGGCGTAGCATCCATCAAGTGGGTTCGTCCTATTTTTACAACATTTGTAAATTCTATTGATTTCTGTTGCAGGGTATTGCGTAATTGTTCTACACCTGGTATGGTTACTTCAACAATCTTCTTATAAATCGCAATATGCATGCCTGTAGGGAAAGTATCATTAGAAGATTGAGATTTGTTCACGTCGTCATTAGGATGTATGTAACGATCAGTACCGTTTAAATCTCCTCCAGCATTGACATGAGCCTTATTTGCGATCACTTCATTACAATTCATATTGCTTTGGGTTCCTGACCCTGTTTGCCAAATAACCAATGGGAATTGATCGAACAAGTTTCCGGCCAATATTTCATCACATACCCTAGCGATAGCATCTCTTTTTTCTTTATCAAGAACACCAAGGTCATGATTGGTATAAGCAGCAGCCTTTTTCAAATAGGCAAATCCTTCAATGATTTCCTTTGGCATTGAAGCTTCAGCACCTATCTTAAAATTGTTTCTTGATCTTTCAGTTTGAGCTCCCCAGAATTTGTCTGCGGGCACTTGCACTTCACCAATGGTATCGTGTTCTATTCTGTATTTCATGGGTAAATTTTTTGTAATGAACTAATGAGTCCCAAAGATACGAAATAGCACGCAGAAAAGAATTGCTAAGGCCTTGAAATTTAGTATTCAGGCGCTATGAAAAACGATGTTTTTTTTGAAGTTTTAAAGCGTTATCCACCAAACCCTTCCCCGTCATCGTCATCCATACCTCCGCGTTGACGTTGACGTTCTTTTTTCTGATTGAACCTATACGTAAAAGAAAGTCTGAATTGTCTTTCTCTCCATTGGAATTCACTGTTCTCTATAAAGGTATCTGTTGTGGTTTCAGATATTCTTTTTCTTGAATTTAAAAGGTCATCCACATTAAATACCAAGGTTCCATTTCCTTTTAAGATATCTTTACTAAAGGCCATATTTGCCATAAACATACCTTCACTTTTGGTTTGAGCATTTTGTCTCGGGCCTCTAAACATCATGGTAGTTTGCCAATCTATTTTGGCAGGTAAGGTTAATTTAGAAGTCCCTCTTGCAAACCAGCTTGTAAAATTTGATCCAAAATCAACACCCTCATATTCTCCATCCAGATTTGAATTATAGAAGTTAAAGCTGGCATTGAACCTCCAATTCTTTTTAGGCGTATAATTTGCAGAGAATTCAAAACCATAGCGGTCATCTGTGGCTAAATTGATTGGTGTCCTTCTTATAATTGGAATCCCGTCTTCTGTGGATTGCCCTGTGTCCTCACTGATAAATTGAAATACATCAGTAGCATGCGTATAGTAAACTGAAGTGTTAAAAGTAACTTTTTGCCATCTTTTGTAATAGCCAAGATCTACCCCATGTGAAATGGATGGATCCAAGTCAGGGTTTCCCTGAAATATATTTGTACGACTTGACTGAGACGGAAAAGGATTGATAAATCTTGATCTGGGTCTTCTGATACGACTATTATAACCCAATGTTAAATTTTCGCTTTCTGTAAATTCATATACAAGATTTGCGGTAGGGAAGACATTGACGTAATCTTTTTGATTTAAGGAATCAATTTCCTTTCCTGTTGACCGAATATCAATATCAGTGGCTTCAATCCTAAGGCCCAAAAGTGCAGAGAATTTACCGAATTTATTTCCGTATTGTCCGTAAAACGCAGATATTAATTCATCGTATTCAAAAAGATTGGTCAGGCTGTCATTTACTATATAATCACCATCTTCATTTTCATTGAAAAATCTGTAATCAGTTTCTCTGTCCTCATGGTTGATCCTAAACCCTAATTCAACCTGTTGGTTTTCACCTATTGGTAATACATAATCACTTTGAATCAAAAATCGCTTTTGTAATTCATTAGAATCAAATTTTTCAGAGAGTTGATCAATCGTGTTTGGAAAGGTCTCCTCATTTGTGATCAAACTGTTTTCTACTTCCTTGTTATCCTGATATTGCACAGCCATGTCTATTTGATGACCTTCCTTTTCGAATTTATGTAAAAAATTCAGATCATATTGATATACATTGTCTTTAGCTACTTCATTTTCGATCCTCAGGGTCGAATTGACCAGTTCGTCAAATTCATCAAAGGCGTCCGTCATATTTTCCGCAATCCGGTCCCCGTCTGAATTTCGGTATAAAAAACTAGCTGTAATAGAAGTTTCTTCTGCTAAATAATACTCAATACCAAAATTGACATTTAAATTATCTCCCTTTCGGGTGTAATCAATTTGTTGATCGGTTGATGCAAAACTTGCATTTGGAGAGAAGTAAGTGGTTTGGGCACTGGAATTTCCCGGGGATTCTCTATCGGTATAACCGATATTGGTGAAAAAATTCACATTTTTCAGTCTGTAATTCAAGCTCGTAGAAAATCCATAGGTTTCAGGGATACCCACATTGATCGTACCTATACCATTAAAACCCGTTATTTTATCTCTTCTTAAAATGATATTCAGAATACCCGCTGTACCTTCAGCGTCATAACGCGCAGAGGGGCTGGTAATAACTTCGACTTTCTCAATCGCATCGGCCGGAAATTGCCTTAATGCCTCAGCGTCATTAAGGCCAATCAATCCACTGGGCTTCCCATTGATCAGTATCCTGACATTTTCATTTCCTCTAAGACTTACAACACCCTCGGCGTCTACGGTAACGGAAGGTACATTATCCAACACATCACTGGCTGTTCCTCCTCTAACGGTCATGTCTTTCCCAACGTTATAGATTTTTTTGTCAAGCTTTACTTCCATGGTGCTCTTTTCTGCAATCACAGTTACTTCGTCAAGTGATTCAGAATCCTCTTCCAATAAGATCTCACCCAGGTCCATATTTTTATTTACATCGACATCTTCTATTACAATGGTTTTAAAGGATAGAAATTCAAAACTGATATTGTACTTTCCTTTGGGTACTTCAAATGAGAATTTCCCTTTTGCATTTGTCATTCCGCCATAAACCTGTTCTCCTTCAAGGGGTCTTACTATGATCGTAGCAAATTCAAGAGGAATATCAGCTTCTTTTTCATGAATTGTTCCTTTTAATTCAAACATTTCTCTTTGTGGTTGAGTATTGCCTTCAGGTCTCTGTCTCTCCTGGGAAAGTACCAAAAATGGAATAAACATGAGTATTAGTAGCGTGTAAATTATTTTCATCAAGATGAATTAAGGGTATCTATAGATAGGACAGCGAAGATAGAAACTAGTTTAATCCAGATTTAGTTAATAATTTGTTAATTTAAATTACCGTGGAAATTAATTGTCATATTAAAAATATGTATTATTTTTGGTGCATAATTTAAACAATAAGTAAGCATATGGAAATTGGTCAATTTTTAGGGTTTTTAGTTTTTTTAACCATTTTTACAATGGGTTTTTGGATGCTGATTTTTCTGTTGACTACGGTTGTGCCTTATTGGTTGTTTGGAAATTTGATTGAAAACTGGAAATTGAGGAAAGAAGCCAAAAAGGCAAAATCTTGATCGAACATATGAATAATACTATAAAAAGCTTGTGAAAACAAGCTTTTTTTATTTGATCTGATCCTCTACTTCAAAAATATTCTTGTCTATTTCTTTTGACCTGTTGTGACTATTTCTTCGACTGCTTTTGTTAAAGCGATATGAAAATGACAAAAGGTACTGGGTGTCAAATATGAAATTTCTTTGGGTTATGGTATTTGCCTCTAAGGAACTAAATTTCGCTTTTTTGGTATAAAAAACGTCATTGATCTTAAAGCTCAAAGTGGCTTGACCATCCAAAAAATCTTTAGATATGTTTAAGTTGGTATATTGAAAGGCCTTTAATTCTGTAATGGCAGTTTTTTGAGTCGACTGGTATATATAATCAATATTAAATCTTAGTGTATTGTTAATTCGATACAGCAGTCGTAAATTACCATAAAGTACCCAGTTATCGTAGTCATAAGCCTTATCACGGGTATCTGATAACTGCGAAAAGTAAGGACTTAGCAGTCCATATAAACGAATTTTATTACTCGGATTATAGGTAGCTTCTATTTCTAACCCGGTGAAGTTAAGCATTCCGTTATTGATCGGAATTCTGCGATAAATATCAAACCCATCATCGGTCTGGATACCAGTCTTTTCAAGTACATTCAGGATACGATCTGTCGAATTGGAATAAAACAGGGCAGTATTTAAGGATAGCTTTTCAAATTCCTGATAGTATTCCAAATAAAAATAGTTTGTATAATAGGGCTGGAGATATGGGTTCCCAACGAGAATAAAACGCTCATCTGTAAATGAATTAAATGGATTCAATTCAGAAATACTTGGCCTGTCGATATATTTGGTATAGCCCAGGGATAAAATATTTTGATCTTTAATAGAATAGGTCAGTAAGGCGTTAGGGAAAATATCTTTGTAATTGTTGATCATATTCGTCATCTATAATTTTTTCTGTTATGGTAGTTTCTGTGATTTCGGTTCGTAAGCCCAAGCGAAAAACTAAACTTTTTGACTTGTTTACTGAAATTCGCATAAAAAGCGTAGATATACTCCTTGTAATCTATTTCGCTGCTAAAATCTGCAATGGGTTCAAAACGCAAGTTAGTCTGGTTTAGATTGCTGGAAGTAAAGTCGTTGTTATATTCCCTGAAGTTTGCTTTAAATCCTGTCTCAAAACTACTATTTTCTTTGAGAGGTAATGCATAATCGGCCTTTATATAGAAATTGTCTACGCTTTCATCTTTTACGTATTTCTGCTCTGTAAGTTCATTTCCCGGGAAAGTTTGAGTGTTGAGAATATCTGTTTTATTATCTGCCAGACTATTATCATATTTAATATCGGCCGATAGTTGATGTCCTTCTTTATTAAATTTGGTCGTATACTGAAAATAGGCTTCCAAAAATCCTTCATCAGAATTATCGTCCACTTTCCTTAAGGACGATTGAAGAAGTTCATCCAAAGGTTGATAATCATTTAAAAACAATTCGGAATCGTAATTTTTATTCGAATTTGTATACAGAATTGACGAGGTAAGCGTGTTCTTTTCGTCCAGATAAAAATCACTGCCCAGATTGATTAAAAAACTATTTCGTTGACGATAGTCGGATCTTTCTTGATCAAAATTACCAGTTGGTTGTTGCGTGTCATCCAGGAAGATTTGTTGAATGTCGGTATCTTTTATCATGACCTGATGGTTAAAACTAACAGTAGAGTACATATTGATCTTATCAGTCTTATAATTGACAAAAGTTGATATCCCGTCGTTATCAGGCATTCCAACATGGGCCTCAACAGTACCGTTATAACCTTCAGTTGATCTCTTTTTTAGGATGATATTTAAGTATGGCTCCACCACCTTCGGCATCGTATTTTGCCGATTGGGAAATGATCTCTACCTTATTGATCGTATTGGCCGGGATCAAGCTTAAAACATCAGCACTGCTTCTTTGACCCCCATAGGGTTTGCCATCTACCAAAATGAGGGCTGAATTACCCCTAATCGTAATATTTCCCTGACCGTCAACTTTTACTGAGGGGGTATTTTCCAACACAGTAACTGCGTTTCCTCCAATATTAGCGATGTCCTTTGAAGCATTATAAACTCTTTTAGTGAGGTTATGGTCAACAAGTTTACTTCTGGCGATGAGTTCAATCTCTTCGAGATTTTCACTGTGCTGTTCCAATTCAATGGTGCCCATTTCCATATCCTGTTCAATGCTGAGTACCTGAATAATAAAAGGTTGGAATGACAATGACTCAACGATGCAATAGTATTTTCCATCCGGAACAGAAAGTTCAAATTGACCCTCTTTATCAGTGACGTCTCCAGTAAGTTCACCTGTATGAATATCCTGTAAGGTCACCGTTACAAACTGCAAGGGCAAGTGCGTATCGGCATCTTTAACTTGGCCGATTATATTATTGGTTTCTATGGTTACCTGACCCATTAAACTGAAGGAGAGGAGAAACGTGATCAGGATAATTAATGATTTCATTACAAAAATGCGTAATCTGATAAAAGTAGTCTATTCAGTATTCTCAAAAAATAGTGGTTTAGGGGTATTTTTCGTCATTTACAGTTCGCTTAAAACTGATCAAATAAGCTCCTTTATTTTTTCCGGAGGTCTGCCAATCACTGCCACCTCTTTATGAACAACGATAGGTCTTTCGATAAGCTTTGGAAAACTGACCATGGCTTCAATAATTTCCTTTTCACTAAGCGCTTTATTTTTGAAATTTTCTTTCCAGATGGCTTCGTTTTTTCTAACCAGATCGATAGCAGGAATATCTAGTTTGCGAAGTATGTCAGTTAATTCGTCAAAGGAAATAGGATTTTTTATATAGTCAATGATCTCGGGTTCCATTTTCGCATCCTGGAGAATAGCAAGCCCTTCTCTGCTTTTACGACACCTTGGATTATGATAGATTTTCATGATAGATTAGTTTGGTTAATTGAAACGCTAAAAATAATTTATTTTTTGCTGAACTTAAAAAGAAGTACTGTATTTATTTATGAAACCTTTAAAGGTTAATTACATTGTATTTTGGAAAAAAATTGGCGGCAGCTCGGGAAGATATTTAAGGGGTTCAACTATATTTGCGCTATGATGATAACAGATACCCATACGCATTTATATGCGGAACAATTTGATCAGGACCGTGATCTGGTTATACAAAAAGCCCTGAGCATGGGAATAAAGAGGTTTTTTGTACCAGCGATTGATGGCAGTTATTATAAAAAGATGTTTGCTCTTGAAAAGGCTTTTCCCGAAAACGTATTCCTTATGGCAGGGCTGCATCCCACGCATGTAAAATCTGATTATAAGAAGGAACTTGAGATCGTTAAAAAGCAATTGGACAACCACCATTTTTATGCCATTGGTGAAATTGGAATGGATCTTTATTGGGACAAAACCTTTGTTAAGGAACAGCAGGAAGCTTTTCTTTTGCAAATTTCATGGGCCAAAGAGAGAGCTATGCCCATTGTGATCCATTGCCGGGATGCATTTGATGAAATATTTGAAGTATTGGACCAGGTCAATGACGATAAGCTATTTGGGATTTTTCATTGTTTTACAGGAAATCAACAACAGGCCGATCAAATTGTGAATTATGGCTTTAAATTAGGTATAGGAGGTGTGGTCACATTCAAAAACGGGGGTCTTGACAAATTTCTCGCTGAAATACCACTTGAGCATATCGTTTTAGAAACAGATGCCCCTTATCTGGCCCCGGTACCCTATAGAGGTAAAAGAAATGAGAGTAGCTATCTGATCAATGTTCTTGACAAACTCGTTGATATTTATCGTGTAAATCCTGAAGAAATTGCCAGGATCACCACGCAGAATTCCCGTGAAATATTTGGGGTTTAATTGATGACCTATGAATGAGTATAAAAGTGCTTTTTTAAAAACTCCCTTAGGAACAGCCAAAATTACAGGCAATGAAGATGGTATTGTTGAAATATCTGTTTTAGACGAAGAATACGCTACTACTGAAGATCCGGAAGAGCCCTTGAGATCATGTATGTTGCAGCTTGAAGCGTATTTTAATGGTCAAAGAAAATCTTTTTCTGTCAAGCTGAATCCTTTAGGCACTGATTTTCAAAAGAGGGTCTGGGCCGAATTGCAAAATATCCCTTTCGGAAAGAGGATTAGCTATATGGAACAAACTTTGCGCCTGGGCGATGAAAAAGCGATAAGGGCGGTGGCCAGTGCCAATGGGAAGAACCCGATCTGGATTATTATACCCTGTCATAGAGTGGTAGGTTCTGATGGCTCTCTTACCGGATATGCGGGAGGATTATGGAGAAAGAAATGGCTGCTTGAACATGAAAGCCCGTCGGGTCAAACCAGTTTGTTTTAAATGAAAAAATAGGAGAGTTCCTCATATTGTTTAATGATCGTATTGTTGCATGAAAAGATTCCTGGTCTTGCTGTTTCTCTTATCCGGCGTTTTGGCGATGGCCCAGTCACGTCCCCAAGGAGCAAAAGTCAAGGATCTTATCATACGTAATGATACCATTCAAATAGACAGTCTTAGTATCAACCCGGGATATTTAGAAGTTTACGATCAAAGTGGAGTCATTATAGAGCGAGCACGCTATCAGGTAGATTATACAAAAGCCAAATTATGGTTTATCCACAAGGAGGACGTTTTAGGAAAGAAGATACAGATCACATACCTTCCGTATCCGGATTTTATGACGCGTAATTATTCGGCTTTTGATCGTTCATTGATTGTCTCGGAGGCCACTGATGAATCTCAGCTATATAGCTCACAGGCCAATTCCGGCTTGAAAAAAAACAAACCTTTTGACGGCCTCTATACAAGTGGTTCTTTGTCTAGAGGGGTAACTATTGGGAGCAATCAGGATGCAGTGGTCAATTCTAATTTCAATTTACAGATAGAAGGGCAATTATCTGAAAAGGTTGGGATCAGGGCCTCTATAACCGATAATGAAATTCCATTACAATCGGGCGGTTTTACCCAGCGACTCGATGAGTTTGATCGTGTGTTTATCGAACTATTTGCTAAAAACTGGTCATTGACGGCCGGTGATATTGACCTTAGAAATTCAGACAGCTACCTCATGCGGTTTCAGAAGAAGATCTCAGGAGTTCAGCTCAAGGGCCATATAGATAAACCCGCAGGCCAAACCGATTTTTTCGCGTCAGGAGCTTTGGTAAGAGGTAAATTTCAAAGTTTTAAATTTAATGGGCTTGATGGTAATCAGGGGCCCTATAAAATATTAGGAAATGATAATCAACAATTTATCATTATGATTTCCGGGAGTGAGCGGGTTTATGCCAATGGTGCATTGTTAAAAAGAGGTGAGAATTTTGATTATACCATTGATTATAACACAGGAGAAATTACCTTCACAACTTTGTACACCGTAAGTTCTAACCTTCGCTTTACCATTGAGTACCAGCTTTCTGAACGTAATTACACCCGTTTTCTTACTTATGATGGGGTTCGTTTTCAATCGGATAAATTGAAGGTAGGTATCAAGTACTATAATGAAACGGATGCTAAAAACAGCCCTGTGGATCAGAATCTTACTGATGAACAAAAGCAAATTCTAGCTGAAGCCGGAAATGATAAAACCAAGATGATCGCTCCTTCAGCAGTAGAAGCCGTTTATAGTGAGAACCGGGTCTTGTATAGGAAAGTTGTCATTAACGGAACAGAATTATTTGAGTATTCCAACGATCCGAATGAAACCCTTTATCAAGTCAATTTTACTTTTGTGGGAGAGAATAATGGAGATTATGTCTTGGAAACAACACTTGCCGCAGGCAGGGTATACACCTTTATTGCAGAAGTCAATAACCAAAAGCAAGGAGCATACCTTCCTGTTGTGCAACTTGTGGCGCCGGAAAAGTTGCAAATAATTAATGTAGAAGCAGATTATTCCCTTGGAGAGAAGACACTGATTCAATCGGAACTGGCTCTAAGCGACAAGGATCAAAACCTTTTTTCCAGTATTGATAATGAAAGTAACAAAGGTGTAGCCACTAAACTGGGGTGGAAACAAAAGATACTGGATAAAAAGTGGAAGCTGAGCAGTGAAATTGATTACGAATATTTTAGTGAAAATTTTAGATCTGTTGAAAGGATCAGAAATGTTGAATTTTCAAGAGACTGGAATATTATTTCTCAAGGAACAGATCTGCGTGAAAAGCAGCAATATATATTGGGTGGGTTGCGATTCAGCAACGATAGTCTTGGTCAAGTGCAGTATAATTATGAAAACCTGAGCTTAGGTGATGCCTATAAAGGATCCCGACACAATCTCTTGGCCGATCTGCATTTTGGAGACACACAACTATTTGTCAATGCAAGTTCGATGAACAATGAAAATGGACAGGAAGATAATTCTTTTGATAGGCTCTATAGCGGCATCACCCAACAAATTTCTAAATTCTGGATTGGCGCCAAGTACAATTACGAGAAAAATTTGATAAGAAATTCCGACAATATGGAATTAGATTTCTTATCACACAGGTTTTCTGAGATTGAGGGATTCGCAGGGCTAGGGGATTCAACCAAAGTTTTTACTGAAATTGGCTATAATTATAGAGAAACCGACAGTGTTCAAGGTGCTGGCTTAGGTTTGGTAAATAAGGCCAGCACCTATTTCTTAAAATCTAAACTGATTCAAAATGCGAATACTGATCTTGCGTTTTTTGTCAATTACAGAGAAGTGAAGAATGTGAATGTTGCCGACGAGAATTCCTTAAATGCAAGAGTGAGTTACAGACAGAGGATATTTGGAAACTTTATCAGTCTTCAAACCCTATTTGAAACCAGATCAGGGACTTTGCCCCAGCAGGAATTTAGCTATGTCGAAGTGGAACCAGGCAAGGGGTTCTATGAATGGATCGACTTTAATGATAATGGTATACAGGAATTGGATGAATTCGTAGTGGCTAAATTTCAGGATAAAGCCATTTATGTGAGGGTGTTGTTGCCGACGATCTCATTTATTAAAACGAACCAGAATAAATGGAGTCAGTCTTTGAACCTACAGGCCTCTGCATGGAGAAACAAAGAAGGTTTTAAACGCGTACTGTCTCATTTTGCCAATCAAACTTATTTTCTTATCGATGTTAAAACCAAGCGTGACAAGGGCGATTTTAATATCAATCCTTTCGTTTCTGATCAGGAGGATCTTTTGGGACTGGATCAAAATTTTAAGAACAGTTTCTTTTTTAACAGAGGCTTACAAAGATTTAGTTTTGTCTATTCCTTTTTGAATCTTAGGAAAAAATCAATTTTTTCATTTGGAGATCAGGATGTGAATCTTAAAACACATCAGTTCCAGTTCATACATAAATTAGGTAAATTTTGGTTGATGGATCTCGGCGCAGCGATAAATTACAACTCCAGTAGTTCTGATAGTTTTTTCAACCGGAATTATGACCTTAACAATTTTGATCTCAACCCTAAAATATCTTATTTATACAATCAAAATACACGTCTTGAGTTGTTTTATAATTTTAAAGATAAGGCCAATCAGATCCTTGATATGGAAACCCTCCAA
The DNA here is from genome assembly GCA_963715975.1 of uncultured Flavobacteriaceae bacterium. Classification (GTDB taxonomy): domain Bacteria; phylum Bacteroidota; class Bacteroidia; order Flavobacteriales; family Flavobacteriaceae; genus Lutimonas. The sequence continues at coordinate 157,733 of CAVQSO010000013.1, read as the reverse complement.
ATGCACATAATTGGTTCAAATTTTCAATACGCCAGCAAGCAAAGTTTTTCTGTCAATGCCAATGCGAGTTTTTATTTTAATGAATTTGAAGGAAACACAAATTCTCCCGTGGCTTATCAGATGCTGGAAGGGCTACAACCAGGAACCAATTTGACCTGGTTGCTGGGTTTGCAAAAAAGGCTGACCTCTTTTCTGGACCTTAATGTGAATTACTCAGGCAGAAAATCAGAACAATCAAATACCATTCATACCGGAAATATTCAGTTAAGGGCTACTTTTTAAATACCCTTTCTGATCATAAGTTCAGGAATTTAGCTCTTTATTACTGATTTTTTCTCAACCAATTTGACATGGATACCTCCTTGGTAATCATAGCGCTTAGGTCTTCTATCTTTACCCTCTTTTGCTCCATGTTATCCCGGTTTCGAATGGTAACCGTACCATCATTTTTCGTTTCGTGATCTACAGTGATGCAAAAAGGAGTGCCTATGGCATCCTGACGACGATACCTTCTTCCAACAGCATCTTTTTCATCATAGGCCACGCTAAAATCAAATTTTAACTGGTCGATGATTTCTCTGGCTATTTCAGGCAATCCGTCTTTCTTTACTAAAGGAAGAATTGCAGCTTTTGTAGGTGCCAGAACAGGAGGTAATTTTAAGACGACTCTTTCAGATCCATCTTCAAGAACTTCATCCTGAAGGGCAGACGAAAAAACAGCGAGAAACATCCTGTCAAGACCTATTGAGGTTTCAACTACATAAGGCACATAGCTCTTATTCATTTCATGATCAAAGAATTGTAATTTTTTACCTGAATGCTCCTCATGAGCTTTAAGATCAAAATCGGTTCTGGAGTGTATCCCTTCCAGTTCTTTAAATCCAAATGGAAACTGAAACTCTATATCTGCAGCTGCGTTCGCATAATGTGCTAGTTTATCATGATCATGAAATCTGTATTTTTCTTCTCCAAGACCAAGTGACAAGTGCCATTTCAACCTTGTTTCTTTCCAGGATTCGTACCATTTCAGTTCTTCTCCCGGCTTGACAAAAAATTGCATTTCCATTTGTTCAAATTCTCTCATCCTGAAGATAAACTGTCTGGCTACGATTTCATTTCTGAATGCTTTTCCCGTTTGGGCAATACCAAAAGGAATCTTCATTCTGCCCGTTTTCTGAACATTGGCGAAATTAACAAAGATACCCTGTGCTGTTTCAGGTCTTAAATAAAGGTCCATGGCCGAATCAGCTGAAGCGCCTAATTTTGTACCAAACATCAGATTAAATTGCTTCACATCTGTCCAGTTCTTAGAACCTGATAGCGGGCAGGCGATTTCAAGCTCTTCAATTAGTGCCTTGACATCCTGCAGATCCTCATTTTCAAGAGAACTAGCCATACGACTCAGTACCGCTTCTTTTTTCGAAAGATAACCAACAACTCTTTGATTGGTTTTTACAAATTCACTTCTGTCAAAGGCATCACCGAACCTTTTTGCAGCTTTTGCTATTTCCTTTTCCGCCTTAATATTTAGTTTTTCTGCATAATCTTCGATCAATACATCTGCCCGATACCTCTTTTTGGAGTCTTTGTTATCTATCAAAGGGTCATTAAAGGCATCAACGTGCCCAGAGGCCTTCCAGGTGGTAGGGTGCATAAAAATAGCGGCATCAATTCCCACGATATTTTCATTCATCTGTACCATGGACTTCCACCAGTATTCACGGATATTATTTTTGAGTTCGGCTCCGTTTTGTGCATAGTCATAAACAGCGCTTAAGCCATCATATATTTCACTGGATTGAAAGATGAAACCATACTCCTTGGCATGGGAAACAACCTTCTTAAATTTGTCTTCTTGATTTTTCACGTATTTTTTATTTTTTTATCAGACGCATAGAATCTCCAGATGCGTAAACTGTGCTTATGATCGATCATTGATCATAACTCTCCAACATTTTTAACCGTAGCATGTTGCTTTGGTTCGGCAAAAATAATTAATTTATAACAAGCGCATAAAAAAAGGAAACACAATTTGTGTTTCCTTTAAATTATATAATGTTATGGTCAGATTACAGACCTAAGAAAGAGTCGTTTAATTCCAGATTTGCTGAACCTACTAATTTACCCTCAACAAATACTTCGATAGGGTATACGCCAGATTCATATTTATCTCCTTTTCTTTCAACAAGCATGACAACGTCAAGGTCAGCATTCTCATAATTGACAATGGTCTGATCTGTGTATTTAGCTTCCATTCCTTCAGACATCATAAAAGTTCCTTTAGCATTGATCACCTGTCCTGCAGGATTTTTCAATACAATATAAGCTTCCTTGTCTCCTGGCTCAGCAATTTCGTTCTCAATTAATCTGAAAGCAACTTTAATGGCATCAGTTTTCTGAGCTTTATTGGTTTCAGTATATTTTCCATTAGAGCGCATTTTCATGGCAGTTACCTGAACATTTTCCACATTGATCGCACCACCAATTTCAACTTTTCTTGCAAGCTCCATATTTTGGGCTACCAAGGTATCATTGTAATTCGTTTGGATCGTCAACTGGCTGTTGATACTGTCTTTTTCTTCTGTCAGAATATTGTTCGCCATTTTAAGCGAATCCACCTCATCCAATAACCTTGAATTTGTTTTCTCCAGAGTAGCTAATTGTCCTCGGTATCTTCTTAAAACATTAGAATTGATCTTTTTGAGATTCTGAACAGAGTCTTTTAAAACTGCGATTTTTTCTTTTTCCATTGTCAAAGAATCAGAAAGGCTTGTGTTTTGAGCAATGGCCACGTCATATTTTTCTTCCATGGCAGTCAGATTTCCGATGATCTGATCTTTTTCAGATTGTAAAAATTTAACGGCTTCCTTATGATCATTATTGTTGTAGAACGTATAGCCGATCAGTCCGAACAGCAATACCGTAAGGGCTATTATTAAAATTTTACTGTTTGAAGATTTAGAATTTTCTTCCATAATTATAGAATTAGGTTTACATTTTAGATTAATCTTAACTTATTTAACGTAATAAATCAGAAAAATTGTGTGCAAATTTAATTTTTTTTAAAGATTTACAACAATTTATTTGAGGAATTCAAGTGATGTGTTGATAAATAATTATTTCATGCCCAATATCTTAGCCGATCTATTCGACCTCTTCTTCCCTCAAGAGTGCTTAAATTGCCGAAATTTGTTGGAAAAAAAGGATACATATCTGTGTTTCTCGTGCCTATCTGAATTGCCTCAGACCCATTTTAGTTTTCACCAGGGAAATGAATTAGAAATGAGTTTTAAAGGAAGAATTCCTGTTAAGGCAGCAACTTCCTTATTGTTTTTTGAAAAAAAGGGAATGGTTCAAAAAATGATGCATGAGTTGAAATACCATAATAAGCCAAAAATAGGCACTTTTTTGGGTAATTGGTTGGGAAAGGAAATGGTGGCGAGCAAAAGATTTGAAATGATAGATTTTGTTGTCCCTGTTCCCTTACATCCGGATAGGGAAAGAGAAAGAGGTTATAACCAGGTACATTTTTTTGCAAAATCCCTGGCTAAGGCCTTAGAAGCCGAACTAAAGGAAGACTTACTTAAAAAGATCAGAAATAGCCAAACACAAACCTTAAAAAGCAGGCAGAACAGGTTCTTGAGTAAAGAAAAGGAATTTATCCTAAACGAGGCAGCGAGATCGAAAACAAACATATTCTTTTGGTAGATGACACCATTACTTCCGGAGCTACCATGCAGGCTTGCGCGCATCTTTTAAGATCTGTTTCCGGGGTCAGGTTAAGCCTTGCCAGTATGGCATTTTCCGCTTAATTTTGCTAAAAAATGATCGAAGAGGAAAAAATTAATTGTTAATTTGTATTTTATTTAAGGTATGAAATTTCATTATTTTTTTTTGGTATTATGTAATTTTCACTGTCTTTAGTTGTGCCAGAAGGGGAAGGCCTGAAGGAGGGCCCAAAGATTTTGATAAACCGATTATGGTCAAGGCTGATCCCGATTTTAAGAGTCTGCATTTTGAAGAGGATCAAATAAAAATATATTTTGATGAGTATGTCAAACTGAAGGATGTCAATTCACAATTGATCATCTCTCCTCCGCTTAAAAATGTTCCTGTTATTTCACCTTTGGGATCTCCTAGTAAAAAGATTACCATCAAATTGAACGACACTTTGCAGGAGAATACTACCTATACCTTCAATTTTGCTCAAAGCATTATTGACAATACTGAAGGAAATATTCTGGATAATTTTAAATATATTTTCTCGACAGGGGATTTTATAGACTCTCTTAAGGTCAAAGGTACAAATTAAGGATGCTTTTGATCTCGAAATGTTAGAGAATCCAACCATTATGCTATATCCCGTAAATGAAGACTTATACAGATTCCGTTATCTATAATGAAAAACCTACTTATGTAGGTAGCACTATTGATAGCTTGAATTGGGAAATTACCAATATAAAGGCAGGGACTTACAGGTTGATCGCCTTAAATGATGCGCGAAAAAATTACTTATTCAATCCTAAGGAAGATCGAATCGGGTTTTATCCTGATTTGATTACCATTCCGGGAGATAGCATATTTGACCTCACTTTATTTAAAGAGGTGCTTCCCTTTAAGTTGGTTTCCAGGCCAAAGGATGTGTCCAAAGGTCATGTCATCATTGGATTTGAAGGAGATTCCAGAGATGTAGATATTAGGGTGCTGTCTCCTGTTACCAAAGATTTTAAATCATTTTACAGCAAGGACAGAAAAACGGATACCTTGAATTACTGGTTCAATAATTTTGAACTTGACAGTATGATGTTAGAAGTCAGTAAGGATGAGTTGATAGATACGTTGAAGATCAATCTTAATGAAGAGGAGATTGATTCACTTCGACTGGAATTATCGAGCTACGGCATGCTGCATTTAAGGGATACGCTTAAACTTGGATCTACGGTGCCCATGATGAAAGTGGATACTTCCAAATTCCATTTTATGGACAAGGACTCGGTGAAGGTTCCTCTTCAGACTTGAACTATCGGAAAATAAAGACAGAATCGATTTCCATTTTGATAAGGAACCAATGCAGAGTTACAAACTGTTTATTGAGCCAGGAGCCATAGAGGATATCTTAGGTATTCAGAATGATACAATTAAGGCGACGATAAAAACAGGAAAGATATCTGATTACTGCTCTATTTTTTTAACCATAAGAAATATTGAACGCTTTCCGGTGATCATTGAGCTGATCAATGACAAAGGGGATATTGTTGCGAAAAAATTTGCTACCGAGCCTAAAGAGTTTGAGTTTAAGAACCTAAGGCCTTCCAGATTTATGATTCGCATCATTTATGATGATAATGGGAATCAAAAGTGGGATACGGGTAATTTTCTTGCTTAATATTCAGCCTGAAGAGGTTTATTATGTGAAGACCGTCCTTGAAGCCAAGGCGAATTGGGAGGTTGAAGAAAGCATCACTCTCAAGCCCTAAATTCATTGAACTTCTATCTGGTTTTAAAATCACTAATGTGATTTATATTTCTTTTTACTTCCATAGAAGTTAGTATCTTTGTTGTTTAGAATCATTTTAATTAAGAAAACCATGAGTTTTAAAAAACAAGATATATATAAGGCACTTGAAAGTATTTCGGCACCCGGAGAAGGCATGAATCTTATAGAAAGCAAATCAGTTACCAATGTGGTTGTTTTTGGAAAAGAAATCCTTGTGGATGTTACCATAAAGAATCCTTCACTGCAGGCCAAGAAGAAGATCGAAGTTGAGATTATGAAAGTGATCCACGACCAGGTAGATGAAAAAACCGATGTCAAGGTCAATGTGAAAGTTGATGCACCTGCAAAGCCGGCTCCTATGAGAGGTAATGAGGTTCCAGGTGTTAAAAATATCATAGCAGTTGCTTCAGGAAAGGGTGGTGTTGGAAAATCAACTGTTACGGCTAACCTGGCGGTCACTTTGGCTAAAATGGGTTTTAGTGTGGGTATACTGGATGCGGATGTTTACGGTCCTTCAATGCCTATTATGTTCGATGTGGCTAAGGAAAGACCTTTATCGGTGAATGTTGATGGTAAATCAAAAATGCAACCTATAGAAAATTACGGCGTTAAAATTTTATCCTTGGGCTTTTTTACTGATCCTAATCAGGCTGTGATCTGGAGAGGTGCTATGGCATCAAAAGCTTTGAACCAAATGATCTTTGATGCGAATTGGGGTGAACTGGATTTCCTATTGGTTGACCTTCCTCCGGGAACAGGAGATATCCACCTTTCAATGGTTCAGGCAGTGCCAATTACTGGAGCCGTTATTGTAAGTACGCCTCAAGCCATTGCTTTGGCAGATGCCAAAAGAGGTGTTGCCATGTTTCAACAAGAAAACATTATGGTACCTGTTTTAGGTATTGTTGAAAATATGAGTTATTTTACCCCTGCTGAATTACCAGACAATAAATATTATATTTTTGGTAAAGACGGAGCGAAGAACCTTGCAGCAGATTTGGAAACAACTTTATTAGGTGAAGTACCTTTGGTACAGAGTATCCGTGAAGCAGGAGATGTTGGACATCCGGTGGCTTTGCAGGAGGATACAGCTTTAGAGTTAGCCTTTATTGATATAACAAAGAACATGTTGTCTCAATTGGTAAAGCGTAACGAAGATCTGCCACCAACAGAGGTGGTAAGAATTACGACCATGTCAGGTTGTAGCACTAAATAACATAATACCGGGCACTGTCAGGGTGCCCGGGAAAAATATTTTAAGATGGGGCATAAAGAGTTATTGGATAATATAGAAAAGGCACTTGATGAAATACGACCGTATCTACTTACTGATGGCGGAGATATTTCCTTTGTTTCCTTAGATGAGGATATTGTAAATATTAAGTTTCACGGAGCTTGTATTGGTTGTAAAGTGAATCAAATGACGCTGACCAATGGGGTGGAGGCCACCATCAAAAAATATGCACCTCAGATTAAAAAAGTAATCGAAGTAAAATAGGTCCTGAACTAAACAAGATTTATATATTCTAAAAAAATATTCGTTATATTTGTTAACATCGAAAGAACAAATATAATATGACCTACTTTTTTGCGGAATTATTATCGCTTCTAAAATTTTTGATAAAGAGAAAGCCTGAATAAGTTCGGTAGTCTTCTTATACCTACTTCTTTCTAATACTAATATCAAAATATATATATATGCCGAGATACCATAGCCTAGGCAGTATTCCTTCAAAACGACATACGGTTTTTAAGGATGATCAGGGAAATTTCTTATACGAAGAACTTTTTGGAACCATTGGTTTTGACGGAATGTCTACTTTATTGTATCATACACAAAGACCAACTCAGGTAAAGAAAATCGTAGCCTCTTATGATGTTCGACCAAAGGTAGCTGTTGAGAAAAACATGAAGTCGATCAGTCTGAAAGGATTTCAGGTGGCCCCGGAGAATGATTATTTAAAGAGTAGGGTTCCGGTTCTGCTCAATAACGATTGCCAGATAAGCCTTGCTGCACCAAAGCAGTCTCTTAGAGATTATTTCTACAAAAACACAGATGCAGATGAGGTGATATTTATTCACAAAGGCTCGGGGAAACTAAGAACCATGCTGGGAAATATTGAATTTTCTTATGGAGATTATCTGGTGATTCCAAGAGGTATGATCTACCAGATTGATTTTGATTCGGCAGAGAACAGATTATTCATAGTAGAGTCAAGTCAGCCTATTTATACGCCAAAAAGATACAGGAACTGGTTTGGTCAGATGCTCGAACATGCTCCTTTTTGTGAAAGAGATATGCATCCCCCCAGTGAGCTGGAAACATTTAATGAACAGGGAGATTTCCTAATGAAGGTAAAAAAACAGGATACCATGCATGAATATATTTATGCAGCACATCCCTTCAGTGTTGTGGGCTGGGACGGATATAATTTTCCTTATAAATTTTCGATTCACGATTTTGAACCTATTAACAGGAAGGATACATCAGCCACCCCCAATTCATCAAACTTTTGAATCTGCAGGTTTTGTGATCTGTTCATTTGTTCCGAGATTATATGATTATCATCCTCTGGCAGTTCCGGCTCCTTACAATCACAGTAATATTGATTCTGATGAGGTATTGTATTATGTGGATGGAGATTTTATGAGCCGAAATAATATTGAAAAGGGTCAGATCACCTTGCATCCTGCAGGAATCCCTCATGGTCCGCACCCCGGTGCTATGGAAAGAAGTATTGGCAAGAAATCAACAGAAGAACTAGCCGTAATGGTCGATACTTTTAAACCTTTGATGGTTACTGAAGCAGCTATGAAAATGGCTGATGATGATTATTATAAAAGTTGGTTAAATCATTAAAATTAAAGTGATGAGTGATATAAAAAATGTAGAGTACGGATTGGAAAAAATATTTAAAGGAGCAAAAGATTTTTTACCATTATTGGGAACGGATTATGTAGAGTTTTATGTAGGAAATGCCAAGCAAGCAGCCCATTTTTACAAATCGGCATTTGGTTTTCAATCTTTGGCCTATAAAGGTTTGGAAACAGGAAGCAGAGATGCTGTTTCATATGTGTTAAAACAGGATAAAATTAAAATCGTTTTGACCACGCCTTTAAATTCAAAATCAGAAATTAACAAACATATCGTAAAACACGGTGATGGTGTTAAAGTTGTGGCGCTTTGGGTCGAAGACGCTAAAAAAGCTTGGGAAGAAACGACTTCTCGTGGTGCAAAATCATACCTAAAACCAGTTACGGAAAAGGATAAACATGGTGAGGTTGTAAGATCGGGCATTTACACTTACGGAGAAACGGTGCATATGTTTGTAGAGCGAAAAAACTACAAAGGAACTTTTTTACCAGGATTTACTGAATGGAAATCCGATTACAACCCAGAATCCTGTGGTTTGAAATTTATTGACCACATGGTTGGTAATGTAGGTTGGGGAGAGATGAATACTTGGGTAAAATGGTATGAAGATGTCATGGGCTTTGAAAATTTCTTGTCTTTTGACGATAAGCAGATCCACACAGAATATTCAGCCTTGATGAGTAAAGTAATGAGTAACGGCAATGGGAGAATTAAATTCCCAATTAACGAGCCGGCAGAAGGGAAAAAGAAATCTCAAATTGAAGAATATCTTGATTTCTATGAAGGTTCTGGCGTACAGCATATTGCAGTGGCTACAGATGATATCATTTCCACAGTTTCAAAGTTAAGATCCCGGGGAATAGAGTTTTTAAGTACGCCTCCTGAAGAATATTACAGAGCGGTTCCCGGTAGATTGGAGGAATTCAGTCATGAGTTAAGAGAGGATATTGAAACCTTAAAAAGCTTAGGTATCATGATCGACGCGGATGAAGAAGGTTATTTATTACAGATTTTTACAAAACCTGTAGAAGACAGACCAACCTTGTTCTTTGAGATCATACAAAGAATGGGAGCTCGGGGGTTTGGAGCCGGCAACTTTAAAGCACTTTTTGAAAGTATTGAAAGAGAACAGGCCAAACGCGGAACCTTATAGTTTGTGAAGGCCTCGCAAGCGAGGCCTTTGGACGTGACCCCCTCGGACGTGACCCCCTCACCTCCGAGGGGGTGAGTATATCGCACATGTTTACTTTAAGTATTTAGAACACTTATAGTAAATAGTAGAATTGATGCTTGTAAAGGTTTATGGAAGTGCAGTTTTCGGTGTAGATGCTACCACGATTACGGTAGAAGTGAATATAGACAAAGGAATTGCCTATCATTTGGTTGGTCTGCCGGATAGTGCGATCAAGGAAAGTAGTTACCGAATTTCAGGTGCGCTTAAAAATTCAGGTTTTAAATTTCCTGGTAAAAAAATCACCATCAATATGGCTCCTGCCGATTTGCGAAAGGAAGGTTCGGCTTATGACCTGCCACTGGCATTGGGTATTATGGCAGCATCTGGTCAGATCGAACCGGATCGACTCAAAGATTACCTGATCATGGGTGAATTGTCACTGGATGGAAGTTTAAACCCTATAAAAGGAGCTTTGCCCATTGCTATTCAGGCAAAAAAAGATGGCTTTAAAGGCTTTATTTTGCCGAAGGAAAATGGAAAGGAAGCAGCAGTGGTGGAGGGTCTTGAAGTATATGATGCGGACAATATTTCTGAGGTTGTTGATTTTATAAAAGGCGAATCAATTTTACAACCTTTATGCCTTGATTTAGAGCAAGAACTCTATGATTGTTCTGTCAATGATGACTTGGATTTTGCCGATGTAAAGGGTCAGGAAACCATTAAGCGATGCATGGAAATCGCTGCAGCAGGAGGCCATAATATTATTCTTATAGGACCTCCGGGTTCTGGTAAAACCATGCTGGCCAAAAGATTGCCCACCATTTTACCTCCCATGTCGTTGGCTGAAGCCTTGGAAACTACTAAGATCCATTCTGTGGTGGGAAAATTAAACGGAACAAAAGGATTAATGAACAAAAGGCCGTTTAGAGCGCCACATCACACGATCAGCGATGTCGCTTTGGTTGGTGGCGGAACTTATCCCCAACCCGGTGAGATATCTTTATCACACAATGGTGTTTTATTTTTAGATGAATTACCTGAATTCAAACGAAGTGTGTTAGAGGTGATGAGGCAGCCTCTTGAAGATAGAGAGGTTACCATTTCAAGATCTAAGTTTACGATTACTTATCCTTCCAGTTTTATGCTGGTGGCCAGCATGAATCCAAGCCCCGGAGGTTTTTTTATTGATCAGGAGCAGGTGTCGAGTACCACAGTATTGGAGGCTCAAAGATATATGAGCAAGATATCCGGCCCTTTGCTCGATCGTATTGATTTGCATATCGAATTGCAGCCGGTTCCATTCGAAAAGCTTTCGGAAAAAAGATCGGGTGAGAAGAGCAAAGAGATCAGAAAACGGGTCATGGCTGCGAGACAACTGCAATCAGAGCGATACAAATCAAGAAATGACATCCATTATAATGCCCAAATGAATGTAAAACAAATACGCAACTATTGCCAGATTGATAAAGCGTCCCAGGAATTATTAAAACATGCCATGCAACACCTCAATTTGTCGGCCCGCGCCTATGACAGGATTTTAAAAGTCTCAAGAACGATTGCAGATCTTGCCAGAAGTGATGTTATTCTACCTGAACACATCGCCGAAGCCATTCAGTATAGAAGTTTGGATAGAGAAGGGTGGTTGGGGTGATGTGAAACCTTGCTTTTTTGATGCCAATGATGAGGTGACAAGATGGAGTTGTTATCATTTGGAAGAATTTTTGACTATATTTAGCATATGGATTTCAATAAATTCTTTTCTGAACTCAAAAGACGCAATGTTTATAAAGTAGCACTGACCTATGCAATTACTTCATGGTTGTTGGCGCAAATAGTTGCTTTGGCTTCAGATACGTTTGGAGCGCCAGACTGGGTTACACAGATAGTTTTTGTAATTCTGGTTATTGGATTTCCGGTAGCATTAATATTGGCCTGGGCTTTTGAGTTATCGCCAACCGGTATGATCAGAACAGATTCGATTGCTTCTGAAGAGAATCCTTACCCTCCATCAAAGAAAAAACCCTTTACAAATAACATATTAATTGGAGTATTGGCAATGATCATTATAGGTCAGTTTATTTACAATAAATATGACGAAAACGAAACCGCAGTCAACCAGGATTTTGAGAAATCTATTGCCGTGTTACCATTCTCTGATTTGAGTTCAGAAGGAGATACAGAGTGGTTTTGTGATGGTATGACCGAAGATATATTGACAAGGTTGTCAAAAATAAAAGAGCTAAAAGTGATTTCCAGATCGTCTGTGATGCAATATGCGGAAAACAGGCCCTCAATACCTGAAATTGCAAAGGCTTTGGGCGTTTCTTATATATTAGAGGGCAGTGTAAGGAAGCATGAAGATAAAATTATCATCACGGCACAATTAATTGATGCAAATGACAAGCATCTGTGGGCAGATAATTTTAATGATGTCTTTAATGAAGTTTTTGAGATTCAGAAAAAAGTATCATTAAAAATTGTAAAGCAATTAGAATTAGCGATTGATCCTTATGAGAATAATCAAATAGCCGCAGTTCCCACTGAGAATATGAAGGCCTATGAATTATCACTAAAAGCGCGCGGTTATTCTGACAGAGGTACCAAAGAAGATTTTAAGACAGCTGTAGTCTTGTATGAACAGGCCATAGAGCTTGATCCGAATTTTTTACAAGCCTATATAGAATTGGCCTCATCATATGTTCTTTAACGGTTATCTTGACTTGAACAATGCAGACGAAAATTTGGAGAAAGTCAGGTATTTGATTCAAAAGGCTGCGGACATAGACCCGGAATCCTGGCTGGTTTTTTATGGAAAAGGAATATTAAACTTGATGGATAATGAATCTAGAAGAGTCCATGCAGAATTTTGAAAAATCCCTGGAACTGAATCCAAATGATGCATATGCCAATCAGATGATTGCTATGTTTTATGCCTTTGGTGAGCATAAAGATCTTGAAAAAAGCTTATTTTATATCAACAGAGCACTTGAACTAGATCCTTTTTCATCGATAATTAGTGAAAGTAAAATTGGTATTCTTTTACAAGGCTGAAAAGATTGAGGAAGCTGAGAATTTTTTTAAAGACAAAAAATTATTATTTTCTGATTATAATAAAGAATACTTAAACAACCGAATAGTTCTCTTTAAAATAGATAAATATGCAGAAGAAAAGAAAGATTGGACGCAGGCAATGACCTATTGTGAAAATGAAATTGAAAAAGATCCGAAAAATGCAGCTTTATATAATCACTTAGGATGGTTATATGATTGTATTATGAATGATGATGAAAACTACATCAAGTATACTAAAAAAGCCTATGAACTAGACAGTACAGAATCAGTTATAGCACAGGCTTATGTGGGGGCTTTAATTGAGGGTAAAAGATTTGAAGAGGCTAAACGTGTCATGAATTCTGAAAATTATAAAAGTATCCGGGCCACTAGTAACGAATTGGGTCAACTGGCCCAATACCATTACCATAAAGAGGAATACGATTTGGCATTGGAGGTTTTAGAGGATCCACTAATGGAAAACCGCTTCGAAGATTATAGGGCCTTAAGTTTGGCGCAAATTGGGGATGTAGATGGTGTAAGAAGGTTATTAAATAAGAAAGATGCTATTGATGGTTCGGATAAAGCTTTTGTGTTTGCCATTCTTAAGAATAGAGATTCCATGTATTATTATATGGACAAAGCAGCAGATGGAACAGAGCAAAGGATAAATAGTCGCAGAGAAGTTGATCCTTATCGAAAAGAGCAGCGCTATATTGAATTTTTAGAGAAAAACTACATGCCTGTAACACATTGGAATAAATAAGAATAATTTCATTACAAGTAAAAAACATCATTTTCCTTGCCGATCACGAGATCAAAGTCGATTGTTTTTCCTTGGATACTTTTGTCGACCATTGCTTCCAGCTGAACATCTGTATGTGCCGGATCATGATGAAACAGCACCATTTTTTTAACCTTTGAAAGATTTCCAAAATCAATGGCATCACTCACAGAACTATGACCCCAGCCAACTCGCCTGTCATATTCTGAATTACTGTATTGACCGTCGTGAAATAACAGGTCAGCCTCTTTGGAGATATTATAACCGCTGCACCATTCCGTTAAATTAGGAAAATCGCTGGAGCCCAAAGAAGGTTCGTGATCTGGCATAAAGGATACAACAGATCCTCCTAATTCACATCTGTAACCAACGGTAGGTCCGGGATGACATAAATACTCAGATTTTATAGTAAAACCATCTATGCTGAAGGTGGAGTTGTCTATCTCATGTATATTTATTTTTGCTGAAAGCTCCCTAAATCTAACCGGGAAAAAAGGTGGAGAAAAATAACGTCTCAATCGTTCGATCAAGCTTTCAGATGAGCCGGCAGGCCCCCAAATATTTACCGTACATTCGGGATTGTAAAAAGGTTTGAAATAGCCTAGCCCCATGATATGATCAATGTGAAGATGGGTTAGTAAGATATTCACTTCCAAAATACCAGGATCCAATTGTTGACCCAATTGTTGAATACCCGAGCCCCCATCAAATATCAAACAAGTATTGCCATGCTCTATTTGAACACAGGAAGTGTTGCCACCATACTTATTTTTTTCAGGCCCCGGAGTTGGCATTGATCCTCGGCAGCCCCATATTGTGATTTTCATTTTTCTGATATTTTCCAGAAGATTGCAATGGCACCTAAGAACCGATCCGGGCGTCCTATAATCGGGAAGGAGGTTACAGAAATTTTATGACTTTTATTTTTAAGGCTCCTGATCCAAAAATCACCGTGTGCAGGAAGCTGTTTTGATAAAGTTTGAACCAAAGGTAAATCTTCAGGCGCCAAAACATTCCCTTTATCATCCATAGGTGTAAAAATAGAGGACCACTCAGATACGGGCATGGTACCGGTTTCTTCATATCTCAAACCCAAAAGATCTTCCGCCGGTTCATTATAAAAAATAAGGTTCCCATCCGGATCTACAATGAACACTGAGGTGGATAAAGAATCGGCTAATTGCCGGCTTAAGATAACTTCAATTTCTCTCGAAGACATGATAAAACTTGTTTTTACTATGAATATTTTAACAGTTTAACCTGCTAATAACCTGAAATTTTGACTCAATAAAACACAATGATTTGTCTTCTATATGATTAAAGATATGAATAATTTGTTTAACAATATTAAGATGATGTAAGTTCAAATGTGAACAAATTATAACCTGTAATAGATTTAACTCAAGTTTTTCTTAAAAAATTCTATGGTTCTGCTCCATGCCAAGTCAGCGGCTTCCTTATTGTATCTTGGCGTCGTATTGTTGTGGAAACCGTGGTTTACATCAGGATAGGTATAAGCCACATAGTCTTTTTTAGCTGCTTTAAGTGCTGTTTCATAAGCAGGCCATCCTTCATTGACCCTTTTGTCCAAACCTGCATATTGAAGCATTAATGGTGCTTTGATCTGATCGACGTTTTCTTTAGGTTGGCCCCCATAAAAAGGAACTGCTGCAGATAAAGAAGGTAAGTTAACCGCCATCATATTAGAAATCCAGCCACCGAAGCAGAAACCGACAACCCCAACTTTTCCATTGCAATCGGGATGTGCCTTCAGGTATTCAAAGGCGGCCATAAAATCTTCCAGCATTTCATTTCTGTCGCGTTTTCTTTGTAATTCTCTTCCGTCGTCATCATTTCCAGGATAGCCCCCAAGCGGACTTAGGGCATCAGGTGCAATGGTAATAAAACCTTCTAAGGCAGCGATCCTTGCTGTGTCTTCAATATAAGGGTTAAGACCCCTGTTTTCATGAACCACAACAATGCCCCCAAGTTTACCCTTTGCCTTGGCAGGTTTCGAGAGCAATGCCTTGATACTGCCACCACCTTTGGCTGAGTCGTAATTGATATAGTCAGAATCCAGTCTCGGATCATTAGCCTGAACTTGAATCGAATTGACATAGTCGGGCATCATAAAGCTCATTAAAGACGAAACCGTTAACCCTCCGACGGCATAAGTAGATAACTTTTTTACAAATTCACGTCTTTGAATTTTATTATGGGCGTAGTCGTCGTACAGATCAAATACTTCTTGCTTCAGATCATCTTTTTTGAGTTTTTTCATGTTGAGTTGTATTAGTGATAATTATTGAATTGTTCTTTCTTGAGAGAAAAAGATATTAATCACTTGTATGCAAGCGAGTTTCGTAAATATAAGAAAAATTACAATTGATTTATTTTGTTTACTAAAACCAAATAGTTCAATTTCCCATAAACAACTTTTAAAGTCCATTTGATTTAAATAAAATGTATTATTTTAAAAACTTAATTCGGTTATGGTACAGTCAATTCTAAATAAAGCATTTAAAAATGCCAAGAAAGTATCTTTTTCAAAAGATGCAAAGATCATTTTCTTTAGTGATCTCCATAAGGGTGACAATAGCTATGCGGATGATTTTAGAAATAATATGAGGATCTATGCCCATGCCTTGAAAAGTTATTATGACCGTGGCTTTACCTATATTGAGTTAGGGGATGGTATCGAACTATGGGAAAACACCTCATTCAAGCCTATTTTTCTGTCTTATAAGGCCATATTTGATCTATTGGAAAAATTTCAAAGACAAAAACGGCTTTTTCTTTTATGGGGCAACCATGACATGGAATTTCGCGACCCTATTATGGTTGAAAAAGTGTTGCGCACTTTTTTTACACCAAAAAACATTAAGGATAAAGAAGTGTTTTTTGATCTAAAATACTATGAGAGTTTGTTGCTGGAGTTTGAAAATACGAACTAGGTCAATTTTTGCCATGCACGGCCATCAGGCTGATTTTATGAATTACCAACATTGGAAATTCAATAGGTTCTTTGTGAGATATTTTTGGAAATATGTGCAAAAATGGTTTGGGATCCGAGACCCAACGAGTCCCGCAAAAAACTACAAAGGTTTGGTTAAAGTGGAAAGGAAGCTCAACCAATGGATCGTTAACAACAACCAGCAAATGGTCATTTGCGGTCATACCCATCGTCCCAGATTTCCTGATCCTGGAGATATTCCTTTGTTTAACGATGGCAGTTGTGTACACCCCAATTCTATTATCGGTATTGAGATTGAAGATTTTCACATTTCGTTAGTGAGGTGGGAGCATGATTCCGAGGATAAAAATGATTCAGGAGTTTCAAAATCTATCCTGGAAGGACCGGTTTCTTTGGATATGTATCTTTAGTTCTTTGCTCAGTAATCTTAAGAAATCGTTTGAGATCTAAATTGAAATAGACATACAGTGTCGTCTTTTAAACCTTTGATGAGTGTTATATTTGGGTATTGGTTAATGAAACATAAAGTAAATAAGTTCACAAGTATGTGAGAACTTCCCTAAAAAGAAACATTAGCCAAGGAAAAGCATCATAAAAGTAAAAGTATGACAAAAAGATTCATACGGCCTTGAAAGCAAACACTCTGCCGGTTGTGGCAGAGTGCTTTTTTATCTTTTCCAGTTTTAGCAGTTTAAATTTTGTACACAAAATCTAACTTGCTTTTATAGCTGAATCAATTTTGTTAAGGAGCCGATCTAAACGGGGTTTCCTTGATCGAAATTTACCTTGTCCATCAATTCACCCATCTTCTGAATAGGTTTCAAATGTACCGTCTTTTTTGTCATTTTTAAAATAACCGGAAGTTTTAAGTTGACCATTTTCGTAGTATTCTTGGAAAGGTCCTTCTTTTCTATCATCACTCCAGGTTAAAGAGGTTTTTAGATTTACCATTTTCATAATATTCCTCAACGGTCCCTTCCAGTTTACCATTGTCATAGTAACCTTTTCTCCAGGGTTTACCACTTTTATAAAAAGTTTCAAAATACCCATCTTTTTCATTAAAGGCGTATTGGGCCTTTACTTCAAGCTGCCCGTCATCATAATATTTCTCATAAGGGCCGTCTTTTTCCCCGTCTTTCCATAATATTTTTTCGTCTACTTGGCCATTTGGATAGTAGGTATTGCCTGGTCCGTGTTCTATTCCGTTCAGTAAGGTCCATTCACTTTTTAAAGTGCCATCTGTGTAATTTTCATAGGCAACACCGGTAAATTTTTCATCACCTAACATAAAGACCCTGTTCACCAATTTGAATTTAGATTTTTCAACACGAACTTCTTTTTGGCAGCTTCCTGCGATCAATATGAGTCCAAAAATAAATACTGATAAGATTCTTTTCATATCCTGTGAATTTTATAATTATTTGAATGATTTATATATTGTTTTACTGATCAAATGTATATAATTCTTATCGATCGAACATGTTTTTAGTCGAAAAAAAAGCTTCGTTCCGTTTCATATTTCCCGACGATAGGAGAAGTCTTAAAAGCTTCTTGTTTGCACTATATTTGATAGCATTTATTAGTTCCAGGTTCTAAGTAAAAATGATATAAAATTATTATGCATGATATTTTCAATATCACTTTGTGCGTACCCTTTTTTCTTTAATCTTTCCGGGATACTTTGGAGGTCGGCAATTGTATCCAGATCAGCAGGACTTTGCTCTTTACCAAAGGCTCCGTCAAGATCAGTACCAATACCCACATGTTCCGTGTTTCCTGCAAGCTGGCAGATATGGTCTATGTTGTTGATCATAAGATCAAGTGTGACGCCCATGGATTGGGGTGTTGAAACGCCTCTTACCCAATTTGGAACCATCATCCATGCATCAAGTGCAATTCCGATCACAGCTTTTCGATCAATTAGTTCTTTTATTTGCTCATCAGCAAATTGCCGGTTATGGTTGACAAATTTTCGGCAATTGTTATGGCTGGCCCAAACAGGGCCCTCGTATACCTTCATGGTTTCCCAAAAGCTTTGGTCACAGAGATGCGTTGCGTCGAGGATAAGTCCTAATGAGGCGATTTTTTTTAACAGCTCTTTTCCTTTTCGACCGATACCTCCAACAGAATCGGTGCCATGCGCATATGTACCAGGGCCGTAATGGGCAGGCCCTATGGCACGTAAGCCTTGTTCCCAGGCACGTTCCAGGTGATCAAGTGTGACAATTGAATCTGCACCTTCCAAGCTTAAAATATATCCAATAGGGCTATCTGCTTTTGGGTCTTTCCACAAATCCAAGTGCTGTTTGAGATCTTCACTATTGCAAATGGATATCAAATGCCCTTCTCTTTCCATTTCTTTATACCAGGCCAATTGTCCCTGTGTTTGTGCCCAGGCCTGTTCAGGTGAATTCCAGCCAGGGAGTTTACTGTCTCTTTTTACATATCTGGCGATCTGAGTGGCAACACACAGTCCTACCTGACCTTTGCGCATGGCATCAAAAGAAACTGTGTTCTTTTCCCGGTCAGGCTTGTCGCTCATGCCTTTTTCGCTTTTCCTTATGTCTTCAACCGTCCATCGGAGGTCTCTGTTCCATTCTAAAGCGTTCATGGAAAGGTCGAGGTGTGCATCAAAGATGAGCATGGTCTAATTTTTAGTTTTAATTCTAATATATTTTTCCAGTATATACCTGTCAAGTCCGGCGGATTCAATTTTTTCGTGGCCCTGCTGGATCAGCGAGTCTCCTTTGATCTCTACCTTAAAAGGAAAAACATGTCCTCTGTAATCAGGTGCATTGATAAAATCAAGTGTTTCTGCATAGTCTGAACCATTGAAGGTGTAGGTGCCGGCTCCTGCCATAAAGTTTTCACTTGTTCCTTGATCCTGGTTGAAAAAGGCAAAGTGACTGCCGTTAAGGATCTTGATAAAATCGGTTTTACTAAGGTCCTTGATTTGCAGGGAATCGTTTTCTCTGATGTCAGCATATACGAGTTTCCAAGAACCTTCAATCGAATTTTTGACTACATTTTCAGGCGCCTCATAAGAAGTATTTTTTGTATCGCAACTGAGAAACAAAAAAACCATAAGTAATTGAATGATAGTGATTTTCATAATTTTAATTTTAGTATTCATATCATTAATGATCTCGAGCTGAAACCCTCCAGGAGCCCGTTATTTTTTGATTTTCAACAGTGAGTACTTTGGGGTATTTTGATACTGTCGGACAGATGTGTATGGGTAAAGCATAGCAAGTATCGCCAATCAAATAAGCGTCACTATTTTTACATTTTACCACCAAATGTTCCTCACTCTGAGAGATCTGTTCGAAATCATGGTTCCCTAAAAATTTGACTCTGGGCAACTGCATTTCAGAGGCCACAGATTTATGTCCCAGATCAAAACAGATCAAATCTTTTTCCGGCTTACTGATGATACGTGTTAGCAGTGTAGCCGCCGGAAGAAATTCAAGGTCGCTGTACTGGCTGCCATAACCTTCATCCCATAGTAATGGGGTGCCCGGGCTCAATTCTACACCTTTTCGCTTTTTATGAATGGGAAAGGTGGGGGTGCCACCGGCAATTATGGTGGGTACCGGATAATCTTCTGATTCGAGGGCTTCTTTTAATTGAATTACGGGCTTAAAATCAGCATCGCACTCAGCTTCTCTTTGATATGGATCAGCGGTATGAATATGGCCATCATAAACATGAAGACCTTTTAGGTTGAGAAGAGGTTCCTTAGAAATAGATTTATAGAGGAGTTCTGCCTCTTTTCCTGGCTTTATGCCCGTTCTGTTCATACCATTATTAATATCCACCCAAAGATCGATGATGAGGTTTTTATCAAAGGCGGTTTTCTTGAATGCTTCAAAAGATTGATAGTTGTCGACCAGGGTAGAAAACTTTGTTTTAGGAAAGTCTTCGATCAAATGAATAAAATTTTCAAGATGAACAGAAACCGGTTGCATGGCCAGCAGCACATCCGGAGCCCCTGTTTTAGCTAAAAGTTCAGCCTCGGTCAAAGTGGCGCATTTGTATTTTTGGATACCCAATTGTAGTTGCAATTGGATGATTTCTGCCATTTTATGGGTTTTGATATGAGGTCGTAACCGGTTGGCGTCTCCTGCTATTTTCAGCATAAGCGCCGCATTGTATTGCACCCTGTTCGGATAAACAAGTAGGGCAGGGCTTGAAGTCGTTTTCGTTTCAGATAACTCGTACCAATGTTGATCTACCATGGTCGGTCTAGTATAGTTCGAACATGGCTTCTACTTCAACAGGAATTCCATCGGGTAGCATCATACCCACAGCGCTGCGGGCACCAATGCCGTATTCCTGGCCAAACACTTCGGCCATTAATTCACTAAAGCCATTCATGACCAGAGGTTGGCGTTGAAAATCAGGGGTGCAATTCACCATCCCGAATACTTTAACAATTCTCTTTACTTTGTCAATATCGCCAAAGTGGGTCAAGATGGTCGAAAGCATGGTAAGACCTACTTGTCTCGCCGCTTTGTAGCCTTCTTCCTGGCTTAGATTTTCTCCGACGCGACCTTGCATCATCGAGCCATCAAAATTGATCGGTGCCTGCCCGGAAACATATAAAAATTTGTCAATCACCAAAATGGGACGATAAACACCGGCAGGTTTGGGAGCAGGTGGGAATTGCAGATCGAGTTCTTTAATGCGTTCAGATACTAATGTGTTCATAAGATATTCGTTTTAGATAAAGAGATTTAAAATTAGGACACCCGTGATTCCAATAATACCTACCATGGTTTCCATGACAGTCCAGGTGCGCAACGTTTCTTTTACAGATAGATTGAAATATTCCTTAAAAAGCCAGAATCCACCATCATTTACATGCGAAAGCATAAGGCTTCCTGATCCGATGGCAAGTACCATTAACTCTGGTTTTACACCGGTTCCTGAAACCAATGGTAAAACGATTCCTGCAGCTGTAAGCCCTGCCACTGTAGCTGATCCGATACAAACCCTCAGGATGGTGGCGATCAACCAACCTAATACCAGGGGAGAAATACTCGAGTCCCTTAGTAAATCACCCAGGTATTCGCTTACGCCACTGTCAACAAGGATCTGTTTAAGTCCGCCGGCTCCGGCAATAATTAACAGTACCATGGTAATACTGGAAACAGAAGTAGCTACAGAAGTCATTACCTCGGCCATTTTCTTACCCCTGGATAATCCCAGTGTGTAAATAGCGACCAAAACGGATATCAGCATAGCCATAACAGGGTTTCCCATAAAAAGGATCAAATTTCTCAGTGGAAATCCTGACGGTAATATATAATCGAATACGGTGGATAGTCCGATAAGGATCACAGGTAGGAGGGCCGTGAAAACACTGACTCCCATTTTTGGCATTTCCTCATCTTTGAGAATTACCGGGTTATAGAACTCCGGGAGGGGGGTAGCCACAACATTCTTGATCGTTCTTGAAAACAAGGGTCCCGCTATAATAATGGCTGGTATGGCAACGATGATGCCGTATAACATCGTTTTTCCTATGCTGGCTTCAAACATCCCTGCGATGGCTGTGGGAGCAGGATGAGGTGGCAGAAAACCGTGTGTAACTGATAACGAGGTGAGCATGGGAAGTCCAACATAGATCAAGGGCAGGTTGGTTGCTGCTGCTACCGTAAAAACCAAAGGGATCAGGATCACAAATCCAACCGTATAAAACATGGGAATACCAACGATGAATCCGGCCAGAACAACTGCCCATTGAATATATTTAATACCAAAACTATCGACAAGTTTAGTGGTGATTCGCTGGGCTGCACCGCTATCGGCAACCAATTTACCCAGCATGGCACCCAAGCCAAGTATGAGTACTAAAAAACCAAGGGTGTTGCCTATACCTGTTTGGATAGACTGTATGACACTATTCAATTCCATTCCTTGCAAAATTCCTACAAGAAGACAGACGATAATGAATGATAGAAAAGCGTTTAATTTGAAAACGGCGATTAAAACAAACAATAAGATGATTCCCAACAAAACGATTAGTAGTGGCATAAAAAATATTTTAAGATTTGGAATTGATACGCTAAAATAAAAATTAAAATCAAGGAAGAGAATATATCTAGACAGAAGGATGGAACTTATCGACAAATGGCATTTTCCAGTTGCGTTATAATGCGTCTCATTTTTAACAGTAAAACAAGATCAAATAGTGAGTGATCGAAGTCGAAATCAGGTTTTTTTACGGCAATAAATGAACCGAAATACAAATCTAACGATGACATTTTAAATATTAATCTATAACTTTATATAAAATCTATTATATTTTGATTATCAGTCGTTAAAATAGTAGCTATAAGAAATATCTATAAGTTAAAAACAGTCATTTTACGGTTGATTTTATAGCTAATCAGGCATGGTCTTCACCTGTTTAAGTGCTAACAAGAAAATACCATCTTGTGACCTATTTAGGCCATAAGAAATGAGTTCGTTTTCGACTAAATAAAGGGTTCAATTCGATTTGAAAAAAGCATCTGTTTAAGTAAGAAGTCCCAATTGATGGAGGTCCGTTCTTAATTGCATGGCATTTGTATAATGTAAAGCATTGATATTTAGAGACTTTGCAGCATTTACGTTGTCAATACTGTCATCTATAAAAAGGCATGTTTCCGGTGCGAGCTGGTATCTTTCAAGTGTTATTTTGTAGATTTTTGAATAAGGTTTTCTGGTGTTTTCTTCCCCTGAAACCACGATGCCTTCGAACTGTTTTAAGAAGCCAAAACGCTGCTGAGCTATAGGAAAAGTCTCGGAGCTCCAGTTGGTCAAAGCATAAAGTTTTACTTTGTTCAATTCTTTTAATAAATTTAAAATCAATACAGTATCTTCTATTTCACTTTTTAACATTTCTTCCCACCGCTCATAAAAAACCAAGATCTCTTTTTTGTATTCAGGGTATTCTTGAATCAATATTTCAGAGCCCTCATCAAAGCTTCTGCCTGCATCTTGTTCCATGTTCCAGGACGGTGAACAGACTGTATTAAGGAACCACTTCATTTTATTTGGATCATCCTTGAATATTTTGGAGTATAAATATTCAGGATTCCAGTCAACCAGCACGCCTCCCAGATCGAAAATAACGGTTTCAATTTTTGGGTTTCCCATATTTATAATTCATTTTTGGAATTGGTCTTATCCGAATTTTCCATTAAAAAAGCCTTGATAAAGTTGTCAATGTCTCCGTTCATTACGGCATCAACATTGCCGGTTTCTTCTCCGGTTCGCACATCTTTAACCAATTTATAGGGATGCATCACGTAATTTCTGATCTGAGAGCCAAAATCGATCTTCATTTTACCCGCTTCTATGCTGTCTCTTTTCTCTCGTTGCTTCTGAAGTTCGATTTCATAGAGTTGTGATTTCAACATCTGCATGGCTTTTTCCCGATTTTCAAGCTGGGAGCGAGTTTCTGAATTAACCACCATGATACCCGATGGTTTGTGACGTAATATGGCCTTGGTTTCAACCTTATTTACATTCTGCCCACCTGCACCGCCTGATCGTGCAAAATCCCAGGTAATATCAGCTGGATTGATATCGATCTCGATGGTATCGTCTGCCAAAGGATAAACATATACTGAAGCAAAGGAGGTGTGTCTTTTGGCATTACTGTCAAAAGGTGAGATCCTGACAAGTCTGTGAACGCCATTTTCTCCTTTTAAATAGCCAAAGGCATATTCACCATCAATTTCAAGGGTAACCGTTTTAATACCAGCAACATCCCCCTCCTGATAATTAAGTTCCTTTATCTTAAAACCTTGTTTTTCACTCCACATCATATACATACGCATCAACATCTGGGCCCAGTCACAACTTTCGGTGCCTCCCGCACCAGCCGTAATTTGAAGTACTGCACTTAAGCTGTCACCCTCCTCAGAAAGCATATTTTTGAATTCCAAAGACTCAAGA
Organism: uncultured Flavobacteriaceae bacterium; assembly: GCA_963715975.1. GTDB lineage: Bacteria > Bacteroidota > Bacteroidia > Flavobacteriales > Flavobacteriaceae > Lutimonas. The sequence goes on along the minus strand of CAVQSO010000013.1, from coordinate 133,428 downwards.
AGATGAATCGTTTTTGTATATTGTTCCGTAACTTCCTGATCAGTAGCTTCATCTTCTTTATAAAAATCAAATAGGACGTTTAAATCTTCACCATACGATTTTACCAGTCTGTAGTCATCTACCCATTTCTTTTTGCCTCTTAAGATTTTCATGACCTTTTCCGCTTCTTTTGAATTATTCCAAAAATCGGGATCAGAAGCTTTCTCCTCTTCATTTGAGATCTCAATCAGTTTTTTGTCAATGTCAAGATAGTCTCTTAGATTATCTATGCGTTCTATGATGTCTTTAATTTGATCTGATGTAACCATGTGGCAAAAATAAACTAAAAAATGAGACTGTGAATTTTAATGAAATTGAAATTTTCGTCTTATTTTTATCCATTTAGCAAAAATATATATATCATGACCAAACTTCTATTCCCATTACTATTCATTGTATTTTTTCAAACCATAAATGCTCAATTTTTGGCTGATAATCAAAATACGACCCAACAAAAAGGCTTATTTAATTTTCATTACGACAAAAAGGCCGATAAAGTTTTTTTGGAGGTTGAACATCTCGATCAAGGAATTTTTATATGTGAATGCTTTGTCTGAGGGCCTGGGATCAAATGACATTGGTTTAGACAGAGGGCAATTGGGAAACGGCGTTGTGGTTTTATTCCAGCGTGCCGGGAATAAATTGCTGCTCATTCAGCCCAATCAGCGTTACCGTGCCATAACCGATAATGAAAAGGAAAGAAATTCAATTGAAGAAGCTTTTGCTAAATCTGTGTTATACGGCTTTGAAATTCTGGAGGAAAAAGGTGGTATTTTATTGATAGATATTACTGATTTTCTGATTCGTGATGCACATGGAGTGGCTGAAAGATTAAAAAGTGCAGATCAGGGAAGTTATAGTCTGGATAAAAGCAGGAGTGCCATGCATATGGAACGGACAAAAGCTTTTCCCAAGAATGTTGAATTTGATGCTGTTTTGACCTTTACAGGACAGCCAAAGGGAAGGGAGATATACAGCGTAAGCCCCGATGCAGCATCGGTTTCCGTTCATCAACATCATTCTTTTGTAGAGCTTCCAGACGGAGGATATAAGCCAAGGGTTTTTGATGCGCGTTCCGGTGGTTACCCTATGAGTTATATGGATTATGCTACTCCGGTGAACGAACCTATCGTAAAAAAGTTGATTTACAGGCATAGATTGGAGAAAAAGGACCCAACTGCGGAAAGAAGTGAAGCCAAGGAGCCAATTATTTATTATTTGGACCCTGGCACTCCCGAACCTGTACGCTCGGCTTTATTAGAAGGAGCCTCCTGGTGGAACCAGGCCTTTGAGGCTGCAGGTTTTCTAAATGCCTTTCAGGTAAAGATCTTACCGGATGATGCCGATCCACTAGACCTGAGATACAATGTTATTCAATGGGTACATAGGTCAACAAGAGGTTGGAGTTATGGGAGTAGCATATCAGATCCCAGAACAGGAGAGATCATCAAAGGCCATGTTAGTTTGGGTTCTTTAAGGATCAGACAAGATTTTTTGATAGCACAGGCTCTTCAGGCTCCTTATGCCAACAATGAAACTAATGATCAATTTGCCATGGAAATGGCCTTGGCGCGAATAAGACAACTATCTGCTCATGAAGTGGGGCATACCCTGGGATTTGCTCATAATTTTGCGGCAAGTACCCAGAACAGAGCTTCAGTAATGGACTATCCTCATCCCTTGATCACTGTAGCCGGCGACCGGCTTGATTTTTCTAATGCCTATACTACAGGAATAGGAGATTGGGATAAAATTACCGTGACCTACGCCTATGGCGAGTTTCCTGAGAATGAAGCTGAAAATTTACAGCGAATTTTGGATGATGCTTACAGCAAAGGCTTCAGATATATTTCTGATAGTGACGCAAGGGCTCAGGGAGGAGCACATGCCTATGCCCATTTATGGGACAATGGAAATGATATTGTCAAGGAACTTGAAAATGTATTAGAGGTTCGAAAATTCGCCATAAACAGGTTCTCTTTGGACAACATAAAAAAGGATGATGCCTATACAAGTTTGGAAGACGTTTTTGTCCCTTTGTATTTTTACCACAGATACCAAACAGAAGCAGTCAGCAAAATGATAGGCGGACTGGACTATGCTTATGCCGTCAAGGGAGATGCCCCACTTGCCGTCAAGCAATTAGATCCTAGTGAGCAAAGAAGGGCACTTGAGGTATTGATGAAAACGGTGGACGTTCAAACTTTAAAAATTCCTTCTCAAGTGTTGGAGCTTTTTCCTCCCAGAGCAATGGGTTATCCCAGATCGAGGGAGTCATTTAAAAGTAAATTGGGAGTAGCATTTGATCCTTTTGGAGCAGCGGCCACGGCATCGGACCTGACCTTCTCTTTTATCCTTCATCCTGAAAGAGCCTCAAGGTTAATAGCCAATAAAAGCATGAATGAGAAGCAATTGGATCTCGACGAAGTTTTTGATGTACTTTTTGAGCATTCTTTTAAAAAGACACATAAAACTGATCAGGATGCTGAATTACAGCAGGTGATCAATGAGCAGTTGCTCAATAGTATTTTTCATTTATTGGTTAGCGAAGAGATCTATCCTCAGGTAAAAGCCATTGGTTTTAAAAAATTAAAAGAACTGGTTACTTATTTGGAAGGCAATAAATCCAAAGGAGCCCAAGGAGAGATGGATGTGCATTGGGTTGAAACGATTCGCAAGTTTATGAAGGATCCTTCAACAAAAGACACGAAAGTGGCTCCTAAGATCCCTGATGGATCTCCGATAGGTATGGACTAATTTTTAGCGCTGATGAAAAAATGGTTTTCCCAAATTGGTCCTGCCACCCTAATAGCGGCAGCGTTTATAGGTCCCGGAACCGTGACGCTTTGCAGTATTGCAGGAGTTAATTTTGGATATCAACTGCTTTGGGCCATGTTGTTGTCAATAGCCGCTACTATTGTTTTACAGGAGATGTCGGCACGACTTGGACTTATCAGTCAAAAAGGATTATCGGAAATTTTACGGCAGGAAATTGAACAACCCATTTTTAGGGTGGGAGCTATAGTTTTAGTGCTCTCGGCCATAATAATAGGGAATGCGGCCTATGAAGCCGGAAATATAAGTGGAGGTGTTTTAGGCCTCTCTGCTATTTTCCCAAACAATAAATTGGTGCTGTTGGGTTGGGAGATCAATTTTCTTAGCCTTGTGCTTGGGGGTTTGGCTTTTGGCTTGTTGTATAGCGGGAGTTATAAGGTTTTGGAAAGGAGTCTTATTGCCCTGGTCGTTTTGATGAGTTTTTCTTTTTTGGTGACAGCGTTTATTACACGACCTGATCCGGAGGCGGTTTTTAAGGGGCTTTTTGTTCCTTCTATTCCTGAAAATGGATTGTTGACCATTGTTGGACTTATTGGGACCACTGTGGTGCCTTATAATCTTTTTTTACATGCCTCACTTGTCAAGGAAAAGTGGAAAAAGCCTACCGACTTAAAATTTGCTGTAAAAGATACCATTGTTGCTATTTTAGTAGGAGGGATGGTTTCTATGGCAATTATTATATCTGCTGCAGGTTCCAAACTAAACGAGATCCAGAATGCGGTTGACCTTGCAGAAGGTTTGGTTCCGTTATATGGGGCCACGGCAAAATATTTTATGGCCCTGGGTCTTTTTGCCTCTGGAATTACCTCGGCCATTACGGCTCCACTGGCTGCGGCATATGTTGCAAGAGGGATATTTGGCTGGAAAGATGGTATGAAATCAAAAAAGGTCAGGTCAGTATGGATGTTCATCCTCTTTTTAGGGGTATTGTTCTCCTCCTTAAACATTAAATCTATTGAGATTATTAAATTTGCTCAGGTAACTAATGGCATCCTGTTACCGGTGATTAGTGGTTTTCTTTTATGGGTGATGAATAAAAGAAGCGTTTTAGGAAGTTACGTCAATAACCTTAGTCAAAATGTTTTTGGATTTATTATCTTAGGCGTTGCTATTTTTCTAGGCGCCAAGAGTATTTGGAAAGTGTTTTATTCGATGTAGTATGGATATTAATTGTGATTTAGGCGAAGGGATTGGTAATGATCAGGAGATCATGGCTTATCTTGATTCATGCAATATTGCTTGTGGCGGACATGCCGGTGATGCTGAAAGCATGAGAGATACGTTGATGATGGCTAAAAAACACGGCGTTAAAATCGGTGCACATCCGTCTTTTGTTGATCGCGATCATTTTGGCAGAAAGGAGCTGGAAGTTCCAAAACAATTGTTGAAACTTCAGCTTTTAGAGCAAATTTCTGAGCTGAATGAAATTGCGGCATCCATAGGTATGAGACTACATCATGTTAAGCCACATGGAGCCCTTTATAATTTAGCTGCAAAATCAGAAGATATGGCAGAATTGGTCATTGAGGTGATGCAGGAACTTAACAATGATATTTTCCTTTATGTGCCATTTAATTCGGTTATTGAAAAGCTGGCAAGGCAAAGAGGTATTTCCATTTGTGTAGAAGTTTTTGCGGATCGAAATTACAATGACGACTTTTCTTTGGTTTCTAGAACAGCGCCCGATGCTATTATTGACGATCCTGAAGAAATTAAGTGCAGGGTTGAAGAAATGATCAGAAAGCAATGCGTAACATCGGTAAACAAGCTGACAAAGAAAGTTGACATAGATACGATATGCATACATGGAGACCATGTGAATGCGGTGCAAATAGCAAAGTTATTATATGATTTTAAACATCAGATCAATTGAATTTATATAAGTTAACATATAAGCCATTAGGAAGTATTGCAGTTCTTATTCACTGGCCTAAAAGGATAGAAAAAGATATTTTAAGAAATATCAACTTGTTCAGGCACAAGATCCACGCGGACATGGGAGAATATGTTTTAGAAACAGTACCAGCCTATAATTCACTGACGGTTTTTTTCGATACTGCCAGAATCAAATACTCAGGTGTAGTGGCAGATCTTAAAGAGATTTACGCCTCAAAAGATCAAAAACTGCTTACTGCCAATAAAATCTGGAAGATCCCGGTTTGTTATGACGATGAGTTTGCATTAGACTTAGCGGTTATGGCCAAGGCGAAAAAGCTATCAAAGGAAAAAATCATAGCCCTTCACAGTGATCCCTTTTATGATGTTTATTTTATTGGATTTTTACCTGGCTTCCTCTACCTGGGAGGTTTGCCAGAAGCCTTGGAATTTCCAAGAAAGGACAAGCCCAGAATGAAGGTCAGCAAAGGAGATGTGGCTTTGGCCGGGAATCAAACCGGTATTTACCCAAAAGAAAGTCCGGGAGGTTGGAATATTATTGGAAACTCTCCGCTGAATTTTTTTAATGTGGATGTATTTCCTCCTTGTTTTGCGGTGTCCGGAGATCAAGTGAAATTCGTACCTGTGGATAAATTGACATATACAGCGATTAAGAAAGAAGTTGAGGCTGGTATTTATAAAATAGAAAGTGAGGTTTATGGATAATAATATTTTGATATTATCAGAAGGAATGCATTCTTCTATCCAGGATCTGGGGAGGAAGGGATATCGCTCTTTTGGGGTGCCTATTTCAGGAGCCATGGATAAGTTCAGCGCTATTTTAGCCAATAAGTTGCTTAATAATGATGAAAAATTGCCTGTGCTTGAAATGACCATGATCGGGCCAAAAATAATGTTTGAAGATCACTCTTTGATCGTTCTTACAGGAGCAGACATGTCTCCGGAAATTAATGGCTCTCCGATCAAAATGAATCATGTTTATGAAGTTAAAACAAGTGATGTTTTGAGTTTTGGTTCGCTTGTAAGTGGTGTTCGTGCCTATCTTGGTGTCAAGGGAGGATTTCTTACGGAAAATAAATTAAAAAGTTATTCCTATTACGATGGAATTACATCACAGGAAACGATTCATAAGGGAGACCGCTTAAGAATTGCTTCTTATGACACCAGTCTTGAGGTTGACCTCCTCTAAGGTCAAGGTGAAAAGTGCACATTTTGAGGCCAGGAAACTGGAAGTTACCAAAGGCCCTGAATTTAACCGGCTCACAAAAAAGCATAGAGAATTACTTTTTTCAAAGCGGTTTAAGATTGGTGGCATGAACAACAGGATGGGGTATCAGTTAAAAAATAAGTTCCCTGGGCTCAAGGATTCAGAGATCATTACTTCTACTACGATTCCCGGAACGGTGCAGCTTACTCCTTCAGGAACATTGATCATTTTGATGAGAGATTGCCCAACCACTGGAGGATATCCCAGGATTTTACAATTAACAGATATAGCGATCAACCAGTTAGCACAAAAAAAAGAAAATGATGTTTTTAAATTCGATCTGGAAAGTAGTTTTGATTTTCTGGGTCGATTGGTAAGCCGCTTTAAAGATTGATACCCAAACAAAAGCCATGATGATCAAGAAAGAGATTAACCTGATAAGTGATACCATAACACGTCCTACCCCTGAGATGCTGGATTTTATGATGAAGGCTGAAGTTGGAGATGATGTCTTTTATTCAGACCCCACGGTTATAGCCTTACAAAATAAAATATCTTCTCTTTTTGGTATGGAAGCGGCACTGTTTTTTCCGTCAGGCACCATGGCAAACCAAACAGCGATAAAATTGCATACACAACCTGCAGAACAATTGATCTGTGATAAATGGTCACATGTTTATAATTATGAAAGCGGAGGAGCTTCTTTTCATTCCGGTGTTTCCTGCAAGCTTATAGATGGACACAGAGGGATGTTTAAAGCCGAACAGCTCAGCGAAGTGATCAATGATCCGGAACAATACTATTTACCATTGTCAAGTCTTGTAGTGGTCGAAAACACGACCAATAAAGGAGGGGGAGCTTGCTGGGATTATACGGAATTAGAGAAAATTCAAAAGGTTTGTGCAGAAAGGGGACTTTCTTATCATTTAGACGGGGCACGATTGTTTAATGCGCTGGTCGCTAAAAATGAAGAACCGAAGCAATATGGAAAATTATTCGATTCGATATCCATATGCTTATCTAAAGGTTTGGGCGCACCTATCGGATCTTTACTATTGTCTTCTGAAGAAAATATCCATAAGGCCATTCGACTGCGAAAACTTTTTGGAGGAGGTATGCGGCAGGTGGGTTATCTTGCAGCCGCAGGAATTTATGCTCTTGACCACAATGTTGACAGACTGCAAGAAGACCACGACCGGGCAAAATCACTGGGAAAGGCACTGAAGGCATCTGATTGGGTTGAAAAAGTAGAACCTGTTGAGACCAACATCATCATTTTTAAATTGCATAAGCATCTTGACGAAAAATTGTTTTTAACAGCATTGGAAAAGGAGCAAATCAAGATCATTTCTATGGGTGAAGGAAAGTTGAGAATTGTGACACACCTGGAATTTACAGATGAGATGTTGTCAAAGGTTATTGAAGTACTTGAAAGAATATAAAAATCTATTATGAAAAATTATTTATTTTATTTGTTAGTGGTATTGGGTACATCAGTTGTTGCTCAAAGCAAAGTGTCAAAAATGTTATATGAGATCGCCGAAGCCCCTTCTGCAGAAAGGATAGAGAAGGACATCAACAAGCTTGTTGATTTTGGCACCCGTCATACTTTATCAGATACTGTATCCGAAACAAGAGGTATTGGAGCGGCACGACGCTGGATCAAAGGAGAGTTTGACAAGATTTCAGAAGCATGTGAAGGATGCCTTGATGTACAATTTCAATCCACTCTTGAACCAAAAAATGACAGAAGAATAGTGAAGGATACCTATATCGTCAATGTACTGGCGATTCAAAGGGGTACAACCTATCCGAACAGTTATGTGATCATGTCCGGGGATATCGACAGCCGGGTTTCTGACCCGAACAATTTCACTGACGACGCTCCCGGTGCGAATGATAATGCATCCGGAATGGCCGGAACAATTGAAGCAGCAAGAGTTTTATCAAAATATCAGTTTCCCGTATCTATCATCTATGTAGGATTATCGGGTGAGGAGCAAGGCTTGTTTGGCGGTAAACATTTGGCTCAAAAAGCGAAAAAAGAAGGATGGGATATTATTGGTGTGATCAATAATGATATGATCGGCAACTACCATGGAATAGATGGTGTTATTGACAACACAACCTTTAGGGTTTTTTCTGAAGCCATTTCTATGAATTTGACGGAAAAAGAAAGAAGCGCCATGAGGTTTTATGGGGGTGAGGTTGATGGACCTTCACGACAATTGGCAAGGTATATCGATAAAATAACCGATGCATATATGACCAATCTTGATGCCATCATGATATACAGGTTGGACAGGTTTGGAAGAGGAGGTCATCACAGGCCATTTAACGACGAAGGCTTTACCGGTGTCCGGATCATGGAAACCCATGAGAATTATAACAGACAGCATCAGGACATTAGAGAAGAAAACGGTATCAGCTACGGAGATGTAATTAGTGGTGTTGATTTTGATTATACCGCCAAACTGACCGCAGTAAATGCATTAACACTGGCTTCACTGGCATCAGCCCCGGAAGCACCGAAAAACCTCAGTATAGGAGGTGCGGTTGAAGCTTCAGCCAAATTACAGTGGGATAAAAGTGACGATAAAGGACTCATAGGCTATAAAGTTTACTGGAGGAAAACCACTTCTGCCCAATGGGAGTTTAGCCGATTCATTGGTAAAACGAACGATTATACCTTCGAGAACCTGGTGATTGACAACTATCTTTTTGGTGTCGCCAGTGTGGGTGAAAATGGGGCTGAAAGTTTGATCGCATTTCCTTATCAACTTATTTCGAAAAATTGATAAGACACAACTGTAATGAAGAAAGATTTCATACGTCTTAACCCACTAAAACAAGCAACATGAAATTACATCATTCATTTTTATACTTGACAATATTTTTTTCAACCCTATCAATCTCAGCTCAACAAAACAAAAAACTTATGAAAGATCATCTTGCAATTGCCACCTTCGGAAACGGATGTTTTTGGTGTACTGAAGCCATATTTCAGCAACTTAAAGGTGTTGAAACAGTACTTCCGGGTTATACCGGTGGTGCACGTAAAAAACCCATCCTATAAGGAAGTTTGTACCGGAACTACCGGGCATGCTGAAGCCATTCAGATTACTTATGATCCCTCAGTGATCTCTTACAGAGAATTGCTGGATGTATTTTTCTATACCCACGATCCAACTACCCTAAACCGTCAAGGTGCTGATGTTGGGACCCAATACAGGTCGGCGATCTTTTATCACAATAAAGAACAACAAAAGGATGCACAAACCATCATAGCTCAATTAACAGCAGAAGGTGTTTATGCTGATCCGATTGTTACTGAAGTATCAGCTATAGATGTATTTTATCAAGCTGAAGATTACCATAGAAATTATTACAACAATAATAAGAATCAAGGCTATTGCAGGGCTGTCATCAACCCGAAATTGGATAAATTCATGAAGAAATATGGTTCCAAAACCAAATAGAGTTTGGGCATAGGAAAGCTATAAAAGTATTGGCTTAAATCGTCATAGAGAAGATTCTGGTTTCGGGCTTATTGTTAATGAGCCTGAGGTCAAAAGCCATACAAATATTTCTGACAAACATGCGTCCTTTTTCCTTTACGATCAATTTATTCCCTGAAATTTCTATGAGTCCGTCATCGAAGATCTCTGTCAGCCTTTCCAAAATACCCGTTTTGGTTTCCTCGTCAAGATCCAGGTTCCATTGTGTTTCAAGATTGCACATCAAATTCAGAATATGCTTTCTGATGATCAGGTCATTTTCAGTGAGCAAATGGCCCCTGAAAATAGGAATGATCCCTTGGTTCACTTTTTCAGTATAGTCTTCTACTGATTTCTCATTTTGAGCAAAGGCATACCAGGAATCACTTATGGAAGACATACCCAGACCGATCATAAGCTCTGTTTTACCAGCAGTATAACCCATAAAATTTCTATGTAATTTTTTGGATGTCATTGCTTTATAAAGTGAATCTGTAGGCAAGGCAAAATGGTCCATACCAATTTCGACATAACCGGCATCAAAGAAAAGCTGTTTTCCTAATTCATATAAATGACGTTTTTCTTTGTCTTTAGGAAGATCGTTGTCATCAAATCCACGTTGACCAACGCCTTTGATCCAGGGTACATGAGCGTAACTATAATAGGCAATTCGATCGGGTTTCAGCGCAATAGTATTTTTAATGGTGTTTCGAATGCTCTGTTCCGTTTGAAAGGGAAGTCCAAAAACAAGATCGTGACTTATAGAAGTGTAACCCACCTTTTTTGACAGGTTGTGAATTTTTTCAATTTGCTCAAAACTCTGAATTCGATTGATGGCTTTCTGAACCACAGGATCATAGTCCTGAATACCAAAACTATTTCTTCTTGAGCCAAGGTCGTATAAGGTTTGCAACTGATCTTCGCTTGTATGGTTAGGATGGGCTTCATAACTAAATTCAAATTCCTTGAATTTTTCGGCTCTTTTAAAAATTCCGTCAATTAATTTTCTAAGGTTTTCAGAAGAGAAGAAAGTTGGCGTACCACCTCCTAAATGAATTTCTCTTATTTTTGGTTTGTCTACCAAAAGATCGCAGTACAGATCCCATTCTTTAAGGACAGTTTCAATATAGGGTTGCTCCACACTGTGCCTTTTAGTAATTCTTTTATGGCAAGCGCAAAAAGTACATAGATTTTCACAAAAGGGTAAATGAATATACAAACTGATCCCTTCCGTGTCATTACTTTCCTTAAATGCCCTAACAGTGGTTTCCTTCCAGTCGTCCAGAGAGATTCCTTCCTTGTCCCAAAACGGAACAGTGGGATAACTCGTGTATCTTGGGCCCGGGAATATTATATTTTTGAATGAGTTCTTTATTCATTTTCTTTCTTTCTTTAAAGGCTTATGAAGCCTCGTATTCTTTTACAGCATCAATAAAGGCTTTGGCATGATCTACCGGTATATTTGGTAAAATACCATGTCCTAAATTTACAATATATTTATCTTTTCCAAATTCATTGATCATTTGTGTGACCAACTTCTTGATGTCTGCAGGAGGCGATAACAACCTTGACGGATCCATATTTCCTTGTAAAGTAACGCTATTATGTGTTAAGTGCACGTGCTATTTTTGGGCTAACCGTCCAGTCAACACCCAAAGCAGATACTTTTGATTTTGCCATTTCTTCTAAAGCAAACCAGCAACCCTTCCCAAAAGCGATAACAGGAGCTTCTGTATGAAGCGCGTCTATGATCTGCTGGATATATTTCCAGGAAAATTCCTGATAATCAACAGGAGACAAGCATTCCTCCCCAGGAGTCAAAAATCTGTACTGCGTCAACTCCGGCTTTGACTTTTTCTTTTAAATAAGCGATCGTTGTGTCAGTAATTTTTTGCAGTAACTGATGTGCCGCTACGGGTTGTGTAAAACAAAACTCCTTTGCTTTGTCAAAAGATTTGGAACCTTGTCCTTGAACACAATAACAAAAAACGGTCCATGGAGATCCGGCAAAACCAATTAAAGGAATCTCATTATTCAACATTTCCTTGGTCATTTTGATGGCATCCATCACATAACCTAATTCTTCATTGATATCAGGAACGATCGTCTGATCAACATCTTTCTGTGACCTGACGGATTTGGAAGATAAGGACCAATCCCGGCCTTCATTTCAAAGGGTATATTCATAGCCTGCGGAACCACCAGAATATCAGAAAACAGGATGGCTGCATCCATGCCGTATCTTCGAATGGGCTGAACCGTAATTTCCGAAGCCAGTTCAGGAGTTCTGCAGCGCGTGAAAAAATCATATTTTTCTCTTATCGCAATAAATTCAGGCAAATATCTACCAGCCTGACGCATCATCCAAACCGGAGGTCTTGAAACAGTTTCGCCTCTTAAGGCCCTTAGATATAAATCGTTTTTGATCATAATTTTAACGCGGTATATGCAAACAATGGTTCTTGTTCAGTATCTTATTTTATTTTTTGTTTTTCAGCGACTTTAGCCATAGAAAGGTCAATCGCAATTGCTAACTTTTCAAGGTCTTTTTTGTCTAAGGCAGAAGAGAGGAACCAAGCCTCAAATTGAGAGGGTGGCAAAAACACACCATGTTCCATCATTTGCCAGAAAAAGACTTTAAAACTATTTGTATTGCTTAATTGAGCTGATTTAAAATCAGTTACTTCCTGACTCGTAAAAAATGGATTGATCATGGAACCAAAATGGTTTACCTGTAGATCAACTCCATATTTTTCGGCTGATAAAAGAAGCATTCTTTTGATTTTTAAAGCTTTTTTCTCGAAATGACTTATAAGGATTTTGCTTTTTGAGCTGCTTTAAAGTCGCTATACCACAAGCCATAGCGATAGGGTTACCAGAAAGTGTCCCTGCCTGATACATATCCCCCTAATGGTGCTACCATTTCCATAATTTCATTTCTTGCGCCGTAGGCACCCACTGGAAAACCACCTCCGATCACTTTTCCCAAACAAGTGATATCGGCCTCAATCCCCAATAATTCCTGAGCTCCCCCAAATTTTGATCTAAATCCTGTCATTACTTCATCTATGATCAATAAGATTCCCTTTTCACGGGTGATGGTTCTGAGCTCCTGATGAATTCCTGAGTAGGTTCAACGACTCCCATATTTCCGGCAATGGGTTCAATAATAACAGCTGCAATATCATTATGGGCTTATCAAGATGATTTTTGACACTTTCAATATTGTTGTATTCCGCAATAAGCGTGTTTTTTACGGCTTCATCCGGAACACCCTTGCTGCCGGGAAGACTCAATGTAGCCAAGCCCGAACCTGCAGCAACTAATAAGGCATCTGAATGACCGTGATAACAACCTGAAAATTTAATAATCTTGTTTTGGCCGGTAAAAGCTCTTGCCAGCCTGATAGCACTGAATACAGCCTCTGTACCTGAATTGACAAAACGAACCTTATCCATACCGGGAAAGGCATCACACACCATTTTAGCCAGTTTGATCTCTTTATTGGTTGAAGCCCCAAAAGTATAACCTTTTTTTAAGGCTTTTTTAATCGATCTTTCCACTTTTTGATGACGGTGACCCAATATCATTGGTCCGTAAGACAGAACCAAATCGATATATTCATTTCCGTCCACATCAAAGATCTTGCTCCCTTTGGCATGATCAATAAAAACAGGTACGCCACCAACAGATTTAAAGGCTCTGACCGGTGAATTAACAGCACCAACAAGGTTTTTTTGACCTTTATTAAACAGGTCTATGGATTTATCTAATTTCATTTCTTGATTATTTCTTATCCTTAAATGTATCTATTTTTTCAACAGAAATTTGCCACATCCTTTGCAAAATAAGTGATGATAATGTCAGCTCCGGCTCTTTTCATTGACAATAAACTTTCCATCATCACTCTTTCTTCGTCTATCCATCCTTTTTCGCCCGCAGCTTTAATCATGGCATATTCACCACTTACATTATAACAGGCTACAGGTCGGTCAAAGTTATTTTTTATATCTCTAATGATATCGAGATAGGAGAGTGCTGGTTTCACCATCAAGATGTCGGCGCCTTCCTGATCATCAAAATTTGCTTCTCTGAGCGCCTCATCACGGTTTGAAGGATCCATTTGATAGGTTCTTCGATCACCAAAACTAGGTGCAGAATCGGCAGCATCTCTAAACGGTCCGTAAAAAGCCGAAGCATATTTAACGGCGTATGACATCACCGGAAGATTTGGAAAGCCAGATTGGTCCAAGGCTTCGCGTATGGCTGCGATCATTCCATCCATCATCCCCGAAGGGGCTACCATATCAGCTCCGGCTTTGGCGTGAGAAATCACCTGCTTGGCAATATTCACTAAGTGTGGCATCATTGTCCACATCATTGTCATGGATGATTCCACAATGACCATGACTGGTATATTCGCAAAAACAAACATCTGTAATCACATATAATTGCGGATAGTGTTTCTTGATAAAACGGATGGCCTTTTGAATAATACCCTGATCATTCCAGGTTTCAGAACCAATCTCATCTTTCGAACTGGGAATTCCAAAAAGTAGTACGGCAGGAATATTCAATTGACTAACCTCATCAAGTTCTTTGGAAATGGTGTCAAGAGAGAATCTTTTGATACCCGGCATTGAAACGATTTCAGTTTCAATACCTTTTCCTTCTTCAATAAAAATAGGGTATACAAGATCATTGAGCTGAAGGCTGTTTTCTCTAACCAGCCTTCTGATGCCCTCGGTTCGTCTAAGTCGCCTTGTTCTGTTCATCATGAATAGTTTTACTTTATAAAATAAGCATTGACCGAATTCAGTACACTTTCAACTGAAGGAAGCTTGGCTTCCACTACCGTCTTAAAATGCTTTTGGGCCTCCTTTGCGGTTGTTCCTCCTATGCAAAAGGCCACCTCTTGATCGGGGCTGTTTTTGCTGAGAAAGCTGTCTATACCGGAAGGACTAAAAAATAGGAGACCATCGTATTTTTTGGTGAGCTGGTTTGGACTTAATAATGTTTGGTAGGCGATCACTTCGTCTAAAATGACACCACTATTATTAAGGATGTCCGGTAATTCATCCCTTCTTTTATCACCACAGAAGTAAGTTGCTTTTTCATTTTTTATCTGCTCTGCCAAATAATTTGCGAGACTAGTTGCTGAATTTTCTACATGGGTCACTTTCCCTATATTTCTCTCTATCAATCGTTTAGTTCGTCTTCCTACACAATAGATATGTTCAAAATTAAGTTCTGAGGCCATAAAACTATCAGTAACGGATTCCACCGCGTTTTGACTCGTAAAAATGACATGTTTTATGGGCTGTTTGACCACAGCAGGTTTAATTCGATTATATCTGATGGTGATAAAATCACTCATATCAGTTCCGATCTGCTGGTTAAGAGCACTTTTCTGTCCTATTGATAAATGTTTGGTAGAAAAAATGTTGATCTCTTTTTCAACTTCCCCTTCTTTTCTCATTATTTTTTTACCACCTTTATCAAGGATATAGGAAGCCGCAAACTGAGCAATATCAGTCGTATGATTTACAGGAACTGTTTTTGAAAATTCAATTTTTTGTTTCCCATCCGTACTGAATAAGGCACCTTTAAATTTGAGTTCTTCATCTTTGATCATTGCCAAAGCCCCAATAGGAGCCGAACAGCCACCTTCCAGTTTATTGAGAAACTCTCGTTCTATCCCAACACAAATTTCAGTTTCCTTGTCGTTAAGTTCTGACAATATTTGCAATAATTCCACGTCTTTCTCAAGTGCTGCAACCATAACGGCTCCTTGAGCAGGTGCCGGGATCATCCAGTCTAGTTTTAGCACATTATCTGGTAAAATTCCAATGCGTTTAAGTCCTGCCATGGCAAAAATTGCCCCATTCCAGTTGCTTTCTTTTAGTTTTCTAATCCGTGTATTGACATTGCCACGTAAATCAGTTATTTCGTGATGTGGAAATCGATAAAGCCATTGTGCCTTTCTTCTTAAACTGCCCTGTTGCAATGGTAGCAGTTTTTTTTGTAAAAAAATCCTCATTGTCTTTGAGGACAAGAATATCATGATGCAATCCTCGTTTCAGAACTGCTGCCTGCACAATCCCCTTTGGCAATATAGTAGGAACATCTTTTAAAGAATGAACTGCTATGTCAATTCTATCATTTAATAGAGCTACGTCAAGATTTTTGGTAAAAACACCAGTTGTCCCAAGTTCATAAAGAGGTTTATTCAACACCTCATCACCGATAGAATCTATCTTAACGATCTCTGTTTCATGCCCAAGATATTTCAGTTGGTTAGAGACAGTATCTGCCTGCCAAAGTGCCAATTCACTGGACCTGGTTCCAATTCTAATAGTTCTGTTCATATTAATTTTCTGTAGGCTCTAAGTTAAATACGTCTTTCATTACCTTGATACTTTGATTGGCCTGAGTGTTTTCAGACTTTAAGTGCATGGCAAACTTAGAAACGATCTTATTGATCATCTGAGAGGTAATATCCTCAACAAGTTCAGCATTTACATCCTCGTATTTTTTTGAATGTGAGGAAATGGCATCTTGCTGGATAATTTCCAAAGACTTCTTAAGAGAATTAATGGCAGGAGTACTTCTTCTGAAATTCAACCATTCGTAAAATTCAGATTTATATTTATCAATAATTTCTTCCACTAATGGGATTTGCTTTTTTCTTTCCTCAAGCGTTTTCTTTGTCTTTTTGGACAAGACGTCTACATCGATAATGGCGATGCCTTCACTCTTATTTATATCGGGATCAGCATTTCTTGGTATCGAGAGATCAATGATCAATTGCTCTTTTTCATCTGAGATCATATCGGTCGTTACCGTTGGACTTGAAGCTCCAGTTGCAACGATTACTATATCGGATGCCTTCACTTGATCTGCAAGATCGTGATGAGGTGCCATTTCCACTTTGATCTCTTTGGCTAATTCTTTGGCAACGCCTTCGGTACGGTTTATAATGGTAATCTCATGCGCATCTAAGTATTCTGCACAACTTCTGGCAGTACTTTGTCCGATATCACCAAGGCCATAGACCAGAATTTTTTTCGGATGCTTTTTGCTGTAATGATCTTTTATGTATTGTATAGCTGCATAAGAAACAGTAGTTGTTCCAGAGCTTATACTTGTTCTGTTTTTGGTTTCCTTACTTGCGTGAAGCGCTACATTGAACAATCTCTCAAGGTATGCATTAACAGTTTTGGCTTCTTTGGCCAAATTGAAGGCATCTTTCAATTGCCCTACGATTTCATAATCTCCAAGTATCTGACTTTCAATTCCTGTAGCAATTCTAATAACATGTTCTGCGGCATCACTATTTTTATATACATAGGAAACTTTGGCAAACTCTTCAACTGTACCTTTTGAATATTCACATAGCAAGGAGATCAATTGAAAGGGATGCTTGGCAAAACCCATGATCTCAATTCGGTTACAAGTTGATAAAATAACTACACTTTTTATATTGATTCTTTTAGCTTTAGCCAATAATTGCTTTTGATTTTCTTTACTTAGACTAAAGTTACTTCTGGTGACCACGTCAGCCTTTTGGTAATTTAAGCCTATCACGTAAAACTTTTTGCAATCTGAATTTTTAGTCATATCAGGATGATTCATTGAATTCGTGGTTTCTAATCTATTTAGCTCAATCTTGAACACCAAAATTACGCTACAAGAATTATTTTAAACCATGACTTTTGTCACATACTTAAAGTATCCGTTTTCATTTAAAGAAAACGCTGAGAAATACAATAAATATAGGTGGTTTCATGTAAATATAAAAATATGTATGTCGCAAAAATAGATAGATAGCTTGGGAAAAGATGTCGTTTGAAATAAAAAAAATAACGATGAAAGAATAATGACATATGTATAAAAAAAATCAAAAGCTATCGAATTCCAAAATTGAAAACTATTATATTTACGCTTTTATTATTGTAAAATTAAACGAAGTGTAATTTGGGAAAGAAAGGTGTTTTATTGGTGAATTTGGGTTCACCTGATAGTACTGAAGTTAAAGATGTTAGGCGCTATCTGGATGAGTTTTTAATGGATGAAAGGGTGATTGATATTCCTTATTGGAAACGATTTTTGCTCATCAAAGGGATCATATTAAATGTTAGGCCGAAGAAATCTGCCGCAGCCTATAAAAAGATTTGGTGGAAGGAAGGTTCTCCTTTGGTAGTTATTTCTGAAAGATTTACAGAAAAAGTCAAAAAGAAAATTGATATTCCGGTTGCTTTAGGGATGCGATATGGTTCTATGAGTATGGAAAAGGCCTTTCGCGAATTAGAGAGCCAAAATGTGACAGATGTTTATTTGATTCCCTTATATCCGCATTTCGCAATGTCTTCTTATGAAACCGTGGTGGAGAAGGCAAAAGATCTACTGTCATCTTCATTTAAAGGAATGAAAATGGATGTACTGCCTCCATTTTACAATCACCCTGATTATATTAAGGTAATGAGCCAGCATTTAGAGAAGGAGCTCGAAGGTTTTGATTATGATCATATTTTGTTTTCCTATCACGGAATTCCTGAAAGGCATATTTATAAAGGCGATACTACAGGAACACACTGTAAACTCGATAAAACTTGTTGTGAAACTAAATCTGTGGCACATGAGACTTGTTACAGGCATCAGTGTTTTGAAACCACAAAAGGTATCGTAAAGGAGTTGGGAATAGAAGAGGGGAAGTATAGAAATTCATTTCAGTCAAGATTGTTGAAGGACCCATGGTTAAGGCCTTATACAGATCATGAATTGGAAGCTATGCCAGAACAGGGTATAAAAAAACTGGCCGTTATTACACCGGCTTTTGTTTCCGATTGTCTGGAAACGTTGGAGGAGATCGCTATGGAAGGCAAAGAGGAGTTTTTAGCTTTTGGTGGAGAGGAGTTCAGGCACATCAGCTGTTTGAATGAGGATGATGCCTGGGTTGATGTTATGGTACAATGGATTGAAAAATGGAATTCATAAGTAGCTACTAATGACTTATTTATACGTTAAATCACTGCATATCATTTTTGTCACCACCTGGTTTGCAGGTCTTTTTTATATCATTCGATTGTTTATTTATTATAAAGAGGCAGATGAAAAGGACGAACCTAGCCAATCAATTCTTAAAAAACAATATGCCTTGATGAGCAAAAGACTTTGGTATATCATCACATGGCCGTCTGCTGTTTTGGCTACTGTTTTTGCGGTTTGGATGCTGATCCTTCAACCCTTTTGGCTGGAAGCAAACTGGATGTTGATCAAATTGGTCTTTGTAGCGATGCTTTTTGGTTACCATTGGTCTTGCCAGGTTATGTACAACCAAATTTCAAAAGGTCATCTAGAGTATTCTGCTTATGCTTTAAGAATTTGGAATGAAGTAGCAACCATTATTCTTTTTGCCTGCGTTTTTCTTGTGGTACTTAAAACAACATTGGGTTGGGTTTTTGGAGTGGTTGGCATTGTTGGCGTATCCGTCATACTGATGCTGGGAATCAAACTTTATAAACAGATCCGGGCCAAAAGAAGTTGGGACAACTAATGCTGTTGAATGAATACATTAAGCAAAAAACAAAAATTATTCTTAGGGATCTTGTTTGATCTGATCGGTATGATCTCTTATGGATTTCCGTTAATTGATGTTGTTTGGGCGCCTTTGTCAGCTTATTTGATGATCAATTTATACAAGGGAAATGTAGGTAAATTAGGAGGGCTCGTTTCATTTTTGGAAGAAGCCATTCCCGGTCTGGATTTTTTCCCTTCTTTTACGCTTACCTGGTGCTATGTATATTTGATACAAAGGCCAAAGACTACTTAAAAAACCGGCCAAGTCCCATTCTTTGCAGCATCTTTTTTTCAAAATCCCAGAAGAACTTGAATTGACCAAAGAGCCATCCCACCAGAGGAAGTGTTATCTGATAGATGGGGAATATCAATAAAATTCTCAAAATAATATATAAGATATAGGGCTTTGTAGTTTCCGGATCAAGACCAAAGAAGTGGGTGATAGGACCCGCCACCCAAGCTAGCAAAAGAGCCATTAAGCGAGAACACCAAGATGATGGCAATTACCTGCCAGTTTGAACTTATTCCCCACCGTTCTTTCAATTTCTCCATTAGCTTCTTATTTTCGGCAAATGTAAGTATAATATAGAAATGAACAAATTTTGAATAGGATTTAACCTTGCCCGATTTACGGGAATTAGAGGTTTTAATGACCAAAGACAACTATTTTTTTTAGTATCTTCCCCCAAATTATGAGGTATATGAAGAACTTAGCTTTACACTGGAAAATTTTGTTGGGAATGGTAATTGGGGTGGCCTTTGGGTTCCTAATGGTCAATTTTTCAGGAGGAAAGGAACTTGTCCTGGATTGGGTCAAACCCTTTGGAACCATTTTCATCAATGCTTTAAAGCTGATTGCAGTGCCTTTGATCTTAGGTTCACTGATCTCTGGAGTATCTGATCTAAAGGATATTTCCAAGTTGTCAAAAATGGGAGGTAAGACAGTTTTGATCTACTTAATAACTACAGTGTTGGCCGTTAGCTTGGGTCTGGTTTTGGTGAATAGTATTAAACCAGGTGAATCGATTTCTGAGGAAACCAGAACCGAACTGGTCTCCAGTTATTCTCAAAGCACACAAAAATATAAGGAAGAAGCAGCTAACCAACAGAATAACGGCCCTTTACAGGCATTGATCGACTTGGTTCCTGATAATATTATCGGTGCTTCTTCACAGAACAAGAATATGCTGCAAGTGATCTTTTTTGCCATTTTTTTCGGAGTAGGACTGATTCTTTTACCGGAGGAAAAAGCAAAACCTGTTAAAGATTTTTTCGCAAGTTTTAATGAGGTGATCTTAAAGATGATCGATCTGATCATGCTTGCTGCTCCATATGGTGTATTTGCCTTATTGGCAGCCTTGATCGTTGAGTCTCCAAGTGCAGATCTTTTTAAGGCTTTGGGCTGGTATGCATTAACGGTTGTTGTGGGGCTGGCATTGATGATTGTTCTATATACCACATTGGTGATGATTTTTACGGGAAAGAAACCCAAAGAGTTCTTGCAGGGGATATCTCCGGCTCAGTTACTTGCCTTTTCAACCAGTTCAAGTGCGGCTACACTGCCGGTTACCATGGAAAGGGTTCATGAACATTTGGGAGTGGATGAAGAAGTGTCTAGTTTTGTTTTACCAATAGGGGCCACTATCAATATGGATGGTACAAGTCTTTATCAGGCAGTAGCCGCAGTATTTATCGCACAGGCCTTTGGTATGGATCTCTCATTGGGTGTTCAACTGGGAATCGTGGCAACTGCTACATTGGCCAGCATTGGGTCTGCAGCGGTTCCAGGGGCCGGTATGGTGATGTTGGTGATCGTTCTGGCACAGGCAGGAATTCCGGAAGCTGGATTGGCACTTATTTTTGCTGTGGACAGACCTTTGGATATGTGCAGAACCGTTGTGAATGTTACAGGTGATGCAACTGTTTCTATGCTGGTTGCAAAATCAGAAGGGAAACTCGGAACGCCAAAGGTGCAAGATTGGGACGATAACTACCAAAAGCAGTAAGCCATATTTCAAATCAGTATAAAATAAAAAAAGTGGCTTAGCCACTTTTTTTATTTTATAAACTACCAGCGTATCAGAACACTGCCCCAGGTAAATCCGCTACCAAATGCGGCAAGCAGGACAATGTCATTTTCCTTGACTTTGCCTTTTTCCCAAGCCTCACTAAGGGCTATAACGATAGAGGCTGCCGTAGTGTTTCCGTAATTCATGATATTGTTGTATACCTGTTCATCTTTGAGTTTAAACTTTTGTTGAATAAACTGAGAGATTCTTAAATTTGCCTGATGGGGAATAAACAGATCAATATCATTGGGTCCCATATTATTGGCTGCTAAGGCCTCCATGATGACCTCGCTAAATCTTACAACTGCATTTTTAAAAACAAAAGTTCCGTCCATATAGGGGAAATACGAAATGTCTTCTTCTTCTGAGGCCAGTATTTCGGGTACCCAATGTTTAATGCTCGGTGATTCCACGATTAATTTATCCGCGTATTTTCCCTGACTGTGCAGGTGTGAAGATAAAATACCCTTTTGATTGTCTTCGGTTCTTGATAGTACACAAGCCCCAGCGCCATCTCCGAAAATCACTGAAACGCCTCTTCCTCGAGTCGTTTTATCAAGGCCGTTACTATGGTATTCAGAGCCAATAACGAGAATGTTTTTGTACATCCCTGTTTTAATGAACTGATCAGCTGTAGAAAGGGCGTATACAAAACCTGAACATTGGTTTCTTACATCCAGAGCTCCAACAGTATTCATGTTGAGCATGTCCTGAATTTGTACCCCGCAACCTGGAAAATAATAATCCGGGCTCAGGGTGGCAAAAATGATAAAATCGATATCGTCTTTCGTTAAACCAGCTCTTTCAATGGCTTTTTCAGCAGCTTTGGCACCCATGGTGGCAGAAGTTTCATTGCTTCCTTCTTTGATCCAATGCCTTTGTTTGATACCTGTTCTTTCTTGGATCCATTCATCATTGGTATCCATGATTTTTGACAGGTCGTCATTGGTAACAATGTTGTCAGGAACATAAAAGCCCAGCCCTGTAATTTTAGAATTAAACATAAGAATGTATTATTTAGTTTTAGTCTTGATTTTTGAAATTGAAGCCTGACCCATGTTGGTCCCGATACCAATAAGAAAATTTAATTTCTTTAAGAGTAACTCCAATAATCAAAGATACGTATTTCATTGGATTATTGTTTATCGGTTCATGAGTAAGAGCTGTCCTTACTATTTAAAATTGTGTCATCTTGTCATGATAACCCTTTTGGTATTTGTTTTGATTAGGCTAGGTGTACATATTAAATTTATAAATAGAATAATTATGGCAAAAGGAAAAATTAATGTAGCTGTTGAGAATATATTTCCGTTGATAAAACGTTTTTTATATTCTGATCATGAAATCTTTTTAAGGGAACTGATTTCGAATGCAACGGATGCGACTTTAAAATTGAAACACCTTTCAACCATTGGTGAGTTCAAAGGAAGTGTTGATGATGTGAAGCTTGAGGTTAAGATCGATAAGGAAGGCAAAAAGCTGCATATCATTGATCAGGGAATCGGGATGTCTCAGGATGAAGTGAAAAAGTATATCAACGATATCGCTTTTTCAGGAGCTGAAGAATTTCTTGACAAATTTAAAGATGAAAAAAATGATTCCGGCATTATAGGACATTTTGGATTAGGTTTCTATTCTGCTTTTATGGTGGCCAAAGAGGTTGAGATCCATAGTAAGTCATTTAGAGAGGAAGAAGATGCGGCCCATTGGATTTGTGATGGTTCACCTGAATACACCTTAAAAAAATCCAAGAAGAAAGACAGGGGTACTGAAATCATCCTTCACATTGATGATGATTCGTTGGAATTTCTGGAAGAAAGCAGGATCAATGAATTATTGAATAAATACAATAAGTTTATGCCGGTTCCTATCAAATTTGGAACTGAAGAGGTGGCAGATCCTGAACATGAGCCAAAAACGATAAAAGATGCGGAAGGCAAGGAGACTAAGGAGCCTCAAAAAATGATCACTGTTGACAGGATCATTAATAATCCTAATCCGGCCTGGACAAAGCAGCCAAGTGATTTGAATGATGAGGAATACAAAAGCTTTTACAGAGAGTTGTATCCAATGCAATTTGAGGAGCCTTTATTTCATATCCATTTGAATGTGGACTATCCTTTTAATTTGACGGGTATATTGTATTTCCCTAAGTTGACCACTAACATGGATATTCAAAAGGATAAAATTCAATTGTATCAAAATCAGGTGTTTGTGACAGATAATGTAGAAGGGATTGTCCCTGATTTCTTGCAAATGTTGAGAGGGGTGATCGATTCACCAGACATTCCATTGAATGTTTCCAGAAGTTATTTGCAGGCTGATGGAGCAGTGAAGAAAATTTCTTCCTATATCACCAAAAAAGTGGCCGATAAGCTAAGTTCCTTGTTTAAAAATGACAGAGAAGGCTTTGAGAAGAAATGGAATGATATCAAGATCGTAATTGAATACGGTATGTTATCGGAGCCTAAATTCTTTGAAAAAGCACAGAAATTTGCTTTGTATCCAACAACTAAGGATGCATATTTTACTTTTGAGGAATTACAAGAAAAAACCAAGGCAGCTCAGACTGATAAAGACGGAAACCTTGTGATTTTATATGCCAATGACAAGGAAGCCCAGCACAGTTTTATAGAAGAGGCTGAGGATAAAGGTTATGAGGTTTTATTATTAGATTCTCCAATCATATCGCATTTGATCCAAAAATTGGAATCAGAAGGAGAAAAAGTAAAATTTGCCAGAGTAGATGCTGACCCAATCGATAAATTGATTCAGAAGGAAGAAGATCAGTTATCTAAACTTTCAGAAGAAGATCAGGAGAAACTAAAAGGTTATATTGAAGAAATTGTGCCTAAAGAAAAGTATTCAGTGCAGCTAGAGGCAATGGATTCGAAATCAAACCCATTTATCATTACCCAACCTGAGTTTATGAGAAGGATGAAGGAAATGCAGCAAACCGGAGGCGGTGGAATGATGGGTATGGGCGGATTCCCTGAGATGTACAACCTTGTTGTGAACACCAATAGTGATCTTATGCAAAAGATCTTAAAGGCAAAAGGGAAAAGAACCGAATACATTAATCAGGCACTTGACCTTGCCAGGTTGTCACAGAATTTGTTACAAGGAAAGGAAATGACCAATTTTATCAAACGCAGTTACGAATTGATGAACAATTAAGAGTGTCATTTTTTTCTCAAAATAGAACCATCCGTCTTCTGACGGGTGGTTTTTTTGTTTTAATTCTGAGGTGATGGGAAGTTAGGGGTTCGCGTGTGAAGGGTTCGCTTGTGAGGGGTTCACGTCTGAAGGGTTCACGTCTGAGGGGTTCACGTGTGAGGGGTTCACGTCTGAGGGGTTCACGTCTGAAGGGTTCACGTGTGAAGGGTTCACGTCTGAGGGGTTCGCGTGAAGGGTCACGTGAAGGGTTCACCTCCGAGGGGTTCACGTCCGAAGGGTTCACGTCTGACATTGATGTAAAACAAAAAATCCGATTGAAATTATTCAATCGGATTTTTAATTTATGAGGTTTCAATACATTTTTATTCAATAGGAAAGTCAAAATATGTATTTGGAAAAGGTTCGTTTTCTAAGGTAAAGTGCCACCACTCTTGAGGATAGGATTTCCATCCGTGTTTCTCCATTCTTCTTTTCAATAACATTCTAAGAGAGTGTTGGTTTTTTGTTATGGATTCAGTGTGTTCAGTACTTGAGATTTCATCAAAAAGATCATAAGGACTGCCCATATTGAGAATTTGTTTTGTTTTTAAAGAAACAATGGTAAGATCTACTGTACTACCTCTGCTATGACCCGATTTTACGGAAATATAGCCTTTTGAAAACAAATCCTTTTTATCTACATTTGGATAGTACTGCATTTTCATAGCAGTATCAGTTTCATCTTCTGCCCATTTAACAAAATGGTCAGTGGCACGTTGAGGTCGGTAGGCGTCATAAATAAGTAATCCGAAACCAAGTCTTTCAAGTTCGTCCTGAACCTTTTTTAGCGCATATGCGGCTTCTTTGGTCAGCATGGCTTTTGCCGCATTATATCCCTGGATGGGCTGGCCTACAAAATTATTGTCGCTATAATACCTTAAATCTGATCTAAGATTAGGCATGATTTCTTTTAAGTCGATAAAATCATCTTTTGAAGGTGGCTCATTGATTGTTCCATCACTCAAAGTTGAAAAACTCAGTAGCGCAAATACGACTATACTTTTTAAAATTATATTCAGTTTCATTATTGCAATTGTTAAGAATGCTTGTTTAGAACGATGATTTAAGCTTTTTAGTATTTTGCTCGTAGAGTTTTTTAACATTTCAGTTTGCCGTATAAGTCATGAAAAGGTCAAGGCTTTAGGGTTTTATAGTGATCATGCTGATGATTTGATCTAAAAGATTAAGATTTATGGTTTTAACTTTAGACATCCATTAGCCTTATTGCGCTTCACAACACTCTTAAAATTTACAACGAAGGGAAATCCGGTAAAAGTTCTTTAACATAAGTTGGAAACAGAAAAAAGTTGTCAATTTTTGTTTGGTTTACAGATACTGATCAATGCCTTATTCGCTTTTATATCCCAAGCTCTATTTTTCGGAGCTTGATGTGGTATAGCTTGACCCAGATATCAGTCATTGATCAGCCAAATACTTCGTTGAGAATCTTTGCCAGCCTGATTCCTGATTTTTGCAATTGAGATCTCACCAGGTCAAAATGCTTATAGGAATAGTCATAACTTAATTTATCATCTTGCTTGGCTGATGCATATACTTTTTTTGCCAGGGCTTGTGACTCGTAGGTCCAGTCAAGAACAGTCCCTGCGGCTATACTTTCAATTTGAGCATTTGATAATGTTTTTGCATTGCTGCTTAACTCAGTATATGACATATTGTAAAATTCGATCATATCAGAATCCCATACCCGGTGTAGATTTGATTTTTTATAGTGCCAAAGCACTTTGATATCATTTCCACCTTTGTCTTCACTTCTTCCCACATGTAAAGGTTGGTGGAGGTCACCCACAAGGTGAACCAAAAATTTCAGGTAAAAGACTTTATCCTCCTGAGAAGCACTGGGGTCTTTAAGAATTTTCACACATTGTTCAATACCCATGACGATATCTCCATTTTTATCTTTTTCACTATTTTCATATTTGGTGTCGAACGGAAAATTCACAAAATGCCAGGTATAGTATTTATCATACTTATCATCTGATTTGATCTCATCTCCAAAAGTAGATACAATGGCAAGACCCTGACCTTGCAACAAATGCTCTAGCTGCTTTTTGGCTTTTTTACTCAAATGTTTTTCAGCGATTTCACCGATGGTTCGATGTCCTGTAACACCCCATTCCGGGGCATTTGCTGTAATGTTCTGTTGGAACATGGATGTAATCACAAGTAAGATGATAAGCTGCTTCATAGTAAGTTTTTAAGGCCGATAAAGGTATAAAAAAAAGAGGGCTTATTTAAAATAAACCCTCTGATTACACAAATTTAATCTAATCAACGTATTAACGCCAAGAGATCGATATAATGGGACAAACTCTTAATGTTCATTCATCCTGAAGTCAGGATATGCATCCATTCCGTGCTCAAATCCATCTAAACCTTCTAGCTCTTCTTTTTCAGAGACTCGGATGCCTACTGTTTTCTTAAGCGTAAACAGAATAATAAAGGAAGACACGATACAGATTATTGCGTAAGAAGCAATTCCTACAAATTGGCTGATCAACTGATCCATGCCAGCTAAGTTTCCAAAGATCCCTACAGCTAATGTACCCCAAATACCACAAATAAGGTGTACGGCAATAGCTCCAACTGGATCATCTAGTTTAATTTTGTCAACAAAAGCTACCGCAAAAACAATAATGGCACCACCAATACTACCAATTAGAATGGCATCGGTAGGCGACATTTGATCCGCACCAGCAGTTATACTTACAAGACCACCAAGAATACCATTTAAATACATGGTAAGGTCTAAGTTTTTATACATGGCCGTAGACACCAAGAAAGATACTACACCACCCGCGGCAGCAGCCAAACAAGTTGTAACCAAGGTGAGAGAAGTTAATTCAGGATCAGCAGAAAGTACGGAACCTCCGTTAAATCCGAACCATCCTAACCAAAGAATCAAAACACCGGCAGTTGCCAAAGGAATATTGTGGCCAGGAATCGCCATAGGCTTTCCGTCTTTGAATTTTCCAATACGGGCACCAAGTAACCAAACCGCAACTAAAGCAGCCCATCCACCTACAGAATGCACGAGTGTAGACCCTGCAAAGTCATAGAAAGGAGTTTCTCTCATATCCAAGAATCCACCACCCCATTTCCATGAACCGGCCAATGGATAGATAAGACCCACATAGACGATCACAAAGATCATAAAGGGTACAATTTTTATTCTTTCAGCAACTGCACCAGAAACAATAGTAGCAGCAGTAGCAGCGAACATCCCTTGAAAAAGGAAATCTGTCCACCAAGTATAGCCTCCATCTGCATAAGCTGCAGTCATACCTCCTTCAGGTGCCGTGATCCCAAATCCTGCGAATCCAAAGAATCCTGAAGAGCCTTCGGCAAAGCCAGGGTACATCAAATTAAACCCAACCAAACAGTAAAGTAAAAGCCCAACTGTAATGATGAATATATTTTTGAATAAGATGTTAATGGTGTTCTTTTGTCTGGTCAATCCTATTTCAAGGAAAGCGAAGCCCAAATGCATAAAGAAAACCAGAGCCGTACAGATCATCATCCATACATTATTTATAGTAAGTAATTCCATGTCTAAATTAATTTTAGGTTAGTTTATAGTTTACAGTGTTTTACCACCTTTTTCTCCGGTTCTTATTCTGTAGCATTCAATAATATCTGATACAAAGATCTTTCCATCTCCAACCTCGCCTGTTGCTCCGGCCTCAAGTATGGCTTTGATGGTAACTTCTTCAAAATCATCATTGACTACGATAGACAGGAAACGTCTTTGAATGCTGCTTGTACTGTACGATACGCCTCTGTACACATGACCTTCCTTTTCGTTGCCACGACCAGTGGCGTCCCAATAGGAGAAGAAATTCACACCTACGTTATGTAACGCTTCTTTTACATCAGAATATTTTGATTTTCTGATAATTGCTTCGATTTTTTTCATAATTAATTATTGTTTAGAATTTGTATACTGCTGCTATAAGGAAAGATGCCAAAGACCCTGTTGGTTCAAAATCATCGTTTACGAAAGTGTCTTCGCTGGTTGTGTCAATTCTGAATTCTGGGATGATCATCAGATCTCCAATGGCATAGTTTCCGGTTAAAGTAAATTCGAAGGCATTGGCATCTCCATCTTCATCGTAACCACCAATGGCACCAACGCCGCCCTTACCTTCTCCAAAGTATTCAGCCCTGAATCCAAGAGCAAAAGACTCAGAAGTTTTTAATTGTGGATAGATGGCCACTCCGTAAAATGATGCATCTGAATCATTGTCCACATAATAAGTTGAGTTCAATCCTAAATAGAAAGAATCTGTGATGTCAAAACCAGTAGTCAAATCAACTTGAAACTGAGGGCCATATAAGAAGTTTAAGTAAGTTCCTTTAAAACCTACTTGTGCACCTAAAGTGTAATTATTGGTAGGGTTAAAATCTGTTAGGTCATTGTCATTCATAATGGCTCCCATCAAAGACCAGTCATCGTTAATTGCATAATCCAGTTTTAAACCGGTATGTGAAAACGGGCCATAAGAGAACATATAAGAAGTAGAGTAGTTAAAGTTCCCTGTGGGAGAAATTACTTCATAACCTAAGAAGGTATTAAAATTACCAAAGGTCAAAGTTACTTTGTCTGACACATTCCAGTATACATATAATTGGTTCACAATATTGTTACTTGGTGTAGATCCAAAAACAGCTTCTTCACCTCTTGGTCCGTATACCAAATCAGCGACTGCACCTACTTTTTTTCCTTCATAGGCAAGAATTAGCATTAGCCATACCAAGAGAAAAACCATTGCCATTAGCAAAGGAAGTAGCAGGGGCTATAGCTTCACTTCCGTTAGGTGCTCCTATATTTTGTCTAAAATAGGCATCTAGCACTTCCGCTTATAGAAAATTTCTTTTTTGGAGCTTCTTCAGAGGCAGGTATTGAGTCTTGTGCATAGGTTATAAAAACCGAGAATAACATTGCAAGAGTAAATAGATTTTTCATAATTTAATTTTTAATGATTAATAATGTGTTAGTAGTAATTAAAATTTTAATGATTAATCGTGGTAAAAGTAAAATATTAAGACATTGCCCCAAAAAAAAATAGGGTATAGGATAAAAAATTATGTATATAAGAAAATGACCCCTATAAAAATTGGGGTATACGAATAAAAAATGCATATTTTTTTATATTCTCAATAATTGAAAATTTTATTTTAAAATAATTTAATGCAATATGATATCAAAAAGATATATTTGTAGTATTAAAACAATATGTATAAAAGCATATTTTCACAACAATTACCTTAAAATGAATCAAAAAGGGAGATTTTTGGATATTTGAGAAGCTAACATAAAGTAGTGGTCAATTTCCATGAAAATTGATAATTTTGATTATCCATGGTTAACTGAAAGGATTTTTTTTGAATAAATACAAAAGCATAAATATGAAAGAGTATAAAATAATCAAACAAACCGGTACTGCGGTTAAGTCGCAACAGAATTTTGAAGACCTGATCAATAGCTATGCAAAAATGAATTGGACGGTAATCAATATGTTTACGCATAGAGGTATTTTAAAAGCCCTTATTGAAAGAGATAAAAAGGAAGAAGAGTCTTGATTAAATGATATATTTTATCAAGAAGTAACTAAGTTATTGATATGAAGAGTAAAAAAGCATTTGCTTTAAGAATTGATGCTGATATTTTTAAGGAAGTAGAAAAGCTGGCGAAGCAAGAGTTTCGTTCTACCAATGGCCAGATTGAATGGATGCTTAGCAAACAGTTGAAGGAATCTGGAAGGTTTTCTGAAGATAAAGATACTGAAGGGCTCACTTAAGTGAGCCCTTCAGTTATCCATGCAGATTTTTTCGATACGGTCGCAATCACTATGAATAGTGGGAAACTACTGCTTCTTGAATGGGTTTTTACTTTCTATCCAATCCATTCCTCTTTCGAATGATTTTGGAGCATCGAACCTGTAACCTATATAGATTTTAAAATAGCCACGAACACTATTGAATCTAATTACAGATTGCTCATTTCTATTGGTGGCACTACCATTTAAAGAGATCCCTCCGTAAAAACGGGTTGAATTATAACCAATGCCAATCTGTGTACTGATATTTTTAGCCAGATTGGTATGTCGGGTAGTAACATTTGGAAGGTCTTCATCAACTCGGGTAATAAGTTTGTTAAATTCCGGACCCAGACCAACAGATAGGCCCAAGTTAGAATACCAGCTTTTGTTGATGACGAAAGTGTAGTAATAACCGGCGTTAAGAATGGCAAAGAAGCTTTTGATATCCTGGGGGGTGGTCTCATCTGTGATCTCAAAATATCCATAATACAGACTCGGGATAAAACTTCCGGCACTTTTTGTTTGAATTTCATTCTGATTGACCACGGCTTTAAACGAGTAATTCTCGTTAAATCTGTACCAGGTGGTACCCGTAAATGACAAGGTCTTTAAATCAGGTAGAATGATATAATTGTCATTACGCTGTATATTACCTAAAGTTGGGTCCTCAAAACCACTCACATAATAACCTTTGACCTGATTGTAATCGAAGTTTTGCAAGTATATCTTTGAAAAATATGTTTAGAGACAGTTTAAATATTTTGGTATTTCCTTTTAAGGCCGAATCATCTGCCTGTAAAAATTTTGGCGAGAATCCTATTTTAAGTGAGATGAACCTATAATTTATAGCAACACCCATCCTCAAATTTGTATTTGGTTCTATTGAATAGTTGTCATTTACTCCTTCATATTCAAAGGACCTTACATCATTGTCAAGATCAAGTCTGAGGTTCAGGGTATTGTTCATTTTGGCGAAATAGCTGTTGGAGCTGTAATCCTCTTCAAGTTGCGCCATAATAACAGCGGGCAACAACAATAGAAAAAGAAATAAATATCGCTTCATTAACATGGGTACGAATCTATGATTAAATATAAAGGATTTATAGAAAAAGATTTGGCCATTTTTTGCAAATATGCTTGTTTTCTTTAAGAAAACCGATCAGATAAAAAATAAAAACCGATCGGATCAGCTAGTTGCTGTATTAGTTTTATCTAAACCATGGGGAAAGGTCGTATCAACTTAGTCCAGGGCACCTACCCTAGGGGGCGGGGTTTTTTTATTAACCGATTTTAATTCAATACAAAAGCCACATAGTTGGCAGTAGTTTTTATATATTTATTGCTTTTTTAAAATGAGCCATATGACCCGTTTATCTACAGCAGTTGTTCTTTTCATGTTATTGTTCATCAATGTGAACTCCCAAACAAAATCTCCGTCTGCCTTCTTGGGCTATGAATTGGGTGAAAGGTTTTCTCAGCATCATCAGGTTGTAAGCTATTTTAAACATATAGCCGAGAACAATACCAATGTGAAGTTGATCTCCTATGGGGAAACTTATGAGAAAAGACCATTGCATCTGGCGTTTATAAGTTCAGAGGAAAATATGAGAAAACTGGAAGAACTGCGGCTTGATCAATTGAGATCAGCTCGAATATTAGAGGGCTCTCCTACGCAAAATAAAATTGCCATTGTCTGGCTTAGTTACAATGTACATGGTAACGAATCAGTGAGTACCGAGGTTTCTATGCAAACCATTTTTGAATTGGTTGATCCAGAAAATAAGGTATCAAAGGAGTGGTTGAAAAATACGATTGTCATCATTGACCCCTGCATCAATCCAGACGGGAGAGAACGCTATGTAAATTGGTACATGCAAAAATCAAATGCGCCCTATAACAAGAATCCGGATGCCATTGAGCACCATGAACCATGGCCTGGAGGAAGGGCGAACCACTACCTTTTTGATCTGAACAGAGACTGGGCCTGGGCCACTCAGACCGAGACCAGACAGCGATTGGCTGTTTATAACCAATGGATGCCTCATATTCATGTTGATTTTCATGAACAAGGTGTAAATTCACCCTATTATTTTGCCCCTGCGGCGAAGCCATACCATGAGGTCATGAGCCAGTTTCAGATGGATTTTCAAGGAGTCGTTGGGAGAAATCATGCCAAATACTTTGACAAAAAAGGATGGTTATATTTTACCAAAGAAGTATTTGACCTTTTATATCCTAGTTATGGCGATACTTACCCTTCATTTAACGGGGCCATTGGGATGACTTATGAGCAGGGAGGTAGTGGATCGGCAGGCTTGGGAGTCAAAACCAAAGAAGGTGGAGAGTTGACCCTTAAAGATCGTATTGCACATCATTTAACCACTGGATTGTCTACCATTGAAGTAGCTTCTGTTAATGCTTCAAAACTCAATGAGGAATATAGAAAGTATTTTGATAAGGCAAAAGATCAACCCGCAGGAACGGTTAAGACCTATGTAATTAAAGACAATACAGACGACAAGGTAGAGAACCTTAGGAATTTGTTGGATCTGCATGATATCCAATATGGTAGTCCGGTTTCAGCAATGTCATTAAAGGGATATAGTTATCAGGCCGACAAGGTCATGAAATTGAATTTAAAGGAGAATGATCTGGTGATCAGCATGCACCAGTCCAAATCGAACATGATCAGAGCTCTTTTTGAGCCCCAAACCAAATTAAATGATTCCCTTACTTATGATATCACCGCCTGGTCATTACCCTATGCAAGAGGTTTGGAAGCTTATTCGTTTGAATCAAAAATAGCGATGGCGCCATACCAAAAAACAAAAGTTCCTAAAGATTCAATACAAATTGAAAAACCCTATGCCTATATCGCAAAATGGAACAGTGTACAGGATGTTGCCTATGTATCCTATCTTCTCCAGAAAAAAGTTAAAGTGCGGTTTTCAACCAGAGATTTTTCAATGAACAACAAGAAATTTGAACCTGGAAGTCTCATTATGACCAGGGCCGGAAATGAAGAATTGAAAAGCTTTGATTCTATTGTAGTCTCCGGAGCGAAAAAATTTGACAGACAAATTCTTCCGGTAGCTACCGGCTTGACAAGTAGTGGCCCTGATTTTGGCTCAAATAAGGTGGCATTTTTGAAGCCTCCTAAAGTAGCTATAGTCTCTGGTCCTAGAATATCTTCTCAAAATTTTGGGGCTATCTGGCATTTTTTTGAACAACAGATAGGCTATAAATTGAATGTATTGGATGCTTCCTATTTTTCGCGTGTTGATTTGCACAAGTATACTGTGCTCATTCTGCCCAGTGGAAATTACAGTAGCTTATTGGATAAGGAGCAACTCGAAAAATTGAAAAACTGGGTCGAAAATGGAGGTAAAATTGTAGCACTTGGTTCGGCTATTTCAACTTTTGCAGGTTCTAAAGACTTTGATATTTCGAATTATGAAAGCAAGAAGATGGAAGAAGAGGCTAAGAAGAAAAGGGATTCTATCAAAAAACAAAATCAGTTGATTGCGTATGATAATCAGGAGCGCAATTATTTATCCAATCTGTCGCAGGGAGGGGTGTTTAAAACAACGCTGGATCGTACAAATCCATTAGGTTTTGGCTACAAGGATCATTATTATACGCTTAAGAACAGTGGAATTCGTTATCCCTATTTAAAAAATGGATTCAATGTAAGTGTCATCGAGGACAAATCATCCAAAGTGAGTGGTTTTGTAGGGAAAAATGTGATGGATTCAGTGGATGATTCTCTTGTTTATGGCATTGAGGAAAAGGGTCGGGGTGCCTTGATATACATGGTGGATGATCCGCTGTTCAGAAGTTTTTGGGAAAATGGTAAGCTGTTGTTCAGCAATGCCATTTTTATGGTAGGAAATGATTAAATAATTCAATTAGCACAATATTTTACGATGGAAAATGCACCGATCTTTACAAATGACACGATTGTTTTTGGTTTATTGATGATCTCTCTCGGGGTGATCTTTTATACTTCTTCCAGAGAACAAGGATTTTGGTTTAAGTTTTATAAAATAGTACCAGCCTTGTTTATGGCCTATATGCTTCCTGCCTTATGGACAACTCTTGGGTTGATCGCTCCCGAATGGGAAACGGTAAGTTCAAGCGGAGAGGTCGAAAAACATTCTTCAAATTTATATTTTATGTCTAGTAGGTATTTATTACCTGCAGCCTTGGTGTTAATGACCTTAAGTATTGATTTAAAAGCAGTCTTTAATTTAGGCTGGAAGGCACTGGCCATGTTCTTTACGGGAACAGTGGGTATTGTTATTGGTGGACCCATTGCAATTTTGGTCATGTCAATGGTTTACCCGGAGGCGCTGAACGGAGCAGGACCTGATGCGGTATGGAGAGGGCTTTCTACCCTTGCGGGAAGCTGGATAGGAGGGGGAGCGAATCAAACAGCTATGCTGGAGATCTACGGTTATAATCAAAAGCTGTATGGAGGAATGGTATTTGTAGATATTGTAGTAGCCAATATCTGGATGGCAATTATCCTGATCGGAGTCGGAAAATCAAAGGGCATTGATAAATGGTTAAAGTCTGATACGGCTGCTATCGAAGAATTGAAGGAAAAAGTGAGCTCTTTTTCTAAAAAAGTGGAACGCAATCCGAGTTTGACAGATTTGATGATCATGATGGCACTGGCTTTTGGAACCGTAAGTCTGTCTCATTTATTTGCCGGTTACCTCAGTGGGTTTTTCAATGATTTTATCGGCAGCATGGAGAATCAGTTACCGTAAAAAACATTTTTACCTTTTTAGGGTCTTCCTTTTTCTGGATGATCAGTTTGTCAACAATTGGAGCGATACTTTTATCATTTACCAAGGCAAAAAACTACGAAGGAGCTGGAGCAAGTAAAATAGGAAGTGTTTTTATTTATATTCTGGTGGCTTCCATTGGAATGAAAATGGACCTTACCTTGATTCTGGATAATATAGGCTTGGTGGGTATAGGACTTATCTGGATGACCATTCATGCCTTGTTACTTATTGTGGTGGCCAAATTGATCAGAGCACCCTATTTCTTTCTGGCGGTTGGAAGTCAGGCAAATGTTGGTGGAGCAGCCTCGGCACCTATAGTGGCAGCAGCCTTTCATCCTTCTTTGGCAACAGTTGGAGTCTTGCTGGCAGTATTTGGCTATGCAGTAGGAACCATAGCTGCAATTGGCTGTACCATTTTAATGCAATTGGTCTCTCCTTAAATCAAAGGATTTTGTTATCGAATTTATTCATTTTTTCTAATATATTTGCGCACCGTTAAAAACCAAATAGAATGAAGAAGATAGGTCTCTTATTATTAGTTGCTATGGCTGTAATTGCCTGTAGCAAGGAAAATGAAAACACCATGTATGTCAAGGCTTCGGTCAAAGGACTTAAAAAGGGAACTTTTTACCTGCAAAAACAAGTGGATTCGATGATCGTTTCTGTTGATTCGATCAGTGTTGACGGCAGGGAAGATTTTTTAATGACCGATGAGATGGTGAGCCCTGAGATGTATTACCTAACCCTGGGAAACAGCTCAAAAAGAATTTCATTCTTTGGTGAAAAAGATACCGTATATATTAATTCTCAGCTGGATCTGTTTGGATTGAAGGCGAAAGTAAAAGGCTCGGACAATCAGGAACTTTTGGATAATTTCAATGAAATTCAACAGAAGTTCAACAACCAAAAACTGGACCTGATCAAAGAAGAATTTGAAGCCAGAAAGGCAAATAGTCAGGATTCTATTGATATGGTGGCAAAAAAATTAAAAAGCTGGGAAAGAAAAAAGTATTTATACACGACCAATTTTGCCGTGCAAAAACGCGAATTTTGAAGTTGCTCCATATATTGCACTTACTGAATTGATTGATGCAAATATCAAGCTGCTCGATACGATTAATAATTCCTTGACACCCAAGAATAAAGGAATCAAAATACGGAAAGCAACTGGATGATTTTATATCAAAAAGATCAAGGAGAAATAGTTTTTTGTCTTTTAAAATCGGTTATCACCATCCAAAAGGTCTCCTAAACCGCCAAGAATACTTCCTTCACCTTTTCGTTTTCCACCCTGTGAAGGTGCACTGGCAATGATTCTGTCGGCCAATCGGCTAAATGGCAAGAGACTGAATCGCAACGGTGCCTGGACCTTGTAAGCGTGGCAAAAAACATACCTTCTCCACCGAATATTGTATTTCTGATTCCACCGATAAATTCGATGTCGTAATGAACCGTATGGCTAAAGCCAACGATACAGCCGGTATCAACTTTTAAAATCTCGCCGGCTTTTAATTCTTTTTTGATCACGGTACCACTCGCATGCAGAAAGGCCATTCCGTCACCTTCAATTTTTTCCATGATAAAGCCTTCTCCTCCAAAGAAGCCCCTGCCAAGCTTTTTAGAAAATTCTATACTGATGGAGACTCCTTTGGCCGCGCATAGAAAAGCATCTTTTTGACAAATAAAATCACCTTGATAAACGATTAAGATCTATAGGAATGATCTTTCCGGGATAAGGAGAGGCAAAAGAAACTTTTTTCTTTGATACCAGAGTATTCGTAAACACAGTCATAAACAGGCTTTCACCTGTCAGAAGCCTTTTTCCCGCAGAGAACAAGCTTCCCAGGATATCCTTTGATTGCCCCGATCCATCTCCAAAAATGGTATCCATTTTTATTTGGTCGTCCATCATCATAAAACTCCCTGCTTCTGCAACAACTCCTTCATGTGGGTCAAGTTCAATTTCAACGAATTGCATTTCTTCTCCGTAAATAGTATAGTCTATTTCATGTGCTTTCATAGTTTGAAGGTGTTAAACATATTGGATCAATTGAGGATTTTAATTTGATACTCCAGGTAAATTCAAAATCTGCAAACCATCTCATTTTCCTGATTGAATCCTGTTGCTTTGAGCACGCAGGTGTCTGGCCTTCTCCGGTTTCAATCGCCTTGGAGATGATCTTGATCAATTTCGATGCCCTGATGGCAGGAAAAGACAATTTTACCGGTTGCTTTTTTATGAAAACTACCTTCCTGCTTGACGACAAGCATCGATATATTTTGCCCGGAATCCTTTATTTTTTTCATCAAAAGAATACCCGTTACCAATTCGGCAGCCATTCCTTGTGTTGCCCAATAAAGTGACTCAAAAGGGTTTTGATTAATCCATCTATGAGTGACCTTTGCATGTGCTTCTGTATCTGAAATAGCACTTACTCTGTATCACCTGAAATAATAGGCTGAAGGTAATTTTATGGCTAAAAAGCGATTTAAATTTCTGACGGTAAATTTTGGCATTATAAGTGGTTTAAGCCCCTAATTTACAACAAAAAACGGAATTTTAGGCAAAATTATAAATGTTAAAAAAATGTTAAAATATAGTACTTTGTATTGCATAGTATTGTTTTTTGTATATATATTTGCATAAGAAAGTATTATACACTTTATATTATGGCAACACAGAAACGACAACAACAACGCATTTTTATTACACTTATCTTCCTTTTTTGGTTACATATTTCCTTTTGGGGCTGTAGTAGGTCCTTTGGTGATTTGGGAATTGAATAAAAGGAAAAGTGATTTTATTGATAAAAATGGTAAAGAGGCCATCAATTTTAATCTAAGTTATTTGCTGTACACATTTATTCTTGGATTATCAATTGTTCCTTTCGTAATCAGAACCATCATGAATGATTTCCATCATTTAGATCTTTTTGGAATGATCAGTGTTGGTTCCCTTATTGGAGTTATTGGCAATAGTGAAGTTCGTATTGATCATTATCGCTGCCATTAAAGCCAATCAGGGTGAAGTCTATAATTATCCCCTAACTATTAAGTTCATTAAATAAATAACCATTATGATCACTATACTAATCTCAATCGTAATATTTATTGCAAATACCATACAGTCGGTTTTGTTTTAAGAAAATAGGTCTTAAAAATCAATAATTAAAAGATTAAAAGAGAAAAACATGAAGATTGAAAACACAAAAGCACAAATGCGTAAAGGAGTTTTGGAGTTCTGCATTCTTGTCCATATTAGAAGGAGGAGATGCATACACTTCTGAAATTCTGGTCCAGCTAAAAGACGCAAAATTGCTTGTGGTTGAGGGTACTGTGTATCCTTTACTGACAAGACTGAAAAATGCAGGACTATTGAGCTATCGCTGGGAGGAATCAACTTCTGGTCCGCCGAGAAAATACTATGGTTTAACCGAAACCGGAAAAATATTTTTAGCCGGTTTAAATACCACCTGGAGTGAATTGGTTAAAGCAGTAAACCTGGTTACAAAAAATAACAAATCAAAAACCACAAAAAAATGAACAAGACAATAAATATAAATCTAGGAGGCATATTTTTTCACATTGATGAAGATGCTTATCAAAAACTGAAAGGATATTTAGATGCTATTCGACGTTCTTTAAGTGATGACCCAAAGGGTAGAGATGAAATCATAACGGATATCGAATCCAGAATAGGTGAATTATTATCGGCCAGAGTAAAAGATGTCAGGCAAGTGATCAATGAACAGGATATTGATGAAGTGATCGAAGTAATGGGAAAACCTGAAGATTATATGGTTGATGATGAGATCTTTAATGATGATTCATATGGAAATTACCGCAGTCAGAAAAGTAAAAAATTATATAGAGATGGTAGTGATAGGTTCCTTGGAGGTGTTTCATCAGGGATGGCCCATTACTTGAATATTGACGTGATCTGGATAAGATTGGGTTGGTTGGTTGCAGCTTTTGGATTTCGGATTCGGTTTTATCGTTTATCCAATACTATGGATCTTACTTCCAGAAGCCACCACAACTGCTGAAAAGCTGGAAATGGAAGGAGCCGAAGTGAATATCAGTAATATTGAAAAAAAAATTCGTGACGAGATCTCAGAAGCATCATCACGGTGTAAAGAACGGTATTGACGAGGTGTCAGAAAAGGTGAAAAATGCTGATTATAAGAAAGTACGGTGCCAGAGCGAAATCAGGTTCACAGGATTTTGTAGATACCTTGGGAAAGATTTTCGTAACCATCTTTATGATCATTGGTAAAGTTCATTGGGGTTTTATTGATCATCGTTGCTGTGATAACCATTTTAGGACTGCTGATCGGACTGTTTACGCGTGGGTTCCCTCGATTTTATTCATGAAGACTGGTTCTTTCAAAACTCGATGATGTACAATAATTCAGGATTACCCATATGGGTTTTATCTGTATTGATTTTTGTTTTGGTCGGCAGTGCCGTTCTTTTTCCTGTTTGCCTTGGGGTTACGAATTTTATCAAACAATACGAAATCAATTGGTAAAACAGCTAAGTTTTCCTTATTGGGCATCTGGATCGTTGCACTTTTGGTGGCTATATTTTTTGGTACCCGTCAGTTTATGAATTCGGCCTATGACGGAAGTGTAACCGATACACACGAGCTTATATATAGCCCCACTGATACTTTGGAAGTAAAAATGGTAGACAATAAAGATATTTCAAATAAGAGCAGTTTAAAACGCCATTGGAGGTCTGAAATCATCATTGACACTGACAATCTGGAGAAAATTTACTCAAATAATATTCGATTGAATATCCTGGCATCTGACAATGAAGACGATGTATACCAAGGTTCGTAAATTATCTCAGGGGAAAAGCAGGAAGGACGCCAGAGATAATGCTGATCTGATTAATCATGGATATGAACTTACAGACGAGGAATTGAGAATTAATGGTTACTTTTTAGCCGATTTGAACAACAGGTTTAGTGAACAACGGGTGTATGTGGATCTGTATTTGCCAGAAGGACAGGTTATCTATTTGGATAATTCAACAAGAACTTTTCTTTATGACGTGGATAATGTGCAAAGTATTTACGACAATGATATGGTCAAACATTATTTTCAAATGACCGAAGAAGGCCTGAGTTGTCTTGATTGTAGTGATCATGAGATCAATATTGAACATGAAGACGATTCCTTTCAATATGAAAATTGATGAAGAGGGTGTACACATTGAAATTCAGGAAGACGGAAAGGAAAAATCAGAAGTTAAAATTGATGGGTCAGGAGTCATTGTAAAAAGTTCAAAAGACACCATATAAAGTTTCTTACTGAATTTGGTAAAATATAGTTGATCACAAGTGTAACATGTTGTACCATAGAGTAGTCTAATGATTAACAGCCTATTTCAAAAATCTAAATCATGAAAAAAATTATCAAACTATCAAGTATTTTATTTTTGGTCTTCAGCATGACCTCTTGTATGTATAGATGGAGTGAATGGAGACGGAAACGTAGTTTCTAAAAAACGAAAAATCTCAAATGACTTTGTTCGGATCAAGTGCCAGCAGAGGACTCGATGTATATATCACGAAAAGCAAAAATATTTCTTTGGAAGTAGAAGCCGATGAGAACTTGCATGAACTGATCGAAACAGAAGTAAAGGACGGAACCTTATATATTACCGCCACGAAGAATATTCATATGGCCAGTGCCAAGAAGATCCATCTTTCTGCAGATCATATTAATGAGATTCAGGTGAACAGTGGCGCAGAAGTTTATTCAGAAAACACTTTTTCTTCTGAAAAACTGGTTTTAAGTGTCAGTAGTGGCGCGCATGCAAAAATGGACCTCAAGGTAGGTGATCTTGTATGTGAGAGTTCGAGTGGGGCAGGAATGGAGTTAAGAGGGGAAGCCAATACTTTAACAGCGTCCTCTTCAAGTGGAAGTGACATTAACGGCTTATGAACTAATGGCAAAAGAATGTACTGCAAGTGCCAGCAGTGGCTCGGATATAAAATTAAATGTAAGTCACAGTTTTGAAGGTAGTGCCAGCAGTGGTGCTGACATAAAATTCAAAGGAAATCCCGAAAAAATTGATAAGAATAATAACTCCGGAGGAAGTGTAAGCAGGTCAATGGTTGATCTGTCTGTATTAAATTGAAGTATTTAAAATCACGTCTTTGGCGTGATTTATATATTTACGACCTATTGGAATGCGTTTATCGGTCAACCATAACGAATTTCCTTCAAGAGCCTGAATTTTATCAAGGGCCACAGTAAATGACCTGTGAATTCTAAAAAATTGATTGTTTGGCAATTCTTCAGTGATACCTGACAGAGGATTTATGAGCCAGATAATCGCCCGATTTTGTAAATACCTTAATATAATCCTTTAGGCTTTCTATAAAGTAGATGTCTTCAAATTTAATCTTGATCAACTTTTTGTCAACTTTTAAAAAAATAAATGATTTTTCCAGTTGAAGGCTGAGTAGTTCCGTCGATTTCTCAGTCATCATATTTTTGTGACAATTTGTTGATCGATTTTAAGAAACGTGTAAAAGGAATCGGTTTGACCAAATAATCAAATACATCAAGATCAAAACTCTCTACAGCATATTCCCGATAGGCCGTTGTGATAATGAAATATGGACTTGCATCAAGGCTTTTGATAAAATCCAAGACCATTCATTTTTGGCATGTTGATATCGATAAATACAGCGTCAACCTCACCACTTTCAATCAAGGAAAGGGCTTCAAGAGGATTGGTATAACTACCTAAGAGATTGCATATTCGAAAACTCCTTCAAGATGCGTTGCAATCACCTCGGCAGCCAGAGGTTCATCATCTATTATAATACATTTAATCTTCATACAGGGGTAGTTTCAAATTGACAATATACGTATTCCCTTTTGACCTGGTTTTTAAGCTATATGCTGAGCCATAAAGAAGTTGCAGTCTTCGTCTTGACATTTTCAATTCCAATACCGTGTTTAGGGGCTATCTCCATCGTATTTTACAAAGTTATTCGTTACCGTAAAGTAAAGAAAATTGTCTTTAACAACAAAGTCAATACTGACTTTTATATCCTCATGATGATTCGTTCCATGTTTAAAACAATTCTCCAGAAAGGGAAGAAAAAGCAAG
Organism: uncultured Flavobacteriaceae bacterium; assembly: GCA_963715975.1. Lineage (GTDB taxonomy): Bacteria > Bacteroidota > Bacteroidia > Flavobacteriales > Flavobacteriaceae > Lutimonas. Next base: position 91,317 of record CAVQSO010000013.1, on the reverse strand, counting down.
GGAGGAACCTCTATGTCATCGATATTTCCATCTATACTGATCTCAGATTTCACCCTGTTCTCCATAACGTAATTTTTCCAGTTCCAAATAACTGTAGAGGTAGTTGATCGATTTCATCAAACTGATCTTGGGCTCCTTGACTTCATATAAGACATATTGCATGATCTCTGATAATTTCAAACCACATTTGGTGCGTTGGGTGATTGTTTGATCACCAAGGCATATAAATTATTTAAAGTATTAAAAAAGAAGTGAGGTTGAATCTGTGATTTTAAAAAATTCAAGTTCAGTTTCAAGTTGCATTCTTTGCAGATCATCATTGCGTTTTTTTTCGTTTACCCAGTCATAGGTCAGTTTGATGGCCGAAACCAGTGCAATAACATAAATGGCTCCAATGACCAGTTCCACAATATGAATAACCGTAAAAGGTTCCTGATTTCCCTGTGCCTCGGGCCAGATATTCTTTGTGACAAGAATATAGTTGAGCCCTGTTCTCGTCAAATAGAAAACAGCAAGAGAAAACAGAAATAGAAGAAAGAATTGCAAGTATTTCTTTTTGAAGTATATACTTGGGAATCAGGTAGTAGATAGTAAAGTAGGTGATCACAATATTCAAGGGAAATTCAATGAGGTTAGATTTCAATGAATACCAATAGTCATTGTTGATGGTTGCAAATCGAAAAAAATTGAAAACAAAATAGAGCAACCAAAACGAGTAGGTGGTATCTGATGGGAATTCGAAACTCAGAAAAAAGTTTTTTGAACATCATGCAATATTTAACATCAGGATCTTGTCATTTTAACGATGTACTAACCTCGAAAATCAATGAGCCAGTTTGGCCATACTTTTTGGGCTTTTATGATCAAATCGATGTACAATCAGATCAATGACTATGGTCCTGCAATTACCTCGATAAACTGAACATAATCATCATTTTTAGCTGCAAGAATATACTTTTTATCCTTTATGTTGATCAAGGTCAGGTCTTTGGTATCTCCAGGTATATACAAACCGCTTTCGGTTGGCGCCAGGGCTTTGAATTCACCTTTCCCATTTCCTTGAAGATAGAGTCCTACTCCCGCATCATTTCTAGGTGTTTCAACTTCTGAGCCATATAGATTTCCTGCAATAACAACATCCAGGTGTTGATCATCATTAAAATCTTTGATCAGGATTTGATTGACACTCGACACTTGCGACATATTGGGTAAATTATGTATGACAAATTCCCCGTCTTTGTTTTCGAGATAAATACTTGCAAATGATTTCACCTGATAGTGTAATGAATTTTCCAGAGATTTCTTTGTATACACATCTTCAAGGGTCGCCACGGCAAAGGCATCGTAATCTTCAAATTTTTTCTTAATGGCAGGAATTTGCTCAGACGAGCATTGACGACCCCTTACAGGAAATTTCTCACCCTCATCATAATAGCTCAATACAATATCATTTTTTTGATTCTTATCGAAGTCGTTAAGGTATATATCAAATGTTTCTTCCTCGTTTGCTTTGTATTTATAATTCAAACCAAGATTCCCCACGATAAAGTCCATATCACCATCCTGGTCAAAATCACCTTCTTCAATGCTAAACCACCATCCTGTGGCATCGTTCAGGTTTAATTTTTCTGTAATATTTTCAAAACTACCCCTGTTATTTCTAAACACAGTAATTGGCATCCATTCGCCAACCACAATAAGATCTACCCAACCGTCTTGGTCGTAATCAGTCCAACTGGCATCAGTAACCATGCCCAGATCGATCAAGTCCGGGAGCTATTTTATCAGTTACGTTAACAAATTTGGGATGTCCTTTGGTACTTATATTTTCAAGAATATAACTTGAGGTGGGCATTGGATAATTTTTTGGCATAAGTCGTCCTGCCACAAATAGATCAAGGTCACCATCTTTGTCATAATCATATGGCTGCACTCTTGAACCACTTATGATCATTTCAGGCAGGGCAGAGGCGGTTTTTGATAAATTTCCCTTACCATCATTCAGATACAGGCGATCCTGCAATAATTCAGAGTCATAGTCAAATTCATTTCCTCCACTAATTACATAGAGATCATTGAACCCGTCACCATCTGCATCAAATATAAGGCTACCCATGTCTTCACGATCACTGTCGTTATCAACATCAGGAAAATGCTGTCTTTCAAATCCTTCAGTTGTTTGATAATAAACAGCAGTTTGGTTATTGTGAGCACCTGCAACCACAAAATCATCCAAGCCATCACCATTGAGATCTCCTACGGTGGCACCAGGGCCCAAAGTAGACATTTTATGTGGTAACAATACCTGGTCCTTAAAATCGTCATATTCGTTTTCCGCATGTTTGTGATTCATCACAATTGATGGATCGTTTTCTGTTCTAAACAGCGGTTTTGCCTTAGCTAGTAAGGGTTGCTCATTATAAGCGGCATTTTGATAATCAATAGTAAGAAATTGATTTTTATCCACATTGTCCAATAGCTCTATTTTTACCATCGGGCCAGGTGATCTTGATTTCTTCGGCCTGATTCGCGCCTCCGATACCAAAATGTAATTGAGGTGCAACAGATGATTGAAACCCTCTGGTTAGGGTCATTTCCTGAAATTGGGTGATCTCATTGGAAGTGATATAAGCTTTTACACCAAGGCCGTTTTTGTTCTTATCCGGGCCGATGAAATTTAAAGTGATAAAATTGTTGTGTTCGGAACTAAAATTTTCAAATATAGCAGCCTTATCATCAATATTATTGATGACGATCTCAAGATCTCCGTCATTGTCAAGGTCTGCATAGACGCATCCATTTGACCAGCCTATGAATTCAAGACCCCATTCTTCATTCATTTTGTCAAAGGTAAGGTCTCCATTATTTCTGAATACAAAATTGTCAATTTTTTCTGAAGGTATGGCAAGAGATTTTTCCAGGAATTGGTCCTTGGTAAACCTTTCTTTCTTTAATTTATTAAAATAGTCTTTGTTGTTGATCTCTCTGCGTGTTCCGTTTGATATATAAATATCTTTCCAACCATCATTATCCAGATCGGCAAATAGTGGTCCCCAACTCCAGTCTGTGGTGGCCAATCCTGCAATTCTGGCGACATTACTAAATGCTGGTAAGGAATCATGAATGTTGCCATTGTTCATTTGTAGTTGATTCTGCATATATTGATAATGAAACCCTGCATTTACTGTTCCCCAGAACAGATCAGGGTTCATGCCAGACATGTTCGCCTTTGATCTTCTGTTGTTTCCAGGTGTCATATCCATTTGAATGATATCGAGTAATTGATCATTGTTGAAATCAGCGATATCAACGCCCATGCCATATAGGGCAGTTTGTTTTGTAAGTTCTTTTGAATGTTCACTAAAGGTTCCGTCGCCATCATTGATCAACATATAATCAGGCACGTTAAAGTCATTGGAAATATAAAGATCTGGCCAGCCATCCCCATTGATATCACCTACAGTGGCACTATTGGTCAATCCAAATGATCTGATCTCTGCCTCTGCAGTCACATCAGTAAAAGTATCACCGTCATTTCTAAAAAGTTTATCCGTTTCGACATCTGATGGATTACGCATTTTGTAGGAATAGAAATTGTTTGGTGCATTGAAGTTGGTAGGAGGGTAGTTGGCGACATAAAGGTCCAGGTCTCCGTCGAGGTCATAGTCGAAAAAAGTAGACTGAATGGTATTACCAATATCACTAATTCCGTAAGCTTCCGATTTTTCGGTAAAAGTTGTATCGCCATTATTGATAAAAAGCAAGTTTCCTTTGGGTGCAAATTTACCTGCTACGGAGCAGTACATGTCAAGGTAGCCGTCATTGTTCACATCAGCCATGGTAACGCCGGTAAACCATCTGTCATCTCCAGCAACACCTGCAGCAGCTGTAATATCCTCAAATTGAAGGTTCCCTTTGTTGAGGTATAGCTTGTTGTCCACCATATTCCCAGTAAAATACAGGTCGATCAAACCATCATTATTGATATCACCTGCAGAAACACCTCCACCCATATAGATATAGGCATAAGCCAAATAATTCAAGGAGTCGTTTTCAACCAGATCATTTGAGAAATCTATACCGCTTACCTTTGGATTAACTTGCTTGAATAGTTTTACAGTAGGGTCGGCTCCAGTTTTGGAGCAAGATAGTATAAGGGTGCTGATCAGTAGAAAAAAGAAAACATTCTTCATGTATATAACAGGTTCTATTTGGGGCCTAAAAATACAAAAACAGAGCATTATTTAATGCTCTGTTTAAGTTAAATTAAGATAAAATTATCTTTATTAAGATCCCCACTCAGGGTTTTGTGATAAAGTACCACTACTTTGGTCAATTGCATTAACCGGTACCGGGAACAAGTTATGTTTGTTCGCTGCACCTTTGAATTTAGGTCCAAAGTTAGGAATAGTTCTTTTCTCGTTCTCAACATATGTGTTGATCGTTTCAGCAAGAATATTCCATCTTCTTAGGTCAAACAAACGATGTCCTTCCATTCCTAGTTCTAATCTTCTTTCCATTCTAACTGCTTTTCTAGCCTCATCCTGAGATCCAAAATTTGGGTAAAGGGCAATATCATAGTTAGCAGCATCAGATCCATCAGCAGCCTTAATAGTAGTACTATTAATTGCTCTTTGACGAACTTGATTTACATAATCAACCGCAGTGGCTAAATCATTTGTTTCAACTGCAGCTTCAGCAGCCATCAACAGCACATCAGCATATCTGATGAAGTGGTAGTTGATACCAGAGCGTTGTTCACCCCAGCCACCAGCACCGACTTGAGAGTCTTCACCTGCCCAGTATACGTTCTTACGTCCTAAATATGGTCCTGAAATATCAGAAAAACCTGCTCTTACCCAATCTTTACCTGGGTTGATGTCCCAATTGTTGTAATTGATACCACGTCTACCAGCAGTATAATCAACTCTTGGGTCAAGAGGTCCTGTGTGCATTGTAAAAGGAGCACCACTTTCAATACCAGCATCATTTGCCACATCAGTTTGGTTATACGTATCCAATAGTGGTAAACCACCGCTTGTTTGGAACGTATTCACCAAATCTTGTGTTGGCTGATAGAATCCACAACACCATCCGTTAGGTCCTTGGTAGTTCAAAGTACCACCTTGGTTTCCGTTTGGTGCAAAGGCGCCACCAAGAGCACTGAATTCAATAGCAAAAATATTTTCACTACCACCTTCACCTGCAGATCTAAAGTTATCTCCATATTCTGGTAATAAAGAATATTTACCAGAGTTGATCACTTCTTGAAAAGCACCTAAAGCTTCACCAAATGAGCCTTGATATAATTTAGATTTACCCCAATATGCAAGGGCGGCAGTGTTGGTAGCTCTACCAAAGTCAGTGCTTCCGGCATCCGGAAGGTTTTGTACTGCAAAAAGAAAATCAGCATCAATGGCAGTCCATAATGGAGTTCCATTTTGTTGAGCAAATTCCGTATTAACATAATTTTCTTCACTGATGTAAGTGGCATACTGACCCCACATGATCTGTAATTGGAAATTATAGTGTGCTCTTAGAAATCTTGCTTCCGCTAATTGCTTAGCAAACTGTACTTCAACACCTTCTCCAAGGATCAAAGAAATGACTGCGTTTGCTCTGTTGGCACCTGCATACAAGGCTCTCCATTTTGAATTGATGTAAGAATTCCCGGTTTGCCAGTCAAAAACTTCCAATAAGAAAAGTGTTTGCTGGTCACCATCGTTACTTCCTTTATGGGCGTCATCTGAAATAACATCCATCCACCAGTTATCACCGGTAGCTTCCCATCCGCCTGTTGCATTGGTAACGCCGTCTAAGGCACTATAGGCAGCAGTCAATAGAAAATTAACTCCATCTTCGTTGGCCAATGCACTAGGATTCAGTGTTCCGATCTCGATCGTTTCACTAAATTCATCGCTACAAGCTAATACACTCATTAGCAGCAGCATTATATAAAATATTCTGTTTTTCATTTTTTAAAATTTAATATTTAAACCAATAGTAAATATCTGTGACAGAGGATAAGTTCTTGAGTCGATCCCCATGTTTAAGTTCTCAGCCTGACCACCAATGGATCTAGGAAGAATCTCTGGATCAATACCATCGTATCCAGTAATTGTGAACAAGTTAGTTCCTTGCAAGTAGATTCTAAATCTTTCCATACCCATTTTGTCTGTTGTTGCAGAAGGTAGTGTGTAACCCAATTGTAGGTTTTTCAATCTAAAGAAAGATCCATCTTCTACGAAGAAAGAATTAGCATTCACTTCAACACCCTGTAAACTGTTGCTTAAAGCTGGCATAGAGGCATCAGTGTTATCTGGTCTCCAAGAATCCAACACAGCTGTAGTTCTGTTTCCATTAGGGAAGTTAGGGAAGTTAAAGATCTGGTTGTGATTGTAGATATCATTTCCTTGAGATCCGTTAAAGAAAGCAGAAAGATCAAATCCTTTAAATCCAGCATTAAGGTTTAAACCATAAGTGAAATCAGGATGAGGACAACCAATTTTAGTTCTGTCATTGTCATCTACAACACCATCTTCGTTTACATCTTCATATACCCATCTTCCAGTAGCATCAAATCCTGCAATCTTTCTACCGTAGAAATAAGAAATTGGCTCACCTTCTTCAGTTCTGGTATAAGCTCCAGCCCAACTGGTTAAAGCGTTACCATTAATAGGTGTACCGTTAACCAAAGATACTACTTCATTTTTATAATGAGATAAGTTGAATGTAGCTCCAAGACTGAAACCATTGTCCCAAGTATTGTTATAGCTTACTGACCAGTCAACACCAGTGTTTTTCACTTCACCTAAATTTACAAATGGTGGTGGAGCTTCAGGACCAGTAGATGGAATCAAGTTACTGTTTCTTGCAAACAAACCATCAGTGAAAATTTGATAAAATTCAATAGAAGTAGATAATTTACTGCTAAAGAAATCTAATTCTATACCAAGGTTACTTGTAACACTTGTTTCCCATTGAAGGTTTGTCATTACCAATAGAACTAAGAATAGCACCATCTGAAACGCCTGGGCTATTTCCTCCAAATACATAGTTAGCTACGTCAATGTTAAAAGCGTATAAAGTCTTGGTTGGGTTGTTTACAGGAAGATCCTGACTACCTAACTGACCCCAAGAACCTTTCAATTTCAAACGGTTTACGACACCAGAATTGTTAAACCAATCTTCGTTACTCATTACCCAACCTGCGCTGAATGATGGGAAAACATCCGATTTGTTATCTCCCGCAAAACGAGATGACTTGTCATAACGTAAAGTAGCGGTAAAGAAATATTTTTGCTTGTAGTTATAATCGGCAGAACCGAAAACAGAGAACAAAGTATTACCGTTAGCATATGCGAAGTCAACTGCAGGATCTCCAAATCCATTACTTAAAAGATAGAAGTCAGGAGACTCATTGAAGTAATCTGTTCTAGAGACTTGCTTTCCTTTATTAATATTCTCCACTGCTTCGGTCGCAACAAATACATTTAAGTTGTGATTCTCAGCAAAAGTATTGCGGTACATTAACATATTGGTCCATGTCCAAGCAAAGAATCTTTGGTCTTGCTCAAAATATGTATTTACTGCTTTAGCTTCACCATGCTCAGGATCAAGTGGATTGAATAATGTTTGATCAAAGATTCCAATAGAACCGGCAAAAGTAGTTTTAAAAGTTAATTGATCAGTAATGTCATAAGAAGCATAAACATCTCCAAAAGCTCTGATATTTCTAATGTAATTGTTTCTGGCTCTATACGCTAACGCATATGGCTGTCTTGTATTAGAAAGATCTGTAGAGTTACTGTAAGTTCCTGCCAAAGCCTGAGAACCATCAGGTTGTTCAGCAAAAACCGGGATCAATGGACTCGCTCTAAAAGCAGATTCCAACGCTTCACCGTCTCCATACTGTTGATCAGTGTAAGAAAGATTTAAATGTTGTCCAACTTTTAGTCTTTCAAGAGGCTTGAATTCATTGTTCACCTGGATACTTGCTTTTGCAAACCCTGTGTGTTTAACAACACCACCTCTGTTGAAATAATTCACAGACATAAATGACTTACTTGTTTCAGTACCACCTGCCATAGAAACAGTTGCAGAAACAGTTGGTGCAGATTGTGTAATTTCATTCCACCAGTTTGTTCCACCTGGTTGAACTCTTGCAATAACACCATCGGCTTTTGGGCCCGCAGCAGATAGATCTAATACAGATGGAAGTACAGGTCCATTAGGATCTCTTCCGTATTGTACATGACCTCTAAAATCTCCACCACTATTATTTACATCATTGGTATAACCTTCCCAAAGCATATCAGCATGTTGCTGAAGGTTCAATAGACTTGGGTCATTGATTGGGTTAGATACACCAGTGTAAATATCAACAGTAATTGAAGATTTCTCCATATTATAGCTACCTGATTTAGTAGTTATAATAATTACACCATTCGAAGCTCTTGAACCATAGATAGCAGCAGCACCATCTTTCAATACGTTCATCTGATCGATGTCACCTGGATTGATAGAAGTTAGTACATTGTTATCAGTAGTTTGTACTCCGTCAATAATATAAAGTGGTCCAGTTCCGTTTGTAGAACCAATACCACGAATATTAACATTAGGAGCAGCTCCAGGATTACCGTTGCTCACAACTTGAACACCAGTTACCCTACCTTGTAATGCTTCAGCAGCATTCACTGTTGGTACTTTTAAAGCTTCTTCCATGTCAACGGAAGCAACAGAACCAGTGATATCACCTCTAGTCTGTTGAGAATAACCAACTACAACTACTTCCTCAAGGGTGTTGTCACCTCCGGCAAGCGTTATGTTGATCACAGAATCACTACCTACAGTAGCAGTCCCTGTTGTCATTCCAATAAAGCTGAACTCAAGTACGTCACCTTCATTGGCTTCAATGGAATAATTCCCATCGAAATCACTCGTAACACCGTTTGAGGTGCCTTGAACAACTACAGTTGCTCCAGGCAGCGGCCCATCAGCGTCTGAGACTGTTCCTGTGATCGTCTTTTGCGCCATTGTAAAGCCACAGGTCAAGAAGATCCCCAGAATGATTAAACTTTTAAATAATTGTTTTCCCATAATAAATAATTATTAATTAATAAATTGATTGTAAGCGAGCGATTTTTTTGAAAAATCACCAAAAAAATATTTTCAATGCATAAGAATAAAAGTTTACAGTTTATCTAAAAAAAATAATATACATATAACATCATACGCCCCACAAATAACATTTTTTTAACAATAAAAATGATTTTGAACAGAAAGCGTTAATTTTTTCATAAAATTCAACGTGCAATATATAAAAATTATTAATGCAATTCTAATAACATGATATTTTTAAATTCAACAGGATGACTCTCGCTCTGAAGCGAAATAAAGCCCATTTTTAGAGGCTTTCCAGCCAAATCTGTCAAGGTATTATATTCACCGCCAATCACAGGATGCTCATATTCCATGACTTGTTTGCCGTTAATATAGTGACGAATTACAGAATCATTTCGCACTTCTATCTCCAAATCGACCCATTGTTCACCATAATATGTTTCAGAATTTGAATCAATACAATGCGCAGTGACCAATTCATTATCAATACTCACATGGGTGCCCGGGGTGCATAAATTTGCTGTACTTCTGGGTTCATTTTCTGTGATGCCACCCAGTAGCTGAACTTCGACACAAACCGGAAAGTTTTGATCAAGTTCCATAGATTCGGGAGATTGACAATGGATCATGACCCCACTGTTGCGTAAGGCCCAATTTTCTCCTCCCTCGATCTGTTCTCCAAGAAATCTGTAGGTCATTTTGAATCTGTAATTACTATATGGTGTTTTATAAAAAATATGTCCAAAAGAATTTTCAAAGGTTTTATAATCTGAATAATCAACCCTGATTGCACTATCAACTACTCTGAAGGTGTTGTTCCAGTTATCACCTAAGGGTTGGCCTGTAATTTTAACCGTCCAATTCTCAAGATCCACACCATTAAATAAACTTACCCAATTCTCTTTTTCAACAACACTATTATGAGTAGTGTGCTCAGTCCTTTTACAATTTATTAGAAAAAAGGATAATATGATAAGAATAATTGAATTACTTGATGTATTCATAAACTGTTCAAAAAAAGCTATTCATATTGCAATTTAAAACCTCTGCAACCCCATGCTGCAAGAAATTCACAAAGTTTTACAACTTATATTAACAATATCATAAAATGAATAATTGTCAAATCTCTTGTAAAAGAGAATGTAAAGTAATTACTTTGCCGGATAGGAATGTTCAAATTATTTCAGTGAAAGCCAGTGTACATAAAATTGAGCCTTATAGAGCGGAAGGTATTGTTTATCATGCGGATACTTGTTTGCCTTTGATCGATGCAGTGTCAAGAGGCAAATTGAAATTTAAGGCACTTGCGCGTTATACCTATCCCGGAGATCGCCTGACCAATGATACATTAGGTCTGAATTCCATTGGTTATTGGAATGCCATGGAGCCCCAGGATTGGGGATTGAATTGGCATAGAAATGAAGGGATAGAGATTCATTTTCTTGAATCAGGATCCATGCCCTATTCTCAAGAGAGCACAAAGACAGACCTGCTTCCGAATCACCTTACCATTACACGGCCCTGGGAAGCCCATAAGGTTGGAGATCCCAAAATTGGAATGGGTAAATTTTATTGGGTGATCATAGATTTAGGGGTACGGAGGCCCCATCAGGAATGGGTTTGGCCCGATTGGATCATGATGACCAAAAATGATCTCAATCGCTTGACAAAGATCCTTAGACAGGATGATCAGTGGCTGTGGCAATCAAACCCAAGAATCAGAGCTTGTTTCCATAAAATAGGTATAGCAGTAGACAGTGATGTGCAGGGAACAAGTGCTTCAAAGATCCGGCTGCTGGTGAATGAATTGTTGATCTTATTACTGGAATTGATCGATTCCAAGGAGGTGGTGCTTAACGAGGCATTGACTGACAGTTCCAGAAGTGTAAAATTGTTTCTTCAGGAGTTGGATAAGAATTTATCAGAAAACTGGACCATTGAACGAATGGCCGAGTCTGCCGGGGTGGGACTGACACGATTCACCTATCATTGCAGGCAATTGACCAATACAACCCCCATGCGCTATCTGGCCATGAAAAGAATAGAACAAGCCAAATTTATTTTGAATAAAAATCCCGAACTGAGCGTAGCCGAAGTGGCTTACAGTTGTGGATTTGCGACAAGTCAATATTTTTCCACTGTTTTTAAACGTCAGGAAAAATGCACACCTCTTGAGTATAAGACGAGCGTTTAGTTTTGGTTTTGGCCGTGAAGGGTTCGGAACTGAGGGGTTCACCAGCGAACCCCTCAGTTCTGGTTTCCTGATTCTCTGATAATTGAGCATATATATGGGTTCATATTGTATAATTCCTTTCACTGAATAAAAATACACAGTTTTCCGTTTTTTATGGTTTAATTTCACAAGCAGAAATCCAATTAAATTTTAAGAAATGAAAAAAACAAGTCGGTTATTCAAATTATCTGGTATTATTTTAGCCATGTCGGCTCTTACTTTATGGAGCTGTGGCGAGAAACAAAAAGAAACTTCAAAAGAAGCAGATAAGTCGGCGCTTGTGGAGGTACAAGATCCCTTTTTTAAATTATCCCTGGCACAATGGTCTTTGAACAAGGCAGTTCGATCAGGTGAACAAAGTCCATTGGATTTTGCTCAACAAGCCAGTGAGCTGGGTTTTGAGGGCATAGAATACGTGAGTCAGTTGTATAGAAATGAACTTGAAAAAGACGCTGACCCGGAAGTGGCCATGGAAACACTTTTAAAGACTTTAAAAGAAAAAAGTGAAACCTATAAGGTAACCAATCTTTTGATCATGGTTGATGGAGAGGGGAACCTGGCGACATTGGATGATAAAGAAAGAGCACAGACTATTGAAAATCATAAAAAATGGGTGGATGCAGCGAAATATTTGGGCTGTCACTCAATTCGTGTCAATGCCCATGGAGAAGGAACATCGGAAGAGGTAGCTGAGGCCGCCGTAAAAGGTTTGACTGCACTTTCTACTTATGCCGCTACACAAGGGGTTAATGTACTTGTTGAAAATCATGGAGGATACACTTCTGACGGGCAATGGCTCTCAGGGGTCATGGCTAAGGTGAATATGCCAAATTGCGGTACCTTACCCGATTTTGGTAACTTCTGTATCACAGAGGGCTATGGCTCTATCAATAGTGAAGAATGTGACAATGCTTACGATATATATAAAGGTGTAAGTGAATTGATGCCTTATGCCAAAGCAGTGAGTGCAAAAACTTATGATTTTGATGAGAATGGCGAGCAGCCAAAGATCGACTATGTAAAAATGATGCAAATTGTAAAAGATGCCGGTTATACAGGTTATGTTGGTGTTGAATATGAAGGTGAAAATTTATCTGAAATTGACGGGATCAATGCTACAAAAGCATTATTGCTTAAGGCTGCCAAGTCAAGTACAATAGGCTTATCAACTTATTAAAAATATGGGTTCAAAGATCAGGTTAGGAATTTTAGGAGGAGGAGGTGATTCTCTTATAGGAGTATTGCATCGTGTGGCTTCGAATATGTTTGATCAGCTATGAGATCGTTGGAGGTGTTTTCAATCCACATATGGGAGGAGAACATTGCTTTTGCAGAAAAAATAGGACTTCCGAACACATCGGATCTATAAAGATTTTGAAACACTTGTCAAAGAGGAAGTGAGACTGCCTGAAAATGAACGGATGCAGGTGATATCTATACTTACGCCCAATTTTCTTCATTATCCAATGGCAAAAAAGTTACTGGAAAACGGATTTCATGTGATTTGTGAAAAACCATTGACCACTACCTATGAGGAGGCCTTGGATTTGAAAAGAACTCAGGAACTTTCAAATAGTGTTTTTGCAGTTACCTATACCTATACCGGATACCCTATGGTGAGACAAATGAGGAAAATGGTCGAAGAGGGTGTCTTGGGAAAAATTCATAAAATAGATGTTCAATATTATCAGGGATGGATCAATCCGGTTATTCACGATCCTGCAAAAAGAGCTGCAACCTGGCGTTTACAACCTGAAAAATCCGGTATAAGCTGTTGTATTGGAGATATAGGAACACATGCTTTTGGCATGATAGAGTTTGTTACTGGTTTGCAGATTCACAAGGTTTTATCTGATTTGAATTATCTATATGAGGATAATAAAATGGATATTGATGGTACGGTTTTGATCAGATGTGCCAATGGAGTTAAAGGTGTTATCAGGGCAAGCCAGATTGCCACGGGTGAGGAGAATAGTTTTATCGTAAAAATATACGGAGAAAAAGCCGGGCTCAAATGGGAGCAGGAAAATCCGAACTATGTCTATCTGATGGAAGAAGGACAAGCCATTAAGAGTGCTATAAACCTGGTCATGCCTACAATAGTGATTTGTCTTTTGACGGAACCAAATTACCGCCCGGACATCCGGAAGGAATATTCGACGCTATGGGTAATATTTATAAAGGAGTTGCAAGAGCTATTAAAGGTGAAGCCTTATGATTCGGGGGAGTTTCCAACGATAAGGGATGGTCTTAGGGGTATGAATTTTATAGAACAAACGGTTGCCTCGAATGCTGAGGGTAATGTCTGGAAAGATCTGGACTGATCTTCATAAAAAATATAAAAATAGCATGAAAAGATTCTTGATTCCTGTGTTTGTCATTTTCCTTATCTGGGGATGTAAAAAGGAAGTTAAAAAGATTGATGAACCTGAAAAGATCATCACAGCCGATGATGAGGGCTGGACCTATCTGTTCGACGGAAAAAGTTTTGATGGTTGGCACACTTATTTACGGGATACGATTTCGAGCCAATGGCAGATTGAAGATGGGGTCATGTTCTACAAACCTGATCCGGACAAGAATCAGGGGATGAATAATTTGATTACCGATAAGACCTTTAAGAATTTCGAATTGTCATTAGATTGGAAAATCTCAGTGGATGGTAACAGTGGGGTTTTTTATGGCGTACTTGAGGATGAGAAATTCGTTGTTCCCTATATGACGGCTCCTGAGGTCCAAATAAGAGATTATACGAATATCCCTGATTTTACTGATAAGCAGCAAATGTCAGGAGCCATATTTGGTATTGTTGGCATTGAAAAGGATGTTGCGAATAAGGCAGGTGAATGGAATCATTTTTTGATCAGGATTGATCATGATAAGAATCAAGGTAGTGTGGTCTTAAACGATCAGGAGGTAGCGAAATTTCCGGTAAACGGAGAAGCGTGGGAAGCCTTGGTTGAAGATTCAAAGTTTAAGGATTGGGAAGGTTTTGGAATTACACAAAACGGACATATTGGATTGCAGGATCATGCTCATGGAGTCTGGTTTCGAAATATTAAGATCAAAGAATTGGAATGATCCTTATGAGGATTGTTATAAAGCCTTAAGGGGGAATATTTTAAGTAGGTTGATAAGACATATTTCTGATAAAGAAATAATAGTTTTTAAGTATAAGTTAGTATATTTACGTTTTGTGAAAAACATTGACAATATGGGTTATATATTGATTTTCATATAGTTAATGTAAATAATGTAGGGTTTGAAGATGTAGCAAAAAAATGTCATTCATATGAATTTAGGTTTAAGTATAAACAGATATAGATCACCGATTTTTTCTAATTAATTAAGTATTATAATATTATGAGTAAGAACGAAAAGAAGAATTCCATTTCCAGAAGGAATTTTGTAAACAAAACGCTGGCAGCATCTGCTGGTTTTACCATTGTTCCTTCTTTCGCAGTAAGCGGATTGGGGCATGTGGCACCTAGTGATAAACTAAATATTGTTGGTGTTGGTGTTGGAGGTATGGGACTCAGAAACCTTAGGAATTTAAAATCTCAGAACATCGTGGGCCTTTGTGATGTTGACTGGAAATATGCCAAAGGATGCTTTCGATGAGTTTCCAAAAGCAAAAAAATATTGGGATTGGCGTAAAATGTATGAAGAAATGGAAAATGAGTTTGATGCCGTAGTTATTGCAACTGCTGACCATACCCATGCCATTACTGCTGCTCATGCCATGACTATGGGAAAACATGTTTATCTTCAAAAGCCATTAACACATTCAGTATATGAATCAAGGTTATTGACCAAGTTAGCCGCAAAACACAAAGTAGCCACTCAAATGGGTAATCAGGGTGCTTCAGGTGCCGGTGTAGCTGAGACCTGTGAAATTCTTTGGAGTGGAGCGATTGGTGATGTTGTAAAAGTTGAATCGTTCACTGATCGTCCGATCTGGCCACAAGGATTGAATACTCCGGAAACAGGTCGATCCTATTCCAGATACTTTAAACTGGGAATTGTTTACAGGACCTGCAAAAATGCGTCCGTTTAACGAAGTTTACCATCCATGGAACTGGAGAGGCTGGTGGGATTATGGTACAGGTGCCTTAGGAGATATGGCTTGTCATATTCTTCATCCTGTATTTGAAGGTTTAAAATTAGGTTATCCTACTAAGGTTCAGGCAAGTTCTTCCTTATTACTGAATGATTCTGCTCCTGTAGCTCAGGCTGCTAAATTGACTTTCCCGGATAGGGGTAAGTGTTGGTAGCATTAAATTACCAGAAGTAGATGTGCATTGGTATGATGGCGGAATCAAACCTGAATTACCAGACAACTGGCCATGCAGGTAAAAACCCGAATAAAAGCGGTGGAGGTACTTTCTTCTATGGAACAAAAGATATTCTTCATACAGGTTGCTACGGTGTTGAGCCAGAATTATTGTCAGGTAAAAAAGTGACTCCTGCAAAAACAGAAAGACGTGTAGAAGAAGAAACAGGATTATCCTGGAATAGAGGAGCGCATGAAATGGACTGGGTAAGAGCTTGTAAAGAAAGCCCTGAAAACAGAACGCCTTGTACTTCTGATTTTGCAGAAGCAGGACCTTTTAATGAAATGGTTGTGATGGGTGTATTGGCAGTTCGACTTCAAGATCTGAACAAGACGCTTGAATGGGATGGTGAGAACATGAAGTTCACCAATATTGGACCTGATGAAATGATCAGAAACATCACGAAGGATGGTTTTGAGATCCACCAGGGACATCCGACATTTAAAAAGGATTACACGGAACCAATGAACGCAATGGCCTATTCTGAGGAGCTTGGTGAAGCACACCTACAGAGATGGTTGGGAATTACCTCCAATGCCTTAATAATAAATGTTTTACAGTGTAGAATACTGAACTTTTGTTTTGAAGAATTGACTTCAAAAATCTAGAGTTCAGTATTTTATCATAAGATCAATAATTAATGTAATACTATTAAAATACGATTAAAATGAAAAAAAGAATTTTTATACTAGCTATAGGAATCGCAACAACCGGTTTTATGGTAAGTTGTGGAGGTGGTGCAAAAAAAGAAGCTCCTGCAGCTGAGGCCGAAGAAGTGGCCGCAGAAGTTGAGGAAGTAGCAGCGCCAAATAGCCTGACAGAGGCAGAAAAGAAAGACGGATGGGTACTTGCTTTTTGATGGCACAACATCAGAAGGTTGGAGAGGTTATAAAAAGGACCATTTTCCCTCAGCCTGGCAAGTAGTTGACGGAACCATTCATATGATTGGTTCAGGAAGAGGAGAGGCCGGAGATAAGGAAGGTGGAGATATCATATTTGACAAGGAATTCCAAAATTTCACACTGAGCCTGGAATGGAAAATTTCAGAAGGAGGTAATTCAGGAATTTTTTATTTAGGGGAAGAGGAATTAGATTATATCTGGAAAACTGCTCCTGAAATGCAAGTTTTGGATAATGAGAAACACCCTGATGCCAAATTAGGTACTGACGGAAATCGTCATGGCTGGTTCTTTGTATGACCTGATCCCTGCAAAACCGCAAAATGCCAAGCCTGTTGGAGAATGGAATCAAGTTGAAATCACTGTATATAAAGGAACCGTAGTTCATAAGCAAAATGGCGTAAATGTTGTTGAATATCACTTATGGACTCCTGAATGGAATGAAATGGTAGCCGGAAGTAAATTCCCTAGTTTAAATGAGAACTGGGCAGATGTTGCCTCAAAAGGATATATCGGTTTACAAGATCATGGTGATGATGTTTGGTTTAGAAGCATCAAAATCAAAGAATTATAATTAATTTTCGCATAACGAAAAAAGACAGTCATTTGGCTGTCTTTTTTTTGCTATAATTTATTGGAATCCTGAAGCTTTTTAATCTCCTGTATGGAAACATCAGCGTTGGCCCCATTTTTACTCGCCACCAAAGATCCCATGGCACATGAAAAATCAAGCGCTTGTTGAGAAGGCACTCCCATTACAAATTGATAGACAAGACTGGCCAAAAAGGAATCGCCGGCACCAACAGTATCTTTTACAACGACTTTATAACCAGTGTTTTTAAAAAATTCTCCATGGGTAAAATAGATGGCTCCCTTGGCGCCTAGTGTAACGCAAATATGCTGGGTATGTGTCAGTTCGGACAAATTTTTGATTTGGTCTTCAATGGATTTTGATTCAATACGAAGGAATTTAACCATCTCATCAAGTTCTTCATCATTAAGTTTGATCATGTCTGCAATTTCCATGAGTTGAAGGACCAATTCCATTGTATAGAACGGAGGTCTTAAATTGGCGTCAAAGACTTTAAATTTTGCCTGAGATAAATACTGAAATAAGGTGTTCTTTGATATGCTGTTTCTGCAACAAAGACTACCAAAGATAAATGCATCTGTTTTTGAAATGATTTCAATGTCACTTTGTTGAACAGCAATATGATCCCAGGCTACCGGTTCAGAAATCGTATAGGTAGCCGTATGATTTTGGTCGAGATGTACTTGAACGTTTCCTGTTGTTAGTTCAGGATCTAACTGAATGGAACCAAGATCCATGCCTTCTTCCCTGAGGTAATTCAATAACGAATTCCCATCAGCATCTTTACCTATTCTGCTGATCACTTTTACTTCGGCACCAAGAGAATGAAGTCTTAGGCCAACATTTAAAGGCGCGCCTCCAATTATCTTTTTATCGGGAAAAATATCCCAAAGGGTTTCACCAAAACAAACAATTTCAGGGATCATTGATTTACTCGCTTTTAGTCAGGATCTTTTCCAGTTCTTCTAATGGACACACCTTTGGTTTCGGGCATGATAAACCTGACAAATAGTAATTGAAGTACCATCATAAATGCAAATATGGCAAATACAGTTCCGGCCCCAATTGTTCCGAAAAGGAAGGGTACCATCGATGGGATGATGGCTGCCAAAACCCAATGTGTACTGGTTCCAAAAGATTGGCCTGAAGCCCTGAGCTGATCAGGGAAAACTTCAGAAATAAATACCCAGATCACTGTACCTTGCCCAATGGCATGAGAGGCTATAAATACAAAGAGGAAAATCGGTACGAACATACCTTCCCATTCAAAAAAGAAGGCCATGGCGACAAGAGACAGGGACAGTATATAGCCCACCGAACCTATGTACATTAACTTTTTACGGCCTAGTTTATCGATCAAGGAAATCCCTATTAAGGTAAACACCATATTGGTGACACCAATACCTATGGAACTTAAAAGTGCAGTGCTTTCCCCTAAACCAGCTTCCTGAAATATTCTGGGAGCATAGTACAAAAAGGCATTAATTCCTGATAATTGGTTAAAAAAGGCAATCAGAAAAGCCAGATATCAACGGGAACCTGTATTTTTTCATAAAAATGTTCTCCTTGCTGCTATGGTGGTCTTTTTGACTTTCTTCAATATCTGTCATGATTTTTTCAATATCATCATCGGGATATAATTGTTCCAAGACTTTATGCGCTTCTTTTCTTCTTCCCTGTAGCAGCAACCAACGGGGACTTTTAGGAACTGTAAGTACCAAAAGCGTATATATAAAGGCCGGAATGGCTTCAACGCCCACCATCCATCTCCAGGCATGCTCACCGACATTGCTTAACAGGTAATTGGATAAAAAAGCGATCAGAATACCCAGAACTATATTGAATTGGTAGAATCCTACCAGTCGTCCCCTGTCTTTGGCTGGGGCAATTTCTGATACATATGCAGGTGCAGCCACTGTAGAGGCACCCACACCTAAACCACCAATAAATCTAAAGAAAGCAAAGGTATACGGGTCATTGACCAAAGATGAACCTAGGGCCGATACTGTATACAAAATACCAATCCAGACCAGCGTATTTTTTCTTCCAATTTTATTGGTAGGTATACCACCAAACATTGCACCAACTACGGTCCCCCAAAGTGCCATCGCCATCACCACTGATCCGTGAAATACATCTGAAGATCCCCATAGATTTTGTAATTGTTGATCTGCTCCTGAAATAACAACTGTGTCAAAGCCGAAAAGAAACCCTGCCATTGCAACAATTATAGACCATATAAGAATTTTATTCATTGTTTGATTTTTAATTTCACAAGGTGATGAAGATAAGTTATTTACTTGGATTTCAAAAAAGCGTATTCAGAACTCTTTGGGATCCATTCCCCTGAAAGCAGCATAAAAAAACCGATCGCTTTTCTGATTTTGTTTTATAAAAATTGATTTTTTATCGTTGATTTGCTGTCATCTGTCGAATATATTTCAAAAAGAGGCAAATTACCTTGATTTTTGCATCAGATTAAGTTCATATTAGGTAAATAATTTTATTGATCTCGAATACCTTCTTAAAGAAATATAAAAAATATGTATAAGAAATTAGAGTACAAAGAAGCAGGGAAATTTGAAGAAACAAGATTTGAAAAGATTCACAATGTTGTTTTCGATAATTCAAACATTGCATCAATTGCTGTAGCACAGGAAATTGCCGACTTGATCAGGACCAAGCAGGCAGATTATAAAAAATGTGTTTTAGGTTTAGCCACAGGATCTTCTCCAATAAAAGTATATGAAGAATTGGTTAGAATGCATCAGGAAGAAGAGCTTAGCTTTAAAAATGTGGTTACCTTCAATCTTGATGAATATTATCCGATGACAAAGGAGAATACACAAAGTTACTGGTATTTTATGCATGAACATTTATTCAATCATGTTGATATCCTTCCTGAGAATATAAATATTCCGAGTGGCGAGGTAAAACCGGAAGAAGTACATCAGTTTTGTATAGATTACGAATTGAAAATCAAAGAAGCCGGAGGGCTTGACTTTCAACTTTTAGGTATTGGACGAACCGGTCATATTGGTTTCAATGAACCAGGATCGCATTACAATTCAGGCACAAGAAATATTACACTTGACCATATCACAAGAATTGATGCGGCAACAGCTTTTTTAGGTATTGAACATGTTCCCAGAGTTGCCATTACTATGGGGATCGGGACCATCAGAAAAGCGAAAAGAATTGTTTTATTGGCATGGGGAGTTAACAAGGCAGAGGTTATACAGGAAACCATCGAAGGTGAGATCACTGCCGATGTACCTGCCACCTATTTACAAAGACATGAAAATGTGACATTTGTCCTTGACGAGGGTGCCGCGAATGACCTTACACGTATCAAGACACCTTGGTTGGTTAAAAATTGTATCTGGACAGATGACTTGATGGCGAAAGCAGTGGTATGGTTAAGCAGTAAACTTGATAAGTCAATTTTAAAACTTACCGATAAGGATTATAACTATCACGGAATGTCAAGTTTGTTGGTTGAACAAGGGTCAGCTTATCAAATGAACATCAATATGTTCAATAAGTTACAACATACCATTACCGGATGGCCGGGTGGAAAACCAAATGCTGATGATACGAATCGGCCTGAAAGAAATACACCGGCTAAAAAGCGTGTGATCATTTTTAGTCCACATCCTGATGATGATGTGATTTCAATGGGAGGAACATTTGACAGATTGGTTGAACAAGGACATGAAGTACATGTTGCTTATCAAACTTCCGGTAACATTGCGGTTTCTGACGAAGAAGCATTAAAATTTGCAGAAGTATCACTTGACTTAAATGGAGATAGACTCATCTGCATCTCAGATTATCAAAGATTTAGATGCAAAGAAAGTATATGATGTTGATACAGATGTTGTTAGGAAACTAAAAGGCTTGATAAGAAGAAAAGAATCTGTGGCCGCTACCAGATATGTTGGTATTCCTGATGAACAAGTTCACTTCTTGGATCTGCCATTTTATGAAACAGGTAGGGTTAAAAAGGATAAATTAGGTGATAAAGACGTTAAGATCATGTGTGATATCATTGCAGATATCAAGCCACATCAAATTTATGCTGCAGGAGACCTCGCTGATCCGCATGGCACACATAAAGTATGTCTGGATGCACTATTTATGGCTCTTGCAAAACTTAAGAAAGAAACTTATATGGATGACTGTTGGGTATGGCTGTACCGCGGTGCTTGGCATGAGTGGGATATTCATGATATAGAGATGGCTGTTCCAATGAGTCCGGACCAGGTTTTAAAGAAAAAACAAGCCATTTTCTTTCACCAGTCTCAAAAAGACGGCGTCATGTTCCAGGGAGATGATTCAAGAGAATTCTGGATGCGTGCTGAAGAGAGAAACAAAGAAACGGCTAAAAAATACCATAGCTTAGGTATGGCTGATTATGCTGCCTTTGAAGCATTTAAGAGATATCATTATTAAAATTTTTATTTGAGTATTTTTTTAAACCGCCTTGGGGAGTTTGTTGAGAGCAATCTCTTATTGGCGGTTTTTTTTATCCAAATTATATTCTATCACCATTATTTCAACCTTATGAATAGCAAACTATTTTTGATCCTTCTACTTGTTATGGGATCAGTTAAATTTCAGGCACAGGAAACGTCACTACAGGAAATTCATTTGATGCCCTGGCCGCAGGAAATGAAAACCAATAACAGTGATTATAGCATTACTGAAGATTTTAGTGTCTTTATTCACGATGCACAAGATGAAGACTCAAGAATCACAAAAGCAGCGGTCCGTTTTATTCGTAACATGACTGATAAATCGGGTGTTTTTGTCAAAGAGGGTTTCCCAAATGCCAAGGGTATTGATGGTTCATCCGCATCTTTACATATTTATTTTGATGCAAAAGCAGAAGTCGTGATGGGTATTGATGAGTCTTATACCTTGAGCGTAACAGGTACGGGTATTGAAATACACGCAAAAACTGACGTTGGTGCCATGCATGGCTTGTCAACATTACTGCAATTGATTAAAGTAAAGGATGGGGCATATGCCTTTACAGGAGTTGAGATCAAAGATAATCCAAGATTCGTCTGGAGGGGTTTGATGATGGATGTGGCCAGACATTTTTTGCCCATAGATGTTGTCAAAAGAAACTTAGATGCCATGGCTTTGGTAAAGCTGAATGTATTTCATTGGCATTTATCTGATGATCAGGGATTTAGAGTAGAAACTAAAACATTGCCCGAGTTATTTAAAAAGGCCTCTGATGGTCAGTATTACACCCAGGATCAGATCAAAGATATTGTCGCCTATGCCGATGATCGTGGGATCAGGGTAGTGCCCGAATTTGATGTTCCGGGTCATGGAACGGCATTTTTGACTGCTTTTCCCGAATTGGGAAGTAAAAAAGGTATGGAATACAGTCTTGAACGCTATGCCGGGATTTTTGACCCCACACTGGATCCCACCAATGAGAAAACTTATGAATTCTTAGATAAGCTGTTTAAGGAGGTAACCCCATTATTTACAGATGTATACTTTCATATCGGTGGCGATGAGAACGAAGGGAAGCACTGGGATGAAAATCCTGAGATACAACAATTCATGAAAGAAAATAAATTAAAGGATAATCATGAGTTGCAAACCTATTTCAATATCCGACTAGAAAAAATCCTTGCCAAATACGGTAAATCTCTTATGGGTTGGGAAGAAATCATGACCCCCAATATGCCCAAATCAGCTTTAATTCATTCCTGGAGAGGGGTCAATGAGGGTATGGAGCCAGGAGAATCATTGATAAAGGCGGTCAAAAACGGTTATCAGACGATTCTCTCAAATGGCTATTATATCGATCTTTTGCTTTCAGTTGATGACCATTATCTGGTAGATCCGATGCCGGATGTAGCCTTGACAGAGGCAGAGGCCAAAAGAATTCTTGGTGGCGAAGCGACCATGTGGTCCGAATTGGTAACACCTCTTACGGTTGATTCTCGAATTTGGCCAAGAACGGCGGCAATCGCAGAAAGGTTTTGGTCGTCCATAGAAGTACGAAATTTGGACCATATGCATGAAAGATTGAACACGATCAGCCAGTTTTTAGAATTGATAGGAATTCAGCACGTAAAAAGTCAGGAATATCTTTTGAGAAATATTGCAAATTATCAGGATACCCATGGCTTAAGACAGCTTACCACCATAAGTGAACCTTTTAAGATCTATTCGAGAAATGCAGGAGGTACAGCAGTACAAGACCTATTCTCCTTTTACCTTGTTTGCAGATGCCTGTACTGCTGATGCTAAATCTGTTAGAAATTTTAGAAAGTTAGTCGATGCTTATATCGATCAATCGGACGCATCCGCTAAAGAAGAGCTCACTACATATTTCAAAACATGGGAGGGCATTGCTGAACAATTGAAGACGATAGCGCCTCATGCTCCTTTGGTCTCGCGAGTTATACCTTATGCCGAGAGGGTAGGAGAGATCGCTGCAATGGGAGCAAAGGCCTTGGAAAATGATCGAATGTCTGAGGAAGAATTGAGACAGCTAAAGAATTTGGTCGCAAAGAAAGAAGATCCGGCAGTTAATCTCGACGTAGAATTGGCAGTAGCTAAGGATATAATTAGATTGGCCGAATTTTTAGTTGAAAAATAACAAATAATCACTTCATTATGAGCGTTTTTAAAACCATTGGAATTTTGAGTTTGTCCTTATTCCTTATCACCTGTGAAAAAGAGGATGCCAGCACAGATTTTACAAAGGAGCATCTTTTTACCGGAGGCATAGAGGGGCCTGCGGTTGATAGTGACGGTAACCTCTATGCGGTTAATTTTGAAAGCGAAGGCACCATAGGTATTGTCGAATGCAAAGGGCGACGCATCACTTTTTGTGAGGCTTCCAAATGCTAGTGTCGGGAATGGCATAAGGTTTGACAAAGATGGTAATATGTTTATTGCTGACTATGTGAATCACAATGTTTTACTTATCCCAAAAGGCTCCAAGGAAGTTAGTGTTTATGCACATCATCCGGAGTTGAACCAGCCAAACGATCTGGCCATTGCACCCAATGGTACGCTATATGCCAGTGATCCTAATTGGGCAGCAAGCACCGGAAAACTTTGGAAAGTCACTACAGGAGGTTTTGAATTGATGGAGGCAGAGATGGGCACTACCAATGGGATCGAGGTGTCACCTGACGGAAAATTATTATATGTCAATGAGTCTGTTCAAAGAAATATCTGGGTATATGATATAGACGAAAAGGGCGATCTGCATGAAAAAAGGGAATTCTTTACATTTGATGATTTTGGTATGGACGGTATGCGATGTGACAATCAAGGAAATCTTTATGTTTGTCGCTATGATGCAGGAAAAGTAGTGGTTATAAGTCCTAAAGGTAAAATCATCAGAGAAATTACTTTAAAAGGGAAAAAACCAACAAACATCGCTTTTGGCGGAAAGGACTGGTACACAATGTTTCGTGACGCTGCAAGACAGGGGTTGTTTTGAAACCTTTAGGGCAGAAAATCCAGGAAGGGACCACTGAGAATCAAGTTGGTTCTTCAGGCCTTTAAAAGCCTATTTTTTTGGTCCGAATTAGTCAATATTAAATTTTCGCAATCGATTTCGTTTAAAAGTTCACATTCCTATGAGAATGCGCTTTTTTATTATTATTTTTGTGTGTTTTTAAAAAGAATATGAAGAAATTTATTAGAAAAGTTGCTGTCATGACTTCAGGAGGTGATTCTCCTGGAATGAATGCCGCTATAAGATCCGTTGTACGTTCCTGTGCTTATTACAAACTGGAATGTGTTGGGATATACAGAGGATATCAGGGAATGATAGAAGGTGATATTGTACCGATGTCTGCACGTGACGTGCATCATATCATCCAAAAAGGAGGTACGATATTAAAGTCTGCCAGATCTAAAGAATTCAGAACCATTGAAGGTCGGAAAAAAGGCCTATGAGAGCCTTAAGCAGCATAATGTTGATGCCTTGGTTGTGATTGGTGGTGATGGATCTTTTACAGGTGGAATGATCTTTAGCCAGGAATACAATTTTCCTGTCATTGGAATTCCAGGTACGATTGACAATGATATTTTCGGAACAGACTATACGCTTGGATACGACACAGCGCTGAATACCGCGATGGAGGTGATTGATAAGATCAGAGATACGGCGAGTTCACACAACCGTTTGTTTTTTGTGGAAGTCATGGGCCGTGATTCAGGGTTTATTGCTTTGAATACTGGAATTGGGGCTGGAGCCGAAGAGATTCTTATTCCTGAGGAAAATATGGGTCTGGAAAGACTGCTTGAATCTTTGGAAAAAAGTCGTCGTTCAGGAAAATCATCCAGTCTTGTAGTTGTTGCCGAAGGAGATAAGACGGGTGCCAATACTATTTGAGTTGGCTGATTATGTGGAAAAGAATTTACCACAATACGATGTAAGAGTTTCTGTATTAGGGCATATGCAAAGAGGTGGATCACCAAGTTGCTTTGACCGTGTTCTTGCGAGTAGAATGGGTGTAAAAGCCATTGAACTTTTGTTGGATAACCAGACCAATAAAATGGTCGGGGTTCAAAATAATGAAATGGTTGCAGTTGATTTGGAAAATGCGGTGAAGGAGCATCACAAGATCAGCAAAGAAATTTTAAGAATATCTGATATTATGTCAGTATAAATAAATTTAATTTTAAAATAATTACGAAATGATTAAAATCGGAATTAACGGATTTGGAAGAATTGGAAGACTAGCTTTCAGAGTCGCTACGCAAAGAGAAAATGTTCAAGTTGTTGGTATCAATGATCTTTTAGATGTTGATTATTTAGCATATATGTTAAAGTATGATTCCGTACATGGAAGATTTGACGGAACTGTTGATGTAAAAGATGGTAAATTGATTGTTAACGGTAATGAAGTTAGAATTACAGCCGAACGCAACCCAGAAAATTTGAAATGGGATGAAATTGGAGCTGAATATGTAATTGATGCGACAGGTATTTTTACTACAAAGGAAAAAGCTGGTTTGCATTTAAAGGCAGGAGCTAAGAAAGTTGTTATCTCTGCTCCATCTGCTGATGCACCAATGTATGTGATGGGTGTAAATCACAAAGAATTAACAGCTGAAGAAAATGTTTTCTCGAATGCATCATGTACCACTAACTGTTTGGCTCCAATCGCCAAAGTACTACACGATAATTTTGGAATAACTGATGGTCTGATGACTACAATTCATGCAACTACTGCTACTCAAAAAACTGTTGATGGTCCTTCATTGAAAGACTGGAGAGGAGGAAGAGCTGCTCTTCACAACATCATACCATCTTCAACAGGAGCTGCTAAAGCAGTTGGAAAGGTGATTCCATCGTTGAATGGTAAACTTACGGGTATGTCATTCAGAGTTCCAACTATGGACGTTTCAGTTGTAGATCTGACTGTTAACTTGGCGAAAAGTGTTAGTTATGATGATATTTGTAAGGCAATGAAAGATGCCTCTGAAGGTGAATTAAAAGGAATTTTAGGATATACTGAAGAATTGGTAGTATCTCAGGATTTTGTAGGAGAAACGCGTACTTCTGTATTTGATGCCAAAGCAGGTATTGCCTTGACAGATACATTTGTAAAAGTAGTATCCTGGTATGACAATGAATATGGTTATTCAACCAAGATCGTTGATCTTCTTGAATATTCTGCTTCTTTATAAGCAAGTATAAATTAAGTGTAAAAGAAAGCTGTCTGTTTAGACAGCTTTTTTTGTTTAATAGCGAAAAATTCGAATTGAATCTGTTATTTGATTTGAATTAACTTTCCTTATAATTGTGCTCATTTTTGCAAAATGTTTTCATAAATTTACCTTAGTTAAAATTTGACCCCTTATTTTACATTATACATAGCTGAAATTCAGTATCAATAAAAGTGAATTTCAAGGGGCATTATGTTCATTTATTTCTAAAAATTTCTTTTATGGCTCATACACAAAAAACAAAAGGCATCATTGCTATTCTCACCGGAGGAGGTGACGTTCCTGGTCTTAACCCTGCTATTCGTGCAATCACCATCCGTGCAAATCGTGAAGGTTTTAAAGTCATTGGACTTCGCCGTGGTTGGGCCGGAATTACCGAATTGATCCGCGATAAAAAAGCAGATAATAGTAATTGTTTTATGACTTTGACAAATGATATCGTCAATAAGGCAGGGAGAACTGGTGGTACCTTTTTGCATTCTTCAAGAACAAAACCCAGTAAAATGCCTAAGGCACATGTTCCTGTGCATTTGCAAGATTCCTTTCAAGATGAATTTAATGACCTGACTCCGGAAATTATAAAAAACTTAGAATGGCTGGGGGTAGATTATCTTATCCCGATAGGTGGAGATGATACCCTGAGTTATGGGGTTCGTTTGTATAAGGAAGGTGTAAAAGTAGTGGCCATACCCAAGACCATGGATAATGACGTTCCGGGAACTGATTATTGCATTGGGTTTAGTACCTGTGTCACCAGAACCATATCCATGACCAATAACCTCAGAACTTCAGCAGGTTCTCATGAGCGGATACTTGTTATGGAGGTATTTGGAAGATACGCCGGTTTTACCGCAATGTTACCTGCAATGGCGGGTGCAGCAAACCGATGTGTGATTCCTGAACACCAATTTGACATCAAGCATCTTACCGAGCTTTTGGTGCAAGACAGGAATAATAATCCAAGTAAATATTCTGTGGTACTTGTTTCTGAAGGAGCCATGTATAAAGGTGGTGAAATGATGTTCCAGAATTCTGAAAAGGATATGTTCGGACATGCCAAACTAGGTGGTATTGGTGATGTGATCTCTTCGGAAATCAAAAGCCATTCAGCTGGATTTAACAATGGAAAAACCATTAACGTGATCAATCAAAAACTGGGTTACCTTGTAAGAGGTGGTGATCCTGATGCCGTTGATTCTATCGTTCCGATGGCCTATGGTAATCTTGCCTTGGACCTTATTCTCGGAGGATTTCATGGTAGATTGGTAGTGCTTAAAAATGGGCGTTATGACGATGTACCTTTAGATGTTGTTACTACCTCTAAAAAGATCGTCAACGTTGAAAAATATTATAATATTGACAGGTTAAGACCTCATTATAACCGTTTTGAAATGAAACCTATGTTCCTTATGGCTGCTGATAGCTAGGGTATAATGATTTAATGATGTAATCGAATTTACGAGGGCCTCGGAGGTGAAAGATTCACTTCCGAGGCCCTCGCTCGTCACCCCCTCATCTCTCACCCCTTCACTTCTCACCCCTTCACCTCCGAGGCCCTCGGGTTAACCTCCGATGTTTTCGGGATAAATTAAATCCAAACGAAACTGTTTCAATATCTCATTATTATCTATATTTGATTTGATGAGTCAAGTCAAGATCATAGAATGCCCCAGAGATGCTATGCAGGGGATTAAAAGTCATTTTATTCCTACAAAGGATAAGGCGAGGTATATCAATGCCTTGCTAAAAGTAGGTTTTGATACGATTGATTTTGGAAGTTTTGTCTCACCTAAGGCTATTCCGCAAATGCGCGATACTGCCGAGGTTCTTTCAATGCTCGATCTGCAAGCAACATCTTCCAAATTATTGGCTATTGTTGCCAACGTAAGGGGAGCTGCTGAGGCTTGTCAATTTGAAGAAATTGATTATTTGGGTTTTCCTTTTTCGATTTCAGAGAATTTTCAAATGAGAAATACAGGAAAGACCATAGCGCAATCTTTGTTGGCTCTGGAAGAGATCATGGATCTCGCCATTAAAAACAACAAGGAGGTCGTTGCCTATCTTTCCATGGGGTTTGGAAACCCATATGGTGATCCATGGAATGAGGAAATTGTAGGTCAATGGACCGATGTTCTGGCGAAGTTAGGAGTAAGGATATTATCACTTTCTGACACCATCGGAGTTGCTGACGGTCAGACGATTGCCTATTTGTTTAAACACCTGATCCCCATGTATCCAAAAATTGAATTCGGTGCCCATTTGCATACCCACCCCAATAGCTGGCATGAAAAAGTTGATGCAGCTTATAAAGAGGGCTGTATCCGTTTTGACGGAGCCATAAAAGGTTTTGGTGGCTGCCCGATGGCGAAGGATGAGCTTACAGGAAATATGCCCACTGAAAAATTATTGTCCTATTTTACAACAGAAAAAGTTGCGACCGGGATCAATCCATTGAGATTTGAAGTGGCCTATAATGAAACGATGAAAATACTAGGTTAAATAGTTAATGAAGTAATTCGTAAGTGCTCATAGAATCATCCAACTTCATCAAAGGCGCCGACAGCGGCACCGATAATACCGGCTTCATTTTTATTTTCCGCAGGAATCATTTTTGCTCTGATATGAATTTGATCCTTGAATTTATGTAATTTTTTACTCGCACCACCACCTATGATGAACAGGTCAGGCGACAAAATGAGTTCTATATGCTGAAAATATTTATTTAATCTTTTTCCCCATTTCGCATAACTCAGGTCTTCTTTTTTTCTGATTGAATCTGCTGCATACTTTTCAAAGGCCTCTCCCTTGTAAGTAACGTGGCCTAGTTCAGAATTTGGGATTAAAACACCATTGTAAAATAAACCAGAACCAATACCTGTTCCCAGTGTAATTACTGCCACTAAGCCATCTTTTCCTTTTCCTGCACCAAAGTGCATTTCGGCTTCAGCAGCTGCATCAGCATCGTTTATGACAGTAAATTGAAGACCGGTCACACTTGAAAAAAGTTCATCAGCCTGAACGCCCTTCCAATCAGGGTGCATATTACCTCCGCTAAGACATTTGCCATGAAAAAGAGGAGTAGGAAAACCAGCTCCAACCTCTCCTTTCCAGTTAAAATGATCAACAATTTGATGTACGGTTTTTGCCACTTCATTAGGTAAGGCCGGTCGAGGAGTGGGGAGCCTGAATTTTTCAGTGATCATCTCACCTGTTGTAGTGTCTACAATGCCACCTTTGATACCACTTCCACCTATATCTATCCCTAAAATATGCATAATTACATGCTTTTAAATGAGTATCAAACTTAAGAATTTTATTCTAGAATAAAGAAAAACAGCCCTGTGAATATTCACAGGGCTGTTTGTATTTTTGCTTTGATTTATGCTTAAAAATGGATACCAACTCCGATTCCTCCAGAAGAGGTGCTCCCTCCCCCAAATTCAAGAATAAGACCCCACATATCGTTGAATTTATACTCTCCACCTATATGGAGGTTTAAATTAAAATCATCTTTGTTATCATCACCTGCAATCACAAAACCAGCGTCAACTCCACCCCAAATATCCCAAGGTTCCGGAAGCTTAAACAATCTGTCGAAGTAATAATCTGCTCTGGCACCTATGGATAATGTATTTTTACCTCCAAACCAAATTCTTGCCATTGGAGCAACCGTAATATCTTGATGAACCTGAAATTCATAATTACCTGAAATACTTGAATTATCACCAAATTTAACAAAAAGGTTCAAGGCATTGCCATGGTTTTCTTGTGTCGTTTCCTGTGCGTATAAGGTTCCGGATAGCGCAAGAAAAAGAACACCCACTAATAAAGTTTTACACAATATTTTCATGATTAATTTATTTAAAATTTAGAGTAAATATACGGAAAGAAGTAAGATTTAATGGATATACATCTATTTTTTTTTGAAGCAAAATTCAAAAATACTGGCCATAAATTGTAAAGAAAAAATCAAAATACAAAAGGAAAAAGACGGTAGGTTTTCCGTTTGTATAATAAATAGGTCTGAACCAAATCGTTCTTCAAGAAATTTCTCTTCAAAGTGTATTTTAAGGAGTCAAAACAAAGTCAAAAGTAGAAAAGCGATACTTTGGGTCAGTTCAATGGAATGGAGGATACCTGCCCCAAAAAAAACAATCAATCCCGTATACATAGGATTTCTTATCAGCCGATAGGGTCCGGATTGACCAAAGTGGGCATTTGTTTTAATTCTGGCTGAATATTAAAATTACCAAGCCTCATGAATAACTGCCCCAAAGTGATAAGAGGATTCCGCTAATCTGAATTACAATAAAATCCCTGAAGCTCATAAACTTTGTAAAAAACAGCAGATAAGCCAACAGGAAACCTGTAAAAACACGAGTAGTTTTGAAGCTATTGACATGAGATAAAAGTAGTACTTTTTAGGATCCAAACAAGGCCGCAAGCCCCTAAAACATGACTTTTGTCATGTTATTTAAAATTATTCTAAATAAGCTTTTGAAATTTAAATCTAAGCATATATATTTGTCGTAAACTAACGTTATTTATAATTAATCTAAATAAAAACAATAATGGAAATTAGTATTTTAGTTTCCTATTTATTGGCACCTTGTTCTTGGCCTTTTGGCTCAAACAAAATCAAATGAACCTCTTGAAAATACTATGTCGACAAGATACTATTCAGAAGAAAAATCATACCTGAAATTCTTGATGAGATCATACTTTCCAATAATATTCTGGGTAGTAAGTTTGAGGTAAAAAATCGTACAGGTTCTGCCTATTTTTTATCTCCGCAAGATTTGAAACAATTCGGATATACAGATATCAATAAAATAATCCGAGCTGTTCCCGGTGTAACGATTGTAGAGGAAGACGGGTTCGGATTACGACCCAATATCAGTATTCGTGGAACTTCTGCTGAGAGAAGTTCAAAAATCACCCTGATGGAAGATGGTGTTTTGATTGCTCCGGCTCCTTATAGTGCTTCTGCAGCGTACTATTTTCCAACAGTGGGACGAATTGAGAATGTCGAAGTTTTAAAAGGCAGTA
Source organism: uncultured Flavobacteriaceae bacterium (assembly GCA_963715975.1). GTDB lineage: Bacteria > Bacteroidota > Bacteroidia > Flavobacteriales > Flavobacteriaceae > Lutimonas. The sequence continues at coordinate 59,358 of CAVQSO010000013.1, read as the reverse complement.
GTCAAATTCAATATGGTCCGTTTACTACAGGTGGTGCCGTGAATATGGTTTCCAAACAAATCCCAAATGATTTTTCGGGTGATGTTCGCTTTACATATGGTAATTATAATTCGAGAAATATGGATGCAACAGTTGGTTATTCCAATGAAAATTTCGGTTTTGTCACCCAATACTTTAATTATAATTCCGATGGGTTTAAGGACCTTGATGGAGGAGGTAATACAGGGTTTGACAAGAGTGATTATCTTGCAAAAGTCCGTCTAAATACTGATCTGGACGCCAAGGTTTTTCAATCGTTAACGCTAAAATATCAATATTCTGAGGAAGATTCCAATGAAACGTATTTAGGATTGACCCAAAATGATTTTGATGCAAATCCTTATCGCAGATATCTTGCTTCAGCAGAAGACAATATCATAACAGATCACCAGCAATTTCAACTTGATCATTTGATCAAGCCGGCGCAAAACATCAAAATCAGAACAACCGCATATCAAAACAATTTTCACAGGAATTGGTATAAACTGAATGATGTGACGATCACAGAGAAGCAAAGTATTTCAAACATACTAGGTTCCCCTGAGGATTTTCCTCTTGAGTATGAAGCTATTGAGAGTATGAATGATACTGATGAAGATGTTTTTGGTGTAAAGGCAAATAACAGAACTTATGGGTCCAAAGGAATTCAATCTGTTGCCAATATCACTTTTGGGAAGCAAACTTTTAATGATATTGAAATAGGTTTTCGATACCATGAAGATTATGAAGACCGGTTTCAATGGGTAGATAAGTATGCGATACAAAATCAAGAAATGATCAGAACTACTGTAGCAAGAAAAGGAAGTGATTCGAATGTGATCAATAGTGCTGAAGCCATTGCCACCTACGTTTTATATAAAGTAACCTGGAACAATTTAACGATTACGCCTGGTTTGCGCTACGAGAATATGACTTTAACCAGAGAGGATTTCGGTAAAAATGATTCCGATCGAACTGGTGTCGATTTAGCAATAAGAGAAAATAAGGTTGATGTTTTTATTCCTGGAATTGGCGCCAACTACAAATTCAATCCAGATGTTTCTGTATTTGGTGGTATCCATCGAGGGTTTGCACCTCCGGGTAATAAAGAAGGTACGGATCCTGAAGAGAGTTTGAATTTTGAGCTGGGTACTCGTTTTAACTTTTTTGGTATTACCGGAGAACTTGTTGGGTATTACAATGATTATAGTAATTTATTGGGAAGTGATTTAGCAGCAACAGGAGGTTCAGGAAATCTCGATTTGTTCAATGCTGGTGCTGCGACTGTTAAAGGAATCGAATTTTTAATGAATTATGATGTTTTGAGAAACAGTTCAAGTAACATGACTTTACCAATCACCTTCTCTTATACCCTGGCACATACGAGATTTGATTCTGATTTTGACAGCGATGATAGCATTTTTGGAGAAGTTTCAAAAGGGGATGAGATTCCTTATATTCCTAAGAACCAATTAAATGTCACAGTGGCTTTAGAGGGTGAGCGTTTCAATATAAGTCTTAGCGGAAGGTATACCAGTGCATTTCGGACCCAGGCAGGTGTGGGCGAGATACCTGATGAGTTCAAGATCGGTAGCAACTTTATTGTTGATGCTGCGGCTAGATACTTTTACACCCCAAGGATTACCTTTTTTGTGAATGCAATGAATATTTTTGACAGTACTTATGAAGTGGCTCGTACACCAGCAGGTTTGCGCCCTGGAGCGCCTTTTATGATCAATGGAGGACTTGGATATTCTTTTTAAATTGATCATAAACTGGCTTATCATGTTCTTTTCATCTTAACCTTGACGTATTTACTTTCAGAAGCCGATTTATTATTGTAAATTTGCACGCAATTAATATTTAATTGCGTTCTATGACTACTCCCAAAATTTTGCTTGAAGGACTTACTTACGATGATGTGTTGCTGGTTCCCGCATATTCAGAAGTTTTACCTCGAGAAGTAAGTATTCAAACCAAATTCACAAGAAATATTACAATCAATTCTCCTATTATTTCGGCTGCCATGGATACCGTGACAGAATCTGAAATGGCCATTGCGATGGCGCGGGAAGGAGGGATTGGTATTCTGCATAAAAACATGAGTATTGAAAAGCAATCTGCTGAGGTTAAGAAAGTGAAACGATCGGAATCGGGTATGATCATCGATCCAATTACCCTTACCAAAGATAAGAATGTGGCTCATGCCAAATCTTTGATGAGCAAATACAAGATCGGTGGAATACCTGTGATCAATGATTCAGGAGAGCTGATCGGCATCATTACCAACCGTGATTTGCGTTTTGAGAACAATAATGACCGTCCTATTGCCGAAGTAATGACTTCAGAAAATCTTGTTACTGCTAAAGAGGGAACATCCCTTAAACAGGCCGAAAGGATCCTTCAAGACCATAAGATCGAAAAGCTTCCGGTAGTGAATCCTCAGGGAAAACTGGTCGGTTTGATCACCTATAGGGATATCATTAAAGTGAGTGAAAATCCAAATGCAAATAAAGATTCCTACGGAAGGCTTAGAGTGGCTGCAGCCATAGGCGTTACAGGAGATTCTATGGACAGGGCAAAAGCCTTGATCAAAGAAGGTGTTGATGCTTTGGTCATTGATACGGCCCACGGGCATAGCAAAGGAGTTGCATTGGTGTTAAAAGAAATCAAAGCAAAGTATCCAAAGATTGATATCATCGTAGGTAATATCGCCACTGCTGATGCCGCAAAATATTTGGTTGAAGCAGGGGCAGATGCTGTCAAAGTGGGTATAGGGCCAGGGTCTATTTGTACTACAAGGGTTGTTGCCGGAGTTGGATTTCCTCAGTTGTCGGCCATTATGGAGGTTGCCGCTGCTATAAAAGGTAGTGGAGTTCCCGTTATCGCAGATGGAGGAATTCGTTATACAGGTGATATTCCTAAAGCTATTGCAGCAGGAGCAGATACAGTTATGTTGGGCTCATTACTGGCGGGTACTAAAGAATCACCAGGAGAAACCATTATTTTTGAAGGAAGAAAATTCAAATCATACCGAGGAATGGGTTCTATTGAAGCCATGGAAAAGGGTTCAAAAGACAGGTATTTCCAGGATGTGGAAGATGACGTCAAAAAACTTGTTCCGGAAGGAATTGTTGGTCGTGTTCCTTATAAAGGAGAAGTATATGAGACCATGCATCAATTTCTAGGAGGGTTAAAAGCAGGAATGGGCTATTGCGGTAGTGCAACCATAGAGGATCATAAGAATGCTAACTTTGTTAGAATTACTTCTTCAGGTATTATCTGAAAGTCATCCTCATAATGTAACGATTACTAAAGAGGCACCGAATTACTCGAGGAGGTAGGGGTTTAATGCTATAATGCTACAATGCTACAATGCGACAATGCTTCAATGCAGTAAAGTCAATTGAATCTAGATCATTTTAAGATCTGAACCTGGCTGCTTGCCTGCAAGGATTGTTGATTGTTGAAGTTTTCTACGAACCTATTTACTATTATTGAAAAGATGTTAAATGGTCTATTTTAATTTACTTCGCTGAATCTGCAATTTCACGCATTGTAGCATTGTAGCATTGTAGCATTGTAGCAATGAAATAAGAAAAGGTTGAAAGTCAGATCAAATTGTGATCAAACTTTCAACCTTTTGTATTGGGTAAAACCTGTTAAAAACAGCGACTAGCGTCTGCGACGTCTGGAACCTGCGACTGGTTTTTTTCTATTGGGTCTGAAATCGTCACTTCTTTGCCCTCCGGAATCATTTTTTTTGCGTCCCGAATCACTTCTCTGGCTTCCAGAATCATTTCTTTTACTACTCGTATTACTTCTGCCAAAACCTTTGGAAGAACGTTTGTTCGACCTGCCTTTTGGTTTTGAGGTAACTTCTACGATCACTGAACGGTTATTGAATTCAGCTTCATTCATTTTTTCAAGAACATCCTGGGTAAAATCCTTATCGATCTCAAAGAAAGAGAAGCTTTTCAGGATTTCTATCTGTCCTATCTCCACATCTCTTTTTCTAAGACATTCATTGATCAATCCGATCAATCGGGCAGGAGTAAGGTCGTCCATTTTACCTTGATTGATATAGAAACGAACCAGAGAGTCATCTCCAGGTCTTTTTCTGTCACTTGGGGCATCGCTGTTATTCAAATCTCTTGCATCCTGATAATACGAAAGGAAGGAGTTGAATTCTATGGATACAAATCTTTTGATCAGTTCATCACGATCAAGTTCATGCAGCTTTTCATAAATATCCGGAAGGTAATCTTTGATCTCCTTTTCATTGACCTCGATATCATGAACCTTGTCGATTAGTTTAAATAGTTGAATTTCACAGATTTCCTTTCCATTGGGAACTTGTTTCTGCACAAAATTTTTCTTGATCTTTCTTTCTATGGGCTTTAATTTGTTGCGTTCTTTACTGGTAATGATCGCAACAGAGATGCCTAATTTCCCGGCCCTTCCTGTTCTACCACTTCTATGGGTGTAGTTTTCAGTCTGATCGGGTAATTTATAATTGATCACATGGGTCAGGTCATTTACATCCAAACCTCTTGCCGCAACATCAGTAGCAACAAGGATCTGAAGGTTCTTATTCCTAAATTTTTGCATCACAAGATCTCGTTGGGCCTGAGACAGATCACCGTGTAGCGCATCTGCATTATATCCGTCTTCGATCAATTTTTCTGCAACTTCTTTTGTTTCTCTTCTGGTTCGGCAAAAAACAATTGAATAGATATCAGGATTTACATCGGCGATCCTTTTTAAGGCAGGATAGCGGTTACGCTCTGTGACCTGAAAAAATTCGTGTTCTACATTATCTGCTCCAACATTTTTTTGTCCGGCTGTGATCTCAGTAGGATTATTCATGTAGTTTCTGGCAATAGACTCTACTTCTTTTGGGAAGGTTGCAGAAAACAATAAGGTTTGTTTGCTTTTTGGTGTGCTTTCAAGAATACTATCCAATTCTTCCTTGAACCCCATGTTTAACATTTCATCTGCTTCATCCAATACCAACCACTGAATACTTTCAAGGTTTAACACCCTTCTTTTGATCAGGTCAAGCGTTCTTCCTGGAGTTCCCACAACGATTTGAACACCCCTTTTTAATGGTCTGATCTGTTCTTCAATATTAGCACCTCCATATACCGCAATGGTTTTGATGCCTTTCAAATTTTTAGAAAAATCATTGATGTTGTTGGCGATCTGTATCGCTAGTTCTCTGGTTGGAGAAAGAATGATGGCCTGTGTATTTTTGTTTTCGGAATCAATTTGCTCAAGTATGGGCAAACTAAAGGCCGCTGTTTTACCGGTTCCTGTCTGAGCAAAAGCTTTCAGATCATCTTTTGAACCAAGTATTTGTGGAATTGAAATCTTTTGAATTTCTGTGGGTTGTTCATAGCCTAATTCGACCAATGAATCAACAATGGCTTGGCTTAAACCAAGCGTTTTAAATATCGACATATATTTTTTTTGCAAAACTCAATTTATTTGTAAAGCTCTGGTTTGCAAATAAATACTGTGTTTTATGTTTAAGAGTTTGCAAAAATACTACTAATTTAGCGAAGTTTGCTATAATTTAGTGTTTATTAATGGTTTTCAAGTAGTAATTAAGGTTGCTGTCAAGGAAAAAAACATAGCCATTTTCAACCTTTCCCTTGATCATTTACGATAATGGTTCTTTCCATATCTCCTTCATACCAGCTGTAAGAATCAGAATTTTTAGCCAGCTTAAACTGATGCTCCTTAGGTAACTTTTTTGAAGTTACAAATTCTTTCCATTCTTCATCCGTCTTATTTCTTTCGATTCCAATAAAGACCACTTCAGGATGGTGTTTTTTAAGGTAGTGTAATTTTTCATTCAACATTTCAATTCTTCCCATCTCTGCAGGCCAGAAGTAAATGACTGCATTTGAGTTTTTGATCAGCGTGTTGATCTCAACTTCAGAATTATCAAGATTATAGGCCATCAGCTTTGGCATTTCAGCCCCGTCTCTGATCTTTTCTTTTTGCGCTAATGATTTTTTAAATTCGTTCTTGTAATTTTCATTAGTGCAATGTTCATAGAAGTAGGTATATACTTTTTCTGCATTCTCCTGAGATAAATGATTATTAGAAAGAGAACCCCAGGCACCTTTTGAAAGAAGAGAATTCTTAAAATCCTCTACATGAATCCTGTCATCAACAATCTTCATGAGTTCGAGTTCAAAAATTTTATTGTCAGGATCCTTCATCTTTTCATCATGCGCCAAATTATATAAAAAGGTATTGATAAAGGCCAGGTTCCATCCATAATCAAGCAAAGATTCATCGTTCAGTTCAATCATGTTTCTGTATGCATAGAAATCATCGCTTAATTCAGGGCTTTTCTCAAGACCCATTGCTTTTTTATGGTTATAGGCATATCTTTCCTTGTAAAAATAGAAAGGTACATAAATACCTGTTTTTGCCAGTTTATCAAAAAATGCAGAAGGAGGTTCTTCTTCGTTTGCTAAAAATTCGTTGTAAAGATCAAGTTGTTTTTTGATACCTTCATCAATTACCGCGTTAAAAGCTGCTTCGTCAAGTCTGTAATTCTTTTTAAAATCTTTTTCCGTTTTTTCCTGTTGGAGATATAAATTGATCAGGTAATTGTTTTTGCCACTTCCTTTTCCACTAAAAATTAACGATTCGTCAAAATCCCAGGTATTTAAATACATCAACAAGCTATCTTTTGGTTCAAGATAGATATATTGAAATTCACCTCCGTGTTTAAAAGTGTAAAGACCTAAATTGAGCGAATCAAGTTTGAAGGAAAATTTATTGTGGTCGTCAAGCCTGGCAGAGTCAAGTACTTTATTGCCTTTTGTAAAATAAACATACTTGTCTTTTGGATTCTTTATTTTACCACCAAAATAAGTATATGAGAGTTCTTCCTTGTTGTTGCAACCGGAAAAAACCAAAAACAAACCTAACAGCGTAAACAAAATCAAAGGCTGCGAAAAGTAATTTTTTTTCAAATATTTTAATTTAGGCATAATGACAAATGTACTAATATCACTTTGTGAGCCTTGTTAATGTGGTGTTAAAAATTTTGGATAAAAAGGTTAAAAAAATGATTCATTTTTTTGAGCAAAGGGAATTTTATAGCATACGGTAAAGCCTAAAATTATCTCTACCGTTTGGTAGATATATCTGACTATTTTACTTAGTTTTGCAAAAAAATTAAAAAAATGTTAACCGTTTCTAATTTGTCCGTTCAGTTCGGAAAAAGAGTTTTATTTGATGAGGTAAATACAGTGTTTACGCAGGGTAACTGCTATGGGATCATAGGAGCAAATGGAGCTGGAAAATCTACTTTTTTAAAAATACTGTCGGGTGAGATCGATCCTACTTCAGGTCATGTAAGTCTTGAAAAAGGAAAGAGGATGTCTGTATTGACTCAAGATCACTTTGCTTTTGATGACTTTCCTGTTTTGGAAACGGTGATGATGGGGAACAAACCTTTATACGAGCTTAAGAAAAGGTTGGATGAGGTGTATGCCAAACCGGATTTTTCTGAAGAAGACGGTGTATTGGCCGGTGAATTGGGAGCTCATTTTGAAGAGATGGGTGGCTGGACAGCCGAGAGTGAGGCCGCAAACCTCTTGTCATCACTAGGAATACCGGAAGACATGCATTATACCAGTATGTCAGATCTAGATGGTAAATCAAAGGTTAGGGTATTGATTGCCCAGGCATTATTTGGTTCTCCGGATGTGCTGATCATGGATGAGCCCACGAATGACCTTGATTTTGAAACCATAGGCTGGCTGGAGAATTTTTTGGCCAATTATGAAAATACGGTAATCGTCGTATCGCATGACCGTCACTTTTTAGACGCCGTTTGTACCCATATTTCGGATATAGATTTTGGGAAGATGAATCAGTATTCCGGTAACTATACCTTCTGGTATGAGTCTAGCCAGTTAGCAGCCAGACAAAGAGCCCAACAGAATAAAAAAGCTGAAGAAAAGAAAAAGGAACTAGAAGAATTCATCAGACGATTTTCTGCCAACGTGGCCAAATCCAAGCAGGCTACCAGTAGAAAAAAGATGATCGAAAAATTGAATATTTCCGATATTAAACCATCAAGCAGAAGATATCCCGCCATTATTTTCGATCAGGAAAGAGAAGCCGGAGATCAGATCCTCCACGTGGAAAATCTTTCAAAAAGTATAGATGGAGAATTGCTTTTTGATAAAATTGACCTGAACCTTTCAAAAGGGAGACAAGGTGGTATTACTTTCCAAAGCCTCCAGAGCTGCAACCGCTTTTTACGAGGTGATCACTGGTAATATTGAACCTGATTCAGGAGATTACAAATGGGGAGTTACCACGACTCAAGGGTATTTACCACTTGAGAATGCAGATTTCTTTAAAAATGATCTGAGCCTGGTGGATTGGTTAAGACAATATGCCAAAACGGAAGAAGAAAGAGAAGAAGTTCATATCAGAGGCTTCCTGGGAAAAATGATCTTTAGCGGGGATGAGGCTCTTAAAAAGAGCAATGTACTTTCAGGAGGAGAAAAAGTAAGGTGCATGCTATCGCGCATGATGATGAAAAGAGCGAATGTATTATTGATCGATGAACCCACAAACCACCTTGATCTGGAATCGATACAAGCTTTTAACAATGCTTTGAAAAACTTCAAAGGAACCGTGATCTTTTCAACCCACGATCATGAATTTGCCCAGACCGTAGCCAACAGAATTGTTGAGATCACACCAAATGGTGTCATTGACAGGTATATGAGTTTTGACGAATACCTGGAAAGTGACGTGATCAAAGAGTTGAGAAAGAAGATGTACGAGGAGTAATGTAATGCTGCAATGCTACAATGCTACAATGAGTGAATTCAGGAATCCATGAATGGGCCGTGTCGTTTTCCCTTCTTGAAATTGTTGTGTTCTTAATCGGGTTAATTAAAAAAGATAAAAACACAGGACTATACATCTGCTTCAAATTCTTAGCATTGTAGCATTGAAGCATTGTAGCATTGTAGCATTGCACTAGCATTGATAGCATTGAAGCATTGCTAGCATTTCAATATTATAGCATTACATCACCCCTTCCTCGGATGAAACTTTTCTACCACTTGTTTGAGATGACTTTTGTCTAAATGCATATATATTTCGGTGGTGGTGATGCTTTCATGGCCGAGCATTTGTTGTATGGCGCGCAGGTCTGCACCGTTTTCCAATAAATGTGTGGCAAATGAATGCCTAAGTGTATGCGGGCTCACTGTTTTATGGATCCCGGCCTTTGCTGTTAAATCCTTGAGGATCATAAATACCATATTTCGGCTGAGCTGCCTGCCTCTCCTGTTGAGAAAGAGCGTGTCTTCAAAGCCTTTTTGAACCTTGATCGATGTTCGGATAAGATCTTTATAGGTTTCAATAAGTTTGATCATAAAAGAATTTATGGGTACAAACCGCTGCTTGTTTCCCTTTCCTATTACCCTTGATAAAGCCTTCCTCAAAAAAAAGATCGGAGATCTGTAATTGGATCATTTCTGTCACCCTGAGCCCACAACTGTATAGGGTTTCTATCATGGCCCTGTTTCTTTCTCCTTCTGGTTTACTCAGGTCAATTTGTGCAATGATCTCATTGATCTCTTCCTCCGATAAGGTGTCTGGTAATTTTCTTCCAAGCTTTGGAGCTTCCAGCAAATCTGTGGGGTTTTCCTTGCGATAATCTTCAAAAATCAGGTAATCAAAAAAATTTCGCAAACCTGATATCATTCTGGCCTGTGATCTTGGAGCCACCGTTTTGGCACTGTCATAAATAAATTGCTCTATGATTTCCCTACCTATCCCGACAGGAGATTCCTTCAGCTCATGATCAGCAAGAAAAGTGGTCAGCTTTTGAATATCCTGACTGTATGCTTTGATGGAATTTTCTGAAAGTCCCCGTTCGATCTTAAGAAAATATTGATAATCTGTTAAAGCATCCTTCCAAGTCATGAGGTTATGTGTATGAGTCGAACAATATTCGTCAGCTATGCTTATGCATATCTGTAAAATTATGCTATTTTTGGCAGAAGAACCAATTAATCTTTGTTTCCATCGTCACGATTATTTGACCATGTAGCGAAGTTTTAAAATAAGATTTTCATGAAAATTATCATTATCAATGGCCCTAATTTGAACCTGCTGGGAAAAAGGGAACCTTCGGTTTACGGGAGCGAAACTTTTGAAGATTATTTTAGCGGTTTACAAGCAAAATATCCGAAAGTTGAACTTTCCTATTTTCAATCAAATATCGAAGGTGAATTGATCGATAAAATTCATGAATGTGGATTTTCTTTTGACGGAATTATCCTTAATGCAGCTGCATATACGCATACTTCGGTCGGTTTGGGAGATGCGGTTAAAGGTGTGGAAACCCCGGTTGTGGAGGTGCATATTTCAAATGTATACCAAAGGGAATCCTTTAGGCACGATTCTTATATTGCCCCTAATGCCAAAGGAATTATTGCAGGTTTTGGCCTTCAAAGTTATGAGCTTGCTTTGCACTCATTTATGCCTTAAAAAGGCGAAAACGATTTAGTAATAAATTGTTAACTATTTGATAATTTATAATAAATATCAGTTTTTATTGAGTAGCATTTTTTAATTTTACGACTTCAAATTTTTAGCCAATGATATTAGTAGCAGACAGTGGTTCGACCAAAACAAATTGGATCGCGATTAACGACAAAGGAGAAACCTATTTTAAAATCGATACGGAAGGCTTGAATCCTGCTGTTTTTGCTCATAAGACTTTGTATGACCGCATTATCACAAAGGAAGAGCTTAGGAATATTAAAGACGAGGTAAAGGAGATCTATTTTTACGGAGCCGGATGTGGAACCCAAAAAGCTGTGCAGTTTTTAAAAACTATTTTTGAAGACATCTTTCCCAATGCCTATATTGAAATTTATGAAGACACCATTGCGGCCGTAAAGTCACTTCAAACGGATACTCCCGGTGTGGTTTGCATTTTAGGGACAGGTTCTAATTGTAGTTACTTTGACGGAAAAGAGACCCATCAAAAAATTGTTTCTCTGGGATATATGCTGATGGATTCGGCCAGTGGGAACTATTATGGAAAACAAATCATAAAAGATCATGCCTATCTCAAGATGCCAAAGGATCTGGCTAAAAAATTCGAAGCTCAATATGACCTTAGACCAGATGTGATCAAGGAAAACCTATATAGAAAGGACAATCCCAATACCTATTTGGCAAGTGTTGGTAGGTTTCTGATCGAGAATAAGGAAAGTGATTATGCCCAGAAAATCATTAAGGACGGTTTACGCTTCTTTGTGGAAAATCAGATTTTGCAGTTTGAAGAAAGCAAACATGTACCGATTTATTTTGTGGGGTCCATTGCTCATTTCCTGCATGATGAAATTGTTGACGTGTTGGGGAATACAATCTTACATTAGGAAAGATCGTCAGACACCCCATCATGACACTGGCTGCTGCTCATGCCAGTAAATTATCGAAATAAAAGATTGTGTTTTTTGATTTTTTTAGATACCCGTACTTATTTTCGTGCGAGTACCGAGATCTCTACATTGACATCCTTTGGCAGTCTGGCTACTTCGACGGTCTCACGCGCAGGGGCTGTGGCTTCATTAAAAAATGATCCATAAACCGAATTGATCTTTTGGAAATCATTCATGTCTTTTAAAAAGATGGTAGTTTTAAGAACATCCTCATAGCTCATTCCGGCTTCTTCCAGCACGGCACCAATATTCTTCATGACTTGTTTGGTTTCTTCAGTAATATCACCTGAGACCAGATTCCCTGTTGCCGGATCTATGGCAATTTGCCCGGAAGTGTAAAGCGTGTCATTGTACAAAACAGCTTGAGAATACGGACCGATAGGGGCCGGAGCATTAGAAGTTTCAATTATTTTTTTCATGATGATATGATGTTTTTATTTCTAGGTTAAAATACGAATTAATCACTTTCTGAGGGTTTCGCAGCTGAACCCTTCACTTCTCACCCTCTCACTTCTCACCCCTACAGTTCTCACCCCTTCACGTCTCACCCCTTCACCTCCGAGGGCTTCGCGATCTTTCACGATCTTAGAACAACCTTTTATCCGGTACCTTTCGCTGATCGTATTTTAAATCGCTAAGTGGGCCCGATTTGATCCCTATAAAAAAGTAATAAGTAGCTCTGTCACCAAAAGGTACCCAGTTAAAACTAAAACGCCAGCTGTCCAGGTCTCTTTCAAAACGCAGCTGGGTATAAGTGATTCCGCTATTTTCAAAATCATAACCTGATGAAATACCAACCCTCCATTTTGGAGAAAACTCTATATTTCCTGAGACCTGCATCGAGTTTGACGTAATTTCACTTTGTGATCTGGGCGTTATTATAAGTCAAAGAATAGCGCACTTTCAGATCCCAGGGCATCACTGTTTTGAATAGTGTAGCTTTTTTACTTTTTCCTCATCTGTATTGATCTGCTGGTTGCGGTTGACCAGGTTTTCTCCAAACATATTAGAAGAGCTGATCTACATCGGTTCCTGTGGCATTTGAACCTCCTTTATCCTCTTTATTCTTTCCAAGATCTTTACTTGAAATCGAATAATTCGCCGTTAGATTGGCGTTTGTCAGTCTGAACAGACTACCTCCATTATTGATATTATAGACATTGATCCTTCTTCCATTGGCATTTATGGCATAAGGGTCCATCGCTGCAATTAAATTAACAGCGAGTTTGTTTTTGAGCATCTGTGTTCCCGCAGTCATTCTTAAAGGACTCCAGTTAAGCGAATCAGCTGCGATATTGTAACTCGTTGAAAAGTTGAGGTTGTTCAGGATCTTGATCTTTTTAGGTTCGTCATCCGGATCAGCATCTTTTGAATCTACTTTGGCTTCAAGCGTATTGTTCAAAGATAACCCAATGGCACTGGATAGTTGCCTTGAAGGAGCTCCGTAAATACCATTTTGAAAACGGCTGTATTCACGTATATCATCCGGATCGATACTGGCCTGATATTCATCATAATAATTGCTAAAATCAGGTCTGTAACTGTAGGATATCAGCAGGCCTCATGACGTGTCTCAACGCTTTGAATTGTCCTTTTTTAAAGTTGAGCATTCCATATACAGTTGTACTGGCAGAAATACCTGCAGAGTATTCCCTATAGCTGTCAAAGCCATTCACGGTATCTGTCACCACCTCATTAATGGTGTCATCCCAGTACCTGTCAATGGTTTTAAAATACCAAACATCCCTATAAACTATAGAAGGTGAAAGACTTACAAACTTCAAGGCCTTGGCATTGGTACTCATCGATATATCATGCTTGATGCCGGATTGTGCCTCATCAAACATTTTAGCTGTTCCGAATTCTTCATCGGTGGTTGAAATCCTGTTTTGGGCATTCATACTATAGGTAAGTCCCAGATTTTGGATGGGGTTCTTTTTTGACCCTACTTTAGGTGCAAACGGATATATCCTATCCATATTGACCACCAAAGACGGAAGGTTCATGTCAATACGTCTCCGTATTGGTATTTTGGGTATGGGTCATGGAAGCATTCATATTGAAAGGTGTTCCGACGAATTTTTTATAATATGAGACAGAAGAGGCAAAGGTGTTGGTCAGGTAAAAAGGAGAGCTTGACTCATTGATGGATTCCTGAAAAAAGCTACTGCTACCAAAATTTACAGAGGCAGAGAATCGGGAATTCGGATTGGACTGTAGCCGACTGGCTATGGGACCAGCGAATAAAGAAATTATTGGACTTACTATAATCAGGAAACCCTTTTTGACTATTGATCAGGTTCTCATAACTGCAAACTAAAACTTACCTGTAAACTTATATCGCAGATTATAATTCGATTCTGCTCTTAAACCCCAGCTTCCGTTGGTATAGATGTCACCTAAGAATTGCCAGATCAAAATAATCGTTTATGGCAAAATAATATCCCCCGTTCTGTAAAAAATATCCCTGGTTATTGTTCTGTCCCCAGGTGGGGATGATAAATCCCGAAGCCGTTCCGCTGGTAAGCGGAGAATAAAAGAAAGGCAAAAACAAGGGGTTGGTACATCTGCTATGACTAGATTACTCATACCACCAACAATTTTACTGTCAGGAACGATCTTGATATTATTGGTTTGCACATAATAATCAGGATTTTCCTTTTGAGAAGTCGTAAATCTGGCCCTATTGATATAAAAGGTACTATCGTTTTCTTTCTTGGATATGTCACCGGTGATGATCATTCCCTGTTGCTCGGTTCTTGAATTGTAGATCAGGCCTTTTTATTCTCAAAATTGTAGATCAGGGAATCCTGAGTAGAAGCCTGTTGTCCTTGTTTGAATTCGGGACGCTGGATATAGACCCCTGCCGTGTCAAAAATTCCTGTTGCTATGGCGAGGCTATTCTTATAATCAATGATAATTTTATCCGGCTTTGAGCTCAATATCCTGATAATACAACTCTGCTTCATCATATAATGTTGCTCTTTGGTTGATAAAATCATTTGAGAGATAATCTTTTGATTTGTGAATAATATTGTCTTCAAGGTATTCAGGAGTGATCTTACGCTGTCAATTTTTGTTGTGTCAAGTACTGCCAAGGCTGCGGTTGTTGGCACCTAAGACCCTGATACTATCGGTTCTATTTATATTGTTTTCTTCACTGTCATTATTTTGTTCTATCCTGAGCCAAAGGCCACTTGATTTACAAAACAAAAAAATAAGGTAAAGAAAAGTAAGTATCTTAAATTTGTATACAATGCTATAAATAGTATTTTTGTAAAAAAATGTCAATTTTTTTAAAGTTACAAACTTACATATATTTTTTCAGTGGTATAAACTATATAAATGAAAAACTAGAAGGATAAAAGCATGATCGATATAGGAAAAAAGAGGGATTACAATTCGTTGGTACTGGTTTTTATATGCACCTTGGTTTTGGTCTTAGCACATACTGCAACTTATGCACAGGATAAATTTGTCGTAGTACTGGATGCGGGCCATGGGGGTAAGGATCCAGGCAGGCCCGCAAAGAATTTCAGTGAAAAGGATATTGCGTTGAATATCGTTCTCAAGCTCGGGGATAAATTAAAGGATCTTGACGATGTAAAGGTTGTTTATACCCGAGATAAGGATGTTTTTGTTGATCTGAAAGGAACGAGGAAGAATTGCCAATGAGGCTGATGCCGATCTATTTGTTTCAATTCATTGTAATGCTTTTCAACTCAGGTTGCATCGGTACAGAGACCTATGTGCTGGGTTTACATGCCAACAAACAAAATTTTGAGGTAGCCAAACATGAGAATTCAGTGATCTTTCTGGAAGATAACTATGAGGAAAAATATGAAGGTTTTGACCCTAATTCACCTGAGGCAGTGATTGGTATGACCTTGATGCAGGAGGAATTTCTGGATCAGAGTTTGTATTTGGCAAGTAATATTCAGAACAATTTCAGGGATGAGCTCAAAAGAAACGACAGGGGGGTGAAACAGGCCGGTTTTGTGGTATTGCATCAAACCTATATGCCCAGTGTTTTGATCGAAACGGGTTTTATCACCAATAATAGTGAAGGGGCTTTTTTGAATTCGAAAAGCGGGCAAGACAAAGTTGCCAGGGCCATATTTAATGCGATAAAAAACTATAAGAAAGAACCTGGATGAAAATCTTGTCATTGAAGAGAAGCTCCGATCGCCGTAGAAGAACTCGCCATCAAAAGTATATCCCGGAATTGATTTTAAGGTTCAAATCTCTTCAGGGACAAAGAAATTGGAGACAAAATCCTATAATTTTAAGGGTCTAAAAGGCAGTTGAGCGCGGGAAGATAGGCAATACCTATAAGTATTATTATGGTAAATCTTCTGATTATGATCAAATTGTAAAGATGCAGAAGGAAGCTCAGAAAGGCAGGATTTAAAACTGCTTTTGTTGTGGCGTTTAAGGGAGAGGAAAGATTACAGCTATCTGAGGTGATCAATAAATCTCTTTAAAATAAAGTTCCTTTAATGAACGTTTCTGTATCCGAACTTTAATCGATAAAAGTTCAAAAGAAACGGGCCAATCAAAGAGAAGCATCAAATTAATTAGTAATATTGTTTAACGAATAGCACTATTTTGACCATTACAAGAGAAATTAAAACAGGCATCATCGCAGTTATTATAATTATCCTTTTTTTTTGGGGGTATAACTTCTTGAAGAACAGAAATTTATATGATAAAACCAGAACTTTTTATGCCGAGTATACCAATGTTCAGGGACTGGCTCCGAAAAGTCCTGTTACTATAAATGGACTAAAAGTTGGTACAGTGTCTGAAATTACTTTCCATCCCTTTAAAAAAGGGATACTGGTGGCACATCTCAACTTAAATAATGATATTAAATTTTCAGTCAATAGCGTAGCCCAGATCTATAGCCCTGATTTTATAAGTGGCAAATCACTAAAAATCAATATTGCTTTGGATGAAAGTTCGATTGCCGTAAGTGGTGACACACTCATTGGTGAAGTAGATACGGGTATCATGGGAATGATCAATGAGCAGATCGCACCTTTGCAGTCAAAAGTAGAGAGTTTTGTGGTGAATACAGATTCTGTAATGCAGAATATAAATCATCTTATGAGCGATGAAAATCAAAAAAACATAGAAGAATCTCTGGCCAATATGAATGCTGTACTGAGCAAATTTAAGAGTACAGCGACTAATTTAGAAGCAATGACCTCTAAAGGAGGTAAGATTGACAGCATCATGACTGGTGCCAATACGACCATGAATAATTTGGCCCAGATCTCAGATTCTTTGCAGGCTGCGAATATAGGTGCCACAGTGGCGGAATTACAACGTTCACTGGAAAGCTTTAATATGATACTGGACAGTGTCAAAACCGGTCAGGGCACATTGGGTAAACTCATGAAAGATGAAGTCTTATACACCAACCTTTCAAATGCTTCCAAAGAGTTGGAAGAATTGCTCCGTGAAGTTAAAGAGCATCCAAAAAGATTTGTGCATCTATCGGTTTTTGGTCGTAAGGAAAAACCCTATGAAGAACCGGTTGATGAGTAGTTGATAACTTGTAATAATTTTGTAGCCCTTCCTGATTGATTATCTTTATTTTTATTTGCTGAAGAAGCGATGCAAGCATTGTTTCTTAAGCCGTTTATAGATAATCGAATATGTCTTATTTGCCTAATATTTTATTTGCAATTCTCCTTTTAGGGGGCATTGGTTTTTTTGTTAAAAACGTTCGAAAACTGAGCCGAAACATTAAGCTTGGTAAAGCTATTGATAGAAGCGATCGCGTATCTGAGCGCTGGACGAATATGACCAAGATCGCTCTGGGTCAGTCTAAGATGGTGAGCAGGCCCGTTGCCGGAGTGCTTCATATTCTGGTATATGTAGGGTTTTTGATCATCAATATTGAAGTGTTGGAGATCATCATTGATGGTCTGTTTGGCACACACAGGGTCTTCGCATTTGCCGGAGGTTTGTATGACTTTTTAATTGGATCCTTTGAAATTCTGGCCTTTCTGGTATTGGTATCAGTGATTATTTTCTGGATCAGAAGAATGATCTTAAAGATCCCAAGGTTCTGGTCAAAAGAAATGACCAGTTGGCCGAAAAATGATGCGCTGAACATATTGTATTTTGAAATTGTACTGATGAGCTTGTTTCTGCTTATGAATGGGGCCGATTATGCTTTACAGCAAATGGGAGCGATTCACTATGTGCAGGCAGGTAGCTTTCCTGTAAGCCAGTATATAGCCGGAATACTTCCCCAAAATGAGCTGGTGCTTTTCTATATCGAACGTGGAGCCTGGTGGCTGCATATAGCGGGTATTCTGATCTTCCTCAACTATTTATACTATTCCAAACATTTACATATTTTACTGGCATTTCCAAATACCTTTTTTGCCAATCTGGAATCTCAGGGTCGCTTTGATAACCTGGCATCGGTGACAAAGGAAGTACGGTTGATGATGGACCCGGAAGGTGATCCCTATGCAGCACCTGAAGGGGATGAGGAGGACGGTCGAAAAATTTGGGGCCAGTGATGTGACCGATCTGAATTGGGTACAATTGATGAATGCCTATACTTGTACAGAATGCGGGCGTTGTTCTTCTGTATGTCCGGCGAATCAAACGGGCAAGGAATTATCGCCAAGAGCGATCATGATGAAGACACGTGACCGACTGGAAGAGGTTGGAAAAATTATTGACACCAAAGGTGAGGAATCGTTTAGAACAGAAGGTGATGGCAAGTCGCTACTCGATACCATCACGGAAGCGGAGATTTGGGCATGTACCAGTTGCAATGCCTGTGTAACAGAATGCCCGATTAGTATTGACCCCTTATCGATCATCATCGATTTAAGGCGTTATCTGGTGATGGAAAAATCAGCTGCACCTCAGGAATTGAATCTGATGATGAGCAATATTGAAAATAACGGAGCACCCTGGCAATACAATCAAATGGACAGGCTGAACTGGAAAGATGAATAAGTTCTTTTGTCTGATAAAATGTCGGCTTAAGGATATGATTTTAAAAATTTTAAATTAAATTAGTATGATAATACCAACGATGGCTGAAAAAATGGCTGAAGGAAAATCTCCTGAAGTTTTATTCTGGGTTGGTTGTGCGGGTAGTTTTGATGACAGGGCAAAGAAGATCACCAAGGCTTTTGCCAAGATCATGATCGAAGCCAAGGTCGATTTTGCAGTGCTAGGTGCAGAAGAAAGCTGTACCGGTGACCCTGCAAAGAGAAGTGGTAATGAATTTCTCTTCCAAATGCAGGCTGTTACAAATATTGAGGTATTGAATGCCTATGAGGTCAAAAAGATTGTCACAACATGTCCTCATTGCTTTAATACGCTAAAGAATGAGTATCCGGAACTAGGTGGATCATATGAAGTAATGCACCATACAGAATTTCTAAAGGCCTTGCTTGCCGAAGGAAGGATGACCATAGAAGGAGGGAAGTATACCGGAAAGCGAATTACTTTTCACGACCCTTGTTATTTAGGAAGGGCCAATGGTATTTATGAAGCTCCACGTGATCTGATCATGAAGCTGGAAGGTGAGCTGGTTGAAATGAAAAGATGTAAGTCTAATGGGTTGTGTTGCGGGGCAGGAGGCGCGCAAATGTTTAAGGATGCTGAAAAAGGAGATAAGGAAATCTTTGTCGAAAGAACAGAGGAAGCCCTTGAAACTGCGCCAGATCTTATTGCCACCGGATGTCCTTTTTGCAATACGATGATGACAGACGGAATAAAGAATAAAGAGAAAGAAAAAAGTGTTCTTGTCATGGATATCGCAGAACTGATAGCAAATGCCAATGACCTTTAATTAGTACAAACAGAATATATGCCATTTGTGAGAGATAAAAATCTAGTAAATATATACGAGGAAATTGATAAGGCCAACGGCACGATCAAGACCTTGTCGACCGCGTTGAAAGATGAAGAGGAGAACAATTCCATCCTAAAAAAACACAGGATTATTTTGGGTGTTGCTGCTTTGGTCTTATTGATCTTGTTTCTTTGGTCATTTTTGCCAAAATCAAAACAATACAAACAGGAATACCTGATCAAGAATAATTTAAGTTTGATCGACACAGATTCTCTGCATAAAATTCAGCGAAAGGCCAGACAAGTAGTTGTGGTCGATTCTGTTAAAAGCTCCTTAATTGATATGAGTATCGTTTACAGTATTCAAATTGGGGCCTATACCAATTTCAGTTCCAACCTGATTTCTGATGATATTACCCAATTGGAGGAATTTGAAGAAAATGGATTCAACAAATTCTCTATAGGTAAATTTACTACTTACAAAGAGGCTGTTATGTTGAGGGATGATCTAAAGCGCGTAGGTTTTAAAGATTGTTTTATCATCGCAAAATCATATGGGATGTCGGTGGATATCAAGGAAGCACTGCAGCTAAGCGGTGAAAAATGGATCAGAGGAACCACAAATTAATCAAATCATTTATTTTGCCAAAACCAAGTAGCTGGATAAAGGCCGCGCGTCTTCGTACCTTACCCTTATCATTGTCAGGGATCATTGTGGGCTCATTTATAGCAGCCTCAAAAGGGTTTTTTGATCCTGTCATCTGTGGCCTGGCACTTCTAACCACTGTAGGCTTTCAAATCATTTCGAACTTTGCCAATGATTACGGTGACGGTATGAAAGGAACCGATAATGAAGATCGTGTAGGACCGGAACGGGCCTTACAGAGCGGCGAAATCAGCCCCAAAGCAATGAAAAAAGCCATCGCTATAACAGGAATCATCAGCATTGCCTTGGCGCTGTGGCTGATTTTTGTAGCTTTTGGAACAGACTATCTATTCTATAGTATTTTATTTATTGTGTTGGGAATTAGCAGTATTGCCGCCGCCATTAAGTACACCGTTGGAGATCATGCCTATGGGTATAGCGGCTATGGAGATCTTTTTGTATTTCTCTTTTTTGGCATTTTAAGCGTATGTGGCACCTATTTTTTATACAGCAAGTCACTTGACCTGACTATATTTTTACCCGCATTTTCTGTTGGATTGCTCAGTGTTGGGGTTTTGAACCTCAATAATATGCGCGATCAGGAATCTGATGCCAAATCTGGAAAGAATACCATAGTGGTTAAGATAGGGAACGAATTTGCCCGATATTATCATTTTTACCTCCTTGGGGCCTCTTTTTTGTTTGCTTTGTTATATACGGCGATCAACTTTAGGTCTGCTTACCAGTTCCTTTTTTTACTGGCCTATATTCCGGTGCTGAAACATTTTTTGACCGTTTATAGAAACGACGATCCGAAGATGCTCGACCCGGAATTAAAAAAGCTTGCTTTAAGCACTTTTTTGTTTGCGATTTTATTTGGAATTGGACTAATTTTATAAGGTGACAATTGTCGCAAAGATTAATGACTAATTAGTCTACTTTTACCGTTTTTAAACAAAATGAAGAAACTGATCATCACACATTTGTTGCTCAACTTGTACCTCTTGGTGCTTGTGCAACCGGCATTACCTGTGATGGAGTATCTTATTCACTATGATTATATTGTTAGTGAACTTTGTGAAAATCGTGAAAAGCCGGTTTTAGCTTGTAACGGAAAATGTTATTTGGGTGATCAGGTGGAAAAGCAACTCGACCTTGATTCAAAACAAGAAAAACCGCTTCCGCCAAAATTTGATATTGAAAAATTTATTAGCCTCACAGAGACTTTGAGTCGAGAGTTAGCATGCATTTGAGCAAGTTACAGCCAAAAATCCTGAGGCCTTCAATTCTATGAAAGAGGAAGACATATAAATTTTCCTTATTGCGCCCTCCCATTGTTTAAACACTTTTTAAATGCTCCTTAGGAGCGATATGGCACCACTGTCTGGTCGTGTCTTTACTAATTGTTTAAACAATCAAAAATTATAATGAAAAGAAATATTTTGATCATGTTTGCTATGCTCTTATGTGGGGTAGCTGCATATACACAAGAAAAAGAAATGCGTGGTAGCGTAAAAGACCAGTCGGGTAACGGGCTGGAAAATGTAATCATTCAATTAATGAATACCAAGCGCTTTACAGAAACCAATGTTACAGGTAATTTTACCATAAAAGCGATCGAAGGGGATACGGTAAGGATATCTTTATTAGGATATTCAACGGTATTATTACCCTTACAAGATGCGATTCAAATCACTTTATCAGAACAGGTTTTTACCCTTGATCATATCATTGTCAAGGCAGATCCTTTTGGGGATCTTGCCCAATCGAGAATTGTCTACGATGATATCAAAGCCACAAGTCAACCGAGAAATGTAAGTGACCTTTTTAAGGATATTCCCGGTTTTGGAATTCTAAAAAGAGGTGCCTATGCCTCAGAGCCGGTATTCAGGGCCTTTAAATATGAGCAGTTAAATGTTCAGTATGATGGTGGAATGAAAATTCTCAATGCCTGTCCCAACAGGATGGATCCCATTACAACCCATGTGATTCCGGAAGAAATTGAGCGGATCGAATTGGTGAAGGGGCCTTTTACAATGAGGTTCGGACAGAATTTTGGCGGGATCATCAATTTGGTATCAAAAAATGGTTCCGATAGAAAACTCGGGCTAAGTGGTCATTTGGAAACCGGCTATGAAACCAATGGCAATAATTTTACGGGACGCGGTATGCTCATGTATAAAGAAGAGAAATTCGATCTAGAGTTGAATGGTTCATACCGGGACTATGGTGATTATACAGACGGGAATGGCGATCAGGTACCTGCTTCATTTTCTTCAACAGATTATTCCATAAAATTAGGACTTAACCCAAGTGAGCAACAAAGACTGCGTCTCACCTGGAGACAATCTTTTGGAAGAGATATCAAGCATGCGGGTTTACCCATGGATTCGCCTTATGACAATAGTTATCTTATCGGGCTTGGATTATAAAATAGCAGAAGTATCGACTCTGTAAGCAGTATTATGTTTAAAGGTTTTTATTCATATGTAGATCACTTGATGACCAATGAAGGGCGCCCCAATTTTATGATGACTGAAGCTGAATCCAATGTATTTGTCACTACCTGGGGAGGAAAAGCAGAGATCGAACTGAGCCCAAGTGAACAATTGACACTGTTTTTGGGAACAGATGCCAATATCATAGGACGCGAGGGTGACCGGATCAGGACGATTAAAATGATGAACGGTAATGTGCTGCCAGAACCGGTTGTTAAAGTCGATAAGATCTGGCAGGATTCTGAACTCAATGACATTGGCCTGTTTGCAGAAGGGAAACTAAGAACATCTGAAAGCTCCATATTTACAGCAGGTCTAAGAACAGACTTTATAGCTACGGCCATCAACGACCCTGAAGCGGATTTTCTGGAATTGTATGGGGGAGAGATCAAGGATCAAAATGAAGTCAATCTCAGTGGAACAGTGTCGTATATGTACACCAAGGATCAAACCAAACTTCAGTTTTCTTTCGGACACGGGGTCAGAACAGCTTCAATTGTTGAGCGATATATCAATCATTTCAATGTGAATTCTGATCCTTATGAATATGTGGGTAACCCATATTTAAATCCGGAAGCCAATAATCAGTTCGAAGTCTCTGTCAATCAGCGGTTGGGAAAAATTGATCTGGGAGCCACAGTGTTTTATTCATTCTTAACAGATTATATCACGGCTGTGGTTGATGAGGACCTTCCCCGAAAGTATATGCCTCAGGTTGAGCCGGTATTTGCCAAGCGCTTTGTCAATGTAGACAAGGCCATGCAAGCCGGGTTTGAACTGTATTTTAATATTCAGTTTACCAAGGAATTCAGTTTGTTGTCTGATCTGGCTTATACCTATGGACAAAATCATGATCTCGATGAGCCCTTGCCTCAGATTGCGCCATTAACCGGTCATATCAGTTTGAATTATGACAAAGAAAAGTATTGGATCAACCTGAAGTCAAGATTTGTTGCTGAACAGGGCAGGATCGCAGTGTCCTTCGGTGAAACAGTAACGCCTGGTTTTGCAACTTTTGATCTAAGCGCCGGCTTTAAACCCTTTAAGAATTTTTCGGTTGGAGGCGCCGTTCTCAACATTTTTGATATTGCTTACTATGAACATTTGAACTTCGCTTATAGAAATTCAAATACAAACAATGGAAGAATCTTATGAACCGGGAAGAAATTTTACCCTCTATGTCAATTATAGTTTTTAAGTCTTGATGGTTTGGATCACGCGACGCTTAGACGTCGCGTGTTTTATTTTTTAATGGCATTGTGTCGCAGCGTAATATTCAGTAAATTTAATCTCAAAAATGTAGCATCATGAAAATTACCTATTTGGGCCATGCAGCCCTTTCAATTGAGGTTGGCGAAACAACTATTATCGTAGATCCTTTTATTAGCCCTAATGAATTGGCAAAAGACATAGATGTCAATGCGCTAAAAGCAGATTACATTCTGATTACACATGCACATCAAGACCATATCGTTGATGTGGAGACCATCGTAAAGAACACTGGAGCCAAGATCGTTTCAAATTATGAGATCGTAACACATTATGGCAACCTCGGTTTTGAGGGACATCCTATGAATCACGGAGGTAGCTGGCAATTCGATTTTGGAAGGGTGACCTATACCAATGCCATTCATACCAGTTCATTTCCGGACGGAAGTTACGGCGGACAACCTGGTGGATTTATACTTGAAACAGCAGAAGGTAATTTATACATCGCAGGAGATACAGCCTTGACCATGGATATGAAACTTATACCCATGCAATGCAAAATCGATTTGGCCGATACTTCCTATAGGAGATAATTTTACCATGGGTATTGAGAGTGCCGTCATTGCATCAGATTTTATTGAATGTAACAAAGTGCTTGGCTATCATTACGATACTTTTGGGTATATCATTATTGATCATGATGAGGCGCAAAAAGCATTTGCAAATAAAGGTAAAAACCTGATATTATTGCCAATAGGTGGTGCGCTGAGCATTTAAATATTTGATTTTTTTTGTAATTTAGAGAGAAATCTAAATCAACGATCATGAAATATTCTAATGAGGTGATCATCAATCTCCCTATAAAGAAGGTAATCGAGTTGTTTGACAGTGAAGAGAATTTGTTCAAATGGCAGCCAGAACTGCTCAGTTTTGAGCATCTTTCAGGAGAAAAAGGTGAGGTAGGGGCCAAGTCTAAAATGAACTACAAAATGGGTAATAGAGAAATTGAAATGATCGAGACCATTACAGTAAAAAACCTGCCAAAAGAATTTACAGCAACTTATGAGGCTAAAGGTGTTTGGAACAAGATGAAGAATTATTTTGAGGAAATCGATGATCACAGCACCAGGTGGCGTTCGGATAGTCATTTTGAATTCAGTGGTTTTATGAAGCTGATAGGACTGTTTATGCCAGGTAGTTTTAAAAAGCAGTCACAGAAATCTCTTGAACAATTCAAGGCTTTTGCTGAAGCTGGCAAGTAGGTATACATTTAAACTTTATAAGCATGGAAGCACATATGGTAGGCTGGTTTGAAATTCCGGTAGCAGATATGAACAGAGCGCAACAATTTTATGAAAAAGTATTTGACATCAAGATTCATATTGCGCAATTTGGAGAGACTGTTATGGGATGGTTCCCTATGCCAAAGGATCCTCAGGCCAGAGGTGCAGGAGGCTCGCTGATCTATAACCCGGCGCATTACAACCCTTCTGACAATGGTACTTTGATCTATTTTTCGTCAGCCGAGATCACGGCTGAATTGAACCGAGTCAAAGAGGCTGGTGGCACAGTTCTACAGGAAAAAACACTGATCAGTGATGATATAGGCTATATGGCCCTGTTTCTCGATAGTGAAGGCAATAGATTAGCCTTGCATTCCAGGGCTTAAAAGAGCAAAAAAGAGCGGTCATTTGACCACTCTTTTTTTGTATACTATTTAATTCCAGAACAAGGAATACAATACAACCAAAATGATCATCACGGCAAAGGCACCTATATTAAACACCGGACTGGTTTTGAACAAGGCTTTACTGATCGGAATGGCTTTGTCATCATCCTTACCTTTATTTTGCCATAAGCTAACCGCTACGATGACCAAACCTGTTAATATCGCAGTATAACCCATTTGATCCATCCACGGAAGGTCAGGGAATAATGGCACTGTCTGACCAGCCTTTAGGAGCTACTTTAAAGAACATGGCAATTGGAATCGATACCAGGGCTCCAATGATCGCCGCCTTGTTTGTCGTTTTTTTCCAGAACAGACCCAGTAAAAATACGGCTAAAATCCCCGGGCTTACAATACCTGTATATTCCTGAATAAACTGAAAGGCCTGATCTATACCACCTAAAAGGGGCGCCATGATACACGCAATGATCAGGGCCACTGCCGCAGAAATTCTTCCGGTATTTACCGTGGCTTTATTACTCGCGTTCTTGTTGATATATTGTTTGTAGATGTCCATGGTAAAAATCGTTGAGGTCGAATTCAACATGGAGGCCAGTGAAGATACAATAGCCGCCGTTAAGGCCGCGAAGGCGACACCTTTTAAGCCTGTTGGAAGAAATTGAAGTAGCCAGGGATAGGCTCTGTCAGCCTGTTCCGGCGAAGGTAAATTCTTAAGGCCGGCCTCACCAAGTCTGGCTAAAATCTCAGGATCATTGACCATGACATAAGCGGCAATTCCCGGAATCACAACGATCAAAGGAATGATGAGTTTCAAAAATGCAGCCAGTAAAATCCCTTTTTGTGATTCTTTAAGTGATTTGGCCGCCAAAGTTCGCTGGATGATATACTGATTGAATCCCCAATAGTAAATATTGGCAACCCAAAGACCTCCTACCAATACGCCAATACCGGGAAGGTTATTGTATTCTGGATTGGACTTGTCAAGGATCATGGCAAAACGATCGGGAGCTGCTTCATAAATAATTTTAAGACCTTCTATCTGACCTGCTCCACCCGAAACGGTGTCCAAAGCAAGGTAAGTAGTGAACAATCCGCCAAGGACAAGAAAAACAACCTGGATCACATCGGTCCATGCCACGGCCGATAATCCGCCATAGAGCGAATAGGCTGCAGCAAATAAGGCCAGGCCTATAACGCCGTAGATCATGGGAATTCCCATAATGGTTTCCAAGGCAAGTGAGCCTAAGTAAAGTACCGAAGCCAGATTGACAAAGACATATAAGGCAATCCAGAAGATGGCTAAAATTGTTTTTAAATTGGTAGAATAACGCTGTTCAACGAATTCAGGAATCGTATACAAACCCTTTTCAATAAAAATGGGCAGAAAATATTTTCCTACTATGATCAGGGTAATGGCAGCCATCCATTCATAGGAAGCGATGGCCAAACCCAGCGCAAATCCTGAACCGGACATACCGATGAACTGCTCAGCTGAGATATTGGCTGCGATGAGCGAAGCACCAATGGCCCACCAGGGTAAAGATTTTCCTGCCAGAAAATAATCTTCTGCATTTTTTTCGTGACCCTTTTTATCTCTTGATACCCATAAGCCTACGCCCAGTATAAGTACGGCATAACCAATAAATATGACATAATCGAGTAATTCAAAATTTGCATGCATCGTGTTTTGGTCTAATTGAGTTTAAACTTAGTCAATTTTGATGAATATTTTAAGGCAGCTGAATTATATAAGATGTGTTCCTTGTGATAAGGATACTTCATACACAGAGCAGTTTCTTTCGAATTTTTCGAGGTAGGCTGCTGCCGTTTTTTCAGCATAGTTCGTAACAGCGTCTTTTTTAATCATATTGATGGTGCAACCTCCAAAGCCTCCACCCATCATTCGGGACCCTGCAATGTCAGGGTTCAATTTTGCCCGATCGACCAGAAAGTCAAGCTCTTCGCAACTCACCTTATACTGATGTTGCAGGCCATGGTGCGATCTATACATTAACTGACCCAACTCAGCAATATCATTTGCCTGCACGGCTATTACAGCTTTTTGAGTCCTTTCATTTTCCTCAATGACATAGCGTGCCATCTGATATTCTTCGTCTGGAATTTGTTCGGCAATGGATTCAAGAAGTGGTATGTCAGCATCTCGTAAAGCTTGAATGCCCAAAATGGCGGCTACTTTTTCACAGACTGCCCGCCGTTTATTATAAGCACTTTCTGATAAGCTGTGTTTGACATTGGTATTGATCAATAGAATTTGATATTCCTGCAGATCAATATCAAAGGATTTGGCGCTAATGCTTCGGCAATCGAGGAGCAGTGCCGTATTTTTCTGACCGAACATACTGGCAAACTGGTCCATGATACCACATTTGACACCTACAAAACTGTGTTCCGCTTTTTGGGAAATAAAGATCATTTCTTCCTTTGTCAACCCGAGATCGAACAATTCGTTCAGGCCAAATACCACTGCATTTTCTAAGGCAGCCGAAGAAGATAAGCCGGCACCTTCCGGAATATCACCGCCAAAGACCAGGTTGAAAGGCGTTATCTTTTTGCCTGCATCCAGTATACCTTTAGTGACACCTAAAACATAGTTTCTCCAATCACCATTTTCTAAGGGGGTAATGTTGTCTAGGGTAAACTCATAAGATTCATCCATGTCGAGTGCGATAACTTTACACAGTTCGGAATCGCTTTTCCCAAAAGCAGCATAGATGCCCTTGTCAATGGCAGCAGGGAATACAAAGCCTTCATTATAGTCAGTGTGTTCGCCAATAATGTTCAATCTCCCCGGTGAAAAAACCATCAAATGTGGTTGCCCGAATCTGGCTTCAAATGAGGAGGCTATATGTTCTTTGATCATGTGAGATGTAATTTAATGGACCAATTAATAAACTGTAAGCTTTCAATAACTTGTGCTGAACAACATCCGGGATAAAAAGAAACAGTTCACTAAAAGTGAAATAAAGATAGGTATATTTATTAAATGTACCTAGTACATTTAATAAATATTAATAGAGATCGAATAGAAAATCCCGGGCGTTTTCTTCCAGCTTTATATTTTTCCTGAAGGTATATAAAAACGCACCCTTTTTCGAACCTGACTTGTCTTTTAAATCAGTCTTTTCCAAGATGTTCAAAGAGAGTACTTTCTTTCTAAAATTTCTGGAATCTCTTTTTGATTGATAAATACTTTCATACAGAGCTTGCAACTGCGGAAGCGTAAAATGATCGGGTAATAAATTAAATCCTATAGGTTTGTGACGGGCCTTCAGCCGAAGCGCCTCTATGGCGTCTTTGACCATAGTGCCATGATCAAGGATCAGTTCGGGAACCTCATCAATATCAAACCATTTGGCGTCATAGTCTTCAACCGATTGTATATCCATTTCATCAATTCTGATCAAAGAATAAAAACCCACTGAAATCACCCTTTCAACCGGATCTCTGTCAACAGCTCCATAGGTTTTCAACTGTTCCAGGTAAATGTCTTTTAAACCAGTTGACTCTAAGAGAATTCGTTTGGCCCCATCGATGATGGAAAGGTCATTTTCCAAAAATGCGCCGATCAAGGACCAGCTTCCTTTAAGTGGTTCCACTTTTCTTTTAAACAAGAGTAATTTGAGGCTTTTGGAGTCAAAGCCAAAGATGGTGCAGTCAACGGCTACAAGAATTTTTTGGGGTGTATTGTATTTTAAATTGGATTTAATGAGTTTCATACCTGACTCTGGTCATGATTTTTCCTGATCAAATATAAGGATTTTAGACTAGTGATGACGCAGCTTAACCAAATAGTATCGTACTTTATAAATGCGCTTTTCTTTCAAGATTCGTGGTCAAGAATTCATGTGGGAAATTGTATATTTGGAATTAGACCAAAAACCAATCAGTTTATGAAGTTTCGTAGCTTTTGTACCATTCTTATTTTTTGCACTTCATCTTTTCTACATAGTCAGTCAATAGACTTCTCAACGTTACAAAATCTTAAGATCCGCAATGTGGGGCCGGCGAATATGAGTGGCCGTATTACTGCCATAGATGTACTGAGCAGTAACCCAAAAATTATCTATGTTGGAGCCGCGTCCGGAGGTGTTTGGAAGTCTGAAAACGGAGGGTCTGCCTGGACACCTGTTTTTGATGAACAGCCTACTCAAAATATTGGAGCACTTGCCATTGACCAAAGCGACCCAAATGTGATATGGGTGGGCACCGGTGAGGGTAATCCAAGAAATTCTATGAACCTGGGCATGGGTATTTTCAAAAGTATGGATGCGGGAAAAACATGGCAACACATGGGGCTCGAGGATACTAAAACCATACACAGGATCATAATTGATCCAAAAGATCCCAATATGATTTATGTTGGCGCCATGGGAGACCCTTTTACAGCTAACGAGCACAGAGGACTTTACAAAACCATTGACGGCGGGGAGCATTGGGAAAAGATCTTATTTTCGAATAATACCTCAGGGATTGGCGATTTGGTCATGGACCCTGCCAATAACAACAAACTGTTTGCAGCACTTTACCAACATAAACGAAGCCCTTATTATTTTACTTCCGGAGGCGAAGGTTCGGGTATGTATGTAACTTACGATGGAGGCGGGCAATGGAAAAAATTAGGGAAAGAAGATGGCCTGCCATCGGGTGATTTGGGGCGCATTGGTATCGCGATCGCACCCTCAGATACGAGTCGTATGTACGCGAAAATTGAAGCTGAAAAAAATGCCTTGTACCGAAGTGATGACGGAGGCATATCCTGGCAATTGATCAATGATGATCCTAAGTTTACCAATAACCGTCCTTTTTATTTTCAGGATATAGCGGTTGATTCAAAAGACCCTGATCGTTTGTACAATATCTATCAGCCCTTAACTGTCAGTTATGATGGGGGCAAGACCTTTGACAAAACACCCATGATACCGGCTGATGAAACCAAAGGAATTCATGCTGATTTTCACGCCTTCTGGGTGAACCCAAATGATCCACAACACTTTATGATTGGTGGAGACGGAGGGCTGGGGATTACCTATGACCATGGGAAGAG
The DNA here is from genome assembly GCA_963715975.1 of uncultured Flavobacteriaceae bacterium. Classification (GTDB taxonomy): domain Bacteria; phylum Bacteroidota; class Bacteroidia; order Flavobacteriales; family Flavobacteriaceae; genus Lutimonas. The sequence goes on along the minus strand of CAVQSO010000013.1, from coordinate 28,883 downwards.
CTGGTATTTTCCGGAGACAATTCCGGTGGCCCAGTTCTATCATATTGGTGTGGACCATGACAGGCCCTATAACGTTTATGGGGGTATGCAGGACAACGGAAACTGGTCGGGTCCCGGGTATACCTGGAAAAGAGGTGGTATAAGAACCTTGTATTGGCAGTATTTGGTGGGTGGTGATGGCTTTGACATTTCACCCGACTTGACAAATTCCAGATTCGGCTATGGTTCTTCTCAAAATGGTAATCTGTATCGGTATGATAAGGTAACGGGATATTATGTAAGTATTCAACCCCCTGCACCAGATCAAAAAACAACCTTGCGCTTTAATTGGAATGCCGGTTTTGCTCAAGATCCCTACGATAGGAACAAGGCCTATTACGGTTCTCAATTTGTTCACGTGACTTATGATAAAGGAGCTAGCTGGGAAGTGATCTCACCAGACCTGACAACGAACAATCCTGAACATCAAAAAGGAGATTATGGTGGCTTGACCCTGGATGTATCAGGGGCCGAAATGTACAATAGTATTTTGACCATAGCGCCGAGCCCCGTTGAAAAAAATACCATTTGGGTGGGTACCGATGATGGTCAGGTCCAATTGACCATAGATGGTGGAAAAACATGGAAGAATCTGACAGCTCAGGTAAAGGGAATGCCGAAAGAAGGCTTGGATCGCACAGATCAAGGCTTCACGTTATGATGCGGCTACTGCCTGGATGGTAGTCAATAATTACAGAAAAGGTGATTATGCACCCTATTTATTTAAGACAGAAGACTATGGCAAGACCTGGAAACGCCTGGCGGACGAGCAAAAGGTAAAAGGCTATGCCCTCACTTTTATTCAAGATCCGGTGGAGCCTAACCTGGTTTTTTTAGGCACTGAAAATGGTTTATGGATGAGTATGGACGAAGGACTTTCCTGGGTTCAGTTTAAAAACGGATTTCCGTCTGTCTCTACCATGGACATCACCATTCAGGAACCGGAATCGGCTTTGATCGTGGGTACCTTTGGCAGGGCCATTTGGGTGTTGGATGATCTGTTAACTTTACGTGAAATAGCCGGGAAGCGCTTAAAAAAAGGTATTACCGCTTTACCCATGAATGATGCGGTGCAAGTCAAGGGCTTGTTTATCAATCCACCGGGAAATATTTGGACAGGGTTTCATACCACTTTTGAAGGGGAGAACAAGGTTTTTCAAAGAACGAAAATTCCGTTTTATCTTTCGGACCAACCTGATTCTACCAGTGTTGTAAAAGCAGCAGTGTTTGACAGTGACAAAAGATTGCTCAAGACTCTTGAAGCCAAGAAACTTGACAAAGGATTGAATTACCTCATCTGGAAATTAGACGAGCAAGCAGCCTCTTTCTCGAAAAGGAAACCGGGGACCGATCCCAAAGGAATTTCAGTACTGCCCGGTGACTATACAATTGAACTGACCTACGCCGGGACTAAGGATGTGACCCAGGTCAAAGTGATTCCTGACCCTAGATTCGATATGGATCCGAAAGTAGATCAGGCATTGTACGCTTTTCGAAAGGAAATTGATCGCCAAGTGGAAGTCCTTGCAAAACAATTTCATGCGATAGATGATAAAAAAGAACTACTTGATAAAACGACAAAACTCATGGAAGAAAAAGGTTTTGCAACGAATGATTCTTTGGTGATTTCTGTACAAAAAATGAAAGTAGCCTTAAAGGAACTCAGGGCAAAAGGGCAAATCCCAAGGCCGGAAAGACAAGTAGGGGCGTGGCAGTCTTTTGAGACATCGCCTTATGCCCAACTTCAGGATGTGCGACGTGTTGGCCGGGCCCAGACCACAGTGCTGTCTGAGCAACATCAAAAAATGCTGGAGCAGGCAACCCAATCCATTGCCATATTTTCAAAAGAGGTAGACAGTTTTATGAAAACAAACTGGACGCCTTTGGAAGCCGCCCTAAAAAACAGTGGATTGCCAGGGTTGAATGATGAGTAAAAAATCAGCTTTCGCTTAAGACGGCCTCTGCTTCAATTTCAACCAAATAGCCCTTGCCTACCAATTTGGCTTCTACTAGGGTATTGGCCGGGTTGATGCCTTGAAAGCGCAAGCCATGGGCCCTGGCCACGGGTTCCCATTGCGTAATATCATTTACAAAAACTCTGGTACGAACTACATCAGCCAAAGTACCTCCAAGGGAAGTAATGGCACCTTCTATTTTGTCGATCACAAAATGGGTTTGGGCCGCGGGGTCTATTCCGCCGATCATTTTACTTCCATGGGTTGCCGTGGTACCTGAGACATGGATGCGATTACCATCTTTAACGGCACGAGAATAACCTGCAAAAGATTCCCATGGGGTACCGCTAAAGACCTGTTCGCGGTTTTTTCTGATGTTTATCGGTGTAAACGCGCTAGGAATCGTTTCCAAATGATCACTAAGATCTCCGGAAGCGGTTAAAAATGGTGGTTTTCTGTACTCATCACCACAACCTCCGGGAATGGCGTTGTAGCTGGTCCTGTGCCTTTTTGATCGCTTTTATGTCGGCTTCATCCAATACGATTTCTAACGATACGTTTGTTATCTGTAATATGCTCGCTTTCGCCCAGTCTCGCCCCAATGATCACAGCAGCAACAGCAGGGTTTTCAAGGATATAACGGCTCGAAATATTGGCCATGGAAACGCTGTGTTTTTCAGCGATTTCTTTTATGGTCTGTAATAAATTTTGATAAGGGCCCCATCCTCCGGCAGCATCTATAAACCGCTTGTACTTCATTTGTGACCAGGTGGTCAATGCCTCATAAGTAGGTTCAGGCTGACCGAGCCATCTTTCGGTCAAAAACCCGCCGGCCAGGGTGCCAAAGGCCAGTAATTTCACATTATACTGCTGGCAAACATCCGCCATATGCATGCTCGCACGGGTATCGATCAAGGAATGACATACCTGATTACTTACTATGGGAATTCCGCTGGCACAAGCAATCTGCAAGTGAGCTGCGTCAAAATTAGTGACCCCAATGTGCCTGATGAGTCCTTCTTCTTTTAATTCCTTTAAATAGAACAGGCCATCCAGCCAACTGGGATCAGGGTAATACCAGGCGTGAAATTGCAAGAGGTCAATGGTCGTTTCCTGCATTCTGTCTAATGCCGTTTGAACCGCTTTTCGAACCTCTTCGCGGCTCATTTTACCAGGTTTGGGTACCCATTTTGTAAACAGCTGGACGCTGTTTTTATCGCTCAGTCCTTGTTTAAAAGTACCCGCAATAATTTCACTTGAGCCATAGTGATCGGCCATATCAAATGTTGAGAATCCTTGTTCGAGATAGGGCTTGCATATATTGGCAGCCGTCTGATGGGGGTCAAGTGTTTTTCCATTTCGTTCCATATCGGCAATTTGCCAAAGTCCTGTGACGATTCTTGAAATTTCCAAGCCCGGGGCTAATGTGGTTTTTGCTTGCATAGTTTATTCTTCAGGAAGTTCTAAAAATTGTTTTGAAAGATCGGTTTTCTGCTGGGTCAATTTTCTCCATTTATAACCGAAAACCAGACTAGCCATTGCCATGACGATCAGCCAAATCGGGGTAGAATGAAAGTACCATGCTTCGGTTTGGGCCGTCAAGTCTTTATAGAGATGAATGGATAAGAAACTTATTAGGGTAATCACCCCCAACCAGCCAATGACCAATTGGAGCTTTCTATTTTTCAGGACTGCTATATGCTGTGCCAAGGTTGGATTTACTTTACGGATGCTTAGTAAGGTGATACACATCAATAAAAAGTTGACCATCATGGAAGTGACCATAATATCAATTCCCAAAAAGAAATCTCCGGCAAAATGAGATCCCAACACGCCAACGCTGGCCATGCTTCCGGCAACCAAAAGTGCCATATAAGGAGTATGGTTTTTGGCGTGAATCTTAGAGATAGAGGAAGGAAAAATACCATCTTTTGCCCAGGCAAACATCAATCTGGATACCGACAAGAGCATGGCGGGTAAGTCATTGATCAAAGCGATGGCTGCCCCGATCAAGATCGCCACACCCAATGATGAAGGAAGTACATAACTTAAGAGCCCGGGAGCCGTAATATCATGTTCCATGGCTTCAGCGGCTACAAAACTCCAGGGCACCGTATGGTACACGGCAGCGGCAAACAAAAAGTAAAAACATCCAACACCAAGTATGGCGAGCAATATGGCTCTAGGTATATATTTTGTAGGATTTTTGGCCTCTCCACCGGCTTGTGCAATAGAATCGAAGCCAATAAAACTTGAAAAAAGCAAGGCAGCCGCTGAGAAAAATATCCGCCAATCAAAGTCAATATTGCGAACCACATCAAAAGAACGACCTTCTTTTTCTTTCACTACGGCCAAGAAATCATGGGTATCATAACTAAACCCGGCGATAATAACAATGCCCCCCAAGGCAAACATCAGAAACATCATGGGCAATAAGATACGTTCATAAGATTTAACCCCTCGAATATTCACCCAGACAAAAGTCCAGATCAATAATAAAGCAAGGCTGACACGAATCCAACCCACCTCAAGCGCATTAGAAATAGTTTCCCAACCTAAGTTCAAGGTCACATCACGTATAAAAGGAATGGTGATATAGGCAATCACACCGATGACGATAGTTAGACCAAACCATTGTGAAAAGCTGGCAACAAAACCCAGGTATGGATTTAATCCGCGACTGGCATAGATATAACTGCCTCCGGCCCGAGGCATGGCCGAAGCCAGAATGCTATAGGCCAATGCCGCAAATATGGCCGGGATGGCTGCAAAAGCAAAGGCGGGTAACACATAAGGCCCTATACCGGGTACATTGCGCTGAATCATAAACGGCACCACATTGATGGAAGCACCTAACATGGAACATACCCCGGTTGCAGTCAAGGCAAGCAGCCCCATTTGACGGGTCAGTTTTTTCTTTTTTATTTGGGTCATTTGGTTTCCAGTTTCAAGGGGCTTTTTTTCTATTCTTAAGGTTGTCCAAAAGAAGATTTCTCACCGGTCAGTTCCCAACGGCCCAGTGAAATTGGAATATTACCCATAGCGTTCAAGCTATCAAAAAATTCTTTTAGACTAAAAGCATCCTCATCAGATTCTTTAATTCTGGCAAACTCAGCCAAGGCATTTTCAACCAAATATTTCCCTGTGATATAGCTGGTTCCATAACCAGGTTGTCGAAGATACAGGTGCTGCTCAAACAAGAGCAACTCTTTTTCTGTTTTCATCCAGCCTCGAGGCGTATAGGTCAGAATGGATAGCTTCCGGCTTCTTCCATGGTCATTTCATTGGCATGGGCATACAAAGACCCCAGACCTCTTGCAGCGCGCTGAGCGATCATGATATATACGATTTCTCGTGAACGGGGTTGGTCGTCATAGAGACCTGCATCCATAAACATTTCTTCAACCGCAGTGGCCATTCCCTCATTTCTTGAATCAAAAATATTGTACAATAAGGGACCTTTTCGAATCTCACTTTTGTTGGGTTCTGTATCCATTCTTGCCAATTCAAACCAATGATAAAAATGAGAATACAATGGACGTTGGTCATAGTGGGCAGTGATCCAAAAAAAGTTGCGTTTTTCTTTGGGTACAAAAGCACCGAGATGTTCTCTTAGGGCTGGTTCAAAATAGTCTTTAACCGTCACGATCTCATTTTTATCGAGAAAGTCGATCAAGCTTCTGACGGATGCTTCTGCACGTTGGTCATATGCTTCAGGACTGCTCGCATCAGTAAGTTCAGGTAAGTTTCTATTTCTGTGTTCTTCTAATTTTAAAGAGGCCCAGGCCCTGGTGAGTTCACTTTTTAAAAGCATGACCTCATCTTCCCAGGTCATAGGGACCAAATGTACATGTTGCAAATACCAGCTGTAATTTTCTTTTCCAATTCCTGAAGGGCCCGTTTTAGAGGCAGACTCCTGATGAAGCCATTGCGCCAAATCATCAGTAGATTTTATGGCTGCGTCGATGACCAAGAGCATTTCTTGATCACTCGCTATGCCCGGAAGGGTTTTTATACTTTCCAGATTTTTACTTTGACTTTCTATGTCACGGATACCTGCAATCCATAAATCTCTTGCGTTACCGGTTAAATTGATTTTTGCCTGGGCATTTAAGGGAGCTATTACCTTTAAGTCTGACAGTAATCTTTTTCTTTCCTCTTTACTTAAGGGAAACTCATAGGTCCACAGTTCGGTGGTCATATGATGGGTAGGTCCTTCATGAGCAGGAACATCACTTCGATACATCCATAAAGTTTTATAAAAGGCAGGATCACGAACCCAAGGTTGAAGGACACGTTGGTTAAAATCATAGCCGTTCATTTCGGCGTTGACGATGTGCCAGTCTACCTGATGAGGGATGGGCCAGTTGCTGGTGTCTATGGCCTGAAGTTTTTTTTGCAAGACCTTAAAATCCGGCCATCGTTTTTCAAAGGTTTCTTTGGTGTAATCCGGTGCTCCATCTTTTACAGGAGGTGTTTCAAAAGTTCTCCAATCTTTAAACAAGCTTACCAAATCAATATACCCTTGGCTGTTTTTTTGAGCAGCAGCCTGATATGGCAACAAGCCAATGACAAGAATCGATAAAAAAAGAATGATTGATGAATAGGAGTGAGGTTTCATAATGTTGATTTTGTTGAGGTTTAGTATTTTAAAAATAACAGCAGATGTCGCGAATGTTACCATATATATGCGTATTGACCTAGTGATAGCTCGTTTTTTAAACCTACTATTTGGGGTCATTTTATCAAAAGTTGAAGATACTTTTTTTTTCAATTCATCCCCTTGCAAGCCATGAATTTTTAAAACAGCTTGCGCTATATTAAAAATGGGTATCTATATAGGCCGCTACTTTGTCGCCTTTATCATAAACCGCGGTAAAACGATTTTCAAAATAGATGGCCGTTGAACCGATGTACCTGCATAAAGGTAAGACCCTTTTATCACTGAATATTGCATCATAGACTATTGGTCCCGGAATTTTAGGTGCATTTGTCGGAAAGAATTTCTTATGTTCAATATCTGTGAATAGCTCGTATTTTAATTGACGTAATTCGAGTCTGACAGGGATACCGCTCACTTTATAATTATCGGTAATTTGAGTATAAGATAGGTAATAACTTTGAAGTAATTTTAATAGTTCAGTATCGGGAAAGTCTGAAATGAGTCCCGAAGAATTTAAAAATTCCCAAGTTGTATCTCTATCAGGAATAGTTGCAATCCCGGTAAAGGAATTAAAGGCTAAAATAAATTTTAATGAATCGGGAATTGCTTTCTGTTTAGATTCCATGATGGGAATGATTTGTTTTCCCGCTTCAACCTGCTCATTTAAAACTTTCATCGAACCTCTAAGGGCTTTCATGTCTGCCTTAATGTCTTCACCTATCGATAGGATATAAGTTCGAAGTAAGGCCTTATGTTTTCTTTCCTCATTCCAATTGTTGATCTGAAGGGCGATGAGTATACCGATGACTACCAATGCAATTTCTCCTAAGGCGTATCTTATATATGTTGATAACCTATTATTCGTGGCTTCTGCTGGATGATTATTTGTCAATTTTTTGCGTTTTTTTCTAAATAATGATAACATGAATCTGTAGTTCTGTTGAAAAGATAAGGATTTTAGATAGATCAACCGTTTTTGATCGCTTTTTGCAGCGCTATTTGTAAAAAAATAAAGGGTATTTTTGATTTGTTATGAGCTCAAGAGATCATAACCTAACAGTTATCCTAAAATTAAAATATATGAAAATTAGTTTAACGCCTCTGTTCATAGTTATTGCCTGTCTTTTTTCAATCAACAACCAGGCCCAAAACTCCGTCACATCTGCTGATTTAGAGCCGCTGTTGGGCGAATGGAAGGGAACGCTCACTTACGTAGATTACAGTTCGAACAAGCCCTATACCATGCCTGCTAATTTGACCGCAAGTCAAGGCAAGTCAGAGAATCAAGTATCTCTGATGTACAGGTATCCGAACGAACCAAAGGCGAATAGTAAAGGAAAAATAAAGATTAGTGATCAGGGTAAGAAGCTTAACAACGAATCGGTGATTTCAAGAGAGGTTTTGGCCGATGGGTCTGTGCAGATTACTACATCTTATAATGGAAAGGACAATAATAAGGAAGCCATAATGAAAGGCGTGTATATCCTGGGAAAAACGATTTGTGTAATTCGAAAGGAAGTTAAGTATGTCAACTCAGACAAGTGGCTAAAACGAAATGAATATAGCTTTCAAAGATAGGAGGTACAGTTCTGTATTTTACGGTATTAATGGATATGCCTAAAAGAAGCATTAGTTTTATTTACAAACTGGCCAAGCTTAGTCGAGTAGTTTGGAAATAAAAAACAACAACATCCTTTCTACTTCCTCCTTTTGACCTGCTTTATTATCGATATCTGTAAGCCTTGGCAGGTGATCGGCAAAGTAAAAATGAGTGTTAGTCATTTCAAACAAATTACTGGCCAGGGCATGCGGGTAAGGAAAGTCTGGTTTGATCTCAAGAATCACTTGAGCTACAGAGGAAACCATTTCTTTATAGTTCAGGAAAAACCCTTTGTTATTTTCTTCATCAACACCCTTAGTATGGTATACCTTAGTACTTTCTGCAATGACCAGGTTATGGAGTGAGGATTCATTGACATATTCAATGGCAGGGTTTTCTTCACTGATCAATACAAAAGTATGTATAATGATCTTCCAGTTTCTTTTTAGGATCATCGATGTTAAAGGTCTTGATCTGAATCATATAATTCAGCCATTCCCAGTACCAAGACACCAGGTAGGTTAGCAGCAAGTGCTTATTCTCAAAATACCTGTAGATCGATGCTTCGGTAGATTTCATTTCCTCAGCCAGTTTCTTAAAATTAAACTGTTCAAAACCAATTTCATCGATCAATAATATGCTGTGTTTGATAATGCGTTTACCTAAGGCTGATTGTTGCGGATCTTTAAATAGAGCCCCGGATTTAAGGAAATACTAATGTTTACGGCCATTTCAAGACGATTGTAAGACTAATCAATAGTCAAAGTTAAGTAATAATAATCAATACTATTACAATTTTTAATAATACTTTAACTTATATATATGATAGCAATACTATTAATTTGTTGAATTTTGGTATCTTCGCATAGATCAAAACATAAACAAAATGGAAAAAACAGGGTTTTTTAGTAATTTAAAGAGTGATTTTCCCGCGAGTATCGTGGTATTTTTTGTGGCACTACCACTTATGTTTGGGAATTGCCTTAGCTAGTGGAGCTCCACTTTTTTCTGGTTTGATAGCAGGTATCATAGGCGGAATAGTTGTTGGAGCATTAAGTGGTTCCAAGATTGGGGTGAGTGGACCTGCTGCAGGATTGGCAGCCATTGTACTGACTTCTATAGGTACTCTTGGAGGTTTTGAAAATTTTTTAGTCGCTGTTGTTCTTGGAGGTATCATTCAATTGATCTTCGGGTTTTTAAAAGCCGGAGTAATTGGATACTATTTTCCTTCATCAGTAATTAAAGGGATGCTTACGGGTATCGGGATCATTATTATTTTAAAACAGATCCCGCATTTTATTGGTTACGATGCAGACCCGGAGGGCGATTTTGCATTTTTTCAAGTAGACGGTCAAAACACCTTTTCTGAAATATTTAATTCCTTGAATTTTATCCAAGCCGGTTCGGCTCTGATCGGAGTGATCGGGTTGGCTATCTTGTTAATATGGGAGCATGTACTGGCTAAAAAAGCAAAAATATTTCAAGTGATACAAGGTCCTTTGGTGGCGGTTATAGCCGGAATTGTATTTTTTGTAGTCACGGGTTCAAATAATTCATTAAGTATTGCTCCAACACATTTGGTAAGTGTTCCGGTGCCTGATGATTTTTCCTCATTTATGTCTCAGTTCAGTTTTCCCAATTTTGCGGCCATAGCAAATCCTGAGGTTTGGGTAGTTGGCTTTTACCATTGCCTTGGTGGCCAGTTTGGAAACCTTGCTGTGTGTGGAAGCTACAGATAAACTGGATCCGCATAAAAATGTAACCCCAACCAACAGAGAGCTCCTGGCTCAGGGTACGGGTAATATCATTTCGGGTCTGATTGGTGGCTTACCTATTACACAAGTAATCGTAAGAAGTTCGGCAAATATTCAGTCTGGTGGTAGAACAAAGATGTCGGCCATCATTCATGGTTTCTTTTTATTGATTTCAGTGATTTTGATCCCGAATTTACTCAATATGATTCCTTTGTCCGTTTTGGCAGCAATTTTATTGGTCGTTGGATTTAAACTGGCTAAACCAGGCTTGTTTAAAACCATGTACAATCTTGGCTGGAAACAGTTTGTTCCTTTTATTGTTACCGTATTAGGGATCATATTTACAGATTTACTTGTTGGAATTGGACTGGGTCTTATTGGTGGGTATCATTGTGATCCTCTTTAAGAGTTATCAAAATTCACACTTTTTACACAAAGAAGGGGAAGATATGCATGAAGGATTGGTAAAAATGACCTTGGCCGAGGAGGTGACCTTTTTTAATAAAGGGGCGATTTTAAAGGAATTGGATCGCTTACCTCACGACACAAACTTTGAACTTGATGTAACCAATACCAAATATCTTGACAATGATATCATCGAAATTTTAGATGATTTTATCCTTAAGGCCGAGGAGAGAAATATTTCCATTAAATTAGTATCTAAAAAGGGTGTTGTGATGAATCCGGAAAGCTTTTACAAATTTTTCAATGACAAGCGCAAGGCAAGTTAATCCTAAAAACATATCTAATGAAAGCACATACTAAAGAAACACAGGCATCAATGACTCCTGAAAAGTCGATTGCCTATTTGAAAGAAGGAAATCGTAGATTTCAGAATAATTTAAGTGCCAACAGAAATTTACTGGAGCAGGTAAAGGATACGAGGCAAGGACAATTTCCTTTTGCCACTATTTTAAGCTGTATAGATTCGCGAATACCTGCGGAAATGGTTTTTGATCAGGGTATTGGTGATTTGTTCAGCATCAGGATCGCGGGCAACTTTATCAATGATGACATACTGGGAAGTATGGAATTTGCCTGTAAACTGGCAGGATCGAAGGTAGTTGTGGTTTTGGGTCATACTTCTTGCGGTGCGGTCAAGGGAGCCTGTGACGGAGCAGAATTAGGTAAATTGACAGGCATGCTGAATAAAATTAAGCCGGCTGTTAATGCTGTTGTCATCCTAAGGATGCCTCTGAACGCACTTCGGCAAATCTTGATTTTGTCAATGAGGTGGCCGCCAAAAATGTAGATTTTTCTATTGAGGGAATCAGATCGGGTAGTTATGTGCTGTCTGAAATGGAAAGAAATGGCGAAATAAAGATCGTTGGAGCCATGTATGATGTGGCCACTGGAAAAGTAACTTTTAATGATTAGATGCCAATCAGAATCAATGCTGAGCTTGACCAAAATCATTGCCTGAATCCTGATTTGATTTATAATTTCATTGAATGAAATTATAAATCATTTACCATGAGTTCAAGGGAAAAGCAATCGGAGGTTTTGGTCAAGGATGCCAAACAGGTATTTAGGAAATTAGGCACTTGCTCACGCACTTTTTTTTATCTTTTAAATCGTGAATTCGGTACCTCAATGGAAGCCGAAGAGCGCGCTTCAGATCTGCTGGTAGGAGGTATCATGAAGAAAGGATATCAATGCGGTATGCTCTGGGGAGCATCCCTTGCTGCAGGAGCAGAGGCTTTTAAGGTATGTGCGCATAGATCGCAGGCCATAGCAGTATCTATAGAAGCTACCAGACTGCTTATGGATTCATTTGAGACTCATGAAAGTACCACCCAATGCAGAGAAATTACCAAATGTGATTTTGAGAGCAAGCTGAGTTTTGCCAAATACATGATCAGTGGCCGATTTTTACATTGTTTTCAACTGGCCGAAGACTGGGCCCCTGAGGCAGTGAACAAAGCAAAGAAAGCCATACAAGGCAAACCTTTTGATTTTCAACACGCCGTAAGTTGTGCCACAGAGGTAGCTCAAAAAATGGGTGCTTCTGAAAAAGAAATGGTCATGGTGGCCGGATTTGCAGGAGGCCTTGGTTTGAGCGGAAGTGGCTGTGGAGCTCTTAGTGCTGCACTTTGGATGAATGCCCTTTCCTGGTGCCGAGAACATAAAACAGGATCAGGTACTGAAGATCCGAAGGCAGAAGCGTTGATGAGGGCTTTTAAGGTTTTTACCGATGAAAAATACCTGTGCGAAGAAATCAGTCAAACTCATTTTAATTCTATCAAGGAGCATACTCAATATATCAAGAACGGGGGTTGTAGCAGGAATTGATACAAGAGTTCGGCTCAGGTTTAAGTAGTCAGCACATTTCCATTTTTTTTGCAGGAAATTGCTCTGTAGAATCCTAAAGTTTTTCGAAAACGTTTTTGTTCCTTCAGTTTTAAGCTGAAGATAATTTACAATGATTTTGTGAATTCAATTTAGTTTTTATGATTATTTTTTAAAATAGTTTTATGTTTCATATGTTGCTGAAATTGTCTCCCCAATTATGTCGATGGATTTAACACCTTTGTTGCAGGAATGTGACTGAGCGTTACGTTAGTATTAGATACCTGCTACTTTTAGAGACTTCATATAAAAACCATCACCTGTTAACCTCTTGGGTTCATTTTGAACTAAGAAATGGTCAACAGGTTTCTTTTTAAAAGATGTGAACAAACATCAAGATCTGGAATTTTATAAAAAGAAACTCTTACAAGAACAGTTTCATATGAAAGAACAGGTGGTTTTATCAAGAGGGGTGATTGGACAGAAACAGAAACTTTTTATTCGTTTTCAATACGACCAGGAGCTTATCGAGATGGCAAGGCATTTGGGTGCTTTCTGGAGTTCGAGTAAGGGGGTATGGTATCTGCCTTTTTCAAAGCAGGCCATTGAAGATACACACCGTTCTTTTGGTCGCTATACAAGGGTTGTTGGTGATGGCCTAACCGCCATGAGCCAACCGATTCCGCAAAAACCCAGTGGTGACCAATTTGTGAAGCGGGTAAGAGGGATCAAGGCCAAGGCCCTTTCCAGTCTAGATAAGGCAAATTTACGAGGGTATGTCAAATACCTTAGGGGCAAGGTGTTGAGCGAGAGTACGGTGAGGACGTATTATGTGCATATTCTTGATTTCACCATTTATTTAAAAGGAAAACCGACTAAGGAACTTGTCAATAGAGATGTGGAACAGTTTGTTGAAGATGTATGTGTAAAGCGTCGTTATTCGGTGAGCACACATCGGCAGGTGATCAGTGCCATAAAACAATTTGTCAGCCTTCATCCTGAGTGTGGTATAGAGAATCTTTCTTTGCAAAGGCCCAGAAAAAGCCGTTTTTTACCAACCGTACTGTCAAAACAAGAAGTGATCGATCTTTTGAGAAATACCAGAAATACAAAGCATAAAGCCGTTTTAGCACTTTTGTATTCTTCGGGATTACGCATAGGAGAGCTTATCAATCTTGAACTCAATGACATTGACGTTGACAGGAGACAAATTTTTGTCAGGAGTGGCAAAGGACGCAAGGACAGGTATGTGATCATGGCAGAAAGTTTTAGGCAGTTGTTTCACGGTTACCTGATGACTTACAGACCTATTAAGTTTTTTGTTGAGGGCAACAATCCGGGTGAACCCTATTCGCCGGTGAGCGTTAGGAGTTTTTTGAAAAGGTCCTGCAAACTTGCCAGAATTTATAAAAAAGTAACCCCGCATACCTTGAGACATAGTTATGCCACCCATTTATTGGAACAAGGTGTTGATCTAAGGTATATTCAAGAACTTTTAGGACATTCAAGCCCTGAAACTACTATGATCTACACCCATGTAAGTAAAAAGGATATATTAAAGATAGAAAGCCCCTTGGACGCGCTTATAAAACAAATGTCTACCCCTCAGAACAAAAATAATAATCCATCCATATCACAGGATTCTTTCTGATATAGTATATTAGCGAATTCGATATAACACGTTGTGTACAATTTGCTTCCCCGAGGACGATTGTAGCTATTTAACAAAAACGCTCCAGGCTTTTGTAATTGAAAGCGGAAAGAGTAAACTCTTGTGCGGTTGGTCACTTACACAAGCCAGGGCAAGTTCGGGAAATAGGGTGGAAGTTGTAGCGGAAAAGCCTTTAAAAAACTAAGGTAAATCCATAGGATTGCGAAGGTGCTGCGGAAAAAGATTAAACTGTACACAACAACGCATATGAGCAATAGCTTCTATTCGTAACACAAGGAAGATCAAAGTAAAAACAAACAATAAAATATAATCAACATTGTGGGAGAGCTACTGCTCATATCCACACCGTTGGCAACAATTATGAAAAATTTGCATTTGATTCATATATGATGTATATTTACACCAATAAAGTGTAAAATTATGGCAAGGCAAAGTATTTCATTCACAAAACCAAATGATGAATGGTTAAAAAATCAAGTGGAGAGTAAAGAATATTCAAGTAAAAGTGAACTTATAAACGACTTGATTAGGCAAAGCTAAAGCAACAGGTTGAGATTGACTGGATTCGAACTAAAACTTGAAAAAGCAGAGAATAGCGGATTTACTGGCGATAGCAAAGAGCAAATTTTGGCTCAATCAAAGTCATTGCTAAATGGCTAAATATAGATTAAGCAATCATGCTAAAGAAGACTTGATTCGGATTCACCATTACGGTACGCAAAAATTTGGAATGAGTCAAGCTGACAAATACTTTGATTCATTTTTCGAACAATTCGAAATTATAGCGCAACAACCTTTTTCCTTTAAATCGGTTGACCACATAAGAAAAGGATACAGACGCTGCGTTTGTGGTGTTGACAATATTTACTTTAGAGTTAATGAGAATGTTGTCGAAATTATGGCAATTGTAGGAAGGCAAGATTTGAATGGAATATTCTAACGAAATAATTAAAACTGTTGCCAACAACGGGTATGACCAATAGCTTCAATTCGTCTTCGAAAGGAAAATCACGTTAGAAAGAAGCAAATAAAATAAAATCAACATTTGGGGGAGAGCTACTGCTCATACCCAAACCGTTGCACACAAGCGAAACTAACTGTGCGGAGAGAAGTAAGAGCAAGCAAAATTACTTGGTTTTATGAATCGAAAAAAGTGAATTTGAAAAGCCTTCCTAAAAAAGTTAGTGATAGTCTTTTTATTAATTTAGAATCTAGAAGTAATTTAATCTAAGAGCTTTTGATCGCCAGTGTGCAACAACGGTTATAAGCAATAGCTTCAATCCGTCTACGAAACGAAAATGAAACTATATCAACAAAATAATAATTAAAACAAACCAACGTGGGTGAGCTACTGCTCATACCCAAACCGTTGCACACAAGCGAAACTAACTGTGCGGAGAGAAGTAAGAGCAAGCAAAATTACTTGGTTTTATGAATCGAAAAAAGTGAATTTGAAAAGCCTTCCTAAAAAAGTTAGTGATAGTCTTTTTATTAATTTAGAATCTAGAAGTAATTAAATCTAAGAGCTTTTGATCGCCAGTGTGCAACAATGGTTATAAGCAATAGCTCTGATCATGCTCCGAAACGAAAATGAAACTATATCAACAAAATAATAATTAAAACAAACCAACGTGGGTGAGCTACTGCTCATACCCAAACCGTTGCACATTTGTTCCCCGAGACGATTGTAGCTATTAACAATTGAATTGAAAGCGGAAAGAGTAAACTCTTGTGCGGTTGGTCACTTGCACAAGCCACAAGTTCGGAAATCGAGAATGTAGCGGAAAAGCCTTAAAAAACTAAGGTAAATCCATAGGAATTCGCGAAGGTGCTGCGGAAAATGAGATTAAACTGTACACAACAACGCATGTGACCAATAGCTTCCTATTTCGAACACAGAAGCTCAAAGTAAAAACAAACTAATAATTATAACCAACATTGTGGGATGAGCTACTGCTCATATCCACACCGTTGCACACAAGCGAAACTAACTGTGCGGAGAGAAGTAAGAGCAAGCAAAATTACTTGGTTTTATGAATCGAAAAAAGTGAATTTGAAAAGCCTTCCTAAAAAAGTTAGTGATAGTCTTTTTATTAATTTAGAATCTAGAAGTAATTTAATCTAAGAGCTTTTGATCGCCAGTGTGCAACAATGGTTATAAGCAATAGCTTCAATCCGTCTACGAAACGAAAATGAAACTATATCAACAAAATAATAATTAAAACAAACCAACGTGGGTGAGCTACTGCTCATACACAAACCGTTGGCATTTATTAAACAAAAATTCAAGATATGAACAAGATTAGAGGAGCGCAACTGATAATTGTAGCAGGAATAGTTTTTTTGATATTTAATTTGAGTGAACTTGATATAAATAATCTAGGATTTAGCAAAGGGCCAATCTTAGGGATAGTATCAAATGTTTTATTGATTGCCGCAATGTTCGTTAGCATAAGAGAAATGAAAAAGAATGATAATCGATAAACATTAACTAGTAGTTGCTAAAGTTCTGAGCAATTGGATGTTTACAATGCTTATGAAAAAGAATAACAAATGCCAACAACGTGTATAATTAATTGTGGTTCAGAGTTATACCAAAGTTAGAGTTAGTCAAAGAGTAAGAGTGAGAAGAGAAAGTAAAAGTAAGTTTAACCACAACTAATCATACACACCACGTTGTGTGCAAGCTGAAACGAACAAAATAAAAGTAACTATGAAAAAATTAATCATTCTACTTTTTTTAATTCCAATAGGATTGAAAGCACAAGATAATCCTTTGACAATTTTCAATTCATTAGAAAATTATACTTGGACTGCTGAAGGAAAATGGGGAGATGGAAGTACATTCAAGCAAGAGATAAACTTGGAATTTTCTTTGGATAACAAAATAGTCAAAGTAGAATCTATGGGATTCACAAATAGAGAACAAACTGAATTTGGTTTGAGAAATCATGGAATCCGACAATATGACGAAAAATTAAAAAAAATAAGGTTTTGGGAATTCGATATTTTTGGAAATCTAACAGAAGGAACTGTTGAGGGTGAAGGAAAAAATTTGATTTATAAGTATGATTACGGAGGAACGTTTGTTACTGAAATGTGGGTTTATAAAAATGAAAAAACATACGACTTCATTGTAGGTGTTTATGAAAATGGCGAATGGAAACAAAAATTTCTTGAAACTGAATTTACAGGTACAATAAAATAAAGCCTGACAGCCAACAATGGCTATAAGTAATTGCTTGTTCTCGCCTACTTCTGAAAATCCTCGCGGATTTTCAGTTTGGTGTGTACTTGCAAAGTTAAGTGCTAAACCACGCAACTACTCATAGCCGAGACCGTTGCACACAAGCGAAACTAACTGTGCGGAGAGAAGTAAGAGCAAGCAAAATTACTTGGTTTTATGAATCGAAAAAAGTGAATTTGAAAAGCCTTCCTAAAAAAGTTAGTGATAGTCTTTTTATTAATTTAGAATCTAGAAGTAATTTAATCTAAGAGCTTTTGATCGCCAGTGTGCAACAACGGTTATAAGCAATAGCTTCAATCCGTCTACGAAACGAAAATGAAACTATATCAACAAAATAATAATTAAAACAAACCAACGTGGGTGAGCTACTGCTCATACCCAAACCGTTGTAGCTAATTAAACCAGACGCATTGCAATTCATTAAAACCTCGAAATTATCAAAATCACAAAAACAAGAAATCTGTGATTTGTGGAATAATGAATATCCTGAAAAGTTAAATTATCGAAATTTAGCAGATTTTGAGAATTATTTAAAAAATTTAAGCAAACAGTCTCATATTATTATGGTTGATAAGGATCAAAATATTAAAGGTTGGTATTTTGATTTTATAAAGAAAATGAGAAATGGTTTGCAATAATTTTGGACTCTAAATTTCAAGGAAAAGGACTTGGAATAAAGATGTTGAATCTTGCAAAGAAAAGGAATCTGAATTAAACGGTTGGGTAATTGACCATAGTAATGATAAAAAGCAAAATGGGGAAATTTACGAATCACCTTTGAGTTTTTATTTAAAGAATGGGTTTGAGCTATTGATGAAAAATAGACTGGAACATGAAAAAATATCTGCAGTGAAAATAAAATGGAAAAAATAACTAGCTACAACAACGGTTATAAGCAATAGCTTCAATTCTACAAAACGAAAATCAAAGTAGAAACAAACAATAGAATAAAATCAACACTAAGGGTGAGCTACTGCTCATACCCAAACCGTTGGCAACAATTAAGGAAAATTTGCATTTGATTCATATATGATGTATATTTACACCAATAAAGTATAAAATTATGGCAAGGCAAAGTATTTCATTCACAAAACCAAATGATGAATGGTTAAAAAATCAAGTGGAGAGTAAAGAATATTCAAGTAAAAGTGAACTTATAAACGATTTGATTAGGCAAGCTCGAAAGCAACAGGTTGAGATTGACTGGATTCGAACTAAACTTGAAAAAGCAGAGAATAGCGGATTTACTAGCGATAGCAAAGAGCAAATTTTGGCTCAATCAAAGTCATTGCTAAATGGCTAAATATAGATTAAGCAATCATGCTAAAGAAGACTTGATTCGGATTCACCATTACGGTACGTCAAAAATTTGGAATGAGTCAAGCTGACAAATACTTTGATTCATTTTTCGAACAATTCGAAATTATAGCGCAACAACCTTTTTCCTTTAAATCGGTTGACCACATAAGAAAAGGATACAGACGCTGCGTTTGTGGTGTTGACAATATTTACTTTAGAGTTAATGAGAATGTTGTCGAAATTATGGCAATTGTAGGAAGGCAAGATTTGAATGGAATATTGTAACGAAATAATTAAAACTGTTGCCAACAACGGGTATGACCAATAGCTTCAATTCGTCTTCGACAAGGAAAATCACGTTAGAAAGAAGCAAATAAAATAAAATCAACATTTGGGGGAGAGCTACTGCTCATACCCAAACCGTTAGGCTTAATACTGTAACAAACTTGATTAATTGTCATCTTTACTTAGGATAATATAATTTTTAATTCAGTAATTATGAAGCACTTTTTAATCTTACCGTTTTTGAGCCTTATTCTAATCTCGTGCAACCAGAAAACCTCAGTAGAAGTAGAAAAAAATGTAGAAATCTCCTCTTCCAAACTTAAAGAACATGTATCTAAATTAGCAAGCGATGAATTTGAAGGACGTGGTGCAGGATATGCCGGTGAAAGAGGAGCGGCCAAGTATATTGCCAACGTTTTTAAAGAATTACGGCTAGAGTCTTTTCAAAAAAAATATAACAATTACAACGATTACTTACAGGAATTTGATTTTCACACAATTTCATCTCCAAATCCTTGGGAAATTTTAATATCACAAAATGTAGTAGGATTTATCGAGGGTGAAACCCAAAATGAATATATTGTTATAGGAGGTCACCATGATGGTCAAGGGATGAAAGGTCAAGCTATTTTAGGTAGAAGATATTGCAGAAGGCGAAGTGACAGACACTATTGCAGCCCTAAAAGATTCAATTTGGAATAGTGCCGTAGATAATGCCGTTAGCATCGCAGTCATAATGGAAATTGCTCGAGTATTACAAGAAAGCAAAGTCAAACTCAAGCGCTCAATAATTTTTGCAACATTTAGTGCAGAAGAATCCGCGTTAGATGGGTCAACATATTTCGTTAACCATCCAGTTGTTCCTAAACATCAAATTAAAGGAATGATAAATCTCGAAAAAATCGTAGGTGATTCAGATGCCGATTTTTTATACGTTTCATATGGAACAAATTCAATTTTCGAGGACATAAGAAAATTAGCTGATACATTATCAAATATCAAATTGACACCTTTTTATCCAGGCATAATTGCAGATACCGATCATTATGCATTTACACAACGTAGTATTCCTGCAATTACGATTGGCACAGGAAGTAGAATCAATGTACACACGGCTTTAGATCATGCCGATAATTTGGACTATGTTCTCCTTAAAAATAGATCTCAGATATATTCTGAATTATTTAATCCAACTTGCGAATTCGTCTGGCAATTTCACATTTGAAGGAGATCTGTCCAGTTTATTGGGAGTGTCGGGTGGTCTAGCCACTAATGAAGAGAAATTAATGAGAAATTTTGACGGAGAAGTTGCATTTAAAGTAACAAGTGTAGTTAAAGATTCTAAAGGGTATATTTCAGGATTAATTCCTGGCGACCTAATAGTTGCAATTGAAGATAAGCCAATAAAACATCAAAAATTCTATCAAGGTTTGGAAGATGTGATTGGAGAATCCGACAAAAAAACTGCAACACTTAAAATAATAAGGGAGAATCAGATAGTAATTTCTACAATTAATCTGTATTAATTGTATTCCAAGGTTATTCTATATGGCGATAGTTATTAGTACTAAGCCTAACAACGGCTATAGTTCATTACGGCTGAAATTCCTAATCGGAATTTCAAGCCTTTTTGCTAAATTTATGGTTACGGCGGAATGATACTCGCGTACCATTCCGTAACGAAACCATAGCCAAAACCGTTGTGGAGCATTGAACCAAGTAATGGGTCAGTTTAAAATTCTTAAAACCTGATAAATGGAAATTTTTAAAAGAATACCACTTTATATTAAGTTGTTTAAAAACAGAATCGTGATCTGTAGACTTGATAACGGGAAATGTATGGAATCAGAATCAAAGTTTTCAAGTAATAGAATACTTTTTGCTGATTATGAAAAGATTGAAATCGAAATGAAAAAAGTATTAGGTTATTTATTGGACGACAAGGTCTTGATAAAACCTTCTCTAAAAATGATATTTCAGCAATTAGAAATGAATGAAGGCGGATTATCTAGTGTTGAAAGAAGGGCAATAATTGATTCCTGCGAGCAAATAAATTCGAAATTGACCAAGGTGATTGATTTGGATTATGAAATTTCTCATTCGCATGCCCTTAGTATTCTTGCTGAAGTATGAGTGGGAAATTGTTTTGTAATTATTGAAATAACTCTTAAAATACTGCACACAACAACGGTTATAATTAATTGTGGTTTAGAGCTATCCAAAGGGAGTGAAATCAAAGAGTAAGAGTGAAAAGAGAAAGTAAAGTTAAATCAATCCACAACTAATCATACACAAACCGTTGTGCCTAATTTTGACACGTCCTGAATAAAGGCTACATAATTCTAAATAATTATGTATAAAAATGACAGAGTAACCAGACGTTACAGTGAACCTTTCAAATTAAAAATTTTAGCCGAACTTAGTACAGGTAAATACACCAAGAGTCAATTAGGTAAACTCTATAGTATTGCACCTACAACGATCAACGAATGGATTAGAAAGTACGAACGTAAAGACCTAATGAACACCCGAGTTATGGTAGAAACAAACGATGAAATATCTCGTATCAAAGCTCTTCAAAAAGAGATTGAACAGCTTAAAAAACTATTGCTAAAAAAGGACATGGATGGGCTGGTTGACGATGCATACCTAGAAGTAGCAGCACAAAAACTAGGTTATAAAAGCGTATTGGAACTTAAAAAAAAACTAAATATCAAGCCTTGATTATAGCAAGAGAAAAAGCCAAGGGATTTGCTTCTTTATCTAAGGTGTGTGACGGTTTTGGACTAAAACGAGATGCTTATTATAAATACAAATGTAGAGCTGATAAACGAAAAGAGGTTGAACAAAAAATAGTACATATCGTAAAGAAACGACGTAAATCCCTTCCTAGAGAAGGTGTGCGTAAGCTAATGAGATCCTTGAATCAAGACTTTGAAAAGCAACAAGTAAAAGTTGGTAGAGATACATTATTTAATGTTCTTAGAGCGTATAAAATGCTAACTCTTAGAAAGAAATACAGCATAAGAACAACCAACTCACACCATCGCTTTTATAAGTACAACAACATTATAAAAGATATTGAAGTCAATAGATCTAATCAAGTTTGGGTGTCAGATATTACCTATATCAGAACAGTAAAAGGCTTTTGTTACTTGGCACTAATAACAGATATGCATTCCAGAAAAATCGTTGGATATGACTTAAGTGACAGCCTGGAGCTCAAAGGTTGTGTAAGAGCTCTTAATAAAGCACTATATCAAGCTAAGGACACTAAAGGACTCATACATCATTCTGATAGAGGTATACAGTATTGCAGTAATGTATATACTCAAATACTCAAAAGAAAGAAGATAGATATTAGTATGACAGAAGAAAATCACTGCTACGAAAATGCCATGGCAGAACGTGTAAACGGTATCTTAAAAGATGAATTTTATCTCGACCAAACCTTTACAAATGTGGCCCATGCAAAAAGAGCAGCTAAAAATGCAATTAAATTGTATAATGAAATAAGATTACATTTATCTTTAGACTATAAAACACCAAATATGGTATATATAAATTAACAGCGTAAATTCAATTTTAACCTGTAGCCATATTTCAGGACAAGACATTGAAAAAATGACGAAAAAACTATTAATAGAGTATTTTGAAAAACATCTTCCTTTAAACGAAGAAGAAAAGTCTTTTGTGGAAGAAGTATTCAAAGAACGAAGAGTCATGCGAAGGCAGTATATCCTGCAAGAAGGCGATATCTGTAAACACAACACCTTCATAGTTGAGGGTTGTTTCAGGATGTATATGGTTGATGATAAAGGCAAAGAGCATAACCTGCAATTTGCCGTTGAGAATTGGTGGATTGGAGACATTGGCAGCTTCCACTCAGAGGAGCCGAGCAAACTATATATAGTGGCATTAGAGAATTCCATTATTCTACAAATCAAAAAAGATGATCAGCTCAAACTCTTTGTTGATTACCCAAAATTCAACCGCATTTTTAGGGTATTCACTGAAAATGCCCTAGTAAGTGCGCAGCGAAGGATTCTTCAAAACATTAGTTCTACCGCTGAGGAACGCTATCTCGATTTTTTAAAAAGGTATCCCCACTTTTTTAATCGAATCTCTAACATTCAAATTGCCTCCTACCTGGGTGTAACCCCAGAGTTCCTAAGCACCATTCGGAAGAAAATCGCAAAATCTTAATCTACATTAAGGTTCTTTCTTAAACTACCTTATAGGTGAATTCGCATCAACCACTCCATCTTTGTGCTATTGCTAATAATTAAAAATATTACAGGATGGAAAAGAAAATAATTGCGGTTGTTGGTGCGACCGGCATGCAAGGAAAAGGAGTTGTAAATGCTCTAATTGAGGATGGTTCATTTAATGTAAGAGCCATCACCCGAAACCCCAATAGATATCAAGGCAAAGCTGATGAAGTGGTAAAGGGTGATCTAACAGACCTTGGATCATTAACTAATGCCTTTAAGGATACTCACGGTGTTTTTGTGGTAACCAATTTTTGGGAAGGTGCAGATGAAATTGCCCAGGGAAAGGTCGCCATCCAGGCAGCCAAAGATGCGGGTGTAAATCACTTTGTTTGGTCAACCCTTCCGGATGTGGAGAAGATAAGCAATGGGAAGTTTGATGTACCCCATTTTACCGGCAAAGCCAAAGTCGATGAGCTGATTAAACATGCAGGGTTCGAAAACTACACATTCGTTCAGCCTCCTTTCTACTTTCAGAATTTTATTGGCATGATGGGTCCTCAACCGAAGGAGGATGGAAGTACCGGATGGACTTTGCCATTAGACCCGGGCAAAAAAGTAATTCATATGGCAGACATTAATGATTTGGGTAAAGTCGTGACAGGAGTCCTCTTAGCTCCCGAAAAGGTTGGCAAAGGAAGCTACCTCTCATTGGCAGCAGAGTTATACAGTTTTAATGATGTGCTTGCTGCTTATAAGTCAAACAGCAAGGAGTATAGCTTTACTCAAGTTCCCGGAGACGTGTTCTCTACCTTTTTTCAAGGAGCTGGGGAAATTGCTCAAATGCTGGCATATTTTGAGCAGCACACCTATATGGGCCCGGGAGCTGAACCTCAAATTGGGTTAGCCAAAGAAATGGCTAAAGGAGAATTCACGCCTTTGAATGAATGGATCAAACAAAACGTATAGTAACATGAAAAAAATTGGAATAGCATTATTAGCCATTTTTTTAATGGCTTCATGCAACGAAAACAATAATCAAGAATCAACAAAAAACACAGAAATCATGGAAAAGCAAGCAAAACAAAAAATTGAAACACTCCTAAGTAAATATGAAAAATCATTGAATACATCAGATGCAAAATTGGCTCAATCTCTTTACACAAAAGACGGAATTTTCATGCCAACAGAAGCTCCTTCGGGAATTGGTTCAGAAGGTATTTTGAAATCCTATGAGTATGTATTTTCTCAAATTCAACTGAACATTGAGTTTTTCATTGAAGAAATTGAAGTGGAAGGAAACATGGCATTTGCCGTAACCAGCTCAAGAGGTACTACACTTATCCATGCGACCGGAGAAACAATTCCTGAAGCAAACAGAGAACTCTTCGTATTTGAAAAGGTAGATGGCGAATGGAAAATTGCCCGGTATATGTTTAATAAGACTGAACCTAAAAAATAAAAACTCGATACAACAACGTGTATAAGCAATAGCGGTTTGGGTGAAAACTCGAACCGCTTTTTGGTTTAATTAAAGTATATTCTATCTGAAAGGTGTATTATACAATCCGCTACTGCTCATACACGAGACCGTTGTGCTTAATAAAAGATACCAGAATGTCTCTTGAAGATTTAGGATATATAGACGAACTGGAAGAATACCGGAAAGAACAACAACTTGATTCTTTTGGCATTGGTAGAGTCATTACAGCGCATAAAGATCGCTATACAGTAAGGACCGCTTCTGCTCAACTGGAATGCGAGCTTATCGGAAACTTAAGGTTTACAATAGGAGACAAAAGCGAACTACCCGCTGTTGGTGATTGGGTGGCTATTGCAGAATATGATGAGGAAAAGGCGCTAATTCATGCCGTTCTACCCAGGACTTCTAAATTGGAAAGGAAGGCTATAGGCAAGGAAGGTCAATCTCAAATAATTGCCACAAACATCGACATAGGTCTGATCATTCAATCGGTTAATCGAGATTTTAACATCAACCGGCTGGAACGGTACATGACAATTTGCAATAACTCGGCAATTGAACCTGTTGTCGTCCTGAGCAAGATTGACTTACTCGAAGAACAGGAACTTGAAGCATTGCTCACACAGGTTAAAGAGAGAATCAAAAATACCCCTGTGTTTGCGATAAGTAATCTGAGTCAAGAAGGTATAGATGATTTAAAGTCTGTTATGCAGAAAGGAAAAACCTACTGTTTACTCGGGTCATCAGGTGTTGGAAAATCTACATTGATCAATATTCTTAGTGGAGAACAGATGATGGTGACAGGGGAAATCAGCAAAAGTATAGACCGAGGAAAACACGTCACGACTCATCGAGAATTGATTGTACTTGAACATGGCATCCTGATTGACAATCCTGGAATGAGAGAAATCGGAATAACCGATTCTCAGAAAGGAATGGAAATGACCTTTGACGAGATTTCTGCGCTTTCAAAAGACTGTAAATACTCAGATTGCACACATACGAATGAAGATGAGTGTGCAGTATTGGAAGCCATGGAAAATGGCCAGTTGAGCCATGAAACGTATGAGAACTACCTCAGGATGGAAAAGGAAAGAATGCATTATGAATCAAGTGTTCTTGAAAGGAAAAAAAAGGGTAAAAATCTGGGCAAGTTGATTAAGAACATGAAGAAGGGTCACAATAAATACTAAGCACAACAACACCTATACGCAATGCCCTTCGGGACACTGCGCATAGCCAAACCGTTGGCAAACATTAATAAATTAAACTATAAATTATGAAAACAATTTTTCAGGTATTATATGGAACACTAATTTTCACACTACTCTTCTCTTGTCAGAATTCACAAACGGAACAAGAAGAAACGGTAAATTCAGAGGAAACAGTTGTCCCGAAAATGAAAATGACAACAGATATTCCCGAAGGAATATCTACCCCCAATACATTAAATTCGAATACGTTAGGAGAACTGAATTTTTTCGATGGTGTGCCTTTGGCTGAAACTGAAGCAAAAGTGTACGATTATGTTGATCTGCACAATGCTGTGGACGCTTACATAAAGGCTATTCCAATTGCATCTATGGAAGCAA
The DNA here is from genome assembly GCA_963715975.1 of uncultured Flavobacteriaceae bacterium. Taxonomy (GTDB): domain Bacteria; phylum Bacteroidota; class Bacteroidia; order Flavobacteriales; family Flavobacteriaceae; genus Lutimonas. Next base: position 2,794 of record CAVQSO010000013.1, on the reverse strand, counting down.
TGAAAAGAGGAATCGTACAATTTGGACCGGCAAATAAAACAGCACTTTTATTTGAGGGGTTAATGGATTCAAAAGCGTTATGGTTAACTCCAAATACCACTTCGGTGTACATGGCTTCATGGCTAGAATTGGGAGACGAACCCATGGTTATAGAAACTCCTGGCGATGTTCTAGGTTTTATAAACGACCACTGGTTTAAGTATGTAGTTGATTTTGGTCGATTGGGTCCAGACAAAGCACAAGGTGGCAAGTTTCTAATTATCCCTCCGGGTTATGAAGGTGAAATCCCTGAAGGCTATTTTGTTGCGCATACTAAGACTTATGGAAATTGGGTGATTTGGAGAGGCTTTCAAAAAGATGGCAGCCCTAAACCCGCTATTGATGAGACCAAGGCTGTATTTAAAATTTATCCATTGTCACAGAAAGACAACCCATCACCAATGACTTTTGTAAATATGTCTGGCAAATCTAACAGCACCATACATAGAATGGATGAAGGGATATATGAAGAAATTAATGCTGTTGTACAATCAGAACCGGCCGCTGGTCAAAGCAAAGAAATACTTGGTGCTCTTGCCGCGATAGGGATTAAAAAGGGACATGAGTTTAAACCTGACGCTCGCATGCAAAAAATATTAGAAGAGGCAGCAAAGATTGGAGCCGCAATAGTACGCACGCAAATGGCTAAGCCTAGAAGCGACTATTTCTACTTATATGAGAACAGTCAATGGGTGAATCCTCTAGTTTATCGAGATTATTTATTTGAACACGAAGGAGCACGTCTTTTTGACGCTAGATCTGCTATGCATTTTTATGCAACGGGTATTACACCAGCAATGTCACTTGAACTTATCGGAAAAGGTTCTCAATATGCAGTAGCATATTCAGATAAAGACGGAAACACCTTTGATGGCAACAAGACTTACCGAGTTAACATTCCAAAAAACCCACCTATGAAAGATTTTTGGTCATTTACAATCTACGATAACCAAACAAGGTCAATGCTTCAAACGGATGAACAGTTTCCCGGTATAGATAGCAATAAAGATGGTTTGGTTCAAAACGAAGATGGCTCTTATGATATTTACATAGGCCCTGAGGCACCTGATGGCATGGAAAACAACCTAATAAAAACGGTACCCGGAAAAGGCTGGAATACGATTTTTAGATTGTATGGTCCTTTGGAGCCATGGTTTGACAAAACATGGAGACCAAGTGATTTTGAAATAGTAGAATAAAACGTTTGCCAACACTGTATAAAATGCATTAAAACGCATTTTATACTCACCGTTAGCAATAATATTAAAATTGTATTTTGGTATTCTAATCCAACTTAATTATGAAAAAATATCTTGTTATTATTCTCGTGTTAATTATAACTTCATGTAAGTCAAGTTCAAATCCTCCATCAATTGATATCATTGCCGAAGACTATGTAAAATTGGTTTTAGAAATTGGACAATATGATAATGCCTTTGTTGATGCTTATTTTGGTCCAGAAGAATGGAAACCAACAGAACCAAAATCTGAAACATTACCTCTAGATAATTTTGTACAACGTGCCAATACATTGATAAGTCAATGTGATGAATTACTTGTTTCAGATAACCCAAATTTGGAAATTGCTCGAATTAACATGCTTAAAAAACAACTAATTGCTGTTAGAACGAAAACCGAAATGATAGGTGGTAAGACATTTCCATTTGATGAAGAGGCTAAATTACTTTATGACGCAGTACCTCCACATTTCTCGTTATCTCATTTCGATGAACTATTAGGTGAATTAGATAGTCTTCTACCTGGCGATGGAGATTTGCCTACCAGATACAATAATTTTATGGCTGAGTTTATTATTCCAAAAGATAAGCTCGATACAGTTTTTAGAGTTGCTATAAACGAATCTAGAAAAATTACAAAACACTATTTTGAATTACCAGAAAACGAAAATTTTGTTCTGGAATATGTAACTGATAAGGTTTGGGGTGGCTATAATTATTATCAAGGTAATGCTCAAAGTCTGATACAAATAAATACTGATTTTCCTATTTATATTAGCAGAGCTATAGATTTAGCAGTCATGAAGGTTATCCTGGGCACCATATTTATATGATGCTTACAGAGCAAAATCTAGTAAATACAAAGGTTGGATGGAATATTCAGTCTATCCTTTATTTTCGCCATTGTCACTTATTTCAGAAGGCAGTGCGAATTATGGCATTGATGTTGTTTTTCCTGGTGATAAAAGGATAGATTTCGAAAAGGAATATCTGTTCCCACTTGCTAGGAATAGATACAAGTAAAGCCGAAATATTTTACGAAGTACAAGATGTAATGAGTAAATTAAACTATGCAAGAAATGAGACAGCAAGAGCCTACCTTAATGGAGATCTCTCACGTGAGAATGCCATAAAACAAATTGAAAAATACAGTCTTTTTACACCAGAAAAAGCAGAGCAAAGCGTGCGTTTTATTGAAGCAAACCGCAGTTATGTAATTAATTATAATTTAGGAAAAGATTTAGTTGCCAAGCACGTTGAGTATGCTAGGTGGTTCTTACAATAATCCTGAAAAACGTTGGGAAATTTTTAAAGAACTATTAAGCAATCCTTATACTGCAAGTACCTTAAAGAAAGAATAAGCTAACCTATTAGGATAGTCTTTTCGTTAATCGATTCTCTTGATAAATTATAGAAAAATAAGTAAGATAAACTATTGCTAACACCGTATAAAATTAATTGCTAGTGCCAGCCTACTTACGAAAATCCTCGCGGATTTTCTATTCGGTTCGTATTTG
>CAVQSO010000012.1:0-135073 GCA_963715975.1 uncultured Flavobacteriaceae bacterium | reverse complement strand
ACCATTTTTGGCCATCATGGTGATCGTTTTGATGCTGATCAGTTATATACCGGAAATATCAATGTTTTTACCAAGATTATTTAATTTGTAAAAAGTAATAAAATGAGTAAAGTAGTAACATTTGGAGAGATCATGCTGAGATTAGCACCTCCGGGTTTTTTAAGATTCTTAAAGCCAGTCAATTTGATGCCATATACGGTGGCGAAGAATCAAATGTAGCAGATCACTTGCAAATTACGGCGTCCCGGGACATTTTGTTACGCGTTTGCCTGATAATGACATTGGGCAATGTGCCATGATGGAACTGCGAAAGCGTGGCGTAGGCATAGATAAAATAGTATATGGCGGGAATCGTTTGGGTATTTATTTTTTAGAAACCGGAGTTGTTTCCAGGGGATCTAAAGTAGTATACGACAGGGCGCATTCTGCTATCGCCGAAATTAAATCAGGAATGATCGACTGGGACAAGGTCTTTGATGGCGTCGAATGGTTTCACTGGACCGGTATTACCCCTGCTATTTCGCAAGGTGCAGCTGATGTCTGCCTGGAAGCTGTTAAAACGGCAAGTAAGTTAGGGATAACGATATCTACTGATCTAAATTACCGGGCTAAACTGTGGAAATACGGAGGAAATCGTGAGGCTATAACGACAGAACTCACCTCCTATTGTGATATTATACTGGGCAATGAGGAAGACGCAGAAATGCACTTTGGGATCAAACCCGAAGGCTTGGATATAACCACCCAGGGTCACCATGTCAAAGCAGAGGCATTTTTATCTGTCTGCCAGCAAATGATGAAGAAATTCCCAAAAGCTAAAAAAGTAATTACGACCTTGAGAGGTTCTATATCGGCTTCACACAATACCTGGGCGGGCGTATTATTCGACGGAAACAAAATGTACCAAACACGTCAATATCAGATCACAGATATTGTCGATCGTGTAGGGGGAGGTGATTCTTTTATGGGAGGCCTTATTTATGGATTGCTGACTTATCCGGAGAATGATCAGAATGCGCTGGATTTTGCGGTGGCGGCCTCTTGTTTAAAACATACGATTAAAGGTGATGCCAATCTTGTAACGATAGCTGAAGTGGAAAAATTAATGGGCGGTGATGCTTCAGGGCGGGTTGCACGATAAAATAATGGGTATAATTTATATTTGAATTATTATTCAAAACCGTCAGGCATCCCGTAGGCCTGGAGGTTCTTTAAACGAATTAAAAAAAAATAAAAATGGCAAACTACAGCAGGCTAGAAGTAGCACAGATGATGAGGGACACAGGATTGGTTCCACTGTTTTTCAATAATGATTTAGACCTAAGCAAACAAGTTCTTAAAGCATGCTATGACGGAGGCGCCCGCCTGATGGAGTTCACCGCCAGAGGAGATTTTGCTCATGAAGTCTTCGGTGAATTAACCAAATACGCCATCAAAGCACTCCCCGGAATGATTATGGGGGTGGGTTCGGTAACAGATGCGGCAGCAGCATCTCTCTATATGGCACTGGGTGCAAATTTTGAGTAACGCCTGTCTTAAGAGAAGACATTGCCGTGGTGTGCAACAGACGCAAGGTATTGTGGTCTCCCGGTTGCGGCACCTTAACAGAAATTGCAAGAGCCGAAGAACTGGGTTGTGAAATCGTCAAACTGTTTCCCGGCGACATTTATGGGCCCCAATTTGTCAAAGCTGTAAAAGGGCCTCAGCCCTGGACAAGTATCATGCCTACCGGAGGCGTCTCTCCCACCCTTGAAAATTTAACGGGATGGTTCGATGCGGGAGTGACCTGTGTGGGTATGGGTTCACAATTGATTTCAAAAGAGATTCTGGCCAATAAAGACTATGCAAAGCTGGAGCGGGATGTAAAATCGACCCTGGGGTCATCAAAAAAATCAGAAAATAACATCAATATATATACTATGAATTTACAAAAAAACATCATTTTTCCGGGCTTGTAGCTGCGACACTGGTTTGTTTCACCGCTTGCACAAAAGTCAAGAAAGACATAAGACCCTGGGTAGATATGTTTGACGGTAATACATTGAATGGATGGTCTGCAATTGGAGGCACTGCCTCCTACGAAGTAAAGGAGGGTATCATTGTAGGAACATCAACACCAAATACACCCAATACATTTTTATGTACTGATAAAATGTATGGTGATTTTATTTTAGAATTGGATTATAAGGTAGATCCAAAATTAAATTCAGGAATTCAAATAAGAAGCAATAGTATTGATTCATATCGAAATGGCGTTGTGCATGGTTATCAAATTGAAATAGATCCGTCTGAACGGGCATGGAGTGCCGGTATTTATGATGAGCAAAGAAGAGGCTGGCTGGTACCTTTGACCAATAATCCAACGGCTCAAAAAGCATTTAAACAAAATCAGTGGAACCATTATCGTATAGAAGCCATTGGAGATACGATTAAAACATGGATCAATGGTGTGCCTGCTGCCTATTTGATCGATGATATGACTTCCACAGGTTTTATTGGTTTACAAGTACATAGCATTGGAACGGATAGAGAAAAAGAAGGAACCCAAGTGGCTTGGAAGAATGTTAAAATTATTTCCGAAAATGTACAGAAGTACAGTCAAAAAATGAGCTTGGATCCGGTGATCACCAAAAATAACCTGTTCGGAAAAGAAGCAGAAGAAGGTTGGAAAATGTTTTGGGACGGGAAAACTACCCAAGGCTGGAAAGGTGCCAAGCTGGATGATTTTCCGGAATCGGGATGGGAAATAAAGACGGAGTACTTTCAGTTTTAGCCTCAGGGGGTGGTGAATCTAGAGCTGGTGGTGATATTGTTACCACAGATCTGTACAGTGATTTTGAATTAAAACTTGACTTTAAAATCACTGAAGGTGCCAACAGCGGAATTAAATACTATGTTAATACTGAACTTAATAAAGGAGAGGGTTCATCAATTGGGTTGGAATTTCAAATTTTAGATGATGAAAGACATCCGGATGCCAAATTAGGAAACCATGAAGGCAGCAGAACAATAGGTTCTCTTTATGATCTGATCCAGGCAGACACCAACAAAGTGGTACATCCCATTGGAGAATGGAATCAGGCAAGAATCGTTTCAAAAAACAATCATGTTGAACATTGGTTAAATGGAAGAAAGGTCTTGGAGTATGAACGTAAGAGTCCGGAATATTTACAATTGGTAAAAGAAAGTAAATATGTAAAATGGCCAAACTTTGGAGAAGCTGATCAAGGCAGGATCCTGTTGCAGGATCACGGTGATTTTGTGTCGTTTAGAAATATTAAGATCCGTTCATTAAAATAAATAAGACATGCGTAAAGACAGAAGAAATTTTATTAAAAAAGCTGCAGTAGGAGCTGTAGGAGTTGCTTTCGGGAACACAATTAATGCCATGACGGCAAAGAGTTATAAAAATATAATGGGTGCCAACGACCGAATTAATCTGGCTATTCAAGGATTGGGAAGGCGCTATCCAGGGTTTATAGACCCTATTGCCGATAAGAATAATAATGTTCGTTTGTTGTACTTATGTGATGTGCTCAAGAGTCAGAGAGAAAAGGCAGCTGTCAAATTTGCGGAACGGATCAAGTACAAACCGGTTTTGGAAAATGACATCCGCAAGGTTCTGGAAGACAAGGAACTGGATGCAGTATTTATGGCTACTCCTGACCACTGGCATACCCCAGGCGCCATCATGGCCATGCAAGCCGGAAAACATGTGTACCTGGAAAAACCATGTTCACATAATATGCATGAAAATGAATTGGTAGTGGCTGCTCAAGAGCAATACAAGAAAGTAGTTCAAATGGGGAATCAGCAAAGATCTTCTTTAGAGACCACTCAAATTGTAAACGATATTCATAAGGGTATTATCGGTAAAACCTATAAGGCAACAGCTTTTTATATCAATTCCAGAGGAGAGGTACCGGTTCAAACAAAAGCTGCGCCACCTGAAGGTTTAGACTGGGATCTTTTTCAAGGACCATCTCCCAGAAGAGATTATACGCACAATACCTGGGATTATAATTGGCACTGGTATGGCTGGGATTTTGGTACAGCCGAAATGGGTAATAATGCCACTCATGAACTGGATGTGGCGCGTTGGGCTTTGGGTGTTGAATTACCTACACATGTTCATGTCAGATCGGGAAAGAACCAATATCTAAATGATGGCTGGGAAATGTATGACTCCATGGAAGCGCGTTTTACATTTGCAGACGATCAGGTCATTGAATGGGATGGTCAAAGCAGAAATGGATATAACAAATACGGTAAAGGCAGAGGTACGATCATTTACGGCTCTGAAGGTTCTGTATTTGTTGACCGAGAAGGTTATGAAATATTTGATCTTAAGGGAAAATCGATAAAAAGCAGTCAATCCGGATGTTTCAGAAGGTGGCCTTGCCCTTGGTGGTGGTGGCGATCTGACCACCAGACATGCCGTTAACTTTTTCGAAACCATTCGCGGTAAGGAAACACTGACATCCCCAATACAGCAGGGGGCCACAAGTCAAGCCATGACACATTATGCAAATATTGCTTCAAGAATTGGCAAGTCATTTGAAATTGATGCTAAAACGGGGCGTATGTTTGATCGGGAAGCGATGAATTTATGGTCGAGAACCTATGAACCGGGCTGGGAGCCTAAATTGTAGTTTGTCTATCTTAAGGGACTAAAGCCCTGCAATACTTCATATTCCAGAGAAGAATTCGTGGCTTTAAGCATTTTTAAATTCAAGCCTTTATAATCTATAATTTGACCCGGATCAAAGGAATATGTAAACTCATCTTCAAACCTGACTTTGTTCAATACGCCTATAAGTTCCCGGTAGATAAATAGAAGTTCGTTACCTTGCATTCCCGCATACTTTAATTCCTGGGTATAGCAATCTGTGCATTTTTGAAAATGATCTACCATCTTCACCTTATCATTTATTTTGTACTTTTTCAGCTTTACCAAATCGCCATCCGGGCTAACCAATACTGCAATGACATCTTCAGGATCATCCTCATGAATACCAACACCCTTGTATTTACCTTCAATTAACTTATCATGAGCATAATAAAGATCATAACCGTCTTTAGAGCGTCTCAAGGGATATATAACACCTTCATTATATGCAAAATTCAAAAATCCCTTTTTCACTTCAAATGATTCTGTTATTTGAACACGTAACTCTTTAATAACTTCATTTGACATGACAACAACTTCTCCTGAATCAGCCTTTAAAGGTACATGAAGCTTTGTGCCCTGAAATTCACGCCCTTGTGCAATTGAAAAATTAAAGCCTGTAAACACTAAAAATAGGGTAATAAAATACTTATTCATCATGAATAGTTTTTGATTGATGATATCGTTGTAAATATAATAATTCAAGAACGATAATCCTTTCTATGAAGAGCTATTTTCCCGCCGATCCAGGCCATAGGAATATAAGCCAAAACGATGTCAGCAACTGCAAACCATGTTGGTCCGGGTAGCATATAATTGACCATAATTCCTCCTATTAAAAATAAAACCCCGATGCCCAGTGAAAATTTCATCTTATGACTCACTGCCAGTAAACCGGCAACAATTGCACCAGCAAGCGTCCCAAGGGCATGAGCCAAAAACGGAAAAATAAAATATTTGAAATCGAGGGTTGGCATTACAGCGGCTAATGCCTCCATATCACTTGGATCAACCCCTTCTATTGGTATCAATGTATGCCCTGTTTGTATAAGACCCATATTGATGACACTTCCTACTACCCATCCGGCAACTAATGCCAGAATATTTCTAATTATTGGATTCATAATTTTCTAAAAATGATTGTACTGGTATTAAACTTTCAATGGGACTTTCTTCCATGGGAATGTGCCCCGAGTTTTTAATGATGACAAGCGTATCATTAGGTAAATTTTCATGAAAAAGATATGCCTTTTCAACAGGGATCAACAAATCTTCCTCTCCCCAAAGAACAAGTGTAGGCTGTTGAATATCCTTGATCTTAAGATGCGCATTTTCATCATCTTGAAAAGATAATCTGTCAACAAAAGCCTGACGATTGCCTTTTCTTAAACTGAGTTCGAAGTATCTGTCAACGATTTCTTTTGTTACTTTGGTCTTGTCAGCATATACATTTTTCACACTGGCTTTAACTATAAAATAGGGCGAAATAAATGTAAACAGATTATTTAAAAAAGGAATTCTGGCAATTTTAAAAGCGATGGGAATGCTTTTCGAACTTGCCGGATAACCCGCTGCATCAATTAAAATAAGCTTATCCACCATCTCAGGATATTGCAAGGTGAAATTCCAGGCTATGTTTCCACCTAAGGAATTCCCCGCCAACCTGCATTTTTCAATTCCTAAAGAGGTTAAAAAATCCTTTAGAAAAACAACATAATTGTCTATCGAATAATTTCTGTCCGGAAACGGTCCTGTGAGTCCGTATGCAGGAAGATCCATTCTGATAACCCTATAATGCTCCTTTAAATTGAGCGTCCAATCATCAAACGTGTGTAAACTTGAACCGGTGCCATGAATTAACACAATAGGAATAGAATCTGTCTTATTTCCCTCGTCACGAAAATGCACTTCCATACCATTCATCGAAATAAACAAAGAGGGAGCGGCAGCGTACTTTGACTTTAAGTCATTCAATGGCATATCGCGATAGCCAAATAAGACAATGATCACCAAGGATGTCAATACAATTGACAGCAGAACCCGTTTTAAAACCTTCAATTAATCTCTTCATTATTGATGCCATTTGATTTTATCACAAAATACCCTCGCTTGATGATAAAGATACTAATACATTAGAAATCATGTATTCAAGTTCAAAGGCTTTCTTTGTTATAACCCGATTGTATTAGTTTTAAGGCTTATGCGATCTGTTGATAATACTGCACTTTCCTTTCTGGAATGGCTGCTCTATCTATGACAAGCTGTAAAACCTATTCCGGGTAAAGTCGAATTTCGTACACGGTATTGGCCATGATCCAACTCCCTGAAAATGTTTATATTGATTAATTATATAAAGTTGTATCTTTGCAGCATACAAACAATAACAATGATAAATTTTTTAGAATTAATGCTAGCTATGTTTGTAGCAGTTATTCTTATTCTATCACTTCCTTTTTTCTTCATCACTAATTCAATAGATGTTGTTGACGAAAATGGCCTGAAAGTTTTGAGTAAATGACTCCTACGTCATAAATTAAAAAAACCCGAGTGAAATTCATTCGGGTTTTTTTATTTCATTTAATCATGCCTAAATATTGATCCAATAGGTAAACTTAACGATCAAAGCCCTGTAGCCCGGTGAGAATGGCGTCGTTTTATAGTTGTCATTATATACCACATACAGATCAGAAAGTGGTCTAAATCGCCACTGCAGGCGTGAGTTGATGCTGAAATCTTCATCCAGACTGTTGAATTGTATAAAAGTGGACCAAAAAAGATTTTTTGAAAAAGTGATTTCAACTTTCGGACCTATGAACCAGACTGCCTCTGTAGGGTAAGGGTCGGGCAAATCAATATAATTTAAACTCGACCTGAAGGATGCCGTAAAATAAGGCTGCACCCTAAACCTAAAATCACTGGTCAAAGAATATCTGTAACCATTGAAAAACTGGCCTACATCTGTTCTGGCAGTAAAAGAAAAATCCTTTCGGTTATCCGACTCATAGGTGAAATCAAATTTTGTATAGTTGTATTCACTAAAGGCGGGTAAAGGAACACTATCATCAGAACCGGTAGGATCAAAATCCTCCAATAAATAGGTGTAACGATGATTGAGTGCCATCTCAATACGTGCTTTGATTCCTAAAAGCAATTTGGTATTCCATATCCACCATCCCGTCTGTATATTTAAAATCGAGATCAGGGCTCCAGGTGCTGGAACCTCTTACTTCAATGGTATGTGTATTGATCTTGGAGCCTTCGGGATAAAATATTCTGGTCGCGGCAGGATCAATGGTCACAATGTCGTTTCTTCTGATAAAACCCAGGTCAGACTGAAAGTCATCTCCGACATATGTACCTCCAAGGTTGAATTTCCAATCTCTGCTGTTATACTCCAAAAAACCACCTGAAGACATGTCTTTATCACCTGACTCTGGTGTAAAAGATTTGTGCAGATAATACTTACCAGACCATTTATTGTCTTCACTACGCAAATTGAAATCCAAACCTATTACCCTATTGAATTCTTCTGCATCCTCAACAAAATCAGCCATACTAGTGACCTGCCTGTTCACAAAAATAAAGCCGATGTTTGATCTGCTGAACACTTTTTGCTGTATGGCTACCACGGTATTGTTATTGGTTGGAATCTCATTACCTGCATCCTCCGCTGTTTGGATATTCAACACTCCGATACGTAAATTATTATTGATTTTCCCACTCAACCTCGCTCCAGCCAATGATACTGTTTTCCACAGTATTTCCCTCCAGATCTTCTGCGATTCCAATTCGTCTGGAAAAGAATGGGTTGGCCGCTCTCACATTTCCAAAGTCCGAAAACAGATCTGCGTTATCAATAAAGAATTGTCTTTTCTCGGGTAAAAACGCCTCAAAACGGGTCAGGTTGATCACCAGTTCATCTACCTCAACCTGCGAAAAGTCGGGATTTACTGTAAGGTCCAAATTCAAACTATTCCCAATAGGGATCTTTGCATCACCTCCAACCGAAAAATCAGTTCCGGCTTTACCAGGATCAAATTCCTGTGATGCATTTCCCGATAAATAGGGGATTAAGGCGAATTTAGTTTTTACCTTGTTTAAAGGCCTTTCAAAGATCATATTTCCCATAAAGGCCAAACTCATGACCAATTGATTCTGAGGTGTATTTCCCCAGGTACTCCATTGGTTTGTCTGGGTATCAAATCGATAGGCGGTAAAACGCCAACTGGTTTCCTGATCCCTGAACTTGAATGAGGCTAAAGGAATCTTCATTTCAGCAATATAATAACCCTTATATTTTCTTGAAACATTTTCCCATTGTACATCCCAGGTTGACCTGAAATCACTTCTTACTGAACCCCCTCCTGAGATGAGTGCTTCTCTTTGAACTCCTTCAGGATTGGTTCCGAACATAAAGGCATTCATTCCATCCTTGTAGGTATCAAACATCAAACTGATATTGTCATTTCCACGTGCAGAAAAATCTCTTTTTAAGGAAGGAACCACATAATTATCTCCTCGGGAATACACCTTGATACCCACATATAAATACTTCTGATCAAAGACCATCTGTACCTCTGTCTGTGCAGTGCTCAATAAAGTATCTGTAGGGAAATATTGCCAAAAATCTGTAGCGATGTCTGCTGACTGCCATATCTCCTCGTTGAGCTTACCATCAACTAACATTTCCTGGTCTGTCCATTTTACGGTCACCTCCTTTTGCTGAGCCAAAGAAAGGTGTAAAGACATAAAAAGCACGATAAAAAATATGTACTTCATTAATTTGAAATTTGCTGCAAATGGACTTGATTTTAATGCCATTAAAGACTTTGCAGTCTTTTCATAAATGAAATTAATCTACTAACATTTAACGATGCAAGATGCTAAAAAAAAACAAATTAACCGTATGAAAAACATTTGATTTTTCTGTAATTTCTCAGGGGTTCGCAGGTGAGGGGTTCGCAGGTGACCCCCTCACTTCCGAGGGGGTGAGCTCCGAACCCTTCAGATTAATGCTGCTTATATTTTTCAGTTCGCGCATCCTGAATTATTCCATCCCAATTCAGGCCAAATGCAAAATCATAGGCGTTTCCTTCAGTATCTTTATGTACTTCAACATCCATAGGTACGTCTTCCAACTGTGCTTCTACAACAGCCATTGAAGCTGGCATTTGCAATGGCAATAAACCAGATGGCGCTGCCTTTCCTGAAAGGATATCCAGCATTGCCTGGTCCTGAACTTCAAAATTGACAAGGAGCGCATCGATATCTGCTTCAAATTCATTGACAACGGCCGGGTTCTCTACCTTTAAAATAACGATCACGGGTTTTCCCTTCATCAGCTTTCTGGTACTTCGGATCAATTCAAGGTCCTTTTTATTTTTGACTGAGACCGTTTTATCCTTATAAGTACGGTTCAAGACATCTGTTCCTCTGCTATCACCGGCAAGACTCGTCTCTCTGGCTTCAGTGGCAGAATAATCTTCATATTGAAGGCTTATCGGAACAAATCCATTGGCACCAGTTGCTGCGTCTTCCTGACTGTATCCTGAACCTCTTCCGTTATTCGGACTATGGATCACCACGATGGCCACATCTGCTTTAGCGGGATCATCTTCAATATGAAAATAATTTGCTGCGAGTTCCTTATTCATGGCATCTTTCCATTCAGGCTTGCTTGGCGGGCCAAAATAACCTTGCGTAGAAGGAAAATAGCGTTGTGGAATATAAACACTTTTACTACTGTCCAAAGGAAGCAAAGCTTCTTTATTTTTTAGCAGCACCACCGATTTTAACTGGGCCTGATAACCTGATTTCATAAACTCTGCATTACCAACAATAGCATCAGTTTCAGCAGCATCCAGGTAAGGATTTTCAAAAAGTCCCACCCTAAAAATATTTTTTAAGAGCCTTACGGCGGATATGCGAAAGCGCTCGGTCATAAACTTCTCTCCAAATTCAGCAACTCCCATTTGATAGGCCTCCATCACGGGTCCGGCATCATTATTTCCTCCAAACTGGTCACAGCCAGCCATCAGTATTTTATAATGTCTTTCAGCCACCGATAAGTGTTCGACTCCCCATGATTTTCCGGCGAATTCATGCATCTCGCCCTCATCTCTTGTTACCCCCCAATCGGTGCATACCACGCCATCATAGCCATACTTTTCGCGCAATTGATCAGTGATCAAATACTTGCTAAAAGCGTTTCCAACATTCTCTCCTGAAGGGTCCAGTCCTGTGGAAATTGTATAATAAGGCATGACTGCGGATGCCATTTTTGTTCCACCCTCAAGGGCAAAGGCGCCTTCAATAAAAGGTTTCATATGTGTATTCATTTGATTGCCTGGAAACACTGCGTATTTACCATAGCCGTAATGCGCATCTCTTCCACTCTCTCCCGAGCCACCTCCGGGCCAGTGTTTCACCATCGCATTCACACTTTCATAGCCCCAGCCATCTTGAATTTCCTGTTGCTTAGAAGAGGTTTGAAAACCATCAATATAAGCACGAGCCATATCAGTAGCCAATACCGGATCTCCTCCAAAAGTTCCCTTGAACCTTGACCATCTGGGGTCAGTAGCGAGATCTATTTGAGGGGATAAAGCCGTTGCAATCCCAAGTGCCCTGTATTCCTTCGAAGCTATTTCTCCGAATTGTCTCACCAAATCAGGGTCAAATGTAGCCGCTAGACCAATTGATCCCGGCCATCTTGAAATATCTCCACCTGCACCTAAAGTATATTCTTCATCCGAATCTGCTATATGCCTCGGGTCAGAACTATTATTGGCCGGAATTCCCAATCCAATGCCTTCCACCAATCGCTGGGCATTGTTGTTCCACAGGGCAGCCACCATTGGACTTTCCACTCTGGTCAGTAATACATGTCTTAGATTGTCTTTGGTCAAAAACTCAACCTGCTGGTCACTAAGATCAGAAGCTTCAGCACCGCTTTCTTCAAACTTTTTTCCTCCGTAGTTACCTCCACGAGATCCTCCAGATGGAATTGACTGGTGCGCGCTATATAACATCAGCCCGGCGATCTGCTCAATTGACATTTTTGAGGCGAGATCAGTTGCCCTGGTATCTGCATCCAATCGCCAGTCTTCATAAGGGTCAAGTGTACCGTTCTTATTCAAATCTTTAAAAGCATATCTATCAACAGTTAAGATATGAACCCCTGATTCAGGTGAATAGCCTATATTTTTGCCTCCTTTATTCACAAGTAAATGGTATCCGTCCTTTTCTTCTACATCGTATTTTTCAGCACATGAATAAGTAAATAAAACAAACAGGCACAACGGAAATAGTCGTATGATTTTACGCATGGTATATTTTTTAAAATGGGGGTTAATTAATGAGTTACTAATATAGTACCGTTTTGATATATCACACGTGTAAATCAACCAATTATGTTTAGCTTATCACTCTTTCAAGGCTCGGATTCAATTAAAAATATTCCTGATGTTTTAGGAATATGGAATTTTCTTATTATATTCTCAAAATAATGTTAATTATTTACCGTATTCACTTTTAATAAATCTATTTTTATTAAATTTGTAATATCAATTAAACTATTAAATTCAAGAACATGGGTATAACTAAGAAAATGACAGTATTGATCGTGTTTTTGTTGACATTTGGAGCGGGTATGGCTCAAACAGCAACAGATCAAAAGAGTAAGGCATCATGGGAAGAAGTGCAGGTCGTTTATGACCTTAGTGAAGTAGCTGATATGACAATGGGAAAACAAATGACTGAGACGATAAAGACCAGCCTCAATTTTGGTACTAAAGCAAGAGTCAAAAAAGACTGTCTAAAGCAATTAAAAAAGCAAGCCGCCGAACAAGGCTATTCAGTTCTCTATATCAATGAAGAAGCCTCAAAGGATAAGCGTTTTAATAAAAGAGGTATAGAAGTTACGCTTGTGGGGGTAGGTTATAAGGGTTAAAATTTCACTTTTCGTAAGATATTCTTTTTTGTCCTTTTGCCTTGATGCAAAAGAACGAAAAAATCAAGGCTGATTTTAATTAGCTCCGCTGAATCTTCGATTTCTCTGTAGCTTTTCCTCCTTATTTTCTCCACCGCAGCCTAAGCCGTTTCACTTCGACGGCTGCTGCTTCTCCCATTCTAAAATAAGTCGGAAGCTAAGACGAGAATTAAAATAGGCCGCTCACAATCCAAACAACGATTTTAGTTTAGGAGAGTACTTCGACATTCGAAATTCCTTGTTCGATACCTGCCTGCCGGCAGGCAGGTTCGATATTCAATTTCACCAATGCTTCAATAAATAAATGCATGAATAACTTGAAACTTGATTTAACTTCTCAAATCAACATTCTTCAATCCCTGCCTCGCCGGCAGGCAGGTCCAATCTTAAATCTCAAACCGCCTTCTCCTACTCTATTATACCCTTACATACAAAACACAGCCCCTTTCAAAGAGGCTGCGTTCTGCAGAGGGGGAAAGATTTTATAAGGTATTATTTTTTAAATCATACCGAACTGCTTACAATAGATCAAAAGATCTAAAATACTGTTACAGTTACTTTTTCTTAAAATATTCTTGCGATGGGTGGCAATGGTATGGTGACTTAGATGTAATCTTTCCGCAATTTCACGATTCGATCCTCCAATTTGAATTTCTTTAATAACCTCTATTTCACGTTTGGTAAATGGGTTTTCAAATATTTTGGATATTTTGCTTTGGATGAAGTGGTCATCAATGTTGTTTGAGCGTATCGACCAACTCACAGGAGTACTGATGTTTAAATAAGAAACATCCGTTAACCTGGTGAATGATTTTAAAAGGTTTCCTCTGGTATCAAGTTCAAAAACTGAGGACTGACTCAATATATGTATATAAGAGCCGTCTTTTCTTTTTCTTCTATAGGTCATACTCAAATGCAAGTCAGGATCACTTGTTACTGAATTTACAGCACTTGCTATAACCGCCTTGATCACCTGACTGACTATCACGGCATCCTCATGGTGATAGCCCTGAAAAACAAAATCAAAATCCACTTCTTCATCTTTATACCCCAATAAGGTATCGAAACCTTTTTTGAACAACAATTGTTTTGTCTTATAGTCGGTGATATAAGCACATTCTCCGGGTATATTTTGAAATTGCTGAGATAGATCTTCTAATGACACTTGGTCCTTTTCAATAGATAACATTCCGGTTACCTGATCAAAAAATGATTTCATCTCCAGAGGATCTAGATTGTCGATCAATGCATCACGATGTAGCCTATATTGATCTTTCATAATTGCTTTAATTTCAAATGTAAAATTAAACCGTATATTTGGTTAAATCAGATACTCGCATATTAATGAGATTATTATTTATACTATTATTTATAGGGCTTAATGGCTATGCACAGAAAATAAAAATTGAAAACTTCGGTGTTTACCAAAATTCATCTCTAAATACTCTCAACAACACTTTTGAGCTTTATTTTACTGACTATACGTTAACAATTGATCTTGACAACTTCGAAAAAACATATACTGACTTAACTATGGGAACAAAGTAGATCAAGATGAGGGTCGATTGGGTTCTGTCACCTTAAGGGTCCAGGATACTTTGTATTTCATCCATGGAAGTGGCGGAATGGTATATATGATCAAAAATGATACGGTGAGAAGAGTCGATAAATCATTTGATCATCAGATGCAACATGGTGCCTGTTGGTTCGAGCATAACAACACTGCCTTTTCCTATGGAGGCTATGGCTTTTGGTCTGATCGTGATTTTTTTACCTATTATGACGCCAAACAGGATGAATGGGAAGTATATCATCCGATCAATTCAACAAAGATTCCAAGAGGCACTTCGAATTCGCAATTCATCAAAGAGGCTAATGAGTTTCAATTCTTTGGAGGTAACTATATAAATCCTCATAACAGGAGAGAGCGAATAATGAATAATGAAGTCTGGACCTTTAATTTCAGCAGTAACGAATGGCGTTACCTGGGGCAGCATGAAACGCTTGATGAGTTTATAAAAAAAATAAGCTATAAGAATTATTTGGTGCTGATAGAATTGAACCAGATTACAAGAATTGATGTAAAAAACAACAAAAAAACTACCTATCAACACAGTCCTATTTCGGCCCAGCAAACGGCATTCAGAAGCATGCATTATGGCAATGGGAAATTTTATATCGTCATGGGAAATATTACAGGCACGTATTTGTTAATCGTTGAAGAGGAAGATTTTTTTGGAGACATGGTAGAAGAGACAAAATTTTACAAAAATCAGTCCTATTGGTTGAAACAGGGAGGGATTTTTTTATTAGCCATCTCCATTATTCTTTTGACTTTATGGTTTCTCAAAAAGAAATTTGTCGATAGAAACAAGATCAAACTACTCGAGAATGGTCTTCGGTACCATCTTAAATTTACTGAATTCGATGCTGAGTCCATGGCCATCATCAGACTCTTGCTCTCTGAAAAGGAAGTTTCCTCAAGCCAGATATTACGAATTGTAGAAAAAGAACAGTATAGCCCGGCCCATAACGAACGTATCAAGGTGCAAAAGATCAACGATATCAATATTAAAATTGCCACTTTACTGGGTATAAAAGAAGATTTGATCACCAATTTTAAATCTGCTCAAGACCGAAGAATACGTCTCTATAAAATTTCAAAAGATTACTTTAATATCAAAGGATTAGGCAAATAGTATCCTGAGCTATAAAAACGGAGGGCGGATTTCAGATTTTTTTAGTATCTTAAACCTTGTTAAAAAGAACAAGATGCATCTACCTTACAGACTCGAAACGGCTCTTCAAAAATTGTATACTGCGTTTTATAATGATCAACTAGATCCTGAAAATTGTTGTCATTGTGCGGTTGGAAATATTTGCGATAATGTTGACGCCTGGAAACACTTTACAGATATACACGGTTCGGTGAAACTAAACTATTTGGGCCGCTTACATGAAACTTTAGGCAAAAGGATCAATGGTTATTCACCACTTCAGTTATTAAGTATAGAAGCGGTATTTTTAAAAGCCTGTGGTTATCGGCTTACTTCCAGAAATTACTTACTCAAACCAGCACCCGTCATCGATAAAGAAATGATGTTCAAAGGCCTTTGTGCCGCCATTGACTATCTCTGTGCCCTTGACGGCGTTGAAAATGTCATGGAATTGTATCAGCGGTTTGATTTGACTCCTGATAAGAAAGCGAGCTTGGTTATTTAGGAATGCATGATTCTTTCAATGCTACAATGCTACAATGCTACAATGTACGTGAATGCATGAATGAAGTGAATACATTCGAATGCTCATGAATAACTTCTCAACATCTCCCTTCTCCCTTCTCACTTCTGCCTTAAAACTTAAGCCCTAACACTTAAGCCTTAGTCTTTAACAAAGCATTCTGCTCTTCCATCAAATCAGTCAATTTACTCAATAGCTCTATATTCTTAGGCGTCACCACTGTGGCATCTTTGGTGTCTTCTGCTTTTTTGATGAGTTTGTTCATAAACTTGACCACTATAAAAATGGTAAAGCCAATGATGAAAAAATCGATGGCTGCTTCGAATAAAGCCCCATAGCCAATGGCGACTTCTGCTTTGGTCACAGAACCATCAGCGGCAATGATAGCATCTTTTAAAATGATTCTTTTATCTCCCATATTCGTATTACCAGACAGTAAAGATAAAGGAGGTAACATCACCTTTTTGACCAATACATCGATTACTTTGTTAAAGGCTGCTCCTATGATGATACCTATAGCCATATCCATCATATTTCCTTTAACGGCAAATTCCTTAAACTCTTTAAATAGCTTCATGATATGTTATTTTTAAGCCGGTAAAGATATTTGTAAAAAGCTTTAGAACAAAAACAAGATTGGAATTTCAAAAGATTTGGTAATTCAGTATCTTTAAACATTCATATTCTCTTCTTATGGAGCCACAATCCCTTTATCAAAAAGCCATCGCATTTGCAGGTGAAAAGCACCAGGATCAAAAGGTACCGGGTACGCAAAGCAGCTATTTGGTGCACTTGTCAAATGTGGCCATGGAAACAATGATCGCCGCCCAACATACAGATGACTTTGATCTGGGTTATGCCGTTCAGGTGGCACTTTTACATGACGTGCTGGAAGATACTTCCACAACATTTGAAGAACTGAAGGAAGCATTTGGAGAAAAAATTGCTGAGGGTGTTTTGGCCCTTTCCAAGAATGAAGACTTGGAACCTGATTTGCAAATACCGGATAGTCTGGAACGTATCAAATTACAACCCAAAGAAGTATGGACGGTTAAACTGGCCGACAGGACATCTAATCTACAGCCTCCTCCAGCGCATTGGGATGAGAACAAAATAATCGGCTATCATAAAATGGCTGGTATCATTCTTTCGGAATTAAAAGGTGGCAATGCCTATCTTGAAAAGAGATTACATCAAAAAATTATTGACTACAGAGAATTTATCCCAACAGGAAACCCTCTTTAAACTGAAATTAATACAGTAACATTAATTTTAAATTATCGCGGCCAGCCAAGTCGATCACCGAGTTTTGTTGAATGATTGAGTGAGATAGAATCACTTTTCATTCGGTGGGGTAGCAGCACCTACAGTTGCTTTCCTAAACCACACCTCGGCATAACATCCATTTGCATATTGTTTAGCGATATCACCATCATAAGTATCTGATCCGCTATTCCAAACGATATTGTCTTCAGGAGTTTTTCCATTAGTTTGATTATAGGCACCTTGTTTAAAATACTGGATTTCACCAGCATAAGCATTTTCGCGTTCAACACCATCACGACCTATTGCTGCATATAATGTTAGTATTTGTTCAGGAATGGTTGCGTAAGTTGCGAATTCTGATGTCAACAGGTTTTTGGTGAATTTAATAGTTTCATGACCTTCACTTGAAAAAGTGAGATGCATAATTCCTTTATAAACGTTTATTTCATAACTGAATTCTTCCCCTAATTCAATGCCATCTGTGGGCTCTTTTGGATATGTAGTTGACGATGAACCAACTGTTGATATGTCATAACCCCAAACTGCTGTTGAATAATCCCATCTTTTAGCATTATCACCTTCTGTATTAATTTCATAGTTCCAAAAGACAGATCCCTTTTTGTGACCGGGAAATTTCTTGTAAAAGATTTTCAAAGGTTCGTTTTCATGGCCTTCATCACTATGAATTTGACCAACAACAACCGAATATGAAGCAGCTACCCTGGCATCACCAGAAGTTGAAACATGCTGAACCTTTAAGGTTCCTGTTAATTTACCTCCCGTTTCGGGTATCCAATGTTTTACTTGCCCTAATTCTGTTCTTGTATTGTTTGATGTCCTTGAGGTAATTCCGGAATTTGGCGTTTTATATACGACCCAATCTGCTATGCCATCATTTGCAACATAAAAAAAATCTTTTTTTTCAAACTGATCCAATGTATCTGATCGTGTACCATCGCCCAAGAGTATTGTCCATTGATCCATAAATGGAATGACGTCACTTGGGTAAACCGGTTTATTTATGTCTTTATCAGAAGAGTTTTTCGCTTTGTCAGCGCAACTATTTAGTGTGAATAAAAAAGAGAGCACCAAAAAGGCTAATACCGATTTAAAATATTTCATGTTCATTTTTTTAGTGTTTGAAACAAGCTTAGGTTTTGCAAAAACTTAGTCGTCTGACAGTTTAAGCAACGACCCTGAATCGAATTAATACAACAATCTTAATTTTAAATTCTCCTCAACCTTAATCTCTCCTGAGTTCAGCAAAGTGTTGTCTGAATGAGAGTTGTTTTTAGCACCCCATAAGAGTGCAACCATTTTTACAGGGTTGTTTTGAAAGGTGTTTTTTGAGATGTCTACGTTTACAATACCATATGAATTGATAAGGATTCCCGCTTTGGCTTCTTTTCCAGAGTTTGTAAAAGTGCTTTTCTTAACGGATAAGTGCCCTCCTATGGTAGATTCATCATATCCTCCGCGGTAATAATCAATGGGGCTACCTTTGATCTGTTCAAATGTACAAGTATCAATGATCAGATTTTCTACATTATAATCTCCTTTGTCATTGGTCTCTTCAGCCAACTCGATCCCGTAGGTACAATTTGTAAATCGTGAACCAACAAAAGCAATTTCATCCGAGAAAGATTCCTTGTATGCCTTAAGAATGTATTTGAACCCCTCTACCTCAATATCGCTTGCATGAATATTATATAAGCTCGACATATCATCCTTTAAGGAGGCAAATGCCATTTGAGTTCCAGATCCGTGAAGGCTTATACCTTCCAATATGAGATCTCCTTTCGGATGCATTTCAAAAAGTGCGGTATCTTCTGATCCTTCGTATTGCAACACTGCCCTGGAAGCAGCCTCCTTTGACTTGATTGTTATTTTCTTATTAATAACTAAAGACGCGGCAATACTATAAGTTCCCGGGCTTAAGGTTAAAATATCACTATCTGTAGCTTCGGCCAAAGCAATTGCCAAGGCTCCCTTTTCTGAGCTCACATCAATGGTTTTTATTTCCTTTTCTATAGTTTCATTAGAGTAAAAGCTAGTGCCGTATTTTGATTTATCCAGAATATCTGGTGTTATACCCTTAGCGGTTACCATAGCTCCAGGGCTATTGGCAGTAGCTCTTGAATTGCCAAAAATATCTTTGTTGATTTTCTCAAATTCAAATCCAGGATACAATTCAGTTTCAGATAAATCCTGGTCCGGAACAAAGATATTGTTGCTGATTCCATTGATTCCAAATTCCCTTTCCAATAAGCCTTCATTTGACTTAAAGGCCACTCCCTGATTATTGATCAGGTTATTTTTGAATACTATGCCGTCAATAGAGTCATGTGCGACAATAGGATGCGCATCTCCCTTTTCATTATAAATTAAATTATTCGCCACTATAGTCCTAATGGCTCTGGCCGATCTGATTTCTGAAGCAGGCAATACATTACGTTGACTAATATTGGTTCCTACACCAAATTGCCAGGGAGATGTGCAATTGACCCAGGTATTAAAGGCCACAACGACATCAGTTACTTGATTGTATCTATTCAGAGGTGATTTTGGGATACCATTCATCACAGCAAGTGGACTGCGAAAACTACTCCCTTTCAAATTATAAAAGTAATTATTAATGATCCAGTGCCCGGTATTGATAACTCTGATACCTCCCATTTGATCGGAAGCCTCATCTCCAATAAAATAGTTCCCGTCTATGATACCGTAATTTCCATGCCTCATCACCAGAGAACCCTCTGATTTATAAAAAACATTATTTCTAAATTCATTAAAATTCGTTTTACTGGATATCACCTCAACTTCACCATCACACCTTTCAAACAAATTGTTGGCGACCAAGGTATTGCTTGGTGACATGGAGGTGAAACTGTTTCCTAACTGGATCGTTTCGCCGCTTGGTCCTCCTTTGGGTGGTCTAGGTCCAAAATGATTGTTGGTGATATTGTGATAATTCCTGATGCTTTCATTTCCTTCAATATCCACCCTTACCGTTGGCCCGCGATTTGATTTTCCAGCGATATAGCAATGATCCAAAGTGTTATGCCTACCGTGAAACTCTACCCAACGATCGGATCTGTCTCGTTTTAACTGATTATAATCCAGGATCACTGAATTCACCAGACTGCAATGATTGGCAACGGTATCCTTATGTGTTCTGAATTCAACCACTACATCGGTCGGCGTTTGGCCATTTCTAAAAAACAGTCCGCTGGCGATCAAATATTCTCCTCCGAATTTCAAATCAGACTTGCCTTCAAGAAATACTTCTCCGGGTGTTTCTGCTCTTAGTCTAATCGGCATTTTCTCTGTACCCTGGGCCTTAAATCTAATTTGAACATCTGTCCAGACACCATTGGCCATGATAATCTCATCCCCAGGTTTTGCATTGTTTAAAGCTGCTGTCAGGGCCTCATTATCTGACACTAACAGGCCTGATTCTTTTTCCCCCACATTACATGAAATAAACAGCACTATGAAAGAACAGCATATGAATAATTTATGGGTCATGATGATATGTTTTTTTAATAGATAATTTTAGAAATATGCCTGTAGGCCCAGAATTCCACTATAGGATACCAAACAGGAAAAGATAAAAGCCAAAACAAGACCAATATTGATCCAAATGCCCGTTTTATAAGTTCCCATGAGTTTTTTGTTATTGATCAATAGTATGATCCCTGCAATCACAACCGGTAAAACGAACACATTAAACACCTGTGAAATGATTTGAACCTCGATAGGATTGGCACCAAAAACGGGTCCAATCAAAGCTACTAAGCACGCAATAGCCGTGACAATTCTAAATTGCTTTGAATTGGTATCCAACTCGCCCGACTGGTAATCAGCCAAAAGCAAAGGAGCAATCAATAGACAAGGAAAAATAGACGAAAGTCCGGCGCTCAACGTACCAAAAAAGAACAGGGTCATGGCAAATTTACCGGCTATAGGCTCAAGCGTATTGGCCATGTCTAAAACTTGTTTTACTGGCATCCCCTGATGAAATAGGGCTCCGCTGGCCACAGCCATAACAGAACCACTAATCACAAAAATCAGGATTGCAGCTGTAATGGAATCTTTCTTCTGTTGCACCAGGTTCTTGATGGTCCATCCCTTTCCTCTTACAAAAAGTGGACGCGATAAAAAGGTTGCCGCTGCCATGGTAGTGCCTACAAAAGCAGCTACCATTAGCTTACCTCCTTTAACCTCAGGTATACTGGGAACCAGACCTTCAATGATTTCAATGGGCTGGGGATAAACAAAAAACAGTGATATCAAAAAGGAAAAACCCATAATCGATACAAATATCACAAGGATCTTTTCAAAGAAAGTGTATTTCCCTACAAGCAGAAGCGCATAGAACACCGCAATAATAAATGATAGCTATGCCCAAAACCATTTTATACTGATAAGGCCCAACCTCGGGAAAATAGATCTGTACCAATTCAAAAATAATATTGGCCGATATACCGAGAATTCCCATAAGGCTATTCCACTGACCAAAGGTAATTCCGATGATGATCAGAATCGCGATAAGCTTTCCTCCCTTGATGTGTTTTTTAAAACTGTACAGCGCTGTTTCTCCTGTAAGTAAGGCATAATTACCATAAACAAACATCAACAGTCCTGAAAACAGGCAACTAAGCAATAATACCCATAGCAATTGCATCCCATAGGTGCTTCCCGCTACGATCATTGAGGTGACACTGCCCGTTCCTATGGTATAACCAATAGCAAATATACCAGGCCCAAAACCCAATATGATCGCCAAAGCTTTTCTTAGGAATCCATTACTGGTGTATTGTTTGCCTCGTTCAGAGTGCTTATATATTCTTTATTTCGATTAATGCTTTTATTTCCTGAATCAGATCAATTGAGTTTTGCACAAGGCTTTGGATCTTTTCCAGATCAAAATTCCCCTGAGCGTCTTTTTTGATCAATTTAGAACCCATTCCCACACAGGTTACTCCTGCATTAAACCATTCGGATAAATTCTCCTTGTCCGGGGATACACCACCAGTTGGCATGATGCTTGTCCATGGCTGAGGCCCCTTAATTCCTTTTACAAAATTAGGCCCGTAAATATCACCGGGGAAAAGTTTAACGATCTCACAACCCAATTCTTCTGCTCTTGCGATTTCAGTCAAAGTTCCACATCCGGGAGACCATAGTACCTTTCTGCGATTACATACTATAGCAATATCCTCTCTCAATACGGGAGTCACTATAAAGTTTGCTCCCAAGGCCATAAATCGCGAGGCGGCGGCTGCATCAGTAACTGATCCCACGCCCATCACCATTCCGGGTAAATTTTTTGCAACATATTTTACGAGCTCGCCAAAGACCTCATGCGCAAAATCACCTCTTGCGGTAAATTCCAGCAATCGCGCTCCGCCATCATAACAAGCCTTTATAACTTTTTTACTAATCTCTACATCAGGATGATAAAACAAAGGAACAAGTCCCGTATTCTTCATCACTTCAGCCACTTCAATTCTTGTAAATTGTGCCATTTTTATCTTTTTATTTTAATTTCAATTTGAGTATTTTCTTGCACATCATATGTCTTCGTAATTCGTTATATACTTTTTTGCATCTTCATAATCATAAGATCTGACAGTAAATTAAGATGTTGAAATAAACAAGTTGGCCATATCTGACTCAATGTCTACCAAACTCGGTTGTACTCTTCCGTTTTCATCTTCAAAGTCCTTTAAGTATAAAGGATTTCGATGTCTCCTCTTGAATTTGCTACTGACCATGCAGCCCGTTGCTCCTTCGTCAAATAATTTTTTAACCCTAATCCCCAAAGTGTACATAGTGTTAAATCAAAGGCTATTGTGTCACAGCACCGTAATTCATAGCCCAATTCTACAGGCCTAGTTTTGATTTCTAAACCTAATTCTTTTAACCTGTTTTGCAACAGGTCATTGAATATTGAGATTTACTAACATTTCCTAATTCAGGATGCCCGTGATCATCATAGGTAAAATTAATTCCAGAATTTTTAATTTCCTGCTGTTCCATAAAATGAAATATCCCTTTGCTTACCATGGCTACCCCATAATCAATTCCCCTCATTTTACTCTTTATAATTGACGAAATGTATCTAATGTCTACTACTTCTCAAAGGTTATTTTGTTGTTTTATTGAACATTTGGAATGATCATCATCGGAAAAATGACAGTCGAGCAATTCCAAATGCCAAATGACCTGCTGATCTGCCCATTGCGCTATTCGCATGCAAACCAGTTTTCATCCTTTCGGCATCTTCATATACCGTAGTCCCAATGCGAACACCTTCATCTTTGCAGTAGTACTAATTTTGAATGTTGGATTTCTATCAGGAAGTGACAAGGATTATTGTCAATGGGTCTAGGCACATGTATACTAAAAATGACGTCCAGTTTTTCTCAACCAGAGAATTGGTCAACCTTGTCTGCGGTTGAGGTGGTGTCATCACCACCGATGGTCACCAAAAGTTCTATATTATTTTCAAAAAAATCAGCTTTAAAATCACTGTCTTTTGGTGAACCTGCTCATTATTAAAAGAAGAACCTCCACGGTGAACATATTCATCAGCCAATCAAAATCAAATAGTTGCAGATCAGGGTCTTCAGATAACAATCCCGGATCCATGATGAACAATGATGACTCGAGACTCATTGATAAAGTTTTAGACCAGAGTGCTAATCACATGTATTTATTCCTGGTGCTTATCTTCATCATATTTTATAGCTATACATTTTTTCATAACTTCAAGGGGCTAGGTTTAATTACCCTTATATTTAAATATTATCTCGCTACTCTTCCGGAAGCATCGCCTCCCATAAGTTTCTCACCTCATCAACGGTCACTAAGTTCGCGTCTCCTTTGATCGTGTGTTTTAAACATGAGGCCGCTACTGCAAAATCCAGTGCATTTTGATCGTTCTCAGGATATGCCAATAAGCCATAGATCAATCCGCCCATGAAGGAATCTCCGCCGCCTACTCGGTCTACTATATCAGTGATCTGATACTGTCTTGTCTCATACATCTTCTTACCGTCATACAAAACTCCTGCCCAGGTATTGTGAGATGCAGATATGGATCCTCTTAAGGTCGTAATTACTTTCTTTGCTCTTGGAAATTTTTGCATCATCTGTTGACAAACAGATAAGAAAGCTTCTGCTTTTACATCATGCCCCTGTTTTGTAATATCCAATCCTTCCGGCTTGATATTAAAGTGCTTTTCTGCATCTTCTTCATTTCCTAAGATCACATCACAATAAGAAGTAAACTCGGTCATGATCGCTTCACGGTCTCCTCCATAGTTCCATAATTTCGCGCGGTAATTCAGATCCGTTGAAATCGTAATACCCATCTCACTGGCCACTTTTACAGCTTCTAAACAAGCATCGGCTGCTCCTTGAGATATAGCCGGTGTAATTCCCGTCCAGTGAAACCAGGCAACGTCTTTAAAAACATCTTTCCAGTTGATCATTCCTGCCGTGATTTCACTCATGGCCGAATGAGCTCTGTCATACACCACTTTTGAACCTCTTGATACGGCACCAGTTTCTAAAAAGTAAATTCCTAATCGATCGCCTCCATAAATGATCTTATCGACACCTACGCCTCTTTTTCGCATTTCCATCATCGCGCACTGCCCAATATCATTTTTCGGCAAACGCGTTACAAAATCAACAGGCACTCCATAATTGGCCAATGAAACAGCTACGTTAGATTCACCGCCGCCGTAAACCACATCAAACTCAGTTGCCTGTGAAAATCTTAAAAATCCTTGTGGAGCTAATCGCAACATGATTTCTCCAAATGTGACTACTTTTTTCATTCTTAAATCTATCTTATGCTTAAAATTTAAAGATTAACTAAAAGCTAATCCTCCATTAATATCAACATTATTTCCTGTTATGAATGAAGCTTCATCTGAAGCTAAATAAGCCACTAAATCTGCTACTTCCTCAGCTGTTCCTTCTCTTCTTAATGGAGTCGTACTTGCAACTTTTTCACGAATTTCATCTTTTGTGAAATCATCATGAAATTTTGTTCCAATCAGACCTGGACAAAGCGCATTTACTCGAATTCCTTTAGGTCCAAGTTCTTTTGCCATTGTCTGGTAAATGTCGTTACAGCTCCTTTAGAAGAAGCGTAAAGCGCAGATCCAGCCCCACCTCCATCTCGTGCTGCTTGAGAAGAAAAGTTTATGATAGAAGCTCCTTTACCCATTAAAGGTTCAAAAGCTTGCGTTACAAATACAGTAGATTTAAAGTTAACATTCATCACCAAGTCATAAAATTCCTCATCAAGTTCCTGTAATGTTTTACGCGCGAATAGTCCTCCTGCATTATTCACTAAAATATCAACTTTATCACCAAAAGCTTCAATAGTTTTGCCTTATATTCTCAATATCTTTTCGTTTTGATACATCGGCTTAAACTGCAATAGCTTCACCGCCAAAAGATTTTATTTCAGCCACAGTTTTCTTTGCTCCAGATTCACTATTAAAGTAATTCACAACTACCTTGGCTCCTTCTTTGGCTAATTTAATAGATATTGCTCTACCAATATCTCTAGAACCTCCTGTTACTACTGCTACTTTTCCTTTTAATTTCATTTCTTCTAATTTTTAAATTCCTAAAGCTTGACCTCCACCAATTTGGATAGTTTCTGCTGTTATGAATGATGCATCTTTACTTGCTAAGAATGAAACAACAGAAGCAACTTCTTCTGGTTGACCTAATCTTCCTAACATAATATTATTTTTCCAAGAAGCAAAAACTTCTGGTTTTGTTGATTTAATTTGCGCGTGAAATGGTGTATCAATTGTACCAGGAGATACTGCATTTACTCTAATTCCATATTCAGCTAAATCTTTTGCTAATGCTCTTGTAATTGCATGAACTCCTGCTTTAGATGTTCCATAAATTCCTGCTCCAGGTCCACCTGCATTCCATGCTGCATTAGAAGTATAGTTAATAATTGAAGCATTTTCACCTTTTTTAAGGAATGGAATTGCTGCTCTTGAAGCAAAAAATACTGAATCAAGGTTTAATGCCATTACAAATCTGTAAAATTCAGTTGTCATTTCTTCAAATCTAGATCTTCCACCTAATCCTCCTGCATTATTTACCAAGTACATCAATTTTACCGTATTTTTCACCAATTTTATTAATGTTTGAAGTTACTTCTTCTTCGTTTGTAACATCAAATCCATAATATTCTGCAGTAATTCCTTCTGCAGTAAGTTCTTCTAACTCTTTTTGCTCCTGCTTCATCTTCAATACCGTTTAAAACAACAGTATATCCATCTTTACCTAATCTTTTTGCTACTTCGAAACCAATTCCACCTGTTGCTCCTGTAATTACTGCTACTTTATCTTTATTACTCATTTTTTTAATTTTTTATTTAATTTTTAAATTATTATATTTACTTCAATTTACTTTTATGGTTTCAATTGCTCAATTTTTGAGATAAATATCCAAACCTAGCCAATGTAAAAATGCCAAGTTGCCACCAATAATAAATGCAGGTGTATAATTACCTCCAGCTGTTAATAATGGAACTAAGGAAGTTAATCCTGCACCAAGTAATTTGCTGCCATACCTGCAAATCCTGAAAGTGTACCTACTGTTTTTCCACTAAAAAGATCACTTGGTAACGTTTGTATATTTCCAATTGCTGTTTGAAATCCAAAAAGAAAACTGCAGCCATTATTAATTACTGCAGTATTGCGGACCCTGGATTGTGATAAAGCCAATAAGCATGGTATCATAATTAAACAACCCAGATGTTATGATCATTTTTCGTGTTTTATCTATAGTCCAACCTGCTTTAATTCGATTTTGTAGCTAATAATCCTCCAAACATAGCTCCAAGCATAGCACCAACATAAGGTACCCATGCATAAATTCCTATTTCTTTTACATCCATACCATACACTTCAGATAAGATAAATAGGTATCCAAAATACAAATAACCACCAAATTGGATCAATTGCAGCAGAAGCTATAATTACTCCCCAACTTTCTTTATGTGTAAGTAATTCTCCTAGTATTTGGATTATAACCTTCGATTTCGTAATTGCTCCATCTTCATCTTGATTTTTTTGTCCAGTTAGAATATATTTTCTTTCTTCTTCTGTTATCCAAGGATGTGTTTTAGGTGGTGCTTTTACTAAGTATCAACCATGGAATTAACCATAAAATACCAATAAGACCTATAATAATAAATATCATTTGCCAACTAAAATAAATAGATAAAAATGCAATTGTTGGATATAGCAATAATTCCTCCAATTGCTGCCCCTGAATTAAAAATTCCTTGAGCAAATGCTCGTTCTTTTGTGGGAAACCATTCTGCATTTCCTTTGGCAGCTCCTGGCCAGTTTCCTGCCTCAGACAACTCCTAATAGTGATCTGAAAATAGAAAAACTTAGAACTCCTTTTGCAAATGCATGAAGATGCCGTAGCAATAGACCAAACCCAATTGATAAAGACAAACCCAATTCTTGTTCCTATCCAATCAAATATTTTTCCAAAAATAGCTTGACCAAAAGCATAAGAAAACATAAATATTATTGAAATAAGTGCATAAATTTCTTTTCTGTCTGTCATTGATCTTATCTGGATATAAATCTTCTAGATATATCTGGCCATAGTACAGCTAATGCTTGTCTATCAATATAATTAATTACAGTAGCTAATGCAATCAAAGCCAATAACCCACCATCTTAATCCTTTTATTTTCATCTAATTGCTATTAATTCTTAAGATTTGCCGACATACTTAACTTGCCAATGAAGGTTAAAACTCTTTCAATCAATTGATTATTATTATATTACTAATGTTTTGTTTGGAAATTTCCAAATAGCTATCCATTAAAGATTCCTGATAGATAGAAATTGAATATATTTCCAAATTTTTAAGTAATACTTCCCTCTTATGTTATTTTATTCCTTGATAGATTACGTGCACATCTATCTAATTCTAAACTTATTTATTTTACTTATTATAACAATACTGATACAATGCTTTAAAATGATCCTTCATTTTTTCTTTTGCCATTTTGGATCTTGTTCCTTAATAGCCTTAAATATCACTTCATGTTCCTTAATTCCTTTAAGTGCCTGATTTTCATCACAAACATGATATTTTTCAAAATTGGTAATAATTTCAGGTGTTATTTTAAGCATAAATGTATTTAAAGTACTATTACCAGATGCATTTGCAATGGCCAAATGAAACAATAAATCTTCCTGAACAGCATCTTCTCCTTTAAGAACTTTTTTAGCATAAGCATCTAAGGCCTTTTTTATATTTTGAAGTCCTTATCTGTTCTTCTTAAAGCCGCCAGTCTAACCGATTTTAATTCAAGTAAAATTCTTGTTTCAACTAATGACTTAAAATCAGGGTCTTTTAGTTGCAAAATATCATCTATCATTCCATTCATTGCAATAACTCCAATATTTGCAACAAAAGTACCACTTTGGGGAATAGATTTTAATAAACCATAAAATTCCAGTTTTTGAATTGCTTCTCTAACATTACTTCTAGTCACTCCAAATTTTTCAGACATCATTCTTTCAGAAGGTAATTTATCTCCAGGTTCAAGATTTTTATAATTGATTAACTCCTTGATCTTATAAATAATCTCCTTTTGAATATTAGCTATTCTCTGGTTTTGTAATAAGTTCTAAATTCATGATTTTAATTTTAAATTGGTTGAACCAAAATTTAACAAGTAAATTTAACTAAAATATTTCATTGATTTTTTAAAGTCCATGAACTTACCGGTTAATGGGTATTCCGGTAAATTCATGCTAGACTTCTTCTCAATTTACTCAAATAAATTAATACTTTCTTCTTAACATTCTTTTTTGACAGATGGTCTAGTTATTTACAGATACAACTCATCTTATTAACCATATATTTTTTATATCGGACGGCAATGTTATTCTTTTAAAAACTAAGAGGACTTTTTGAAATCTACTGTATAATAAAAAAACCTCTTAGTTTATATCTAAATTAATTTTAAAATTAATACCCGGGTTTTGTGTAATTACTCCATCAGTCGCAAGAACTTCTGAGACTGGAATTGGAAACAATAGATAATCACTAGCCAACAGTTTCTCCCATTTCAGCATCAACAGTTCCAGTTCTTACCAAATCAAACCATCTTTGTCCTTCAAAGGCCAGCTCCAGTCTTCTTTCATTTGCAATAACCTGTCTAACATCTTCCTGTGAACTTACAGTTCCGGTTAAACTATTTAATCCTGCTCTAGTTCTTATACCATCTAATAAAGGAAATACTACTGAGGCAGGAGAACCATTCTCATTCAATGTTTCTGCATATAACAGAATAATATCTGCTAATCTTATTTCTATCCAGTTGTGCTCACTACCTAAACCTCCCTCTTTAGGAAATTTTATAGCCGTTAAACCATCAGCAGTAATCGTTATCGCTCTTCTTAAATCAGTACCACCGCCTGACGCATCACTAGCATCAAAAGCAGCAACTAAATCCTGATCTACCGGATAATCAGATTTTGAATCATCTCCAACATTCCAATTCCAAAAACGGGAAGCATACGAATATTCATCTATAATAGAACTTGCTATTTGGGTCGAAAATATGATTTCAGAATTTCCAACCTCATTTGCTGCACCAAAAATATTTTCAAAATTACCAACTAAACCAATCCCTGCACCAGAAGCTTCGTTTACAACATCAGCCAGAAATGGTTCGGCACTTGCATAATCGCCCATGGCAAGATATACTTTACCCAATAAACCTTTAGCTGCAAGATTAGACGCTCTTTGATCTGATAATATTGATGAATTATCCAAAGTCGCTATTGCATCTTTCAAATCAGGTATAATAACAGTATTATAAACAGTAGCAGCCGGTTGCCTTACGAAAAAAGATGGATCGTCTAATGGTGGTTGAGCCAATAAATTAACAGTTACAGCTCCAAAAGCTTGCACTAGTTTAAAATAAGACAAAGCCCTTAAAAATTTTGCTTCACCTACCTCAGTAGCTCTTGAAGAATTTTCAATTACATTATTCGCACTTAATATTGACTTGTATAAAGCTGTATACAAAGGACCCATAAATTGATCTTCCATAGTCGTTAATCCAGGACCGAACTGATCAAACTCAGTATAGGGAGGTTCAAACATAAAAGCATTGTCAGATCTAAAATCACCCATTACCGCCCATGGTGTAACAGCACCAAGTTGATAGTAATATGCAGCATTCAAAACACCATCAAATTCTGTCAAAGATTCTGAACTAGCGACATTAGACGGAAATTGTTCCAAATCTTCGGAACATGCTGATATAAATAACAGCGTTCCTAATAACATATATATATTTTTCATTTTTTTAAAATTTAAAAGTTAACACTTAAACCTAGAGTAAAACTTCTTACAATCGGGCTAGCACCTACTTGTGCACCATATGTTGTTGGCCCTAAATAATCAGAACCTGAGGTTCTTACACCTTCTGGATTATACGATGTATAATTACTTGCCATGAAGTATAATAAATTAGTTGACGCGCCAAATGCTCTAACAGAATTTAAGCCTGCTCGCTCTACCCAGCCAGAATTAAAAGTATAACCGATAGTTAGGTTTCTAAGCGATACATAAGAGGCATCTTGAATGTAAGCGTCTGTTTGATTTCTATTCTGTGTATAATGCAGTCCATTATGATTAGCAATACCATCGCCATCAGGATCTAAACGAGCTAAATCTAATCTTCCACCAAATTCCGATTGATAGTAATGTGGGTCGATATTGTAAACCTCTCCTCCATGAGCTCCATTGAACATGAACGACAAATCAAAGTGTTTATAGGTAAAGTTATTTGTGATACCCCAATACACATTTGGCGTATTTTGACCTATCAAGACTAAATCTCCACCATCCTCAACGGTTCTTGTTCTATCAATGATACCATCACCATTTTGATCGACCACATAAGATTCTCCAGTTGCATTGTCAGGATTTCTCGTTCCATCCACTATATAATCCATTTCAACATCTCCAACGGTTTCTAACCCCCACATTTCACCAATTTGTCCACCTACATAATTTCTGAACACAGGGCCTCTACCACTAACTCCATAAATTGCTTGAGGTAATTCTTGCAAACCACCTAAATCAGTAATTTCTGTATTAACTGTTGATAAGTTAGCATTAAAACTCCAAGTGAAATCCTCTTCACTGAATACTCTTCCAGCTAATTCAAACTCCCAACCAGAACTTCTCACGTCACCAGAATTAAGTACTATAGAAGTGGTACCTAATACTTCAGAAACACTTTGATTAATTAATATGTTTTCAATATCAGACGTATAGTAATCTACACCTAAGGTGAAGCGATTATTTAAAAATCCAAAATCAATCCCGTAGTTGGTCTCTGTATTCGTTTGCCAAGTTAAATCTGGGTTTGCTACATTTTCTGGGATTAAATATCCAGTCCCGTATACTGTTGCTGAAGGATCCAAAAGACTCAACGCATCATAAGATCCTAAAAAAGCAGTCGTTCCTAATGACCCAGTACTAAACCTAAGTTTTAATCTACTCAATACATTAGCATTTTGCATAAAAGATTCATTATGTACATTCCATCCTAAAGAAAGCGCTGGAAATGTTTCATATTTTTTATTAGCTCCAAAACGAGAATCACCATCTCTTCTTAATGATACTGATACCAAATAACGATTATCATAACCATAGTTAATTCTTCCAAAAACACTCTCTCTTACTTGGGTCTCGTCTCTCTCTGACACAGTAATGTCAGCAGGGTCAAACAGGTTCCAGTTAAGGTAATCACCATCTGGCACATTTGAACCATCTAAAGAATTTCCAGTTATTCTAGTATTTTGATATTCAAAACCAACTACCGCAGATACATCATGCTTTTCTGCAAAAGTTTTTGTATAACTTAAAGTAGTTGTACTTTGATATTGAAGTTCTTAATAAATCTGTTTGATCCCTAAAAGTTTGAGAATCCCTTGCCCTAGAATCAAATCCAAGTAACCTATATTCAAGATTTTGGGTATCATTAAAATCTGCTCCTAGAAAAGTTTTTAAATCTAAACCTTCAATAATGCTGTATTGCAGGTATGATTGTGCATTACCAAAATACTGTTTATCCGTATTTTTCCAGTTGTCATACTTCGCTGCAGGACCAGCATCACCAGATCCGCCAATACCATTATTTGATCTTCCATAATGCCAGTCATTCGCAGCCATACCAGGCTCTAACGTCATAAATACTACTTGCTTCATAGGTTGAACCTCGATAACCATTGTCAAAGGCAGCTAATCCTAATGCCTGCGCTTGAGCATCCAATGCTTGAACGAATGCAATAGACTCTTCTGTATGGTAAATAGGATGAACACCATACGCTCTTAATACGTCTCTCATGTCAGGACCGAAGTTACCCCTTTCAGCTGCAAATCCATTGAAACTAATTCCTGCCGCAAATTTTTTCTTTTTACCAAATTTAGCATCTACATTCAAACGCACGTTCACTCTTTCAAAATCTTGAGAGATTACAACACCCTCTGCATCTTGATAACCTACAGAAGCAAAGTAGTTTACATCCTCAGTACCTCCACTCATGCTAATGTTATGGTTTTGAGTAAAACCAGTTTGAAAAAGCCAATCTTCCGTACTTATCGCACCAGGTGAATTTTCATAAGCATTTAACCTGTATTCTAAAAAAGCAGGATCCTGTAAAGCAACAGTACTACCCCAATTACCAGCAGCAATCTCAGATCTTGCCTCTTTGGCCCATTCTGATGCTGATGACAATATATTGCTCCTGTACCTACTTGAAGAACTGATATAACCATCATAGGTAAAGGTTGCCTTACCTGACCTACCTTTTTTGGTCGTAACCAAAATAACACCATTTGCTCCTCTAGAACCATAAATAGCCGCTGAAGCCGCATCTTTTAAAACCTCCAAACTTTCAATATCGTTTGAGTTAACGGTTGCTAAACTTCCTGAGATCGGAAATCCATCCACAACAATTAGCGGACCTACGTCACCTGAAATAGATGAAGCTGCTCTAATTTGAATTTTCGGATCTGCACCAGGTGCCCCGTCTTGATTTTGAATAAGAACTCCCGCTAATTTACCTGACAAGGCTTCATCAACACGAGTTGCTTGCATAGCTGCAATTTCTTCTCCTCCTACTTTTGCAACTGCACCAGTTACACTTGATTTTTTTAGTGTTCCATAACCAATAACAACAACTTCGTCTAATTGGTTAAGGTCTTCAACCATAACAATCGTCAAAGTTGATTGGTTTTCAATAGTAATTGTTTGAGATACGTATCCTAAATAGGATATCTTTAATTGGTCTCCAGTTTTGACATCAATTTCAAAATTACCGTCAAAATCTGTACTAACGCCACTATCTGTATCGACAATTAACACACTTACCCCTGGTATAGGAGTTCCATCTGTTTCAGCCGTAACAGTTCCCGTTACAGGGAAAGTGTTTTGAGCAATTAAAGGAATATTAAGTAGTAAGACTACGATTAATATTAATTTAGATTTAAAATTCATAATTGTTTTGTTATGTTCTAAATTAAAATTTAATGAAATATCTCTCACCATATGGCCTGGATACCTTCTTTAACCTATTAGCTCATAAAACACATTCTGTAAATACGAAAAGATTTTGTAAATTTGTAGAAGCATGTAGTTATGACTAATTACATGTTTGATTTACTTCCCTCAACAAGAAGTAATTTTTTTACGAAAGGACGGGCGTGCACCTGTCCTTTTTTTTTGAGTCAAGTTTTCATGATTTTTGATTTTTTTGAGTTGTAAAATAGTTGTTATTTTTTTGGTTATCCAAACTGGTTGACCACTTTGGTTGACCAAATATATACTATTTTACCTAAAAAAAAAACAATATTGATATTTTTTTTAACGAAACTTTAATAATATTTGTTAAAATCTCCCAAATTGGACTAGCAGTTTTTTCTTATGACTGTTTATCTCCAAAATAAGACACCCCACCACCACTTAAGAAATCTTCTCTTACAGGACTAAATGTGTCGATTAGGATGCCTTCTTCCAAACAAATTGCACTATGCAATAAATTAGGCTCAATATAAACCCCATCTCCTGCTTCGACAATTTTCTTTTCTCCATCAATTTCAAATTCGAATTTACCTGAAACACAATAGGTAGCTTGTGTGTGAAAATGTTGATGTGGGGCACCTAATGCTCCATTCTCAAATTTCACTTTTACCATCATGATTTGATTATCGTAACCTAAGAACTTTCTTGATACTCCTCCACCAAGCTTTTCCCATTTCATTTCTTTTGTGATGATGTACTTTTCACTAAATCGTTTCATATGCTTCTATTTATTGTTTTTTAAGGTCATATGTTGCTTCCATTAAATCATTCCCTTGAGTATTAAGTTCTCGATATGGAAGGTTCATAATTTCAAATTTATTTGCTTTCTGTGAATACATAAGGGCCTCTCCATGTATACTCTTTATTGTCTATTGTTAATTTATGTTCCGATTCTTTAACATTGTTTTCATTTGAAATGATAAAGACTTTTGATTTATCATTTTTTGTACTAATTTGAATTGCGGTATATTCTTTAGAATCAATAAAACAGACATATTTTCAATATGACTATAAGCATTAACCGCTAACTCAGACACAGGACTATATGTTCCATGTGATTCTATTGTCGAAACAAACAATGCATCCTTTGCATTCTTTTTTCTTAAAATTAGTGTTTGTTCATTTCGCAGATTAAAGTCCGGGTCATTTGCTCCAATTCTACCAAAAATAACTTCATCCTTATTAGAAGTAAATGCCGTCTATGTATAAAATTTATTATTTGATAACCAGTTTAATTTTATATTTTCTCCAGCAAGGGTATGCTCCAGCTTCTTTATACAAATGCTGATAACCGTCAGATTTTCCCATAATTTCAGGGACATCCAATTTTGTATATTTAAAATTTGTTTGCATAATTTGACCTAAAAAGTAAAATGGTAAATCATATTGATTTGAGTTGTCAGATGATACACGCATTATATCTATAACATATGGATTTTGATAATCTTTATCCTTAATAGTTACCATAGTTCTATGCATCTTAGTTCCCGGATAGGCATTTTCTTCTTTAGCACTGGCAACCTGAACATTTTCATCATCCACACTAAATACATATGAATTCGAATGATGTTTGCTTCCAATATCATATTTCCCCTTAAAGTGAGATGTTTCATTTTGCACTAATGTATTATGTGCAATACTCTGTTTGGCCCAAGTCGTATTTTCTTTTAAATAATTACCGCCTCCTTTTTGTTCAATATTTACGAAACGTCCCATACCATAATCTTGCACTACCTCATGTCCATCTTCAAATAAGGCAAAAGATAATTTGTCGTAATGCCCGTGACTCAATCCATGAGCCGTGTATTTAAAAACCAATTCCAAACCGTCACTACGCAAAATTCCTACGCCACCTTTATCTCCATTAGCACCATCAGTTAATTCAATCGATTTTTTAACAAAAGGTTTTTCCTTTCCATCCTTGATTCCAAGAGCTACTGCTAAACCCGCATCATCAAGCGTAACTTGATCCTGCTTTTGGGCTATACTTAGCAACTCTGGGTTATTACCTCCAAAATGATAGCCTATATCAACCGTTGCTATTAAAGAAGTATTAAAATAAGACATACCTTTTTGAGCATCATTCAACAAAAAGAACTCGCCATCAGCATTCGATAAGTTTAATAAAGCAGTTATACTTTTTAAAAGCACACCGTCTTTATACTCAAACACTTTTTGTTCGGGCTTTTTATTTTGAAGCGCTTGTGCAAAAATTAAAAATGGATACGAAGCATAACGCTGATAATAAGGTCCTTCTGTAAAATATCCATCTGGTGAAAAAGGCTCATTTACATTGGCAAAAAAGCCTATTTTTTGACCATCTTTTCTAATATAACCACCGTCATTATCCTTTTCATTTGGATCAAATTTATCATCTTTAACACCATTCAAAGCCCTATCTAAAAGCTCATCATCATCCATAGCCAAAGCAATCATTCCAACAGCGACATTACCCCAGGTTGCATGGTTATGCACCCGGTTAAAAAATTGTGGATTATCTATTGATATGTGATCTGCAAAAGGTCTAAATAAATCTGTCTCTAATGTATTCCGCTCCTCTTCTGATAAAAAATCATAAATACAATCATAGGCCTGACTTGTATACACCAACCAATTCGAATCGTTCAAACATTGCCAAAATAATTTACCCCTGGCATATGAACGTGGCTTTGGGTGTATGGGTAATGTTGGATATTGCTTTGCATACTCAAACAACATGTCTTTTACAAACTCAGCATATTTATCATCCTCTAGAATTTGATATAATACGCCTGCTTTTTGCATTAAGACATAATTCTTTTTATGTGTCTCGTGAGAATATCCACCTGAATAATCTTTCGGAATCGGAACATCAAAACCATTTTTTATCTCAGCATCAATCTCCTTTTGAGCGGCAGCCAAAGTTTTATCAAAAATTGGAATACTTCCTAAATGAGCCCTAATGTCTTTTACCCCTTGTTTGGTTAGAATTAAGCTCGGATGAGATTGTTGATCCACGTAATCCGGTGTTTCAAGCGCTTCAGACTTTTTACAGGAAACCAGGACCAAGGCAATCGAAAATATTATAATATTTAATTTTAGTACTCATTTTTACATATTGGATAATTAGACCAAGGTTTAAATTATCTGTTCCTTTATTGTTTAGCGCCGATTTCTCAGACAAATTATAGGTTCCATCAATAAAGTCTGGATCTAAATTCCAAACATTCTTTACATTGTATTTTTGATCACCGGTAATAATCAACTCATCAGATTTATAAAAATTATTGTTCAAGATATTTACAATGGGTTCGCCAACTACCAAATGCATTTCCATAGCTTTAGAATTGCTGATAATATTATTTTCAATATCATTTACCTGAACCCCATATAATGACATCAGCTCTTTTGTACTTATTTTTGTTACCATAACCAACATGATCCAAAACATTGTGATCAATTTCTAAAAACGGACCAAAAGTGCTTTCATCCTTTCCACCTCTATACAAGCGTAAAGCAGCTACCTTGAACATCAGTAATCGTATTATTTTTCATAATAAAATACTCTACATTATAGGCTCCAATATCATCTGTTTCTTTATCCAGTGCTGCTATATGTCCAGAAATATTTTTAAACTTTGAATTGGAAATACTAATCGTATCTGCAAATGTGCCTTTAGAAACCCTTAACACATCAAAAGAATGGTTGACAACTAAATCTTTCAAACTCACAGTTATCAATAAATAATTTATAGTTTTCATTCATTGATTTTTTACTGGTACTTATAACCGAATTACCTGCATAATCTGGAGATTTTGCACCATCAAATTTTATATTTTCCAGTGATAAACTCCCTCCGTTTTGAATTTCGAAAGCCATCATTCGTTCAAACAAAACTGTCGCTTTTTCTTTGTCCAGAGGTTTTAAAAGTCAAAGGATGTTTTATTTTCACCGCTTTGGTTAACAAATAGTTTCCCCTTCATCTAATTCTATAATATCTCCGGGTTTTGATTTTTTTACTGCTTCATATAAGGTATTGATACCTGGTGCCACCTTTATGATTTTTCCTGAATTTAAGGCTATATTTTCATCTGTTTTAAAATACCAAGCAATTCCCGTATTTTCCTTTGTTGCATATTGCTCGACTTATTGTCAACTTCAGTTTTTATTTTATCCGACTTAGGAATTAAAAATCCTTGTATCATTTTTTTCTAATTCCATTTCCGCATTTTCAAAACCTTCAGAAATATGTGTTTCTAAATTTTCCCTAAAATATTATCTTTAAAACTGAATCCCACTTATATCATCGTAAACCGTAAATAAATCCTTTTATTGTCGATGATAAAATATGTTTTCGTTCAATTTCTGAATTCAGGGCGCCTGACTTCTTTCTGCATCACTACCGGCACATAATTGAATATGATCGCAATTAATAAATGTATTGTTATTTACTTTGGAATCTATGACAGGCACATATCTGTTTGGTGGAGAATTTGGCACTCCATTCATCATTACAAATGCACCTCTAAAACGATATCCGGTTAAACCTATATGATAATTATTAATTACCGTCTGATTTTCATTAATGACTCTTACACCACCTGTGCTTGGTTTTCCATTCCCAATAAACACATTTCCATCTACCAAAGTTTCATTCCCGTGACGCATCGTTAAGGTCCCGGTGCATTCGAAAAAAGTATTGTATTTAAATATATTTTGACAAGACTTATTAGAAATGATTTCATGCTCTCCATTGCATCTGTCAAAATAATTCGACTCCACTAACAGTATTTGAATTTTCTAATGCAGTATGACTTGTTCCAATTCTGTAGGGTCTCTCCTCCATTGTTTCCAAAAGTCGGACGAGGACCAAAATAATTATGATCTATTCTATGATGGTTTTCTACGCTTTCTTTGGTATCCAAACCAACAATCATAGTAACTCCCAAGTTCTTCTTACCCTCAATATGATTGTGATCAATCCTATTATTTTTTCCATAAGATGGTCACCCAATAATCTTGAACATGACGTTCTGGGTTGTTAAAATTATCGATAACACATTCTGTTAAACGGGAGTGATTTGCCATGTGATCTCTGTTTTCACGAAATGAAATTACGGCATTGGTAGGGGTAAAACCATCCTTGAATACCAATCCTTCTACCTTTAAAAAAGAGCCAGCCATGCTCAAGTTGGAATTTCCCGATAAAATCACTTTGCCTTTTGTTTCTGCCGATAAAACGATTGAGTCATTTTCAGTGCCTTCGCCTTTAAACAGCAATTCCGCATCTTTCCAAATACCGTTAGCTAACACTATTCTCGTACCGGGTGTGGCACTTTCTACTGCTCTGTTAAATTCGGCTACATTCTTCACCAGCTGACCTTTATCTGCACTTTCAGTGCATGAGTAAAGCCCTGCCTGAAGGTAAACCGCTGCGAATAAAAACAACAAATATTTTCTCATAAACTTGTATATTAAAATTGGTTTACCAAATTGGTTGACCAAATATATGTATATTTGTCAACTATGCAAACCTTTCAGCAATAAATAATTAAAACAAACAATGAATAATCAACTATCATCAGACACTTTAGAAATGCTTAAAAATATTTCGACGGCAACTCTAGCTACTGCACTTTTTAAAGCCGGATTCAAAAATCAATTTATCCAAGAAGTGGGGCCTTTAAAGATTCAGGGTAAAAATATGGTCGGCCCTGCATTTACTTTAAGGTATATTCCAGCCAGAGAAGATAGAAATCCTATTGAAGCCTTTAAAGACCCTAAACATCCTCAAAGGGTCGCAGTTGAACAATGCCCATCCGGAAGTGTCATGGTTATTGATAGTCGTAAAAATTCAAGGGCCGCATCTGCCGGATCCATTCTGGTCACAAGGCTAATGGTAAAGGGTGCCGAAGGAATTGTAACCGATGGTGGGTTTCGAGATACCTCAGAAATAGCTTCTCTTGCTTTTTCCTCTTTCCAAAACAGAGCTTCGGCACCTACCAACTTAACGCTGCATGAAGCACTTGAATTTGAAGTTCCTATTGGTTGCGGAGATGTTGCTGTTTTTCCTGGTGACATCATTGTTGGAGACATGGATGGTGTAATGGTGATCCCTCAACACATCGTTGATGACATTGCAGCGGAGGGCGTCCGAATGACCGCCTATGAAAATTTTGTTATGGAAAAGGTCATCGAAGGAACTCCTGTTATTGGTTTATACCCATTAATGGATGAAGCTTTAAAGATTGAATTCGAGCAATGGAAATCAGGTCATAAATAAAACTTCAAGGCTTGTCTGTCTTCCTTTCTAGGCTGTATTTCCTTTAGAGTTAATTAAATGTCAAATTTGAAATTCAGGTACATTTGATTGGATTATTCCGTAACAAAAAGCAATTTTTTGCGTCCCTTTTATGAATTCTATTGCTTTTCAAAAATGACCGAATTGATCAAAACCCAAAGAATTAACAGTGTTGATGCACTCAGAGGTTTTGCCCTTGCCGGTGTTGTCCTGGTACATATGGTCGAGCAGTACATTGCCGGGCCTGCACCAGAAGGTTTTATGGAAGGCGTAAACGGTATCCCGGATCAAATTGTTCAGGGGCTGTTACAGATCTTTTTTTCGGGTAAATTCTTTGCCTTATTCTCTATTATTTTCGGATTGAGTTTTGCCATTCAAATGCAATCTGCCGAGAAAAAAAATGTCAAATTCGGATGGCGGTTCTTATGGAGAGCGGTGCTTCTTTTTGTTATAGGCTTTGTTCATCAACTATTTTACCGAGGTGATATTCTTACCGTATATGCTGTTTTGGCTCCCTTTCTTATTCCCTTTTTACAAGATCCCGACCAAATGGATACTCATCACAGCCGGATTCATCTTTCTGGGTATTCCCAGGTTTATCGCCTTTTTTATTTTCGGAGGGGAGAGCGT
Source organism: uncultured Flavobacteriaceae bacterium (assembly GCA_963715975.1). GTDB lineage: Bacteria > Bacteroidota > Bacteroidia > Flavobacteriales > Flavobacteriaceae > Lutimonas. Next base: position 94,303 of record CAVQSO010000012.1, on the reverse strand, counting down.
CACCGGAATACATCCTATGATGGATATCAATAATGAACAGGTGCTGGCCTATTTTGATACGATTCAAAATGGTAGTCTGCTAGAAGTATTCAAAGCCAATGCTGTATACGGAATGCTGACTAAAATCGATTTTCAAATGTCCATATTTGGCCGGTTCTACTATACTTTTGGTTACTTTTTAGTTGGCCTCTGGCTGGGTAGAACAGGTGTTTTCAAAGACATAGCCCGCCATGCCAAAACCATAAAAAATATCATGTTATGGGCCATTGCAGGAATGCTGATTTCCCTTGTGATCACCTTTGCTACTTTTGCCACTATTTCGCAACCTATAGACAATGCTTCTTTGCATTTTACTTTGGGCATGAATTTTATGGATTGGGTCAATATCTGTATGTCCACTATTATTTTATGTGGTTTCCTATTATTGTACCAGCGAGATACGTGGAAAAAAAGATTGACCTTCTTTGCTCCTTATGGCAGGATGGCACTTACAAATTATTTCCTGCAATCTGTGATAGGTACATTTTTCTTTTTTGGATGGGGTTTGGGTTATCTGGGCCAAATTCGATTGTCCTATTTGTTTTTACTAGGGCTCCTGGTGATCATCATTCAAAGTCTGCTCAGTAAATACTGGCTCAAAACATTCAAATACGGTCCACTTGAATGGTTATGGCGCAGTGGCACCTATATGAAATGGCAACCTTTCCTAAGGAAAGAACTTTAAGGAAATGACTCTGAATCCGTAGCTTAACCTAACTTCGACAATGACTTAAATCATTGATGATCATGGTTAATTAGAATATATTTGTGACAATTTAATATTAAATTTATGGGTGACATTCTTTTACATTTGAATGTCCATTTATTAGAACTATCATAAAACCTATTTACAATGAAAAAGTTGATTGCCCTGAGCGCCTTTATACTCCTGTTTGTTTATGCCTGTGATTCGAAAAAAGGATCGGCAAAAATTTCCGATCAGATCAGAATCAATCAAATTGGATTTTATCCTTCATCGGTAAAAGAATTCACTATAGTAGACACCGAAGCCAGCACCTTTAAACTGGTAGACGGCTATAAAAATAAAGTGTATTCGGGTGAGCTTGTTGATCAAGGTATCTGGGAGGCTTCAGGCGAGAAAGTGATGCTGGGAGATTTTTCTTCATTTACGGCTCCCGGGGCCTATTATGTTGTTATTAATGATACCATTGCCTCATATCCTTTTACAATTAAAAAAGAACTTTATAGCAATGCCTTAAGAAAGGCCATAAAAAGCTATTATTTCCAAAGGGCTTCCATGCCTATTGAGGAGGAATATGGAGGCATTTATGAAAGAGGGGCCGGTCACCCGGATGATAAATGTATGTACCATCCGTCAACAGGTAGAACTGAAGGAACTTTGAATTCTCCCGGAGGCTGGTATGATGCCGGTGATTACGGGAAATATATTGTAAACGCTTCCTTGTCTGTGGGTCAGATGCTTTTGATACTTGAACAATTTCCTGAATTCATGAACAATGTTGGATTGAACATTCCCGAATCGGGTAACGGGATCATCGATCTTTGGGATGAATTGCGATATGAACTCGACTGGATTCAAACCATGCAAGATGACGATGGCGGCGTGTTTTTTAAGTTGACAGCACTTGGATTTGGTGGTTTTATTATGCCTGAAGATTATGATCTTGATCGTTATATCATTGGCAAGGCAACGGCTTCTACGCTTGATTTTGCCGCTGTATTGGCACAAGCATCGAGATTGTATAAAAAGATTGATCCTGATTGGTCAGCCAAAGCCTTGGAGGCTTCTAAAAAGGCTTATACATGGGCTGAAAAAAATGACAATATCGCCTTTAAAAATCCTGAGGATGTCAGCACAGGGGAATATGGAGACAATGAATTTTCAGATGATTTTTTCTGGGCGGCGTCAGAATTATACCTGGCGACGAAAGACGACAAATATCAAGTGGACATAAAAAAATACCAACAGGATTACAAACACCAGCTTGCCGATAGCTGGAAGAATTTTGTTCGAAATGTCGCTTTTCATTCCTTACTTGAAAACAAAGATGCGCTGGACGCGGAACTGTCTACTTTCCTGACTCAAGGTCATACGGCCCTTGCAGATGAAATCCTTCAAAAAATAGATCAAAATCCATATCATATTGCTCTGGACAAATTCGAATGGGGTTCAAACAGTGACATTCTTAATCAGGCCTATGTACTATGCGTGGCACACAGATTAACCGGTGATGAAAAATACCTGATCGGTGCGGAACAGATCAATGATTATATCTTTGGGAAGAATGCTACAGGATATTCTTTTCTTACAGGTTTTGGCGCTAAAAGAGTGATGTTTCCTCACCACAGACCAAGTGGAGCAGACAGCATCGCTGATCCGGTACCTGGATTTATTCTGGGCGGTCCCAACAATGACCGTCAAGATGCACAGCTGGTTCAGTACACATCTGAATTTCCGGCCAAAGCCTATATGGATGTTGAAGCCAGTTACGCATCCAACGAAGTTTGCATCAATTGGAACGCCCCTGCAGTTTATGTATTGGGTTATTTGGAACAAGTAAGAAAATAGATCAGTAAAAAATCCTTATTTTTGACAGTAGTTAGCTTTAACTGCTGTTTTTTTATGGACAAATTCAAACCTTTACTAGATTATATCAACCGTGTGGTTACCCTTACGGAAGAAGAAGAACTCAAACTGAGTTCCTTGATCTCCTCGCGGAAATTACTAAAAGGGCAATATTTTCTGCAACAGGGTGATGTTTGTAAATTCAGTGGGTTTGTCATCTCGGGCTGTACCAAAACCTTTTATGTTGACGAAGAAGGCCAGGAACATGTGATCATGTTCTCTATAGAAGATTGGTGGACCTCAGACATGGGTAGTTATATTAGCCAAAAACCTGCAGATTTTAATGTACAATGTTTGGAAAATACTGAACTGATACAGTTTTCTTATGAAAATCAACAGGAAATGATGCAAGAAATACCAAAACTGGAGCGGTTTTTCAGGATCATCATCGAAAGGGCTTTTGTTGCCTCTCAAAAAAGAATCGTGAGAAATATGAGTATGAGTGCCAAAGACCGGTACCTCTTCTTTAGAAACGAATATCCCAAAATTGAGCAACGTATTCCCCAATACCTGATCGCTTCATACCTGGGCATCACCAAAGAATTTTTGAGCAAGATCAAAAGTCAGCTCATCCTTGAGCAATAAAGTGTTAATCTAGTTTAACTTGTATTGATAAGCTACTTTATTTTAAAGTATACCAATGTTTCGGATCTTTGTTTAGAATTTCTAAAACAAACAAAATGGATACAACTAAAATAATTCAGATCAAACCCCTTGGATTTCCTTGGGAAACTCAAGACCCATTTTTGTTTTGTGCCTACCATAGAGATGAATACCCTAAAGGGAATGACCGTATGGGTCTGAATTCGGAATACTTCGCAGGCAGAAATATGGGACAGGACTTTGTGCTAAAAGATGGATTCAGAATGTATCATGGTAGCCACATTCCCGGATTTCCTTACCATCCGCACAGAGGTTTTGAGACCATCACCATAAATAAAGAAGGTTTTGTAGATCATACAGACTCTCTGGGTGCAGCTGGCCGTTTTGGCAAGGGAGATGTGCAATGGATGACTGCAGGAAAAGGCGTACAACATTCGGAAATGTTCCCTTTGCTGTATGAGAACAAAGGTAATCCATTGGAAATTTTTCAGATCTGGTTAAATTTACCCAAAGCCAGCAAATTTGTTGAGCCGCATTTCAAAATGCTTTGGCAGGATATGGTTCCTGAAGTGACCTATACAGAAGATGGGAAAACAACAACAGTCAATGTCATAGCGGGTCACCTGAATAACGTAAAGGCCCCTGAGCCCACTCCTGATTCCTGGGCGGCAAATCCCGAACATGATGTGGCCGTATTTACGATAAAAATGGAAGCCAATGCAACCTGGAAATTACCATCTGCCGTGCATAAAAACCTAAATAGAACCTTATATTTTTACAATGGTGAAAGTATTCTGGTTGAAGGCCAAAGGGTAGAAAATAATCACCTGATACAACTAAACCCAAATGAAGATATTTTATTAGAAAATGGCAGCCGCGATAGTTATTTATTACTGCTGCAAGGAAAACCTATTAATGAACCCGTAGCACAATATGGACCATTTGTTATGAACACGGAAGCTGAAATACAAGAAGCTTTTTCAGATTACCGTCGAACTCAATTTGGTGGATGGCCCTGGCCCGAACAGGAACAGGTGCACGACAGAAATAAAGGCCGTTTTGCATTGCATGCGGATGGTACTGAAGAGTTAAAATAGAGGCAGTAAACAGATCCATTCAAAATGCAGAGAATAATGAAACAGGTAAAATACTTACTGCCGGCAACAGAAATTGATATGGGAGGATTCCCTGTTAAACAAGCCTTACCTACCCAAAAAGTTCAGCAATGGGACCCCTTTTTATTATTACATCATGCCAAAGCCAAATACAGTAAGCACAGATTGGCAAAACATCAGGGAGTTGGGCCACATCCGCATCGAGGATTTTCTCCCGTTACCTTTGTTATAGAAGGTGAAGTACAGCATCGTGATAGTTGGGGAAATAATCAAATAGCCAAAGAAGGTGAAGTACAATGGATGCATGCCGGAGCTGGAATTGTACACAGTGAAAGACCTACTGACGCATTGATCGAAAAACAAGGGCGGCAGGAAATCGTGCAGTTATGGATCAACAGCCCGGCAACTAAGAAAATGATTCCCCCTACCTATTCTTATGTTTCAAATGAAGCGATGAGCGTTTTTTCTTCAGAAGATCAGAAAATTACCAATAAATTAATTGCAGGAAACTATGGTGAGCTCAGAGGAAAGGTTGTGCCTCAATCTGAACTACTGGTGATCTGGGGGCAGGGAGAACAAGGTGGAGCTCAACAATTGAGCATCCCCAGGGGATTCAGCAGCATGCTTTATCTTATTAAAGGTGAAATTATCATTAAGGGCTATGGTTTGATCGAGAAAGAAAACCTGGCTGTTTTTGATCATGAGGGAGAGCTTATTAACATGACTTTTAAAGAAAATGGTCAATTCATTTTGCTTTGTGGCAAACCCATAGATGAGACTGTTACCCAAAGTGGACCATATGTTATGAATACCCAAACAGAGATACTTGAGGCTATGCGCGATTACCAAATGGGCAAATTTGGTATTTTAATTGAAGAAGATTGATAGCAAATCGATGTCTGCTAGTGGCAAATGGACACATATTAATCTAGATTAACATCATTTAATAAACTGCTTTATTTTCTATCACTCCTTTTCATCTGATCTTTGCAGTGTTCATTCAAAGTAATAATAATGAATTTGTTGATTGAAAAAATAGGTGATCTGAACGATTTGATCATGCAGGGAGAAGTAATGGAAGCTTTTGAAAAATTCTATCACGAAGATGTGGTCATACAGCATAATGATGAAGCTCCTGTAAAAGGTAAAGAAGCAAATCGGACTTTAAAGGAAAATGATCTGAAGAATATCATTGAGTTAAAAAGCGCCAAACCTTTAAAAGTGACCATTGGTGAACAAACAACCATGGTAGAATGGCAACTTAGTGATCAACATAGAATTTATGGAGAGAGATGTTACACTCAGGTAGCCGTCCAAGATTGGAATCAAGGGATGGTCGTTAAAGAAAAATTGTATTGCGGAAATAAACAAAAATAAATTTATAACCTTTTTAATTTAATAATTATGAAAAATAGAGTAAAAACAATAGTATTGGCATTAGTTGTTGCCACAATTACCTTCGCGTTTACCCCAATAGAAGATGGTGTAAAAGAAGTAAAAGTTGAAACGAGTTCAGTAACCTGGAAGGGTTATAAAGTAACCGGATCTCACACGGGAAGCATCGCTTTAAAAGAAGGTTCACTTGAATTCAAGGATGAAAAACTTGTAGGTGGTGAATTCACCATAGACATGACAAGTGTTGAAAATACTGATATGGAAGGAGAATATAAGGCGAAACTTGAAGGACATTTAAAATCTGATGATTTCTTTGGAGTTGAAAATTATCCAACTGCTAAGCTGGTATTCAACAAGGTGAAAAGCACCGGAAAAAATTCATACGAAGTAACTGGAGACCTTACGATCAAGGGTAAAACAAACCCTGTTACTTTTGATATTTCAATCTATGGAAACAAAGCAACTGCCAATTTGAAAATTGACAGAACTAAATTTGACGTAAGATACGGATCGACCAGTTTTTTTGATAATCTTCAAGATAAGGCGATCTATGACGAATTCGATTTGATCACAGATCTTGAATTCTAAACAACAACATTTAGGAATCTGAAAAGATTATAAAACAATTGTAAAAAAAAACGAAAATATGAGAACAAAAATGTTCAACAACAGCAAAAGAATTAGGTGGTCAGAACACAGAAATTACGCCATTAATTCTTAATCATACAAAGACTGCCTCCCCCGGCAGTCTTTTTTTTGCTTTGTTTAAAAATTAGTATCTGGTAAACAAAAAATTCAACTGTATAATAATCGCCCAGAAGTACATTTGTTTTCTGTTCATTTTTAACTACCTTTAACTAATCAAGCCCAAAAAAGTATACCGTGAAACCATACCTCGTTATTATCAACAGTCGAACATGGATCGCGCTTTTCGTATCGGTCTTAACTCCCTATCTGTGTTTTACCTATCATATTAGTTTTGATATGGATCTTACCCTGATCAGTATCGCCATGATATTTCCTCTCGTATTCACGATTAGGGGATCATTTCGCAGAAGAGAGAAAGCTTTGGAACACCTGAGTGAGTTTCGTGGTACAATCAAGACATTGTCTTACTTTTTTATGAGTAATCTCAAATTAACTGATGAAAACAAAAATGAGCTGCAGGATATTCTTATTAATATCAGCAATAATCTTATGCTTCAATTAAATACCAATAGCCATGAAACGGCGAAAGTTGATACCAATATTGATGAGCTTTATGATTTCATTCAACTTCATAAAGAATCGATTTCAAGTAAACGAGAAGAAAAAATTTATAGGTTGATGCAGGACCTTCATGAAACTATTGAGAATGTTCATGCCATAAACGTTCATAGGACACCCATCAGTCTAAAAGCCTATTGCCTTATATTCATATATATCTTTCCCCTTATCTATGCACCCGCAATAATTCATAGGGTAGGACCTGATCATAGCATATGGATTACTTATTTTATTGTGGTCCTTAGTCAGTTTATATTGATTTCCTGTATAATATCCAAAATCAACTTGAATATCCCTTTGATGATAAAGGAATGGATGACATACAACTAGATAATTTTAAAATAGACCGATAAAAAATATTTAAGGCTGATAAATGTGATCATCATGTATCTTACGCCATCCCATATTTGAACTCATATTAGTTGTCAATTTGATAGAAAGACCTTGCTTTCCATATGTTTCAGGAAAACAAGGTCTTTCTAATTTTACCAATTTTGGATGATTAATTGATTATTTCTTCACATTATTTTTTAATTCTTATTTTTTTTGATTTTTTTAACATTTACTTAAGTTACTGTTTATCAATAAGATGTATTATTTTATTGTGAAATTATTGTTAAAATAGTACTTTGTTTTACATAGTACTGTAACATCTTTGAAGATGTCTCGTCTTATTAGTATAACCAACAATTTAAAATTATGAGAACTACAGTATTTAAAAACAGCAAAAGAATCAGATGGTCAGAACACAGACATTATGCCATCAAATCCTAATCAAGAAAAAAAATCTAATCACAATTATATAAAACACAATATCATGAGAACTACAATATTTAACAACAGTAAAAGAGTAAGATGGTCAGAACACAGAAACTATGCTGTTAAAGCCTCATAAAGAAAAAACCTAATCACAATTATATAAAACCAATATCATGAGAACTACAATATTTAACAACAGTAAAAGAATAAGATGGTCAGAACACAGAAACTATGCTGTTAAAGCCTCATAAAGAAAAAAACCTAATCACAATTATATAAAACCAATATCATGAGAACTACAATATTTAACAACAGTAAAAGAGTAAGATGGTCAGAACACAGAAACTATGCCATTAAAGCCTAATACCTCCTACTTCAATATGTTTACAGGCACATCCATAAAGAAAAAACCATTCTACAGTAACACCTTAAAGTGTGACAGCAGCCCTAATTGATCCTTAGGGTTTTCTGCTATAGTCCTGAAACAATTCTAAAACCTTCAAAACTTTCAACCTTGCGGATTCATTTCCACAGGCAGAACTTATCGCCTAATCATCTGTTAGCAGAAAATCGTAGTATCTAACCGTATGATACATTGATTTCCAGAAAAAGATTTGTGGGGTGTCTTGCAGAGGCTCCCCTTTTTGATTAACACCTGTATTCCATTCTCCAAGATCATTGACAAAATACTTTTGAATATATGCGATCTGATTATTCGCGAGGCTTTTATAGCTAATGTCCCCAGTAATTTTATAAACGTTCAAAAGTCCAAGAACGACCTCTGCTTGGGGCCACCAGGATTTATTTTGTTCCTGAACTCCATTCTCTGAGATCAGATTTGCGTAGCCTCCGTTGGTCTTGTCTCTGGCCGATTTAACAACCTCATTGATCATCAGCACAGCTATCTCCTCCGTTTTTTCAATTAGTTTCTTATCATTTACGACTCTGGCTGCATGGCAAATTACCCAGCTGCATTCAGCATTGTGACCTGCCCAATTTTCATTCGGCAGCATATGCCAGTCTTCCGTAAAACGATGAATACAGAAATAATTATTTTGATCTATAAACCTGTCAAGAATAATATGCAGTAAGGTTTGAATTGAATTCTTAATTTTTGCTTCCTTTCTATTCTCATATACCTTCACCAGAGCTTCCATGATATGAAAATGAGTAGCAAATGATCTGGTCATGGTCTTCCCTCTCGCCCATTGTTCATTAAAACCATCTAAATAATAAGAGTCAGAATTGTCTTTTAAAGTTGATCCTATAAAATCAATTTGTTCATCGATCATTTGGTTTACCTGGGGCGTATTCTTTAATCTGACATATTCAGCTAGTCCATATAAAACAAAGGCCTGAGCCATATTCACATTATCAGCATCATTTAACCACTCCATATTGTATTTCCTCCCCCAATAATAACCTCCCAGAGGATTCTTAAATTCAATCAGCATTTCAAACGCGAGATCCGCCAGTGGTTTATATTGATCTGTTTTAAGTATCAAACATCCTCGACTGGCACCATAGATAATCCTTCCTAAATACATGGAACCCATGTCTGCAGTTTCATTTGGAATATTGGCCATTGACATTTCGGGGAAGATTCCTCGTTGACCCTTTGCAAACATGTTCAGAACCCAATATTGCAGGTAGTTTTCAAACTCATTCCTTATTTGAAATTGTTCATCTTCAATCATCCTGGCAAGTTACTAAACTGCATTTAAAAAAAATAACCTCTTTTAGGTATCTTCCTCAAATATCCATCGGAAATGTTATAGATATCATAAAGTTTCTAACAGACACGAGATGTCGTGTAGCATGTTTATGATCTGATCTACTTTTGTACCAGGTTAATAGTTTTTATTAATGTTCCGAAAGTTGATTATGATTTAGTATTTATTTGCCAAAATAATAGGTTAGACACCATTAAATAAATCAAACGAGGAAGGTCCCAATCGTATCGGACGTCAATGCATAATAGTAAATCAGGGGGATAAAAGGTTTGCTAGATGTTAAGTTAAGTGCATTTGATTTACGAGAGGTTGGGACTACTTTTTTACTCCTATTTTAACAGTTGAAAATCTTGACAAAAATGATTTATAAAGAACCTTCTTTAACAATTGAAATATTTCAAGACAACTTAGGTGAAGGCAATAAAGGAATCATTATCATGGTATTACCCGGTCAATTATCTTCCGATAAGAAATTTTTGAAATTACCTTCTTGAAATCTTGGAAACACTTCAAGGCCATGTTCATTTTTACCTCTTTCCCCTTCCCAAACAATCTTAAGACCGATTTGATCACTTACCTCCAAATTATCATATCGAATTGGAATGGAACAAAATAAATATTTTTGGTTGGGTTTGTCCCGAACAAATCTAAACAACTGACTCGTAAGATAAAAGTTATTGTCATTACTGTCTGCGGTAATGTCAAAGCCAAAAAAGATAGGGCGTTCGAGTTTTCTATGATTTGTTAAGTCATTCACTGTAAGTTCCTGCTCGTTCAATTCCCGTGATCTCAATTTTTCATAGGCCTCGGGTTTTAACGGAAAGATGAGCGAATGGCCTGAATAATACCCGGAATCATCCGTTATGATCAAATTCATCTCAGGCAATAACCGCACAGCCTCCCTGATGACTTCTCTTAATGATTTCGTTATTTTCTTATGGAATTGCATATAACGCACTATATATTCAATGTCAGAATTGTAATCCAGTGTGCGAATTCTCTTGGTCGCAATTTCCAGATTTTTCTTGAACCATCGGGCATCCGGTAAGCTATTGGCCAGTTTTGATAATGAATACTTTCTTAAACTAAAATCATAATAAGTGGGAATAGGAACACTGGCATTCAAATTTCTTACGAGCTGATACGGAAGCATAGTCTCTGTAACAATATCTTCTTCCTTATCTGGTTTGATCAAAGTTGAACCATTTTCCCAGCGCTGAACCGTTCTGATATCGACATTCAGTCTGGCTGCGAAGTCGGCCTGAGACAACTGATTGATCTTCCTGAAATCAATGAGTACATCTCCAATGGCACCATATTTTTTCATCCTGTCCGGCATATTGTAAAAATAACGAAAAAAAGTCCGGAAACAAGAATATTTAAAACAAGACACGAGATGTCGGCATTCAATAGAACAGATGCCCTTAACTTTGTCAAAAAATCAGATATGATTCAAGAATTACTGACTGATATTGAAACGGATGTGAAGTATAAGATCTATACAGAACAAAAGAATTTAATAGCAGTTAAGAACTTGAAAGAACTTCTCAATCAAATCGATCATGAAGTTGAGGTCGTACCTTACGAGGATAAAGAAAAATTATCCAGGTTGTTGGTTTCATTAAAAGGTCAGGCCCTGAATGATAATGAATATCGAATGATTGAGAGGATCATCAAGAACAAAAATGAAAAAGGAAAAGTATCCGATTTGAAATAATCGGGAACACACATTCGTGCAAGTCAATAATGCCGATGGCAGAAGAGTATTCCAATGAGGGGTTATTAAGGAAGAATGTATAAAGCCGCCAGACAATGCCGAAAGAAATGATTCGAATGTGATGTATTAAAGGTCTCTGTTGCAGAGACCTTTTTTTGTTTAAAAAATATAACTATTTAAAAACGAAGAAAGCGGGTTCATGAAAATTCATGTTCCCGCTTATGCAAATATTAAGCATTATGATGATGCTAACTATAGAAAGGGTAAAAAAATGATGATTAAAGCGAAACAACGAAGTTCTCTTCAGCGTTGATACCGTTATTTACATAACTATCAGCAGCCTGATCATTTTCCCATTTAGTGCCATCAATCAAATACTTGAATTGATAATTTTTGGCAGTTTCCAGATCTAATGTTGCTTTGAAGGTTCCGTTTTTGAATTTTTTCAAGTCTATCGCCTCTTCAACATTCCAATCATTAAAATCTCCCAACAATTGAACTTTTTCAGCGCTCGAAAGCCTCTTCTTGAGTTAAAGAAAAAGTCACTTTACAAACTGGTTTACTTTTTAAAAATTGTTTTTTAATACTCATGACAGTAGTTTTATATTTTGATACAAAATAAGATCAAAGACTTCAATTAAAGAACAACACTTTTGATCAATTTATGTACTATATTAACCCTAGTATTAACAATTAGTAAATACAAGGTTAATTTTACATAAATAAAAATCGTATACGTATTTCTCAATATAGTGCTGCAACCCACTACATATCTTTGCATTAGCATCTTATTTGAACTAATTATTCACTACCTTTAAATACTCTTTAAACGGTGCCCGCATGAAAAACCCCTCTAAAGCTCTGGTTAACAATATTCAGGAATATAGTTTTAGTCCAAAAGAAGTAGAACAGCTAGACGCAATCGATCAGGGAAATGATCACTATCATTTGATTCACAAAAATAAATCTACTTCAAGCTGAAAGTTATTGAAAGAGATTTTTTTAACCGAACCTATTCGATTCGTATCAATGCTCATGTATATACAGTCAAAATTCATAGACCCCTGGATGATCTCATCAAAAAAATGGGGTATACAACAGGATCCTCTAAAGTAATCGATTCCATCAAGGCCCCAATGCCAGGCATCATTGTTGAGCTCAAGGTCGAAAAAGGACAAGCTGTAAAAGAAGGTGACACACTTCTTATTCTGGAAGCCATGAAAATGGAAAATACCATCCTGTGCCCGAAAAATACTGTGATCAAAGAAATTTATGTAACCGTGGGAGACACCGTGGATAAAAACAAACTACTGATTGACTTTGAATAAGCTTTCCAAACTTGTAACTATGAAAAAAATACTGATTGCCAATCGAGGTGAAATAGCCTTGCGCATTATGAAAACCGCTAAACGAATGGGTTTAACAACAGTGGCAGTCTATTCAACCATAGACAGAAATGCACCTCATGTTAAATTTGCGGATGAAGCATTCATATCGGTGACAACCCTTCAAACAAAAGTTATTTACTTGGAGATAAGATCATCGAAAAGGCGTTCAAACTGCAAGTCGATGCCATTCATCCGGGTTATGGTTTTTTGAGTGAAAATGCAACTTTTTCAAAGCCGTTGAAGAACAAGGAATGATTTTTATAGGGCCTGGCCATAAAGCGATTCAGTATGATGGGTGATAAACTGGCCGCCAAAGAAGCTGTCAAAAAATACAATATCCCTATGGTTCCTGGCGTAGATAAGGCCATTTCAGATATCGAAAAGGCCAAGATCGTGGCTAATAGCATAGGCTATCCCATTCTCATCAAGGCTGCTGCCGGTGGTGGAGGTAAAGGAATGAGAATTGTAGATACTGAGGCAGCACTGGAAAACCAAATGGAACGGGCCATTAGTGAAGCTTTATCAGCTTTTGGGGATGGGTCTGTATTTATCGAAAAATATGTAGCCTCTCCCAGACATATTGAATTCCAGATTCTTGCTGATAATTATGGCAATGTGATCCATTTGTTTGAAAGGGAATGCAGTATTCAAAGAAGGCACCAAAAAGTTGTGGAAGAAGCACCTTCCTGCATTCTAAACCCTGAATTGAGAAAAAAAATGGGGGATGCGGCCATAAAAGTTGCGAAATCATGTGATTACCGAGGTGCAGGAACTGTAGAGTTTTTAATGGATGCCGATATGAATTTCTATTTTCTGGAAATGAATACCCGATTGCAGGTTGAACATCCGGTAACAGAATTTATTACCGGACTTGACCTTGTGGAAGAGCAGATCAAAATAGCCAGAGGAGAAAAACTTAAATTGGAACAAAAAGATCTTAAGTTCAAAGGTCACGCCATTGAATTAAGGGTTTACGCCGAAGATTCCTTAAATGGTTTTCTTCCCAATGTTGGAGAATTGACAACTTATGATATCCCAAAAGGCGATAATATAAGGCTTGATGATGGTTACGAACAGGGAATGGAGATTCCTATCTATTACGATCCCATGATCTCAAAACTCATTACTTACGGAAAAGATCGGGAAGAGGCTATTCAAAGGATGATAGGCGCCATTGACCAGTACAGAATTGAAGGCGTGGAAACAACCCTTCCTTTCGGTAAGTTTGTATTTGAGCATGAGGCTTTTAGGAGGGGAACTTTTGATACACATTTTGTCAAATCCCATTTCGATCCGAATGCCTTAAAAATAGTTAGGGACGAAGAGGCTAAGCTTGCGGTTCTTTTGGCATTAAAACTATACCAAGAAGAACAGAAGATTGTAAGAGCACCTCATTAAATATAATTGCTTGGGGAAACCGGACCTGACAAGATCAAAAGTTATTAAAACGCTACTTCAAACCATAAATCGAATGTCATGAAAGAAAAACAAAAAAACCTTTTGAAAAAAATGGCTGAAGCCAGATTAGGGGGTGGTATAGAAAGAATTGAAAAACAGCATAAAAAGAAAAAACTGACTGCCAGAGAAAGAATCGAATACTTACTTGATGAAGGATCTTTTGAAGAAGTCGGGATGCTCGTAACGCACCGATGTACAGATTTTGGCATGGAAAATCAATTGATTTATGGTGATGGTGTTGTTACCGGTTACGGTACCATCAATGGACGGATGGTATATGTGTTATGCTCAGGATTTTACTGTATTTGGAGGGGCCTTATCCGAAACACATGCCGAAAAAATATGCAAGATCATGGATCTGGCAGTTAAAGTAGGAGCTCCACTTATTGGGCTTAATGATTCAGGAGGTGCCCGAATACAGGAAGGTGTTCGTTCTTTGGGTGGCTATGCTGATATTTTTTACAGAAACGTTCAATCTTCAGGAGTTATTCCGCAGATATCAGCCATCATGGGGCCTTGTGCCGGTGGTGCGGTCTATTCGCCTGCCATGACTGATTTTACCATTATGGTGGAAGAAACGAGTTATATGTTTGTTACCGGGCCGAATGTAGTAAAGACGGTCACAAACGAGGAAGTCAGTTCTGAAGATCTGGGGGGTGCTTCTACTCATTCTACAAAGTCAGGGGTAACTCATCTTACTGCCCCAAATGATCTGGCCTGTCTGGAAGAAATAAAAAAAATGCTTAGTTATATTCCGCAGAACAACCAATTGACGACACCAAAACTTCCCTTTACATTAACTGAGGAACTGAGAGAAGAACTTGAAGGCATTATTCCTGAAGATACGCATAAACCCTACGACATGAAAAAAGTGATTCACGGGATCTGTGATGAGGATTCCTTTTATGAAATTCATAAAGATTATGCTGAAAACATAGTTGTTGGTTTTAGCCGACTGGCAGGAAGAAGTATAGGTATTATTGCCAATCAACCCATGAGTCTCGCTGGTGTTCTAGACGTGAACAGTTCAAAAAAAGCAGCTCGATTTACCAGATTTTGTGACAGTTTTAATATCCCTTTGCTGGTCTTGGTTGATGTTCCTGGATTTTTACCTGGAACCGATCAGGAATGGAGTGGTATTATTGTTCATGGCGCCAAATTGTTATACGCACTCAGTGAGGCAACCGTTCCGCGTGTCACCGTAATTACCAGAAAAGCCTATGGAGGTGCCTATGATGTGATGAATTCAAAACATATTGGTGCTGATATGAATTTTGCCTGGCCAACAGCGGAAATAGCTGTTATGGGCGCCAAAGGAGCCAGTGAGATCATTTTTAAAAAAGAAATATCCGAAGCAGACTGATCCAGAAGCCAAATGGAAGGAAAAAGAAGCTGAATATGCTTATAAATTTGCAGATCCTTATCGTGCAGCCAAAAGAGGTTTTATTGATGAAGTGATCCTGCCAAAGGATACAAGAAAGAAATTGATCAAGGCCTTTGCAATGCTTGAAAATAAAAAGGTAGACGGACCAAAAAGAAAACATGGAAACATTCCTTTATAAGCAAGATGATCAATTGTGAAGTTTTAAACGATTTCTGCACTTAAACCCCGCTGAAGTAATTAAGTGCATCTCGGTTTAAGTTCTTCAAATTCACCTGTTTTAACGGCACATTTACCTTTGTAATGGACGAGATAGGTACATTGTTCAGCTTGTTCAAGGGTATGTTCACAAACCTCGATCAAGCGAATCGATCACAAAATCAAATGTGTTGACATCATCATTGAACAACAAAATCTCATGCATTTTAACCTCTTGCTCCGCAACGTCATGAGATTCCTGAATTTTTTCTTTTGTCGAATAAACCATAGCTATTGAGTTCTATTTCTAATGCAAATTTACATATTTTAATCCAACCCAATTATTTCTTGTCAATTTCTTGTCCTGTTTCAGCCCGTTTGTCTCGGCAGACGCATTGATCTTCTCGATATCTTCAGTATAAAATCCACTTAAAAGCAATATGCCATTTTCCTTTAAACTATCCGTATAGACAGGCATATCCTGCAACAAGATATTTCTATTGATATTGGCTATGATCACATCATAGGCTGAAGATTTTAAAAGGCTCGAATCACCTTCAAATACCGATATGTGATGACAATTATTACGCTCGACATTTTCCAATGAATTTTCATAACACCAATTGTCAATATCAATGGCATCAACTGACGCAGCTCCTTTCATCTCGGCAAAAATAGCAAGGATCCCGGTACCACATCCCATATCGAGAACCTTCTTACCATGAAGATCCAACTCCATCAAATGTTGTATCATCAAATGAGTAGTTTCATGATGACCCGTTCCAAAACTCATTTTAGGCTCAATGACTATATCGTATTGTAGCCCGGGATTCTTATGAAAAGGAGCCCTGACACTCACCTGATCAGCCACTACTATAGGTTCAAAATTCTTTTCCCATTCCTCATTCCA
The DNA here is from genome assembly GCA_963715975.1 of uncultured Flavobacteriaceae bacterium. Taxonomy (GTDB): domain Bacteria; phylum Bacteroidota; class Bacteroidia; order Flavobacteriales; family Flavobacteriaceae; genus Lutimonas. Next base: position 77,733 of record CAVQSO010000012.1, on the reverse strand, counting down.
GTTTACTTGTTCTATCTCTTTTACATCATAAGAAAAAGTTACCTCTTCAGACTGCAGAATCTGAATATCATCGAGTAAGCTGGCATTCCAGTCAGCTTTTTGGATATAGGCCTCTACCCCATCAGGGTTTTCGGTAAAACTTTCGAATCCCACCTGACCAAGCTCTGCGACCAAAATGTCAATAGCAGTTTGAATATCTAATGATCCTGAGTCTATTTTAAAAAAGCATCCTATATAGTTCATATATTCCAGAATTTAAAAAACCTGTGGAACCTTTTCAAAGAGAAAAGATTTCACAGATCCATAGTTTTGAAGATTTTTATAAAATCCTTAAATAGCCTTTATGATGGCCGTAAAATCATCAACGTTCAAGGCAGCACCACCTATCAGACCACCATCTACATCAGTCTTGGAAAATATCTCCTCGGCATTACCAGGTTTCACGCTTCCTCCGTAAAGAATAGAAACTTCTTCAGATACATCGCTCAAGTATCTTTCAGCAACCAATTCTCTGATAAAAGCATGCATTTCCTGCGCTTGATCAGGGGAAGCTGTTTCACCCGTTCCAATCGCCCAAACTGGTTCATATGCTAAAATAATTTTAGACCAGGCATTTGAATCAAGATGGAACAAGCGCATTCTTGATCTGGCTTTCCACTACTTTAAAATGGTTGCCACTCTTTCTGTCTTCAAGAACCTCGCCAAAACAAAAGATCACTTCCAAATCATTTTTTAACGCAGCGTCTACTTTCGCAGCTAAAAGCGCATCTGTTTCACCAAAATACTCTCTTCTTTCTGAATGCCCTAAAATTACAATGTCAACATAAACACCTTTGATCATTTGGGCCGAAATTTCACCGGTATAAGCACCGCTTGCTTCCTGATGCATATTTTGAGCTGCTACTTCTATGACCGATTTCTTGGTCATTTTTGAGGCCTTCTGTAAATTGACAAAAGTTGGTGAAATGATCACACGGGTATTATCTAAAGTAAGCTCTTTTACAGCATGATTTAATTCTTTGACCAGGACCTTTGTTTCTTTATAGGTCTTGTTCATCTTCCAGTTTCCGGCTACAATTTTAGTTCTCATTAAATTGGTTTTTTGGTTGAAATTAAAATGAATCGCAAAGATAACCTAAACTGATAAATTGATTACTTTTGCAGCAATCAATTTTCAAAAAAAATGACGAAACAAGAGCTAATTCGAGCAGATCAAAGCCAAAAGATCATTTTTGTGTATAGGACTGGACGTTGACCTTGAAAAAATACCTCCGCACCTATTAAAAACGGATGACCCTATTTTTGAATTTAACAAAGCTATTATTGATGCTACCCACGATCTGACGGTCGCCTATAAACCCAATACAGCTTTTTATGAAGCCTATGGCTTGAAAGGATGGACAAAGTTTGTCAAAAACCATTACCTATCTCAATGAAAATTACCCTTCGATCTTTACCATTGCCGATGCAAAGAGAGGCGATATAGGAAATACTTCGACGCGCTATGCCAAGGCATTTTTTGAAGATATGAATTTTGACTCTGTTACCGTAGCTCCTTATATGGGAAGTGATTCGGTGGAACCCTTTCTTGCATTCAAAGATAAATTTACCATCATGCTGGCACTGACTTCCAACAAGGGTGGTCTGGATTTTCAGGTATTAAAAGATGAAACAGGTACGACCTTATATGAAAAAGTACTGGAAACCTCTTTGCAATGGCAAAACAGTGAGCAACTGATGTATGTGGTTGGAGCCACAAGACCAAAATACTTTCAAAAGATCAGAAAAATAGTACCTGATCATTTTTTACTTGTTCCCGGAGTGGGAGCGCAAGGCGGAGATCTTCAAGGGGTTTGTGAATATGGCTTAAATAGTGATATTGGACTACTCATCAATTCTTCCAGAGGGATCATTTATGCTTCTTCCAAAGCAGGATTTTGCTGAAAAGGCAAGAGAGAATGCGCTTAAACTACAGAAAGAAATGCGAATCATACTCGATAACTAAATCTCTTTAATCTTGTACCGTTTTAAAGTTTCTTAAGGCTTTTAGAAGCAGCTCGTGCAAACCTACCATTTGGTTATATCCAAATTTCTTGCCCAATTGACCAAAAAAGTATAGTGCTACCCATACAACAGGCATTAACAAGCACATCATCATTGAAAAAGTATAATCCTGATCAAGGCTCCAATTTGAATAAAAGATCACGAAAAAAACAAAAAAAGCGATAGCCACAATAAAATGCAAAAACATAAAAAATGTCCAGATTTTAGGTTTGGGTCCTAAAATTCCTTTTACCAAAGTCAAATCTCCTTCTTTTTCAATTTCGACATGTAATTGTGGTGACCAGAAGTGTTCATCCTTTTCGGGTACATCAATGACTATGTGGTGATCAACGATCCTACTGGTATAAATGCAATCTTCCTTGGCCAGTTCCTCTTTGAACTGTTGCAAAATGTCCTGTTCAGATTCTTTAAATTTCCATTTGAATCTGGGTTTTAGAAGAATCCGATTTAACTCATCGTCATGAATAGGTTGGTTCATGTGCTTGATTATGCTGTATTGATTAATGGTTATAATGCATGAATGCGTGAATCGAATGCCAGCCGGCTGGCAGGCTTCTTGACCTCGCCCTTCTCACATCTCACTTCTCACTTCTCACTTCTCACTTCTCACTTCTCACCTCTCACCTCTCACTTCTCACACCTAAATATAGACTTTTTTTCTTAATCCGCAATAAGCCCTTTCCATTTCGACTTTATAAGCTTATCTTTGCAGCGATTTTATAGAAAATAAACATGGGAAACATTGTTGCTATCGTAGGAAGACCAAATGTTGGAAAATCAACACTTTTCAATCGTTTGATCCAAAGAAGAGAGGCCATCATTGATGCTGTTAGTGGTGTGACCAGAGATAGAAATTACGGTAAGACCGACTGGAATGGAAGAGAATTCTCTATCATTGATACAGGAGGATATGTAGTGGGTAGTGACGATATTTTTGAAGCTGAAATTGACAAACAGGTCGAATTGGCTATTGATGAGGCTGATGCCATTATTTTTATGGTAGATGTTGAAAGCGGCATAACAGGAATGGATGAAGAAGTTGCCCATTTACTGAGACAAGTGAAAAAACCGGTATTTTTAGCTGTAAATAAAGTCGATAATTCAAAGCGCGCTGCAGATGCTGTTGAGTTTTATGCCCTTGGCTTGGGTGACTATTATACCATTGCAAGTACCAATGGAAGTGGTACGGGAGAATTATTAGATGCCATAGTGGAAGCACTTCCTGAAAAGGAAGAAAAACAAGAGGATGACCTGCCAAGATTTGCCGTGGTAGGAAGACCAAATGCCGGGAAAATCATCTTTTATCAATGCTTTGATCGGTGAAAACAGATATATAGTTACCGATATTGCAGGAACGACGCGAGACTCTAACGATACAAAATACAATCGATTTGGCTTTGATTTCAATCTTGTTGATACGGCCGGTATCAGAAAAAAGTCAAAAGTAAAAGATGACCTCGAATTTTACTCTGTCATGAGATCTGTCAGAGCCATAGAACATAGTGACGTTTGTATTCTAATCATAGATGCGACAAGAGGTTTTGAAGGTCAGGACCAGAATATTTTCTGGCTGGCTGAAAAGAATAAAAAAGGTATCGTTATTTTGGTGAACAAGTGGGATCTGGTGGAAAAAGACACACATACTACCAAAGAATTTGAGGCCATGATCAGAAGAGAGACAGCCCCTTTTACGGATGTGCCTATTGTATTCATTTCTGCCTTGACAAAACAAAGAATTTTTAAAGCCATTGAGACAGCAGTAGAAGTATTTGAAAACAGAAAGCAAAAAATTGCCACCAGTAAGCTTAATGAAACCATGCTTGATATTATAAAGCTAAATCCACCACCGGCATACAAAGGGAAATATATCAAGATCAAATATTGCATGCAGTTACCTTCCCCAACACCGCAGTTTGTGTTTTTTGCGAATTTACCTCAATATGTAAAAGATCCGTATAAACGATTTATTGAAAATAAATTAAGGGAAATATATGATTTTAAGGGTGTTCCTATCGTTGTCTACTTTAGAAAGAAATAACGGTTTACCATCCACCACTGGCTCCACCGCCACCAAAGCCGCCGCCGCCAAAACCACCACCGAAGCCTCCACCGCCTCCGAAACCACCGCCGGAGCTTCCACCTCCAAAACCTCCACGGCTGCCAAAGCCTCCGCGGCCCGCACTGCTTAAAATTATAGCATCCAATAAGGAGAACCCTCCTGATCTTCTGCCTCCGTTCTTTCCTCCTCCTCTGTTCCTCCTTGAGAGGATCATCATGATCACAATAAAAATAATCACAATAAGAAATGCAGGAAATTTGCCCCTTGGGCCCTCATTAGATCTTTCCGCCTGGTATTCACCACTCATGATCTGTATGATGGCATCAGTTCCCTGATCAAGTCCCTGATAATAGTTTCCTTGTTTAAATGCCGGTGTGATCACATTCTCTATGATCCTTCTGGCCAAGGCGTCTGTTAGCAGATGCTCAACCCCGTATCCGGTTCTTATGGTAATTCGTCTTTCCTCCTTAGATACCAACAGTAATATTCCATTGTCTTCACCCTTTTGACCTATCCCCCATTTATGAGCCAGTTCAGTGGCATACATGGCAATATCATTTCCTTCTAAAGAGTTTACAGTGATTACAACGATTTGGGTTGAAGTTGTGTCGCTGTAGTTGATGAGCTTTTGTTCGAGCCTTTTTGATTCATTGGGGCTCAAAAATGCTGCCCGGTCATAAACTGATGTTTGTTTCGTCGGCTTTTCCGGCAAATAATCCTGCGCCTTCAACTGAAAGCTACCTACTATAAACAGTAATAAAAACAGGCGTGAATATTTAATTAATTTGGGATGCATTCTAATCAAAAAGTTCTTTGTAAGTTTGATTTGCAATATACCAAAAAAGCAGCAATGCTATCTTAAAGACCATAACAATTCTTACATGAAAAAATTATTATTTATCCTGCTTCTGACTTCATTAGCAGGACAGGCCCAGCAATTAGATATCGAAAAATTAAAAGGAATGAAGCCAAGAGCAATTGGTCCTGCCGGAATGAGTGGAAGGATCACGGCAATTGACGTGGTCAATGACAACCCAAATGTTATTTATGTCGGAGCAGCTTCAGGAGGAGTTTGGAAATCTGAAAGTCAGGGAATATCCTGGAAACCTGTTTTTGAAAAGGAAAATTTGCAGTCTATTGGAGCCATTAGCATCCAGCAAAGCAACCCTGATGTGATTTGGGTTGGAACGGGAGAAGGAAATCCAAGAAACAGTCTTAACGGTGGATATGGAGTTTATAAAAGCCTTGACGGAGGAGAAAACTGGACTTTGATGGGACTGGAAAAAACAAGGAACATTCATCGTATCATCATTGATCGTGATAATCCGAATATAGTATATGTTGCAGCCATTGGGTCACCATGGGGTGAACACCCTGAAAGAGGCGTTTTTAAAACTACCGATGGTGGTAAAACCTGGAAAAATATCCTCTTTGTCAATAATAAGACCGGGGCAGCTGATTTGGTAGTGGATGCCAACAATCCCAACAAACTGATTGCAGCCATGTGGGAACACAGAAGAAAACCCTACACTTTTAATTCAGGAGGAGAAGGATCAGGACTCTATATCACTTTCGATGGTGGTGATACCTGGACCCGAAAAACCAAAGATGACGGATTACCTGAAGGAAATCTTGGCAGAATCGGTCTGGCAATTTCAAAAAGTAACCCTAAAGTGGTTTATGCACTTATAGAAGCAAAAAAAAATGGTCTTTACAGGTCTGATGATGGAGGATTCAAATGGAAATTGATCAATAGCAATTCTTCAGGTCGGGGAACTTCCGGCATTGGTAACCGTCCGTTCTATTATTCTGATTTGCATGTTGACCCTAAAAACGAGTATCGGGTATACACTGTATTTACATATATTAATTTCAGTATAGATGGCGGGAAAAGTTTTAACCAACTGATGCCTGCTTATAATACAGATGTAGGTGTACATCCTGATCATCACGCCTGGTGGATCCACCCTGAAAATCCTTCTTTTATGATAGATGGAAATGACGGAGGATTGAATATTACCAAAGACAAGGGTAAAACCTGGAGGTTTGTTGAAAACCTGCCGGTAGGACAATTTTACCACATTAACGTAGACAAAGAATTTCCTTATAATCTTTACGGCGGCATGCAGGATAATGGATCCTGGGTTGGGCCGGCATATGTGTTCAAAGCTCAGGGAATTAGAAATGCATACTGGCAGGAACTCATGTTTGGAGATGGTTTTGATGTAATTCCTGATCCAAAAGATAGTCGCTATGGCTATGGGATGTCACAGGAAGGTTTTATAGGTCGATACGATCGAGAAACAGGCGCCTCAAAATTTATTCGACCCACACATCCCGATCCGGATGTAAAACTCAGATTCAACTGGAATTCTGCTTTGGCCATTGATCCGCATGATGAACATACCATTTATTTCGGTAGTCAGTTCGTTCATAAATCTGTTAACCAAGGTCATGAATGGGAGATTATTTCACCGGATCTTACCACCAATGATCCGGAAAAGCAAAAACAACATGAAAGTGGTGGACTTACTATGGATGCTACAGGTGCAGAAAATTATTGTACCATCCTGGCGATCAGCCCAAGCACTCTGGAAAAGAATGAACTATGGGTTGGAACGGATGACGGTCGTATTCAATTGAGTCGCGACGGCGGTAAAAACTGGTCAGATATAAGTCCTAACCTTGCCGGAGTACCCAAAAATGGATGGGTTGCACAAATTAAGCCTTCCACATTTACAAAGGGTGAAGCTTATGCCGTGATCAACAATTACCGAAACTTTGATTTTAAACCGTATTTGCTCAGAACCAGAAATTATGGGAAAACATGGGAAAATTTGTTAAAAGACAAATCTGAGACATTTGGTTATAGCCTTTCATTGATTCAGGATCCTTTGAATAAAAACTTGATCTTTCTCGGGACCGAGAATGGACTTTACGTTAGTTTGAACGAAGGAAGATCATGGACAAAATGGACCGAAAATTACCCGAGTGTTCCCACTATGGATATGGTCATTCATCCAAGAGAACATGACCTTGCCATAGCTACTTTTGGCAGATCCTTCTATGTTTTGGATGATATTAGGCCCTTGAGGGAAATGAGTGATAAGGGAGCGGATTTGCTCAATAAAGGTGTGAAATTATTTGAACCTCCAACGGCGTATATTTCGGAATACCAGCAACCTTCCGGTTCCAGATTTGGAGGTAATGCAATTTTCAATGGAGAAAATCGCAAAAGAGGTGCCATGATCAGTTATGTGATCAACAAAAAAGAAGCACCAAAGGAGACAGCAAAAGATACAACAAAGGATTCCTCTGTGAAGGGAAAGAAAGATAAGGCCAAGGACACAATTGTTCTTAACATATACGATCAGAAAGATACGCTTATCAGAACCCTTAAATTTAAGAGCCCTAAAGAGAACGGGCTTCACAGGACCTATTGGAGTTTAAATGAAAAAGGCGCCTTTTCGCCCTCAAGATCAGTCGTAAAAACAAATAGAGAACCTTCTGGGGTTACTGTATTACCAGGTGATTACAAATTGGTCATGCATTTTCAGGATCAAAAAGATTCAACTCAAATTAAGGTAGGTATTGATCCCCGCATCGAAATATCTGACGAGGTCTTAAGAGAACAATACAGACTATTAAAGCTCATCGAGCAAAAGAAAGACCTTGTTTACAGATCAATTGAGCAATTAAAATCATCTAAAACTACGGTGGCCGATATTAAAAAACAAGCTGAGAAAAATGATAAGGAATTGCATAAAGACCTGATCAAGTTAAGTGACAGTGTTCAAAAAACAATAGACTCACTTATTGATCAGGTAATGGGAAAAGAGGATAAACGACAGGGAATTACTTCAAGTGAAAATCCCTCAAATATTTCTTATCTGTATACGGCTAACAGTTATGTGAGATCCTTAAGAAGTATGCCTGGTAAAACTGAAATGCAGTTGATACAAAATGCCGATAGCAAGTTGGATCCGGTCATTAAGAGTATCAATGATTTTTATGCAAAAGACTGGTCCGCGTATAGAGAAAAGGTAGAACAAACCGATCTTAGTTTATTCAAAGAGTATCAAATTTTAGAATAAGAAACAGGTAAAAATTAAGGTTCATTTGAAGGGATCAGGCATTTGTCATTTTCCCAGTTGCCAATTAAAGATGCCTCAGGAATAGGAACTCCCTGGCAGGTCAAAAAAACGTTTCCATCTTTTTTGATGGTTTTGAGGCCTCCATGCTGAAGTTTCTCTATGATTAACTGTATTAATTCATCTTCTGAGGCCTTCGGATGATCGGTAGCTATTTGTGCACCTGCCTGGTTATTAAACAGATCCATATCTGAGGAAACCTTGTCCGGTAAAACACCATCTTCCTGACCGCCTTTAAGAAAAGATCTGTAATTCCCCTTTTCATGTGCCTTGCCCAGTTTTAGAGACGCCTTCTGGCCTATATAATGACTCATACTCGCGATCCAGAAGCTGTGCTTAAAAGCATCCAGTTCACCGCCATTCATATCGACTCCTATTAAGCCCGTTTTTTTAATTGAATCTGTGATTTCCAGAGTTCTTAGAGTTACTTCCAAGGCTCTTTTTGCTTTAAAAGGATGCCCAACAACCCACCATTTTTCAGGGCTGCTCAATGCCGAAAAGCGCTTTTCTTTGGTTTGGCCAAACAGTTGAAGACTAAGAAAAATAAATAAGATACTTATAAAACTCATTTTATTCATTATCTAAAGATACTAAAAGAATGATGTCTTAATTTTTCTTTTTTAGCCCTAAAGTCTTTCTAAAATTCCTAATTTTGATAAACAAAGAAAAAATCACTCCAAGTATGAAATATCTTCCGATTGACAGACAACTTTTTATAAAGAACAGAGCGAAATTTGCAAAAAAAATGGCTCCGAATTCAATGGCTATATTCAATTCAAATGACATATATCCGATAAGTGCAGACAGCACCCTGCCATTTGCTCAGCATAGGGATATTCTTTATCTGTCTGGTGTTGATCAGGAAGAGAGTGTTTTGGTGATCTTTCCGGATTGCCCTAAAAAGGAGAATCGAGAAATCCTGTTTTTAAAGGAAACCAACGAACACATTGCCGTTTGGGAAGGAGAAAAACTGGATAAAGAAAAAGCGCTTGAGACATCAGGTATTTCAACGGTTTATTGGTTGCAGGACATGGAAAAGATATTGTTTGAATTGATGACTCAGGCTGAGACTGTTTATATAAATACCAATGAACATTATCGTGCCAATGTGGAAACAGAAACCAGAGATGCAAGGTTTATCAAATGGCTAAAAGAGAAATATCCGGCTCATAGCTATAAAAGGTGCCAACCCATCATGCAAAGATTAAGATCTGTGAAAGAACCTCAGGAAATCGAAATGATACAAAAGGCCTGCGATATTACCGAAAAGGGTTTTAAAAGGGTTTTAGGATTTATGAAACCTGGGGTCATGGAATATGAAGTAGAGGCAGAATTTATCCATGAATTTGTGAGAAACAGATCTGCAGGCTTCGCTTATACGCCCATCATAGGTTCAGGATACAATGCCTGTGTTTTACATTATATAGAAAACAATCAACCTTGTAAAGAAGGGGAAGTTGTTTTGATGGATGTTGGTGCTGAATATGCCAATTATGCCAGCGATATGACCAGATGTGTTCCTGTATCCGGAAAATTTTCAGAAAGACAAAAAGAAGTATACAATGCCGTACTCAGAGTTAAGAACGCAGCTGCGAAAATGCTGGTTCCCGGCACCATTTGGGCTGATTACCATGTTGAAGTCGGCAAACTCATGACCAAAGAATTATTAGGTCTGGGCCTTATTTCCAAGGAAGATGTTGACAAGGAAGATCCAAACTGGCCGGCCTATAAAAAATACTTTATGCATGGCACTTCTCACCATATGGGGCTTGACACGCATGACTATGGTATTCTGACAGAACCAATGGTCGCAGGCATGGTATTTACTGTAGAACCTGGTATTTATATTCCGGAAGAAAATCTGGGAATAAGACTTGAAGATGACTATGTGATTCAGGAATCCGGGGAGCCGATCAATTTGATGAAAAACATCCCTATTGAAATAGAGGATATTGAAAAATGGATGGCCGGATAAAAGGCATTCAGTATATCAAATTTTTATGATTCTTTAGCTTTGGTATCTTGCTTCCATTTGACAGCATTTACGGTCAAAAATCCTATGATCGACGGCAGTACCCAGCCCATTCCTTCTCTTGAGAAAGGAATATTATTGTAAATGAATTCAAGATTTTCCGGAGGAATCAGGAATTTAAGAAAATCGGGAATGCTAAATACAAAGGCAATACCAACTACGATTCTGAATACCGCCTGACTCCCATATTTTTCAGGAAAGAGATTCAGAAATATCAGAGCGATTGACAATCGGATATAGAAACATCAGGACATATACAGCCAGGTCAATAATGAATTTAACTTCAAACTGACCCATTATAATTCCAATGATCACTGAAATAGCAGCTGTGATGACATAAGCCTTTTTAGAGTTATTAAAAAGATCTTTAAAAAAGTCGGCTGTTCCAACGATGATGCTGACAGCAGTTGTAAAACAAGCCAAGGCAACCAAAACGGAGAGAAAAGCGTTCCCTAAACTCCCAAGCGTCTCGTTGGCTAATCCACTAAGCAACTGTGGTCGGCTCATCGAAGCGTCGAATACAGCATTATATTTTGCACCTAAAAAGATCATCCCGACATAAATAATGAGCAGTCCCATCATGGCAATAAAAGAAGATCTTGCAATCATTATTTTTTTATCATGATCAGTGACATAGTTTTTTGAATTTTTTACTGTAATGACCATCACACCTCCCATAATTAATCCTGCCAAGGCATCATAGGTTTGGTATCCTTCCAAAAAGCCATTGATATAAGGGCTATTATACTTCCCTTCAAGCATCATCTCCGACGGAGCAAACAGACCAATTCCAATGATAGTCAAGATAATAATGCCAATAATTGGGGACAAATATTTACCTAAAACCTCCATGACTTTACCCCTGTTGATCGCAAAGACAAAAACAAGCGAAAAATAAATGCTGCTTGTAAGTAAAGAATCTGTTTCAAAATAGGGCTGAATGGCCATTTCATGTGTCACCGCTGCTGTTCTGGGGCAGGCTAAAACAACGGCAATACCGTATAAACCGAATACTAAAAATCAGACTAAATTTAGAAGAAACTTTTTGACTAAAATCCATCATGGTACCCTTGTAAACGTGCAAAACCTAAAAGTGCAAGTAAGGGAATAACTGTAGTCGAGCTTAAAAAACCAATGGAAACCAGCCACCAATCAGGACCGGCATTAAAACCGATCATAGGAGGGAGTATCAAATTCCCGGCTCCAAAAAATGAGGCGAAAATGGCGAAGCCCAGTACAAAGGTTTCTTTGGTTCTATTCATTTATAAAGGTTTTGATAAATATAATGTAAATTAGCTTATCAACAATTCAAAGATGTCAGATCTATCCTATAAGAATCTCAATCTTCATTACAGTGATCAAGGAAGCGGAGAACCATTGGTTCTTTTGCATGGATTTCTTGAAGAAAAAAGCATGTGGAAAGATGTTGCCGCTGCATTTGAAAAAACACATAGGGTGATTTGTATGGATCTTCTTGGTCATGGGAAAACGGGAAATTTAGGATATATACACAGCATGGAAGCTCAAGCGGAAATGCTTAAATTCTTGCTCGACGATCTGGGAATCGAAAAGTGTTATTTGATCGGGCACAGTATGGGTGGTTATGTGGCATTGGCTTTTGCTGATCTTTATAGAAACTGTATTATGGGACTATGTCTTATGAATTCAACGGCTATGGCCGATGACGCCGAAAAAAAAATAAATAGAGACAGGGGCATCGTGGCGGTCAAACAGAACCACAAAACTTTTATCAGAATCGCCATTCCTGGCTTATTCTCTGAAGAAAACCAATCCATCTTTTCAGATGAAATTGAGGAAATTACGAAGGAAGCTTTAAACATGAGCCAACAAGGAATCATTGCTGCCCTTGAAGGGATGAAAATAAGAGCAGAAAGAACCTTTATACTTGATCAGGATGATTTTCCCATACTGATGATCATCGGCAAAAAAGATCCCGCCCTCGATTTCAATAGTTTGTTAGCGCAAGCAAAAAAAGGGCATGTTCAAAAAGTTGTTTTTGAAGATGGTCATATGAGTCATATAGAGAACAAGAAGGAATTGATAGAAGTTTTATCCAAATGGCTCTCGCCCAGAACAACCAAAAAATTACAATGAACCGTTTATGAAACATCATTGTCCACTTTGCGCTGCTGATGCAGACACCTTCTTTAAAGATTCAAAACATCACTTTCTATTATGCCCAACATGCCTTGGGCTATTTCGGGACAGCAATCAATTTCTGAGTGTTGAAAACGAAAAAGAACGATACCTTCATCACAGGAATGATATGGAAGACAAAGGCTATTACCAATTTGTGCTTCCGATCATCAATCAGGTTAAACTGCATATGACACAAGGTGCCAAGGGTCTTGATTTTGGTTGTGGCCACACTCCCGTTCTTTCGAATTACCTCATAAAAGAAGGCTATGGTATGTCTGTATTTGACCCGATTTTTTTTAAGGACGAGTCAGTGATGAATGATCAGTACGATTTTATTGTTTGTTGTGAAGTGATAGAACACTTCTACAACCCCGCTTATGAGTTTCAGAAATTGTTCCAAACTCTGGGCCCAAAGGGAAAACTGATCTGCAAAACGCATCTCTTTGATGAGGGTATTGATTTTGATACATGGTATTATAAAAACGATCCTTCACATGTATTTATTTATCAGGCTGAAACGATACGTTGGATCAAAAATAACTACTTGCTTAATGATGTTAAAATCAACCAGCGCGTCATCACCTTTTCAAAATAATCACTAATTTTAATGATCTTTGTCTTTTCAACTATTATATCTGAATCATGAAAAAAAACCTTGTTTTAATGCTATTAGCGTTCTTGATAAGTTTCACTATTTCCGGCCAATCACAGAAAGAACAAAAGAAGGAAAAAGCTTTACAGGAATATCAGGAAATGAAGGCCTTAATTGAAAGCGGCGAGTTTGATTTTCAGGCAGATTGGGCAACCACAACTCAGGGTAGAAGAATTAGCCTAACATCAAACGCCAATTTTTTAAAATTCAGCAAGGATAGTTTGAATATTTATCTACCCTATTTTGGTTCCTCTTCTTCCGGTGGTGCTGCAATGACAACCGATGGCGGCATTGTTTATTCAGGTCCAAAAAGTAAATTCAAAACGTCTTTTAACGACAAAAAACAAAAAATAATTATTGATTTTTCAGCCAGTGACAAGAACGACACCTATGAATTCAATATGTCAATATTCAGAGGAGGAAATACCCTTATCACTGTCAACAGTAATTTCAGAACCACCATTAAATATGATGGCTTAACCAAAAAGCGCAAAACTGATAAAAAATAATCTTAGCTCATGGCATTCCAGCCCTGGGCAATAATATCAACCTTTTGACCGCCACGTGTAACCAATTGAACAAGATCAGGCTCGTCTGTCATATGACCAATGATGCTTAAATTAGGATTCGCTTTAATTTTAGGAAAATCCTCCTGCTTCACTGTAAACAAAAGTTCATAATCCTCACCTCCACTTAATGCAATGGTGGTACTATCCATATTGAATTCTTCACAAGTCGAAATGACCTGTTGATCTAATGGGATTTTATCTTCATACAATTGACATCCTGTTTTTGATTGTTTACAGAGATGCAGTATTTCAGAAGAGAGCCCATCCGATATATCGATCATAGAGGTAGGCTGTACTTCAAGATCTGCCAATAATTTTACGATATCTTTTCTGGCTTCAGGTTTTAACTGACGTTCTACCAAATAGGTATACTTGTCTAATTCATGTTCAGCATTCGGATTGACCTGAAACACTTGTTTCTCGCTTTCCAGTACCTGTAAACCAAGATATGCTGCTCCCAGGTCGCCTGAAACAACAAGCAGATCATTAGACCCTGCCCCGTTTCTATAAGCGCATTTCTCCTTCTCCACTTCACCTATCGCTGTGATACTGATCAATAAGCCTTTTGTTGATGATGTGGTATCTCCACCCACCAAATCAACCTTATAGGTGTTACAGGCCAGATGAATTCCGGCATATAATTCTTCTAAGGCTTCCAATGGAAACCTATTCGAAACAGCTATGGAAACCGTAATCTGTTTGGCCTGACCATTCATGGCATAGACATCAGAAAGATTAACCATTACAGCCTTATAACCAAGATGTTTAAGCGGCATATAACTCAAATCAAAGTGAACACCTTCAACCAAAAGATCTGTAGTAACAAGGGTCTGTATGTCACCCTGGCCAATAACGGCACAATCGTCACCAATTCCTTTAATGGTATCCTTATGATGGATAACTGTGTGTTGGGTAAGGTGATCTATTAACTTAAATTCCCCCAATTCTGAAAGGGATGTTCTGGATTGATTCTTATCTTCTAACATGCGGCAAATATAGTTGATATTTAAAAATATCCTTTCATGACAACCCTTGACTTATAAAAATTTGGTTCTCTACAATACTTCATTTCGAATAAGTTTAGATGGAAACCGGATAAATAATTACTTCCGTGATTGCACTTTCTTGAGAGTACATTAAATTCTTGAAAATTTCCTACTTTTAGAAAATATTACAAATCCTTAACACTGCACTAAACCGATTTCACTGCAATGAAAAACCTTTCTCTGTCCACCAAAGTACTTCTTGGAGTTTTATTTGGTATTTTAACCGGTTTGTTTTTTGGTGAAGAAGTAGCCTGGATGGGTATTATGGGTGATATTTTTATTGGACTGCTTGCAAATGACCGTTTTACCCTATATCATGTTTTCTCTAATAGTCAATATTGGGAGGCTTTCGATGGATACTGGAAAAAAGATCATCCGTTACGGACTTATTTTCTTGTTTTTACTTTTGAGTATTGGGTCTGATTTATTTCATTGTTCTTCCCTTAAGTTTTCCGACATGGGCAAGTGGCAATTTCTACAGTAGTGACTTCGTTCAACCCAATATGCCTTTTGATTTTGTTAAACTCTATATTCCTGCCAATCCTTTTGAATCGATGAGTGACAATGTAGTTCCAGCAGTGGTCTTATTCAGTATATTTATTGGTCTGGGTGTGATGAAACTGCCAAATAAGGAAGCGCTTCTTAAACCCTTGGATGTTCTTACTGATGGTTTAAATCAAGTCAATAAAATGATCATTAAAATAACTCCTATTGGAGTTTTCTGTATAGCAGCCGGAGTGGTCAGTACTCTAAGCTGGTCTGACCTTAGCAGGTTACAGGGTTATTTATTGGTGTACCTGCTTGCAGTCATCCTGATTACCTTTCTGGTACTTGCCTTATCTGATATCCATCTTTACACCTTATTCTTCTAAAACCATTTTTAAAATAACACGGTCTACGCTCATTACCATATTTGCAACTGGTAAGATCATCGTTGTTTATCCTCAATTGATCGAAAATATCAAAGAGATTATCAGATCAGATGAAAATGGGACCGAAGAAGGGCAGGATAGGGTAGATATTATCATGCCACTTGCCTATCCATTTCCAAATCTCGGAACCTTTATGATCTTTATATTCGTGCCATTTGCGGCCTGGTTCACAGGAAAAGCAATGGGGTTTATGGATTATCCTATATTTTTGAGTTCTACTTTTCTGAGTAGTTTTGTTGCTCCCATTACCGGTCTTCCTTTTAGTTTAGACCTCTTAAAAATCCCCAAAGAGACCTTTCAACTTTTTGTTGTTTCTACCGTTTTGACCGATAGAATCAGGGTAGTACTCGGCGCCTTTCATCTTATTGCGCTTACCCTGCTTACGATTTCTGCCAGTGGCGGCTATCTTAAATTCAAAAAAAGAAAATTTATACAAGGCCTTATTGTCATAAGTATCAGCACTGCAGTATCTGTCATAGGACTTCGATATATCTTGGAAGTTAGTATGAAAAATATTCCGACAAATCTTGAAATTGTAAATTCATTTCGAATTGATCAGTCCTCAACAGGAATTTGTTGTCCTTCGAAACCCCTAAAAAGAATCCAAATCCAAAATGGCGAGGTGAAAATACCTTAAGTCGTATTAAACGTCGAGGAAAGATCAGAATAGGTTTTTATGAACAAGCAGGTCCATTTACCTTTAAAAACAAAGACAGTGTTTTGGTAGGATATGGAATCGATCTCGCCCATCAATTGGCAGATGATCTGGATGCCAGTATAGAGTTTGTATCCGATAGTTCCGGGAAAACTAATTGAACAAATGAATGGTGATCACTATGATATTGTCATGTCTGATATCTTTCTTTCAAGTCAGATATGCCGAGGAGCTGGAATTATCCAAACCCTATTTAAATGTTTCCCTTGCCTTACTGACAAGGCAAGAAAACAAAATGTTCGATAGTTTTGACATCACCTCTAAACTAGACACGTTTACCATATCATACCTTGAAAGAAAAGAGATTGCGAAAGAATTTCTTTCGTATTTCCCTAAGGGAGGAGCTTACCCAGTTACTCAAATGAATGATTTCTTCAACCATGATGGTGCGATACTCGTAGAAAAGGACAGTAGTAAAATTGATTCAATTATTTTTGATGCACATCTTACAAGTGCAGAAAGAGCGGCGTCTACAACGGTACTCAAACCAGAATATAAGGTGGTGAATCCACTTCCTTACCATATCAACATTGGCTTGGTTTTTCCAGTAGCAAGAGACAATGTCTGGAGAAGCTATATTGACAAATGGATCGATTTCAGAAAAAAAGATGGCACCTTTGACAAGATTTACGATCAATGGATTCTTGGAAATCCATATCAGAAAAAAGAAAAAAAATGGAGTATTCTGGAAAATGTGATCAAACCCAAATTGTTTCCAACTGACAAATTAAATGAGAATCAAGACGGAGAATAAATAAAACTGAATAGTTTGATAAAAAGATCTAAAATATCAACATCCCTTTTCCTTTTCATATGTTGTTACCATTGTGTATTTGCACAATCAAATGGAATCGTATTTGATACAATTAAGATTAGAAAAATTAGCAATTCTGAATTGATTTTTAAAGTAGAAGATGCGCTTCTAAACAAAGTAAGTATTTCCGATTTTCACCCGGTACCTATTCAAATAAAGGGAAAGCATGTTTTTGGCGATTTCGGAAGAGGATTACTAACAATGGTTTCGGGAATCGGTGTTGAAAACACAAAAAATGATATCGATTTGAAAATTACATCAAATATTCGATGTAAAGAAAATAAATTTAACTGGAAGATACATTTATATTGTAAAGGAACAATGTTCAAAGACAGGGTAAGAAATTCCAATGAAGATGGTGGCTTTTCCATGTCAGTAGATAAAGAAGCACATATTTATTGGGATAAAGGTATCCGAGGTGAAATCATGAAAGGAGACTCTAAAATTGGTGAATTTCTATTGATTAAGTATACTAATCTTGATGCAATCATGAATCAAAACCCTCTTGAAATTTTACAGGAACTAAAAAATAACAAACTTGCTCAGGACGCTAAGTTAGATGCAAACAAGGCAATTTCAACTAAAAGTGATTTTACAATCTTAGGTGAAATCGGAGGTAAAAATTTTAGTGTTGTATCTAACGTGAAACTAAAAAGGTATTCGGTTTTTCAAGATAAAAATATCAAAGCAATATTACAACTCCCGTTCACTAATCAGGGCCCGGAAGCGAGAAACAGAATCGTTCTTTTACAACCTAATATGACTGATTGGGAAGCTACTTATTGGATTAGACTAGCCTTGTACAATGAATATTTGTTAGAAACGCTACATAAGAGTCACTTCAGCTGGTAGTTCTAAATACCCCTTTCTTTTTGAATATGCTCATAGGCATGTTGTACCTGTCTGAATTTATCTTCAGCTCCTTTGATATGCTCGGGTCCCAGGTTTCTGAGTTTATCGGGATGGTATTTTTTTACCATTTTCCTGTAGGCCGTTTTTACCTCAGCATCAGATGCTGACTTATCAATTTCCAATATTTTATAAGAACTATCCACTTCATTATAGAACATGGCCTTAATCGAATTAAAGTCATACTGATTTATATTGAGATAACCTGCTATGGTATTGATCTTATGTAATTCATTTTCAGTTACCATTCCATCTGACTTCGCAACCCCAAACAAAAAATGAAGTAACTGAAGTCTTGAAGCATGGTTCATATGCTTATTGATTTGCAAACATACCTGACGTGTAGAAATCTTATTATTTGCAATGATCCCCTTAAAAAGTTTAAAAGCATGATTAGCACGCTCCTGGCCATACATACTGATAAAAGAAGACCTTACAAAATCAAGCTCTCGCTTATCAACATCTCCGTCAGACTTAATAACAATTGCGGCCAACACCAATAAACTGATCTCAAAATCTCCTGATTGAGTTGATTGCTTTTTACTTGTCTTCCTGTTCATATCAAGAAGCTCACTTTCTGAGAATTCATCCACAAAACTGCCAAAAACAAAACCAAGAATGCCTCCTATCGGTCCTGCAAAAGTCCACCCCAAACCGGCTCCGAGCCATTTCGAAAAATTTGCCATATACAACTGTTAAAAGCACAAATATACAGGTCTGCCTACATTTTTTGTATATCACGGGCTTAATATTTTGTGAAATCTCAGTTGACCAACACGCTTTTCCATGAAAAAAAAGTTTTAACCCGTGTCATAGATCATCAATGTGAAGGTCATTTACTTATAAGAAAGACTCAACTCCATGTTAACCTTTTGATTTTTCTGACATTAGTGAGGGGCTAACTTAAGTTAGCCCCTCACTTGATAATATCTTTTCATTGCTTATCTTTGCATTCGAAATTATTTAACTAAAAAAAATAAAATTATGTATCCAGAAGAATTGGTAAAACCTATGCGTCAGGAATTAGTGACAGCAGGTTTTGAAGAATTATATACAGCTAGTGACGTAGAAGAGGCTTTGCAAAAAAAAGGAACAACTTTGGTTATGGTAAATTCAGTTTGCGGTTGCGCTGCTGGTACGGCCAGACCTGGTGCAATTGCTTCCTTGCAGGTTGACAAAAGTCCTGATCACTTAACTACTGTATTTGCAGGTGTAGATGTTGAATCAACAAATAAAGCAAGAGAAATGATGATTCCTTTTCCTCCTTCATCTCCCTCTATCGCTTTGTTCAAGGATGGTCAATTGGTCCATATGCTTGAAAGACATCATATCGAAGGTAGATCGGCTGAAATGATTGCTGCAAACCTTGCAGGTGCCTATGACGAATTTTGTTAATTCATAGCATGAAGTTATTTTTCTCATTATTGGCGTTTTTGGTAATTTACTGTGATGATTCCGGTAACATTACACCTCAGGAAGCTGACAAAGCAGTTATTGACAATCTAAATGTTGAGATCAAAAGCCTGGCTGGATGCATCGGTATGCTCTGAAGAATTTACTTGTTATAGTGTTGGCATTGGTGCCAAGCCCTGTGGCGGTTTCTGGGAATATATTGTGTACTCAGACTCTATTGATGTAGTAAGTTTTTTCGCAAAAATTGAAACACTAAATGAGTTGGAAAAAGCTTATAATGAAAAATACAGATTCATGTCTGATTGCTATGTAGCCATGCCGCCAAGCAGTATGGACTTGTGTTGACGGAAAATGCGTAGGTATTTTTCAATAAGAATTGAAGCGAAATATTATGCTAAAAACCTCTTTTAATGAAGAGGTTTTTTTATTTTGCATTATGGATAAAAAACATCTCATCGCAGAAACCACTTCTTTTGTAAAAGAAACCCTTGAAGGGGCCGAAGGAGGTCATGATTGGTTTCATATTGAAAGGGTTTATAACAATGCAAAACACATTGCAGAAGGTGAAAATGTCAACCTTTTAATAGTCGAATTAGGGGCGCTTTTACATGATATAGCTGATGCCAAGTTTCATAATGGGGATGAAAGTATAGGTCCTAAAAAAGCTGCAGCTTTTTTAAGAAGTCTTCAAGTAGAGGAAGAAATTATTGAACATATTGAACATATCATTCGATATGTGTCATTTAAAACAAGTCTGGATCAAAAAGATACTGATCAATTTCAATCTGAGGAACTAAAAGTAATCCAAGATGCAGACAGACTGGATGCCATAGGAGCCATTGGCATTGCCAGGGCCTTTAATTATGGAGGTTTTAAAAATCGATCCTTATACGACCCTGACATAGAGCCCAATCTTGATCAAGATAAGGAGAGTTATAAAAATAGTAAGGCACCTACCATCAATCATTTCTATGAAAAACTATTATTGTTAAAAGACAAAATGAATACGGAAACGGCTAGAAAAATAGCCGAAAAAAGACATCAATTCATGCAACTTTACCTTCAGCAATTCTATGATGAATGGGATGGAAAAGTGTGATTTTTAAGTATTAAAGCCTCGAAATTTTATTAGAATTGAGGTTTCCTTTTTTCCAAAAAGGCAGTGGTTCCTTCTTCGAAATCAGTTGTGCCAAAACAATTTCCAAAAGCTTCAATTTCAACCTCAAAACCATTTACAGATGGGTCATAATTGGCATTCACGGCCTTTATGGCGGCTCCAATGGCTATTGGCGAGTTTCTTGCAATTTTGTTCCCAAGATCTTCACAAAATGAAAGTAGTTCTTCCTGAGGAACAACATGATTGACCAATCCATAGGAATACGCTTCATCAGCAGTGATCATACCGCCTGTTGTTATCATTTCCAATGCCTTTCCCCTGCCTACCAGCTGAGGGAGTCTTTGCGTTCCACCATAACCTGGAATCAAGCCCAAGGAAACCTCAGGTAAACCCATTTTGGCATTAGTACTTGCCACTCTAATGTGACTTGCCATAGCAAGCTCCAAACCGCCTCCTAAGGCAAATCCATTGACTGCAGCAATAACCGGAGTTGAAAGTCCAGCTACCAGATCAAAAAGTTCCTTTTGTCCTTTGGCCGCCAATTCCTTTCCTTGCGAGGCATCAAAATCTGCAAACTCAGAGATATCGGCACCAGCCACAAATGCTTTTTCGCCACTACCTGTGACGATGATCGCACGAATATCCTGATCTTCATTCAAAGTAACAAAGGCATCGTGTAGTTCCTTAATTGTAGCCATGTTCAAGGCATTTAACTTCTTAGGCCGATCTATGGTGATAAAACCAAGATGATCCTCATGTTCTGCAATGATATTTTGATATGACATAAAAAATGAATTAAGTATTGCTATTCTTTAGGTAAAGATACAGAAAAAACTGTGCTTTCATTGACCCCTGACACAAAGGTGATACTGCCATTATAGGCTTCAACAATATTTTTAACCATGGGTAGTCCCAGTCCCATTCCACTAGATTTTGTAGTAAATTTAGGTTCGAATATTCTGGATGCATCTTCTTTTTCAATTCCCTTCCCGTTATCTTCCACCTCGATACAAACATTTTCATTCGTTTCATAGACCCTCACTTTTATAAATGGATCCGGGCATTTCACCAAAGCATGAATCGCATTAGTGACCAAATTGGTTACAATTCGTGTCAATTGAATTTTATCCACCTTAGTTATGATTTCTTCCTTTTCAGGCAAATAACTAATAAAGGGTTCATGAAAAATATCAAGTGATTTTTTAACCTCCTCTACAATATTCAATTTTTCCTTATTCTCACTTGGCATTTGAGCAAAATTTGAAAATGCTGAGGCAATCTGGCTCATGATATCTATTTGCTGGATCAGGGATTCACAAAATTCATTCAACTTTGATTGAATATCCGGATCATTCTGATCGAAATTATGATTAAAACTTTGTACTGTAAGACGCATAGGTGTGAGCGGATTCTTAATTTCATGGGCCACTTGTTTTGCCATTTCCCTCCATGCATGCTTTCTTTCACTTTGAGCAAGCTTCACCGCTGAGTCTTCAATTTGATCGATCATACTATTATAAGAATCCACAAGATTTGTGATCTCCTGACTCGCATCACTAAGAATGATCTTTTCATTTGATCGATCCACCGTTGTTTGACGCATTCTTCTACTTACATTCTCCAAGGATTTTGTAATATACTTAGAAAGAAAATAAGCCAGGACAATGGCTATAAAAAGAATTAAAATATACACAAGAGACAAACGCTCTAAAAACTCCTTTAATTCTTCTTCCTGAAATGTATTATCCTGAAGATAAGGAACGCCTATGATACCTATGGGTTGGTCATAAGATCCAAACAAGTAAGAATATGAAGATTTAAATTTATTCCCGTCAACCGTTAGTTTTTTGCAACAACCGTTCGGTGATCTGGATTAATCATAATCAAGTTCATGATATCTTTTGACAGATTTGTATCGGTTGTATCTGTGGCATCATCCACGTATGAACTTCTCAACAATCCCCCACTTAGATTATAAATATTTATATCAAGGTTGTGAATATCAGAAATCTCATTGAGCTTCTTCTCCAAAATACTTGGAAGTAATATCGTTTCAAATTCTTTTATGGTATCCCGATCGAGCTCATAAGTAATAGCTGCTTTTATAGCCTCTTCCTTTCTTTCCAGCCGCATGTTATGATATTCTTCTGCCTGCTCATTATACTGATAGATCGTAACTGCAGCAATAAGAATGGAAGCAATAACAACAATGAAGATCATTGCTATAAAGATCCTGGTTCTTAGCGAAAATTTATTAATAGGTGTCATTGCTTTTTCGGTAAAGATACTAAATTCAAAAAAGCATTTTAGATCAGATTATTTTAAGATTTGGACAGCGTAAAAAGAAACTCTACACCTCCTTCTTTTAAACTTCCGACAGTAATCTCACCTCCGTGTAATTGAATGGCATTTTTAACGATAGAAAGGCCCAAGCCCGTTCCTCCCTTTGGTCTTGACCGATCTTCATCTACCCTGTAAAATCTTTCAAATACTCTAAGAAAATGCCTCTCGTCTATACTGTTACCCGTGTTTGAAAAAGAGAAGTAATAAAAATTTGAATCTTCAAGATAATTGTTAAGGCAAATCTCAATATGTTCGCCACCATATTTAATGGCGTTGTCAAAGAGATTATAAAAAACTGATATGAACAAAGATTTGTTTGCCTTGATCAATATGGGTTTTGACATCCTTATCTTTACATCAATGTCCTTTTCCTTTAAGCTTATATTAAGGGATTCTTTTACTTCAAAGATGAGTTCGTTTAAATTAAGCGTCTCAAACTTAAATCGATCCCTGGCTTCTGACATTTTTTGCAGTAAAGTTATATCCTGAATCAGATCAGATAATCTTTCTGATTGCAAATAGGCATTTAAAATATACCTGCTTCTGTCTGAATCCTCTAAATGATTTTCCTTTAAAAGCTCCAGATAACCCAATATGATCATGATAGGTGTCTTTAATTCATGAGCAATATTTGCAGTCATTTCTTCTTTAATTTTTTTCTGCTTTTCAAGTTTTGTAATATCTCGTATCACTAACTCAAAACTTTTATCAGCGAAAATAATGGCATGCAGGTTAAATGTTCTGGCTCCCTTATAAATGATTTCCTCCAAATGGGGCAGTTCACTTTGTTTAATGAGTACATCGTCTTTCAGGTTTTTATCCAAAAAGGAATTGAGTTTATTGAACTCCTTGATCTGAAAGATCTGTTCCTCTGAAATATTGGTCTCATCAGAAATAATATTCAAATACTGTATAAAATGATTATTTCTGAGGATCTTCTTCTTATGAGGAGTAAAAAAGGCAATTCCTTCATTTAAGGCAATCAAATGCGAATAAAGCTTATTTTTTTCAATTTCGATCTTACTTTTTGCGACGGTAAGTTTGTCATAAATTTCGGCAATCTGTTTACTGATCTCACCGAATTCACCTTTAGGAAACTCAACTTTTTCAGTAACCTCCTCGCCATGACTTAGTCGGGTCGCAAAGTCCTTAAGCTTGAATAATGCGCTTGATAGATTTTTGGTGATCAAACTAATAAACCACCATGTGACAAGAAACAAGGTGATCAGATAAAAAATAAAAAGTTTTTCAACTCCTAAAAAGTTTTTTACTTCTACATCATAATGAGCAGCAGTCCGAACAAATAGATCCGTATAACTTTTGGCATAATAATAATACTCATAACCCGTAGTGGCCGATTCCCGTATATTGGATCCATTACCATCTGTCAAGGCCTTTTGAATCTCGGGCCGGTGCAGGTGGTTTTCCATTTTTATGATCTCCTCCACCTCTGAATCATAAAGAACCCGCCCAGTTCTGTCGAGAACAGTAACCCTGATATTTTGATTTGGGATGTAGAGGTAAAGTGAATCCAGAGAGCCCAAATCTCCTTGCTTTTCCAATCCTTTTCTTTGGATAAAATTATACGTAAGCTCGGCTATGTTATTCAGGTTAACTTCAATCTGGTCGCGTTTAAAATCACGTTCCCTTTTGTACTGAAACAATAATACAAGGATTGTAAAAACGATAAATATTACTGATAAATAAATGAAGATCCTCTTTCGGTACTCCAATTTCCTAAGTAATGCCAACCCGTAAATTTTTAGGTACAATTAATCGACAAAATTAATTGTATTTCCCATTGCAAAGGCGACTTTTCAATTAAAGAACAATTAAGAATATATTACCATAATGTTAATTCGGATCAACTAGAATGTCTGTCCACGAATCTGGGGATTTCCTCCAAGGAATGTTCTTTTAAAAACTTCACAAAGGCCGATCCGATAATAGCCCCGTTTGCATGACGTGTTGCCTGCTCAAAAGTTTCATGATTCGAGATACCAAACCCCACGATCTGAGGTGTTTTTAAACTGAGATTTTTAATACGCTGGAAATACTGTTGTTGATCCTGATCGAAAGAATTCTTTGCGCCTGTTGTACTTGCCGAACTAACCATATAGATAAATCCCTTAGAGATCGTATCAATATATTTGATCCTTTCATCAGTTGTCTGAGGTGTGATCAAAAACACGTTGTAAAGGCCGTATTTTTCAAAAATGGGCAAATACTCCTTATGAAAAACATCTACCGGAAGATCGGGAATGATCAATCCATCAATTCCGGTTTCATGAACATTTTTTACAAAATGCTTCTATGCCATACTGAAGGATCGGATTAAAATAGCCCATAATGAGCAAGGGAATTGAAACTTCATCCCTGATAGACTTGAGTTGGTCAAATAATATTTCCGTTGTCATTCCATTGTTCAAGGCCTTGGTACTACTGGCCTGTATTGTGGGCCCATCTGCCAGAGGATCAGAAAAAGGTAAGCCTATTTCGATCATATCAACTCCCGATGCCTGCAATTGTTTAATCACTTGACTGGTATCGTTCAAGTTCGGATAACCTGCTGTAAAATAAATGGAAAGAAGTTTCTTTGGGTCCTTTCCATTTGAATTATGCATCGACAAACTTTGTTCTATTCTATTCATTATTTTTTTACTTTTAGTTGATCTTTTCACTCAATTATTGTCAATCTTTTCATTTACACACTTAAAGATCGAAATAGTCAATATAAGTATCCAGGTCCTTGTCTCCTCTACCAGACAGATTTACGACAACAATGTCTTCTGGTTCAAACTTTATTTTTGCAAGAGCTGCCAATGCATGCGATGTTTCAATTGCAGGAATAATTCCTTCCAGCTTGGATAATTCCAATCCGGCCTGCATGGCTTCGTCATCCGTGGCATTCAGAAACTCAGCTCTTCCGGAGGTAAAAAGATGGGCGTGTTGTGGTCCAACTCCCGGATAATCCAGCCCGGCAGAAATAGAATAAGGCTCGATGATCTGACCGTCTTCAGTTTGCATGAGAAGCGTCTTACTACCGTGTATGATACCTTCTTTTCCAAGAACACTGGTTGCTGCAGATTCACCTGAATTGATTCCTTTACCTGAAGCTTCAACCGCAATGAGCTTTACTTTTTCCTGATCAAGGTAATGATAGAATGCTCCTGCAGCATTGCTGCCACCTCCTACACAGGCAATAATATAATCGGGATTTTCAGTATTTTCCTTTTCCATTAATTGCCATTTCATTTCCTCTGAAATCACAGATTGAAATCTTGCTACCATATCAGGGTAAGGATGAAACCCTACAACTGATCCAATGATATAGTGTATTTCGACCGGATCATTGATCCAGGCTCTTATGGCTTCATTTGTAGCGTCTTTCAAGGTTTTACTTCCCGAAGTAGCTGCCACCACTTTGGCTCCGAGCATTTTCATTCTGGCAACATTAGGAGCTTGTCTGGCAATATCTATTTCACCCATATAGACCGTACATTCCACACCGGCCAAAGCGCAAACCGTCGCAGTGGCTACTCCATGTTGACCTGCCCCTGTTTCTGCAATAATTCGCTTCTTTCCCAGCCTTTTTGCCAACAAGATCTGACCTATGGTATTGTTGATCTTATGAGCACCTGTGTGGTTAAGATCTTCCCTCTTTAAATAAATCCTGGCTCCATATTTCTCAGATAATCTTTTGGCAAGATATAAAGGAGACGGCCTTCCGACATAGTCTTTTAAAAGCGCATGAAATTCCTCCTTAAAAGACGGCTCATTCATAATCTTTAAATATGATCGCTGCAATGTTTCCATATTGGGATACAACATTTCAGGAACAAATGAGCCTCCAAATACTCCATAATAACCTTTTTCATCTGCGTGATAAGACTTTTTCATTTATTTCTCTTTAACTGTTAATTCAATAAACTTTTTTAATTCATCCACCTTCTTTACTCCTGGTTCACTTTCAAATTTACTGTTGACATCTAAGGCATAACAATAATTTGACAAAGGCGATTTTAAAAATGATTGTACAAGATCTATTTCAGCAAGCCCAATTCCTCCACTTAGAAAAAAAGGTTTGTTAAAAGTATATTGCCCCAGGATGGTCCAATCAAACAAGGTGCCATTTCCTCCTCTTTCTTTGCCTTTGGTATCAAACAGAAAATAATCACAAACAGGCATATAATCTTTTAAGCGACTAAAATCAAAATCCTCAGCTATAGCAAAAGCTTTGATAATTTCAATGTCTGGTTCATTTGATGCTTTCAGCTCCTCACAAAAATAAGCAGATTCATCGCCATGTAACTGTACTCCCTTTAACCCATGCTTTTGAATCAGACCATTTATAACCGATCCATGCTCGTTCACAAAAACACCTACTTTTTTAATATCAGTTCCAATATTTGGTATTTCTCCGTCAAAATAACGTTTTGATCCTTTATAAAATATAAAGCCAAGATAGTCGGGTTGCAAAGCTGCAACCGACACGATATTCTGCTCATATTTCATTCCGCAAATCTTAATTTTCATAACCAAGTGCTACAATAAATTCTGCTGCTGATTTTCCCGGATCATCTGATTTCATAAAATTTTCACCAATCAAAAATCCTTTGTATCCAAATTGTTTCAAGGTCAAAATAGATTCCACTGAACTAATACCACTTTCGGATATTTTTATCTTATCGTCAGGAATCATGGAAGATAATTTTTTACTGGTTTCGAGGCTCACTTCAAAAGTTTTCAGGTTTCTGTTGTTCACACCTACAAGGTCCACATGATCAAGATCTGAACGTTTAAGCTCATCTTCATTATGCACCTCTAAGAGTACTTCTACATCCAGCTGATGTGCCAACTGAGAAAACAAAGTGACCTCCTCAGGGCTCAATACTGCAGCGATCAACAAAATGGCATCCGCACCAAATGCTTTGGCCTCATAAATCTGATAAGGATCTATGATAAATTCCTTTCTAAGCAAAGGAATATTGAGATGATCACGGGCCTGTATAAGGTCGTCCAGTGAACCTCCAAAATATTTTGTATCTGTCAAAACTGATATTCCTGATGCTCCTGCATTTTCATATCCACGCACTACCTCAATGATACCATCTCTATGGTTGATGACCTGTTTCGATGGGCTTCTTCTCTTAAATTCAGCTATAATACCGCTGCCGTCCAAAATACTTTGTGACAGGGATAGAGCCTCTCTTTCCAAAAGTGGTGACTTCACCAAATAGGATAGGGGTATCAACTTCTTTTTTGAAGCTACTTCCTCCCTTTTATCTATGATAATTTTATCTAATATATTCATCTTCATGCTTAATTTTAACTACTGATCTCACGTAATTGCTTAAATACATGTAAGGCCTTTTTTCCATAAAGTGATTCCTTTGCCAGTTCGAAGCCTTCCCGATGACTGATCTTATTGACAACTGAAATGGCCAATCCGGCATTGGCACAAACTACATTAGATTGGGCCACTGTCCCTTCCGCTCTAAGCACCTTTTCAAAGATCTCGGCACTTTCACTAACTGTTTTACCTCCATAAATAGCATCTTGCCTGATCTGCTCAATGCCCAGGTCTGATGGGATAACCATCTTATCTTCATCATTAGTGATCATTTTCGTGCGATCGGTCAAGGAAATTTCATCATATCCGGCGAGATCGTGCAAAATGGCATAATTCTTATCTGTAGTTTGGTATAAATACCCATACATTCTGGCTAGTTCTAAATTAAAAACACCTACCATTTGGTTTTGTGGAAAAGATGGATTTACCATAGGTCCCAACATATTAAAAAAGGTCTTTACCCCTAATTCTTTTCTGATGGGTGCCACGTTTTTCATAGCGGGGTGAAATAAAGGAGCATGCAATATACAGATTCCGGCCTTGTCTATGGAACGTTGTAAAAATGCTTCATCATTGGAAAACCTGATACCAAGATACTCCAGGACATTAGACGATCCGCATGAAGATGAGACTCCGTAATTTCCGTGTTTGGCAACCTTTACACCTGCTCCTGCAGTAACAAAAGAGGCTAAGGTTGAAATATTGAACGTATCCTTTCCATCGCCTCCGGTGCCACAAAGATCTATAGTGTTAAAATCAGAAAGGTTTATAGGCAAACATAGCTCTAATAGGGCTTCGCGAAACCCGTCAAGTTCTTCCACCGATATACTTCTCATCATATAGACGGTTAAAAAAGAGGCAATCTGACTGGTATTATAGATCCCTTTTGAAATATTGACCAAGACATTCTTGGCTTCCTTCTTCGAAATAGTTTCCTGATTGATCAGACGATTTAGTATTTCTCTCATTATTTGCTACTATTCATTATGGGCTTATGATTCTACCCAGTTTTTCAACATTTTTTTCCCCTCAGGGGTCAGGATCGATTCAGGATGGTATTGCACTGCCCGAACATCATGCGTCAGATGTCTTAAGGACATGATCTCACCGTTCTCATCTACAGAAGTTACAATCAGTTCCTGGGGTAAATCTTTGGAGACCACCCATGAATGATACCTGCCAACTTCTAACTCTACTGGGATATCTTTATATAGAACAGGGTCATCATTAACTCTTTCTATCATGGTTGACACACCGTGATACACTTTATTTAAATTCTCAATACTGCCTCCATATACTTCTGCTATGGCTTGCTGCCCCAAACAAATCCCTAAAATACTCTTGGTGGATCCGTACTTTTTGATGATCGGTTTTAGCAGACCTGCCTCATCCGGAATGCCCGGGCCAGGCGACAATAAAATCTTTTCAAATCCTTCAACTTCTTCCAAACTCAGCTTATCATTTCTTTTGACCGTTACTTCACAGCCCAGATCATGCAAATAATGCACCAGATTATAGGTAAAGGAATCGTAATTATCTATTACTAAAATGTTTTTCATTGCCTAAATATTTTCTGCCAGCTCCATGGCCTTTTTTAAAGCTCCCAACTTATGATATACTTCCTGTAATTCGTCGTTTGCCGATGATTTGGATACAATTCCTGCTCCGGCCTGATAATGTAAACGGTGGTTCTTACTTAAAAAGGACCTGATAATAATGGCATGGTTGAAGTTCCCTTCAAAATCCATAAAACCAATGGCTCCTCCATAAAAAGTTCTGTTGTGTTTCTCGTATTTTTCTATGAGTTGCATGGCCTTATGTTTAGGTGCTCCTGATAGCGTTCCTGCTGGAAAAGTATCAGCTACTACCTGAAATGTAATGGCATCTTTATACTTTTCTCCGATGACCTTGGAGACCAAATGAATTACGTGAGAAAAAAACTGAATTTCCTTATATTTTTCCACTTTTACATTTTCACCATTTCTGCTCAGGTCATTTCTGGCAAGATCCACAAGCATCACATGTTCTGCATTCTCCTTTTCATCCTGAGCCAGTGATTTGGCAACTTCCAGATCCTTTTCGTCATCACCCGTTCTTTTAAAGGTTCCCGCAATCGGATGAATCTCAGCCTTACCTTCATTAATTACCAATTGAGCTTCAGGTGAAGATCCGAAAATCTTGAAGTTTCCATAGTCAAAATAGAACAGATAAGGGGAAGGATTTACTGATCTCAGTGCACGGTAAACATTGAATTCATCCCCCTTGAAGCCCTGTGAAAACCTTCTCGAAAGCACCAATTGAAAAACATCTCCTCGAAAACAATGTTTTTTAGCCAACTCGACATGCTCCATAAATTCGGCATCTGATAAGCTTGATTTTTCATCGTTGGCATTTTTATACGTATAAGAGGCAAAATTTCGATTCCCTATCAATTGATGGATCTCTTCAATATTATTTTTTTGGTCATATGAATGGGAAAAGATATAGGCTTCATTCTTAAAGTGATTGATTGCTATAATATTCTGATAAACAGCATAGTAAATATCAGGAATTTCAAGATCGCCTTCCTTTTTTACGATTTCTATGTCTTCAAAGTATTTTACAGCATCATAACCTATATAACCAAACAAACCATTATTGATAAATTTGAACTTTTGATTTTCAGTGGCAAACTTCTGGCTAAAATCATGTATCATTCCAGGAATTTCATCCGCCTTATTACAGTGGGTCAGATTGCTGCTCCCATCAGGAAAAGTTTCGGTAACTATTTGATCCTTGACCGTTATACTTGCAATCGGATTACAGCATACATAAGAAAAACTATTTTCATTCCCATGATAATCAGAACTTTCCAATAAAATGCTGTTGGGAAATGTATCTCTGATCTTCAGATAAATGCTCACCGGAGTAATGGTGTCCGCAAGTATTTTCTTGTAATTGGTATGTAATTGATACTTCATTGAATTCAGATTAAAAAAAAAGGCCTGTCGTGAAGACAAGCCTAATCAATATTTTTATATACAGGTTACTACTTCACAAATTTATCGTTTTGTAAAGACCACCACCATGTATGAATTGTGTTATTTTTCATTTTGAGTAAGCAAATTTATAAACTTTTTTCAATTATCAAAGAAAATATGATTTATTTATAAGAATTATTGATACTTGACTGCGTTTCTATCAATTTTCAATTTCCATTATGGCACCAATTGTACAGCTCTCCATTCGGTGCCGTTATGGAAAAATAAAGTACCGTCGGCATTCACGTATAAATCACCCAAGCCACCAGTTGGTGCACTTGCCTGAGGTTCCAAACGCAATACTCCGGTGATATGTACTTTTTGCTGTGGATCCAAAGTGCCAACACCTAAATTACCAGCCATATATGAGTTATTTACATTGTCTGAGTACAAGGCATAAGCCGTTCCTGCAACATTTGAGAATGGTGTTGACAAATATAGGGCATATGAGTTTCCTCCGACTGATCCTGTACCAGCTGACCTCCAATAAACAAACCATATGCATCTCCTGTAATTGTACCATCATTTGTAGCATACAATGAAGCCAATGAAGCTGTTCCTATTGTTGCTCCAGATTCATTAATAAGACCAACATCCATACCACGTCCTGTTGTACCATGGTTCCTGGCATTATTGAGTAATTCTGTGACTATCACTTAAACGCCAAGATCCATAGATTAATTGTTCCAGAATTATAAATCTGTGGATAAGATCCAACTCCAGTTGTAATTGATCCTCCACGCATTAGGATTTTCAATCATTCCTCTGGACTCCAATTGCATAAGCTAATTGTTCCTGTCGAATTGTTTCTGAGCTACACCGCCAAGCCATATGTATGACCACTTGTTCCAGTTCCATCGTAATATAGCTCTAATAACAGCCGATGTATTAACCCAGTCAGTACTTTTACATTCTCGAACATAAAGTTTATGAACCTGTAGAAAACTCATTCGATTCCTATTCCAACTCTTCCTTCATAATAAGCAATATCAGCCGCTGCCCCATCCACAAATTTCCCTGTTCCGGGTTTGTCCTCAACCCAGGCGCCGTCAATATAAGACCAATAGGAATTGGTATCGGTATCAAAAACCATCAGGCTATTAGCCGGGCTTGAAATGGCTGTTCTTTGTGCGGTAGTCATTCTCGGCATTAACAAGCCTTTGTCAGTTGCAGTTACATCCAATGCGGCTGAAGCATCCGGAGAACTGGTTCCTATTCCTACCTGACCTATTGCACTTACATTAATGCCAATAATACAAATCAGGGCTGTTAAAATTTTGTTCATGATCAATTGATTATTATTCGATTATTAATTTTTTTACACCTTGTTTTCCTTCATGTTCAAACTTGACAAAATATAAACCACTTTTCAAATTTGATTTGGATAGGCTTCCTTCACCAAGAGAAAGATCAACTTTATCAAAATACTTGACTAATCTTCCATTGATATCATAAATTGAAACCTTCAGTTCAACTATTTCACCCGATGTTGAAAACCTGACATTTTCCTCTATGGCTTTTACGGGATTCGACAACAAACTTATTCCTGTCGAAAGAAAAAGGTCATTTACAGATAGCACTACTTGATGGTCTATTCCAAAAGTGTATTGACCATAGCCATTTAAATTCACCTCATTATTAAGGTCACTTGTTACACTGCCGTTTAGCAGATCTCCTGTGACCGTATAAGATCGTGATGCACTGATCAAGTCCCAAACTCCTCCATTAAGTCCAACTATTGAAACTGAGCTTAATGCTCCTCCATTATCATTGACAAGGGCAGTAATATCACTGTTCTCATTCCATGGCAGGGTTACTACCGCTGTTCCGGAAAGTTCCCAAAACTCAACATCAGACACGGCATCAACATCAGTGCCATTGGTTCCATTGGACGGAGCTGCATTGGAATATTTGGCTGTAACATCACCTGTATGATTCATCATTACCGGAGCATAAACCCCATTGTCACCTACAGGCAACTTTGTTTCTCCGGTTCCGTATACTGTAACAGGACCATTTACAAATTCCATATCAGAACCCCAATCGCTACCTGCTTCTAGAGAAAAAGTTCCATTATCATCTACCTCAACAACAGTATTATTGGTAGTGAATATGGCATCTTTGGAAAGGAATAACTCTGCATTTGATCCGACATATAATCCCTGAGAAGAAACCTCTTGTATCATTATTATAAAAAATAAGAACAATACTAAAATTCGGAAAGTAGAAAAAATGAGTAATTTTATCTTCATACATTCATATTTTACCCAAAACTATTAAAAATATTCTATTTATGATACGGTTTCCATAATTAATCATCTGTGTATTTGAATAACCTATTTATGACAAGATCAAATGTTTCAATTATCTCATCGTATACTACTTTGCCTTTAACAATATTGAGCCCCTTGCTTAAAGAATTGTTCTCTTCACATGCCCTTTCCCATCCTTTATTTGCAATTTCAATGACAAATGGTAAGGTTACATTGGTAAGTGCCTTTGTAGAAGTATAAGGAACCGCTCCCGGCATATTTGCGACACAGTAGTGAACTATATCATCAATAATATAAACAGGTTCTTCATGTGTCGTTGGTCTTGTGGTTTCTACGCAACCGCCCTGATCCACTGCTACGTCGACAATGACAGTTCCAGGATGCATATCCTTTAGCATATCCCTTGTGATTAACTTTGGCGCTTTAGCTCCTTTTATCAATACGCCTCCAATAATCAAGTCGTGGGTTTTTATATGCTTTCTTATATTGTATTCATTTGAAAACTCTGTGATCACATGATGAGGCATGACATCATTGATATGACGTAATCGATCCATATTTACATCAAGTATGGTCACTATAGCGCCCAGGCCCGCTGCCATTTTTGCCGCTTGTATCCCGACAACACCTCCTCCTAATACCAATACTCTACCAGGAGGTACCCCTGGTACACCACCTAACAATACTCCTTTGCCTTTGGCTGGTTTTTCAAGATATTTTGCTCCTTGTTGCACGGCCATCCTACCCGCTACCTCTGACATTGGAGTCAACAATGGTAAATTACCGTTAATATCCTCTACTGTTTCATAGGCAATACATATGGACTTATTATTGATCATGGCCCGTGTCAATTTCTCTGAAGAGGCAAAATGAAAATAAGTAAACACAATCTGACCTTCTTTGATCAGGTCATACTCCAGTTCAATAGGTTCCTTGACCTTGACAATCATGTCCGATTTTTCATAAACCTCATAAATATCGGGCAAAATCACAGCACCTACATTTAGGTACTCTTCATCATCGTACCCACTGTGAGAACCGGCATTCTTTTGCACATAAACCATATGGTTATTTCGGATCAATTCCATGACCCCCGCAGGTGTTAAAGCAACCCTACTTTCATTATTCTTAATTTCTTTTGGAAGACCAACTATCATAAAACCAATTTTTTTGATAAAAATAGGTTATAAGCGTCTTAACTGAAAATAAAAAATGCTCTATTTTTATTCTGGAACTCGATATTTATGATGGTTTAGCATTTGAGTAAATAATCTTTGCCACAATCTGAACCAACACCAACATTCCAGACACAGTATTTGCCAGGATCATTGAAAAACTATTCATAAGGATCCCATAATACAGCCAAAAAAGTAATCCTATAAACATGACCACATACATCGTTAGGGACACGCCTCCTACTTCTTTGGTTTTTAAACTTTTATAAACCTGAGGAGCAAATCCAGAAGTTGTCAATATTGCCGCAATGATCCCTATTAGTTCAATATTAAAATCCATTAACCAACGATATTCACGATCTTGCCTGGAACCACGATTACCTTTTTCGGGCTTCTCCCTCCCAATTGTTGTTGAGTTCTATCATCCTCCATGACAGCTTTCTCTATTGCGGCTTTGTCAAGATCCAATGACAACTCTATTGTAAATCTCATTTTTCCATTAAAAGAGACCGGATATGTTTTAGTGCTTTCCACCAGATATTTGGGATCAAATACGGGATATTCAGCAGCCGCAACTGAATCTGTATGTCCTAACTTATTCCATAACTCTTCAGCAATATGCGGTGCATAGGGTGAGATCAGAATGACCAAAGGTTCCAAAATACTTCGCTTGGAACATTTGAGGGCGGTGAGTTCATTCACAGCGATCATAAAAGAACTTACTGAGGTATTAAAGGAAAAATTCGCAATATCCTCATCGACCTTTTTGATCGTCTTATGTAAAACTTTCAACTCCTCTGCTGTTGCAGTATCTTCACTTACAGAGAACGTTTCGGATACATGAAATAATTTCCAAAGGCGCTTTAAAAAGCCGTGAACACCTGTAATTCCGGCTGTATTCCATGGCTTAGCCTGTTCAAGAGGCCCCAAAAACATTTCATACATTCTCAAGGTATCAGCGCCATAGTCTCGGCAGATATCATCAGGATTTACAACATTGTATTTTGATTTGGACATTTTTTCAACCTCACGCCCCACGATATACTTACCGTCTTCCAGAACAAAGGAAGCATCCTTTAGATCCTTATTAAAGGCATGACTTTTAAACCCTTCCATATCAAGCTCATTTGATGCATTGACCAGTGACACATCTACATGAAGGGGCTGAACCTTTTCATCCTTGATCAATCCCTTTGAGATAAAAGTGTTTTCTCCTTCCTTCCTATAGACAAAAGCAGAAGTCCCTAGTATCATTCCCTGGTTGATCAGTTTCTTTGCATATTCATCAACGGGGACCAATCCCTTATCATAAAGAAATTTTTGCCAAAATCTCGAATACAACAAATGACCGGTTGCATGTTCACTTCCTCCTATATATAAATCAACGTCTTTCCAGTAATTCTGTGCCTCTTTACTGCAGAAAACATCTTTATTTGTAGCATCCATATATCGGTTAAAATACCAGGAACTGCCTGCCCATCCCGGCATGGTATTTAATTCTAATGGAAAAACTGTCTTTTCATCGATCAACTCGTTTGAAACGATTTTGTTCTTTTTCGTATCCCAAGCCCATACCGTTGCATTTCCCAAGGGTGGTTTTCCATCCTCCGTGGGAAGGTATTTCTCAACCTCAGGCAAAGTAATCGGTAAATGTTTCTTGTCGATCATTTTAGGCAGGCCATTGACATAATACACAGGAAAGGGTTCTCCCCAATACCGCTGTCTTGAGAAAACCGCATCTCTTAACCTATAATTGACCTTACCTTCTCCTATTTGCCTTTTTTCCAACTCCTCGATCACCTTTCTGATCGCTTCCTTGGCATTCAGGCCACTTATAAAACCTGAATTCGCTATAACTGCATTTTTATCTTCACATGCCTGTTCCGAAATATCCTGATTGTCAAAAATATTTGGTATTTCCAAATCAAAATATTTGGCGAAATCGTAGTCTCGCTGGTCCCCGCAAGGAACTGCCATCACGGCTCCGGTTCCATAACTTGCCAGTACATAATCCCCTATCCATACCGGGATCTTTTTTCCGCTAAAAGGATGAATCGCATAGGCTCCTGTAAATACACCCGAAATGGTCTTTACATCAGCCATCCTGTCTCTTTCGCTCCTTTTTGATGTAGATAAAACATAGGCTTCCACAGCTTCCTTCTGTTCGGGAGTGGTGATTTTAGATACCAGATCATGTTCAGGTGCGAGTGTCATAAACGACACGCCAAAAATAGTATCGGGCCTCGTCGTAAAAACGTCAATAAAGGCATTGTGATCCTGAACCTCAAAACTCACCATGGCTCCTTCTGATCTGCCAATCCAATTGGTTTGTGAATCTTTAAGGGGCTGAGGCCAGTCTATCTTTTGAAGGCCATCCAATAACCTTTGTGCATAGGCCGTAATTCTCATCGACCATTGCTTCATTTTTTTTCTAACAACAGGAAACCCTCCTCTTTCTGAAACTCCGTTCACAATTTCATCATTAGCCAACACTGTACCCAGAGCAGGACACCAGTTCACCTCTGTTTCTGATAAATAGGTCAACCTGTATTGAGAAAGTATCTGCTCCTTTTGTTCCGCGTTAAAGGATTTCCATTCTAGAGCAGAAAATAATTCTACATTATCGTCGCAAGAAGCGTTGATATTTTGATTTCCTTCCTTTTCGAAAACATGCTCTAATTCTGCAATATCTCTTGCCTGGTCAGCATCCTTACAATAATAAGAGTTGAACAACTGGATAAAGATCCACTGTGTCCATTTATAATAAGATGGATCTGAAGTTCTTACTTCCCTGCTCCAATCAAAACTAAAACCTATCTGATCTAATTGTCTTCTGTAGGTTTTAATGTTTTCCTGGGTGGTTTTCGCAGGGTGTTGTCCTGTTTGGATCGCGTATTGCTCCGCCGGTAGTCCAAACGAATCATAGCCCTGAGGATGCAGTACATTAAAACCTTTATGTCTTTTATAGCGAGCATAAATATCCGAAGCTATATATCCCAGAGGATGTCCAACATGAAGCCCTGCCCCTGACGGATAAGGAAACATATCCAAAACATAATACTTTTCCTTTTGGCTGACATTATCAGCCTTGAACGTTTGGTTCTCGCTCCAATACTTCTGCCATTTGGCTTCTATCTCATTAAAGTAATATTTCATTCCTTTTAACATAAATTGTATTCAATCAAGGTTTTTGGAAAAATCTTGATTTTTATAAAGTGATTTTACAAATCCAATCACCTGATTATAAAAAGCTTAAATCTAAACTTACGCTTTACAAGAGGTGTTTTGTTTCAGGTTGGCAAAGTTACACTTAAAGATGCAAAGCACAAAGCGCTTGGTGTGCCTTAATTTTATATCTTTACTTTTTCATCTACTTCAAAAAAAGACATCATGTATAAACCCCTCATATACTTGATAAGTACTTTTGTGCTTATCTCCTGCAGCCGGGAAAAGCAACAAGCAGATCTTATTATTACCAATGCAACCATTTACACGGTAAATGACGAGGCACCAAAAGCTCAGTCGTTCGCTATAAAAGATGGCCTATTTATTGGTGTAGGAACTTCAAAAGAAATCAAAAAACAATACCGATCTGATAAGGTCATAAACCTCGAAGGAAAAACAGTGCTTCCGGGACTCATCGATGGTCACTGTCATTTTAATAATCTCGGTCTTTTTATGCAAACGGTTGATCTTACCGGGACCACAAGTTTTGATGAGATCATCAAAAGAGTAAAGACCTTTCAAGAAGAAAAGAATCTCGATTTTATAAAAGGCCGTGGCTGGGATCAAAATGACTGGAAGATCAAAGAGTATCCAACAAAGGATCAATTAGACAGGCTTTTCCCAAATATTCCTATTGCCTTAACCAGAATAGACGGACATGCACTTCTCGTCAATCAGGCTGCCCTCAATCTTGCTGGTATTGATGAAAATACCGTAGTGTCGGGAGGTGAAATTGTGAAAAAGAACGGTAAAATTACAGGTGTGCTAGTTGACAATGCCATGAAAATGGTGAATAGGATCATCCCGGAGACTGGACTTCAGGAAAGAATTCAGGCTCTGAAAGATGCTGAAAATATCTGCTTAGAGCTTGGACTAACCACTGTAAGTGATGCCGGACTTGGAAGAAATACCATTGACCTTATTGATAGCATGCA
Organism: uncultured Flavobacteriaceae bacterium; assembly: GCA_963715975.1. Classification (GTDB taxonomy): domain Bacteria; phylum Bacteroidota; class Bacteroidia; order Flavobacteriales; family Flavobacteriaceae; genus Lutimonas. The sequence continues at coordinate 38,776 of CAVQSO010000012.1, read as the reverse complement.
ACAAAATGGTGACCTAAAAATAAGGGTCTATGCAATGGTATCTGCAAGCCCTGAAAATCTCGACTATTATTTGGAAAAAGGGATCACAAAAACAGATAGATTGAACGTTAGATCTTTTAAGATTTATGCCGATGGGGCTCTTGGTTCAAGAGGAGCTGTTTTGAAAAGACCTTATTCTGACAGGGATGATCATTTTGGAGCCATGGTAACCAGCCTTGATGATCTTGCCAATATTGCCAGAACTTTGGCTAAGTCTGATTTTCAAATGAATACACACGCCATTGGAGATTCGGCCAATTCCTATATTCTTAAGACTTATGCAAAAGAACTCAAAAGTCAAACAAACCGGAGATGGAGAATTGAACATGCACAGGTCATAGACCCCGATGAATTCGACTATTTTACAGAAATTATTCCATCGGTTCAGCCAACTCACGCAACAAGTGACATGTATTGGGCAGAAGATCGATTAGGACCGGAAAGGATCAAGGGAGCATATGCCTTTAAAAACTTGCTGGAAATTAATGGAAGAATAGTATTGGGAACTGATTTTCCGGTAGAAAAAGTAAATCCAATGCTTACTTTTTATGCTGCCGTTTCCAGAAAAGACCTTTCAGGTTATCCGGAAGGCGGGTTTGAAATGACAAACGGATTGAGTCGGGAAGAAACCCTTAAGGGAATGACCATATGGGCCGCTTATGCAAATTTTGAAGAAAAGGAAAAAGGCTCAATTGAAGTAGATAAATTTGCTGATTTTGTGATATTGGACCAGGATATCATGGAGGTACCAATAGATCAAGTTCCAAATATCAAGATAAATGGAACTTATATCAACGGGGAGAAAGTTTATTAGCTTACAAAATTATTTTGATAGGCGCGGTAATTCGGGTAGTATCCCAGGCTAACACCATATTCACGTGTTTTCCTTTATCTTTAAACCCTATTGAAAATGCTTCCAGAAATTCAGCTTTACTGACTTTAGCGGTGGTTCTGGCCACATCATACTTATCTTCATATTCATAGGTTCCCCATACATCAGTATTGGAACTTAGGATCAAAGTCCATTCATTTTGTTCTGGAATTGCATATAACACATAAGTGCCTGCTTTAACTTCTGTTTCTCCAAAGACGACGTCGTTATAAAAAACAACTTCTGTAGCTTCGTTGGCACCAACTCTCCAAATTTTACCGTATGGAATCACATTTCCAAAGATTTCTCTTCCGTTTTTTTTCGGTCTGCCGTAGAGCACCTTGATCTTTGGTGGAGAAATTTTATTGGTCCTGAAATACACGATATCATGGGGACTTGTGTCCAAATTTCTAAATTCCTGTGCATTCAGACTGACACTAAAAAAGTAAGTGAAAATGCAGGCTAATCCCAGATTGATATATATCTTTTTCATAGAAATTAAATTTTTGCTAAAATCACGTCCTGTGTGGCAAGTGGTATATCGATTCGTGTATCATCCCATGCTAAAACCATGAAAATATTGTTAAAATCTTCTTTGAAGCCTATCGAAAAAATATCAATTGCTTCCGCCTCCTTGGTCGGTATCTTTACACGAACCACATCTTTAGATTCATCATAGAAAAATGACCCCCACGTATCCGTATTACTATTAAGTATAATGGTCCATTCCTTTTCTCCCGGAATTGTATGCAATACATAGGTACCGGCCTTTACAAGTTTCCTTCCAAAAGACATATCAGTGAAGAACTTTATTTCTGTGGCTTCATTGGCACCAGTGCTCCAAATCTCTCCATAGGGGATTTGTTCACCAAATACTTTATTCTGACTCCTTTTGAGGTCTTCCGTAAACTACTTTTACCAATGGTTTTGGAATTTTAGAAGTAGTGAGATATGAGATATCGACAGGCGCTTTATCCGGTTTGTCAAATTTTTGAGCAAAGCTCATTACACTTGACAACAACGCACAACAAAGCATTGAGGTAATTATTTTCTTATTCATAGCAACAAACAATTATTAAGTAATCATTCGATAATAATAAACGCACTAAATCCATTATTATTATATCAACCATTCTCTTTTGCAAATTGTATAGAAAAATCTACCTGTTTAAAAAAGCCAAGAATCTGTTAAAAGTATTTTAATTGGCCAAGTATGTCAATTATATACTATTTTTGTAAAACCTTAAATTATGTCGACATGAAACTATTGATAGTAGAGGATGAAATGGAGTTGCTTAACGCAACTAGCGGGTATTTGGAAAAAGAAGATTTTGTTTGTGAAACTGCCCCTAATTTTTTTGAAGCGGAAGACAAATTGATTTCCTATAATTATGACGTCGTGATACTCGACATTAACCTTCCTGATGGTAACGGATTGGAATTGCTGAAATTTATCAAAGAAAAAAGTCCTGAAACAGGAGTTCTTATTGTGTCAGCTAAGGATTCCCTGGACGACAAACTTAAAGGTCTTGATCTGGGTGCAGATGATTATATTACAAAACCATTTCATTTGGCAGAACTTAATTCAAGAGTTAATTCCTTGCTTAGAAGGCGGAAATTTGAAGGAAGTAATGAAATTGTTTACAAGGAAATTGAAATTGACCCGGTCGCCAAAAGAGCCATCGTAAATGACGTATCCTTGGACCTTACCAAAAAAGAATATTTTCTGCTACTTTATTTTATTACAAATAAGGACCGAGTCTTAACCAAAGAAGCTATTGCTGAACATTTGTGGGGCGATAATATCGACATGGTCGATAATTTCGATTTTATCTATACCCACATGAGAAATTTAAGAAAAAAACTAAAAAAAAGTGGTGCAAATGACTATCTTCAAACCATTTATGGTTTGGGTTATAAATTTGGAGAATAGCTTTATTTTATAGATTCAAAAGCAATAAGACAACTTCCATAAATTTGATTTTTGAGTGAAATTATTTGAAAAAACAAGAAAGACTTATATCCTGTACTCGGTTATTATTTTTATAATTTCCAGTTCTGTCATATACTTTACTTTAAAGCATGTTGTTACCAAAAAACAGGATGAAAAATTGCTTTGGGATAAGGAATTGATCGCTAAAAAGATCAAATATGAAAATCCGCTTCCTATTTTTGATGTAGAAGACTTTAAATCAAATAATCCGCCTAAGGACACTTTATACTTTAAAGATACACTTATGTATCATGTGGTCAACAACAAGGAAAAGTACGAATTGTACAGACAACTAACTTCTGTTGAAACACTCCAGGGAAAAACCTATAGAATTATTACCAGAAGTTCTCTTGTTCGAAACCAGGATGCCATACTCGGCATTACTGTTTCGGTAGGTATTGTTGTTCTGCTCTTGATAATTACCGTTTATTTTGTCAATACTATCGTCATGAGAAGGGTATGGTTACCTTTTTATAACAATCTTGAATCACTCAAAAATTTTTCGGTTGAAGCGAATCGCCCGATCGAACTTCAGTCTTCCGATATTGACGAATTTCAGGAATTAAACGACTCTTTATCAAAACTGACCAATAAGATTAATTCTGACTTTAACAACCTTAAGGAGTTTACCGAAAATGCATCTCATGAAATGCAGACACCTTTGGCAATAATGCAAACCAAATCAGAACTGCTTCTCCAATCTGATAACCTTGACTAAAGCTCAGATAGCTCAGATCAAGGCTATTTATCTATCTGTTCAAAGACTTGCTAAATTGAACAAAACCCTGTTGCTGCTTTCAAAAATTGAAAATCAGACAATTTAAGGATGTTGAGACCATTCAGAGTCAACGAAGTTATCGAAAGTCATTTAGAAATATTTGATGATTTTATAAACAACAAAAAACTGAAGGTAGAAATGAAATCCACCCTGGATGTCAAAATTCAGGCCAACCCACTTTTATTTGATATGGTCATCTCCAATTTGATCAGTAACGCAATTAAACACAATATTGAAAAAGGTCAGATCCTTATTCAAACCACCGATCTCTTTATTAGTGTTTCTAATTCTGGAGAAGCTCCTAAAATGAGCTCTTCATTCTCTTTTTGAAAGATTTAAAAAAGAGAGTACCGCAAGTAATTCATTTGGGCTTGGATTGGCCATTGTAAAAAAAATATGCGATAACTATAATTGGAATATCACTCATTCATATGTTGAGGACCAACACAATATCTCAATTTATTTTTAATCAAAAAGGTAGATTTATAAATCTTTCGAATTCTTCAGATTTTCTTTAGAAACAGCACTTACATTTGTCCCGTTATCTGATTGTTATTGTATTTAAATAACTGTTTCAGAACGTTCAAAAATTCATGCTATGAATACTGAAATAACAAAGAAGATATCAGCATAACTTACATGAAAGGCTATATTTTGAGGGGAATAGAAACCTTGAGGTGGGTTATTGCAAATCAATTGAAACATTAAGTTGTTTTAATTTAAATAAAAAAGCCTGTAGGCAATTTCATTTTTTACAGGCTTTTTTTAATAATTATTTCAAATCTGAGTAAAACTTCAGATTTTCTTCAGATTTGAATCTTACGTTTGTAAAGATTTTAATTTCAAGGTCTAATTCTTGATTTAATTTCATAGTAACAAAAATAAACTTTTAGTTTATAATAATGTTAATCAATTTCGAATATTGGACTGAGGGGAATAATATCTCTGAAATGATTAGCATTGCAAATAAACAAATATTAAGCTATTTTAATTTGCACAAGAAAAAAAACCTGTTTAGATACTATCTAAACAGGTTTTTTTATGATTTATACACTCATTATCAGTTTATCTAACCATCATTAGCGTTTCAGCAGTCAAAAATGTTGATAACTTAGTGCTTTAAAACTGCAAAAAAAAGGCTAGAAAGCTGGGGTTTTCTTATATTTGTACGTTTTAAATTTTTAGCACAAAAAGAGAACTAAAAAATATGAGTGAAGAAACTAACAAAAATCAATATTCAGCAGATAGTATTCAGGCTTTAGAAGGAATGGAACATGTTCGCATGCGGCCGTCAATGTACATTGGAGATGTAAGTTCCAGAGGACTTCATCATTTGGTATATGAAGTTGTCGATAACTCTATCGATGAAGCTATGGCCGGACATTGCGATACGAATAGATGTTTATATCAATGAAGACAATTCTATCACTGTAAGAGACAATGGTCGAGGAATTCCAGTGGATACCCATGCGAAAGAAGGTGTTTCTGCTCTGGAAGTCGTAATGACGAAAATTGGAGCCGGAGGAAAATTTGATAAGGATTCGTATAAAGTTTCCGGTGGATTGCACGGTGTTGGGGTTTCTGTAGTAAATGCCCTTTCAAATAAACTTAAAGCTACTGTATTCAGAGATGGGAAAAACTATGGCAACAGGAATACGAAAAAGGAAAAGCACTTTACCCGGTAAAACAAGTAGGTAGAATCAGATGGAAATGGAACTGAAGTAACCTTTTTGGCAGATGATACCATCTTTCAAACAGAAATTGTTTTTAGCTATGAGATTCTTTCAGCCAGAATGCGAGAACTTTCCTATTTGAACCAGGGTGTGACAATAACGATTACAGATAAGCGAAATAAAGATGATGAAGGAAACTTTATTCATGAATCAATTTTATCAGTGAAGATGGTCTAAAGGAATTTGTCAGATACTTAGACGCCACCAGAGAGCAACTGATCTCAGATGTGATCAGCATGGAAGGAGAAAAAAATGGTATTCCCGTTGAAGTCGCCATGGTATACAACACATCTTATACAGAAAACCTTCATTCCTATGTAAACAATATCAATACCCACGAAGGAGGAACACATTTATCCGGATTTAGAAGAGGATTAACCCAATACGCTTAAAGAAATACGCAGAAACATCCGGATTGTTGAGCAAATTAAAATTTGACATTGCTGGTGATGATTTTCGAGAAGGTCTTACTGCGATTATTTCTGTAAAGGTTGCTGAACCACAATTTGAAGGTCAAACTAAAACCAAACTTGGTAACAGAGATGTAAGTCCTGCAGTTAGTCAGGCAGTTTCTGAAATGCTTACTGACTATCTTGAAGAGAATCCTGAAGATGCGAAAATCATCGTTCAAAAGGTGATTCTTGCTGCTCAGGCCAGACATGCTGCTGCGCAAAGCAAGAGAAATGGTACAGCGTAAAACGGTTATGTCCGGAGGCGGATTACCAGGTAAACTATCTGATTGTGCATGGAGTGATCCTGAAAAATGTGAGATCTTTTTAGTTGAGGGTGATTCTGCAGGAGGTACTGCCAAACAAGGTAGAGACAGAAATTTTCAGGCTATTCTTCCTTTAAGAGGTAAGATCCTTAATGTTGAAAAAGCCATGCAACACAAGGTTTTTGAAAATGAAGAGATCAAAAGTATGTATACGGCTCTGGGTGTAACTATCGGAACCGAAGAAGATCCAAGGGCTCTTAACCTGAGTAAACTTAGATACCATAAAATCGTCATCATGTGTGATGCCGATGTTGATGGAAGTCATATCGCCACACTTATCCTAACTTTCTTCTTCCGCTATATGCGTGAGTTGGTAGAAAATGGCAATATCTATATCGCTGCTCCACCACTGTATCTGGTTAAAAAAGGTGCAAAAAAAGAATATGCCTGGTCTGATACAGAGAGGGATCTTATTGTTGAAAAATTTGGTGGTGGAACCATTCAACGTTACAAAGGTCTTGGAGAGATGAATGCAGAACAGTTATGGGACACAACAATGAATCCGGAATTCAGAACCATGCGTCAGGTATCTATTGAAAATGGTACCGAGGCAGATCGGGTTTTCTCAATGCTGATGGGAGATGATGTTCCCCCAAGACGTCAATTCATTGAAAAACATGCAGTTTACGCAAATATTGACATTTAAACATTTACAAGACCCAAGACCCTTCAAAAAGAGCTTGGGTCTTAAAATTTAGAACAAACCTATTTAATTAATTATAAATTTTAGTAATATGAAAGTAACTATAGTTGGTGCAGGAGCAGTTGGAGCGAGTTGTGCCGAATACATCGCAATCAAAGATTTCGCCTCAGAGGTTGTCATCATTGACATTAAAGAAAATTATGCTGAAGGAAAAGCTATGGACCTTATGCAAACCGCTTCTTTAAACGGATTTGACACCCTGATCTCAGGTAGTACAAACGATTATTCCAAAACGGCCAATAGTGACATCGCTGTGATAACAAGTGGAATTCCTCGTAAACCAGGAATGACCAGAGAAGAACTTATCGGTATCAATGCCGGCATTGTGAAGTCTGTGACACAAAGTGTTCTTGAACATTCTCCCAATGTGATTTTTATCGTAGTGAGTAATCCTATGGATACCATGACCTATTTAACCCACAAAGCCCTTGGCATACCTAAAAATCGTATCATTGGTATGGGAGGTGCACTTGACAGTGCCAGATTCAAATACAGACTTGCAGAGGCCTTAGGATGTCCTGCTTCGGATGTTGATGGAATGGTGATCGGAGGTCACAGTGATACTGGAATGATTCCTTTAACCAGGCTTGCTGTAAGAAATAGTGTTCCTGTAAGCAAATTTTTATCCGAAGATACGATCAATGAAGTTGCCGAAGCTACAAAAGTGGGAGGTGCTACATTGACCAAAATGTTAGGTACCAGTGCCTGGTATGCACCAGGTGCAGCAGTATCATCGATGGTTCAGGCTATCGCTTGTGACCATAAAAAAATGTTTCCATGTTCTGCTCTTTTGGAAGGAGAATATGGTCTTGATGATATTTCTATTGGAGTTCCATGTATCATAGGTAAGAATGGTATTGAATCTATCGTAGAACTTGATTTGACCGAAGCTGAAAAAGAAAAGTTACAAAACAGTGCTGAGGCAGTTCGAAACACAAACGGATTGTTGGAAGAAACTGTTAGCTAATCTTCTTTTATGTAAGAATTAAAAAAGCCATGAATATGATTCATGGCTTTTTTAGTTTTAAGACAATCCGGAAATGACTCCCTTACTGTCAATAGACATGTTTTCAGAAGCCGGATGAGCCGGTAGTCCGGGCATCCTCATCATTTTACCCAAAATTGGTATAATAAAACCGGCACCTGCCGCAATTTCAATCTCCCTTACGGTTACCTCAAAGTTTTCCGGTCTGCCAATAAGACTTTCATCATCAGAAAATGATTTTTGTGTTTTTGCCATACAGACAGCAAAATCATTGAATCCAAGCCTATCTATTCGTCTTAAATTAAGTTGCGCCATTTTATCATATGAAACACTGGTAGCGCCATATATCTCTCTGGCGATCTTTTCAATTTTTTCTTTGACCGGTGACTTCCAGTTATATAAAGGTGTAAATTGAGATTGACCTCCCTCCACAACTTTCTTTACAGCAGCAGCCAATTCCCGGGTTCCTTCCCCTCCTTTTGCCCATCCATTTGAAACAACAGCTTCAACATCTAAGTCCTGCACAAGCCTTGATCACCAAATTTACCTCTTCCTGAGTATCATTCGTAAAGGAGTTAATTGCCACTACTGGCTGGATATTGAACTTTCTAATATTTTCAATGTGCTTTTCAAGGTTGGCAATACCTTTTACCACCAATTCAGGATTGGGTTCATTAATGGCATCCTTATTTGCACCCCCATGATGCCTTAAAGCCCTGATTGTTGCCACCAAAACAACTGCTTTCGGACTCAAACCAGAAGCTGCACATTTAATGTTCAGGAATTTTTCAGCTCCAAGATCAGCACCAAATCCGGCCTCAGTTACCACATAATTCGACAAGGATAAACCCATTTTTGTCGCCAAAATAGTATTGGTACCCTGAGCTATATTCGCAAACGGACCTCCATGAATAATGGCAGGATTCTTTTCAAGTGTTTGCACCAAATTAGGCTTGATCGCATCTTTTAATAAAATCGCCATGGCATTCTCAGCTTTCAGATCTCTGGCAAATACAGGTTTTTTATCGTAAGTAAACCCTATAAATATGTCGCCAAGTCTTTTCTTGAGATCATCAAATCCAGAAGCCATACAAAGAATTGCCATCACCTCAGAAGCAGGCGTAATGTTAAACCCATCTTCTCTTGGAACACCATTGGCTGTTCCTCCCAGTCCTATAGTAATACTTCTCAATGACCTGTCATTCATATCGATCACCCTTTTCCAAAAAATGGTCCTGGGATCAAGATTCAGATTATCTGATGCCTGCAAATTGTTATCAACTAATGCCGACAGTAAGTTGTTTGCCTTCTCCACCGCGTTGAAATCACCAGTGAAGTGAAGATTTATGTCTTCCATAGGAACCACCTGCGAATAACCACCGCCGGCAGCACCGCCTTTGATACCAAAAACGGGTCCCAATGAAGGTTCTCTCAAAACCACCAGTTGCCTGTTCTCCAATTTTGTTAAGTCCTTCAGTAAGCCCTATAGATACCGTAGTTTTACCCTCTCCTGCCGGTGTTGGAGTAATAGCCGTTACCAAAACGAGGTTGTTTTCTGCTATTTTTTTTTCATCAATAAGGTCAAGAGGTAGTTTAGCTTTGTATTTTCCATACAACTCAAGATCATCCTCCTGAATTTTAAGTTTTGAAGCAATTTCCTTTATATGAACCAGGGTTGTATTTTGTGCTATATCAATGTCTGTTTTATATTCCATTTTCCTTATAATTTGAGTAGCTAAAGTAGTAAAAAAACTGTCCAAAACTAAAGGCAGAATCGCCCCAAAATTTAGGACTTATTTCTTTCAAAGCTAAATCTTTTGAGTATATTTGCCCGATTATATCAAAAATAAGATTTTAAAATAAGATAGGAATGCAAAACAAGGGACTTATTAGATTATTTGCAATCATTTTGAGTGTGGTATGCCTATACCAGCTATCATTCACATGGTTCGCAAAAAATGTTGAGAAAGATGCTGTTATCTATGCAGAAACCAAAGCAGTTGCTTCAGATACTGAAGAATTGGGCAAAATGGAAAGGGAATATTTGGACTCCGTAGCTAATACACCTGTGGTGAATCTAGGTTTCACAGAATTTACTTACAATGAAGTTAAAGAAAAAGAGATCAATCTTGGACTTGACCTTAAGGGGGGTATCAATGCGATTTTAGAAGTATCTGTAAGGGATATCTTATTCGGTTTATCAAACGAATCTAAAAATCCTGTTTTCAATGAGGCGCTTATCAACGCTTCGAAAGCACAAAAAGACAGTGACAAAGACTATTTACTGTTATTCTATGAGGCTTTTGAAACAGCCAGTAATGGTTCAGTCAAATTGAGTGATCCAAGTATTTTTGGAAACAAATCTTTGAAAGATAAGATCAATTTCAAAATGACCGATGACGAGGTTAAACCTATCTTGGAACAAGAAGTAAAAGGTTCTATAAATACAGCTTTTGAAGTACTAAGAAGCAGAATAGACCGTTTTGGGGTAACCCAACCTAACATTCAAAGAATTGGTGAATCCGGACGAATCCTCATTGAACTTCCAGGTGCTAAAGATATTGATCGTGTAAGAAAACTATTGCAAAGTACCGCTGAATTACAATTCTGGGAAGTTTATACCAATCAGGATCTGACACAGTTCTTTTTGTCAGCTAACACAACTCTTGCCGAAATCCTTAAAGTTGAGGAAGCAGAAGTAGAGCTAGACTCAGCACAGGTGAAGGATGATGAAATTGATGACCTTTTAGGAGAAGTAAAAGATTCTGTTGATTTCGAAACCACCAATCCTTTATTTAGCAAATTATTTGTTCGCTTCCCGCAATCTCAAAATGATATTAGCTCCATCATCGGTACAGCCAGTGTAAAGGATACCGCTATTATCAATGAATATCTTTCTATGAAAGAAGTAAGAGCACTACTTCCAAGCGAATTAAAATACACAAAATTCGCCTGGGATGCTAAGTCTAATAATGATTTTATCAATTTTTACGCACTAAAGTCAAACCGGGATGATGAAGCTCCTATTCAAGGAGATGTTATTTCAGATGCGTCACAGGTTTTTGATCAGTTAGGTGCTAACCCTGAGGTGAGTATGACCATGAATAGTAAAGGGACCAAACAATGGGCAAAAATGACGACTGCCAATGTAGGTAAATTTGTTGCGGTTGTTCTTGATGATTATGTATACTCAGCCCCCCGCGTAAATGATGCCATTACTACCGGTAGAACCTCTATTTCAGGACAATTTACAATAGATGAAGCTCAGGATTTAGCCAATGCGCTTAAATCAGGTAAACTTCCTGCTGCCGCAAGGATCATCCAATCGGATGTAGTGGGGCCATCTTTAGGACAAGAAGCTATAGATAGTGGAACCTATTCATTTATTATCGCCTTGATCATTGTGTTGTTATGGATGTTATTCTACTATGGTAAAGCAGGTATTTTCTCTGACATTGCACTTGTCTTGAATATACTTTTCATTTTTGGTGTACTTACTTCTTTTGGAGCTGTATTGACACTGCCTGGAATTGCAGGTATCGTACTGACTATTGGTATGTCGGTTGATGCAAACGTGCTGATCTATGAAAGAATCAAAGAAGAATTAAACAAAGGTAAAGGTTTAAAAGAATCTATCAACGATGGTTTTGGAGGAGCGCTTATCATCAATTCTGGATGCAAACGTTACGACCTTGCTTACAGGTATCATTCTTTATGTATTTGGTACAGGACCGGTAAAAGGATTTGCCACTACCTTAATGATTGGTATTGTGACTTCTTTGTTCTCGGCAATTTTTATCACAAGACTATTGATAGAATGGTATGTAAATAAAGACCGTCAACTTACATTCAATACAAATATCACGAAGAATTGGTTTAAAGATATCAATATTGACTTCCTTAAAAAGAGGAAAATGTCTTACCTGATCTCAGGAATCATTTTGATCATTGGATTAGGATCTTTATTCACAAATGGATTGAATTACGGTGTTGACTTTAAAGGAGGAAGAACCTATACAGTTAGGTTCGCTGAAAATGTAAGTCCTCCTGAAATCGCTAATACATTAAAAGATGCCTTCGGAAGTTCGCCTGAAGTGAAAACGTTTGGGTCAGCGAATCAGTTAAAAATCACTACTAAATATAAGATCGATGATTACGGAGTCGCGGTGGAAGATGAAATCCAGCAGTTGTTATATAATGGCTTAGGTTCGTTTATCCCTGCAGGCATCAGTTTTGAACAGTTTAAACCTGGAGATAAAGAAGTAAATATAGGGATTATGGAATTCTATATGGTTGGACCTACTATTGCTGACGATATCAAGCAAGCAGCCATATGGGCGATTATAGGTTCATTAATTGTTGTATTTATCTATATTCTGATCCGATTTAGAAAATGGCAATTTAGTTTAGGGGCCGTAGCTGCGGTTTTCCATGATGTATTGATTGTTTTATCGATCTTCTCATTATTGTATAAAGTATTGCCATTTGATATGGAAATCGGACAATCGTTTATTGCAGCTATCCTAACCGTTGTTGGATACTCCCTGAATGATACTGTGGTTATCTTTGACCGTATCCGTGAGTTTAACAATAAACACCCAATGTGGAAATACTCAAGAACAGTAAATACAGCATTGAGCAGTACTTTAGGAAGAACGGTTAACACCTCTTTGACTACCTTAATCGTACTACTTGCCATCTTTATTTTTGGAGGTGACTCGATCAAAGGATTTATGTTTGCCTTGATCATAGGTGTTATTGTAGGTACCTATTCGTCATTGTTCATTGCATCGCCGATAATGTATGATACAACTGAAAAATTAGACAAAAAGAGTAAAAGCTAAAATCTGATCCTCAATTACAGGATTCAATTGATATAAAAACCTTTTAGGAGATATTTCCTAAAAGGTTTTTAGTTTTTACCTATTTTTGCATTTTCTTTCAAATTCATGATGTTTACACATCATATGATTTGGTTAAAATCAGTTAATTAACAATGGAAAGTATTCAAATTCACGACAAACATTTCGTTCCGTTTATCGCTAAAGATAAGATCAATAGGTACGTGGAATTCCTGGCAAATCAGATTGCTGAAGATATTGGTTCTGATGAAGTTCCAATCTTTATAGGAATCCTTAATGGTTCGTTTATGTTCGCGGCTGATTTTGTTAGAAATTACCCGCATGAATGTCATATCACCTTTGTAAAAATGGCCTCTTACGAAGGGGTCAATTCAAGTGGAAAAATCAAGCATCTGGTGGGTATCAATGAAGATCTGACCGGGAAGACGGTGGTCATACTGGAGGATATTATCGACACCGGTAATACCCTTGCTGAAATTTATGACATCTTTCGAGATAAAAAAGTAAAAAAACTGATGGTCGCCACCCTGTTCTTTAAGCCTGATGTGTTTAAAAAAGAATTGCCTATAGACTATATTGGCAAGTCCATTGAAGATAAATTCATTGTGGGTTATGGCTTGGATTATGATGGGCTGGGGAGAAATCTTCCTGATATCTACCAATTGAAGATATAAATTGAACAAAAAAATACAGATATAATTTAATTGACATGAAAAATATAGTATTGTTCGGACCTCCTGGAGCAGGAAAAGGTACTCAGGCAGATTTATTAAAAAATAAATACAATTTGATTCACATCTCTACTGGTGACGTTTTTAGGTTTAATATTAAAAATAAAACAGAATTAGGTATGTTGGCTAAATCCTACATGGATAATGGAAATCTCGTTCCGGATCAAGTTACCATAGACATGTTGAAAGCAGAAGTGAACAACAATCCTGATGCCAATGGCTTTATATTTGATGGGTTCCCAAGAACAGAATCACAAGCAGCATCACTCGACGAATTCCTTAAGGAAAAAAATACAAGCATCAGCGGTATGGTCGCCCTTGAAGTTCCTGAGAACCTGCTTGTGGAAAGATTGCTGAACAGAGGAAAAACCAGTGGACGACCTGATGATCAGGACGAAAGTAAGATCAGAAATCGTTTTAATGAATACGAGTCGAAAACTGCAATATTAAAAGAGTATTATCAAAGACAAAATAAATATTTTGGAATTGATGGTGTAGGTTCTATAAATGACATCACTTCTAAGTTGGAAGAAGTGATCAATAAACTGTAACGGATAATCCGTCACTAAAAATTAACCTCTTTATCAACCGTTATGACAGAAGGAAATTTTGTTGATTATATTAAGATCTTTGCCGCTTCCGGAAACGGGGGTAAAGGTTCCGTGCATTTGCACAGGGAAAAATACATCACAAAAGGAGGTCCTGATGGAGGAGATGGAGGTCGTGGAGGACATGTGATCCTGCGTGGTGACAAGAATATGTGGACCCTGTTCCATCTTAAGTTCAAAAAACATTTTAAGGCTGAACACGGAGGTGCCGGAAGTAAAAACAGAAGTACCGGGAAAGACGGTGAAGATATCTATGTCAATGTACCTCTCGGGACAATCGTCAAGGATAGTGAAACACAAGAGGTACTTTTTGAGATCACAGATGATGGCGAGGAAGTAGTTCTTGCTGAAGGAGGAATGGGAGGTCGTGGAAACTGGCATTTCAGATCATCAACAAATCAGACACCCAGATATGCACAGCCCGGAGTAGCAGGTTCAGAGGGCTGGTATCAACTCGAATTAAAACTCCTTGCCGATGTCGGTCTCGTTGGTTTTCCGAATGCAGGAAAATCTACTTTACTATCGGTAATCACATCGGCTAAACCAAAAATAGCCGATTATGAATTTACCACCTTAAAACCCAATTTAGGAATCGTTGAATATCGTGATTTCAGAAGTTTTGTCATGGCTGATATTCCCGGTATCATTGAGGGTGCCGCAGAAGGAAAGGGATTGGGACATCGCTTTCTCAGACATATTGAAAGAAACTCAAGTTTACTGTTTATGATTCCCGCGGATAGCGACAATATTCAAAAGGAATATGACATTCTGCTCAATGAACTTAAGAAACACAATCCTGAATTGCTCGACAAAGACAGGTTGCTGGCGATTTCCAAATCGGATATGCTGGATGAAGAATTAAAATCAGAATTGATTCCTGAAATTCCAAAAGATCTTCCCTATGTATTCATTTCATCCATTGATCGAACAGGATTAACAGAATTAAAAGACAAGCTGTGGGAAATGCTCAATGAAAACATTGACTAAGGCATAACATTTTCAGACAAGTCGCCAACTACTCGCCTATATTTCTTTGTTAAAAGGCACAATCGTTTTAACTAACAGTTATCTGCTATTCTTTGACCTCAAACAAAAAAGAGAATAAGGTTTCTACATTATAAAACAGAAAAATAACCAGTATTAAAATAACGAAAAGAATAATCGCCCTGACGTAGTTGGGTTTTTTACGTTTTACGAATTTAGCTTCAGTCATAACATCAGTCTTTTATTTGTCCCTCTAAGTTAATATTTTTATAACCTTGAAGCAAATAAATATAGCCGTATTCCACTGTCCTGTCTGACCTTAATACAGGAAATTCCTTCAACAATGTCATCTGTTCAAAATATGAGTTCATGACTTTCCCCGGATCTTTAAAATTTCTGCTATATGTGATATAAATACCCGGTTGACCCTCCGTTAAAGGTGGCATTTCCTCATTGATCCAAAAGTACTTATGCATGTCCTTCATGTCTCCAAGAACGTAAATACTTTTACCCATTGGTCGAGCCACATAATAGAACAAATGAGATCCGGGATACCACTTATTCGAAACAAGCGGCAGGCCAACCAATTCAGGTCTTTCAGCTTCCAAGGTGGTCAATTCATTTTTAAACTGATCCCAACCAAACATATCTAAGGTGGGATCATTTTTACCCATTTTTGTTTTTTCTTGTTCGGCTATTTTCGCGTCAATGCCCCAGCCCCTATTTACTACACCCATTCCCAGTAAAACAAGAGAAAATATCAATCCTAGGGTTACGGTCAACATCAGAGTTTTAGATCGATCTGAAAGATGAGCTGCAGCTAAAATAGCCAGAGAAAGAAAGGCTGCTCCTGACCAATGAGGAAGGGTATCCCTGTAAAGAGAAAAGAAGAGCGTAGTCACAATAAGTGGTACACTGATCAAAAGTAATAATCTAAAATATGGAAGGTCTATAAACTTTTTCCTTTTGAAAGCGAAAAGTGCCATCAAAATTACAATATAGTTATAGGGATTGTTATAGGCAATCTGCCCTACCACCTCTCTTAAGAAAGAATCCAGATTAAAATCGAGGCTAAACAGGGTTACTCGCTCTGAGTGATAGCTCATCCCGCTAAAACTATGCAGGTAATTCCAATAAAAAATAACAAAAACAATAAGAGCCGTAAAGCACAAATTCAGGTATAGAATTGGATTCTTAAGCTGATCTCTTTTATAGAGCAGCCAAAAAAGGCCATAGCCGAAAAGCAAATATACAGACTGATATTTGGAATAAATTCCAAGGGAAACGCTGATCAGGGAGAGGCTAAGGAACAAATTTATTTTTCGCTTTTCCGTAGCTTTTTGGTATTTGATAAAAAATAAGAGTGAGGTCATCCAAAACAAAACCATTGGTCCATCGGGCATAATAAAAAGACCACTGATGATAAACCCATAAATACTTGTGTTAAACAGAACAGCAGCTATGAGTCCGGTTCTTTCATTCTTGATCTCCTTCCCTATTAAATACATCAATAAAGTACTGAGGGTTCCGGAGACAATAAAACCAAGTCGTAAAGCCAATTCTGATTCAAAAAACAGATTTAGTGTAAAAAGTTGCTCAAAAAATCCAACCATTGGGGGATGGTCAAAATGGCTCCAGTCAGGATACTTTGCATAGGTCCAATAATAGACTTCATCATTACCCAATTGAATGCTGTCACCAACAACCATTCTGATCACAGTGGAAATGAGTAAAAGTAGACCTAGTTTTTGCTTATTGTTCATGTTTCTTACCAAATAATTGTGATAAATTTTTATCGATCCAAGTCGCCTTTTTAAATATACCCATAGCATCTACAAGAGCACAACTACAAACTGCGATCAAACTTCCAATGATGGCTCCTGAAAATATATCTCCCAAAAAATGCTGTGATAAGTATACCCTGGAATAACCCGCCAGGATAGCAATCATGACAAAGAGCAATTTTAAATACTTATTTTTAACGACAAGAACCAGGATCATAAAAATGGCGAAAGCTGTAATGGTGTGACCAGAAGGAAAACTATTCCAGGAATGCATTTTTACGCCCTCTACCAGATGAAGAGTCTCCTGATTTTCAAAATATTTTGTGGGTCTTGGCATTCCGTTAAAAAGGATTTGTTTGGTGATAAAAACAAAGATCAGCGTCATGAGTGCTGCCATGAGTTCATACAATGCCCATCGAAATCTGACAAAAGCCAAAACAAATATCACAAGAGCAAATACGGCCCCATCCCCAAGATATGTGATGTATTTAAAAAAAGTGTCCATTAAGGGAGAATTCCATTGGTTTACCAATAAATGTGAAGGTCCCTTCCCATAACCGATCAACAAAAACAGTATTCCAAAAAGAAACGGAACCAATAAAAATAAGACGCTTTTTTCTCTAATGAACTGCTTTAAATATTTCAATCTATTTTCAATTTACAAGTGTACGGTGATTCATTTATTACTCTGTAGTCAGGGATTTTATTCCTCTGAGCATTTCCCTTTTACCAGGAGGGCCCGGCAATCGTTCTACTTTGAACCCGACAGCCTGCATGGCTCTTCTAACGCTTCCTTTTGCTGCATAAGTTACGATTATACCATCGATCTTCAAAGCTTCATACATCTTCTTAAAAATGCGTTTCCGTCCATAGTTCAGGTTGAACCCTTGCACCAAAGGCATCAAAATAGATCAAGTCAACAACCTCTTTCCCCTGATAGTCCTCAAACATGATCTCTCTTTTAGTCAAATCAAACTGAGGGTGCATCTTTACCCTTACATCCCAATCAGAGGTTTGTATACTTTGATAAACTATTGACTCATGTTCGGCCTTGAGTTGTTCCAGGTGATTTAATTCAAAAATCAATTCTGTTTCTAAAGGATAGCCTTCAAGACCTTGATAATCTATAGTAAGATTTCTCTTTTTTGCTTCCAAATAAGTGATCATGCAATTGAGCCCTGTTCCAAAACCCATTTCAAGGATACCAAGCTTGCTTCCATCTTTAAAAAGATCTAAACCGCTCTTGATAAATACATGATAGGCCTCCTGAATTGCGCCATGCTTAGAATGATAATTTTCATCCCATTGCGGCAAATAAACACTTGAGGAGCCGTCTGAAGTTTGTATGATCTTTCTTTCCATTTGTTGAAATCGGAGCAAAGGTAAAGAATTAAAATGCTTTGAATAACGAGTCCCCACAGAATTAACCACAGGAAAAGTTCTTACCAATTAAAATGAGTTTGGATTTTCGTGAAAAAATAAGTCCATTAAAGAGCCGTTACATCTGCATAAAAAAAAGCCATTTCTACATTTTTTGATCGATAATAATTACTTTTGTCAAAAATACAAGTATCATGAGTTTAGAAGTAAGTCATAAGATCACCATAGAAAAGACGAAGAATTCAAAAATCAGTCAGGTAGATTTTGACAATCTGCCTTTTGGACAAGTCTATACCGATCATATGCTCGTTTGTGATTATGAAAATGGCAAATGGAGCAGTCCTAAAATAATCCCATACCAAAATATAAGTCTTGATCCGTCTGCAAAAATATTTCATTACGGACAATCGATCTTTGAAGGTATGAAAGCCTATAAGGATGAACAGGATGCTATCTGGTTATTCAGACCTCGTGACAATCAAAAAAGGTTAAATATTTCGGCAAAAAGATTGGCGATGCCAGAACTTCCGGAAGCTTATTTTATGGAAGGACTTGAAGCACTTTTACTACTGGAAAAGGACTGGATCCCAACAACAAAAAACAGCTCCCTGTATATCAGACCATTTATGTTTGCCTCAGGGAACGGATTTCACGCATCACCTTCAAATAAATATAAATTTATCATTGCCTGCTCTCCTTCCGGACCTTACTTTGGAGGGAAATTGAAAGTGTTGATCGAGCAGCAGTATTCAAGATCGGCCAATGGAGGTGTAGGCTTCGCCAAAGCCGGTGGAAACTATGCGGGTCAGTTCTATCCTACGAATCTTGCCATTCAAAAAGGGTATCAACAAGTTATCTGGACCGATGATACAACGCATGAAAACATTGAGGAGGCCGGTGCAATGAATATATTTGTCCGTATAAATGACACGCTCGTCACAGCGCCGACCAGTGACAGAATACTTGATGGTGTAACCAGAAAAAGTATTATTGAATTGGCAAAGGACCAGGGTATCCCCGTTGAGGTGAGAAATATTTCTGTTCATGAAATCATTGAAGCTTCTGAAAATGGAAGTCTAAAGGAAATGTTCGGGGCAGGAACTGCAGCTGTTATTTCTCCAATTGCAGGGTTCGGCTATAAGGATCAAGACTTTACGCTTCCTGAATTGGAAGATACTTATGCCGCTGCGTTGAAAAAACAAATTACCGACATACAGTACAACCGATCAGATGATAAATTTGGTTGGAGAGTCAGAGTGGAGTAATTGACAAGGACACAGTACCTCCGCCAAATATCCCAAAAAAGCCCTGACATATTGATTATGTCAGGGCTTTTCTCGTTTATACCAGTTTAGGTATTTCAAAATTTAAAATTGATTTACCAAATCTTAACTCTATTTTCAGGTTCCAAATACATTTTGTCACCTTCCTTGATATCAAAACTAGTATAAAAAGCGTCCACGTTCTGTAAAGGCATATAAGCTCTGTACATAGCTGGAGCATGCGGATCCGTTTTGATCAGGTTCCTCAATGCCTCCTCTCTCATCTTGCTGCGCCATACTGTTGCCCAGGACATGAAAAATCTTTGCTCTGCTGTAAACCCATCTATATCTTCTGGTCTGCCGTTTTTCTCATAAAACAATTGAAGCCCGTCGTAGGCAGCGTTGATACCTCCCAGATCACCAATATTCTCCCCTAAGGTGAATTCTCCATTTAAGTTCACATCCTCATATACTTGAACTTTGCTGTATTGATCTGCCAATTCTTTTCCCAAGGCTGAAAATTTCTCAAGGTCCTCAGGTGTCCACCAATCCTTCAAGTTTCCATCTCCGTCAAATCTAGAACCTGAATCGTCGAAACAGTGAGAAATTTCATGACCGATTACTGCCCCGATTCCACCGTAGTTAACTGCTTCATCTGCCTGGTAATTATAAAATGGAGGCTGTAGGATTGCTGCAGGAAACACAATCTCATTATTCAGTGGATTAAAATAAGCATTGACCGTTTGAGGAGACATACCCCACTCTTTGCGATCAACCGGTTTACCTAACTTGGCGAGGTCTTTTTCAAAATTCCACTTTTTCGCATTAACTGAATTCTGGAAATAAGTTCCACCATCTTCTGCACTGAGTACTTCCAATGCAGCATAGTCTTTCCATTCATCAGGATAAGCTATCTTGACAGTCATTTTATTCAGTTTATCCAATGCCTTTTCCTTTGTTTCCTCACTCATCCAATCCAAACCTCTTATCCTGCTGTCGTAGGCAAGCATAACATTTTCAATCATCTCAACAGCCTTTGCCTTAGCTTCAGGAGGAAATGTCTTTTCTACATATAACTTTCCTAAAGCTTCTCCGATAACACCATTGATAGAAGCCAGTGCACGTTCATCTCTGGGACGCTGCTCTTTAGCTCCTCTTAACTCTTTGCTGTAAAATTCCCAGTTAGCCACTTCAATTTCATTACTCAACATACCTGCAGCCCGATCTATTGCCGTCCATTTCAAGTATAATTTAATGTCTTCCAGATCGCTGTTATTTAAAATTTCCTCAACGGCCTTCATATATACTGGCTGCATTACAATAATTGTATCTGCTTCTGTAACTCCAATTCCTTCCATATAGGTCTTCCAGTCAACCGAAGGAGTCATTTCAGATAATTCTGACATTGTCATTGGATTGTATAGATTTCTTGTATCCCGTCTTTCTTCTTTGGTTAGCCTTGGCACCGCCAGTTCGTATTCATACTGAAAAATTCTTTCGGCCTTTGCAGCAGCATCTTCCTCCTTTTCTCCAAAAAACTGCAACATTCTTGCAATATGGGCCTTATACTTCGTGCGTTTTTCTTTGGTATTTTCATCTTGGTCTACGTAATAATCACGAGATAATCCCAGTCCTGCCGGAACTATATAGCCTGCATTCATCTTACTGTTTTTCAAATCATTGAATACAGAAAAATTGAAGTATCCAATACCTCCATAAGGTTCCAGTTCGATCATCAGCTGTTGAAGATCATTTATGTTTTCTAATTTCTCTATTCTTTCCAAGAATGGTTTTAACGGATCTGTTCCCTGTTCATTCCTAGAAATCGTATCCATAATTGTCTCATAAAAATTGACGGCTTTTTTCTGATCCGATTCCATTGTCAGGTTGCCTTCCGCATCTTTGAGTTTAGGAAAATTATCTTCCTCTATGGCCTTATTCATTATGGTGAGTACTTCTGAATCTGTTTTTTTACGCAACTCATTAAAACTTCCCCAGGAAGTCCTATCTGCAGGAATTTCTGTTTTGTCTACCCAAGAACCGTTGACATATCTGAAGAAGTCATCGGAGGGGCTAACCGTATTATCCATATTCTCAACAACAATTCCCGGAATTTTCTCTTCGGTTTGAATTTCCTCTTTTTTACAGGAAACAAAAAGCACCATAAACATGGCAAATATTAAAAATTCATTTTTCAATAATTTCATACTAGCTTTTATTAAATTTTAATAACGATTATTTATTTAATTCTTAAATACTTAAGATTTTTGCAAAGTTAAATATTTATCTATCCAAAATGGAAACAATGTTCGGTTTAAAATAGTTCGGCCCTTTCATCACTTTCCCATCCTCACGATAAATAGGTTTCCCATCTGCACCCAGTTTACTCATGTTACTTCTTTGAATCTCATTAAAAACTTCTTCAATCTTGTATTGCATGCCATGTTCGAGAATTGTACCGCATAAAATATATAGCATATCTCCCAATGCATCTGCTACCTCCACTAAATCATCATTCAATGCAGCTTCCAGGTATTCCCTATTCTCTTCGTCCATCAAATCAAATCTCAACTTCAATTTCTCTTCTGACAGCCTTGCCACAGGGCTATGGGACACACCCAGACCAAACGACTCGTGAAATTCCTGAACTGCCTTTATTTTTCTCTTCATGTTAACTTATAAATATTTTATGATTACCTGAGGTGGAACTATTTTCATCATAAAGGCAACCAACCTCCACCTTTTGGTTATGTATGCCTTTCTTTTTTTCTTTTTAATGGCCGTATAGATCTGTTTCACCGCCTTGTCAAGAGGTGCCATCCAAAAAGTTGGCCCGTCAATGATATCCGTATCAACATAACCCGGAAGTATATTGGTAACGGTGATTTTAGCCTTTTTTGTTCTTTTGGCCTTCATCCATAAGGATTCCATATAATTTGACTGATAGGCCTTGGAAGCATGGTAAGCAGGTATATGTCTGTTTCCGATTAAGGAGGCAATCGATGTAATACTGACCAGATGACCGAATCCCTGTTTTCTAAAATAATTATAGGAAACCTGGTATATCATTGTTGCCCCGATGACATTGGTTTCCAAGGTAGGAAGGTCCTTTTGCCATTCAAGGTTGAAATTATTTTCACCTATTCCTGAATTATGTACAATGAGGTCAATATGGTCAAAAAAAGAAGGGATTTCCTGAAAGAGCTTTTCTGTATCCTTAAAATGAGTAATATCATGCTGACGGATCCGGTACTGATCAGGATTTTCCTCTTTGAGAGAATTCAACATTTCAAGGCGCCTTCCGGTGATAAGAACCATATACCCGTCTTTTACCAGTAATTTTGCCAATTCTCTTCCTATTCCGGAGGTAGCACCAAAAACGATCGCATTTTTACTCATATTGTCTTACCTTTGCAGCCTTAAATATAACCAAAATGTTTAGTAGGGGACAACTTATTTTCGCGGCGATCTTTGCCATTGCTTTTATCATTCTAATGGTATGGAGTTACCGAAAAGATATAAAACTCCATAGGATTTATTATAACAAGGTTTGGATCGTGGCTCTGGGAATTTTTTTGGCCATAGCCCTGTTTGCAGCACTTACATTCTATCTGCACTAATGTTAAAATTTTAGTCTGCGCTTTAACGACTTTATTGTACCGTTTCAACCGGTTTCTCTACAGCAACTATTTTATACAATTTATCATTAGGTCTGATTCTGAACTCAAGAGGTAAAGTTATATTGTCACCTCTTTTAGCCAGATCACCCTTTTCATCATTGACAAACATTTCTTTAATATCAAGTTCTTTTGCGCCCGGTTGTAGGCCCGGTAATAAGAATCCTATCTCCTAACTTAAGGTCATAGGCTTCCAATTTAAACTCTCCAATATTGGCTTTAG
Organism: uncultured Flavobacteriaceae bacterium; assembly: GCA_963715975.1. Lineage (GTDB taxonomy): Bacteria > Bacteroidota > Bacteroidia > Flavobacteriales > Flavobacteriaceae > Lutimonas. The sequence continues at coordinate 15,388 of CAVQSO010000012.1, read as the reverse complement.
GGAAAAAGTGAACCCCTTTACCAATGTATACTTTTTTCTGGGTGGCATGAGAACCTGATCCCTTGCTCCACTCTCCAAGTTTTTGACCCAAATAATAACCGTTCCAAAAACCTCTGTTGTATACCTTTTCAAGTTCAAGCATCCATCCGATAACTTTTTCCTTGTCATAGGTTCCTTCCGCCAGAGCATCAATGGCCTGTCTGTAAGATTTGATCACGTTGGCCACATATTCAGGAGCCCTGCCCCTTCCTTCTATTTTTAACACTTTAATTCCGGCATCAGCCACCTGATCAAGAAAATCAATGGTACAAAGGTCTTTAGGCGACATGATATATTCATTGTCAAGTTCCATTTCGAAACCGGTTTCCTGATCAATCACCGTATATTTTTTTCTACAATTTTGTTTGCAGGCACCTCGGTTGGCTGATGAATTACTGGAATGCAAACTCATATAACACTTCCCCGATACGGCCATACAAAGCGCACCATGTCCAAATATTTCAATTTCCAATAACCTTCCGGATGGTCCTTTGATCTCCTCTTTTTCTATTTGCTCGGTGATCTTCTTTACCTGACGCAGACTCAATTCACGGCTTAATACAACAGTATCAGCAAACATGGCATAGAATTTTACAGTTTCAATATTGGTAATATTGATCTGGGTGGAAATATGCACTTCCATTCCTTCCTGCCTGGCCATGGCGATAACGGCCTGATCCATGGCTATTACGGCCGAGATATCAGCCTCTTTAGCTTTTTTTAATAAAGTTTTTACGATACTAAGATCATGGTCATAGATGATGGTATTCAATGTCAAGTAGGTTCTGACATTCTTTGCCTTACATCTCATAGAGATCTCAGGCAGGTCATCCAGCGTAAAATTAATTGAGGCTCTTGCTCTCATATTCAATTGCTCTACGCCAAAATAAACAGAATCTGCTCCATTATCAAGGGCAGCTTGCATGGATTCAAAATTCCCGGCAGGTGCCATCAACTCAATTTTATTATTTCCGTTCAATACCATAATCTAACACTTAGTTTTTAAGAGCCGCAAAATTACAATTTATTATTTAATCAATAATTATCTGTTAAAAATTAAGTGCTTGCGTCTAAATTTGATATAAATTAAACAAACACCTATTTAATTAAACATTGAGTCCTATACATAGTTAATTATTTAGCATATTTGCAGCTTCAAAAATGAATATTTTAAATTAAAAAAAATGAAAATTGCAGTAGTAGGAGCTACCGGAATGGTAGGAAACGTCATGTTAGAAGTACTGGAAGAAAGAAATTTTCCTGTTACAGAATTATTGGTAGTGGCCTCAGAGAGATCGGTAGGCAAGACCCTTACTTTTAAAGGCAAAAAGCATACAGTAATTGGACTACAGGACGCGATTGATCAAAAGCCCGATATCGCTTTGTTTTCAGCAGGAGGAGGTACTTCTTTAGAATGGGCCCCAAAATTTGCCGCTGCTGGAATAACAGTTGTTGACAATTCATCCGCATGGAGAATGGATCCAAGCAAAAAACTCGTGGTTCCTGAGATCAATGCCGGAGAATTGACTTCAAATGATAAAATCATCGCCAATCCAAACTGTTCGACCATACAGATGGTAGTAGCCCTTGCTCCACTTCATAAAAAATATGGGATCAAAAGATTGGTCATTTCTACTTATCAATCAATTTCCGGAACCGGTGTTAAAGCGGTTCAACAACTTGAAAATGAATACCAGGGCATCAAGGGAGAAATGGCTTACCCTTACCCAATTCACAGAAATGCCTTACCTCATTGCGACGTTTTTGAAGAAAACGGTTACACCAAGGAAGAAATGAAGCTGGTTAATGAAACCCGAAAAATTCTCAATGATGATACTATTGCCGTTACAGCAACAGCCGTAAGAATTCCTGTGGCAGGAGGTCATTCTGAAAGTATCAATATCGAGTTTGAAAAAGATTTTGACGTCAATGAGGTCAGACAATTACTTCATGAGACCGACGGCGTGGTGGTACAAGATAATTTGGATACCAATACTTATCCAATGCCTCTCTATGCACATGGTAAAGATGATGTTTTTGTTGGGCGCATTAGAAGAGATGAATCACAACCGAATTCATTAAATATGTGGGTCGTTAGTGACAACCTTAGAAAAGGTGCCGCAACAAACACCATTCAAATTGCTGAGTATTTAATCAGGCAAGGCCTGGTTTAACCTGCTATAAATTCCAAAAAAAAAGCTGTTTTCAATGAAAACAGCTTTTTTTATTACACCTTACTCGGTTTTTTAACTTTTAGAACATCCTCAATGATCTGTTCTAAATTGTGTTTTGGAAGGGCTCCCTGCGCCATTTGAGGCTGCTCGCCCCCGGGACAGAATAACATCGACGGTATACTTCTTATTCCAAAGGCCGCAGACAATTCCTGCTCAGCCTCGGTATCCACTTTATAAATATCAATTTTTCCTTTATACTCTTCTGATAACTCTTCTAAAATTGGAGCCACCATTTTACAAGGCCCACACCAATCTGCATAAAAATCTATAATACAAGGTTTATCACCTTCAAATTTCCACTCTTTATTATCTTCGAAATTAAACACCTTCTTTAAAAATGTCTCTTTGGTCAACAATTCAGTCATAATATTTTTTTTATCTGTTAAATACTGTTTTTCAATTTAATAGCAATTTATATACCACTTTAAATATTTGTACAAAGTGACGTAAATTTTGACATTATGTCGGTCACTATAGTTACAGTCGGATAAGTTGTATTAGCATTACAGAAAATGTGGGCAGTTGGTAAGTCCCCTTAAACTTATTTATGTTTATACAAAAAATCCCGCTTGAGGGCGGGATCATTTGATAAAAACTAAACTTCTATATTTGCTTTCTTCATGCTAAAATGAAATTCCTGATACAATTCCAGCAAATTCATAATGGCAGAAATGAGATCCTTGGTTTCCAATAAGTTTCCAAAATACAACGTAGTGTTCTTGGCGCTTGATTCTTCAGATCGTATCCTGTTGATTTGTCTTTCAATTGACTTAGATACATGTTCAAATAACTCTTCCTTTTCATCTACCACCCTAGATATATCTCCAAACCTTCGCTCGTGAAAAATAGCAGAAATTTCTTTAAGCATCGTCGATAATTGATCATCAATAACTTTAAGGTCTTCAATTTGATCTGTCTTTAGTTGCTTATGATTGTTGTTCACATGCTTATAGCTCGCCTTAGAAATATAGCTAATAGATTGAGAGATGTCTTGCAGGTAACCTAAAACCATTAAATAAAACCTACTGGCTTCAACTGAAGAGTCATCAAGTGACTTAATAAAATAAAAAGCTTCATCCTTCAAGGCATCAACCTCTGCATTTAACTTGAGCACATGCTTATCTGTCTTTTTCAATTTACTAAGTTCCTGAAGAGATAAATTGATCACAACATTAGAATATAATTTATTCGCCCTTGAAATGACTTCCGAAATATGGTCTGAAGTTTCTTCAATGACTTCCTTGGCTGTAATCAGCTCTTCTCTTTTGAGCACTTTCTTTTGAGCGGTCTCCTTTTCTTCTTCTTTATGCTTAACAAAGTTTCTAACCAAAATAAATAGTACCAAAAATAACAGTAAGCTAACTGCTGTAATACTTCCCAAATGGATTAGATAGGTAAAAATAGCGGCAGTAACAAAAGCAATAAAAGCGGTAAAAAACCAACCTCCAATAACATTCAGTACTCCTGCAACCCGATAAACTGCACTTTCTCTGTCCCAGGCACGATCAGCCAGTGAAGTACCCATAGCGACCATAAATGTAACATAAGTAGTAGATAAAGGTAATTTATAAGAAGTCGCAATAGAGATCAAAATACCGGCCACCATCAGGTTGGTTGAAGCCCTTACAGCATCAAAGGCAGGTAATTCAAATACTTTTTTCTTTGGAAGATTAACCACAGGCTTTTCGAATCTTTTTCCAATATTTTTCTGCATGGATTTAGGAAGTACAAAGCTGAGTCCTTTTGTTACCCCTAAAGTTCCCCGGACAATGACCCTGGAAAGCGAATTTGGCTGAAATCTTTCATGACCTTCACTTTGTCTGGCAAGATTCACTTCGGTTGCTGCCACTTTCTTAGCTTTTGAAGAAAACCACAAGGTGACCACCATGATCAATCCTGCTATGAAAAGGAATATTGTTGGAGTAGGTACTTTTCCTGCAAGTACGCTCATATTAAATTCACTGGCGGGAACACCAGAAGCAATCCATGCCTCATAAGAATTCCAAGCAGCCATAGGTACCCCAATAAAGTTCACCAGGTCATTACCTGCAAAAGCAAGTGCCAAGGCAAAGGTACCAACAGTAATAATGATCTTATATAAATTAACGTTTAAAAACCGTGTCAATACAAATGACAGTGAGGTCCATAAAACGAAAGACATCCCAATAATATACAATTCGCTTCCTTCTAAAATACCTTCTATGTCCTTATAATATGCGGTCCCTTTAAGACCTTTCATAAATATAAAATAGGTTATAGAAGTTAAGGCGATACCGCTGAATAAGGCACCAAAGATCTTGGGCTTCTGCTCAAAATTAAAGGTAAGAAACAAACGCGAAAGGTATTGCACCAAAGCACCAATTGAAAAAGCCACGATTACCGACAGGAATATTCCCGAAATGATCAAAACCGCCTTTTCAGTGTTGATATACTGTGAAAGATTCGCTACAGTTTCAGTATCAGAAACAGCTATCTTGATAAGGGCCATGGCGACTGCGGCTCCTAATAACTCAAATACAATGGAAACCGTTGTTGAAGTTGGCATACCCAGCGTATTGAAAAAATCCAACAACAATACATCTGTGATCATCACAGCCATAAAAATGATCATGATCTCGTCAAAGTAAAATTCGCCTGGATTGAAAATGCCTTTTCGGGCAACTTCCATCATTCCGCTCGAAAATATGGCACCTACAGCGATTCCTATACTAGCTACGATCATGATGGTTTTCATCGATACCACTTTAGATCCAATGGCTGAATTTAAAAAATTTACAGCGTCATTACTTACACCAACCACTAGATCAATAGCTGCAAGTGCAATCAATGCAATTAACATTAGAATATAGATATTCTCCATTATTTAAACCTTAGAATTATGGTGCAAAGCTATGATACAAAATAGGTTTCAATGTTACTTTAATGTTACCATTTGAAAATTATAGATAACTTTAAGTTAACTTTTAATTTACTTGACTGCTTATAGATGCAATTATTTTTAACAAATGATATCGCCCAAATCATGTTATATTTGTCAAAATTTGCTTTATGTATAAGACCCTATTTCTACTGTTGTTTACAATCATACTCACACAAAGCTGCAAGAAACCGAAAGATCAAATCATGAAAAATGACTTCCAGTATACGAACGACCTCATAAACGAAACCAGTCCATATCTCCTGCAACATGCCCATAACCCGGTAAATTGGCATGCGTGGAATGATGAAACTTTAGAACTTGCCCAAAAAGAGAATAAACTTATTTTGATCTCAGTTGGCTATTCCGCCTGTCACTGGTGTCATGTTATGGAACATGAAAGTTTTGAAGATACTGAGGTAGCAGCCATCATGAATGAGAATTTTATCAACATTAAAGTAGATCGTGAGGAAAGGCCTGATGTTGATCAGGTCTATATGGATGCTGTTCAATTGCTTACCGGAAGTGGTGGATGGCCCCTGAACTGCGTGGCCCTTCCCGACGGAAGACCCATTTGGGGTGGAACTTACTTCCCCAAGGATAAATGGACCAATGCCTTGACCCAACTTGCAGACCTATACAAGAATGAACCCCAAAAGGCTGAGGAATATGCCGCAAAACTTACTGATGGGATTCAGCAAACAGGATTGATCACGTTAAATGAAGAAGCTGCTGTTTTTGATAAAGCAGGATTACGATCTGCCATAGATAAATGGCTTCCAACAATGGATTTCAAGAATGGAGGTCGAACCGGAGCCCCAAAATTTCCTATGCCTGGCAATATTGACTTTTTGTTGCGCTATGCAGTTCAAACCAATAGCCAGGAGATGATGGATTACGTCAACACCACCTTGACAAAAATGGCTTACGGGGGTATTTTTGACCATATTGGTGGAGGATTTGCCCGATATTCGGTTGATGATCATTGGCATGTCCCCCATTTTGAAAAAATGCTCTATGATAATGCCCAACTTGTTTCTCTTTACTCCAAAGCATATCTGGTAACTAAAGATCCACTCTATAAAGAGGTAGTATATCGAACCATTGATTTTGTGGAAACTGAACTCTACAAAGATATAGGAGCATTCTATTCGTCTTTAGATGCTGACAGCCACAACGAGGCAGGAGAATTAGAGGAAGGGGCCTTTTATGTTTGGAATAAAGAGCAATTGATGGCGCTCTTAACGGATGACTTTGACCTTTTTGCCAATTATTATAATGTCAATGGATACGGAAAATGGGAAGATGACAAATACCATTTGATCCGTTCCATCTCTAAAGAAGACTTTTGCAAAGAAAACAATATTAGTGCGTTGGAATTGGAGGAAAAACTGGAGAAATGGCAACAGCTTTTATATCCGGAAAGAAATAAGAGAGACAAGCCCCGACTGGATGATAAAACACTTGCCTCATGGAATGCCCTGATGCTTAAAGGATATGTAAATGCCTATAGTGTATTTAAGGAAGATAAATTTCTTCAAATGGCTTTAAAGAATGCTTATTTCATTCAAAATAAAATGGTCAAAGAGGATGGCGGACTCTACAGAAGTTTTAAAAATGATCAAAGCAACATTGAAGCTTATCTTGAAGATTATGCAACTGTAATTGATGCGTATATAAGTCTTTATGAAGTGACCCTTGATGAAAACTGGTTGCTCAATGCGAAGCAGTTTACAGATTACACCTTCGATCATTTTTACGATGACCAAAGTAAAATGTTTTTCTTCACTTCGAACAAAGAACGTGGGCTGATCAGCAGAAAGGTGGAAACTGATGACAATGTGATCCCTTCCTCAAATTCTATCATGGCCAATAATCTATTTAAACTGGGTCATTATTACGGAAATAAGCATTACGCTGAGAATGCCCAGGCCATGCTTAATAACGTCAAGGAAACAGCTTTAAGCTATGGATCAGGAGCCTCAAACTGGCTCAATCTTTACAGTAATTATCTTGGTGACTTTTATGAAGTAGCCATTGTTGGTTCAGAGGCTGTAGAAAAATTAAAAGAAATAAATGAAGTGTATTTACCGAATAAGTTAATTGTTGGTAGTCTTAAGGAAAGTAATTTACCCCTTCTTGAATACAAATACAACGAGAATGAAACGACCATCTATGTTTGCATTGATGGTGCCTGTAAATTACCGGTAAAAGAATCTAAGAAGGCACTTGGGCAAATGAGCAGTTCTTATGAATAAGCATTCAAATGAAAACAAATTTTTAATCGTTTAGGAACTGGCTGCTTAATTAAAGAATTTTTTCGGCTTACCAGCCACAAAGTCCTTGAGGTAATACGGCTCAAAATAAGCCACATCTTCAAAATCAGCCTCTTTCAACTTAAGGGTCGATACAATCGCCATTTCTCTAGCAGAAGGATAAATAGTAGTCAAAAACCTTGCATTCTCATGCTTGATAATTTCCATGCATTTCTGGGCTCCATCTCCTGCAAAGTGAACAATCCCCTTGTTTAAAAAAGACTCAAACGAATTATCATCAATGATTTCGGCCTTTGTTTCTCTGGTTTGACGGTAGTCATGATCAAAAACGGCACTATAGACCTCCATTCTTCTGGCATCCAACAAAGGAACTACCAACTCATCTTTTAAACATGGAACCTGAAGGGCCATAATTTGTAGTGTTGGTACAGATATCAAAGGTTTTTCCAGGGCATAACAGAGTCCCTTAGCAGCTGAGACACCTATTCTCAAACCCGTATAAGAACCTGGTCCCTTACTTATTGCAATAGCATCCAGATCATGCATCGAAATAGCACTTTCTTGAAAAAGTTCTCTTATAAAGGCATGTAGTTTCTCTGCATGTGAAAATTTTCCTTCATTGAGTTCTTTAAGAACAATAACTTCGCCCCCTCTTGATAAACTCACAGAGCAATTTTTTGTTGCAGTTTCTATGTTAAGGATAAGACCCAATATATATGACCGGAATTATCGATTATAAATTCTCAACGGGCACACCATAATAGAATTCCAGTAATTTCACCCTAAAGATAAAGTCATATTTGGCTCTTAAAAATTCTGCATTTGCAGCAACCAGCCTGTTCTTGATCTGACCGTAGTCAAAAGAATTAAGTACACCAACGTCAAAACGTTCCTGGGCATATTCAAATGAAATTTCTCTTGCTTCCAGAGTTCTCTTGGATGCTTCGTATAATTTTAAAGATCCCAGTGCATCTGCATAAACCTGGTGTATGGTCCTTTCAAGATTAAGTTCCTCTTGAGTCAATTGATACTTTTGTTGTTCATAATTGATCTTGGCTCTTCTTACATTATTGGAGGCGCTGAATCCATTTAGGATCGGAATTTGTAATGCAATACCAAACGAGCTTCCTTTATTCCGATCAAATTGATCAAATAAGCCATCTGCGGGGCCCGTAATCGGAGTAAAATTGGGAGAAATCACATTGTCTCCGGTAGTTTCCACTTGTCCAATAATTCTGGTAGGATTGTTCGGATCTATTTGAGATCCTAACACTTGGTCCCTGTCAGTATACCTGGAATTCCAGTTAAAAAAACCAGATAAAGTTGGTTGCATTGCCCCCTTGGCCAGCTTCACATCGCTTTCAGCGATTTCTATATTGGTTTGAGCTACTTTGATCTCGTTTCTGGTTTCCATGGCTTTCTCAAAAATCTTATCAACAGAATAGTCTGCCAGATTCAGCAAAGGCAAGGTCGCAATTTCCTCATTGGCAATATCAAAATTGTCATAATCCTGCAGCTGCAAGAGTTGCGCCAAAGAGATGATCGCTATTCTTACCCTATTTTGGGTCGAAATCAAATTTTGCTCATCAGTAGCCAGGGTAGCTTGAACATCCAATAAATCTCCCCTGGGAAGCGTACCCGCTTCCACAAGTTGCTTGGTTCTTGCCAATTGATCTTGGGTAATCTCTACCTGTGGAATCGCAACATTAACCGCCTCTTTGCTAAATAAAACTTCCAAATAGGCATTAATGACAAAAAGAGAAATATTATCCTTACTTAGATCGAGCTGGTATTGACTAGCCAAAATACTTAATTCGGCCCTGCGTAATTCATTTTGATTTCTCAAACCTCTGTAAATATCCACTCCCGAAGAAATACCTCCGTTTGCAACCTGAACCGTTTGATTTATCAGAACACCAGTGGTAACATCTGTGGTAAGTCCAGCGTTCCAAGCAGTTGAGGTATTCATATTAAGCGTAGGAATAAAATTCCCAATGGCGCCTCTTTTATCAACTTCTGAAAGCGCAATATTATTTTCTGATTGCTTTACAGTGATATTATTTTCTATGGCATAGTCAACGCATTCCCTGAGGGTCCATTTCTTTACATTCGGGTTTGATTCTTGTGAATAGACAGATAAAATCATGCTGAAAAACAAGATCAGGCTTAGTGGTGCTTTCATATATATGTGAAATTTCAATATTTGAATTTTGAATATAAGACGAGGTCTTAAAAAATTTGTTACACTATTTTCTAAATTTATCTTATGGTAGATTTCTTCCAGTTCCTGTAGAATAAAAACATGGCAACAGCAATTAGTAAATATGGAAAGGCCATCAGGTACACAATACCCGAATTAATACCCTCTGCAACTTCTTCTCCACCCTGTTCAACAACGGCCCGGCACATGGCACATTGACCATTGGTATCCACGGAGAAAAAGACAACTACTAATAAAAGGATTTTTCTATACATGAAGTGTTTTTTATAAGCCGTAATACGGTAGAATCATTAAATAGACAATAACGCCGCTGATTGTTACATAAAGCCACAGTGGCCAGGTAATACGGGCAATTTTTTTATGCTTTTCAATATCATTTGTAATAGCTCTCACATAAGTGATCAATACAAAAGGTATCACAACTATGGAAAGGAGGATATGTGAAATCAACACCAGGTAATAAATATATTTGAAAACTCCTTGGCCTCCGTAAGAAGTAGAGTCTGAGGTCATGTGATACAATACGTACATGATCAAAAAAAGCACAGAAAAGGCAATAGCCGTCTTCATGAGGCGTCTATGTAATTCTATATTTTTTACTTTTATCGCCCATAATGCAATGATCAAAACAACAGCAGTAACTGCATTTGTACCGGCATATATTGGTGGCAGAAATACAGGTAATTCAATATCGAGCTTTACACCAAATAATACGGCCACTACCAATGGGATGGCAATGGATAGTAAAACAATGATTCGATTGTATTTTTTTGATTCTTCCATCCGATCTTTATTCCTTTAAAAGTAATTTGATATCCTCTTTAAGCCATTGAATTTCCTTCTCATCAAGCCCGTTATAAAATTTGATTGGATTTTCATTCTCTCCGTTGATTACCGTCCTTGACCTGATATAACCTTCTTTATCAATAAGGGCAAACAAACCTGAATGCTCAAATCCTCCTTCAACATCTTTATTTTCACCTGCATATAGTCGAAAACCATCATTAGAAAAGGAATACACATCATTCTTATCTCCCGTTAAAAAATACCAGTTCTTTAAAGTAGCTCCTTTTTCTTTTGCATATGCCTTTAATACTTCAGGCGAATCTCTCTCAGGGTCGATCGAAACAGAGGCAATTGCGAAAGAAGGATTTCCATAAAACTCATTTTGAATTTTGACCATATTCTCATTCATTCTAGGGCAGATCGTCGGGCAGGAAGTAAAGAAAAATTCCACCACGTAAACTTTACCCTCAAAATTCGCATTGCTCACCAGCTTGTTGTTCTGATCGGTAAATTCAAAGGCAGGCACTTTTTCGAATTGTAAGAGTTGGTTACCTGTAAAGTTTTTTACAATCTTGGGAACGGCATAAATACCGAAGATCAAAATAACAAAGGTAATTGCGATATAAGAATTCTTCTTCATAATGATCTTTTCTATTTACATTGATTAGATTTCTCTTTTATTTTTCTTTAAAGCCAGTCTGTATTCTGCCATTACTACTTTGACATCATCAACCATTTCCTGATGCACGGTGGCTACAGACTCGGCATTATAACCATATAATAATCCATCCTCTGCTGCCTCTTCATCATTTCTGCCTCTAAGGGTCAATTCTCTGTCTATAATAAAAGCATATGGGCTATAATACTGATCATCCAAATTATAGGAAGTTTTAAGGCTTCCGAACATCTTTTTTACTTCATCTCCATCCCCAAACACAAAATGCCATTTATCGACATTATAGGTAGCACCAAGCTCCTTTTTCAATTGTTGGGCATCTTCCTCTGATCCCTTAGGTAAAACAACTACAAATTGAAACCCTTTAAAACCATAAAAGTGCTTATAGATCTTTTCATTGAGGTTCAGCGCATTGGTTTTGTGCCTGAGAAGATCAGATCCAAGAAAACACAATACACTGATATTGTTTTTGAGTCTGATCGAATCGGTTGTACTCGAAAATTGCTGAACGTCATCAATATTTTCAGTAAGCCTGGGTAATTTTGCAAAGTTATTGGTACCCGTCAAGAGAAACAGGTAAAACAACAAGGGTCCGAAAAAAAGAATGGATAAAACAACAATGTTTTTACTTGGTTTTGCCATGATGCAAAGGTATAAAAAAAGTGTTTTGAAAATTCAAAACACTTTTATATTCGTTTTATAAAATATAGTCTAATTATATGACCATCTTGTCCATTCCCGAACAATACTTCCGATTGAATCTCCTTCATAAAGCACAAAGAAGGCAAGTACTCCTATCAGAAAGACGACGGGCCAAACAATGGCTCTTCTGAACCAGGTTTTTTCATCTTTTAAATGCATAAAATACCAGGCAATACCATAGGCCTTAACAAGGGTAAGGATCAGGAAGATCCAGTTCAATATACTGGTACCTAAAATTTGAGTTAAATTCAAAGACTCTGGTTTAACAATACCAAGGAATACCTCAACAATTGTGACCAATGAGAGGAAAGCGAATACCTTCCAAATTAATGCTGTATGTGATTTAGCGTGCGACATTTTATTTTTAAATTTTTATATCAGATAGAAGAATGTGAAAACAAATACCCATACAAGGTCAACGAAGTGCCAGTAAAGACCTACTTTTTCAACCATTTCATAATGACCTCTTCGTTCGTAGGTGCCAATGATCACATTAAAAAAGATAATAATATTAATAAGGATACCCGAAAAAACATGGAATCCATGAAATCCTGTGATAAAGAAAAAGAAATCAGCAAAAAGCGTTTTACCATATTCATTTTCTGTAAGGTTTGCGCCCTGCACAACTCTTGTAGCCTGATCAAGAAACTTATTGGCCTCTTCTCTGGAAACAATCGTTTTTTCCTTTGTCTCCAAATTGATCAACTCAGTTCTCATTGAAACATCCGGATTATTTGCAAATCCTTCTTTTACTTGCTGCAGGGTTACCGGCGGCAAAGAACCTTCAGACACGAACCATAAACCATTCTCTTTCTTATGTTGTACCCGCTCACTGGCTGCGTTCGATGCAAAACTTTCCAATGTTACCTGATGTCCGGAACCATCCACAAACTGAACGATCTTTCCATCTTCCAACTGAAGCGCGCCATAATTACCGGTGATAAATGTTTTCCATTCCCAGGCTTGCGAACCAAGGAAGATCAAACCTCCAATAATCGTAAGCCCCATATAGACAATGACTTTTCCTTTCTGCATATGTTTACCGGCATCAACAGCCAATACCATAGTTACCGAAGAAAAGATCAGAATGAAAGTCATAAAAGCCACATAGTACATAGGATAATCTCCATGCACAAATGGAATATGCGTAAATACCTCGTCAGCAATTGGCCATGAATCAAGGAATTTGAAACGTATTAAACCATATGCTCCTAAAAATCCGGAAAATGTAAGGGCATCAGACATGATAAAGAACCACATCATCATTTTACCATAACTCGAACCGAAAGGTTGACTTCCTCCTCCGCTCCAAGCGCCACCCTTTGGGGAATCAGCAACAATTGCCTCCATATAAAAAGTTTAATTTAATTGATCTTTTTTATGCCGTAAAACTGATTTTTATCATGTTTTATCTGGAGCAGCAAAAATATAAAAATTATTGATAAATCGAATTAATAAGGCAAAAATGTTGGGCTTTAACGGATAAAATAGAAAAAGATAAAAAGGTAAATCCATAATGCATCCACAAAATGCCAGAAAATAGACCCTAAAGAAAAGCCCAAATGACTCGATACTGAATATTTCCCTGTCATGTTCCTATACAAGACCCTCACCAAGACGATTAGTCCCGCAAAAATATGAAGCAGGTGTGCTCCTGTAATGACATAAAGAAAAGATGAAGCTACATTACTTTGTTTACCCGTAGTATATAAACCAGCCTCGATAAGTTGATTAAAACCGTTGAATTGATAGAAAACAAAACCCAGTCCTAAAAGAAGTGTCAAGGCTAACAAGGAAGTGGTTTTACCTTGGTCACCTGCCAACAGTGTTCTCTTTGCAATATAAAAACTTAAGCTACTCGCTATAATGAACAGCGTGCTGATATAAAAGGCACTTGGCAAGTCAAAACTAACCCAATCCTCTCTGGCCCTGCTCACTACATAGGCACTGGTGAGGCCCGCAAACATCATGGTCATACTGATCATGGATATCCACAACATTTGTTTGAATGTCTTCTCTTTCTTAATTTGTTCCATGCTGATTAATGTAAAAATTTATCGATCACAAATATGATCTGGATCAAAGTTATATATAAAACACTTGAAAGCATTAGCTTCCTTGCCATTATGTTTGATTGCTCTTTATGGAGTTTTACCCCGTAATAAAGCATTACCAATCCCAAAGCAAATATAATCACTGCTGATACAGGCAACAAATACAAGCTTCCTGTTAATCTAAAAACGGGAAAGATCGAAACGATCAACATAAATATTGTGTAGATGATGATCAATTTTGACGCTTTTTTATTCTTTTCTCCGGTTGGCATCAGATTAAATCCAGCTTTTTTATATTCATCAAATTGAAGCCAGCCTATGGCCCAAAAATGCGGGAATTGCCAAAAGAACTGAATCATAAAAAGCATCCCTGGCTCTATCCCGAATTGCCCGGTTGCAGCCACCCAACCCAACATAAAAGGTATGGCCCCCGGAATCGCCCCAACAAAAACGGACAAAGGAGTTACAGGTTTTAACGGTGTATAAGCACTGGTATATAAAAATATGGAGATCGCTCCAAATAATGCGGTCTTTTCATTGATACTATAGAGTATGACCAAGCCTGCTATTGTCAGCGTCACTGCAATGAGCATGGCAAGATTTACAGATATCCTTCCTGTGGGAACAGGACGGTCCATGGTCCTTTTCATGACCGCATCAGGAACTCTTTCAATGATCTGGTTAAAGGCATTAGAAGCGCCTACCATACAATATCCTCCTATTGACAAAAGCAATAAGATTTTAAAATCCACAACATCCACAGCCAATAAATATCCGGCAATAGATGAAAACACAACGCTTAGAGATAATCCAAACTTTGTGAGTTGCTTGAGATCATCTAAAATATTATGTCTAACGATTGCTGCTTCCAAGGTGGTAAATGCCTGTTTTTAAAATCGGTGCAAATATATCCATTAATTAAGATTAACTGCATAAAAAAATATTAAAAATATGAGTAAAAAAGCTTTGGGATTTATGAAAATATATTAAATTTGCGCCTCCTAAGTCAGAATCTGAGCGATCAGTTTTGAATTAGGCAGGCAATTAAAATTGCCCAGTTCATTGACTAAAACTTATGCGAAAGTAGCTCAGGGGTAGAGCATCACCTTGCCAAGGTGAGGGTCGCGGGTTCAAATCCCGTCTTTCGCTCCATTTTAATAACAACCAATAAACACATAGGCTCGGATGGTGGAATTGGTAGACACGTTGGACTTAAAATCCAATGAGCAGTAATGTTCGTGCGGGTTCAAGTCCCGCTCCGAGTACTAATGATAAAAGACCAAGCTGAATAAGCTTGGTTTTTTTGTTTTCTAGACAAGACCGTAGAGCTTGCTCTAAAGGGATTGGAAGAAAACAAAAAATGACAGACGCGAAGCGGATGTGTCTTTTGTTTGACTTCGTTCGGACTGGGACTCAGCGAAGCTAATTCCATCTCATATTAACATGAAAGAAGACCAGGTTTAAACCTGGTTTTTTTGTTTCT
>CAVQSO010000011.1:0-99383 GCA_963715975.1 uncultured Flavobacteriaceae bacterium | reverse complement strand
TAAAAAATCATTGATATTAGAAAAGGGTTTAACACCTTTTGTTTGGTCTTCTATCAATTTTTTTAATTCTTTGGAAGTTCTAACTCGTTTTACTTCAATTTCAACGATGCCTTTTCTAAAACTTTGAATGGCATATTTAAAATTATCCTCATCTATTATGATACACTTAACAATATGTTCGGTGCAATCATCACTTTCTTGTTTACACTCATGTACAGAACCATATAAAACAGTTTTACCATCAATTAATTCTTGAGAAGTCCATTGTAATTCTCCATAACCACCAAACTCATTGTGCCAGGTTCTACACCATCTTTTAACATCACTCTTCCACCCAGCTATACTTACCTGACTTGTATTGTCTATAGCACCATTACTTGGTGGCACTATAAAGCCTTCTTCAGTTCCAATGGCCGAAAATTCTCCAAAAGATTTGTTCCAATTAAATGTTACTTCACGTTGAAATTCACCATTCTTGAATATTTTGCCTTTCCAACTGCCTCCAAAGTAATCACGAAACAATTTTGCCGTGAGTTGTGCCATTGTAATAGATTCATAATAGTTTCGTAAAGTTAGTTTGATTATAAAACAAGTGCAATACTGACTGTTCAGTATTTTTTGTATCTTTATGTATGTTAAGTCCATATAGCTATAGTCTCTTTTTTGACTTTATAGAATCTTATTTGCCTTCAGCATTTTTAAATATAAATGCTGAAGATCCTATTATAAAAAAATTAGAAGCTTTGATGGAAGAAAACGACCAGTTTTTCCAGGTTTTCGATATGGGGACAAATGCAGTTTTTATTTACAAGTAAAGGAATAATCCGTATTTTTGGGATAGCCCCTGAAGATATTAATCCAGGACATTATACACAGCTAATACATCCTGACGATGAAGAACGTCTTGGTCAGGCAAGATCACGCGTTTTTAAAATGGAGAAGGAGATATTCCTGGCGCAAAATGGAAGCTTATTAACATCATACAACCTTAAATTAAGGAATCTTTCCGGTGAATATATGATGTTATTATCACAGGGCTATCTGTTTTACACTCCGATTCCATACAAGGCCGTGTTTTTGATACAGGTTGTCACCAAAATTGATTGGTATAAATTTAAAAAGAATTCTTTTCATAATTACACAGGGAATGACATGTCACTTTTCAGATTCCCCGACGAAAAATTATTACAAATTGGACCACCTTATTCCGACAGGGAATTTGAAATTATTAAATTAATTGAGAAAGGTTTGAGTAGTGATCAAATTGCTGAAAAATTATTTATAAGTTCTAATACTGTGAATACGCATCGCGGAAATATTTTGAAAAAGACAGAGAAAGAACATATTTCAGAACTTATTTATGATTTGAAAGATAGTGGTGTGCTTTAAACTATTTACTTGGTTTATTTTAAATGCCCAATCTCCAGTAGTATTCAGTTCCGATGCTCTACACCAAATACAACTTCCGCGCCATAAAACCTTCTTAAAAAACTCAGGACTTATCTTTGCCTTTACACTTTTTAAATCTGTTTCCATAAGGAACAGCAGTACAAGGTATAAACATTCGTACAGGTAATATGGTGTTCGTCATTCACTTAGTTTAGTTCCAAAAAATATATCTGCAAAGGAATTATAAAGATCGAACGGTTTTAGATATTTCGCGTTTATATCGTTTTCAAATAAACACAGTGGAAATCCCCTTGCATATACCACAATAGCCCTACTGCGGTGAAACATCCTCGTACGGGCTATTTGTTTTACTATGAGTACTGGGCGATTTGGGCTCAATATCTATTAAACCTTCGTTTATGAGTATATCTTTAAGGTTGTATATTTCAAGTAGGTTTTGTTTGACTTCGTTCGGCCTGGGACTCAGCCGCAAGGCTAATTCCCGCAACATTTTTCAGCATTTCACTTTACTTTCAAATACCATCAGTACTGAAATTTTGTTTTCAAAAGTTTTAAATTTTAGAATAGTAAATTGCCTAAAATCAAATCCGACAATGAAACCATTCCGATATATTCACCATTTTCTTCAACCGGAGCCATCCTGAGGCCAACCTTCATCAGTAAATTTGCAACGTAGCGCACGTCCATACTTGCCGGTACGCTTATCGCGGGCTTGGTCATAATCTCAAAGATATTAACCTCATCTGAAGTTTTTTCAGGAATTATAACACCTTTTATAAAATCATGAACTATCACAATACCATAGGCATCCTGCGGATGTCTCTTTTTAACGATCAAAGCTTCAATATTTTCTTGACGCATTTTTGCAACCGCCTCTTTGGCGGTAGCCATACCATCTATGAAAACTATCTTTTTCGTCATGACATCCTTGGCACTCTGAAAACTTCTTTTTGTATCCATATGTACTCTTTTTTTAAGTTATATCCGTTAATGTTTTTTCTTATAAAGCTAAAACGCTGGAATATGCATTTCACGAAATTTATCTATGAGAAATACTATATCCATTTTCTCTAAAAATACTTATCACGAGCCTGATCTTTGAACCTTTTCATCTGGCTAGCGAGGCCGGCTACATGTTCTATTGGTAAAACAAGAGCAATACCCGTTCCCGGCTCATCAAATTTACCCGCCAACCGTATAACTTTCATAAGGTTTTCTACTACGTGTTCCTCCACAAGAAACACTAGAATATCAGTTTTATCCTCAATACTAAGTCCAAAAAAGGACTTTGCTTCATGCATACCTGTGCCTCGGGCAGGTATAATAGTCGCTCCTGTGGCTCCTGCTTCTTTCATCGAATCAACCACAGTATCAGTTATGCTGGGCTTGACAAATGCCATTATTAATTTAAATTTCATCTTTTTTTATTTTTATTTTATAACAATCGTGTTTTTAATTCCATGATCTGCGCATATCCCAATACTGTAATAATTGGGAATAAGCTGGCAAATGCGATCAGCCCAAATCCATCAATCGCCGGGTTTCTGCCCGGCACTGAGCTTGACAATCCTAATCCAAGTGCTGCAACTAAAGGTACAGTTACAGTTGAAGTAGTAACTCCTCCTGAATCATAGGCTAAGGCAATCAACCTTTTAGGCGCAAAAAATGTTTGAATAATTACTATAATATATCCTGCCATGATGTAGATAAACAATGAAGTTCCTGTAACAATCCTGAATGTTCCGAGCGCCAATGCAAAAGCCACTCCTAATGCCACTGTAACCCGAAGCCCTCTTTGGCTTATTGTTCCTGCAGAAACCTCATCGGCTTTTATTGCAACAGCAATAAGTGACGGTTCAGCAATTGTAGTGGAAAAACCTATTAATGCGGCAAAAATATAAATCCAGTAGTACGACCGCCAGTTTGCGGGTCCGCCTAATGTGGTTCCTATGAATTCTGGATCAGATAATTGAGTTGCCATGATCTTCCCTACGGGGAAAAGAGCTTTTTCTAATCCCATTAAAAAAAGAGCCAGTCCAATTACGACATAAACCCCTCCAAGAATCACTTTTTTAAGATGTGGTATGGGTTGTTTTAGCACTACAATTTGAAAAAAAATGATCACTACTAAAATAGGCAATACATCTCTCAGTGTAGAAAACAATACCAGAACAAAATCCATCACAAAATCTATCATTATTCTATCTATTTCTTAAAACCAAAATAAGCCGTATACCATCACAAAGATCATTGGCAGAAGTGAAGCAAATGCAATCAGTCCAAAACCATCTGTTAAAGGGCTTCTTCCCTTGATCACAGTAGCAAGTCCAACTCCTAAAGCAGTTACTAGTGGAACAGTAATTGTAGAGGTAGTAATTCCTCCTGCGTCGTATGCCAAACCAATGATCTCTTCGGGGGCTATTATGGTCATCAACATAACTAAAATATATCCACCGATGATTAAATAGTACAAAGGCCAACCCTTAAGAATCCGCAATACTCCAATAACGATGGCTAGGCCAACTGAAAAAGCAACGGTCAATCGCAAACCCATAGCGTAATAATACATAGTTTTTTCATTACTTTCAATTAAACCTGCGCCAGAAGATATTACCGAAGCCTCCTTTGCCACTGCAATTAAGGCAGGTTCGGCTATTGTTGTAGAAAACCCAAGGACAAAGGAAAAAATCAATAGCCATGAAAGGCTTCCCTTCTTTGCAAGCGCATAAGCCATAGACTCACCAATTGGAAACAACCCAATCTCCAAGCCTTCAATGAACAACATCAATCCTACTATTACGAACAGGAAACCAAATATAACTTCTCCAATTTGAGGAAATGGCTGCTGGATAACTACACTTTGAAAAAAAACAACCACTACAATTATAGGAATCAGATCCATAAGTGAAAGTCTCAATTTTTTGAGTATAGCTAAGGTGTAATGTTTATATTTCAATTTTTTTCTTTACTTTATTCAGTGCAAGTAAACCCAAGGGTCAATTACAAGAATTAAACGGTTAGCCAATTGGTTAATTTTATTCAAATATTCTTACGCCTCTTGTTGTAAATGCTAATCCTTGTTGCTCATATGGGGAAATCATAACTGCCTCAAACAAAGGAGGATTTTTATCATTTTCCATTGCCCAGTCAAATATAAAATTAGCACCTGAACCCCCTTCCATATCACGATCTTCGATAATTATTTCTAAAGTTTCCAACGGTTTTAAAAAAACTGGATCTTTTAAATATCGCCTGACATTCATTCCAACGGTATTGTAATAATCAGCTTGTAAAATATAAACTGAATCAGTCATAGATACATTACGAATACTGATTGTAATTGTAAGGTCAAAAGTTTTATGTTCGTGGATATGATAAATATGCGAATAAACTGGAAGATAGGTCTTACCTTGAATGTAACCATTGAAATTGACAATATCTGATTTTCTACTCTTCCAATCTGCTTGTTTATCAAGGTTTTTATCTGCTTCACTTTCACAGGAAAGAAAAACTAAGGAAAAAAATAATAGTTTTATAATTTTTCTCATTTTATACTTTTTTAATTATTCTTAAAGATACAAATCATATTCAAATAGTTAGTTGAATTTCTAAGGCTCGTTTTCAAAATACACAACAGTTTTGTCTATGAATCTACTGCGCAAAATGATGTTAAATTTTCCGTTTGTTATATCTTATTTTCTATTTATTTTCAGCTTGTTATATACCGATTCATAGAAGAATAAACATTGGTTCATACATGTAGTTTTCATTATCTGTTTTTGCCTGAAGTGATTTTTGCAATTTAGATAATAACTATAATACTGTGGTTAAATTCCCTAATGGTGTATTGCTATTCTTTAAATGATCAGTTAAAATAGGTGATTCAGACTTGTTTATATAAATTTCTTCTCTTTCTACTCTACCCTCAAAGCTTGGCTGGCATCTCAATTTATCTTTAAAATTATTTGAGCCAGAGGCTTGATGCCAACTCCCTTAACCTTGGGGCCGAACCTTTCTTTAGAGTCAGTCCTTTAAACAAGCTGTGGGATTTAACTTCTCATTCATTATATGATCTGCCATTTTGAGAAGTACTAGTCATTATTTTTATCTAAAGGTTGGTTTCTCACTTTTATAGCGAATGCTTTTGACGGATTGACTGAAATCAATAAATGGAATTCATCATCTGTGAACCCATTAGCTTTTAGCGCTGGATATAGTTTCTTAAAAATATTTGTATAAGGCTTGATAGTTTGATTTTCTTTTTGCGGATCATACCATCCTGAATCGTGCGAAATTAAAATTCTATCTAAAATCCCATTTCTCTTGGCATATAATAATTTTTCAATATGTTTTTCTACATTCCCAGCCCAAGCCATCCAGACTTATCCAGCATCCCATCTCAGCCGCTTTTCGGATAATTGTCGTTATTGTCTTCTTCTTGGGCATGTACCCAAATAAAAGACTCTGGTGAAACTCCCATTTCTTTTAGTATGTTCAATTGTGGCCATAAACCTATGGCTTTCCCCGTGTGTGATGCTATTGTTAAACCAGTTTTTAAATGAGTCAGGGCAGCAGCTTTTACTAATTTTTGATGTATCGTATTCAATGGAATAGTGTCATCAACACCAATCTTAATAAAGCCAGGTTTAATAGAAGTTCCATCTATTCCATTTTGAAATTCATCTATCCACTTTTTAGCAAGATTTTCTGCTGTTGTTTCCCGAACATAATTAGGGATAAATTTATTGTTTCGAGCGCCATAGAGACCTGTATTTGTGACGATCCTAATTCCTGTTTTATGAGCAATTTTTTCAAGAAGCAATACATCTCTTCCCAAATAATTAGGAGTGGCATCAACAAAATAATTTACATTGAATTCTTTAAGTTCTTCCAGATAGGGAATTACTTCATTAAGTATTGAATCATGGTTCCAGCTATTAGGTTGTATGCTGTCTGCCCCTATAAAGTCAACTAAAATATGTTCGTGTGATAACCATACTGCATTTGAGTCTATTGGTTAAATTCCTCTTACATCTTGTATGAATTGTTTCTGAGTATTTATTGAACATCCAAAGCTTATTAATAATATAAAAAATATAAGTATTTAATTTTATTTGCTTATTCATTGAAAGGTGCTTTTATTTTAAATTTAAGAATCCAAAAAAACCATTTAGATCAGGTCTGTAAAGTTAAGACCTGATTTTCAAGAATTATATGACATTTGATATTTTTAGAGAAATAAAATCATTTCCTTTCTAATCTATCACGCGAAGATTGGAACAAAACAAATAAGAAAACCGGCACATTTTTGTACTGGTTTTCCTATCAAAGATACTCATTTCAATCCTGGAAAAATTGACCCATAATCAATATGTTATCGAACCATCGATCTGCCAAACAGAATTAGGACCATCGAAGCTGGCATTGACAAAGTCCCAACCTCCTGTTGCTTCGGCAAATCGTCCGGTACCTCCGATTATTGTCACACTACCGGTAAAGATTCCAGAAGTAAAGGTTGGGGGGGCAGGTGTGACAAATGTCTCAGATACTCCATATAACTCATCTCCATTAGGAGCTATATAAAATGTATTATATGTTATTCTTAGTGTAAACGTGGCCTCGTCGAATAATTCACAGGTTTGAGGTGAACCTAAGCTTCCATCCTGTAGCTTACCTATATGTGTCACATTACCAAACAAATGATTTGTAGTAATAGGAATGTCGAGAACTCCCGGTTCACAAATTAATGGTTCTACACTTAAATCTGCCGTATTGCTAAAATTTCCTTTCATAGGTCTTTCTTTTCTTTCTTTCTCCTTTGTATTTTTATTCGTTGAATCGAAATCAGATACAGATTCAGAAGTACAGGATACCCCGACAAAAAGTGTTACGAGTAGTGAGACTTTAAACAAAGTCAAAATGCTCTTTTTGATAATTGCTGTCATAATAAATGGTTGTTTGGTTAGATAATAATTTTTCTACACTATGAACTTAATGTTTATATATAAATAAATAAAACCAACGAGGATGAGGGGTGTCAATTAATGTCCCTAGGGTACAATCTATTTACCGAGGCAACCTAAAGCGCTGTAGTCTATTCCTTAAATGTAGTGTTGAATTAGTCGCTCTTTCGATGAAGGAGATTGTAGTTTTCATTCAGATTTTCATAAAAGAGTTCGAGAACTGAACCGAAATGAGTACATGAAAGAAGACTTAGTTTTAGCTCACTACACTTCTAAATCTCATATCGCAATCTAAACGTGATAAAGCGTGGCTGGATAAAAATTCGGGATTGGGATACAAAAAGATTGGTAGCCGTATTGGTCAATTTTGAATCAATATCCAATAAATTGGTTGCTACAATTTCATATTCCCATTTGGCATCTCTGTCTTTTCGGTAGCCTAATGAAGCGTTCCAGGTTTGAAAATCACCGCTATTGCCACCTTTCAAAGTTTGTCGTGTATAGGTATAATCTGATCTCAAAGTAAGTGAATTCCAAATATAAGCATCGAAATCTATGGAAGGGGCACTTGTATAAAATGTGGTTTCATTTGTACCTTGGTTGTTTGTCGCAATCGCGTAGTTATACTTGACACTTACATTTGGGGCTTTTTTAAAATTTGTACGGATCCCGGGAGTATAACTTTGGGTAAAGCCTGTGTTTACTGATCTTCTGGTGTCTATAAACTGATTTATTTTGGTGTAATTCAAATTTAGATTAACGGATGCGATCACCTTTCCAAAAGTGCGCTGAACACGTCCGAAAGCAGTTGCTGTTTCATCAGCAAAATTAGAATTGAAAAAGGTGCTTGTGTTAATTACATTTTCAAAAAAAGTGATGTTTCTGATTTGATCAATATTTTTAGTATAAGCGATCCGTCCAAAAACATTGGTGTAATTGAACAAATTAAAACTTGTATACAATAAACTTAAGTTGTGCGACAAGGCATTTTGTAATTCAGGCTCCCCGAATTGAATACTGCTGAAATTATTCAAAACCAATCCTCTCGCTAATTTTGTTACATCTGTAAATTGATTACGCATGTCATACCTAAAGGTCAGACTTTCACTGTTTTTAAACTGAATTCGTGTTTCAAAATCAGGCATTATTCTAAAAAAGTTTTCTTTAAACTCTATCCCTAACTGCGTGTTATTATTTCCATAAGAATGCACTGATAGACCTGGTGTAATTGTAAACTTTCCTGCCTTAAGGCGATAATGAGCTCCTATATATATATCGCTAAATCTATACTCAACATCATTAGTAACAAGACCGTCATTGAACGTAGGTGTTGGGGAAAATTCTGTCCCATCATCTAAAAATTGAAACAAATTTGATTTAAACTTTTGATTACTTAAAATAGTACCTAAAGTTACATTTAGATTGCTTTTTGGATTGATTATGTAATAATAATCCAGTTTTGCATCAAGTTGATTTGCTTTTATGCGCCTATCTTGAGCTATATTATAGTCCTGTTGGTCCGGATCTAAACCCAGGTCATCGGCAGTAGGTTTATAATTCTCTTTATCTTCTAATATGGCATTATAAAAAGGATCCTCATCTCTGAGTAAATGTTGCGCTTCAAAAGCAAAAATATTGTTCTCATCAAGCGTATAATAATAATTGATGTTTTGATTGATACTGTAAGGAGTAGTTTCATCAAACTGATTAGTATTTCCTACCACAGAGGATAATAAATTTTGAACCTGTGAATCTTTTGAAACCCTGCTCAAAACATCATAATCCAATTGATTGTTCGCATTTGGCTGATAGGAAGCGCTCAGTTTTAACAAACCCTGATTGGATTTCTCCTGACTCGTTTGATCTGTAATTTCATTGGGTATACCCAGATCTGAATCAGTATATTGGGTTATGCTCGCCTGTTTGGAGTCAATAAGGCTACTATTAAAAATAGCAAATCCGCTTATATCTAAAGACTTACTAGGTGACCAACTAAAATTTGAGGCTCCAAGTTTATTTTCAACTGCCAAGGCATTGTTTTGACTTGTTAAAAAACCAAGGTCATTGTTTCCTAAACTTAAATCTGTTCCACTTGCTCGACTTGGTGCTCTAAAACCTCCCCCAAAATTTCTAAGATCCCTTGGGGTTAATACTACTTCACCAATATTATTGATATCACCAATAAAGTTAAACGTGAATTTAGGGGAATAATAAAAGAGTTTGGGTTGAAGCAAATAGAGTCCTTTTTCGGCCGATGAATAACCCGCTCCACCGGTAATATTTCCAAACCAAAAATTCTCTTTACCTTCTTTAAGTTTGATATTTAAAGCAACATTATCCGTGTTGTTCGTCACACTGCGTAATTGTCCAACTTCCGAATAGTTACGCAATACCTGAATTTTATCCACCGCATTGGATGGAATGTTTTTTGTGGCAATTTTAGTATCTCCATCAAAAAAATCTTTTCCATTGACCATTAACTTATTCACGACCTTTCCTTCTACTTCGATCTGACCATCTTCATTGATCTCGACTCCGGGAAGTTTTTCCAACACATCTTCTAATTTTCTTTCCGATCCATTTTGAAAAGAATCTGCATTATAGACAATCGTATCACCTTTTACCGTAACCGGCATTTCATACGTTAATTCAACCTCATCCAAAACCATATATTGTTTAAGGACAAAATCTCTTGTTACATCTGATTCTTGAATCGTAATTATCTCTTCCAAGTTTTCCATCCCTATATAACTCACTTGGATTTTATAGGTGCTGTTTTTCTTCAACTCAAGGGAAAAATAACCTTTTTCATCGGTAATGGCATAAGATTCAAGAGTACTGGTTTCTTGATCTAATGCGATAACATTTGCCAATTCTAAAAAATTGTCAATGCTATCCTTTACAAAACCGTCGAATTTAATTTGAGAAAAAGCTATATTCATTGAGCATAGCAGCACAATAAAAATTATTTTTTTCATGTAGAAGTTTTAATGGTTGGTTGAACTGAAAGAAAAGAGCGTTTAGTTTCTTCTGCTCATTTGTCTGCCCCGGTTATCTCTCATTTCCTGCATCTTACCAATTACAATTTCCTGGTATTCTTTTTTGGTAACCATCTTCCCTTTTTCAGGCGCTTCAATTTTGGTTTTCTCTCCAGGATTCATGATAATTTTAGAGCATAGCATAGTTGTGTTACCAACACTAATTTCCAGAATTAAACCTGGAAGACCCCAATATTCCAATGGCCCCTGACTTAATGGAATTTGAGGCGAATACCAAGCTACCACCTCAGACATCGGAACCTCAGGTTCTTTAACAGTTCCATTTATTGAATCCGTTTTTTGCTCTTCCACTCTTCTAAGATCATTCCATGAAAAGTCATACCAGGTCAGGTCAGATGTAGGAATTGAAGCCGTCGCTTTAAAACACATGTACTTTCCTATTTGTTTGGTTTCTTTTCCAATTTGCCAATCAATCGAAAGTAGGTCATCTTTAATCAAGAATTGTTTACCATAAAATTCTTGTTTTTGCAATAAAGTTTTTGATTTTACATTTTTATACTGTTCTCCCGGAGTGAAATTTTTTCCCCAACTATCTGTAGCGCCAGAAACAGCATCAATTTTTTCATCTTCTTTAAATGTCGATTCTTCTTTGTTAAAAGTCAGGATGTAAGTTTTTTCTAATCTGTTTTTCAAACGTTCCTGTATTTGCTTTTTCTGGGCTTCACTCATTGTGGCTCCCCATCTGCCAAGCTCCATGGTAGACTTTGAAAAATAATAAGCTTTGCCTTGAAAATCTTGTGCGAATATCATTATAGGCATTAACATTACGAAAAAAACTAATCTTGTTTTGGTGTATAAAGGCTTCATAGTTGTGAGAGATATATTTATTTTGTTCAACAAATGTATACTATTTGTTAGACAAAGCAATAGTTTTTATCAAAACTTTAACAGAAGCTACATGAACTTACTCTTTAATTAATTGAAAATGAATTTAATACGCCTGGATTTATTTCAAATTAACAAATGAACTTTTACTATAAATAAGAAAGGGGGGAAGAATTATTCTGAAAGCTTCCCTTTATCGTTTTTAAATTCCTTAATTGTATCTATTATTGTAAAGGCTCAATCCTGACAGTTAAGTCCTCCTCTACCATTATAAAATGATTTTCGGGTACTTGCTTCCAAATTTTTCTGTTTTCGGTTAAGACCTCTGAAGAGATCAATACAGATCTTTCATCTTCTTTAACGGAACCTGAATTCAATTCTTCATTTTCCCGAGTATAGGATTCGACGCTTGAAGAAATGTGCAGTGACCTGGTTTCTATTTCCGGTTGAGTACTATATCGAGTCGCAATCAAAGACTTCCCATTAGTCAATACTAAATTATAAAGAGATGGAGATTCTATCTGTGCCTTTTTCTTCATTACTTCAATTTCAGCAAAAGTCTGGGAAACGCAGGATGCCAATTGATCAAAATTCAAGGCCTCACCTTCTATGTTTAATTCTTTTTTTAGCTCTCCAACAATAGTTATGAACAAAGCAAAAATATATTGCGTATCTGTTTGTCCGTTGATCCATTGAAATATGTTCTCGTCCAAGCGATTGATCAGCTTTCTTTTAATTTTATTAAACTCTTTGATCCCACCATTTTGCATCATTAGAAATTCCTTGTATTGAAAAGGGTGACTGTTTTGAATTGAAACTCCCCCTTGAGTTGCTGCCCTGATATGGGCAAAGAGACAATTAGTTTTGATCATTGAAGCATTATAAGATAAATTTTCATCGTTCCAGGCAGGTCTAATAGATCTGAACAATGCCGGCTCTTTTCTACGATAATGATTGTACCAGCCAATACCAAAACCATCTCCGTTAACTGTCATTTCTGCCTCAAGGGCATGATGACTTTGCTTCATCAAGGAGTTCTTAGGTTTCAAAAGTAACTCGTCTGCAAAAATTGGTTTTCCAATATAAGCGATAAATCTGCACATATAGAATTTTTAAATTAAGTGGATGAAATACTCAAAAAAATCTAATCATGCATGGCATCTTAAAGTTACATTTTTTTCGTCAAAACAACAATGCGTTTTTCTGCAAATGATCGCCAAATACAACACCTTTTGAATCCTTTATACGATTTTCAAAAATCAAAAGTCTAAGCTATCATAGAGATGTAAAAAAAAAATAGAAACTTGCTTCGATAAGTAATCACACCCCTTGGTTAAGAAATTAGGGTCCTTGGTCCTACATAGTTTGTTTTTGAGGAAGAATCAATTTAACTTCAGGTTTATAAAACTAATTGCATGAAGTGGGCAATCATCATATTTTTTCTTATTTACCTGTATCCGGTTCCTGTTTGTTCTCAAACTAGAATCGCCCCACAGATCAGTTCCTTTTCACTTCCCTCCAGCTTAAACATTCCTAACAAAATATCGGTATTTCAGATTATTATACTTCAAACCGGAAATGAAAACTCGGCTCAGCCTAAGGATGAATCTGTAGCCAATTATGTTACTTTTATCCTTTTATGGTTAACCACTTTACTTGCTGTTCTTACTCCTTTGACCTTGATCTATTTATGGATTTATTATTCCTCTATATATGTCAAAAAATACAGGTCCATATTTAGTGTAAAAAAATGGATTTTTGGAAAAAGTGATCTTACAGCGCATCAGCTTACCGATGTAATGCGTTTGGCCTATAGAAAAATCTATTCACATATGATAGGTTTTGGAATATCAATTATCGCATATGTTATTGCATCTATTCGATTTATGCTGCTAAACTTTGATGAGATGGAGACCGCGCTGATTGAATATTTTAGATTTCCCTTTTTAACACTAGATGAATTTGGCTTGATCCAAACCAGCAGAGAATTAGAAATGAAATTTGATTATTTCTGGAATCAAATGCTTCTTATAGTCGTAATTTCAGCGCTATTTTTTCTGATCGGTTACCTCTTTGGATCCCTTTTAGTTGATTTTCGATTTAAATTTCTGAACAAGCAAGATCAAGAACCTCCTAAGAAAATCAGGATCAAAAAAGAGATGTTCCTTCTGAAAACAGAAAAGAATCATTCACTGCATGCCGGAAACTAAACGGTTCATTTTTAAAGGCTTTTTGCATAAAATGGCAGCTATGCAAAATAGTAACTGCTTTACTCGCTCTATTCTCAATACAAAAAAACTGCTAGCCATATTGCAGCCAGCAGTTTTCTTGATTAAATTTCATACCATAAATATAACTACTGCATCATTTCACTTTGGCTCTTGCGTCTAAGCCGAAGCTTTCCTGAACGGCTTTGTACCACTCTTCATCAGAAGCAGCATTCCAGTCTACCCATTGTTCGTCATTCATTGAAGCTCTCCAATCAAGGAAAGGCTGCGCGTCAGGACCCACAGGATGTCTTAACTTCCAGGTTCCACTTTCAGCCACATCCAGAATTGTATCGGCCACCAAGGTTGGTGAAGTAGGATGTTCCAAGGAAGCTCTGAACATCCCTCCAAATCTAAACGACTGGGGATATAATGAATTAGGTAAAGCGTGCTGTATGTCATTGGCCATATCGGTATTTATAATTCCGGGCTCTATGATTCCAACTCTGATATTAAAAGGCTTCACCTCCTGAGCCAATGCCTCACTAAAGGCCTCAAGTGCAAACTTTGAAGCTGCGTAAGGTGCGAGGGGAGAACTCGAGATCTTCCCTGAAACCGATGCTACGTTGAGAATACAGCCGCTTCTATTTTCTCTCATGAATGGCAACACGGCTTTAACACATCTGATAACACCAAAATAGTTTGTTTCCATGACGTCTTTAAAAACAGAGAGGTCCATTTCCTCAATGGCTCCATGTCTTTCTATACCTGCATTATTCACAATAACATCTACCAGCGCCATTCTCCTTATGAATTTGTTCCATACAATTGCGCACTGATTCATCAGAATTCACATCCATGGCCATCATTGTCATATTAAGCGATTCATCTTCATTGATCTTATTTAAAGCCGTTGCTCCCCCGGGGTTTCTCATGGTGGCATATACCTTATACCCACCTCTTGCAAAGGCCAAGGCCGTATCTAGTCCAATACCCCTGTTTGCTCCTGTTATAATTACTGATTTCATAAATTTTGATTTAAGGATTGATTCTTGTATAGAAAAATTGTTTTCAATTTTGAAATTGAAAATACGTGAATTTTGCAAATAGCTCAAGTCATTCAGGACTAAAGACACTAAAAACTGTCCGGGCTTATCTGTTTTTTTATCAAACGAAATAATGATTCATGTCAATCAATCTCTTGACCAAACTCATTGCAGGTAAAATCAGAATAATGGAAATTTATAATTCAGGGTATAAGATGAAAATGAATAAAAGAAATAAATATTATCAATTCAGTATTTTACTTATTACCATATTCATTTATAGCTCCTGTGCACGTCAAATGGTCATACCATTCACATCAGACTCAAATGCAGATGCTCAAATATTTATCAAACCCATAAAACCTACCAGCAGAACCCTGATTACCATTAACGACAGTCTTATCGTCAATAAAAAATTTATCAAATCGGTTACCATTAACCACCTTCCTTCAGGAACTTATACAATCAATTATGCTTCAGATGTCAATACCAGGATTGCTAAAATAGACTCCACGATGACTATTGTTGTTGAGGATCATAAGGAAATATCAAAAATTATTGATGTTCCTTCTTATAGCTCCTGGTATTATATATCCAATGTTCTCGTTGGATTACTGATTATTGTACCTTTTTTATTTATTTAAATATGCCAACAAAACACAATTAACACAAGTGATTTCGTCAATAAGATTTATACAAGTCTCCTAAACTTTCTTCCTGGAGTTTACAAAAAACATTTTCATCATTCCCTTATTCTTTACGTCAATTTCTCCTCGAAATTCGCAATCGTAATGTTCTTTGATCAGCTCATAGGTACTTTCAGATACATTGATCTTGCCGGCCTCTGATTTTGATTCCATCCGTGAGGCTACATTTACCGTATCTCCCCAAATATCATAGGCAAATTTTTTGGTACCCACAACACCTGCAACAATAGGACCGGTATTGATCCCAATTCTAATATCGAACTGCGTAAGATCGGACATCTTTGTTTTCTTCGACTCTTCAATAAATTCTACGATCTCAAAAGCCGCCTCAACCGCTCTTAAGGCATCGTTTTCTCCGGGCTCCGGCAAACCGGATACACACATATAAGCATCCCCAATGGTTTTTATCTTTTCCACATTGTACTTCTCCATGATGGCGTCAAACTTGGAAAAATAATAATCTACGCTACTCACCAGTTCTTCGGGCTCGAGATTTTGTGCATAAGCCGTAAAACCGACAAAATCCGTAAACAATACGGTAACCGAATCAAATCGCTTGGCTTTAACTTTCCCAAATTCCTTTAGTTCCTGAGCTGTTTCTTCAGGGAGGATATTTAACAAGAGGCTCTCAGAACGATCCTTTTCTTTTTCAATGATCAAATTGGTTTCTTTGGTAAATTTATAACTCCTGAATAGACTTATGGCAAGTAGTACAAGCAAAAACAAAAATATTCCGGTGACCCAGATGACATTTTTTTGACGTTTTTCCGTCAACTCCTGGATTTCTGACTCTTTCTCCAATAGTCCTATTTCATCCTCCTTTTTCTGTAAATCAAAGTCAAATTGAAGCCCACGCATTTTATCATTGGTTTCCAAATTGAATATGGAATCTTTTTGTGCCAGGTATTTGGCTTGGTATTGATATCCCTCTTTAAAATCTCCGTTATTTACATAAGACTGAGAAATTCCATCATAAATTTGTGCCAATTCATAACTTAAGTCTTGATCGATAGCTAAATCTTCAGCTTCCCTATAAGCACTGATCGCTTTTTTAAAGTCATTGTTTTGATAAACGATGCCCAGTTCAATAAGGCATTTTACTTTAACCATTAGGTTATCCTCTTCTACGGCATTTGAATAACACTCATTTAAAAGAGAAAGAGATGCTTCCACCTCTCCCAATTTAAACTTCGTCTTACCTAATAACAGTAAGTTTTCAGAATAATACAACGTGTTTCTTGTAATCTCCAGCCCTTCTTCAAAATATTCCAAAGCTGCCTGATAATTACCTTTGGAGTATTCGATTTCTCCTACCCCAAAATAATAGGCCTTTGAATTTGCAGGATCATTGATCACCTTTAAATAAGGGTAAGCTTGTGCGTAATAATTTAATGCTTTATCCCAGTCCTGAGGGCTATCGCCATAAACCCCGGCTATATTAACCAATGCAGTGGTTATTCGCAATGGGTGGTCTAATTTTTCAGCAATTGTCAAAGATCGCAGAAGATACTCAATGGCCCTTGCATTACTGCCCTGACTGAAATAAATGATCCCGAGATTACTTAAGATATTAGAAATACCTATGGAATCTTTTATAATTTCAAAATTCTCTAAAGACTGTCGTCCAATAATCAAAAACTTCTAAAAAATTTCCTTTATAATAATTTGCATTGCCAATCTGTTTTAAAGAAAGGGCTTTGCCTTTTATATAGCCTAGTTCAGTTGCAAGGTCCCTTGCTTTTTCGCTATATTTTAGCGATTCATCAATATCACCCTGATTCAACAATTCTAAACCCAGGTTATTTAAGGTGGCTACCATTGTGGTATCTTTTGCTCCTGTTTCAACGATTCTTTTTAAGCTGTCTATTTTCTGGTTTTGAGATAAAACCGTCAAAGACATCAATAAAAATGCACATACCGAAACAAAAGATACCTTATGATTTTGAACCATGCTGAATTAAATTCGTTTATTCTTTAATGATACTATAGGTTTTCACCTGATCTTGACTTACTATTTTTACAATATACATACCACTTGGATAACGATTAGCATTAGACATATTGATGTATACCTTATCATTAGTTCCATTAAAACCATCATCGACATATAAAATCCTTGCATACATGTCTAATACATAAACAGTACTTACTTCAGCCACATTTTGTGTAATAGTCAACTCATTACCTGTTACCGGATTAGGATACAGGCTATAATCAGTATCTATTTTTGCATCACATTCGCCAGTACCACTTTGATTTAAAGATGAAACTGAAGATTTATTGGTGCTACCATAGGTTGTAAGATTCCATGTTAACCTGTCTACCGTCAAAACGAATTTCAAATGTACCACTGCCAGGTATAAAGGAAGTAGGTGGTTTTCCTTCTGAAACATCTCCTTTAAGCTTCATTATCAGGGCCTCCAAGCACAAAGACAACTTCATCATTTTCATTTTCATATCGAAAATTACGGTATAATCGTCTGTTGATTCATTGTACTTAACACAATCCGCATAAGTTCGATCTTTCCTCCTATTGCCGTTTCAGAATTGATCAAGCAAAGTTGCCTCATTATCATATGAGATGACATAATTTGTTGGATCTGCAATTCTTATGGTAAATACACCTGATACAGAAGTGTTATCGAATGTACCCGATTCCCCTTCATAATAATAAGGAATACCCTGTGGGAACACATCTTCCACCTCTTCATCATAAACGTTTCCAGAAATAAATTGAGTTGTAAGCATCGGAACATCACCCTGATTAACGATCAATTCATCTGGAGAAATGGATACTAAAAGTACAGCCTTGTTAATGGTTACAGTACCGCTTCCTTTACGAACAATTGAATAATTATCAGTTGAGTCATCATTAATAAAGATCTCATAAGTTCCTACATCCATTTTATCCGGACCTCCAATGGTATATTCAATAGGATCACCCTCTTTCTTGAAATAATATGTGGCATTTTTGAGATTACTAACGCCTTCTCCATCAGCAAAACCGTCAAATTGAGGATCTATATCAGGAGCAGTTCCATAACTTACAGATTCTGCAATGGGATCAAAGCTTAATGTTGCCTCCGTAATGGTTAAATCACCATGTTCAAGACCATAATCCATCACATAATTACCTGAAACTGGTGCTGTAACCTCTATGGTATAGATCCCTCGCTCTTTAACAGATGCTATTCCTAATACTGAACCCGATTCGTCTGTAAAAACGTATGGTATTAATGCTCCACCTGACCCATCAGGGAATACGGTCGATTCATTTTCGTCAACATATGCAAACCCGGAAATAGTGCTTACTATACTTTCGCCCACA
This sequence comes from uncultured Flavobacteriaceae bacterium, assembly GCA_963715975.1. Lineage (GTDB taxonomy): Bacteria > Bacteroidota > Bacteroidia > Flavobacteriales > Flavobacteriaceae > Lutimonas. Next base: position 80,838 of record CAVQSO010000011.1, on the reverse strand, counting down.
TCATCACCATACTCCAAAGATAATGCAGTTGTCGTTGCTGTTAAGGTAGCAGGTTCAACGGTCAAGGTACCTCGGTCTGCCGCAAATTCAATTTTATAATTATCAGCATCTTCATCCGTAATAAAGATATCATACACACCAACATCCATTTTATCAGAACCTGCTACATATGGCAAATAATATATTGTACAGTCGGTACAACTATCTGGCGTTTCACCTTGTTTCATAAAAAAGTAAGGTATTCCACCCTCGTCTTCTGGGAACAGCGTTGAAGCGTCTTCATCATTGGAAGTATCAGCGTCATCATTATACGGGAAGCCACTAATTTCAGCAGTAATGCTTGGTGTCTCACCATACTTGATGTTTTCAGTTATAGTGGCATCAACCGTTAAAGTGGCTTCGGTAATGGTTAATTGACCAAGTCCATTTATAATGGTATAATTATCGGCTATATCTCTTATTTTGATATTATATGTGCCAACATTCATTTTATCACCTAGTTCATATTCTTTTGTGTCACTAGCGTCAGTATTCTCAAAATAATATGGAATACCCTCTAGGAACACACTTTCTTTGGTATCATCATAAGCAAAATCAAACTCAGTTGAAATGGCAGCACTAATATCACCTCCATACGGTATTGATAATGAAGTCGTCTCTGTTGCTAAATCTTTCTTGGCAACAGTTAATTCTGCTTTTTCATAAGTAATATTAAAATTATCAGATATCGGATTAATGAATGTGCCTGGAAATATATAATGCGGATCACTTGTAACATCTACGCCAGTAATCAAATTTAAAGCCCAGAATTTTGAAATGGTGCCATTACAATCAGCATCAATGCATCCATCTTCTGTTATAAAGTCTGTCTCATCAATTATACTAAAAACTTGGTTGTAATCATTTGTATCAAGACCACTTCCTAATCCAGAATCATTGATAATTCCTAACCTCTGGCCATTGATAACTCCTAATCTCTGACCGTTGATAATTCCTAATCTCTGACCGTTGATAACTCCTAAAACCCGGCCATTAATAATGCCTAATACCTTGCCATTAATAATACCTAATCTCTGTCCATTGATAACTCCTAGTCTCTGTCCATTGATAATACCTAACACCTTACCATTTCCTATTGATCCTTCAGGCTCCGTATCATAATAATCTAAATATGCTGTAAAATCAAGAGGATTAAAATTAATAAAACCATTCTCTAAATCTGGATTATCAAACCCATAAACTCTTTCTGGATATCCTTCATCTTCTGGATGCTCTTCACCTCTATAAGGAACAGCTTCAACTCTATTTAAAAAAGTATTCTCAGAAGACATCCAACTGCCATTTTCTAATAAATTCAATATATCCTGATAGCGATCTACACCCAGTGGGTCCAATGCAGTTCCCTGTTTAAAATTATTAATTATTCCAACAGGTGTAATTCCTGTTGTAGCATCTATATAAAAATCTTTTAGATGTTCACCTGTTATTTTGGTCAAGAAAGCCTCAGGATCATTAATTAATTCAAAGGATTCAACACCAGTATCATTGGTTGTACCGAATCCACTATATTCTAATTCAACGGTTATTTTTTCTCCATAAGTAGCATTTTCTATATTTTTTGGTCTTATGACTAAATTATTTTTTTCAATTGCTAGATTTTTAGCTATAAAATTCACTTTATACGTTGTGGCAGGTGTGAAATCTTCCGCATCCTTTTGAGCAACCGTACAACCATTGGAATCTACCTCTAGCGCATCCGCAGGTGTTTCAGGGCACTGATCATAAACATCAGGCACGCCGTCTGCATCCGTATCTACAAAACTTCCATCAAAAGATGCTCTTATTGGGTAATTATTTACATCCGGGTAGTCAACATCGTCAACAGGTGTTTCCAGAACGATATCAGGAAAACCTAAATTGCTAAGAACAGTGGCATAGGAAGTTTCGCCTTCAGGAAGTTCAATACCCTCCACGGTATAGGTCAATTTTGATTTATACTCTTCCCCAAATTTAATAGTCATTGGGTTTGCCGTAACCGTTATGATATTTTTACCATCCTGGAAAAATTTATAAGGCTCAGAAAAGCCACCATTGCCTTCTGAACCATCTTTTGGTGCTGTATAGATCTGTAGATCAGGATTTCCTGAAAAAGGCGGTATTGTAGCTAAAATTTCCCCATCATTCCCTACGGTATAAGCAATCGCTACACCATCCAAATAAACCACGGGCTTATTATCGTCGCCAGGATCAAGGTTTGGATCGTAAGTATCACCAATATCAAGATCAGGGAAAAATTCACCGATGATTTTTATTGTAACCGTTTTTATACTTGCGTTTTCCGAATCCGTTACGGGATCAAACACAAAAGAAGTTATTCTGCCAGTTTGTGCCGCCAGACTATTAAATACCTTATTGGCATCTATCATACCTGCACCAGCCTGTGCATCATCTGATGAAAAGCCATCCCCCACGTTAATTTTAAACAAGTCAATAACATTTTCTACAGTTTTAGTTGATTTTCCCGGATTGCTTAGGTCCGGATACCAGGTTGGTAAAGCAGATTGCAATAAGGCTACGGCAGCGGCGGCTGAAGGGGCAGATGCAGAAGTTCCAAAAAAGTTTGGATACTCAGGAGTTTCATCAACCGGAACACCGTTTGAAAAATATTTGGTTCCGATAGAACCTACGTTGGTGTCTACACCATCGGGAGCAGCAAAATCTATGGCTACTAATTGATTGCCATCAGCTAATGTTCCTCCGAAAGAAGAAAAAACTTCAGGTTCTGTTTTATTATATCGAATGGCCCCAACAGTCACTGAGTTTTCCGTCATGGCATGCCCACTAACGGTTGGAGTGCCTGGAGTTTCAAACTCCCAGGTCAATCCGTCTGATTGAAAAGCTATATATCTAAAAGGAACAGAAGTGTCACCATTTGCACTTGTAATTAAAATATTGGCATCTCCGCTACCAGTAGCTCTAAAAACAATAACCTCTGTGGGATCTCCTGCAATGTTTACGCGATTACTACCCACTAACAATCTACCCAAGTCATCCACGATATAAATGTCCAGATCATCCAAAGCCCCAAGATCATTGACTTGTGAAGCAGCTGCTTCCTTCCATTGTAATGCAATCATATAAGTGCCTTCTACTACACTTATTTTTTGCAAATAATCTTCCGAACCGTCAGAATTTGTTCCAAAAACATGTGCTCTGGTCAAGTTTGAATCAATAAAATTAGTTACTGGAACAGCTGAAGAAGGATTGAAAACACCCTGAAAACCATTATCTCCAAAATTACCAGCTGAAGTAAAATGTATACCACCAGCATCCGTAAAGGCATTTATAGCAGCTGAGATCCTACCTTCTCCAAAAAATGGTTCTGTAACAAAGGTAATGTCATCAACTATAATATTACTTTTCAAATCCAATTCAATTAACTCATTTGACTCATTTAAACCTGCCAGCGCCTTAAAACCAACCTCAAAATTTCGAGGAGACAATGAGGAGGCATGAAATGCCAATTTAGCGCCAGGCGCTATATCATGTATGATATGCATCATGGCTCTTCCTTCATCGGAAGCCTCGCCAAATGGATAATCCAATAAAACATCAACTGGTGTGCCATAATGCTCATTGCCTTCTCCAGGTAAATCACCAGCTATAACATCTAAAGTAGCTTTTGAGGGGTTCGGGGCAGAAAAAGGTTGTTTGTTAAAACTATTAGACATGACCCCAATAGTGATTCCCGTACCATCGACCGGTAATACATTACCGTCTGCATTAATTAATTTAAAGGATTCTCTAACAATATCTGTAGTCTGTGTGGCATCACCTTGTGAAACGGCAAGCCCTGTATTTCCATTGGCAAATGCATTCTTAATGGATGGGTATGCTGGTCTTGCAAAATTTATGACACAGGGGTAATCGTTCAATTTACAAATAACGTCCTCTGTAATAAATACATCAATTGCAGCCAGGCCTTCTAAAACTTCTTCTATGGTTTTAGTAGAATCATATAATAGAAAATCTGAATCAGGAACATTAAAAGGGGAAGCAATTGTAGAGCATTGGGGAGTTATTCCTTTTAACAAATCGATCGCACCTTGAAACTGTCCCTTAACGGGTATGATTTCAACAAGCACCTTATTGTTATTCAATTGAAAAATAAGCGGTGATGGCTGCTCTCCGGCGATTCCATCGCAAAGAGATGTCAGTTCCTGACCGATAAGATCAAAAGATTTTCCATTCCCAATTACCGGAAAAATAAAACTATCATCCGGCTCACACTTCGCTGAGTTCGCATTGGCAACAACAGTATGTTCCTTCCCATTACTGATAATTGTCCATTCGACATAATCTCCTGGGCCAAATTCTTTTGTAAAGGTTTTGCTATTGGCACCTGGTTTGAATCTATTTAAACCTTTAGCAACTCTCTTACCTTTATTCGACTTAATGATGCTTCCATTTTCATCTATGACTACTTCATTTTTAGTAGGGTTTTCATAGCCGAAAGTTGCCTGATATAATCCATTACGAAGATCCTTGACACACTCAATCACGGGGATAATATCTCTTATTCTTTCTCCCTTTACCTTGCGAATAAGAGGAAAAAGTAAAACAGAGTACTAATAGAAGGGCAAAGAACCATCGGTAATTTAAAGCGCTTTCGACCTTAGAAACGGTTTTCTTTGATTGGTCAGATATATGTATTGAAATCGAATCATACTGAATCTCTGATGCTTTCCGGGTATTTATGTAATATTTTATCATTTTGAGGGAGGGGGATAAATTGAACTTAACATTACTGCCAGTTATACGCAAAATTTAAAATTGATTTTACATAAAATCAATATTTCTAAGAACCAATAAAACAAAACTAATTCAACTGTAAAAACCATTTAGGACGAATTGACCTTTTAGTTGTCCGAAAGCCTTATTTTATTTTTCTAATCAAAAAAGACAAATTGAACCAGTCCTGATCAGAGATTTCGGTTCAAATCAAATATTTCGTATTTTAGAGCTGAGAAAATCAATGAGCCAATCCTTTCAATCTATGAAACAACGGATCTTAAAAATAGCCAAAATTGTTGCTATAACTCTTGTTTCTGTTATATTCTTGCTGGCGGTGACCATTGGAATCATTTTTCAATTTGTACTCACTCCAGAAAAAATTACCCCAAAAGTGGTTCAGGCGATCAATAAGAACCTCAATGCCGAGCTTTCACTGGAGACCATTGAACTTACTTTTTTTAAGACCTTTCCAAATTTTAAACTTGAATTAAAAAACGGCCTCATTTTAAATACTTTACCATCAATTCAGGACTCGACTTTTATTCCGAATGATACGCTGATCCAATTTGACTATGGGGTTGTAAGTGTTAATCCGTTAGCCTTTATCGGAAATAGCATAGAAGTCAATAAGTTCTCCTTTGAGAATCCTACCATTTATGCGTATGTTTCTCCTGATGGAAATGTGAATTGGGATATTTTAAAAGAAGCTGAATCTAAAACAGACAGTCTTTCCTCTATAGAAAAAGAAAAAAATGATTTCAATGCCAGTATCAATATAGAAGAAATTTCGATTATCAATGGTAAACTTGTTTTTGATGATCGCTATAGTGAAAACTTTATCACTGTTTTGGGTTTTGATATGGATATAGAAGCCAGATACAGTAAAAAGGAAGTGATGCTTAACCTAAATTCACAAAGTGATAATGTGATTGTTAGAAAAAAAGGAAATACCTACACTGATGAATTGGCGGTTATTTTAAATACTGATTTTTATGTCAATCGCGCTACTAAAGTGATCGATTTAAGAAATGCTAAAGTGGGCATCAATGATATAGCATTTGTTGCTGAAGGAACTTTGGCCCCCAATAAGGAGGAAAAAAATATTGACGTTGATTTACATTTAAATTTAGAGGTCCCTACATTAAATACCTTGATTGATTTGGTTCCTGAAACCATTTTTGATAAAACGGATAATTATGAAGCCACAGGAGATGTTTCGATCATAGCTGATATCAAAGGGATTTACGCGAAAGGAATTATTCCTGAGATCAACGCTAAATTCAAAATAAATAACGGCAGTATTTCCTATAAGAATCAACCCAATAAAATTGATCTTATTGAGGCGGATATTGAAGCTTTAATTTCTCCTTCCATTGAAACGGGTTCGTATGTCAATATCAATCGATTCTTCTTAAAAGGAGTTGGCACTGAAATTAACCTTTCGGGCAAAGGTAAAAACCTTTTTAAAAATGCTGATATTGACATCAAAGTGGATGGTTCATTAGATATGGAAGCTATACAACAAAGCTTTCCCTTTAAAAAGGAAATAGACCTCAACGGAAAAGGAGACATTCATATGTCTGCGCGATTTAAACTAAATGATCTAAAGAACGATGATTATGGCAAACTAGAGGCTTTGGGAAAGCTTAATCTTTCAGACATTTTATATGACAATAAGTCGGACAACATCCTGCTGAAAATCAAACACACATCAGCACATATCGAACAAAATCAGAATAGCACCTTGTTGACCAGTAAAACCTCCAAAGTTACAGGTGGTATAGTTGACATCGAAGATTTACACTTTCAACAAGGGCAGAACACCAGTGCTCAACTTGACAAACTCGACTTTAAGTTTGCCACCACTCCCTTAAAGGACAGCACGCAAATAGCTGTTATGAAATCCAAACTATTTATCGATAATGGCAAATTAAACTTAGGAGATTCTCTTGAAGCGAAGATCAAATACCTAAAGGCCGATTTACAGCTCGAGCCAGACAAGAGAGATAAAAACGTACCCATACTGACTTCTAAATTTAATATTGATTCTTCAGGTATCAGGGTTAAAGGGCGGTTTTTTGCTATCACTAAAGGTCAGTATGATTTAAAAGCGGTTCGCAGCGGTGCCAAAAAATGGCCGATGGAGGGAAGCATTGCTTTCGATAAATTAGTTGCCTTTACTCCTACTTTCCCTCTTAGGATAAAACTACCCGAAACCAAAATTAAATTTGAGCCGGGAGTCATTGAACTAAGTCATGCTAAAATTATTATGGGTAATTCTGACATTGATGCCACCGGAAAAGTATATGACATAGGAGATGCATTTTTTGACAATCAAATATTTAAAGGTGAGCTAAGTGTTAAATCAAATAACCTTGACATCAATGAACTCATACAAGCCTTAAACGATGGAAGTATTGCGAAGGAAAAAGAACTCGCCGAGATTGCAGAAGATGATAGGGACGTGGCACAAAATGAGGCATCTACAGAGCCGAAATCATTTGTGGTTCCTGAAAACTTAGATTTAAGTTTAAACAGTCATTTTAAAAATGTGGTCTATAAAAATTTTAATATTAAAGATGTGATTGGGATCATCACCATCAGGGAGCAGGAAATTCATCTAGCCAATTTGGGAATGGTCACAATGGCCGCAAAAATGGCAACAACTATAGATTATACATCAAAACAAAAAGGCCAGGCCGCTTTGAATTTTGATTTTAAATTATATGATATAGATCTTTCGAGATTAACTGTTTTGATGCCTGTTTTAGACTCCTTACTTCCAATGGCTAATTCTTTTGAAGGTAAAGTGAATTTCAGAATGAAAGGGGCTACCAAAGTTGACAATGACCTGGGAATGCAGGCAAAATCTCTTAATGCGATCGCCCGTATAGAAGGTGATAATCTTGTCATCTTGAATGGAGAAACATTCGATAAAATTGCCAAGATGCTATTTTTTAAAAACAAAGAACAAAACACTATTGATAAATTACAATTTGCTGTGGTTTTTGAAGACGAGGAAATCCTCATTTTCCCTTCAGTGGTTCAGGTCGATCGTTATCAAGTAGCTATTGGAGGTCAACATAACCTCGATATGTCATTTAATTACCATTTCTCCATTTTGAAATCACCGATGCCCTTTAAAGCCGGAATTGACGTGAGTGGCACTGACGATGACATTGATTTCAAAATCACCAAGGCTAAATATAAATATTTGTTTTCCACCAAAGAGCGTCAACAAAAAAAGGCGGATAGTACTTTGATCAGAAGAAAGAATTCCATAATCAAAAGTCTTCCTTTTTGAGATGTTGCAAAAAATATTTCATTGCTGTTCTAGCATTCAAAATTATTTTAATTCAACTAAACGCTGATTTCCAATAACAATTTTTAAAATAAAATTAAACAAATTGTCAGTCTATTCAATATATAGGCTTAGTATTCGTTATGTAAAAAGTTGATATTAAATTATTAGCCAAATTAAATTTTCGAAAAAATGAAAGCTGTTAGAAACCTATTTGGAATTCTTATTGTGATGACTGTTGTTTTAGTCGCCTGTACAACGGCAAAAAGTCAATACGAAAAAGGGAATTATTATGATTCGGTCATGCGATCCGTTGAAAAACTGCGCAAAAGTCCAAACAACAAGAACGCTCGAGAGACCCTGGCAAATGCCTATCCGGAAGCGGTGAATACCTTTATGGACCAGCTCGAAAATGAGGATCAGGCAAATGTAGATTTTAAATATACCAAAGCGGTATATACGTATCAAAAGTTGAATAAAATGTATGAGAGTATTCAACGCTCGCCAGGTGCCAAAGAAGTACTCAGCAATCCAAAAAAATACTATAAAACGCTAGATAAGATCAAGCCCAGCGCGGCTGAAGAACAGTATGCTGCGGGCATGTATCAATTGTCAATGGGAAGCAGAGACAATGCCAAACAGGCCTATTACTATTTTCTTGAAGCAGATAAGTTCGTTCCTGGTTATAAAAACGTAGGCGAAAATATTGATGAGGCATACCACCGATCGATTTTGCATGTAGTAGCCAATCTAAAGCCTGTTCAATCGAGAACTTACGAAATCAGTGCAGATGTTTTTTACAGACAAGTTGAAAATACATTAAAGCAAATAGAAAATAACGAGTTTATCCGTTTCTACACACCTGAGCAAGCGCAAAAAAATAACATTCAAAACCCTGATCAGATTCTAGAAGTCAATTTTGAAGATTTTGTGGTGGGCGAAACCCATACCCAGGAGAGAATAGAAAAAATGGAACGCGATAGTGTTGTCGTTGGCGAAATTACGCTAGACAGTGGCAGAAAAAAACAAGTTATTGGCACCGTTGATGCTGAGGTTGCACTTTTTAGAATGGAAGTTATTTCAAGAGGTTTGGTGAATTTATCGATCACAAAAAATGGAATGGAAGACAAGGATCTGATCTATCAGGATTTTCCAGGTGAATTTGTTTGGTTCCATGAATGGGGGCAATACAATGGTGATCAACGAGCACTTACAAATGAACAAATCACAATTTGCAATAACAAAAGGATCAATCCTGCACCACCTCAACAATTATTTGTAGAATTTACAAAACCCATACACCAACAATTACACAACAGGTTAGTGGCCTTTTACAGGAATTATTGATTGGTTTTTGAAGTTAAGTGAGGGTTTCACTTAAGTGAAACCCTCACTTAAGTAAAACCGTGAATTCTCACCCCCTTGACACTCACCCCCTCGGAAGTGAAGGGGTCAGCTCCGAAGGGGTCAGCTCCGAAGGGGTGGCAGGTGAGCACCTCACTTCCCAACACCTCAGGTTTGGTACCGTGAGCGAAAGGAAATAGGATTTGTTCCGGTGATCTTTTTAAAGGTGCGGTTAAAGTATGATAAACTTTCAAATCCGCTTGAAAAGCAGGTTTCTGTAACATTCTTACCAGATAAAAGAAGTTTTTTAGATTTATCAATACGGTAGTGATTGACAAACTGAGTAAAAGTTAATTTGGTGATTTTCTTAAAATACCTGCAAAACGCCGGTTTTGATAAATGGCTCAGATCTGCTACTTCCTGAATGTCTATTCTTCTGTGATAATGCTCATCTATAAAGGCATATATCTTATCCAATCTATCTTTATCCCTTGTATTAAATTGATTTTTTACGGGCTCAGAATGCAATAACAATTTATCATCCGCCTCGGATAAAAAATTCAATATATCAAGTAACTCCAGAAACTGTTCAAACTTGTTGAGTGCTGCTAAATTCTTGAGTCTGGTACCAATCTGCTCTTGAGTTTCTTTTCCAAAAGCTATTCCTTGCTTAGACAAAGTCAAAAGCTTTTGAACGGCTATAAGCTCAGGCGTCGTTTCAAATCCTTTTTTTAAAAATTCAGGTTGTATATGGACAACTATCTTTTCATAAGGTGTTCTGATCCCATAGTCAAAATTAAGGTGTGGTATATACGATCCTATCAAAACCAGATCGCTCCCTTTAAAGCGTGAAAAATGATTGCCAACATGCCTGTTGCCATCGGCACCTTCAATAAATACCAATTCATATTCAGGATGAAAATGCCAAAAAAAGAAGTCGCTCAAATCAGGGTTCACCATAAGGCTTATTGAACTTCCCTTTTTTGGTTGAATATGTTCTAATTCGGTTTTCATGGTCTAAATTTAGACATAATTTACTTTTAGTACATTCTTTTTATCAATATATATCAATATTGTTCAAATTAACATCATTATAGGCGTAGCTACAAAGCTTAACCCCTCTTATCTTTGAATTGAGAAACATGAAGTGAAATCAAAAATATACGACTTATGAACTATCAAAACGAAAAAATCAATGAAAGAGAAAGTCCTAATCAAAACCACAAAGAGATTCCGGGAAATCCCTCTACCGCTACAAGCAGTACCCTAAAACTTAACGACAGGTCCAATGGAAGGCCGCTTAAAGTATTGTCTGAAGATGATTGGAAATTCTGGATACACAACGGTTATATAGTGATCAAGAATGCTGTTTCCAGAGAACAAGCCCGTCAAACAGCTGATTTTCTGTGGGAATTTGAAGAAAAAGATCCAAATGATCAGAATACCTGGTATGCACCTCCACGCGCAGAAATTGAAATGAAGGAACTTGCGGGTACCGGAATGGTAGAAGTTTATAACAACCAAGCCTTATGGAACAACAGACAAGAGCAAAAAATATACGAAGCTTTTACAGATATCTGGGGAACTGATAAACTATGGGTAACTATTGATAGGGCCAATTTGAATTTCCCCATCAAACCAGGATTTGAATACAAGGGATTTATCCATTGGGATTATGACCCTGAAACTAAGCCTCAAAACGTTCAAGGTGTGTTAGCTTTAGCTGATCAGAATGATCTTGACATGGGAGGATTTCAATGTATCCCATGGCTCTACCGTAACTATGATAGCTGGAAACTCGGCCAGCCGGATGACAGGGACCATTTCAAGCCTGATGTTGAGGATCTGAAGGAACATATCGTAAAAGTCAAACTCGACGCCGGTGATCTGTTGATCTTTAACAGCACACAACCCCATGGTATCAGACCGAACCTATCTAAAGATAAGGTGAGAATTGCTCAGTATATTTCCATGATGCCTGCTGAAGAAGAAAATGAGGAATTAAGGCAATGGCGCATCAATTCATGGAAAAACAGAATTGCACCCAGCGGTTATGCCTTTCCCGGGGATCCGAGAAATTTCGAACAGGAAAAGTATGATCGTGCTGAACTAAATGAATTAGGCGAAAAGTTACTAGGACTGAAAAATTGGTAGGACAAGGATTCATAAATAATCCCTACATTTACCTTAACGAGCAGTAATCCAAACCTTTAATTTCCATGTAAATGCTGGGTAGCCTCCATTTTATTGATGTCTTCATCATATTGTTCTATTTTGCTATCATCTTATGGATCGCCTGGTGGGTATCCAGAGGAAGCAGAAAAAATAAGGGTCCCAGGGATTCCAAAGACTATTTTCTGGCAGGTAAAACGGCTGGATGGTTTGTCATTGGAGCCTCCCTGTTCTCTTCTAATATAGGATCGGAGATCATTATAGGTGTATCAGGTGCGGGAGCAAGAGCTGAAATGCCTCAGGCAAATTTCGAAATCATTGCGGCCCTTGTACTGATCCTCTTGGGTTGGGTATTTGTTCCTTTCTATTTGAGGTCGGGGGTATACACCATGCCTGAATTTCTTGAAATCCGCTATTCCAAAGCGTGTAGGAACTATCTATCTGTAGTTTCGGTACTAGCCTATGTAATCACCAAGATCTCACTGATCATTTTTGCCGGAGCACTCGTTTTTGAAACCATGGGTATTTCATTTTGGACCGGGGCCATCATCACCATCGTTGCAACCGGTTTTTATACCGTTCTTGGAGGCCTTAAGGCGGTGATCTATACGGATATGATACAAGCCTTTATCCTTCTTGCGGGAACCGGCGCTGTGACCTATTTCGGTTTAATGGAGATCGGAGGCTGGGATGCCATGATGGATACACTTGCCGATGCAGCAACCAAACCTGAAAATCCTCCTGTTGAAAAATTCTTTAATCTTTGGAGACCTTCAGATGACACCTCTTACCCTTGGACGGGCATGCTTTTTGGCGCTCCTATTTTAGGTGTATGGTACTGGTGTACCGATCAGTTTATCGTGCAACGCACCTTATCCGCTAAGGACATTAGCAATGCCAGAAGGGGCACACTATTTGCAGGGTTTCTAAAACTGCTTCCTGTCTTTATCTTTTTTATCCCTGGAGTGATCGCCTATGCATTGGCGCAGAAGGGAATGCTCAATTTTTCACTCGACAATCCTGATCAGGCTTTACCGGCCATGATCAATGGTTTTCTGCCTATCGGATTAAAAGGCCTTGCCATTTCCGGATTGCTTGCTGCCCTGATGAGTTCTTTGTCTTCCGCATTTAATTCATCGTCAACACTCATCACTTTTGACTTTTACAAGCAATGGAAACCCAAGGCTTCAGAAAAGGAATTGGTATGGGTGGGTCAAATCGCAACACTCGTATTAGTGGTTGTCAGTTTTTTATGGATCCCTTTTATGAAAACACTTATGGGAGGAGGGTTGTTTCATTATTTACAAAGCGTACAGGCCTATATCTCACCACCAATTGCGGCTGTTTTTCTATTTGGGCTGTTTTTTAAATGGATCAATGCCAAGGGCGCCATCATTGCATTATGGTCGGGGTTCGCGCTTGGAATGCTACGATTGGTCACTGAGTATTTAAGCAAAGAAGGGATTATAGACTTAGCACCATCTGGTTTGATGCAAATCATGCTTGACATCAATTTCTTGCACTACGCCATCTATCTTTTTATTTTTAGCGTTTTGGTACTGATGTTTTTTAGTAAAATGGGTACTCCTAAAAGGGCCGATCTTTTAGCATTGGTTACTTTCAGTAAGGAAGAATTGAATGTTAAATTCAAATGGTCAGCCGACGTTGGACTAACAATTCTGTTAATTGCCTGTGTTTTGTTTCTTTGGTTTATCTTTAGCCCGCTAGGGATCATCAGTTAATCATGGAATTACAATTGACAAATAAAAGAGTTTTTATATCGGGTTCAACCTCAGGCATAGGCTTTGCCATCGCGCAAGGATTTCTGCAAGAAGGAGCCAAGGTGATTATTAATGGCAGGTCTGAAGATACGGTTCAGGAAGCTATTGAAAAATTGAAAGCTTTGGAACCGAATGCTTCAGTCTCAGGAATCGCAGCTGACTTTAGGGACGCCATGGCTATTCATGAAATTCATAAAAACATACATCAAGTAGATATATTGATCAATAATGTCGGGATCTTTTCTTCAAAACTTTTTGAAGAAACTACGGATGCCGAATGGCAAGAAATGTTTCAAGTCAATGTGATGAGTGCGGTTCAGTTGTCAAGATATTTTTTACCTAAAATGCTCGATCAAAACTGGGGTAGGATTCTTTTTATTTCCAGTGAATGTGCGCAATTGGTGCCGGAAGATCTAATAGCCTATAGCACCACCAAAGCGGCCCTGCTCAGTTTATCCCGCGGACTGGCCCAAACCACCAAAGGAACTCAAGTTACGATTAATGCACTTCTTCCAGGCTCTACCTTAACAGAAGGGGCCATTGCGTTTTTAAAAGATCAGGCTATTCAGGAAGATCGATCTGAAGAAGCAGTAGCAGAAGATTTCTTTAAAAATACCAGAACAAGTTCCTTACTTCAAAGATTTGCCCAACCCAAGGAAATAGCAGATATGGCTCTTTTTTTAGCCAGCCCCTTGAGCGCTGCAACTAATGGAGCGGCGATTAAAGTTGATGGAGGTTCGGTTCCCGGTATCCTCTAATTTAAAAAGATCAATTTTTTTTGATGTGAAGATCCCTTTGGGGAAATGGAATCACAATACCATTTTCATTGAATTTTCTTGCAATGACTTTTCTGATATCACTTTTTATCCTTTCAATCCTGAATATTTCCTCACTGTAAAACAACAGCTGAAAATTCAGCGAGGAATCCGCAAAATCCAACAGCTGCACCTCAACCCCATCCTTTTTATCTACAAGTCTATTTTCAAGGGCAGATTGCTTTAGCACTTCTGCTACCAGATCAATATCAGATCCATAAGCAACTCCTACATTGATCCTAAAACGATTGTGCTTTGTCTGATGGCTCCAGTTGATCACTTTATTGGTGGTGATCAAAGAATTAGGAATGATAATGGAAATCTGATCACGATTCAGGCCTTTTGAAGTTCTTAGTCCAATATCCTGAATCTTTACTATATCTCCGTCAATCTCAAGTATATCATCAATTTTTATGGATCTTTCAGACAGTAGAATTACTCCAGAAACCACGTCATTAAAGGTTTGTTGCAATCCCAATCCAACACCAACCAATAAGGCTGCGGAACCGGCTATCAAAACAGTAACACGTATACCAATGGTCTCAAGAATCAACCCAAATGCGATTACCCACACAAAATATTTGACGATCTGGTAAATGGCATAGGCGGTACCGGTATCGAATTTTTGAGCAATATTTTTCCTCATCAACGCCTTTTTGATGATCCACAACAAAATAGTAGATACAAGTACAATCAATACTATTCTGACAATCGTAAATACTGAGATCACATAGGTCCCGCTATGCAGTAGCTCAAATTCTAAAAATTCCTGAATACTTTCCATATTGCTGATTTTTTTATTAATCACACTTTGATTTAAGTCAGTGGTTGACTTAAGTCAAGGCTTCACTTAAGTGAAGCCTTCAAAACCAAAAATCTCATCCCACCAAAACAGCTTCAAAATCTGCCCAGAAATCAGTGTATGACTTGCTTACTACCTCCGCATCATCGATCTGAATAGGAACCTTTAAAGCCAATGGGGCAAAAGCCATTGCCATCCTGTGGTCATCATAGGTTTTGATCAGAACATCTTTGTTGATCTTCGAGCCTGCTTTAAGATGTAAACTCTTATCTGTTACACGAATATCCGCTCCTAATTTTTCTAATTCCTGTTGTAAGGCAACCAATCGATCTGTTTCTTTAATTTTTAAGGTATGTAAACCTGTAAGATCACATGCCATGCCCAAGCCAAAACAGGTTACCGCTATGGTTTGAGCCAGATCAGGGGAATCCCTGAGGTCCAATTCAAGAGGAATTAACTTGATCTTTTCTTTTTCCAGGGTAATCCTATCATTTTCAAAATAAGTGACTACCCCAAATTTTTTATAAATATTGACCAGGGAACTGTCTCCCTGTAAGCTGTCTTTTTTATAAGAACTAAGGGTTACTTTTCCATTTTCACTTAAGGCTACAAGGCTATAAAAATAGGATGCTGAACTCCAATCAGATTCCACAGTCATCACACGATCCTGAATTCGTGCCTTTGGCGCTATCCTTATCAGATTATCTTTCCATGTATGTTCAATACCCAGGTCACTTAGTAAAGCCAGGGTCATATTGATATAGGGCACCGAAGTTACCTGGCCCAACAACTCAACTTCAAGCCCGTTTTTTAGACCCGGAGCCATGAGCAATAAGGCAGAAATATACTGACTGCTTACATTTCCATTGATCTTTACGCGAGATTGATTTATTTGTTTCCCTTTTATTCGCAAAGGTGGATAGCCCTCTTTTTTTTCATAACTGATATCCGCACCTAAGGACCGAAGCGCTTCAACCAATATGCTTATCGGACGATTTTGCATTCTAGTGGATCCTGTGAGAATCACTTCTCTGTCTTCCTTAACGGAAAAATAAGCGGTCAAAAAGCGCATGGCGGTTCCCGCATGACTAATATCGACAAGCTCTTCATTACTTTTTAGGGCCTTGGCCAGATATTTGGTGTCATCTGAATTTGACAAATTCCTTAAACTCAGGTTAGGAAATAAACTTTGTAGAATCAGCAAACGATTAGACTCACTTTTAGAACCCGAAACATTGATCTCTCCCGAAATGTTTCCTGTATGATGTGCTAGTTTCTTGATCAAATTAGGCTGTTTTTTTTCGCTTTCGCTTAAAATAAAAGGTCATGATCAGGGCATAAATAACTGAACCCACCAATTTCCGGATCAAATATTTTGTGTTGCTTAGGCCGGCCAGCGCCTCTTCAAATGACATCTGCGTCAGACCATATAAGAACTCTATAAGAATTACAATGACAAGAAAAATTCCGGCAATGACAAGAAATGTTTGTAAAAAAGACATGTCTTTAAAGCTCTTTTTCATCTATTTTAATTTTTCATTATTATGGTGTCTGTCATGGTCTCTTTTGCTTTTTAAGTCTAGTTTCTTATCAAAAGAATCTTGCAGATCAATTCCAGTTTGATTTGCCAAACATAGCAATACAAAAAGTACATCCGCTAATTCTTCACCCAGATCTTTGTTTTTGTCACTTTCCTTTTCACTTTGTTCCCCGTAGCGACGTGCAATGATTCGAGCCACTTCACCCACTTCTTCTGTGAGTTGTGCCATATTGGTCAGTTCATTGAAATACCTCACCCCATGTTGTTTGATCCACTCATCAACCGCTAATTGAGCATTCTTTATGTCCATAACTTTTGTTTACCAGGCAAATATAGTTTTTTGATTGGAGATTTTAGATTTCAGATTTCAGATGATGAAGATTTTAGATTTCAGATTTATGTCGTTATGCGTTCCTTATATAGTTTACCTTAAAATTCTATGATATTATATTCTTTCTTTGTTCTTCTGCCTTCATGGATGATGTGCTTTTTTTAGAATAAAGATTCGTAAAATACTATCGTCTGTTCCTTTTTTTACTCATCCCTTTCTAGTGTGTTAAGTATTCGTGATATGCCTGCCGCAGGCATGCGGGTTTTCCAGGCTTCAAAAATCTTCAATCTGAAATCTTAAATCTTAAATCCATTTCCCTTCTCACCTTCTCCCTTCTCACTTAAAACTTAACCCTTAAGCCTTAGTCCTTAAGCCTTAACCCTTAAAAACCCCACAAACTCCTCCCTAGAAATTTCCCTGGCTCCCAAACTCTCCAAATGCTCATTATAGACCTGACAATCGATGAGTTTATAGTCTTTCTTTTGAAGTTCCTGAACCAAATGAATAAAAGCGAGTTTGGACGTATTACTCACTTTACTGAACATGCTCTCCCCACAGAAAATATGGCCCAAATCAATACCGTATAAGCCCCCAACCAATTCATCTTTATTCCACACCTCAACAGATTTGGCAAAACCCAGTTGATGCAACCTGATATAAGCCTCTTTCATTTCCTCTGTGATCCATGTGCCCAATTGATCTTTTCTAGGGCTTTTCTGGCATTGATCAATTACCTGTTCAAAAGCCTTGTTCCAGGTAAGATCAAATTGATGGTTGCGCATCATTGTTCTCATGCTGCGAGAGATATGCAACTCTTCAGGAAACAGGACCATTCTCTCAGAAGGACTATACCAGATAATGGGCTCCCCTTCGTTATACCAGGGAAAGATTCCTGATCGGTAAGCCAGGATCAATCTTTGCGGCTGCAAGTCTCCTCCAAAGGCAAGAATTCCTTCAGGGCTCGCCATTTCAACTGGCGGAAATACCAACGCTGCACCAAGTAATACCATCCCATAAAAATACAAAAACCATCAATCCTAAGACTGATGGTTTTGAATATTTCTAAAACCTTTTGACCTTAAAAAGGAAGATCGTCTGGCTCATTTTCGTCAACACTTGTCGCAGGTTCAAAACTAGCAGCATCCATTGGAGGAACTTCCCCGGGTGCTCCGGCCTGAACTTTTTCAACTCTCCATCCCTGGATAGAATTAAAGTATTTTGCCTCACCTTCAGGATTGATCCATTCTCTACCTCTAAGATTGATACTTACTTTGATCTCCTCTCCAACTTTAAAACTATTTAACAGGTCACATTTATCCTGCACAAATTCTATCATTAACATTTGAGGATATTGCTCATCAGTTGTGATTACCAATTCTCTTTTTCTAAATCCGTTGTTCCCAAATGTTTTGGTTTCGTCAATCTTTTTGATTTTTCCTGTTACTTCCATTTCTTAATTATCTTCTTTTTTTATTCAACTTAAAAGCACCTTCCAGGCACTTTTTACATCATTCTTTTGTAAGAACTCTTGAGCAAATTTATGCTTTTCATTTATTTTTGAGGTCATAAATTGGGGATAGTCTTGCAGAAACTTATTAACATCCGACACCTCGGGCAGTCGTTCTACATTTCCAAGCTGTCCAAGATCATTCCCTGTAAGAATATTACTTGTTTTAACATCTTCAGGCAACATATCAACACCAATCCCTTTTTGCAAAAGAGGTTTTGGTATCTCAAAAAATGAGGTGTTGGCCCTGCTATAAAAGCTACCTCCGGCTCGTGCAACAAGATCCAGTTTTACCTGATCAATACTCCCGTTTTCATCCAAAACCTCTTCATCTATATGCATACAGACCACCTCACAAATAATCAAGTTTCCGGCGCCACCTTCACTTCCAAGTTCCTTGATTTCCAATATCTTACATTCAAATTGAACAGGTGATTCCTTTACGCGGAAGGGCTTCACTTTTTCCGAAGCCAGCATGGTAAAACCCGCTTTTTCGAACTCATTGATCCCCTTTTCGTATTCCGTGCTTGATAAGGAGGTTTGTTGAACAATGGCATGGTTAACAACATTAATGACAACTTCTCCCGTGGCTTTTGCATTTTCCAGGGTATGCTTTGTGGTATTATCTCTTACCCTCCTGGCAGGTGAAAAGATCAAAATCGGTGGGTTAGCACTGAACACATTAAAGAAACTGAAGGGAGAAAGATTTGGAATGCCTTCTGCATCAATCGTACTGGCCAGCGCAATTGGTCTGGGTGCCACAGCAGATAATAAATAACCATGCAGCCTTGCTGTTGGTATGTCTTTGGGTTGAATTGTTAACAATTGCTCTTAGTTTTTAACAAAAATAGCTATTATTTATTTTACATATAATAAGCGCCCTAATATTAAGTTATAATTCCAGAATATTATATATTTGTTTTGATGAATCACCTCCCTAGTAGTAAAACTCTTATCAAATGGTCGCTGATCCTTGCGTCATTTTTAATTGTTTCTTCCATCTTATGGAATACTAACCAGTTTTTCAAAAAATTCAAAAGCGAAGAGCGTGTCAAAATGGAAGTTTTGGCCACGGCCTATGAGAATTTTAACAATGCCGATCTTGACATTGACGTGTCTTTGGAGGAAAAGATCATCCAGAGCAATAGAAGCATTCCCATGATCATCACCTTTGAAAATGGCGATATCAATCGTTGGGCAAATCTGGATGTTGACAACACAAAAAGGTTTACCAAACTGGATGTTGATGATCGTTTATACCTCAGCCGTCAGTTACAGATCATGATGGAAGAGAATGAACCCTTGATAGTGAATTTTCAAGCTTGACAATGTCAATATTACCGAAAAAATATACTACCGGGATTCTGATCTGTTAAACAAATTACAGTATTATCCATTCGCTTTATTACTGATCCTGTTCCTGTTTGGAACCATTATTTATCTTGCCTTCACGTCAAACAAAATTGCCGAACAAAATAAATTATGGGCCGGAATGGCCAAAGAAACTGCGCATCAGATAGGAACACCTTTATCTTCTCTTTTGGGATGGGTTGAGCTGCTGCGGATGGAAAACGTAGAAGAAGACACGGTCAAGGAAATCGAAAAAGACGTTTCCAGGTTGAACACCATCGCCGACAGGTTCTCGAAAATCGGGTCTGTACCAAAGCTCACAAAACATGATATTGTTGCTGAAACAGATACAGCCTTTGACTATATCCGATCACGAAGCTTTAAACAAATAGAATTCTCATTCAATACAGAAAATGACAAACCTATTTTTGTGGACCTGAACCTTCAATTGTATAGTTGGGTGATTGAAAATTTGGTGAAAAATGCCATTGATGCCATGCAGGGTGTAGGGAAGATCGAGATCAACGTAACAAAGGAAGGTTCCAATGCGATTGTCACTATTTCAGATACCGGAAAAGGAATTCCAAAACGTCTACAGAAAAAAATATTTGAACCAGGCTATACTACAAAGAAAAGAGGCTGGGGACTTGGATTATCACTGACCAAAAGGATCATCAACGACTACCACAAAGGACGAATTTATGTCAAGAAATCGGAGATTGGGGTGGGGACGACTTTTTTGATTCAGCTCAAGGTTTCGGAAAGTTGAAGGGAGAAGTTTGAAGATTGGAGAAGTTGAGAAGTTTACATTTCAGATAGGTTGGTTACAAATATTCACATTTATAAAATATCTTTTATGCGATTTTGACTGAGTTCATGATTGTTTTATAAACTAACGTATTGTGAAATACTTTCATTTTGTTCTTCGAAACTATAATTCATTGATTAAATCGAATCTTTTACGCCAGTGTAGTTTGAAAAGCCCGTTAAAAATTTTTGAAGCCCTGTCTGCCGTCAGGCAGGCTTGGAAAAAATTTAGGGCTTTTTAAATGGTTTTTAGTCGTTCGATAGAAAAGCCTAAAAAACACCTCGTAAAAGAAAGCTCCTTTTTCTGAGTTCTTTTTTTGGAGCAACAAAAAAATGAACAGAAATCTAGTACACCATTTTCCTACTAATCTCATTCGCGATTTCCTGAAATAATTCCGGTGATAATTCTTCTTTCTTGCTGAAGTTGGCATCTGCCATGGTATGCAGGGGAATCAAATGGACATGCACGTGTGGTACCTCGAGCCCAATGACTGTCATCCCAACACGTTCACAAGGAACGGCTCGCTCAATGGCTTTGGCTACCTTGTAAGAAAACCGCATCAATTTTAGGTAATCATCTTCACTGAGATCAAACAATTTATTCTCTTCTGCCTTAGGCACAACAAGGGTATGTCCTTTAGAATTAGGATTGATGTCTAAAAAAGCAAAATAATCGTCATTCTCAGCTACTTTATAACTGGGAATCTCTCCTTTGATGATCTTGGTGAAAATACTACTCATAGCAGGGTTGGTTATTGATTTATATAGCTAATTTCTAATTGGTTAACGTGAGATACTGAGGATTTCAAATTTCATCATACCGCTGGGCACTTGAATTTCTGTCACATCCCCCACTTCTTTTCCAAGCAGCCCCTTTCCTATAGGCGAACTTACTGATAACTTACCTTGTGAGAGATCTGAAACTGCATCCGCGACAAGCGTATATTCAAATTCCATGTTATTATTAAGATTCTTGATCTTTACCTTAGACAAGGCCAGAACTTTAGACGTATCCAGTAATGATTCATCTATTAATCTCGCTTTAGACAGCGTATTTTTTAATTGAGCGATCTTATATTCCAACATGGATTGTTCTTCCTTAGCGGCATGGTATTCGGCATTTTCGCTCAAATCTCCCTTATCTCTGGCATCAGAGATCTCCTGTGTAACTCTTGGGCGTTCTGTGTGTTCCAAATGCTCAAGCTCATCTCTTAATTTTTTCAACCCCTCGGCTGAATAGTAGGCTACGTCACTCATTTTTCAAAATTTTGCATTAAAATCCTAGGATTGTTCCTGTACATATAAAGACAAAAAATCTCGAAACCAAAGAATATTGGAATGAGATCTAGTTACAAATGTACCAAATTCCATTTTAATATTGAATAAGGAAGTAAATTATTTAAAGAATTTTGTGCCTCCAGGCATAAAAAGTCAGCATGGTGCCACATAAATAATTTGTAACTTGCCGAAAAATTAAAAACGTGAAAAAAATCTTGTTCCTGCTGCTTGCATTATCGTTTTTTTCCTGTAATGACAACAGTAATGAATTCAATACTATTTTGCCGGAAGTACCGGTCAATAAAACAGTTTTTTTGAATAATCCTGAGTTTATTGACTTGCAAGTAGTTGGAGGTTGGGCCTATACAACAGGAGGGATCAGCGGTATTATTATTTACCACTCAGGAATCAATACCTTTCTGGCTTATGAAAGAAGTGCTCCGCATCTGACGCCTCAAGCTTGCTCTCAAATGGTCGTAAAAAATAGTTTGACCATGGAATGTGCCTGTGATGATAGCGTATTTAATATACTTAACGGAGCCCCAATGACCGATGGGGTAAGCTATCCTGCCAAACAATACAGGGTGCTTAATACCGGGCCCAATACTTTACAAATAACCAATTTTTAATACAATTCAGATCAAGTGAAAAATTACTTTTCATCCGATTTTAGATTAGGCGTTCTTGGCGGAGGCCAGTTAGGCAGGATGCTGCTTACCGAAACCCAGAAATACGATATTTTTACCGTTATTCTTGATGGTGACCAACACGCACCTTGTTCAGAAATTTGTAATGAGTTCCATCATGGAAGTTTGATGGATTTCGAAACAGTTTACAATTTTGGTAAACAAGTGGATGTACTTACCATTGAAATTGAACATGTCAATATTGAAGCACTCAAAAAATTAGAAGAAGAAGGACTAAAAATCTTTCCTCAACCCAAGTGTTTTAGAAATCATACAACATAAAGGGAGGCAAAAAGACTTTTTCAGAAAAAACGACATTCCCACGGCTAATTATTCACGCCATACATCTACAAAAGAACTACACGAAATAACTGAGTTTCCTTTCGTTTGGAAATCAGCCCAGTTTGGTTATGACGGAACAGGAGTTAAAGTGATACGATCCGAAGAGGATCTGCAAGGTTTACCCGATGTTGATTCTATTTCGAAGAAATGATCCCTTTTAAAAATGAACTGGCCGTGATCGTGTCCAGAAATGAATCAGGCGAGATCAAAACCTATCCGGTAGTAGAAATGGAATTTCATCCAACAGCCAATCAGGTGGAATATGTACTTTGCCCGGCCAGAATTGATGAAAAGGTAGCGGAAAAAGCAAGAGATATCGCCTTACATGTGGCGGATGCACTTGGTATTGTTGGCTTACTTGCCGTTGAAATGTTCCAAACTGAAGACGATGAAATCCTGGTCAATGAAGTCGCTCCAAGAACCCATAACAGCGGTCATTACAGTATTGAAGCAAGCTATACCAGTCAATTTGAACAGCACCTGCGCTCTATTCTCAACATGCCGCTTGGCAATACAG
Source organism: uncultured Flavobacteriaceae bacterium (assembly GCA_963715975.1). Classification (GTDB taxonomy): domain Bacteria; phylum Bacteroidota; class Bacteroidia; order Flavobacteriales; family Flavobacteriaceae; genus Lutimonas. Next base: position 57,471 of record CAVQSO010000011.1, on the reverse strand, counting down.
ATAGTAAAGTTGCCGGTATCATGGTGAACCTGGTCGGCGAAGAAGGGTATTCAGGTGAAGTGGTTTATGAGGGAATGGAAGATATTTTGCATATCCCCGGCGTAACACCGCATATTTATGGAAAAAAGTTTACCAGACCGTTTCGTAAAATGGGGCATGTAACGATTGTGAATGAAGACCTTGATGAAGCGAGGAGAGTTGCGGAGAAGGTGAAGAAGACGATTCGGGTTGTTAGTAAATAAGAGATTGGAGATTTCAGATTTCAGATTTCAGATTTCAGATTTGAGATTGGAGATTTGAGATTTTAATAATATTAAAGACTCTTGTTCTTCAAATTAAGGTTTTTAAAAGTCGTATTGATACTTGTGACAAAAATGCATATTAATTCATTGGCCTCAATTTTGACTTCCTCCAACAATTTACAATCTCTGCACAAAAATGTCTCTTTGATTATGGTTAAACATATGTGTGTTTCTCGAAGTTCTTTCAATATTATTTTAAGCTTGTGAATAAAATCTCGTTTAGATTCTCCACTCAGAGCCTCGCCATAGTTTAAGGAAACAGAGGTTCCTGATCTGATTAATTGAGAAGAAAGGTGCTTTCCTGCGTAAGAATTATCTAACTTTCTTGATAATTTTATAATATCAACGGAAAATTCAATTAATCTTCTTTCTAAATCATGCTTTTTCATGAAAATTATTTATCATTAGTTTTATATATTTTTATAAGTTAGCACAAGATCTGAGAATTCTTAATTCTGAAATCTGAAATCTCCAATCTCAAATCTTTAGCATGAAATACACCGGCGTCCTCAAAAAAATGTCCACCGAAATCACCTCCCCCGTAAACTACTACCTCGACATGGGCGACGATTTTCTGAATATGAATCAATTGATCGACAAAACTATGTCTATCGAATTTGTTAAATATCAGTGTTTGGCTTGTGGGGAAGATAAAAAGATATTCAGGCAGGGCTTTTGTTATGATGACTTTTATAAACAACCTAATGCCGGTGACTGGATCATGCGGCCCGAATTAAGCACCGCACATCTGGATATTGAAGACAGAGACCTGGAATTTGAAAAGAAGGTGCAATTGCAGCCTCATGTGGTTTATTTGGCCAATAGCTCTAATGTAAAAGTAGGTGTGACCAGAAAAGCACAGATCCCGACCCGATGGATCGACCAGGGAGCTCATGAAGCCATTGAAATTGTAGAAGTACCCAACCGATACCTTGCTGGTATTACTGAAGTAGCATTAAAGGACCATGTGGCCGACAAGACCAACTGGCGAAAAATGCTTACAAACAATGTTAAAGATCTGGATCTGGCTGAGGAAAGAGACAAACTTTTTGCTTTTGTTCCTGAAGAAGCTCGACCTTATTTAATTGAAAACAACAAAGAAACTCCTATATCTTTCCCCGTTGAACAATACCCGCCAAGATCAAAAGTCTGAATCTGGATAAAACACCATCCTACTCAGGTGTTTTAAAAGGTATAAAAGGACAATATCTGATCTTTGAGGATGGTACGGTTTTTAATGTGAGGAACTGGGAGGGGTATGTGGTGGAGTTAGAATTGTGAATGAACAAATTTAAACATTCAGTCAATGTTTAAATTTTAAAAGCAATCACAACACCCCATTTCTCCTGCAAAAATTCAACAATTCCTCCGCCGAATGGCAACCGCTTTTTTTCATGATTTTCTTACGATGCGTTTCTACAGTGAATTTACTGATTCGAAGATTTTCAGCAATTTGAATATTTGATAGTCCCTTTTGAATTTCTTTAATGATGTCCAATTCACGAGGTGTAAAAATAGCTTTATGCTTTTCAAAAACGAGATCGTGAAACAACTCACTATCGAGGTCATTGGCCATGAATTTGTATTGAACTACATCTGAAGTATCAACAAAGCTAATGTCGCTCAACTTAACCAAAAAACTGGTGATCAACCCTTCATTATCTATATGATAAGGCGAAGACTGAGCCAAAATCTTAATGTAAGTGCCATTGGCCTTTCTTATTCGATGTGAAACATACAGGCAAAGCTCTTCGTTTAATTCCGGCCTTTTTATCGAATGAAGAACTGCGGCCTGTCCTAATCGATACGCATATTCTTTATCGTCAGGATGAAACAATTCCCCAAATTTTGCAAGATTGATCTCATCATCAGGATAACCCAAAAGGTTTTCAAAGCCTTTGTTAAAAAGCATTTCACCCAGCCTTACATCCCATACAAAAAAGCATTCGTTTTTATTAAACTCTATATATTGAAGGTCCTCAAGATTTCTATTCACTTTTGTCTGAGGAGGATAGTGTTGGGCAATGTCATCAATAAACTGTTCTATCGTTCTGGTTTTCATTTAGCTATATATCCTAAATCCTTTTTAATTATTTTGTCCCTTGTTTAATTGATATCACCATAATACTTGATGTACAAAATTTAAGTCTAATATGTAATTTAGTTTTAATTTTAAGAATTTGATACAAACTAATCATAATATTTTAACATTTGCCAAAAGATTCCAATATAAAAAAATAGCCCATAATTCTTTTAAAACAATGGGCTATGGTAAATAACCAGAAATTTAAATGTTTCCAGCCTCGAGGGGAAAAGTGATTAATTCAAAACATATAAAATAGAGACCTCCGAAGAGGTCTCCCTAAAGATCCTTACACTTTAAAGACATTCAAAGAACATCTTAAGTTCGGGAAAATTGTTAGGGCTAAATTAAGTACATATTTATGTGATGTCAATACCCTTGTGAGGGTATATTGTAAAGGGGAAATAAATTTTATTCTCAAAAAAATCTACAATTCAATCTCCTCATGGGCCTGAAGATTGAATCTTGCTCTGAACCAGTAAACAAAAATGTACAGATATAGGTGTATCCGTAAGGGCTACCAATAGTTTAAATAAAAAGCCATTTAACAGTAAAATTCCAAAAAGGTCCCATTCAATAACCCCGAAAGAGCAGAGTAAAAAGAGTACCGAAAAAGTATCCAGAAACTGTGAAGTAATGGTGGAAAAATTATTTCTCAGCCATAAATGACGTCCTTTTGTCTTTACTTTCCAAAAATGATAGATCCTGATATCTACAAATTGAGCGACCAAATAAGCCATAGCAGACGCAAATACGGCTAAGCCAGATAAACCAAACACCTGGTGAAAACCTCATTGCCTACCGGGGACCATGCAGTCGCAGGAGCCGCATCAGACAATAATATGATCAATAATGAAAAGGCAGACGCAAAAATCCCAGTGATCACAACCTGATTCGCTTTCTTTTTCCCATAGATCTCAGAAATCAAATCAGTCACCAAAAAAGTGATCGGATAAGGCAAAATCCCAACCGAAATCTCAAAAGTATACCAGCCCAAAAAGTTCCAGGAAAAGAACTTTTGAAAGATCAGATTGGAAACCACCAAAGAAGCAATAAATATTGCTGCCAGAATCAAGATAAATGTTAAAGGCTAGGTTTTTGTCTTTTGGAGACAAGGACTTTTTGTTCATGAGACTAAAATAAGGAAAAAAAGGAATTACCAGTCTTGATTGAAGATTGGAGATTTCAGATGATTTCAGATTCTCCAGATCTAGAAAAATAAAACATTCAGCAGTCAATCATTCATGCATTCATGCATTGTAGCCATCTCAAATCATTTCTGTACTTTTGTCTAAAGAATAAAAACATATTTAAATGAAAGCATACATATTCCCCGGTCAGGGCGCTCAATTTTCCGGAATGGGATTACCCCTTTTTGAAAGCTCTCCCCTTGCACAGGAACTTTTTAACCAGGCCAATGATATTTTAGGATTTTCAATAACTGATATCATGTTCGAAGGATCAGCAGATGATCTTAAACAAACCAAAGTAACCCAACCTGCTATATTTTTACATTCGGTAATCCTGGCTAAGACGCTGGGTGATGATTTTAAACCTGAAATGGTTGCGGGTCATTCTTTGGGTGAATTTTCGGCACTTGTGGCAAATGGAGCTTTGTCATTTGATGCAGCTTTGGAACTGGTTTCTCAACGTGCTCAAGCCATGCAAAAAGCCTGTGAATTACAACCATCGACCATGGCAGCAATTCTAAGCCTTGAAGATCATGTTGTCGAAGAAATCTGTGAGCAAACACCGGGCATTGTGGTAGCGGCAAATTACAATTGCCCCGGTCAATTGGTCATTTCAGGTGAAATCGAAGCAATCAATAAGGCTTGTGAAACTGCCAAAGAAAAAGGAGCCAGAATGGCGATGGTACTTCCGGTTGGTGGTGCTTTTCATTCTCCGTTAATGGAACCGGCAAGAGAACAATTGGCTGCAGCCATAGAAAACACAAGTTTTAACAAACCTATTTGTCCAATCTATCAAAATGTAACGGCTAGTGCAGTTAACGATCCTTCTGAAATCAAAAAGAATCTGATGGCGCAATTAACGGCACCAGTAAAATGGACCCAAACCATTCAGCAAATGATCGCTGATGGCGGAACAGAATTTATCGAATTAGGTCCTGGGAAAGTATTGCAGGGATTGATGAGGAAGATTGACAGAAATGTTGCTGACGAGTGGGATGAACTGATATTGAATATCCAATGTCCAATAATCAATGTCCAATGAAGAAGGTTGACTTCTAGATTGAAAACGCAATAAATCTAAAAAACCTTTGACAAAATTTGACTTGGAGAATCGACTTATCAATTTCTCGACATCAATCATTAAGCTAAGTACTGAAATTCCAAATTCATATGTTGGATATCATTTATCAAAACAAATTATTCGATCTGGCACTTCTGTTTCATTAAATTATGGTGAAGCCCAAGCCAGTGAATCAAAAAAGGACTTTATTCATAAGATGAAAATAGTACTTAAAGAATTACGAGAGACTAAAATCTGTCTGAAATTACTGATCAAGTCAAAACTGTTTAAGAACAAACAAAGTATGGATTCAACTTATTCCGAATGCGACGAATTAATTGCTATTTTCGTAAAAAGTTTAACAACCGTTAAGAAAAATAATCATTAACTTTAAAAATAAACATGTCAACCAATCTTAGTATACGCGGATACTTCATGATTGGACATTGGATATTGATTATTGGACATTGAAAATTCAGATACTGCTGAACTTAAATTAAATAAAATATGACTTCCGGTTCACTTCACACCCATATCGACCACTACATTGCAACAATAACCTTTTCGCATCCAAAGAGTAATTCCTTTCCTTCTGATTTATTACAGAAACTAATTGATACTTTCGATCGTCTCGATAAGGATGATACAGTTAAACTAATTTTACTCCAGAGTGAAGGTGAAAAAGCTTTTTGTGCCGGAGCCTCTTTTGATGAATTGCTGGAGGTTCATGACGCAGCATCCGGTAAAGCCTTTTTCTCAGGCTTTGCCAATCTGATCAATTCAATGAGGAAATGCTCAAAACTGATCATTGGACGTATTCACGGAAAAGCTGTTGGAGGTGGTGTAGGTATCGCCGCAGCCTGTGACTATTGTTATGCGACAGAGGCTTCAGATATCAAATTATCAGAACTCAGTATTGGTATTGGTCCATTTGTCATTGCCCCTGCCCTGGAAAGAAAAATGGGTATTGCGGCTTTAAGTGAGCTAACATTGGAAGCCAAAAGCTGGAGAACTGCCTATTGGGCAGAAAAAAAAGGTCTTTTTAATACGGTATTTGAAAATAAAAGAGACTTAGACAACGGAATTGATATTCTTACCCACCAACTCTCGCAATACAATCCGGAAGCCCTCTACGAAATGAAAAAGATCTTTTGGGAAGGCACAGACCATTGGGATGAATTGTTAATACAAAGAGCGGAAATCAGCGGCAAACTAGCCCTCTCTGAATTTACCAAAAAAGCACTGGCTAATTTTAGATCTTAGAGGTATGAAGTATTTAATCCTATTAACACTACTCCAGGTTGACATCGAAGAAAAAATGAAAAATGCCCCTGATAAAGGTTATGAAATTGGTGTTGTCATCGGTACCTATTTGCCCTTTGTCGTCTTGGTGATTATTGCGTATTTCATGTTTAACCGGTTTAAGAATCGGAAGGATTTGGATTAGATCAAGGCATGAATGCGTGAAATCGAAGATTCAGCGAAGCTAATGCTGAATGAGTGAATGCTTTTTGATTGGAGATTGAAGATTGGACCTGCCTGCCGGCAGGCAGGGATTGGAGATTGAGAAGTATTAATGAAAAAATTAAAATGTATTATCATGAATTTTATCAGAGTGAATCACTGACAAGCCATATTTTGGGCTAACTAAAGTGGTATTTTATTTCGTTTTCATTCAATAATTTTAGCAAGAATTAGCATATCTGAGCGCACTTGCTATGCATTGTAGATTTTAGCATTGTAAGCATTAAAATCAGCTTGATCATTGTTCATTGTATCAACAAAAGAAAACAATATTCAAATATAATTTGTAAATTGTCCTAAACAAAACCAAACCCATGTCAATATACCTCGCAGAATTCCTAGGAACCTTTTTCCTCATCCTTATCGGAGGCGGTGTTGTAGCCGGAGTAGTTTTAAAAGACTCAAAAGCCTTTGGATCGGGTTGGAACACTATTGTGGTTAGTTGGGGATTGGCGGTTACTTTCGCGATCTATGGCGTGGGAAGTATCAGTGGAGCTCATATCAATCCTGCGGTGACTTTGGGCTTTGCTTTTGTAGGTGAATTTCCCTGGGCTCAAGTACCCTGGTATATCCTCTCTCAAATTGCAGGGGCATTTTGTGGTGCTTTTATTGTATGGATCTTTTATATTCCGCTGTGGTCCAGAACTGATGATCCGGTGGCTAAATTAGGCTCCTTTGCTACCATTCCTGCGATCAGGTCCTATATTCATAATTTGATCAGTGAGATCATCGGTACTGCCGTACTGATTTTTAGTTTACTATTTATGGGTACGACGAGTTTTACGGAAGGTTTGAATCCTTTGGTCGTGGGCGCCTTGATTATGGTGATTGGTTTTGCTCTTGGGCGGGACAACTGGTTTTGCCATTAACCCGGCCCGGGATCTTGGGCCTCGTCTGGCTCATTTCTTGCTTCCCATAAGCGGAAAAGGCGGGTCAGACTGGAAATATGCCTGGGTGCCCATCATCGGACCCATATTGGGAAGTTTTTTAGGAGCCTCCTGTTATCAGTTGTTCTATAAGAATGATTTTCAAATTCGATATGGTATTGTATTGGCGCTCGTAGCGGGTATAATAATTTCGGTGGCAGTATCCAATATCAAATCGCAAAAAAATAAAGATCATGGCTAAAAAATATATTATTGCCTTGGATCAGGGCACCACAAGTTCCCGAACCATATTGTTTGATGATAGTGGTAAAATATGTGGCATATCACAAAAGGAAACGGAACAGATCTACCCCAAACATGGGTGGGTAGAGCAAAATGCCGTGGAAATTTACCAGTCACAACTCGAAACGCTTCACAATGTGATGCGAGAAAATGATGTTGATTTTGCTGATGTCATCAGTATAGGAATCACCAACCAAAGGGAAACCACTGTGGTTTGGAACAAGCATACCGGTGAACCCATTTACAACGCCATAGTTTGGCAGGATGTGAGAACAAGTAAGTTCTGTAAAGAATTAAAATCCGATGAAAAGCTCAATGAATATGTGCATTATAATACCGGACTTGTCATCGATTCCTATTTTTCTGCAACAAAGATCAAATGGATCCTTGACCATGTGCCCAAAGCCAAAGAACTCAGTAAAAAAGGTTCCTTGCTTTTCGGAACGGTTGATACCTGGCTCCTTTGGAACCTGACAAAAGGTAAGGTACATGCTACCGACTATTCCAATGCCTCCAGAACCATGCTTTACAATATCGTTGGTCTGGAATGGGATAAACATATGCTAGACACTCTTGGTATTCCAGAATCCATGTTGCCCGAGGTAAAGCCTTCATGTTTTCACTTTGGAAATTTCACTTTTGACGATCACGTTATTCCTGTATCAGGTATTGCAGGTGACCAGCAGGCTGCTCTTTTTGGTCAGGCTTGTTTTAAAAAAGGTGAAACGAAAAACACTTACGGAACAGGTTGTTTTCTGTTGATGAATACCGGTAAAAAACCAAAATTCTCCGCCAATGGCTTACTGACTACTATCGCCTGGGGCCTTGATGGCAAGGTGCAATATGCCTTGGAAGGAAGCGTATTTATTGCCGGTGCTGCCATACAATGGCTAAGAGACGGGCTGCAACTAATTGATCATGCCAAAGACTCTGAATATTTTGCCAAACAGGTAAAAGGAGATAGCAATGTGTATGTGGTTCCCGCTTTTGCAGGATTGGGAGCGCCCTATTGGGATATGGATGCCAGAGGGTCCATTTTCGGGCTTACCCGTGACACCGGAAAAAACCATTTGATCAAAGCCACATTGGAATCTCTGGCTTACAGAAGTAAAGACCTCATCACTTGCCATGGAGGAAGATTCAGGGGTAAAACTTACAGCCTTAAAGGTTGACGGGGGTGCCTGTGCGAACAATTATCTGATGCAGTTTCAGGCTGATATTTTAGATACCCGGGTGGAGCGGGCAGAAATCATAGAATCAACGGCTTTGGGTGCAGCTTATCTGGCCGGTATTGGTGTTGGATTATGGAAGAAGGAAGATATCCTTAAAAACAGGAAGATCCAGAAGGAATTCCATCCCGAAATGGATGAAAATAGAAGAAACAAATTATATGCTACCTGGAAAAAAGCGGTTTCCCGTTCAATGAATTGGGAAGAATGACCCATTGAAGATAAAATGAAAAAAGACATACAAATTCCTGCAGTTAAAGATGTATTTATGGCAATTAGTCAGGAATACAATGAGGCCTTTAAATCAAATGACCACTATGCGTATTTGATCAATAAAAAAGAAGTGCCCCTTGAAATGGTACTCATAGTTTCCAAAGGTGTGGATAAGGAAAAGGAAACATCGGTTATGAGGCATAAAATTGATCGCTTACCGGCTCAATCCTTTGCGAAGGTAGAACTGATGCTTGAAGACCTGCTTGCCTTAAACAATCATTTTAAGGTGACCTTTTTTGAAGAGAACCGCATGTTTGAAAAAGAATTTATCCTGGAAAAAAACAGTCTTAAAGAAGGCGCGCTCAGGCACATAGAAATATTAAACCAAAGAGGAATCTTACTTAAATAATACAATCTCATGAAACTATATGACCATATTACCAAACGTATTGAAAAATTTATAGCAGCTCAAAAAATATTTTTTGTAGCCACAGCAGCCGATCATGGTCGAATAAACCTGTCTCCAAAGGGAATGGATAGTTTTAGGGTAATCGATAAAAATAAAGTTCTTTGGCTTAATTTGACAGGAAGCGGTAACGAAACCGCCGCCCATCTTAATGTTAATGGTCGGATTACAATTATGTTCTGTTCTTTTGAGGGTGCCCCAATGATTTTAAGATTATATGGAAAAGGAAGTGTAATCAACCCCAATGATGACAACTGGGCTGATGCAGTTGCTAACTTTCCTGTTTTAGCAGGAACTCGTCAAATCATTGACATTGACATTGAAACAGTTCAAACGTCTTGCGGAATGTCAATTCCTTATTTTGACTTCAAGGAAGAACGCTTAGAACTTGACAATTGGGCCAAACAAAAAGGTAAGGAAGGCCTTAAAGATTATTGGAAAGAAAAAAATGAGGTCAGCATAGACGGTATACCAACCAAAATTCAAGAGGGTTACTAACATGTCCTTATTTTCGAATCTTGACAGAGATGAGCTGAGCTCCAGATTAGCAGCAGAAACCTTCGATTTATTGATCATTGGGGGTGGTATCACAGGAGCTGGTATCGCACTTGATGCCACAACCAGAGGACTTAAAGTTGCCCTGGTAGAACAAAATGATTTTGCGTCAGGTACCAGTTCCAAATCAACCAAACTCATTCATGGTGGGCTACGGTATTTAAAACAATTTGATTTCTGGCTGGTCAAGGAAGTGGGTTCCGAAAGAGCCATCCTGCACAAATTGGCACCACATCTGGTAGTGCCTGATAAAATGATCCTGCCCATTATCGAAAATGGCACCTATGGCTCCTGGCTTACTTCCATTGGTTTAAAAATCTACGATATTCTGGCCGATGTGGAGGGAGATGATAAAAGGTTGATGCTCGACAAAGAAACTACTTTAGTCAAAGAACCATTACTACCAGAGGCTATTCTTGAGGGTGCCGGATTTTATGCCGAATACCGAACCGATGATGCAAGGTTGACCCTTGAAGTCTTGAAAACGGCGGTCAAGCACAAAGCTCTGGCCCTTAATTATGCAGAAGTCAAATTCTTAAAAAATGAGAATGATACAGTCATTGGGGCGCAAGTTTATGATCATCTTTTAGAAAAGGAAGTATCTGTAAAAGCACGTTATGTGGTCAATGCAACGGGCCCTTGGGTAGATGACGTACGGGAGCATATGGATACTGTCTACAAAAGGTCCAAGAGATTACAACTCACCAAAGGGGTGCATTTGGTATTTCCTTATGAAAAACTTCCCGTAAAACAGTCGGTTTATTTTGATGTCCCCGATGGCAGGATGATCTTTGCGATTCCCAGAGGAAAAATAACCTATGTTGGCACCACTGACACCAAATTCGAAAAGGAACCCGAAACCGTTCAGGTAGAACTTGTCGATACCTTATATCTGATCAACGCCGTGAATAATATGTTTCCGGATATAAACCTGGAATTAGAAGATGTTATTTCCAGTTGGGCGGGTCTAAGACCACTTATTTACGAAGAAGGTAAATCTGCCGGGGAGCTTTCACGTAAAGATGAGATCTTTGAATCTGACTCAGGACTGATCTCCATTGCCGGAGGCAAACTAACGGGTTACAGAAAAATGGCCGAGCGTATTGTTGATCTGATCGATAAAAGAGCGTCAAAAGATCATGGCTTAAAGTTAAAAGCTATTCAAACCGAAAAGCTGCCACTCAATGAAAACCCTTTTAAAAACTACGCAGAAGTAAAAAAATATGTGCAAGACATCCAACCAGATTGGCAAGCCTTTGGGTTCAGCTTGATCGATATCGAATCATTGGTACATCGCTATGGGCGGCAGACTGATCTTATATTAGAAAGGTTTCAGCAAATTCCAGAAGAAGATGCACAGTTAAGACTGGCCAAAGCCGAATTATGGTATGGTATTCATCACGAAATGGTCGTTAAACCACTTGATTTTTTTGAAAGAAGAACGGGGAGATTATATTTTGACCCTTTTGAACTGGATCATTTAAAAGATCCTATCTTAAAAGAATTTGCCGATTATTTTAATTGGGATAAGAATACTTTGGTCTTGGAAAGAGAGCATCTTGAAAAAGCGTTTAAGGGAATTAGGGAGTTTCAATAAGATTGTATGACAATTGATTTGAGATTGGAGATGTAAGATTGAAGATTTTTGATTTTTTCAATTACTCTTCCAAACTATAATTATTGATTAAATCATAGCGCTGCTTATAGCAATAATGAAAGAAGGAACGGAATTGCTTTCGAACTGAAATATTATATAAATTAAATTTTAAGTCAATCTTTATCGGGGACACACTTCTCCCTTCTCACTTCAGTCACTTAATCCCTAGTCCTTAATCCCTAGTCCTTAGTCCTTAAAACCTTAATCAAGAATATCCGTCAATTTATTGAACTCAACTTTCGGATCCTTATTCTCATAAAGAATTCGATATATCGTATCTATAATAGGTGTGTCTGCCTGATTCTTTTGATTGATCAGATAGGCGCTTTTAGTAGCATAATATCCTTCTGCAACCATACTCATTTCGAACATGGCAGATTTTACGGTATATCCCTTTCCGATCATATTACCAAACATCCGGTTACGACTAAAAACAGAATACCCTGTAACCAAAAGGTCACCCAAATAAGCTGAATTATTGATGTTCCGCTTCATCTTATGGATCTTTTTGATAAAGCGTTTCATTTCTCTGATCGCATTCGACATCAAAACTGCCTGAAAATTATCCCCATAACCCAAACCATGTGCCATTCCGGCAGCAACAGCAAAAATATTCTTTAGCATGGCTGCATATTCTGTACCGATGATGTCATCAGAGATTTTGGTCTTGATATATCTCCCGGCGAGCTTTTCGGCCAGGATCTCAGCTTTCTTTTCATCCTGACAAGCTATGGTCAGATAAGATAGTCGCTCCATGGCTACCTCTTCAGCATGACAAGGACCGGTGATTACCCCAATGTTCTCAAAAGGCACTTTCATTTTTTCATGAAAATGTTCCCCAACGATAAGTCCGGATTCCGGCACGATACCCTTAATGGCTGAAAAGATCACTTTTCCGTCTAAGGAAACCTTTATTTTATCCAATTCTGCCTGAACAAAAGCGGAAGGAACGGCAAATATGAGGTAATCTGCATAATTGATCATCTCATTAATATCCTCCGAAAAAAACAATTTATTGGGATCAAAATAAGCTGAACTCAGGTAATTTGGATTGTGTTTGTTCTTCTTAATGTGCTCAATGATATAGTGACTGCGCATGTACCAGCCTACTTCATTCAAATTCTCACAAAGCATCTTTACAATAGCCGTTGCCCAGCTTCCTCCTCCTATAACAGCAATTTTCACTTTTGAATGCATAAAATATCCTATATGTATCAAAAGTAGTAAAATTTAAAGAACTTGAAAGGGTAGGTTTTGATTATTAAATTCTGTAAATTTGTTAGTGATGCATCTATAAATTTCTTTGTAATGAGTGATACAGATGACAATAAGAACCTTAAGAAGGATCTCAAAGAAGGCGCTAGAAAAATAAAGGAAAAAGCAAAAGAAATTGCCAAGGAGATTGATGAAAATACTCAGGAATTTCAAGAAGAGGCAAAAAATACAGCTGAAGAATTCACCGAAGGTGCAAAACAGGCTTATCAACAGATCAGTTCTGATCAGGGAAGTAAAAGAATTGTGGCTGGCATTGTAGCTATTTTATTTGGTTCTCTGGGTATCCATAAATTTATCCTGGGTTACCAAAAAGAAGGAATAATAATGTTGGTGATCAGTTTTCTCAGTTTAGGATTCCTTTTGGCACTGGTAGCCCTGGTCGGAATTATTGAGGGCATTATTTATCTCAGTAAAACTGATGAAGAATTCTTTGAAACCTACCAGATAGGCCGGAGACCCTGGTTCTAAGAACCATTTTTTTCCAGATGTGACTTTCGTTCCAATTCAGCCTGAAATTCTTCCATTACCGGCTTTACAGTACTTTCAGGTAAATCTGCGATTCGGATATACAATAGCCCGTCCACGGCGTTATTGAACTTCGGATCCACATTAAAGCCCACAAGATGTGCATTTTGCTTGATATATTTTTTCAATAATACCGGAAGCCTGAGGTTACCTGGTTCAATTTCATCAATAACCTTGTCAAACTTTTTCAAATCGGCCTTCGTTTTATCAAAAACAAAATCTTTATCCGCATCCTTCAATGTTACCTTATACTCTTTTTTCGGAGAGACGTATTGGGCAACAAAAGGGTCATAGTAATGTGACTTCATAAATTCTATCATCAAGGACTTGGAAAAATTAGAAAACTGATTACTGATACTCACACCTCCCATCAGGTATTTATAATTAGGATATCTCAATGTCACATGAACAATTCCCTTCCAAAGTAAAAACAGGGGCATGGGCTTCTTCTGGTAAGATTTAACAATAAAAGCTCTTCCCATTTCAAAAGTATTTTCCATCATGTCAAAAAGCTCTGGCTCGATCTTAAAAAGTTCATTCACATAAAACCCTTCGATTCCATGCTTTAAAAAAATGTCTTTTCCAAATCCCATCCTATAGGCACCAACCAATTGATTTTCGTTATCATCCCAAAGAAAAAGGTGTTTATAGAAGTTATCGAATCTATCAAGGTCCAAGGCTTTATTTGTGCCTTCTCCAACATCTCTAAAAGTTATCTCTCTTAAACGGCCTATTTCCCTTAGTGTATTTGGTATGAACTTGCTGTCTGCCAAATAAATTCTATACGACTTACTCGTAAATATTAAAGAGTCATTTTTATCCAAGACTTTGAGTTCCTCCTTCATCAACTCAGGACTCACGGGTTCGATGATCTTTTGAACGGATTTTGAAAACAAAAAACTCCTGGTATTGTTGTATGAATTATTTTTTTCGAATGGGTTCGCCAACATATAGGTCTTCTTCCTTAAGTACTGATGAAAATCCTCCAAACTTTTAAAATCATTTTGTTCCTTGACAGCTATGGGTTTGCCTATTCTAACTTTGATCACCCGGTTCTTTTGGGTCAATAATTCAGAAGGTAGTTTGGCCGTTCTAAAGGTAGGATTCAAGCGTGGATAGAAAATAAAATAAATTGCTATTCTTGGCATGAAAGTAAATGGGTATTACCGGAACATTGGCCTTTTTTATGATCTTGATAGCACCCTCTTCCCATGGTTTATCCACAACCAGTTTTCCATCCTTAAAGGTAGAGACTTCTCCCGCCGGAAAAATTCCTAAAGGATAACCTTTACTCAAATGTAGCAAAGCGTTTTTTATTCCCGTAATACTCGATTTAGCATCTTTATGATCCTCAAAAGGGTTAACCGGCATCACATATTTTTTTAAGGGAACAATGCGATGCAACAGGAAATTTGCTATGATCTTATAATCAGGTCTTTTTTCTACCAATAATTTGAGCAAAAGATATCCCGTCAATACCCCCAAGAGGATGATTTGAAACAGTTATAAATGCCCCTTCTTTTGGAATCCTGGCCAGATCATCTTTCGGTATTTCAAAATCGATCTTAAAATCACCAAGTATACCATCAAGAAAGGCCATGTCTTCTTTGTGCTTATGCCTTTCATAGATCCTGTTGAGTTTGGAGATTCTTAGGGCCTTTAAAAGCAACCATCCAAAAAAAGTGCCTACCCAACCCAATTTATCAAGCTTGATGACCTTTGCTATTTCCTTTGAATTGACCAGACTCATCTGTTCATTTTGCTTTTACAATTATTTGAGCAGTTTCTCTACTCCTTTGTTTTAAAAGTACTTCTGCGCCATTTTCCAATGATCTCATGGCCTCTTCATCGAAATGCCTGATCGTGTACAAGGTAAGGTTTTCATTATATTTTACCTTGTATTTGGGTTTCAGTTTTACCATCAACCTCTCAAAATTATTAAAATTATCCTCAATACAAAGAGAAAAACTGATGGCAGAATTTTGGATCAGATTTACTTTGATCTTATAATCATGCAAAAATCGAAAGATCTCACTGATATCATTTTCCATGACAAAATGAAATTCCTTATCAGAAATTGAGATCAATATCTGATGCTTCTTTACAATATAACATGGGATTTTTGGAACAATATCGAGTTCACTGCCCACATAGGTGCCTTTTATATCAGGGTCTAAAAACGACCTGACTACCAATGGAATACCTTTTCTTTGAAGCGGTTGTAAAGTTTTTGGGTGTATTACCGATGCCCCGTAAAAAGCCATTTCAATAGCCTCCTTATAGGATATCTGTTCAATCAGGCTGGTTTGCTTAAATTCCCTCGGATCAGCATTAAGTACTCCGGGTACATCCTTAAAAATAGATACTTTTTCTGCATCTAAACAAAAAGCAAAAATACCCGCAGTATAATCTGAACCTTCTCTTCCCAAGCGTTGTGGTTCTGCCAAAATTATCACTTCCAATAAAACCCTGAGTAATGGTTATTCCCGAAGTGTCCACCATTTCGTGAATTGCTTTAGTTGTTAAGTCCCAATCAACTTTTGCCCTTCTAAAATCGCTATCGGTCTTGATACATTTTCGAACATCGAGCCATTGATGTTTCAATCCATGTTCAGATAAATATGCACTACAAATCCTTGTCGAGATGAATTCAGCTTTACTAACGATCTGATCATATACATAGTCATAATCTGTAGAATTATTCTTTTTAAAGAAAATAGCTATTTCCTCAAAAACAGCCTCGATCTCCTTATAAACAGATGCATTTTCATCAAATCCAAGATTTTCAATAATATCGAGATGAAATAAGCGAGCCTCTTCCAGGTACTGATCTGTGTTGTTCTCCTTTTGATGGTAAGCCTTGACCAGGTCCTCAAAAGCATTGGTCATTTTTCCCATTGCAGAAATAACAATCAGTACTTCCTTTTTATCCAGCCTTTGAAGCATAGACATAAAATTCCTGACACCCTCGGCATCCTTTACTGAAGCTCCCCCGAATTTAAATATTTCCATGAATCAATTATCAAAAACCGAATATAGATTATTTTTTTATGACAAAGTCTTCTAAAGAATGTTCATCCATATGAACCACTTTCCAGCTTTCAAGAATTTTTGCTCCTGTTGAGTTGTAAAAATCAATGGCTACCTTATTCCAATCTAGTACTTCCCAAGAAACCCTTTTTAACTTCTGCTGATGGGCATAGGTCAGTACTTTGGTATAAAGAGCCTTACCAATGCCTTCTCCCCTGTATTCTTGCTTGACGATAAGATCTTCCAAATGAATGGACCTCCCTTTCCAGGTTGAGTATCGTTCATAAAAAAGGGCCATACCCGCAATCTCACCATTTCTTTCGGCGACAAAAACCTTAAACAACGGTTGCTCTCCAAATCCATCTCTTTCTAAATCCTCTACCGACACTTCAACGGCGTCTGCTTCCTTTTCAAATCTAGCCAATTCTTTTATTAAAAAGAGTACAGAAGCCATATCCGATTTTTGCCCTTCTCTCAATATTATCTCCATATTTACGTTTTAAAGTATACAAAAATAACCATATTTGTATACTAATCCCCTAAACCAGAATAAAATGCATAAGCATATAACCCTCGGCGAATATATCATCGAAAATCAAAATGATTTTCAATATTCATCAGGAGAACTTTCAAGACTGCTTAGCTCTATCAAGACTTGCCAGTAAAGTTGTAAATCACGAAGTAAACAAAGCCGGTTTGGTGGATATTGTAGGAGCTGTTGGAGAAACCAATATTCAGGGTGAAGACCAGCAAAAACTAGATGTTTATGCCAATGATATTTTTATGAAAACCTTGGTCAACAGGGAGATTGTCTGTGGAATTGCAAGTGAAGAAGAAGATGATTTTGTGGTAATCGAAGGAAAAAACAGATCACATGACAATAAATATATTGTGCTCATCGATCCTCTGGACGGATCTTCGAATATTGATGTAAATGTATCAGTTGGAACTATTTTTTCTATTTACCGAAGGGTTACACCTGATTGGAACTCCGGTTACAAAAGAAGATTTTTTACAACCAGGAAATTTACAGGTTGCTGCCGGATATGTTGTATATGGTACTTCTACCATGCTGGTCTATTCTACCGGTCATGGGGTAAATGGATTTACGTTAAACCCGGCTACGGGAACTTATTACCTTTCGCATCCGAATATGAGATTTCCTGATGATGGAAATATTTATTCGATTAATGAGGGTTACTATGTTCACTTTCCCCAAGGTGTTAAAGATTATTTAAAATACTGCCAGGAGGAAGAAGATAACCGACCTTATTCTGCCCGCTATATTGGTTCTTTAGTTTCAGATTTTCATAGAAACATGATCAAAGGCGGCATCTATATGTACCCAACAAGTTCAAAATCGCCGCAAGGGAAACTGAGATTGTTATACGAATGCAACCCGATCGCCTTTTTGGCCGAACAGGCAGGTGGCAAGGCCACTGATGGATACAAAAGAATCCTGGAGATCAAACCAACAGAATTACATCAGCGTGTTCCCATTTTTGTAGGAAGCTAAACTCATGGTGGATAAACTGGAAGAATTTATGGCGAAGTATCCGGAGAGTGCGGATTACTAGAGTGACTGAAGATGTGAAGATTGAAGATTGAGAGAGTGAGAAGCTTTAAAGTCTGAATGCATCGGCTTCAATGGCTGAGAATTAAAATATATGATTTTGAAAAAGTTTTGAACATAAATCTAAAAGCTTCAATTTAGAGCTAACTATCAAACAAATCCTAAATCCCAATTCTTCAAAAACAAATCTAAAATCCAAATCTCAAATCTCCAATCTCAAATCATTTCACCCTCTTCGGATTAATTATATTTGCACAAAATTATTGATCCTTGGGCACTATAAAAATCAGTAACATCAGAGTCTATGCCTACCATGGCTGTTTGGTCGAGGAGGGTAAAATCGGTTCTGATTACCGGATCGACCTTTCCGTAAAAGCAAATCTTAAACCTTCTGCAAAAACCGATCAATTGGCTGATACGGTGGATTATGTTCACCTGAACAGAATCGTAAAAGAAGAAATGGCTGTAAGAACCAAACTTCTTGAGACTGTTGCCGATCTGATTCTCGATCGAATCTTGCGGGAAATCCCGTTGGTCAATAAAGTGAAAATTAAGGTTTCCAAGTTAAATCCTCCTATTGGAGGTAATGTAGAAATGGTTTCGATCATTATGGAAAGGGAAAGATAATCGAATGATTTATGCAGCAAACACTAACCATCATAGTTCCGGTTTATAACGAAGAAGACAACCTTTTTCGCGTCGAAAAAGAACTTTCAGATTATCTGGAAATATGTCTTGTTCCTGCCGAGGTATTATTTGTTAATGATGGCTCCATAGATAAAAGTCAGGATGCCATTGTTGAAATTTGCCAAAGAGATAAGCGCTTTTCTTATGTGAGTTTTAAAGAAAACAGAGGTTTGAGCGCCGCCCTGAAGGCCGGATTCGATCATGTGCAAAGTGACCTTGTCGGTTATATAGATTCTGACCTGCAAACTGCACCTTCAGATTTTAACCTGTTACTTGCAGAAATTAAGGACTATGATCTGGTAACCGGAGTAAGGGGCAACAGAAAGGATTCTTTTGTAAAAAATATGTCGTCAACAATAGCCAATGGTATTAGAAGGGCTTTTACACATGATGGGATGGATGATACGGGATGTCCGTTAAAGATCATTAAAACAGATTACGCTAAAAGAATTCCAATGTTCAAAGGACTTCACAGGTTTCTGCCCGCGATGATCCTTTTACAGGAAGGGAAGATCAAACAGGTTCCGGTACAGCACTTTCCCAGGATCGCGGGAGAAGCAAAGTATCATTTATGGAATAGGCTGTTCGGTCCTTTGGCTGATTGTTTTGCCTATCTTTGGATGAAACGTAAATACATCAACTATCAAATAGCAGATAGCTCTGCTGATTTAAAGAAACCATAATGAGTGACTGGCTCGTCTACAGTATTGGGTTTTCGGCACAAATCCTCTTTTCTTCCAGGTTACTGATCCAATGGATACAATCTGAAAAAGTTAAAAAAGTGGTCACTCCTTTGCTCTTTTGGCAGTTGAGTTTACTGGCCTCCTTTCTATTATTTGTCTATGGCTGGCTAAGAGATGATTTTGCCATCATGTTGGGTCAGGTTCTAACCTATTTTATTTATATCCGGAACCTTCAAATACAGGGCTTTTGGAAAAAATTGCATCGTTTTTTCAGAATTTTCCTGTATGTGTTTCCCCTGATCATATTCTGGTACACCTATAACAACAACCAGTTTGATCTGGAAAGGGTCTTCCAAAATGAGGATATCCCTTTATGGCTGATCATTTTAGGAAGTGTAGCACAGATCGTTTTTACCTTAAGGTTTATCTATCAATGGATCTATTCTGAAAAGAAAAAGGAATCTGTCTTACCCATGGGATTCTGGATCCTTAGTGCTACCGGATCCTCTTTGATCATTTGCTATGCCATTCTAAGAAAGGACCCCGTTCTATTCACGGGTCATATTTTCGGAAGTATTGTTTACATTCGTAATATCCTTTTGATCAAAAATTCCAAGCATGAATAACCGATCTTATTTACTGGCCATCGCATTGGTATGTCTGGCCATATTCTTTCCTCATTTAAGCGTGGTCGAAGTGAATATCATGGAAGCCCGAAATTTTATTACTGCCAGAGAAATGCTGGAATATGGTAACTGGATCCATACGACCATGAATTTGGAACCTCGTTATGAGAAACCTCCCTTACCTACTTGGATGACGGCAGTTTCAGGCGCCATTTTTGGAATGAAAAATTTATTTGGATTAAGGCTTCCTGCCGTACTTTCGGTCGTGTTTTTGATTTTTACTTTTTACTTTTTAGGTATTCAAATCTTAAAAGACAAAAAGCAGGCTTTTATTGGCACGCTCATTTTAGCAACTTCCTTTTATATTATTTTTTCGGGTCGTAACGGACAATGGGACATTTTTGCTCATGCTTTTATGCTTTTTGCCATATTTCAACTTTTTAAGGCTTTTGAAACTGATCAAAAGGCCTGGAAAAATTGGTTATTGGCAGGCTTGTTCCTTGGATTTTCCTTTATGAGCAAAGGGCCTGTGTCATTATTTGCCCTGCTGCTTCCCTTCCTGATCTCTTATGGTATTGTGTATAAATACAAGGGGTTTAAAAACAAAATCAAGCCTCTTGTATCTGGCCTTCTTGTTTTCACAATTGTCGGGTTTACCTGGGGCACTTATATTTACCTTACTGATACCTCATCGGCTGAATATATTGCTGACAAGGAAACGTTGGCCTGGTCCAACAGAAGCGTAAAACCCTTCTATCATTACTGGAGTTTTTTCACTCAATCGGGGGCCTGGACCTATTTCTCCTTCTTGGCACTTTTGTATCCCTTTATGGTCAAAAGAGTTGAAAACAAAAAGCTGTACAAATTCAGCCTGTTCTGGACATTGGCGACGGTAATCCTTTTATCCTTGATTCCCGAAAAAAAGGAAAGGTATCTTTTACCTGTTTTGATTCCCCTGGCTATGAATACGAGTTTTTATATGTATTATTTGATCCGAAAATCAAAGGAATTAATAAAACCGGATGTGTATTTGGCAAATTTTGGATTTGGCCTCATCGGGTTTATAGGACTAATTTTTCCTTTCGGAGTTTACTTCTTTTTTGAAGGACAATTGAGTCCGCATTGGACCTCATTCTTTTTGAGTTCGGCCACCCTGTTTACTTTAGGAATATTGATATTTATCTGGCTTGGAAAAAAAGCCTATGAAAAATGCTTTTATGGCATGATCCTATTTCTTTGCAGTATCATGCTTTTTGCCTTTCCCATGGCTAGAATTGACCTATGATAATGACAAATTCATTAGTGCAGGAACAATACGTGAAATACCTGAGATGAAGGGTCTTGAACTATTTTCAACCGATAGGGTTATTTCTCCGGAGATGATTTACGATGTAGGTGAACCTGTAAAAAGAGTAAAGTCTGCCGATCAATTGCCAAATGATCGAAAGTTTGGATTATTGGCTTATGAATCGATACCGCAGGAAATTCAAAACAATTTTAATATGGAATTACTTGTTCAATTTGACATCAATAACCTTAAAGAGGGTAAGAGCGGACATAAGACAAGAAAAACTTCAAAACTCTTTGTTCTTCAAAAAAAGTAATATCTAAAATTTATAATGGCTATCATTAAAATTTTACTTAAATTTGCGAACCCTTTTTGGCGTCATGGCCGAGTGGCTAGGCAGGGCTCTGCAAAAGCTCGTACAGCAGTTCGAATCTGCTTGACGCCTCCTGAATAAAACCTCATTAGATAAAAAAGCTAATGAGGTTTTTTAATTTATTTAACAGTCTATTTACGCTATTTTTTGCATCTTTGCTTCATTAAAAATTGCTCATGCAGGTTTACCCAATTGAAACTGGAAACTTTAAGTTGGATGGTGGTGCCATGTTCGGTGTTGTGCCTAAAGTGATCTGGCAAAAAACCAACCCTGCCGATGCTAACAATCTCATTGACATGAGCTTGAGATGCATGTTAATAGAAGATCCGGGAACAAATTGATTCTTATCGACAATGGTACCGGACAGAAACAACCCGAAAAATTCTTTGGCTATTATTTTCCTTTCGGCGAAGAAGATCTTGACAGTTCTTTAAAAAAAATCGGTTTTCACAGAAATGATATTACCGATGTATTTCTAACCCATCTTCATTTTGATCATTGCGGAGGAAGTATTCAATGGAACCAAATCAGAACCGGTTATGAACCTGCCTTTAAAAATGCTAAATTTTGGAGCAATAAGAATCACTGGCATGGGCAACGACACCCTAATCCCAGAGAGAAAGCCTCCTTTTTAAAAGAAAATATAAATCCGATAGAAAACAGTGGGCAACTGAATGTACGTTTCGTTCCCAGAGGATGATTGCTTCTGGAAAAAAGTCCTTTAGGATTTGATATCCTTTTTGCTGATGGCCATACCGAAAAGCAAATGATCCCGCATATTGCAGTACCAGGGTAAAACGCTTGTCTTTATGGCTGATTTATTGCCCACTGTGGGCCATATTCCGCTTGCCTTATGTCATGGGTTATGACGTAAGACCATTGATCACCCTGGATGAAAAAGCGAAATTTCTGAATACAGCCGCTGATCAAGGCTACTATCTGTTTCTTGAGCATGATGCCAAAAATGAGTTATGCACCGTGAAACATACTGAAAAAGGGGTAAGACTTGATCAGACCTTCCGATTTCGAAGAAATATTTACTTATGAATAATTACAAATATAAAATGATGAATAATAAGTTGTTTACTTAGGCTTAGGTTTAGCCCTTGTACTATCTGGATGTAGTTCAACAAAAAACCTGCATTCGGTAACAGTTCCCGAAGGATCATCACAGCTGTAACTATTCCAGCCAAAAAAGGCCAATGACTGAAGAAGAAATTCAGACAATGGCCTCATGCAGACATTTACCAGGATTCAATTCCCGGAATGAGTCTTGAAAAAGCCTATGCATTTGTTGCGGATAAAAAAGGAACCACGGTCATTTTGGGTGTCATAGATTCAGGGATTGACATTGAGCATGAAGACTTAAAAGACAATGTTTGGACCAATACAGATGAGATCGCCGGAAATGGAAAAGACGACGACAATAATGGTTATATTGACGATATCCATGGTTGGAATTTTCTTGGTGGTGACGGTACAGGCAACTCCTGAACAACTTGAAGTAACCAGAATTTACAAAATGCTGGCTGCCAAATACGAAGGGAAAACAAAGAATGATATGAGTGCTTCTGAAATAGATGGGTTTCAACTATTATCAAAAAGTTAAAAAAGACTTTGAAAAACGAATTCTGATAGGCGATAGAAGATTATGCTCAACGTAGAATTAGGAAAACGTATGAGTATATACGAAAAACTGTCGTTTTTGTAGGGATGCTCATGAAGCAGACTGTAGCAAAAGTTAAATAAAGAAGATTACAATTTGGCGGATATTGAATTCACTTGAATGAATCCGAACAGAAGTCCTGTTTTGATGAGAATCTTGGAAGAGAGGTACAAAAGCCTGACGAGCTTATGTGAACAATTAAACAAATCTTGAGTACCAAAAGGAAGGGTAAAGAGTTTTACGAGCCTACAGTAATCAGTATAATTTGAATTTGCAAAGGAACGAACCACCGGTGATGACCCTTATGACATCACTGATGTTCCTTATGGAAATGGCTATACCATTGGTTCTGTTGATGATGAAATGCACGGAACACACGTTTCTGGTATTGCCATGGCGACCAGAGATAATGGTAAAGGAATGAATGGTGTCGCTCAAAACGTAAAATTGCTTATCGGTAAGAGCCGTTCCTGATGGTGATGAGTACGATAAAGATGTTGCCTTGGCCATTAGATACGCCGTTGACAATGGCGCAAAGGTCATCAATATGAGTTTTGGAAAAAGCTATTCTCCAAATGCCGAATGGGTATATGAGGCGATCAAATATGCAGCCAGTAAAGATGTATTATTGGTTCATGCTGCTGGTAATGACCATAAAAATATTGATAAAAGTGATAATTTTCCTACGGATGCACCTGACAAAGTAAATGAAATCGCAGACAATGTAATTACCATTGGGGCCATGACCAGACATTTTAACGAAGACCTGGTAGCATCCTTTTCAAATTACGGTAAACTAAATGTTGATCTTTTTGCTCCGGGTTTAGAAATCTATTCAACAGTTCCAAAGAATGAATATAAATCTATTCAGGGAACTTCAATGGCTGCTCCTGAAGTTGCCGGTGTTGCCTCGTTGATTCGTTCTTACTATCCTGAACTTTCAGCAAGTCAGGTAAAACATATTTTAATGAATTCGGGAATCAAAGTAGATCTTGAAGTCAAATTACCAGGGGGTGATGGCAAGATGGTTCCATTTAGTGACTTATCCGTTTCAGGACGTGTTTTAAACGCTTATAATGCGCTTAAAATGGCAGATAGCATGGTCTAAGTAAATTAATCCTTAAACTACTATAACGAAAGCTACAAAGGAATTAACCTCTTTTGTAGCTTTCTTTTAATACATCCTATACAAATGAAAAGAAACTATTGCACTTATCGCCTTTATCAATTTTTTGCCTTCATGTTTTTGGGCAACAAAAAACCTATTGGCAACAACATGTCGATTATACCATGGATATCGATGTTGATGTTGAAAAGTACCAATTCAAAGGAAAGCAAAAACTTATTTATACCAATAATTCTCCTGAACGAGTTGAAAGAGGTTTTTTACCATCTGCAGTTCAATGCTTTTCAACCCGGAAGCGATATGGATATCAGATTACAGAATATCTCTGATCCTGATCCAAGAATGGTCAATCAATAAGGGAACAAAAGAAGTCTCCTGATTATGAAAGCAGAATTGCAACCTTAAAGCCGGATGAAATTGGCTATCAAAAAGTGATTTCTTTAAAACAGAATGGTGATACCGGTGGCTTATAAGATTATTTGGAACCATCATGAAGGTAACTCTGAACAAACCATTAGCATCCGGTCAAAAGACCACTTTTGAAATGGAATTTGAAGGTCAGGTGCCGGTACACATCAGAAGAGCCGGAAGAAATAATGCGGATGGAGTGGCGCTTCAGTATGGCCCAATGGTATCCTAAACTGGCTGAATACGATTTTGAAGGCTGGCATGTCAATGACTATATTGCACGTGAATTTCACGGCGTTTGGGGTGATTTTGACGTAACCATTCACATTGACAAAGACTATACAATTGGTGGTACAGGATATCTGCAAAATCCACAGGAAGTAGGACATGGTTATGAAGATACAGATAAAAAACTTAAACTTCCAAAAGGAGACAAACTAAGCTGGCATTTTATGGCGCCTAATGTACATGACTTTACCTGGGCGGCTGATCCTGATTATATCCATGAGAAAGTGATGGGTGAAAATGACGTTGAGTTGCATTTCTTTTATAAAAATGACAAACCTGAAGTTGTTGAAAACTGGAAAAAATTGCCTGAAAAAACCCAAAAAATGCTTGTCTTATTTTAACAAACATATTGGGCAATATCCCTATAAGCAATACTCAGTGATCCAAGGAGGTGACGGGGGCATGGAATATGCCATGTGCACCTTAATTACGGGAGGTGAAGAATCTGGGAAGTTTGATCGGAACAACGGCACATGAATTTGCACATTGCTGGTTTCAATTTATTCTGGCAACCAATGAAACAAAGCATTCCTGGATGGATGAAGGTTTCACTTCCTATATTTCAAATGCTGCCATGAATGAAATTATGGATCAGAAAAAGGAATTCCTAATGCCAGTGCCTATAATGGGTATTTCTATCTGGTAAAAAGCGGAAAAGAAGAACCATTAACCACCTTTTCAGATCGATTTGAATCTAATTTTGCCTATGGTGTTTCTGCCTATAGTAAAGGAAGTATCTTTCTGTCGCAATTGGGATATATCATTGGAAAAGAAAATCTTGACAAAACCATCTTAAAATATTATCGAAGATTTTAAATTTAACCACCCAACGCCTAATGATATCAAAAGAACTGCCGAAAAAGTATCTGGAATTCAATTGGAGTGGTACCTGAATTATTGGGTAAGTACAACCAAAGTAATAGACTATGCTGTTGCCGCTATTGACGGTGAAAAGATAGTTTTAGAAAGAAAGGGAACGATGCCAATGCCAATAGACCTTATTGTGACCTATGAAGATGGCAGCACGCGAATTTTAAGATTCCTTTACAAATGATGTATGGCACATAAACCAACAGATGCTATGGTTCTGGACAGTTGGTCATGGGTAAATCCCTGTCTATACATTTAAAACGGACAAAAAAGTAAGTCAGTTCAAATAGATCCTAAAAATCTGATGGCAGATGTTGACAGGGCAAATAATTTAATGAACATTGATATAATGATTCAACGATATAATAAAAAAATCCCGATCAATAACTTGATCGGGATTTTTTTATTGAAGTTAATATCTTACTTCAACTTTTTCTTGACTTCCACTTCCTGGAAAGCTTCTATCACATCATCTACCATAACATCATTGTAATTCTTTATCTGAATACCACAATCATATCCTTTGGCAACTTCTTTTGCATCGTCTTTAAATCGTTTCAAGGAAGTCAGTTCTCCGGTAAAGATCACCACGTTATCCCTGATCAATCTGATCTTGGAACTTCTGTAAATCTTACCGTCCTGAACCATACAACCGGCAATGGTTCCCACTTTAGAAATCTTATAGGTTTCTCTTATCTCGGCACTACCGGTGATCTCTTCCACAATATCCGGAGACAACATACCTTCCATGGCATCTTTAACTTCATCAATAACCTTATAAATAATAGAGTAATTTCTGATGTCAATTTCTTCTTTCTCAGCGAGTTGTCTTGCACTTACCGAAGGTCTAACGTTAAACCCGATGATAATGGCTTCAGA
This sequence comes from uncultured Flavobacteriaceae bacterium, assembly GCA_963715975.1. GTDB lineage: Bacteria > Bacteroidota > Bacteroidia > Flavobacteriales > Flavobacteriaceae > Lutimonas. Next base: position 30,726 of record CAVQSO010000011.1, on the reverse strand, counting down.
TGCTGAAGCAAGTAATACATCAGATTCTGTAATGGCACCTACTCCTTTATGGATAATATTCACCTGAATCTCTTCAGTTGATAGTTTTTGCAAAGAATCTGTCAAGGCTTCCACAGAACCATCCACATCACCTTTAATAATGATATTCAATTCTTTAAAGCCTCCTAATGCAATTCTTCTTCCAATCTCGTCAAGTGTGATATGTCTTTGAGTCCTAACTGATTGCTCACGGCTCAATTGAGAGCGTTTTGCGGCAATTTGTTTGGCTTCTCTTTCATCTTCATACACTTTAAATTTATCACCTGCCTGAGGTGCTCCATCAAGTCCTAGAATAGAAACTGGTCTTGAAGGACCTGCTTCCTCAACATTTCTTCCTCTTTCATCCTGCAAAGCCTTCACTTTACCTGAATGATGTCCGGCAAGAATATAATCTCCTACTTTAAGTGTTCCACCATCAACCAGAACGGTAGCGACATATCCTTTTCCTTTATCCAGAAAAGCTTCAACCACCGATCCGTTTGCCAATTTATTAGGATTGGCTTTTAGTTCCAGTAATTCAGCCTCAAGCAATATCTTTTCAAGTAATTCCTTGATTCCAGTTCCTTTTAAGGCAGATACATCATGAGATTGTATTTTCCCTCCCCAGTCTTCAACCAAAAGGTTCATCTGGGCCAATTCTTCTTTAACTTTATCAGGATTAGCATCAGGCTTATCAATCTTGTTGATCGCAAATACGATCGGAACACCAGCTGCCTGTGCATGACTGATGGCCTCTTTTGTTTGAGGCATAATCGCATCATCTGCAGAGATCACAATCACTGCAATATCCGTTACCTGTGTACCACGTGCACGCATGGCCGTAAAGGCCTCGTGACCCGGAGTATCCAGGAAAGTGATCTTTTGACCATCTTCCAATTCAACCGCATAAGCACCAATATGTTGTGTGATTCCTCCAGATTCTCCAGCGATCACATTTGCATTTCTGATATAATCCAGTAAGGATGTTTTACCGTGATCCACGTGACCCATTACGGTTACAATTGGAGCTCTTGGCTTAAGATCTTCCGGATTATCAACCTCCTCTTCTACGGTTTCTTCAACCTCAGCATCAACAAATTCCACCTTATATCCGAATTCTTCGGCTACAATAGTAAGTGTTTCAGCATCAAGACGTTGATTCATAGAGATCATCATACCCAATGACATACATGCAGAGATAACCTCTGTTACTGTAACATTCATCATCGTAGCAACCTCATTTGCAGTTACAAATTCAGTTACCTTAATCACTTTGCTTTCTGCTTCCTGTTGCTCAAGATCCTTTTCAGCCTGTTGACGGTGAAGGTCTCGTTTCTCTCTTCTGTATTTGGCTCCTTTTCCTTTTTTCGATTTACCCTGTAAGTTTTTCCAGGGTCTCTCTAACCTGCTTTTGAACCTCTTCAGCGCGATGGCTCCTCCTTTACAACTGGTTTTCTTCCTGTTTGAGAAGATGCCTTTCTGTCCGGCTCTACTTCCTGCTCCTCCTCCTTGACCGAAATCAGTGCGTTGAACATGTATTCTCTTACGTTTCTTTTTAGTTTTGCTGGCATCGCTTTCACTTTCCTTCTTCTCAGCCGCCTTCTTCTTTGGTCTTTCAAACTTTGAGAGGTCAATTGTTTCACCAGTTTTCTTAGGACCTGATAATTTTTGATATTCTGTTTTCAGTGTTTCAGTTTCCTCAGCATCAGGCTCTTCAACACTATTTCTTCAGAATGACCTTCTCTTCAACGACAGGTTTTGGCCTCCTCCTTGACAGGTTTTTCTCAGAGCTACTTTCTCAACAACAGGCTCTTTCTTTTGCTTCTTTTTTGGCCTTTGGTTCGACATCAATCTTACCAACCTGCTTCAGTCCTTTTAATTTCTTAGATCCCTTGATCAATTGGCTTCACGGCCTCCTCTTTCTTAATACAACTTCTTCACGGACTCCTCTTCTTTAACCTTCAGGCTTTGGGATCAATGTCAATTTTACCCACCATTTTTGGGCCACTGATCTTCTCAGAATCAGTTTTAAAAATCTCAGCTTTTTTCGCTTCATCTTCAAGACGTTTCTTTTCCGCTTCTCTCTCTAAAGCCAATCGAATCTCCTCTTTTTCCTTTCTCTTTTCTTCTCCAATTTCCTTAGAGGCAACTTTTTTACTTTTATCCGTCTGAAATTCATCAGACAGGATTGTATAAACCTCTTGAGAGATCTTCGCCGTTGGTCGATGATCTATGTCTATTCCTTTGTTTGCAAGAAACTCAACAGCCCTATCTAAAGAAATATTAAGTTCTCGTAAAACTTTATTAAATCGTTGTGGCCTGTATTCTGTCATAAATTAATTTAAAATGAACCTCTTATTTTTCTATTGCAAAATAAAAAATATTATGATTCGAATTCTTCTTTCAATATTCTTTGTACTTCAAGAATAGTTTCTTCTTCCAGATCTGTCCTTTTCACTAATTCACTTAGATCAAGATCTAAAACACTTCTTGCAGTATCAAGACCAATGTTTTTAAACTCATTGATCACCCAATCTTCAATTTCATCAGAGAATTCAGTCAATTCAACATCATCTTCTACTCCTTCTCTCTGAACATCGATCTCATAACCTGTAAGCTGACTTGCCAATCGGATATTCACACCACCTTTTCCAATTGCTTTAGAAACTTCTTCAGGTTTTAAAAATACATCAACCCTTGGTTTTTCATCTCCTACCGCTTCATGAATCTTTAAGGAAACCACTTTAGCAGGACTTAAGGCTCTTTTGATGAATTGTTCGTCAATTTTTGTATAATTAACGACATCAATATTTTCATTGCCCAATTCCCTCACAATTCCGTGAATCCTTGATCCTTTCATTCCTACACAGGCACCGACAGGATCGATCCTGTCATCGTAAGAATCTACGGCAATTTTCGCCTTTTCCCCTGGAATTCTAGCTACACGTTCGATCGTGATTAAACCGTCAAAAACCTCAGGAATTTCCTGTTCAAAAAGTTTCACCAAAAACTCCGGTGCAGTTCTCGATAAAATAATAGATGGTTTATTTCCTCTTAATTCAACACTTTTAATAATCCCCCTAACAGATTCTCCTTTTCTGAAAAAAGTCTGATCTGATCTGTTCGCTTTTAGGCAAAACAAGTTCATTACCATTATCATCAAGCAATATAATGGCATTATGCCTTACGTGATGAACTTCGGCCTGAATACAACTCTCCTTCAAGCTCTTTATAATGCTTAAAAATATTCGTATTGTCATGTTCGTGTATCTTTGAGATCAAGTTTTGACGGAATGCCAAAATAGATCTTCGCCCAAGGTCAATTAGTTTTACCTCTTCAGATACTTCTTCTCCTACCTCAAAATCAGGTTCGATTTTTTGAGCTTCATCCAAAGAGATCTCCTCATTGTCATCTTCAACTTCACCATTCTCAACTACGATTCGGTTTCTCCAAATCTCCAAGTCACCTTTGTCAGGGTTGATAATGATGTCAAAATTTTCATCTGACCCAAATTTTCTTTTTAAGGCCGATCTAAAAACCTCCTCTAAAATGGCCATTAAGGTTACCCTGTCAATACTTTTTTCGTCTTTAAATTCCGAAAATGATTCAATTAATGCGATATTTTCCATTACATGTTCTTATTAAAAAATAATCTTCACTTTTGCTTCTTTTATCTCACTCAATGGAATAGTTTGCTGTTTTTCCACTGTTATTTTTCCTTTGCCAATTGGCTTGGGCTCTCTGGCTTTCCAAAAAAGAGTGATCTCCTGATCTGTTACCTCTAACAATTTTCCTTCAAAATTCTCCTCGTCAGTTTTTACCTTGAGAGTTCTGCTCAATATTTTTATTGTACTGCCTCTGGATCAGTTATGTGGATCAGTAATATTTGGAGTGGTTACTTCCAGAGAAAAATCTTCATTTTCCCGATCCAGATTGTGTTCCACATGCCTGCTGATCCTGATACATTCGCTCAAAGGAACTCCCGAATCTCCGTCAACAATAACTTTTATACTACCGTCAGTTCCAAAATTCAAATCCAATAAGAAACAAGGATTCATTTTCAGCAAGAGCTTCATCCACCAAGGTCTTTACTTTTTTCTGATCCATTTGGCTTGTATAAAAAGAGGGGACTATCTGTCCCCTCCAACTCACATTCGTCGTAAATTTCGCTGCAAATATAGCAATTCCTTTGATACTGACAAAAATCATGGGCCTAATCGATGAAATTTTATTAACTTTAACTAATCAATAAAAAACTAAATGTTATGAAACGAATATTAGTGCCCGTTGATTTTTCAAAAGAAGCCGAAAGTGCTGCCAGGGTAGCTGCCAGTATTGCCAAAAAAACAGGAAGTGAAATTTTTCTTGTTCATATGCTTGGAATTACCTGTGACTACTATAGATCCTGCGGAAATGAATACCATGAGTAGTGAGCCTCAGATCATCTACTTTATGAAGCTGGCTCATCAAAAGTTTGAAAAATTTAAGAAACTGCCATTCTTTAAAGGCTTAACCGTTGTTGAAACCATTCAATTTCAACATGCCTTTTCCGGCATCATCAACGAAAGTGAAAAAAATAAAATTGACCTTATCGTAATGGGTTCTCAGGGAGCTTCTGGTCTTCAGGAGATGTTTATTGGATCGAACACTGAAAAAGTTGTCAGAAGATCGAAAATCCCGGTTTTGGTTATCAAAACAGAGTATTAAAGATTTTGTGTCAAAGATATAGTATTCGCTTCTGATTTTAACAAAGAAAGTAAAAGTACATTTCATCGTGTGATCGATTTTGCCGAATCTGTTCGATGCCAAAATTCATCTGTTGTATGTCAACACGATTCACAATTTCAATACAACAAAGATATTGAATCAGAGAATAGCAAGTTTATGGAAGATTTTGATTTTAGCAAATTACACAACAAATATTTATAACGACATATCAATTGAAAAGGGCATTTTGAGTTTTGGCCGTAGACATAGATGCAGATCTTATCGCGTTAAATACGCATGGACGAAGTGGCTTATCTCAATTATTCAACGGAAGTGTTGGTCAGGAACTCGCAAATCATGCCTTGAGACCTGTAGTTACCTTTAGATTTAATTGACGCTGAAAATCATTATTTCTCTTACAATAGATTACCATTTAAATGGTCTAAAGCCAATACCAAATTCAACCCAATCTGCACGGGAGGTGTTTCTTGTTTTGATCACAATTTGAGCAAAAAACCAATCCGTAATATCATATCTGAAACCCGCCTCTCAAATAAGTGGGGGATTTCCCTTTGTCGTCAGTCAGATAGCCTCCCCCGTGTAATCTAACAGCCATTTTCCCGAACATAAAATCATATCCGACATGGACACCGACTAAGAATCTGATCTTTGGTTTCAGGATATTCCGGCTTGAAGGCTACTGTCCCAAAAATAGATCCATCCCGCCAGAATCCGCGTGCATGGAATTGAATTTAAAACGATAATCCAAGGCTCCTGAAAAAATACCATATCTTTTATAAGTTCCTTTATCTTCTTCATTTTGAACCGTTCCACCGGCCAGATAAACTTCTATAGAACTTTCCCTTAATCTAATGTTCTTTTCCTTCTTTGGTCTCTCGAATCTGAGCCTGCAATAAGTTCGATCCGTATAAACATCCTTGTCCACCAATTTCTGATCAGCATTATAATGATATCTCATTGCCAAATTCAGTCCATACATATTGAAACCATAATTCGGCGTGGTTATTCTTCCATTGGAAAAATGTGTAAAGTCCATTCCATATACGAGATCCATTCCCTCGTCATTTTATAAGCAGCTCCAAAATTTAAATTAAAATAAACGGCAAAAGGAGAACCAATAGCGTCATTTTCCGGATTTGAATTCCGGATCATAGGGTTCCAGATTATAGGTGAATCCCAAAGCAATACCAATTTCAAGAACATTCCTCCTACTACGTCGTTGCTCAAAGGAAAATTGACAAAGCCAAAAATCGCATTGGGCTTTCCTAAAACTTCGGGATTTCCCACAAAACCCGAATAATAACCAACACCATAAGTAGCATAATTATAACGACTCGGCCACTGATCAGGATCTTTTGATTGCCAGCCATACCGAAATTCCAATGCTCCATATCCATTATTTACAGTCATCACTCAAGTAACTCACCTGAATATAAATGATACCCGTATGCCCTTTGACCTCCATATAGCTGAAACGACCATAGTTCTTCACATCCTTCACTTCTTCAAATGAAATGGTGTCGCGCTGACGCCTGTACCGTGGATAAGCTGGAAAAGATGACCAAAAGATATACACCTAATTGTCAAGCTGTGTTATGCAATTTCAAAAAATCGAATTCATATTCATTAACTAAATCGCGCAAATTAAGACTTTTAATCTAAAAAGAAAAAATCCATTATAATTAAATCTATAATGGATTTTTCTTTAACCTGTTGACCCACAAGGATTCGAACCTTGACTGACGGTACCAAAAACCGAAGTGCTACCGTTACACCATGGGTCAATATTTAACTGCCAAACCTTATTTGATTAAGCAGGCGCAAATTTAATACAAAGTTTTTGTTTGGCAAAAGAGTTTTTTTGATTTTTTTCAGGCATCCATAAAAACAAAGTAGTTTCCATTTAATTTACTAAATTCGCCTCAGTTTTAAATCGTCTCTATGCTTTCTTTTGATTATAAAAAATTCAACACTGCTTTGGGTTGGCTTGCCTTTGGAATTGCCTTACTAACCTATACATTAACCCTTGAACCAACAGTGAGTTATTGGGATTGCGGGGAGTATATTGCCACTTCTGTTAAACTGGAAGTTGGTCATCCCCCCGGGGCACCTTTATTTCAAATGATGGGGGCATTCTTTGCCATGTTTACCAATGACGTATCACAAATTGCGATGATGGTAAATTTTATGTCGGCACTTGCCAGTGCTTTTACCATCCTTTTTCTTTTCTGGACCATTACGGCTCTTGCGAAAAAAGTAGTAGAGAAAAGCTCAGGTGAATTGACTAAAGGAAGCTCGATAGCCATTCTTGGAAGTGGCCTGGTTGGAGCCTTGGCCTATACTTTTTCTGACAGTTTCTGGTTTAGCGCAGTTGAAGCGGAAGTTTATGCCATGTCTTCATTTTTAATGGCACTGCTTTTTTGGCTCGCCATTCATTGGGAAGCTGAAATGGATAAACCAAGAGGTAATAAATGGCTATTGCTGATCAGTTTTATTGTAGGTTTATCTTTTGGGGTGCATATCCTGTCTTTGTTGGTCATCCCTTCAATTGTATTTATTTATATTTATAAAAGATACCCTCAACTCAATGCCAAACAATTTATTCTGGCCAATTTGGTCTCTATATTGGTATTGGCCTTTGTTTTTAAATTGTTGTTCCCTTATACCTTAAGATTCTTTAGTGCCTCGGAGTTGTTCTTTATCAACACCCTTGGATTACCATTTAACTCAGGAAGTATTATTGCAGGAATTCTTCTTGGTTGCCTTATTTTATTTTGGGCTGAAATATACGCGAAAGAAAAAATATGTTCACGGCCAATCTTATTGCTCTTGTCAGTCTTATTTATCATGATCGGTTTTTCTTCCTGGTTAATGTTGCCCATCCGTGCGAACGCCAATACAACCATCAATGAAAACAATCCTTCAAGTGCAAGAGAACTGCTGGCTTATTACAATAGAGAACAATATGGTGATGCCAATGTTTTTTACGGGTCCTATTATTCACAAACCGGAGACAGAGATAAGGCAAACCCATATCGGGACGCGAAACCCAAATACGAAAAAGACGAAAAGGCAGGTAAATATGTGATTGTTAATAATTACAAAAATGCACTGCCAAATTATAGCAGTAAGCACAAAGGGTTTATACCCAGAATGGTCGATCCAAGTCCTTCAGTGGTCCAAAACTATAAAGCCATAGCTGGTATTCCCCAAAGATCAAAAAGGCGCCCCACTTTTGGTGAGAATATCAGTTTTATGATCACTTACCAATTCGGCTATATGTATGGCCGCTATTTTATGTGGAATTTTACAGGAAGACAAGACGATATTCAAGGAAATCTTGACAATCATGGGAATTGGTTAAGCGGTATTGACCCTATCGATGAAATCAGACTTGGGTCCCAAAAGAACCTTCCTTCAGAGGTTACTGAAAATAAAGGAAGAAATACCTATTATTTCCTGCCTCTTATTCTTGGTATTATAGGCTTTTTGTTTCATATCAAAAGAGATATGAATAATTTTTATATCCTACTGCTTTTCTTTGCTTTTACCGGGCTTGCGATCATTTTCTATACCAATCCTAAGCCTTTTGAACCTCGGGAACGAGATTATGCTGTTGTTGGTTCTTTTTATGTCTTTGCGATTTGGATAGGATTTGGAGTTCTGGCATTGTATGAAAAGTTAAAGGATAAGATCACATCTGTTGTTATGCCAACGGCCTTAACCGCTATCTGCCTTTTGGCAGTTCCGGTGCTTATGGCGAAAGAAAACTGGGATGATCATGACCGCTCTGGAAAATATACCACCTGGAACAATGCTAAATCTTATTTGGATTCCTGTCAGGAAAACGCCATTATGTTCACTATTGGTGATAATGACACTTTCCCTCTATGGTATATGCAGGAGGTGGAAGATTACAGAACCGATATCAAACTGATCAATACGAGCCTTTTCGCGAAAGACTGGTATATAGATCAGCAAAAAAGGAAAACTTATAAGGCTGACCCTATTCCTTCTCAATTAAGTCATGGCGATTATAAAGAAGGCTCTCTGGATGTGGCCTATCATTATCCATATCCTTTTCCTCAATTCAAGGATTCTGTGATGGATATTGAATTCTTTATGAAATGGATTCAAAGTAAAGACAGCAGAACCTTTATTGATTTTGAAGATAACGGACATCCGGAAAAAGTATATCCTACCACCAAGTTGAGAATAATGGTCGATAAAGAAGCTGTTTTAAGAAATGGTATTGTTGCCGAAAAAGATTCTGCTTTGATCGAGCCTTATATCGATATTCAGATCTCCGAATCTGCCTTGGTCAAAAACAGGATCCTGATGCTCGATATTCTGGCAAATAACAAATGGGAAAGACCATTATACTTCACCGGAGGAGCTCAGGCTGCCGAAGAATATATCTGGCTAAAGGATTATTTACAATTAGATGGACTGGCTTATAAATTCGTTCCGATCAGAAGTGCCATTAGCAATAGAAGTTTTATGGACATGGGTAGAATAAATACCGACACCATGTATGCAAATGTCAAAAAGTGGACCTGGAAAAATTCGAATGGAGACATTTATCATGACCCTGAAACCAGAAAAAATGGCATCTCATTTAGAAATAGTCTTGGAAGACTTGCCGATGAACTCATCAAAGAGAAAGATTTTGTAAGAGCAGAAGAGATCCTTGATATGTCAATAGAGAAAATGCCAATTGAATCTTATGGCTATTTCAGATTGGTTATCGGACACATCGAATCTTATTACAATATAGACAGGCCCGAAAAAGCGCGAAAGATCGTTGAGTTTCTTATTCAAAATTTCAAGGAACGTATTTACTATTATAGTGGACTGAGTTCAATGGAGCTTAGTCAAAATTTCGGTGAACTTGAAGGTACCCTTGACTTGTATAAATACATCATAGCCACTTGTGTGGAGTTTGATACAGAAGAATACTCTGGGCAGCTCAAGGAGGATTTTATGGTTTCAGTAACCCTTCTTGAAGAAGTTCTGGAAGAGTAAATTTTTGATTTGATCATTTTTTTGTATCTTGGGTAATCCCCGTTAATTTTATTAAAAAGCTGCGTTGCATGAGACCTTATCTGGTAAAAACTCCAAGGTTGGTACAAAGATTTTTCCATAATTATTCATGGCGAATCAAAACAATTAAAAAAGAGATATACCTCACTTTTGATGATGGTCCGGTACCTGATTTTACACCATGGGTACTTGAAACGCTGGAGTCTTTTGCTGCCAAGGCGACATTTTTTTGTGTAGGGGAAAACATTAAAAAATACCCTCATATTTACCAAGAGATAAAAGATGGAGGTCATAGCATCGGTAACCATACGTTTAACCATCTGCAAGGTTGGAAAACACCAACCAATAAATATATAAAGAACATCCTTAAAGCAGAATCCTATTTGCAGGATGAAGGTGTTAAAAAAACAAAAAAACTTTTTAGGCCACCTCATGGACGAATCAGGCCCGTGCAAGCAAAAATATTAAGAAAAAAAGGCTATAAGATCATCATGTGGGATGTGCTCAGTGGCGACTTCGATCAAAGTCTTTCCAAAGAACAATGTTTGGAACATACCTTAAAACACATTAAAAATGGCAGCATCGTTGTTTTTCATGACAGCGATAAATCTTTTAAGAACCTTGATTATGTGCTTCCTAAGGTACTGGAGCATTTTACTCAAGAAGGATATGAATTTAGAGCTCTTTAAAATGGAAGGTATATAATTTTTTGATCGGAGATTGGAGATTGGAGATTTTTGATCTAAGATTTGATTCCTTGGCAGAAGCAAATACAAATTTCTCTAGTGTAAGTCTAACTTCAAAAGCTTACATCAAGATTGGGTTGATTCATTATTGATATTTTTAAAAATCCAACATCAAAAATCTTAAATCTCCAATCTTAAATCTTAAATAAACAGAATCAAACATACTGCTGCACAAGACTTATTAAAGTATTAGCATCCTGCTGCCCTGTTTGGCGCCATTTCATTTCGCCATTTTTGTAGATAATAAAGGTTGGGTTTCCTTTGATCCTTAAAGCAGCTGCAAGTGTCTCATTTTTAGAAACATCAATCTTTACAACTTTTGCTTTATCTCCAAGAGCTGCGGCAACATCACGCAATATAGAGTGCAAATTTGTATTCTCACCTTCCCAGTCTGCGTAAAAATCAATCAGGGTGGGGGTTTTTGACCCTATCAATTCTCCAAACTTAGTCATACTTAAGTTTTTTAATTCTATACTTACAAATATAGTATTTTATCTCAACATCATTTATAATGTCCAAAAAATTAACTATTTAGCAATATTTATGTTATTTTTTCCTCCCCGAAATACAAATTTGTACTTTTACCATCATCAAACTAATTCTGAATGGCTGAACAAAAAAGACTTTTTTTACTAGATGCTTATGCCTTGATCTTTCGTGGCTATTATGCTTTTATTAAAAATCCAAGAATCAATTCTAAAGGCATGGATACTTCTGCCATTATGGGGTTTACCAATTCTCTGTTGGATGTTATTCGACGTGAAAAACCCGATCATCTTGCCGTAGCATTTGATAATGGAGGATCCCAGGCAAGGACAGAGGCCTTTCCTGAATACAAAGCAAATCGGCTGGAAACACCTGAAGCCATCAAAATCGCTGTACCTTATATCCATAAAATCCTAAAGGCTATGCATATTCCGATCATAGAATTGGAAGGTTATGAGGCTGATGACCTTATAGGAACCTTATCCGTTCAGGCTGAAAAAGCGGGGTACAAAACTTTTATGGTGACGCCTGATAAAGATTTTGCACAGCTGGTAACGGAGAATGTAGTTATGTATAAACCTTCGCGAATGGGTAATGGCATTGAAATCTGGGATGTGGAAAAAGTAAAGGAGAAGTTTGAAGTTGAAGATCCCAAACAAGTGATTGATTTTTTAGGTATGATGGGTGATTCAGTGGACAATATTCCAGGACTTCCCGGTGTAGGAGAAAAAACGGCAAAAAAATTCCTGAAAGAGTATGGAAGTATAGAGGCTTTATTGGCAAATACGGATGACCTGAAAGGAAAAATGAAAGAGAAGATTGAAGCGAATAAAGACTTGGGTATACTGTCAAAAAAATTAGCCACGATCATGCTCGATTGTCCGGTAGAATTTCATGAAGAAGATTTCGAATTAAACACTCCTGATATTGAAAAGGTAACAGAAATTTTTCAGGACCTTGAATTCAGAAGGTCTTTGGAAAATTTACACAGGATCTTTAAGGTTGAGACCAAAACTGAAGATCAGGTTGATACCTCCGATGAAACCGTCAACCCAGGAGGAAGGGACGGGTCAGCAATTAGATATGTTTTCCATGCCAAATGAAGCCTCAGGAACATCTGAAATCTCTACTGGCTTTCAAAACGCTGAAAATACTGATCATTTTTATCAATATGTGGATACCGAATTCTCTCAGTCTCTTCTTTTGAAAAAATTGCTGCAACAAAAGTCAGTTTGTTTTGATACCGAAACTACAAGTTTGAATACGCTTGAGGCAAAATTAGTAGGGATTGCTTTCTCCTATGAAAAAGGCAAGGGATATTACGTTCCTATCCCTGAAAATGACAAAGAGGCAAATCTTGTTCTAGAGCGGTTTGCACCCTTTTTTAATGACGAAAGTATAGAAAAGGTAGGGCAAAATCTGAAATATGATATCAAGGTGTTGAAGAATTATTCTATTGATGTAAAAGGATCTTTATTTGATACCATGATTGCCCATTATCTGATCAATCCTGATATGAGGCATAATATGGAAGTGCTTTCTGAAACCTATTTACACTATTCCCCAATACCCATTACGAACCTTATTGGGAAAAAAGGAAAGAATCAGGGATCAATGAGAGATGTTAGCCTTGACCTGGTAACAGAGTATGCAGCGGAAGATGCAGATATTACCTGGCAGTTGAAAAAAATATTCGAGCAGGAACTTGAAAAGAATAAGTTGAGCAGCTTGTTCAAAGATATTGAAATTCCGTTGGTAAAAGTCCTGGCATCCATGGAAATGGAGGGTATCAATTTGGATGAAGATTTCCTTAAATCACTGTCAGGTGTCCTCACTCAGGATATTGAGCATTTAGAAAATCTCATTTACAAAGAAGCAGATACTGATTTTAACCTAGCTTCACCCAAACAATTGGGTGTTGTATTATTTGAGAAATTAAAGCTTATTGACAAACCAAAAAAAACCAAAACGGGTCAATACGCAACCGGAGAAGAAGTATTGTCCAAACTTGCCTCAAAACATGAGATCGTTAAAAACATTTTGGAATGGAGAGGACTGGTTAAATTAAAGAATACATATATTGATGCTTTACCAAGCGAAGTGAACAGTAAAACAGGAAGAATTCACACTACCTATAGTCAGACTGTTGCTGCTACAGGCAGACTCAGTTCCAATAATCCAAATCTCCAAAATATTCCGATCCGTACAGAAAGAGGTCAACAGGTTAGAAAGGCGTTTGTACCCCGGGATGAGAACTTTACCCTATTGGCTGCAGATTATTCTCAGATAGAACTGAGACTGATTGCCGAAATGAGTGGAGATGAAGAAATGAAGGAATCCTTTTTAAGAGGAGAAGACATCCATAAATCAACAGCGGCTAAAGTATTTAAAGTTGAGCTTGAAGAAGTGACAAGAGAACAAAGGAGTTATGCAAAAACGGTGAATTTCGGGATCATTTACGGTGTTTCAGCTTTTGGTTTAAGTCAACAAACTGATTTGAGCAGATCGGAAGCCAAAGAATTGATCGAAACGTATTATGAGACCTACCCCACTTTGAAATCCTATATTGCAAAACAGATCGATTTCGCAAGAGACCATGGATTTGTGGAAACCATTCTGGGAAGAAGACGTTATTTGAAAAATATCAATTCCAGAAACGCCATTGTTAGATCAGCTGATGAGCGCAATGCTGTCAATGCTCCCATTCAGGGAAGTGCTGCTGACATCATCAAAATAGCGATGATCAAAATTCATGAGATTTTAGAAACCGGTGGCTACAGATCTAAAATGCTACTTCAAGTTCATGATGAATTGGTATTTGATATTCACAATGATGAGATGCACACTTTAAAACCCATCATTAAAGAAACCATGGAACAAGCTTATAAAATGTCAATTCCTTTGACCGTCGATCTAGGCGAGGGTAATAACTGGCTTGAAGCCCATTAATTTCTGAGGGTTCAATTTCCGAAGGCTTCGCAGGTGAGGGTCTCACCTGCGAAGCCTTCGGATCTCACCCCCTCACGTCTCACCCCCTCAGCTCCGAGGGGGTGAGATAGAAATTCTTCCTATTGGCCTAATTCTAAATTAATTGACGGCAGCTGGTATCAGAAAAAATATAGCAATATCCTATTTGTCAAATGAATTATTAGTTGTACTTTTGCAAACTCTTTGAACTGAAGAGAAGGAATGTTTAATTTTAATAAATACGTGTGAACACATTAAGTTACAGAACAGTATCAGCCAACAAAGCGACCGTGAACAAGGAATGGCTAGTGGTAGATGCTGAAGGAGAAGTGTTAGGACGTTTGGCCTCGAAAGTTGCAAAACTTATCAGAGGGAAACACAAACCTAACTTTACACCTCACGTTGACTGCGGTGACAATGTAGTTATCCTCAACGCTGAGAAGATCAAGTTAACCGGAAATAAATGGAATGACAAAACTTACATTCGTCATACTGGATATCCGGGTGGACAAAGAACGCTTTCTGCAAACGAATTATTTGGTAAAAGCCCAAGTAGAGTTGTGGAAAAAGCGGTAAAAGGTATGTTGCCTAAGAACAAACTTGGGAGTGCATTGTTTAGAAACCTTTATGTTTATGACGGAGGGGAACATCAACAAGAAGCTCAATCACCAAGAACTATTAACCTAAATGATATCAAGTAATATGGAGACGATTCACAAAATTGGTAGAAGAAAAACCGCTGTTGCTAGAGTATATCTTTCAGAAGGTAAAGGTGAGATCACTGTAAATAACAAGTCTTATGATAGTTATTTTACAACTGAAATGCTGAAATATAAGGTGTTACAACCTTTGACCCTTACTGACAATGCTGAGAGTTTTGATATCAAAGCTAAAGTGTTTGGAGGAGGTATTACCGGACAGGCAGAAGCTATCAGATTGGCAATTACCAGAGCATTGGTGGCTATTGATGAAGAGCACAAAGCCGTATTGAAACCAGAAGGATTACTAACAAGAGATCCAAGAATGGTGGAAAGAAAGAAATTCGGTCAGAAGAAAGCTCGTAAGAAATTCCAGTTCTCTAAACGTTAATTGGAAGCCTATTCAATTGTTATTGAATTAGGAAGAAAAAAGTAAAATTGAAAAAACTGTTGTCGTAAAAGTCTAGCATCCAAATAATTAAGATTCATAAAATATAATTGACTACTTAGTTATTGCTAATACAAACGGAACGTAAACTAAAACAAAATGGCAAACATTGAAATAAAAGATTTAATTGAGTCAGGTGTACACTTCGGACACCTTACAAGAAAATGGAATCCAAACATGGCTCCTTATGTATATACTGAGCGTAAAGGGATTCACATTATCGATTTATATAAAACTGCTGCAAAAATTGAAGAAGCCGGTTCAGCTTTGGGTAAAATTGCAGCATCTGGTAGAAAAATATTATTTGTTGCTACCAAAAAACAAGCAAAAGACATCGTAGCTGAAAAAGCAAAAGCTGTAAACATGCCTTTTATCACTGAGCGTTGGCCAGGTGGTATGTTGACAAACTTTGTTACTATCAGAAAAGCCGTGAAAAAAATGGCCTATATCGATAGAATGAAAAAAGACGGGTCTTTTGAAGCTTTATCTAAAAGAGAAAAATTACAGATCAATCGTCAAAGAGCTAAACTAGAAAAGAATTTAGGTTCTATAGTTGACATGACACGTTTACCAGGCGCTATTTTAATAGTTGATATTAAAAGAGAGCACATCGCAGTTGCTGAGGCACAAAAATTAAACATTCCAATTTTTGCGATGGTAGATACAAATTCTGATCCAAGAGCTATCGATTATGTAATTCCATCAAATGATGATGCATCAAAGTCTATTGATAAGGTTCTTTCTTATCTGACTGCTTCGATCACTGAAGGTTTAGCTGACAGAAAGAAAACTAAAGAACAAGAAGCAACTCCTGCCGCTCCAAAAGCTGCTGCACCAAAAGCTGCTGCTAAAGAAGCAGTTGCCAAAGAAGTAGTTGCTGTTGAGACTCCAGAAGTTAAGAAGGAAGAAAAATAATTGTAGAACTTGTTATTGTTAAAATAACGATTAAACATAAATAAGAATGACTAAAATAACAGCTGCAGAAGTAAATAACTTGAGAAAAACTACTGGCGCGGGAATGATGGACTGTAAAAAAGCCCTAGTTGAAGCCGAAGGTAATTTTGATTTAGCTATTGAAATTCTACGTAAACAAGGTCAAAAAGTTGCTGCAAAAAGAGCCGACAGAGATTCAACTGAAGGTGCCGCAATAGCTATAGTAAATGAAGATCATACTGAAGGTGCCGTAATTGTATTGGGTTGTGAAACTGATTTCGTTGGAAAAAATGAATCATTCGTAAATCTTGCCAAGCAATTGGCTGAAAAAGCCCTTAACAGTGCAACTAGAGAAGAATTGATGAATGCTGACTTCGGAGGAATCACTGTACAGGAAAAATTGATCGAGCAAACAGGTGTAATTGGTGAAAAGATCGAACTTTCTGCTTTTGAAAAGATTTCTGCTCCTTATGTAGGATCTTATATTCACTCTGGTAAGATAGCCACCATTGTTGGTTTGTCTGCTAAAGTAGAAGGTGCTGATGAAGTTGCCAAAGACGTTGCAATGCAAGCTGCGGCTATGAACCCAATCGCATTGAACGAACATGGTGTTGATCAATCTATCATTGATAAAGAGATCGAAATCGCAAAAGATCAATTACGTCAGGAAGGAAAACCAGAAGCTATGCTTGACAAAATTGCTCAGGGTAAGATCAAAAGGTTTTTTAAAG
This sequence comes from uncultured Flavobacteriaceae bacterium, assembly GCA_963715975.1. Taxonomy (GTDB): domain Bacteria; phylum Bacteroidota; class Bacteroidia; order Flavobacteriales; family Flavobacteriaceae; genus Lutimonas. The sequence continues at coordinate 13,927 of CAVQSO010000011.1, read as the reverse complement.
ACAACACGCTTGTTAACCAAGACTTTATCAAGGATAGCAAAATTAGCGTTGCTAGTTATGTAAAATCTTTGGGAGATGTTGAAGTAGTTGATTTCAAGAGAGTAGCTCTTGGTTAATCTTTGATCAATCTATATTATAAAAACCCAGGAGCTATCCTGGGTTTTTTTGTTTTTATATCATAGAACACTTGTTTTTTATCTCCTTATCATCAATTTATCATTGTTATAATTTATTATATTTGCACATCTCTGAATGTGATCTATGAAATATAAAAGAATTCTTTTAAAGTTAAGTGGTGAGGCCTTGATGGGCGATCGGAATTACGGTATTGACCCGAACAGGCTGGCAGATTATGCCGAGGAAATTAAAAATATCACTCAATAAAGGTATTGAGGTGGCGATAGTGATCGGAGGTGGAAACATCTTCAGAGGCTTGGCCGGAGCCAGCAATGGTATGGATAGGGTTCAGGGTGATTATATGGGTATGCTGGCAACTATTATTAACGGACTTGCTTTGCAAAGTGCTTTGGAAGAGGCCGATGTACAAACCAGATTGCTCACTTCTATCGAAATGAAACAAATAGCCGAGCCTTTTATCAAAAGAAGAGCAGTTAGACATCTTGAAAAGGGACGTGTAGTTATCTTTGGGGGCGGCACTGGTAACCCTTATTTTACAACTGATACGGCAGCCGTTCTTCGAGCCATCGAGATCAATGCAGACGTCATCATCAAGGGAACCAGAGTTGATGGTATTTATACCTCTGACCCAGAAAAAGATAAATCTGCTGTGAAATTTGAAAATATAACCTTTAAGGAAGTCATGAATAAGGATCTCAAGGTAATGGATATGACTGCTTTTACATTGAGTGAAGAAAATGATCTTCCTATCATTGTATTTGACATGAACAAAAAAGGAAATCTGATGAAAGTTATTTTGGGTGAAAATGTTGGCACCTTAGTTAATTCATAAATCTTTATTACCATGAATGAAGAAGTTCAATTTATAATAGATTCGACCAAGGAACAGATGGAAAGTGCAATCCATCATCTGGAATTGGAATTTGTGAACATCAGAGCTGGAAAAGCAACACCTTCCATGCTCAACGGTGTAAAAGTTGAGTATTATGGAGCTTTAACTCCTTTAAGTCAAGTGGCAAATGTCAATACCATGGATGCACATACCATTACGGTTCAACCTTGGGAAAAACAATTGATTCCTGAGATCGAAAAAGGTATTTTAAGTGCCAATCTCGGCTTTAATCCCATGAATAACGGGGAAAGCATCATTATTAATGTTCCAATTCTTACAGAAGAAAGAAGAAGAGAGCTGGCAAAACATGCCAAGGCTGAGGCTGAAATGGCTAAAGTCAGCATCAGAAATGATCGTAAAGATGCTAATCATGAACTGAAAAAACTTGATATCTCTGAAGATCTTCTTGCCAATACTGAAGTAGATGTGCAAACCTTGACAGATAAATACATCGAAAAAGTAGATGCACTTTACGCTAATTAAAGAGAAAGAAATAATGACCGTTTGATGCGGAGTATCTGTTATCTGCTTTTAGAATTATCAATTATGTCAAAATATTCATGATAATGTTGAGGGCTTCGGTGGGCTTTAGTGCAAAATAATTTGATTTATGAATTTTTGGCAGGTAGTTTCTAGATTTATACTAAAACAAAGGATTTTTATCCTTATTGTTTTGGCAGCGATTACCGTCTTCCTAGGCTCTAAAATACAGAATATCCAATTTTCTCATTCAGAAGCAAACCTCTTACCCAGAGATCATGAAGAGAATATAAAATATGACCATTTTCTTGAAATCTTTGGAGAAGAAGGAAATATGATCATCATAGCGGTTCAGGATTCCAGCTTGTTCCAGGTTGAAAACTTTAATAAATGGAACGAATTCTCTCACAAGCTTGATTCATTTCCTGAGGTTGATTTTTCCATTTCGGTGGGGGATATTCAAAAGTTGAAGAAGGACAAAAAAAATCAAAAATTCTATGTTGAGCCCATTTATGAAGGGAAGCTAACGACCGATAAAGAAGTTCTGGAAATTCGTGATGAATTGTTTGAAAACTTACCGTTTTTTGATAATATACTTTTTAACAAAAAAACAGGAACAGTTCAAACTGCCATCTATCTGGATAAAGCCATTGTCAATACCAAAAAGAGAGAACGCTTTGTTTTTGACGTATTAAACCCATCGGTAGAGGCATTTGAAAAAGAAACAGGTTTGGATGTACGGGTATCAGGCATGCCTTTTATCCGGACTATGAATGCTCAAAACATCATTGATGAGATCGGAATGTTTGTTGGCCTTGCCCTATTCATTACCTCACTTATTTTCTGGTTGTTCTTCAGGTCCTACAGGGCTACGGTTATAACGATGACCGTAGTAAGTATCGGTGTCGTTTGGGCCCTGGGATTCATAGGCTGGTTCGAATATGAAATATCCGTTTTAATGGCATTGATACCTCCCTTGATCATTGTTATTGGAGTTCCAAATGCTATTTTCCTGATCAATAAATACCAACAGGAAGTAAAGAAGCATGGCAATCAGGCTAAGTCTCTTCAAAGAGTGATCTCTAAGATCGGTAATGCTACTTTGATGACCAATATCACTACGGCCTCAGGTTTTGCCACGTTTATTTTTACAAACAGTCAGTTACTTAATGAATTTGGTATCATCGCCTCAATCAATATTCTGGCTATTTTTGTACTGTCCTTACTGATCATTCCGATCATTTACAGCTTTATGCACAAGCCCAAGGACAAACACCTTGAGCACCTGGAAAGAAAATGGATAGATGCCATTGTCAACTGGATGGAACATACCGTTAGACATCATAGAATTGGCATTTATATATCAACCGTATGCATTATTGTAGTGAGCATTATTGGTGTTTATATGATTCGAGTTTCCGGGAGTCTGATAGAGGATATGCCAAAAGGGAAACAATTTTATAAAGATATTGTTTTCTTTGAACAGGAATTCGGCGGCATTATGCCTCTCGAGATTTTGATTGACACCAAAAAGCAAAAAAGGTGTGATGAATCTCGCCACTATGAAAAGAATGAATAAACTGGATGAAGAGATCGATGAGATTCCTGAATTGTCGAAGTCTATTTCTGTGCTGAATATGGTAAAATATTCCAAACAGGCTTTTTATAATGGAAATCCTAAATATTACCAGCTCCCTACCGAACAGGAAAAGAACTTTATCCTGGCCTATACCAAAAATTCAGATGCCACCTCGGACCAGCTTAAGAATTTTGTCGATTCGACGGGTCAATATGCCAGAATTACCACCTTTATGAAGGATATTGGTACAGAAAAAATGGAGAACATCGAACAGCGCATTCAGGACAAGATCGATCAGGTATTTCCCAGCGACAGATTTGAAGTTTCTCTTACCGGAAAGGCCCTTGTATTTCTAAAAGGAACTAATTATCTGGTTAAGAACCTGGTGATCTCTTTGTCTTTGGCCATATTTTCTGATTTCACTTTTTATGGCCTGGATGTTCAGGTCCTATAAAATGATTCTCATCTCCTTGATTCCTAATATACTTCCTCTCTTGATCACTGCGGGTTTGATGGGGTATCTGGGAGTACCTATAAAACCTTCAACCGTGTTGGTGTTTAGTATTGCTTTCGGTATTTCGGTAGATGATACAATTCACTTTTTAGCCAAATACAGACAGGAGCTGATCGCTCATAAATGGAACGTTAGAAAGTCTGTATATGCAGCTTTGAGAGAAACCGGCGTCAGTATGTTTTATACTTCGATCGTCTTGTTTTTTGGATTCCTGGTCTTTACCGTTTCCAGTTTTGGCGGAACCATCGCTCTGGGAGGCTTGGTTTCAGTAACACTGTTGTTTGCCATGGTGTCTAATTTATTATTATTGCCCTCGCTATTATTGTCTTTGGAGTCAAAAATAGCGAACAAAAAAACTTTAAAGAAACCTGCCATTTCCATCATTCCCAAGGAAGATGAAGAAGGCTAGAATCAAAAAACCAGATGAAAGGAATTATACTTGCCGGAGGAAGCGGCACCAGATTACACCCCCTTACCTTAGCTGTAAGTAAGCAGCTTATGCCGATTTATGACAAACCGATGATCTATTATCCACTTTCGGTTTTGATGTTGGCAGGAATCAAGGAAATTCTGATCATTTCCACCCCTAATGACCTTCCCTTGTTCGAAAGATTATTGGGTGATGGGAAAAATTTAGGTTGTAGATTTGAATATGCTGCACAGGAAGTTCCAAACGGTCTGGCTCAGGCCTTTGTTATAGGCGAACAATTTATTGGTGATGACGCTGTAGCACTTATTCTTGGTGATAATATTTTTTATGGTACTGATCTGGAAAGACGATTGGCAAATGCCATTGATCCTGACGGTGGCGTTGTTTTCGCCTATCATGTTAAAGATCCGGAAAGATATGGAGTAGTAGAATTTGATAAGGAAAAAAATGTCATATCCATTGAGGAAAAACCGGAAAACCCAAAATCAAATTATGCTGTTCCCGGGGTTTATTTTTATGATAACTCCGTGGTTGAAATAGCTAAAAATATTAAGCCTTCCTCAAGAGGAGAGTATGAAATCACCGATGTCAATAAGTCCTATTTAGAACAAGGAAAATTAAGAGTAGCTCAATTGGGACGCGGAACTGCCTGGCTTGATACAGGAACTTTTTCTTCTCTGATACAGGCCCAGCAATTCGTTCAGGTCATCGAAGAAAGACAGGGGTTAAAAATCGGTTGTATTGAAGAGATTGCCTACAGAAAGGGGTTTATAGACGCCAACCAACTAAGAGAAGTGGCAAAGCCATTGTTAAAAAGTGGCTATGGTACCTATTTAATGGAAATATTAAAATAATTAAACTTTCCCAATTTTAACGCTTTACGTATCTTTGCCACCAAAATTTTGAGGATGCAAAACTTTAGCGTAGCCGAATTATTAGAGGCCAATCATATATTACAGGAGATTCAAATCAAAGGATGGGTAAAAACATTCAGGAGCAATCGGTTTATTGCTTTAAATGACGGTTCAACCATTAAAAATATTCAGTGCGTAATTGATTTTGAAAAAACACCTGAAGAGGTTTTAAAACTGATCTCTACCGGAGCTGCTATTGACGTTAAAGGTGTTTTGGTTGAAAGTCAGGGAAAAGGTCAAACAGTTGAAATCCAAGTGTCTGAAATCACTATACTAGGAGCTTCAAACCCTGAGGAATACCCCATACAACCTAAAAAGCACAGTATGGAATTCTTACGTGAAAATGCACACCTCAGAATTCGTACCAATACTTTTAGTGCGGTAATGCGTGTTAGATCTGTTCTGTCTTTTGCCATCCATCAGTATTTTATTAATAACGGGTTTTATTATTTCCATGCCCCAATCATCACGGGTTCGGATGCTGAAGGTGCCGGTGAAATGTTCAGTGTATCTACTTTGGACAAAAAAAATCCACCTTTGACCGAAGATGGTAAAGTCGATTTTAAAGAGGATTTTTTCGGAAAAGAAACCAACCTAACTGTATCGGGTCAGCTCGAGGCCGAAACCTATGCCATGGCATTGGGTAAAGTATATACTTTCGGGCCTACTTTCAGGGCTGAAAATTCAAATACTTCAAGACACCTGGCAGAATTCTGGATGGTAGAGCCTGAGGTGGCATTCAATGATCTGGATGCCAATATGGACCTAAGTGAAGATTTTATCAAATATATTTTAAACTATATCCTTGAACATTGTCAGGATGATCTGGAATTTCTTGAAAACAGATTACTTGATGAAGAAAAAAGTAAACCTGCCACGGAAAGAAGCGACATGGCACTGCGTGAAAAATTGAGGTTCGTCATAGACAATAATTTCAAAAGGGTCAGTTATACGGAAGCAATTGATATTCTAAAAAATTCAAAGCCCAATAAAAAGAAAAAGTTCAAGTATCCGATCAATGAATGGGGTGCAGATCTGCAAAGTGAACATGAACGTTTTCTGGTAGAAAAACATTTTAAATCTCCTGTTATCCTTTTTGATTACCCTGCCAATATCAAAGCATTCTATATGCGTTTAAACGATGATGGAAAAACCGTTCGGGCCATGGATGTATTATTTCCAGGTATTGGAGAAATCGTGGGAGGAAGCCAGAGAGAAGAGAGACTTGACGTTTTAAAAGAAAAGATCCAGGCACTTGGAATAGATGAGAAAGAGCTTTGGTGGTACCTTGACTTGCGTAAATTTGGTACTGCAGTTCATTCAGGTTTTGGCCTTGGATTTGAAAGAATGGTTCAGTTTGCTACTGGAATGAGCAATATTCGAGATGTTATTCCATTCCCCAGAACACCTCAAAGTGCTGAGTTTTAAACCTTAGTCATCATAACTGTTTGATATCATTGAGAAGTTCTTTTTTTGTAACTTTAACTGGAAGTAAAAATCTATATGTTAAAACAGAGTTTACAGCAAAAGCTACAACAAAAGTTATCTCCACAACAAATTCAGTTGATGAAGCTAATTCAATTGCCTACCCAGGCTTTTGAACAAAAGCTTTCTCAGGAGATTGAAGAAAACCCTGCTTTAGAAAGTGGTAAAGAATCCAATGATGAGTTTCAGGATTCCACTAATGATGAATACGATGATACCGGAACAGAGTCCATAGATACAGATATCAACATTGATGATTATCTAAGTGATGACGAAATTCCCAGCTATAAACTTCAATCCAATAATTACAGCAGTGATGACGAAGACAATCGTATCCCCTATTCCGGAGGTATTACCTTTAATCAACACCTAAGTAATCAACTGAATACCTTCTCTCTGGAACCGGAGCAAGAACTGATTGCCGAATTTATGGTTGGCTGTATTGACGATAACGGTTATATAAGGAGAACTTTAGAAGACATTATTGATGACCTTGCCTTTTCTGAAAATATATATACTACTGAAGCTGAGGTTGAGAAAATTCTTGCTGTTATACAGCAACTTGATCCTGCAGGAGTTGGTGCCAGAACTTTAAAGGAATGTCTTACTATACAACTCGATCGGAAAGAGGAAACCAAGGAACGAGCCTTGGCTAAGGAGATTTTAAACACTTCTTTTGATCAATTTGTTAAAAAACACTATTCCAAACTTGCCCAGAAGTTTAATATTTCAATGGAAGAACTCAAGGGTGGAATTAAAGAAATTGAAAAATTAAATCCAAAGCCCGGGGGATCCTTTTCAGGGAACTTAACCATTATAGAACACATTGTTCCTGATTTTACCATTAGGATCAATGAAGGAAATCTTGAACTAAGTCTTAATGCCAGAAATGCGCCTGATCTGCATATCTCAAGAGAATATGACAATATGTTAAAGGGTTACTCGGAATCAAAGGATAAATCAAAATCTCAAAAAGATGCCGTTCTTTTTATCAAACAAAAATTAGATGCAGCTAAATGGTTTATAGATGCCATCAAACAACGGCAACAAACACTTCATGATCACAATGAATGCCATCATGCATCTATCAAAAGGAGTTTCTCCTAACAGGAGACGAGCGAAAATTAAGGCCCATGGTCTTAAAAGATATTGCTGACCAGATCAATATGGATGTTTCAACTGTTTCCAGAGTAGCCAATAGTAAATACGTAGATACACCATATGGAACCAAACTGGTAAAAGAATTTTTTTCAGAATCTATGAAAAATGATCAGGGTGAAGACATTTCAACAAGAGAAATCAAAAAAATTCTACAAACAGAGATTGACAATGAGGATAAAAGAAAGCCTCTTACCGATGAAAAACTTTCCAGTGTGTTAAAAGAGAGTGGCTATCTTATTGCCAGGAGGACAGTTGCTAAATATCGCGAACAATTAGATATTCCAGTGGCAAGATTAAGAAAAAAGATTCTCTGATACATGTTTATTTATAAATTCATTTCCTACGTGCTACATCCACTGCTCTTTTCATTTATGGGCAGTTTTCTTTATTTATATCTGACGCCTAAACATATTGTAAAACAACAGGAATATATCATTTTATTGATCGTTTTTGTCAGCACTTATATTGTCCCAATTTTGCTGTTAGCTTTATTAAAAAGAATACATCTCATCAACGACTATCACCTTAGAACTATTGAGGAGCGCAAATTCCCAATTCTATTCTTTATCATGTTATCCTTTTTAATTGGCAGGGCCATGTTGGGTATTCAGATCGCAGATTTACTTGCCTTTTCATTTTTCGGTGTAGCCTTTGCTCTAAGTTTTACCTATTTACTTTTCAATATAAAGATCAAAACAAGTTTACACACACTTGGTATTGGAGGTATCATAGGATTTGTTATGGTGATGAGTTACGAATATCAGCTAAATTTCAATTCTCTGATTGCCGGATTATTTGTGATTGGCAGGACTGGTTGGGGTTTCCAGACTTGGACTTAAATGCCCATCGCCCAAAAGAAATATACATTGGCTTTTTTCTCGGTCTGGTCTCACAATTTATAAGCTTTCAAATCTATCAGAATATATAAAAGATCAGTCCTAATCTGAAGGTCGCTAATACTTATATTATAGTCGTTGGTTGGAGTCTCATTGAAAAGGTCATTTAGACCATAGTAGAAATGCAGATTCCATTTATTATAACCTGCAGAAAAAGTAAGCCCATATAAAAATTCATTGATCTCAATGATGTCTTTCACATCAAAATCAGCCGATTTTCCAAAATTCGTGTTCTTGGCAAATGCATAGGCAATTTTAATACCCGGATAAAATCTCCAAAACTTATATTTAGAGGCAGTAGACCCTCTAAATCTTAATTCCACTGGCAATTCAACCGTATGCATGATGATTTTATTATTCGCATCCAGATTACCATTGGTCAGATGGGGTTTCCGCATCCAATTTTACATTAAAATAATAATTGTTAAGGCCATAACCCAAACCAGCACCCAGTGCTATATTGCGCCTTTTATTTAATGGAAAATCCTTTATAAAACCTCCTCCTAAGCCAAAAGAAAAGCCCGACTGCGAAATTCTATCGGGCAGATTCAACATTTGTATATAGGTCAAATTAAAATAAATCTGGTCTTCAAGGTATTTATTATCAACAAAAGCACTGTCATTTTGGGCCTGAAGAGACAACGAAAAAAGAAAAAATAATACAGCGATCTTACGCATAGCACTTTTTTGAAAAATCAAAGGTAACTTTTTTAAAGAAGAATTCCCAAAACTGATTCTCAGGGTCCAAAGCTCACTTTCAAGGCCTGAAATTTGGATCATATCACTATCAAACACCTTCCTCTTGCAATTGATTGATTTCTAAATTTATGCCCAGTTTACCGGATAATATTTCTCTCAATTCCTCTGATGTTTTCGGATCTATCAAATTAAGGGCCTTAACACCACAGAGTTTTTCTATCAATTCGGCTCCTGCATAGGTGTTGGTGGCAATACCACTTACAATATCCGGTCTTAGCTTAAAACTCTCCATTACCCCATAAACCGCATAGGGATCAGACGCGCACAATACCGTACATTTCACACAATCTTTGAGTTCTTCAAAGGCAATATCGCCATTATAGGGTTCTAAGGGAGAAGCTCCCAGCTCAATTACCGCTACATCAGCCTTGGTCTCCTGAATCCTGCTTAAAAGCTGAATAAGTTTTTTTCGAAATTTTTCTCTTGGATATATGGTTGAAGGCAAACCAATATCTACGAAATCAAAAATATAACTGGCTCCTACATCTTTTAAAGACAAAGTATCCCGGTACCTGCTGGCACCTGTTAATTTTCCTGCAACTATTTGTAAACCTGCTCTTTTTAACTGATTTACTATGATTCTGGCCACAGTTGTTTTACCCGCAGACATGGAAGTACCCACTAATAAGAATCACTGGCAGATTAAATTTTTTATAAGGAACCTGCACTACAAAATCATCCATTTCACAAACCTTTTCATCAAGGACGATATGACCTAAATATTCTATTTCAATCAAACTTGGAAGACGTACAGATTTAGAAGTACACTTACCGATCAAACCTCCACCCGTTAGTAAATGCATAATGCCGTCCTCTTCAACTTCACGCCAGGAACCGGTGGCTTCCAAGGTTGCATAGCGCTCTCCTAAGGCGCCAACGACCAGATCTTCTTTCATAAAACTCCTCATTCTTCCATTGGTCAACTCTATTTTCATTTCGTCATTTCCCGGGTTCGTAATTTTTCCAACCACATAGTCACCAGTTTTCCATTTGATCTTTTCAAGTTTCTTAAGTTCAAATGCTTTCTTTTCTAAATCGCTGATTCTCAAGCATCGATGAAAATATATATTTAGAATTCATGTTGTTATTTTTTTAAGATTCGACTTTTTTTTCACCTTCAATATCCTTGGCCGATAAAAGCATCGCCAGCAGGGTTGTTCTTTCAATGAATTTTTCTTTAAATATGAATTCATGCCTTGCATGAGCACCATCCCCTACTGTACCTAGTCCATCAAGTGTGGCTGTATACAAACTGGTTGTATTCCCGTCTGATCCTCCTCCGGCAGTTACCTCCTCTAACTCGAGATGCATGCTTTGTCCAATATTCTTTAGCCAAGGTCCATAATCTTTGATTTCTCGCTGTTCTTTCCATTGGGGGCCTTCCAAAACCACCCTCAATTTGAAGAGAGGTTCCTGTATGCTTTGGTTTTAAATTGAGAATTTTATTTTCTGATAAATCAGCATCATCCATATTATGAACCCTAACATCCACCACGGCCTGACTTTCTTCAGCAATCACATTGGCTGATGAACCTCCTTGTATCATCCCGACATTAACGGTAATTCCTTTTTCAAAATCATTCAGACTGAAAAGTTGCTGAATATGATATGATAATTCAACTATTGCACTAACCCCCATTTCCGGATTCAAACCTGCATGCGCAGGCTTACCCTTTACTTTGATCGTAAATTTCCCAATGCCTTTACGCGCCGTTTTTAACTTACCTTCCAGGCCAAGGGGCGGTTCTAAAATAAATGCCCTTTTGGCGATTCTGGCGAATTCTTGCAATCGTATTTGTCGATTCAAAACTGCCTATCTCCTCATCAGAATTAATAAGTATTACGGGGCTTAACGGAGATTCCAACTGGAGTTCCTTTAGCGCCTTTATCGCAAAGATCATTTGAACTAGACCGGCTTTCATATCAAATATACCAGGACCTGATAACCTTTCTTCAGAGTCCAGAATAGGCATCTGCTCTAAGGTGTTTTTTTCCCAAACCGTATCACAGTGCCCTATCATTAACTGGATAGGCTGCCCTTTTACTGTGTTGTTTGGGTCTCGCATATAAAAAACCACCTGTTTTTCTTCCAGGAACAATGAATGTATAAAAGTCAAGCGATTCAAAGGCATTTTTCAAAATTTGTAATATTTCAGTCTGGGAGTCGGGATCATCGAGATGGGCTCTCACTAGTCACAAGTTTCTTTAGAAAGATGATCATTTCTTCCTCATGGTCTTTTAAGAAACTTTCTATATCTCTAGCTGCTGAAACTTTCATAACTAGTTTTTTTAAACTGTCATCGCTGAAAATCCTTGGGATAAGGATAACTCAACGTCTCCTTGATACTGGCAAATCTCCCTTGAGCAATATAAGCCAATAGTGGATGATCATAAATCTGTTTTTGATGACCCTCGTCTGAAACGATCTTATAATCCTTATGGACCATTGCTTGTTCCATCTTTCCGGTGATCAAACTGTAATCATCAAAACCATCTATGATCTTATACAAACTGCAATCGAGCATCACATAGGAATCCTTAACAAAAATTGACGCTCCATTCTTGAGTGTTACGGTTGGAATATGATCTGGTAATTTCTTCTGGAAAATCTTTGACTGCACACCTCGGCATTGCCGCTAAAGAAGATAGGAGTATCTGATCCGGTTTTACAAAGCTCACGGAAAATCTTGAGTGTTTTTTAATATTGTGATAGGTATTATGTCGGGGCGTACAAACAAATCCAAAAAAATCGGAAAAGCCTAATAGGTGTAGCCATATGTTTGGGAGCAAGATCGAAGCCTTGCGCTTCTTTTGTCCCAATAACCACCAAGGGAGCCACCGTATAAAAGTGTTCCCAAATGGATTCTTTTACGTTTAAAGAAATAAAGTCTATAAAAGGATCTTTTACTTGCATATCACAACCTCATTTAAATCAAAACCCTATCTTATAAAGTTACTAGAAAACGAAAACTAAAACAAGTTTTAAATGGCCCAAATATTATTAACATTTATAGCAATAAAAAATGCGAGCCCTGGCTCGCATTTTTCATGCTATAAGTGTATCTAAAGGATTAAATCCTATCGATACCTATTCCTTATTTTCTTCCAGAGTAGCTACATCAGGTGCAACAGCTGCTTCTTCAAGCTCTGCTGCTTTTTACTTCCATGGTAGTCTCATCAGCACTGCAGTTCCTTCAGCTGATTCCGAAACAACTACCTGCTCAGTAACTGTTAAGATTTGCATATTATGCGCAGTTACTTCATCAGAATCCATAGCAATACTTGGTGCAATTACCAAGGCCACAACTGACATCAATTTTAAAAGGATATTCAATGATGGTCCCGAAGTATCTTTAAAAGGATCTCCTACAGTATCACCAACAACTGCGGCTTTATGTGCCTCTGTTCCTTTTCTTCCTTGCTTCTTCTATCATTTTTTTAGCATTATCCCAGGCCCCTCCGGCATTTGACTGGAAAATTGCCATAAGCACACCACATGTGGTAACTCCTGCTAATGTACCACCTAACATTTCAGCGCCACCTATAAATCCGATAGCAACACGGAACAGCCAAAGCCAATAAACCAGGAAAAACCATTTCTTTAATAGATGCGTTTGTAGATATTTCAACACATTTTTCATATTCAGCATAACCATCTGCAGCATCAAATATTTCACGCTCTTCTTTGTGAAGCCTTAGACATATCTGAATCATGCTTTCTCATCACTTCCAGGGCCGCTTTTAATTGAGGAATATCCCTAAACTGTCTTCTTACCTCTTCAATCATTGCCATGGCAGCTCTACCCACTGCATTCATCGACAAGGCTGAAAATACAAATGGAAGCATCCCTCCCACTAATAATCCGGCCATGATCTTAGGCTGAGAAACGTCAATAGCAGTTACATTTGCTGTCTTCATAAACGCAGCAAACAAAGCCAAGGCGGTAAGCGCTGCTGAAGCAATAGCAAAACCTTTACCAATGGCAGCGGTTGTATTTCCTACGGCGTCTAATTTATCTGTACGTTCACGCACTTCTTTTGGTAATTCAGCCATTTCAGCAATACCTCCGGCATTATCAGAAATTGGACCGTAAGCATCAACAGCCAATTGAATACCTGTGTTAGCAAGCATTCCTACAGCAGCAATAGCAATACCATATAATCCTGCAAAATGGTGGGAAACAATAATGGCCGCAGCAATCAATAAAATTGGAATTGCAGTTGACATCATTCCAACACCTAAACCAGCAATGATATTTGTAGCAGAACCAGTTTCAGATTGCTTTACAATTGACATGACTGGTTTTCCACCAGTTCCTGTATAATATTCTGTTATTTTCCCTACGCAGAATCCTGCGATCAATCCCGCCAAAGTAGCGTAAAAAACACCCATGGCACCAAAAGGCAAACCATCAACGCTTTCAGGGATCATTTCCTTTATAATAAAGTAAGAAGCCACAATCATTAAGAAATCCTGATCCGAATTCTCCTAAGTTCAAAGCCTTATGAGGACTCCCTCCATCTTTAACTCTTACAAAGAAAGTTCCTATAATTGACATGACAATTCCAACCGCGGCTAAAACCAATGGCAAATAAACGGCTCCTAATCCACCGGCAATATCCGTTGTAATAATAAAAGCGCCCAACACCATCGTACCAATAATTGATCCTACATATGA
>CAVQSO010000010.1:0-71254 GCA_963715975.1 uncultured Flavobacteriaceae bacterium | reverse complement strand
GATTATCAGGTTCAGCAGCGATTGATCTGGTCAACGATTTATTCAAACCAAAAGGAAAAAACAAATCATTAAAGACAGTGGGCTCTCATACGGTTCATTTGGGCTATATCATGGACGGTGACAGAATAGTTGATGAGGCATTGGTTACCGTTTTTAAAACGCCCCATTCCTATACAGGCGAAAATGTGGTAGAAATTTCCTGTCATGGTTCTGCCTATATTCAAAAGGAAATTCTTCAATTATTTCTGAGAAAAGGGGCCAGACATGCTGATGCGGGTGAGTTTACTTTAAGAGCTTTTTTGAATGGTAAAATGGATTTAAGTCAGGCAGAAGCTGTAGCCGATGTGATCGCTTCAGATTCTCAAAGCTCTCACAGTATTGCCATGCAACAAATGCGCGGAGGCTTTTCAAATGAAATCGCAAACCTGAGGGCCGAACTATTGAATTTTGCCTCTTTGATCGAGCTGGAACTGGATTTTTCAGAAGAGGATGTGGAGTTTGCCGACAGAACTGCCTTTCAGGAATTGATTAGCAAAATTACGCAGGTCATCAAAAGACTTATCGATTCTTTTGCCTTGGGCAATGTGTTGAAAAATGGAATTCCCGTGGCCATTGTGGGAGAACCCAATGTAGGGAAGTCAACCTTGTTGAACGCTTTACTGAATGAAGAAAAAGCCATTGTAAGTGATATTGCAGGAACTACCCGTGATGCCATTGAAGATGAAATTGCCCTGCAAGGGGTCACCTATCGATTTATTGATACCGCCGGAATTCGCGACACCAAAGATGTAGTTGAAAATATCGGTATCCAAAAGACATTTGAAAATATTGAAAAGGCACAACTTGTATTGCACCTGATAGATGCAAGTAACAAACTAGACCTAAACAACTTATCCAAAGAAGAACGGGAACTCCAAGAGAAATACCCTCAGAAAAAAATATTGACTTTATTGAATAAAGCTGACGCGTTAAACGATAAGCAGATTGCAGAACTTTCAGCAATGCAGCCCAACTGGATCCTGATCTCTGCAAAACAGAAAACCGGATTGGAGGCCTTACTCGATCACCTGACCAATCTGGTGAATACAGGAGCCTTAAGCAACCAGCAAACTGTGGTGAGTAATTCAAGACATTTTGAAGCGCTGAACAAAGCCTTTGCAGCCTTGAATGAAGTGCAAAAAGGTATGGACCAAAACATTTCCAGTGATCTGATGGCCATAGATATCCGTCAGGCCTTGTTTCATCTTGGTGAGATCACCGGCGAGATCACAACCGATGATCTTTTGGGTAATATTTTTGCTAATTTCTGTATTGGAAAGTAACCCAAAAAAACAACTCTTGATCTCAAGCCATGTCGATCAATTCAGGTTTCTGAATTCTTTTGGGGAATGAC
The DNA here is from genome assembly GCA_963715975.1 of uncultured Flavobacteriaceae bacterium. Lineage (GTDB taxonomy): Bacteria > Bacteroidota > Bacteroidia > Flavobacteriales > Flavobacteriaceae > Lutimonas. Next base: position 69,861 of record CAVQSO010000010.1, on the reverse strand, counting down.
CTACATGCTGCTTAAACAGTCTGGTGAAATGCTGGGGGTATTTAAAACCGAGTTCATAGGCAATCTCACTGAGTGACTTTTCCGAATCGTACACCCGTGCTTTAGCTACCTCAATGAGTTTGTTTTGAATATGGTCCCGGGCACTTTTCCCGGTTTCCTTTTTAACAAGATCTCCAAAATAATTGGCTGACAGATGCAATCTGTCTGCAAAGAAACTCACGGAAGGAGTACCAAATTTTTTAGGCTTATCGGATGTGAAGTATTGGTTCAACAGCTCCTCAAATTTTTCAAAGGAACCTATATTTTCAATTTCACGAGTCAAAAACTGACGGTCATAAAATCGCGTGCAATAGTCCAGAAAGAGTTCGATGTTGGCCACTATCAGTTTTTTGCTGTGCTTATCAAGGTTTTGCTCCAGTTCAAACCCTATTTTTTCGATCAGACTTAAAATCACTTTCCGCTCTCTGGCCGAAAGGTGAAGTGCCTCATTACTGGCATAGGAAAAAAAGCTGTAGCTATGTATTTTCTTGACCAATTCAGTGCCCAGTAAAAGATCCGGATGAAAAAGCATGGCAAATCCCTTAGGTACAAAATCGGGTTCATAACCGCCTAATTCAATCGTTTGTCCGGGACCAACAAAAACAAGGGTACCTTCGTCATAATCATATGGTTTTCCGCCATATTTCAATTTACACCCCTTGGCATCCTTTAAAAAAATAGCATAGCAATTAAAATGCATGGCATCAGGTCTCATACCTGTCTTTCCTGCTGCATCCACCTTGTCAAAATCAACGATACCAATAAGCGGGTGTTGTACCTCCACTTTTGGTATGGCCATATAATCACTTACTGTATCTATAGTCAAAATATTTTTCATGCTCCGGCGAATTTTGAGTTAAAGTTACGGTAATGAACGGCATAAAATCAAACTGTTGGGATAAAATCTGTAATTATGGTAAGTATAACCGTAAGTATGGTAAGTATAATGATACCAATGTTTTATATTTTTGGTATGGCAAGATCCATCAGGTACACCGAACTTGACTTTATGCTGCTTGGTGCGATTTTTTAAGCCAATGGTTGTATAAAAAATCATTGTTCAAGGAATTTTTAAATTCCAGTTCAGACTCAGAAAGATCATATCTTTAATACATAACAAAATCAATATGAAAGTCAGAATAGAAAATTTTCTAAAAATTCTCGGACTTACCTTATTGATCTATACTTCTGGTTACGGACAAAAACAAAGTATCGTGATCCGGGATCAGGGTAGCTTTTCGGTAGGTGGTTCAGTCATCACTAATCCCGGGACATTTGATCCGATAAAGAGAAGTTCTGAGGGCCAGACCTTTCACGGTGACCATGCCTATGTCTTTTACCAGATCCCGGAAAACACAAGAAAATTGCCATTGGTTCTCTGGCACGGAATAGGCCAGTTTTCAAAAACATGGGAAACCACCCCTGACGGGCGTGAGGGCTATCAGAATATCTTTTTAGACGAGGTTTCAGCATTATCTAATCAATCACCCAGAGAGGAAATGCAGGCAAAAGTATGGTGTGAGGCTACCATCAGCCCAACACCAGATGAACAATTCTGGTTCAACATCTTTCGTATAGGAGTGTGGCCCGATTATTTTCCTGGCGTGCAGTTTGCCACAGACAAAGAAACCCTGAATCAATATTTTCCGTCAAATGACACCCAATATTGGTGGATTTGACACCGAAGTCATTACAGATGCAAGCTCTGCGTTATTTGACAAAATCGGGGAAGGAATTCTTGTTCACTCATTCACATTCGGGTGGATTCGGATGGGCAACTGCCATAAAAAACTCAAATGTAAGGGCCATTGTGTCTTATGAACCAGGTATCAGGTTTTCCCTTTCCGGAAGGAGAAGTGCCGGAGGCATTGCAGAGTTCCGCGGGAGCCCTACAAGCCCTTGAATATTCCCAAAGGAATTCCTCAAACTGACCAGGATCCCCATCATCATTTATTACGGAGACTTTATTCCGGAAAAACCAGACCCAAATCCTGGAATCGATGGCTGGCGTGTACGGCTCGAAATGGCTCGAAAATGGCGGGACGTTGTCAATAGCTATGGTGGAGATGTAACCGTCGTTCACCTGCCTGAAATTGGCATCAAAGGTAATACCCATTTTCCTTTTTCAGATCTCAATAATCTGGACATAGCCGATCTACTGTCGGAGTGGTTGAAAGAAAAGGAACTGGACTAATTCAAAAACAAAATGAGATATCAAAAAATTGGATTGCTTTTAGCTTTAATGACCATCTGGACAAGTTCCTATGGTCAGGTATCGGAGTCGAATAAAATCAATACTCCGCTTAGTGACATGATGGTAAGGATGGCGGCAATTGAAATAGATTCGAACTACGTGAACAATATATGGCTATTTTAAAAGAAGAATCCAAAGCATCGGTCAGCCTGGAGCCAGGGGTCATTTGTATTTTCCCTATGTTTCAAAAAGAAAACCCGACCCAAATCAGGCTCCTTGAAATCTATGCGAATAAAGAAGCATATGCATCACATCTGCAAACGCCACATTTCAAACACTATAAAGAGACAACCAAAGAAATGGTCAAAGATTTGAAATTGATCGATATGGAGGCAATAGATTTAGAATCCATGCCTGAAATTTTTAGAAAAATCATGAATTAAAATTATATACAACCCTTTAAATACATTTTACAATGAGAACACTATTAGCCGGAATATTTTTGATCATATTCAGCGCGGCATGCTTCGCGCAAAGCACTGAGGAAAAAGAAATCATTGATTTATCCCAACAAAAATGGCAATGGATGGCAGATAAAAATGTGGATGAGCTGGCTTCCCTGTTCCATGAGGAATCTAAGTTTGTGCATATGAGCGGGTCCTGGAAAAAGGCCAGAGAACTTGAGATCATTGAAAGCGGCAGCATCTGGTATAAGAATACCATTGTACATGACACGGATGTAGAAATAGTTGACAATACAGCCGTAGTATGGAACAGGATCACCCTGGAAGCGCATGTTCGCGGAAACGATGTATCCAATGAATTTACAGCCACAGAAGTCTATGTAAAAATTGGAGGTGATTGGAAATTACTGGATCTGACATTTAGCAGTGTACGTGACACCCATAGCATTGAGCATTAGAATAATCGTCTAAATAGTTATCAAATGAAACATATATTCGCCATTTGCATGTTGTTGACATGGTTTGCAGTCTACAGGCACAACAAGCACAAATACACCTTCTCAGGATACTCAGCAACTCATGCACAGCAAGACAATGATGAAGTTTATGAGCAAACCCAGCCAACAATTGCGACTACCTCAGGGAATGCTCAGAGGCCTAACGGAAGGAGATGTGTCCAGTTTCAAGGGCATCCCATTTGCAGCCCCGCCGGTTGGTGAATTTAGATGGCGCCCTCCACAACCTGTTGCTCCTTGGGAAGGAGTGCGAAATGCGGTCGAATATGGCCCTAATTGTGCGCAGGCCGGATGGGGAGGAAGCCCCCGGATCAATTACGGAAGGCTCATCAGAAGATTGCCTTTATCTTAATTTGTGGGCGCCTGCAGGATGCCAAAGCGAACGCTAATTTACCCGTAATGGTGTGGATCCATGGAGGTGGCTTTGTAGGTGGAAGCGGCTCAGGACCCGGCACTGCTGGAAATGAATTTGCGAAACAAGGTGTCATCCTGATCACCCTCAACTACCGCCTGGGACGTCTGGGCCATTTTGCATTCCCTGCCTTGAGCGCAGAGCATCCGGAAGAACCCAAGGGCAGTTATGCCTTTATGGACCAGATAGCAGCGCTCAAGTGGGTACAGCAAAATATTGCTGCATTTGGAGGTGATCCTGAATAATGTTACCATTTTTGGTTTCTCTTCCGGTGGTGTTTCTATACATTCACTCCTGACCATACCAGCTGCAAAAGGTCTTTTTCACAAGGCAATCAGTCATTCCGGAGGTGGCCGGGACGGTGTGCTGACTGGCAGACCCATTCATGAAGAAAATGCCGATCCACTGTACCCTGTTTCGGCTGAAACTATCGGAATAAACTTTGCGCAAAAGCATGGGATTGAGGGTACAGATGCAGCTGCTCTGGCAAAACTACGTGCACTGAGCGTTGAAGAAATAGTGGACGGTGGTCAGGAAAATGATGGCCAGGGAGGTCCGCGTATCTATTCGGGCCCGATCCTCGATGGCAAATTTATGGTAGAAACTGCTGAGAGTGCCTACAAGGCAGGCAGGCAGGCACGCGTTCCGCTCATGATCGGTAATAATAGCGCCGAAATTGGCGGAGGCTTTGTCAATTCGAGCAGTTCAAAAGAAGAATTGTTTGCACTATTCGGAGAATTCAAGGAGGAAGCAAGAAAAGCCTATGATCCTGAGGGAGACAAAGAATTTGCTGAAGTAATTACAAGATTCAACACAGACTGGGTATGGGGCGAACCGGCAAGGTTTGTAGCCAGCTCTTTTGAAGCCATGGGAGAACCAGCCTACTTGTTCCTTTTCTCCTATATACCATCCCATATGAAGGAACGAATGACTTATGGACCCGGTCATGGAACCGACATTTCTTATGTGTTCAACAACCTTGGGATTAGGAGGCTTCGGGCCACCGCCACCTCCTCCAACAGATCAGGACAAAGAGGTCGCCAGGATGATGAATACCTATTGGGTGAACTTTGCCCGGACAGGTAATCCAAATGGCAAGGGTGTACCCCAATGGCCTGTTTACAACACTCAAAAAGAACGAGATACTGGATATCCAGCCAGATGGAAAACCAGTCGGAAAGCCGGATCCCAGGAAAGCAAGACTGGATCTGATTGAAAAGGCCTTCAAGTTCAGAACTGAGATACAAACTCGTGGAGGTATTTAACCAGTAAATAAGAAAAATTAGTTGAGTAGATGCTGTAAAACGAGATGTACCCACCTTAAAATTAACTTAGAGATACAAGTATGGAGAAGCAAAACGACATATCAAAAGCGAACAGAACTGGCCGCAATGAGGTCAACAGGCGCGATTTTATATCCAAATCAGCGATTCTAGGCGCGGGACTAACCACTGCCCCTATAACCTTTGCGAATACAGACATGTCGCTCAAAGAGGAAGCTGTTAAAAATATACAAAACCGGAAATTAGGAACCCTGGAGGTCTCTCCCATCGGATTGGGCTGTATGAGTATGAAAAGTGGTAGCTACAATCCGCCAAGGGATAAAAAAGATATGATACCCGTCATCCGGGGGGCCGTCGATCTGGGCGTTACTTTTTTTGATACGGCCGAAGTATATGGTCCTTTTACAGATGAGGAACTCGTAGGTGATGCCCTGGCCCCTCTTCGTGACAAAGTAGTAATCGCAAGTAAGTTTGGTTTTGATTTTATCAATGGCAAGAGGGCAGGTCGCAACAGTCGCCCGGAACACATCAAACAAGCTGTGGAAGGTATGCTGAAAAGACTTCGCACCGATCGCATCGATTTATTGTATTTGCACCGTTTAGATCCCAATGTACCTGTGGAAGAGGTTGCCGGTGTTGTAAAAGATTTAATTAAAGAGGGTAAGGCCCTGCATTTTGGACTGTCTGAAGTGTCCCCTGCCACGCTAAGAAAGGCACATGCCGAGCAAACTGTTGCTGCATTGCAAAGCGAATACTCTTTGATACAGCGTGCCCTGGAAAACGAAGTAATAGATACCTGTGGGGAGCTGGGCATTGGTTTTGTGCCATGGGGCCCGGTATGTCGTGGTTTTCTTGGTGACAAATTCAATGAGTACAGTCGATTTTCTGATGACTCTCGCTTTACAGGTGTACCCTATTTCACACCGGAAGCCATCAGGGCCCATATGGAAGTGCTGATCCTTGTTCGGGAATGGGCCAGAAAGAAGGAGGCAACCCCCGCTCAAATATCACTGGCATGGCTCTTGGCACAACGCCCCTATATCGTGCCGATTCCGGGCACGACAAAATTGCACCATATGAAAGAGAATATGGGAGCCCTTTCCTTAACATTTACCGAAGGAGAACTTAAGGAATTCAGAGAGGCTTTAGAAGAAATAAGCCTGATAGGGATACGTGACCCACAATCGGCATTAACGGATCAATAATAAAAGATTAAAAAAAAATATCCTAACTTTAAGAAAAAAAAATCATGGCAACATTTAACTTAAACATCAATGGAAAGACAGCAACAGTAGAGGTTGACCCTAAAACCCCCCTGCTATGGGTTTTGCGCGACCACCTCAAATTAGTCGGTACAAAATACGGTTGTGGTATTGCCCAATGCGGATCCTGTACAGTGCATTTGTCCGGTATCGCCGTTCGTTCGTGCCAACTTCCTATTGCCTCAGTAGGTACGCAGGAAATCACAACCATCGAGGGCTTGTCAGAAAACGGAGACCACCCGGTTCAACAGGCATGGCTTGAAGAAGATGTTCCACAATGTGGTTATTGCCAGGCCGGACAAATTATGACAGCGTCGGCCCTGCTCAAGAACAATCCGCAACCTACTGACGAAGAAATTGAAGCAACGATGGATGGGAACATTTGTAGATGTGGTACCTATACAAGGATTAAAAAAGCAATAAAACTAGCTTCCAGGCTATAATGACTAACCAAAGAAAAAAAATATGGCACTTATAAAAACACAAATAGGAAGACGTTCATTCATTAAAAACACCAGCCTTGCCGGAGGCGGTTTGGTTCTGGGCTTCAGTATTTTAAATTCCTGCAGTCCCAAGGATGCAGAAAAAATAGCCGTTAGGGAAATGCCTAAGGAGTGGTTCGATATTAATGCCTACCTCAAAATTGGCGATAATGGCCTGGTCACCATCATGGCTCCCAACCCTGAATTTGGACAGGGCGTAATCACTTCAATGCCGATGATCGTGGCAGATGAACTGGATGTTAACTGGCAGGATGTCTTGGTAGAACAGGCAAATTTGAATACAGAAGACTTTGGCTGGCAGTTTACCGGTGGTAGTCAGGGCATTCGAAGACGCTGGGAGGGCCTACGTATGGCCGGAGCCACGGCAAAACAAATGCTGAAGGAAGCTGCAGCACAGACATGGGAGGTACCTGTTTCAGAAATATCAGTTTCCAATGGAATATTGAGCCATACGGCATCGGGAAAATCTGCCGGGTATGGAGAAATGGCTTCTTTGGCGTCAAAGTTAGAGGTACCTGAGGAAGTGGCGTTAAAAGAAGTGAAGGATTTTTCAATCATAGGCACTTCCAAAAAAGGCGTCGATAACCAAAAAATAATTACGGGGAAACCTTTGTTTGGTGTCGATTATGAATTTGAGAATTCCCTGATTGCCATGGCGGTCCATCCTCCCGCATTTGGACTCAAGCTAAAATCATTTGATGAAACCGGAGTGCGCTCCATGCCAGGGATTGTTGACGTCTTTAAGATAAAAACGCTGGAAGATGATTTCAGTCGAGGCTTTTTTGACACCAACGCCTTTACAGAGTTGGTAGCTATTGTTGGTAAGACCACCTGGGAGGTCATGAATGCCAGAAAGCAACTAAAAGTTGAATGGGAACCTATAGAAGCTTCCAGTTTTTCCATGGACAGGTTTGGCACACAAATCAAAGTCGAAGTGCCCGGGGGTTTGGAAAGTACTGATGACCATTATGCACAAATGAGTCAAATGGCAGCCAAACCAGGTAAGGTGGCGCGAACAGATGGCCTTGTGGAAACAACCTTTAAAAATGCCGCAACAGTCATCGAAAGATCTTACAGTTGTCCGTTTTTGGCACATAATTGTATGGAGCCCATAAACTTTTTTGCCTATGTGACCGATGAGGGAGTAAAACTGGCAGGTCCCCTACAAGCGCCGGCGCTGACGGAAAGTACAGTGGCTGCCAGACTAGGAATTCCCGTAGAAAAAATAGAGGTTGAACTGACCCGAATGGGTGGTGGTTTTGGAAGACGTGCCTACGGGCATTATGCCGTTGAAGCTGCCTTGATTTCCAAACAGGCCAAAGCACCTGTCAAATTGATCTACAGCCGTGAAGATGATATGACCTTTGGTATATACCGCCCTTCTTATCATGCCACCTACAGGGCTGCTATCGATGCGAATAACAACCTCATTGGCTTTCATGTTAAAGGCAGGAGGAATTCCTGAAACGCCATTATTTGCGAATCGTTTCCCTGCCGGAGCGGTAGATCATTATCTGGCCGAACAATGGGAGATCAATTCGAATATCACTATTGGTGCCTTTAGGGCTCCTCGTTCCAATTTTATGGCCGGAGTGGAACAGGCTTTTTTAGATGAAGTCGCTGAAATTTGTGAAAAAGATCCTATTGATTTCAGGTTGGAATTGCTTCAAAAAGCTAAAGTGAATCCTGTAGGAAAGGAAAACGATTATGATCCTGAACGCCTTGCAGGGGTGCTGAAACTGGTTCGTGAAAAATCAAATTGGGGCCAGCAAGCTGAAGGTATACATAGGGGAGTTTCGGCCTATTTTTGCCATAACAGCTATGCCGCTCATGTGGTGGATGTGGTGATGGACGAGGGACTTCCTAAAGTTGAAAGGGTTGTTTGCGCCATTGATTGCGGTATTGTAGTCAATCCAGATGCCGCTTTGAATATGGCCGAAGGAGCGATTGTAGATGGGGTTGGCAATGCGATGTTTGGAGCACTCTCCTTTAAAGACGGACAGCCGCAACAGACCAATTTTGACAATTACCGTATCATTCGTCACAGCGAGGCACCAAAGAACATTGAGGTTTATTTTGTTGAAAACGAAATCGACCCGACCGGACTTGGGGAACCACCCTTCCCTCCCGTTTTCGGTGCATTGGCCAATGCGCTCTATAAGGCGACGGGAAGAAGACATTATCATCAGCCGTTTAGTGCGGATAACCCAACACTAATGGGTTGAAAAGAAATCATTAATTTGCAGAAATTACCCTTATCGGCGTTGATGTAGAAAAAAATCAAGCATACCATGAGCACAATCAAAACCAACATTGGCAGACGCGCCTTTATCAGAAATTCAAGCCTTACCACCGGCGGTCTTATCCTGGGTTTTAGCTGGCTCAATTCCTGTAAATCGGAGCAGGCCAAAAAAATGGCTGTCAAAGAAATGCCTGAGGAATGGTTCGACATCAACGCCTATCTCAAAATTGGTGACAATGGCCTGATCACCATCATGTCACCCAACCCGGAAGGAGGACAGAACGTGAAGACCTCCATGCCGATGATCGTCGCAGATGAACTCGACGTCAGACTGGAACGATGTCATCGTGGAACAGGCACCATCTAAATACCGAATTATATACCCGCCAGTTTATCGGCGGCAGTCAGGCGATACGACAAGGCTGGACAGGCCTGAGAATGGCAGGCGCCACTGCTAGTCATATGCTCCGTGAAGCGGCCGCCCTGGCCTGGGCGGTTCCGTTGCAGAAATTACCACTGCTGGTGGAATGCTTTTCCACCAGGGAAGCAACACACGGCCTCCTACGGTGAAATCGCTCTGCGGCTGCGCAACTTTCGGTCCCTGAAAAGGTCACCTTAAAGCTGTCGATGATTTTAAGATCATCGGAACCTCCAGGAAAAATGTCGACGGAACAAAAATTATTACCGGGAAACCTCTGTTCGGTCAGTGACATCTATCGTGAAGGAATGCTCACTGCCATGATCGTACACCCCCGGCATTTGGCTTGAAACTGAAGTCAGCCAACACTGAGTCTGTCATAAGATCCATGCCCGGTATCAGGGATGTGTTTGCGATCAAGGTCCTACAGACGATTATATCAGACAGCATTTTGATACCTGTACCTTCCTTGAGGTAGTCGTCATTGTTGGTGATTCGACCTGGCAAGTGATGAATGCCAAGAAAACGCTCCCGGTTTTGTGGGAACCATTTGAGACCTATACCGAAGAGCAGGTACCCTATGGAAGGTCCCAGTTCACATTGACCATACCAGCGGGACTGGAAAGCACCCAAAGTCATAAGGCGCAAATGGATAAAATGGCCACTCAAAGTGCCAACGTGGTTCGCAGGGATGGAGATCCGGAAACCGCTTTCAAAAAGGCATCCCAGGTAATAGAAAGAACCTATACCGGCCCATTTCTTGCCCATAATTGTATGGAGCCCATGAACTTCTTTGCTGATGTAAAAAACAACAAGGCAACGCTTTCAGGTCCGCTGCAAAAAGCGGAGCTCACTGAACATTCCCTGTCTGACCGACTGGAATTCCGTTAGAAAACATTGATATTGAAATGACACGGCTCGGTGGAGGCTATGGTCGGCGATCTTATGCTCACTGGGCCCTTGAAGCGGCACTGATCTCCCAAAGAATGAGTGCACCAGTCAAACTGATATATACGCGTGAAGACGATATGACAGGAGGTATCTATCGACCCGTGTATCAGGTCCACCTACAAAGCGGCCCTGGATAATGATAACAACCTGACGGCCATACACCTGAATGCCGGAGGTATCCCTGAGAGCCCCTTATATGCTAACAGATTCCCGGCGGGAGCGGTTGAGAATTATGTGGCCGAAAGCTGGACGATCAACACCAATATCACCATTGGGTCCTTCAGGGCGCCGCGTTCTAATTTTATGGCCAGTGCGGAACAGTCGTTTTTGGATGAAGTTGCTGAAGCGGCTGGTAAAGATCCCATTGATTTCCGTCTGGAGCTTCTGGAGAAAGCGAGAAAAAATCCTGTCGGGGAACAAAACGACTACGATGCGCAGCGCTATGCCGGCGTATTGGAACTCGTCAGGGACAAATCGAATTGGGCCAATGGAGATTCCGGTCTTCATCGAGGCGTATCGGCCTATTTCTGTCATAATTCATATGCGGCCCAGGTACTGGATATGGCCATTGAAAACGGTAAACCTGTGGTGAAGAAAGTAACCTGTGCCATTGATTGCGGGATCGTGGTAAATCCTGATGCGGCCATAAATCTCTGCGAAGGAGGTATTATTGACGGTATTGGAAATGCCTTGTACGGAGAGTTGGGCTTTAAGGAGGGGGCGCCCCAAAAAAGTAATTTTGACAAGTACCGTCTGATACGTATGAGCGAGGCGCCAGATGATATCGAGGTGCATTTTGTCAATAATCAGATAGATCCTACGGGATTAGGGGAACCTACATTTCCGCCTGTTTTCGGAGCAGTTGCCAATGCACTTTACAAAGCCACAGGGAAAAGACATTACGATCAACCTTTTGAATCGGAAGGTTCATAGAAGAATGTGAGATTTTTTATTTGTTTGATAATCCTTTAATGGGGCAGTCATTGATAATGAAAAAATGGCTTGTCCTTCTATTGAAACCATTCATTTCAGTAGTCAATAAAAGGGCTTAAAAGTACGCTGAGTGTTTTTTACTTGCTGATCTCCAGACAAACCCGTGTCGAGGAGGGCTATTTCTGCAGGGTGGTTTAAAAAAACAATTTGACGATTACAATCGAGTTCGATCAACCAGTAGGAACCCTTAAAATAAGATTTCTTTACCGTAGCCTGTAATTTAGATTCACTAATGATCTTCAATTGATGCGGATATACATACTGTTTTTTACCATTCACCTTCATTTCATTCACATCATCAAACAAAGAAGCCACATACATTACTTTGAGGGTTTTTATATAAGGCTGTTGGTTCACCCTGGGCAATAATTTTCCCTTGTTTTGAATCACCATCATCTGATCAGCAAATGACAGCGCATCTTCAGCATCATGTGTAGCTACGATACAGGCTATATTTTTCTCTTTTAAATAGGAAAATAACATCCGTCGTAAAGAACGCTTTTTAAAATTGTCAATTTGACCAAATGGTTCATCCAATAACAATAACTCAGGTTCTTTGGCTAAGGCTCTCGCAATCGCAACGCGTTGTTGCTGACCGCCACTTAGGTTTTTTACCTTTACATCAGCAAATTCAGTCATTTGAATAACTTCAAGCAGTTCCAGTGTTCTCTTCTTAGTTTCCTCAGGATAAAAACGTGATAAAAATTTAGAGATATTATCAAACACAGTTGTATAGGGCATCAAATCAAAATCCTGGGCCACATATTTGAAATTTTTTATTCCCGGGATCAGATGATAAGAAGGTCCAAGCACTTGATCTTCATTCCAAAAAATAGAACCTCCCTGTACATCCAAGAGACCGTAAATGACCTTCAATAAGGTAGACTTGCCGCAACCACTCTCTCCCATGACGCATAAATGTTCTCCTTTTTTCAAAGTGAAGTTAATGCTCTTTAGCAAAGGCTTTTCTTCATCATAGGTAAATGCAATGTCGTTTACTTTTAACATGTTGCAAAAATATATTTTAAATCCAAATAAAGCAGTATTTACAAAAAGAGTTCCTCAGGTATTGCTCAGCTTATTAAATTTTAATTTTACCTTTAAAGCATAGTACTATTTTTGTACTTTTAATCCACTATTTCTTCAGCTTTAGGAATGGAAACTCCAAAATAAACAGATCGACTCCTTTATGCTTTATTTTTTTGGAATTAGCTTTATTGTAATTAAAATCAACTCTTTAAAATGAGAAAGACACTTTATTTATTCTTCATTGCTTTGCTCTATCCTTGTTTGATGATTGGGCAAAATGTATTTGCCGTAAATGGTTTTTGCATCGCTGCCCCGGATCGCAGCGGGGTTCAAAAATTTGTTGATTTTATTGAAAATGAACTCGCTCCGGCAGGAATCAATACGCTCGTACTGAGAGTCGACTTCAACTATGCATATACATCGCGACCTGAGCTGCAGGATGAAAATCCTCTCAGTAAAGAGGATGTTAAAAAAATAGTAGCTTCTTGTAAAAAAAATGGCATCGATCTAATTCCACAAGTCAACCTTTTGGGCCATCAAAGCTGGGCAGAAAAAACCAATAAACTATTGGAAGTTTACCCTGAATTTGATGAAACACCTGAGGTTAAAATGCCTGAAAAATATGAATGGCCCAATGACGATGGCTTGTATTGCAAGAGTTATTGTCCTCAGCATCCCGATGTCCATGATGTCGTTTTCGATTTGATGGATGAGATCATGGAGGTATTTGAGGCAAAAGCTTTTCACGCCGGATTAGACGAAGTATTTTATATTGCAAGCCCGAATTGCGCGCGTTGCCAAGGTATGGATCCTGCCGCTCTGTTTGCCCAGGAAGTAACAAGGTTGAGTAACCATTTAACAGCTAAAGGAAAAAGGTTATGGATGTGGGGAGACCGATTGATCGATGCTTCAACATCAGATATTGGCATGTGGGAAGCCAGCATGAACAATACGGCAAGAGCCGTTGATATGATTCCCAAAACAGTTGTTATATGTGATTGGCATTATGAAAAAGCAATCCCGACACCGGCCTATTTTGCTTTAAAAGGATTTGATGTGGTTGCATGCCCATGGAGAAAGTCCGAAGTAGCTGAAGCTCAAGTGCATATGATGGTTGATTTTAAAAATAATTCCACACCAGAAACAAGTAAAAAATATCTGGGAATGATGCAAACTGTATGGTCTTCTGCCGAAAGTTTTATCAAGGACTATTATAATCCTCCCGTTAAGGATGAAAAGGGCAGTCAAACGGAATGCTTTAAAGTCATGACAGATGCTGTAAAGAAGTATACTAAAGACCATATTTCAATTAAATAAATATCAATTAGATCTTTACTTTACATCCATATCACTGTAAATCAAATCGTTGTTAAAAACTTTTTGAATATACCTTTTATCCTATTTTTATTTTTATTAAATTTATTTTCTTCCGGAGGTTGCAGTAAAATCGACAAAGGAAGATCATTTTTGTAAAAATCATTTCTCAATATATAGAGTTACAGCATAAACTTTCTTAAAAAAATTTAAATCATGGCAGATTATAACTTAAAGATTAATGGAAAAAGTCAACAAGTCCAAGTTGACCCTACAACGCCCATACTTTGGGTACTTCGGGACCACTTAAAATTAGTGGGTACGAAATATGGCTGTGGTATTGCACAATGCGGATCATGTACCATCCATCTTGGAGGCATGGCGGTTCGTTCTTGTACCCTACCTGTTTCTGCAGTGGGGAATCAAGAGATTACTACAATAGAAGGCTTGTCAGAAATTGGTGACCACCCTGTTCAAAAAGCTTGGATAGAACATGATGTTTACCAATGTGGCTATTGCCAGGCAGGTCAAATCATGCAGGCAAGTGCATTTTTAAACAACAACCCAAATCCAAGTGATGAAGAAATCGATGCAGTAATGGACGGTAATATTTGCCGTTGTGGTACCTATACAAGGATCAAAAAGGCAATCAAAACTGCGGCCAATTTGAAAAACGCTTAAGCTTACGCATTCTTAACATCTATTAACTGTATTCAATCACAAAAAACTCAAGACAATGACAATTGTAAAAACAACATTCGGAAGACGCTCCTTTTTAAAAAGTTCTGCCCTCGCCGGAGGAGGACTGATGCTCGGTTTTAGCTGGCTGGCATCTTGTAAACCAACTCCTGAGCAGGTCCTTAACATGCCAAAGGAATGGTTTAATATCAACGCCTATCTGAAGATTGGCGAAAACGGTTTGATCACCATCATGTCTCCTAATCCTGAAATTGGTCAGAACGTGAAAACTTCCATGCCAATGATCGTGGCTGAAGAACTTGATGCTGATTGGAAGCATGTTATTGTAGAACAGGCCGCATTGAATACAGATCTTTTTACCCGGCAACTGGCGGGAGGAAGCCAGTCAATTCGCCAGGGTTGGGGTAGTCTTCGTATGGCAGGGGCTTCAGCACGGCACATGCTCAAGGAGGCTGCAGCTCAGGCATGGCAGGTTCCTGTAGAAGAAATTACTACTGACGCAGGAGTTTTAACACATGAAGGAAGTGGTAAATCAGCAGGTTATGGAGAAATGGCATCAGCTGCTTCGCAAATTCCTGTACCTGAAGAAGTAGCCCTTAAAGAACTATCAGACTTTAAAATTATTGGAACGTCGAGAAAAAATGTGGACGGACCAAAAATAGTAACCGGTCAGCCTTTGTATGGTTTAGACTATGACCGGGAAGGCATGCTTGTTGCGATGATAGCCCACCCACCTGCTTTTGGAATGAAATTGAAATCAGTTGATGATGCTGTTGCAAAAGCAATGCCAGGAGTCAAAGACGTTTTTACCATGAAAACCTATAACGAAGACTATCAATTACAATGGTCGGATGTAAATACTTTTCCTGATCTGGTGGTAGTGGTCGGAAATTCAACATGGGAGGTGTTAAATGCAAAAAAAGCGCTAAATATTCAGTGGCAATCTATTGGATCTGATCATAAAGATGTTCCTTCAGCTTTGGAGAGCTCTACTGGACATATGGCCCTGATGCATGAAATGCAAGCCAAAAAAGCCGAGGTAAAACGCAAGGATGGAGATCCGGAGGCTGTATTTAAAAAAGCAGCCAAAATCATAGAACGAACTTATTCATGTCCGTTCCTGGCTCATAATACGATGGAACCAATGAATTTCTTTGCAGATGTTACAGATAATAAGGCAGAACTCGCTGGACCAACACAGACTCCTGAATTTATGGAAAAAACAGTTGCTGCTCGATTGGGTATGGAGCTGGACCAAGTTGATGTTCAAATGACACGTATGGGAGGTGGTTTCGGAAGGAGGCTTTATGGTCACTTTATGGTTGAAGCAGCTGTCATTTCACAAAAAATGAAAGCTCCGGTTAAGTTGATCTATACAAGAGAAGACGATATGACAACAGGTATTTACCGTCCCGCTTATCTGGCAACATATCGTGCAGCCTTGAATGAAAATAACGAGCTAATTGCTTTTCATGTTAAGGCTGGAGGAATTCCAGAAAGCCCTCTCTTTGAAAATCGTTTCCCGGCTGGAGCCGTTGATCATTACCTGGCAGAGGCTTGGACAGCATCTTCCAATATAAGTGTGGGAGCATTTCGCGCCCCAAGATCAAATTTCATAGCAGGGGCTGAGCAATCATTCCTGGATGAAGTAGCTGAAGAAATGGGTAAAGATCCGATTGACTTCCGTTTGGAACTTTTAGAAAAAGCCAAAAATAATCCGGTTGGAGAAAAAAATGATTACGAAGCCGACCGTTATGCCGGAGTTCTTGAATTGTTAAAAGAAAAGTCAAATTGGGGTAAAGAACAGCCCAACCTGCATCGTGGTGTTTCTGCCTATTTCTGTCATAACAGTTACGTGGCCCAGGTATTGGATATGGTTGTAGAAAATGGTTCTCCTGTAATTGACAAGGTATATTGTGCCATTGACTGTGGCATCGTTGTGAATCCGGATGCCGCAACCAACCTGGCCGAAGGTGGTGTGGTAGATGGTATAGGACACGCCATGTATAGTGAGGTGACCTTTAACGAGGGTGTTCCCGGACAGGATAACTTCGACAAATATCGTCTTATCCGACATAGTGAAGCACCAAAATCTATCGAAGTGCATTTTGTGGAAAATGAAATAGACCCAACTGGTTTGGGAGAACCTCCATTTCCACCAATTATGGGTGCCGTAGCAAATGCCTTGTACAAAGCGACAGGTAAACGCTTCTATGATCAACCATTTATGGGAAGCAACTCAAAGGTTTTGGGATAAAAAAGAAATCTTGATAAACAGCAGGATGAAGACCTAACAAAGAGCTAAGGCCCTACTGAGCTAAGGCCTTATCTATTTCGTAAGTCAAACCAACACTTAAAACAGAGGAAAATTCACTTGCTCCAAAAGGATTTTGATTATTGAAAAAATAATTAAACAACATGGATACCTTCAGGCTTTTGAACACGGGCATTTCTGCTTTGAATTGTTCGAGTAGTCTGAAGTTTCTTATATCTGCATATAAGGGTTGAAAATAAATCGTGTTTAACAACTCAAGCTTCGATTCCTTCAAATTCATCGCCAGGGACAAATATGTACTATTTCTATGATTGTAGTAAGTTTGATCAGCCGCATCACTTCGCTCCTTTTCATACATATAAGAATTACCCAAGTAGGCCTGAAAATATTCGCCTTTGACAAATTTATAACGTAGTCCCAAACCCAGTAAGCTTCTCATATTTATAGACAGCAGCTCATTGTTTTGGTCCTGGATAAAAGCCTCCAGCCTTAATTTTTTGGTCAGCTTGTTATTGTATCTAAAATGCATAAACCAGGAATTTTGAAAGTCCTGATCCTGACTTCTTACCAATACCGCATTCCCTGAAAAGAAGAATGTATTCTTTAAGTTTTTGGTTTTATATTGTGTATTGAGGCCCACATTAAATCGATAAATATAGATTCCGTCATTATTTGAATAATTAAAAAGAAAATCAGATTTCAGTACAAAACGAATACTGTCTGTCTGCATTCTTATTGATTCTATGTTGACGAGTTGAGCCTGAATGGAGCTTACTGTAAAAAATATACATAGGGCTCCCCAAATTTTATTCATGATCCTGAATTTAAGACATGATGTTTATTGATACTTCTAAAATTTGTTCGAATGTACAAAACCTATACAAATCAAAACCAAATAATAATCATGGCAGGCATAAAAAAGATGTGCCAGCATGAGCTCTATCACGAGCCCATATTAAAATAGTTTGATGGCTGTAGTTTACAAAACTTACTGATCTTTTCTTCTTGACTCCAGATCAATACTTATACCATCCATAAAACTATCAGTTAACTTATACATAAGAAGAAATAAAGCCGATAGTAAGGCCCCAATGGCCGGGTAGATGCTGATCATTAATCGTATTCCTTTTAAAGATTCTGTTGTTTGTTCCGCATTGGCCTCAAAACCATAGGCTGCCAACAGCCACCCGGTTATCGCTCCTCCCAGGGTCCATCCCATTTTCTGAGACATAGAAGAAGAGGAAAAGACCAATCCCGTAGCTCTTCTGCCAGTTTTCCATTCGGAATAATCAGCAATATCTGCATACATGGACCAGATCAATGGCAATACAATTCCTGCTGCCAAGCCTATCAAAATATTCAATCCAAAAATAAGGCTCACTGCATTGGGATCAACAAAATAGAAAATGGCGCTAAAAAAACAGGCTACAAGCATGGCTCCGATAAATGTTGTCTTTTTACCAAACTTTGCAGACAAGGGTTTGGCGAGTAAAACCCCTAATAAATTGGTTACCAACCAAAGCGTCATATAGGCACCGGCTAATTTATCCCATTGTACATCCCCAAAGAAAGTCAAGGTTTGATCTTTTACAAAATATTTAAAATAATACATAATACTTCCATCCCGCAAGGAGTTGAAGATCAAAACTGCTATTCCGGCCCCAAGCATGATAAACCATTGATTATTCCTGGCCAGATCTTTAAGGTCTTTCTTGATCGATGATTTCTCGTCCAGGGGCTTGACCCTTTCTTTGGTCCATAAAAAAGTCATGATAAAAAAGAAGGCTGCGACAAAAGCATAGATCGCAACGGTAAATTGATAACTCTGGGCATCATCCGATCCTGAATTTCTAAAAAAATCAAGTAGGTAAGGCACTGTTGCCGTCATAAAAATACCGCCCGAATAGGCTCCTAAAAAGCGAAAAGAAGCGAGAGAGGTACGCTCCTTGGTATCGGAGGTCATCACTCCCATTAAAGAAGAATAGGGTACATTAATCGCCGTATAGACCATCATCATTAAGGTATAGGTCACATAGGCATAGATCAATTTTCCTGAAGGACCCAAATCGGGAGAAGAAAAAGTCAAGACCCCGATGATCCCAAAAGGTATGGCCACCCATAAAAGATACGGCCTGAATTTCCCCATACTTGTTCGCGTCCTGTCTGAAATAATGCCCATTATAGGATCATTCAACCCATCCCAAAGTCGTGTAAGCAAAAACATGGTACCAACCGAGGCAGGCGAGATTTCAACAACATCTGTATAATAGATCATAAGGAACATTGAGAACAATTTCCAAAACATGGAGGAGGCAAAATCTCCAAAACCATAACCTATTTTTTCCTTTAAATTAATTTGTTTATTCATAATCTGTCTGTCAATTTAGCAATTCGTTCCATTAATTCCATCAAGGCCCTTCCATTATGATAAGGGCATTTCCAGAACCCTGCCTTGTCCTCACTTGTAATCGGAATATTGTCTGCATTTACGCGCCAAAACCATTCTCCATTTTCTCTATCCTTTAAAAAATTATTTATAAAGATCCATAACTTTTCAACTTGTTCAAGATAGGTTTTCTTTCCTTCCAACTCATAGGCATCCAAAAAACCCACCATGGCCTCCGCCTGAGGCCACCAATGCTTATCCGTATCAAGTTGACTGCCTTTGATTTCATTAAAAAGTGAACCATCTTTGTCCAAACCTTCATTTAAGGTGGATAATACCAGTTGCTTAGTGATCGAATGAACCTCCTTATCCAAAGTTCCATTGTTGACCAATATACTAGCCTCATTCATTAACCAGGCTCCTTCAATGTCGTGCCCAAAAGAGATTTCCTCAAATTGAGATTTCCAGTCAAGGCTAAAAAAAAGTTTAAGGTGCTTGGTGTATGGATTATAAATTTTCTTGCAAAAAATATGCAGAAGAGATGAAATGGCCATTTTCAGTTTTTCATTGGGCCAAACTCTGTATAGATTGCTGTAAGGTTCCAAAATATGTAAATGAGTGTTCATAGATTTAGGGGTATTCAAATCCTTAAGACTAAGTCTCATATCATCGATTTCCTTCCAGTCTTCAGTCAAAGCTTCCAGATAACCAGTGTTTTTGAAGTCATAATATTTCTCTTCAAGGATTTGAAATAAGGCCTTGGCATAATCCAAACTTTCCTCAACACCAATGGACCTGTAATATTCAGAAAAAGCGTAAATACCAAACCCTTGAACATAAGCTTGTTTTTTTCTGTCCAAAGGCGCTCCCTTATGATCAAGTTCCCAATAAAGCCCGCCATATTGATGATCCCAAAAATACTTGGTCAAATAATCATAAGCCCTTTTCGCCATGGTCTTGTAGACCTCCAAATTAGTGGTTCTATAGGCAGCTGAAAAGGTCCATAAGATTCTCGTATTCAAAATACAACCCTTGGAAGCCTTAGGATCAACATTACCATAATGGTCCATACTTCCTATAAAGCCTTCATGGGTCTCATCAAGGCATTTTGTTGACCAAAATTCCAGTATACTCGTCAACTCGTCCGAAAATTCAACTTTTAGTTGAAGCAGTCTGGAAGTATCTTGTTCATTCATGTGTTAAACCTAAAATTTTATTGAATTCTTCACCTCAATGATATATTCTTATCAATGAGCTCATTAATGGTTTGTACTGATAAATGCGAGTGCAATTTGTCTTCAGGGGAATTCATACAATAATCTACCAATCTTTCAATACTGGAGGTCGCAACATGCATACGCGTATCTGAGGAAGCATAATAAATATATACTTTACCATCATCATCTTGAATCCAGCCATTTGAAAAAACAACATTAGCAACATCTCCCTCTCGCTCTTTCTTTAAAGGAGCAATCAAATGTCCATGAGGCTTATGGGTAACCATCCATGGTTTTTCCAGATCAGTCATAAACATATATAAAGTATACCTTAAACCTGCTGCAGTATTGCGAACTCCATGTGCCAGATGCAACCATCCTTTTTCTGTTCGAAAGGGAGCAGGTCCCAGCCCATTTTTAACTTCATAGATCGTATGATAGGTCTTTGCATCAACAATGATTTCTTCTTTCACTTCGGGGTTTTCAATGGTATCAGAAAGCCCAAAACCTATACCTCCTCCTCTACCGGTATCAATAAAACCATCCTGTGGCCGGGTAAAAAAAGCGTATTTACCATCGATCAAATGAGGGAACAAAACCACATTTCTTTGCTGCCCTGTGGTCGAGATCAAATCTGGCAGTCTATCCCAAGACTTCAAATCTTTTGTTCTTGCAATTCCGGCTTCTGCCATTGCCGTTGAAGTATCTCCTTCCGGAGCGGTTGGATCCTTTCTTTCAGTACAAAAAACCCCATAGATCCAACCATCGTCGTGTTGGGTCAGGCGCATATCATAAACATTGGTATCCCAATTTTCATTTTGTGGAATGGAAATAGGACGTTCCCAAAATTTAAAATTATCTATGCCGTTTTCGCTCTCCGCAATGGCAAAAAATGACTTTCGATCATTACCTTCAACACGGGCAACTAATAAATATTTGTCATTCAGTTTAATCGCTCCTGAATTAAAGACGGCATTAAAACCAATGCGTTCCATAAAAAATGGATTTGTTTCCTGATCAAAATCGAAACGCCATGCCAATGGAATATGATCCCTTGTTAAAATAGGATTTTCATACCTTTCGTAAATTCCATTTGTACTATAAATAGCTGTATTAGGTTTTCTTAAAAGCGCATCATAAGCTTGAGAAACTCGGGAATACCTTTCTTTAAAATTTGTTTGATCCATCGTGAGTATTCATGTTTTTTAACATATAGCATATACTATGCTTATATGAGTTTATTTTAAGGATTTGAAATCTTTTAACAACAAAATGTTTTTATCACTGAGTAATTCCTTAGCAGCAGCTTCCCCTTTTTGACCTGGATATGGAAAGAAATAATGTACGTTGCCGTCATTTCTCCAAACCATCACATAGCTAATTTCTTTTGCAACCAAAGGATCAGCCAAGACTTTACCTAATTTTTGAGTATACCATTTGTCATCTGTTACATTCTCTAATCCTGTTTCCGTAAAAGCAGCAATTTTTTCCTTTTTATTGGCCAGTTCAATAACAATATGTAGCTTTTTAATGGCTGTTTCGGCGCCTCCTTCTTGTTTCAGATCCCAATAATTATCAACCCCAAGTATATCTATATAACTATCTCCGGGATACCATTGTAAGTAATCACTTGCTGAATTAAAATTTCTATCCGGTGAGTATGCCACCAACATTTGGCTCAATCCTTTTTCTTCTCTTAAATATTGTACGGTAAATGAAAACAGCGCCTGGAATTCTTCCTTAGTACAACGCGAATCACCCCACCAGAACCAGGAACCGTCCATTTCATGCCAGGGTCTGAAAATAAAAGGAATATCTTCACCATTCTTATCCTTCAATTGTTTAAAAAAGTAGGCAATCTTGTCCAATTGTTCCTTAAAAACATCATGATCTGATCCCCCAGGAATAATATGTTTTACAACAATGGCCTGCTTATCCCAGGAACTTTCTCCGTTTGTTGCTGCATAAGGGTGCCAGCTAAAAGTATTGACACCCCCCATTTCATGGCCCATAATGGCCAGTTCACGCATCTTTGCAAAAGGAACCTTGTCCAAATTGACTTGATCACCTCTTTCTATACCTCCCAGTTCCCACCCAAATAGGGCCGGATAATCCCCAGAAACTCTTTTCACATCAGATTCTCCCTGAATATATTCCCATCCTACTCCGTAGGCCAAATCATCCTGATGACCGAAAAGTATGCCTTTACCTTTGATGGATCTCAGCTTGTTAAGAATTGTGTTTTCCTCCAAAGTATCCATAGTTTGAGCGATCACACTCATTGTAGAAATCAACAGGAAAAAAATGGTGTTTTTTATTAATTTCATGATCATCGGGTTTCAGTATTGAATATCCTCATTTTATCTAAATAATTCCGATTTTATTCAAGCAGGAATTAAAGCTCCATTTATTTATCAAAACTAGAGGTAAACCAAGATGAAAACAAGTAGTTTTACAACACAATTCAATACTTTTACAACATCTATCAAACAAAACACTGAAATTTAAAACGGGAACTTGCCCTTAAATCGAGGTAAAAGATATAAATGACATTGTGTTAACTATGAACGGTTTAGGAGAAAATATACATCGAGAAATTACGCCATTACAAAAAAACGATTGTTTTCTGGTTTTTGACAGGCATAGAAAGGTATTTAATTTTCCGATACATTTCCATCCTGAATTTGAACTTAATTATATAGCTAATGCAGGTGGTGCACGGAGGCTGGTTGGAGATCATATTGCCCAAATTGGAGATAAAGAACTCGTATTGACAGGACCCAATTTATATCACGGTTGGCAGAACTTTGAGAACTCCAAAACAAATGACTTTCATGAAATCACAATTCAGTTTCCCAATGATGTTTTTAATCTAAGCCTGTTGGATAAAAATTTACTAAAACCCATCAAGTTACTCTTTCAAAATGCGAATCGGGGCATTTTATTTTCTAAGGAGACGACAGTACGGGTAGAAAAACAGATTCTTAATTTGAGTAAAACAAATGGTTTTGACAGTTTTCTGAAATTTCAGTCCCTGTTATATGATTTAGCCATTTCAAGAGGTCAAACTTTTTTAACCAATATGTCATTTCAACACCAAAATGATTTCTATAATAGTGAGCGTATCGAGAAAGTGTATCATTTTCTAAAAGAGAACTACCACAGAAAAATAAAAATTGAAGAAGTTGCAGCCTTACTGAACATGTCGGTCATTTCACTAAGTAGATTGATCAAACAACGAACAGGAAAATCATTTATCGAATTCTTGATCGAGGTTCGCCTGGGCTCAGCGACCAGACGCCTGATCGAAAGCAAAGAAAGCATCACTGAAATTTGCTTTGATTGTGGGTTTAATAATATCTCTAACTTTAACAGGATCTTTAAGAAATATCAAAACTGTACGCCCTCAGAATTTAGAACAAGTTTTAGTGGTGTCAAAAGTGTTTATTAGAAATAAATACATTATTTCAATCAAAACTGTAACAATTTTGATTAACTGGTATCTTTATAGAAACCAATACCATATTAATTCTAGATTATTTAATCAATTTAATTCATACCACATGAAAAAAACATACTTAAAAAGCTTGGTGATCGCCCTGATCATGCTGGTAGCAAGCAATGTTATCGCTCAGAAAAAAACGTTTGATGTAGGATCATTTGATGAAGTGATCATAAGTCCACATATTGAAGTCATATTTGAAAAAGCAGAAAATGAATCTGTTGTCATTGAAGACATAGATGTTTCAATGGATAAACTCAATGTAGAAGTAAAAGGGAATACCTTGCATATATATCTTGATGACGCTAAGGTTTATACCAAATCAGAAAAAGTAAAATATGATGACTATAAGGGTAAACATTCCATTTATAACGGAACATTAGTATCTGCCAAAATATATTATAAAGAGTTGGAAGAGCTCTCCTTAAGAGGCGAAGAAACTCACAGAGTGATCAGTCCCATTACAGGTGATAAACTATCAATTAAAATCTACGGAGAAGGTGAGGTATATTTAGAAGAAATCGAAGTACAGGAATTTTACACCACCATGTACGGAGAAGCTTATCTTGAAGTAAAGCAAGGCAATGCCAAACGTCAACGTATGATATCATACGGAGAAGGAGAGGTCAATACTTATGGTGTTCAAAATAGTACGGCCAAAGTTACTGCTTACGGTGAGGGACGCGTAAAATTAAAAGTTTCGGATGAACTGAAAGTGACTGCTTACGGAGAAGCCACCGTACATTATAAAGGAAGCCCTATGGTGAACAGAGGCTTGGTCTTGGGAGAAGCCACGATTCATCAAGTCAATTAAGGTTTAACTCAATCTCTGCTAGTCTATAAATAAAGCGCCTGATAAAAAAAATTTATCAGGCGCTTTCTATTTATGACATCAACGACTATTGCAGCCATATCCTGAATGCCATAATCTTGTAAAGTAAACATTGAATGACGGCCAAACGAGACTGAATCCTAATCCTAGGCAATTGAGACAATTTTGTCAAAATTCAATGAAAGGAGCAATAAATGCTTCAATGATTACTTCTACCAATCAATGAGCCCAATACTTTACAGGCATCTCTAAAGCTGCTAAAGCACAAATAGCAAGGGACTTCATACAATACAAAAAAACTAAAATGGTTATTTAAAAAATTTGCGATATATTTGAATCTGCAAGTATCAACTGATATTATTTTGTCAATTTATGATCAGATCCTGATCTATTTTACAGTAGAAGTGAATCATGAGGAACAGCGTACACAGAGAAATAACGCAATTAAGCCCGGAGGATAGTTTTCTGGTCTATGAAAGGGTCAAGGATGATTTTGATTTTCCAATTCATTTTCATCCGGAATATGAATTGAATTTTATTTATAAAGGTGAAGGTGTCAGAAGAATCATCGGCGATCACACCGGTGTCATTAACGATGCTGAACTTGTGTTGGTAGGACCTAACCTTACCCATGGCTGGGAATTAAACAAATGTACCTGCAAAGAGATTTACGAGATCACTGTTCATATACAGCAGGACCTGCTCAATGAAAAAATGCTGTCAAGGCGTATTTTTAAATGTATCAGAGATATGTTCAACCGGTCAAAACACGGTATCCTTTTTTCTCAGGAAACGACCATGAACGTCATGCCCAGATTGATGGTATTGCCTAAATTAAGCGGCATTAATTATTTTCTTGAGTTTATTTCTATTTTGAATGACCTTGCAGGATCTGAGAACCAGACACTCTTATCAACACAATTTTCAGAGATGAATGACTTCCAGAACAGTGATCGGATCAAAAAGGTATATGAGTATATTCAGGAAAACTATTACCGTAAAATTAGTTTAGAAGAAATTTCTCAGTTGGTCAATATGAGTCCTGTTTCCTTCAACAGGTTTATTAAAAAAAGAACAGGGAAAACCTTTATCAACTATGTTAATGATACAAGGATCAGCTATGCCAGCAGATGGCTGATCGAATCAGAAAAAAGTATAGGTGAAATCAGTTTTCAATGCGGATTCAATAATATCGCCAATTTCAATCGGATCTTTAAAAAATCTAAAGAATGTACCCCAAGTGAATTCAGAAAAGAATTTGTAGGGATGCAACGGGTTTTATAGCTTTAAAACCAGATAGATACCTCAAAAAAGAAAACTCCCAATGGCGAATGCCATCAGGAGTTTTTCAGTAAAAACCTAAGCCATTTATCCCATAATTATTTCGACCTTATGGTTTTTACCTTTCTCAAGTAGTGGAATTTTATTTGAGTTTAAAGTTGCTCCGTTTACGATGATTTGCTTTACCCCTTTACTTACATGATCAGGATTTTTGATTTGCAACTGATAGGTAGCTCCTCTGAACTTACGCTGCATTTTAAAGCCATCCCATTTTTTTGGAATACATGGATCTACGCGTAAGCCATCATATTCAGGTCTTACCCCCAAGATATATTGGGTAATCGCATAAAAGTTCCATGAAGCAGTTCCAGACAGCCATGAGTTTTTAGCTTCTCCGGGTTTAAATGCTTCCTTTACCGGCGATCATCTGACAGTATACATAAGGTTCAACCTTATGTAAATCAGAGATATCCTCAAGAAAGCTTGGGGCTATTTTTGTATAATAGTCATAGGCATTGTCTCCACGTCCCAATCATGGTTTCACCAATCATGATCCATGGGTTATTATGACAAAATATACCTCCATTTTCCTTGTATCCTGCCGGATATGTAGAAATCTCACCATATTCAATATGATACTTTGTAAAAGCAGGATAATTTAATACCACACCGTATTCACAGTCAAGATGCTCTTTTACTGAATCCAAGGATTTTTCAACCATTCCTTCTTCCTTGCCAATCTCAGCCATGGTACACCATCCCTGAGATTCAATAAAGATCTTTCCTTCTTCACTTTCGTCTGAACCAATTTTTTTACCGTAATAATCATAGGCCCTCAAGTACCATTCTCCATCCCAGCCATGTGCCTTAACAGCCTCGATCATTTGCATCTACATGCTCTTGGGCCTCATCAGCTTCCTCGTCTTTTCCCGACAAATCTGCAAAGTTCAACATATTCCTTACCATAAACCACAAATAGACCAGCGATCATCAATGATTCAGCTATATCTCCTTTTTTATTTCCTGTAGTTTGAAAAGATTCGTTCGGATCACTTGGAAAAACAATTCAAATTCAAACAGTCATTCCAGTCAGCCCTGCCGATCAAAGGCAATTTATGTGGTCCTAAATTATTCACCACATGATAAAAAGAAGCTTTTAAATGGTCAAAATGAGGTTTGGCCCTGGAGGCATCATTATCAAATGGCACCATTTCATCCAATAAAGAAAAATCTCCGGTTTCTTTGATATAGGCAGTAGTTGACAAGATCAACCACAATGGATCATCATTAAAGTCTCCTCCAATGGCAGAATTTCCCTTTTTGGTTAATGGTTGGTATTGGTGGTAACATGAGCCGTCTTCAAACTGTGTTGAAGCAATATCAAAAATTCGTTCTCTTGCTCTTTCAGGAATCTGATGTACAAATCCGATTAGGTCCTGATTTGAATCCCTGAATCCCATTCCTCGTCCAATACCTGACTCAAAGAAAGAAGCAGATCGCGACATATTAAAGGTGACCATACACTGGTACTGGTTCCAGATATTGACCATTCGATCAAGCCTGTCGTCACCCGATTCTAGCGAAATAGTACATAGCAAGTCGTCCCAGTAAGTACGTAAGTTCATCATAGGCGGCATCAACTTTGGCTACCGTATCATATTTTGAGATCATTTCCTTGGCGGGCTGTCTTATTGATCACGGCCTTGGATTCCCATTTATCATCTTTATCAACCTCAACATAACCCAGCATAAAAACAAGGTCTTTTTGCTCACCAGGTTGCAATTCGATCTCGAGATAATGTGAGGCTATTGGAGACCAGCCATGGGCGACCGTATTTCCGGGCGCTGCCTTTTTCACCGCATCAGGGCTGTCAAATCCGTTATACAAGACCAACAAATGATTCCCTATCCGTATCAAAACCCTGAATATCACTGTTGACAGCATAAAAGGCATAATGATTTCGTCTTTCCTTAAATTCCGTTTTATGATAGATCACACTGTCCTGGATCTCAACCTCACCTGTATTAAAATTTCTCTGAAAATTGGTCATGTCATCCTCTGCATTCCACAGACACCATTCAATAAAAGAAAATAACTTCAATTTCTTTACCTCAGATGCTGTCATTGCTGAATGCTTACTTTCTGGATCTCTCCCCAAAAACCAAGTGGAATAAATTGCAATACCTCCGTACTAACGCCATTTTTTGAGCCTTTGATCTTGGTATAACTCATACCATGACGGCATTCATAACTGTCCAGCTCCGTTTTTACCGGCTTCCAACCTGGTGACCAAACCGTATCACCATCTTTGATATAAAAATACTTTCCTCCATCGTCAACCGGAACATTATTATATCTGTAACGGGTAAGTCTTCTGAATTTGGCATCCTTGTAAAAAGTATAGCCTCCTCCTGTATTCGACGTCAGTGAAAAGAAGTCTTCATTCCCCAAATAGTTGATCCATGGATAAGGGGTTTTAGGATTTGTGATCACATATTCCCTGTTTGCATCGTCAAAATGACCGTATTTCATTTCCTTATAATTTTATAAATAGATTCTAAATATTAATCTCCTTTAACCTCCTGTTATTCAATTCGGTAGTCACCTCATCGATCTTTTTCTGATTCAATGGATAGATCAGCATAAAGATTGCGGCAACAACTGTGATGGCGGCCGGTATCCAACTCATCAACATGATGATTCCCGGTATTGCTCCTTCTATTGAGGCAGTGTTTTGACCATCATAGTGCAAAAGCTCCCAGTACAAACCCGATAATCGCACCTGCAATTCCTCCTCCAAATTTAGTGGCAAAGGAACCTGCCGAATAAATGAGACCCGTGGCCCGTCTGCCATTTTTAAACTCTGAATAATCTGCGGCATCGCCCAACATTACAAAAAACAAGGTTGGGAAAATGGCTGAAGCAAACTCAGACACTACTCCTATGGTAAATACTGCCGTAACATCAGTGGGTCCAAGAAAAAAGAATAGTGAATTCACCCCTCCTGAAAAAAGCAAAGCACCGATGAATAAATTTCTCTTTCCGAACTTCTTCCCAAGTGGAGCGGTCATCATGGCACCTGCAACCGAGGCCAGCATCAAGGCTACTAAAAAAGATGCCGCCAATAATTGGTTATTCAAATAATGGGTAAAATAAATGATGACGATCCCTTGTTTAATCGAATTGTATATATTGAACAACAGACCGATCACCAATAAAACCAACCAGGGTTTATTGGTAATCAAATCTTTCAAATCTCTTTTTAGATCATTCTTTTGAGACTTAGGTGGCTGAACCCTCTCTTTTGTCGTATAAAAGGTAATAAACATGAACAGGCTTAAAAATATCGACATGATATACATCGAATTACTATAGCCTCTTTTCTGATCAATGAGCGAAATACTATCCGCTACAATATCCGGTTCACCGGTAACGATAAAAGCATATTCTTTATCGGCTTGCATGGCAAAACTCTTGCCATGTGTAGGCATGTTCTCCTTGGCATCAATACTGCTGTCATCCCAGATGAAATCCGCAATACCGTTTTCTGTCTTGATATTTACACTTTCTACGTCCGCAGATGCCGAAACAGTTACCCTGAACTTCTGTTCTTCCAATTGTTCTATCCCAATTTCAGGATTCACATTTCCAAAATAAGCGACAAGGAAAAGCAAGGCACCCTGAACAAGCATACCTCCTCCAAAAGCACCTACCATCCTAAAGGACCCAAGACTGGTTCTTTCTTTGTCATCACCAGTCATCACCGCCATAAGCGCTCCATAAGGAATATTGTTTGCCGTATAGATCAGGGTAAAAAAGATATAGGTGATATAGGCATATACTATTTTACCAGAATCAGCTTAGATCAGGGGAGGTAAACAATAAAGACAAGAATGATGCCCAAGGGAATCGCTGTCCAAAGAATCCAAGGTCTGAATTTTCCGTATTTTGATTTGGTTCGGTCACCAACAACACCCATGACGACATCACTGATGCCATCGCTGAATCGCGCAACCAGCATTAAGACACCAACGGTTACGGGGCTTAATCCAAAAACATCAGTATAGAAAATAAATAGAAAAGTTGCTACCCCTCTCCAGGCAATGTTTGCGGCACCATCACCTAAGCCATAGCCTAATTTTTCTTTTAAGGATAATTTATTTAGATCTGACATGATTTCGAAAATCTTACTATTTGCAAGTCAAAATTACATATCTCGAAATGAAAGTATTGATACTATTTTGTCATTAACGGATGTTTTTTTGGAATAATCAATAGAATTTGATCATAGAAATGGTTTAGCAACAATATTGATCTGAGCAAATAAATTCGGGATACCTGATTTGCACCGACTCATTCTTCGTGTTTCAAAATCATTGCTATTCATGCAACTCTGTTAAAACACGAAAAAATAAACTGCAGCACAAAAGAACCACCAAAATAAAACCTGATGTTCTACAATTTATTTTATCGACAATATTGATCTACCCTTTAACCGGATTAAATGTAGCCTCCATTTCTTCTAAGGTTTTTCCCTTAGTTTCCGGGATCCATTTCCATGTAAAGAAGATGATGAAGATGATAAACGCGGAGAACAAAAAGTATGGAAGTGAATTATTCCACGTACCTCCATCGGCAACCAATCTGTTGGCATCACTTTCAACAACTATTGGGAATGTTTGAGATACAAAATAGTTGGCTAACCATTGTGCCGCAACCGCAATTGCCATGGCTGTACTTCTGATGCTATTTGGAAATATCTCAGATAACAATACCCATACGATAGGACCCATAGACATGGCAAAGGAGCCAATAAACATAAGAATTCCCACCAAACAAATAATTCCTTCAGTAGAAGAAATAGCCGGTAATCCAGCAGAATTCACTTGTGAATAATCACTTAAATAAAGTGTGAAACCCATGATCAGGAATCCAATCAACATACCAAAACCACCAATGATCAGTAAGGGTTTTCTACCTAATTTATCTACTGTAAACATCGCAATAAACGTAAATAACAAGTTTACTGTAGCCAGAAGTATCTGTTGTAACAATACATCCTCTTTTCCAAAGCCCAGTGCCTGCTCGAATATATCAGCTCCATAATAAAGTACAGCATTTATTCCTGTAAATTGTTGTAAAACGGAAAGAACAGTTCCTATAACTACTATAGGAAACAAGGATTTTTGAAAAATAGATGCTTTTTTTAATTTTCCTTCTTGTACGATGGAGTCTTTGATCTCTCCAAATTCTTTATCTGCCAATTCTTGACCATGAATGGAAACCAATACTTTTTTAGCCTCTTCTTCCTGTCCTTTTATCATTAACCATCTCGGGCTTTTAGGCACCATAAACAATAAAATTAAAAATGCGAGTGCCGGCACTAATTCTGACCAAAACATATACCTCCATCCATAATCAATATTTTGTTGTTGGCTAAGTCCGTTTCCAATAAAATAGGTAACAAGAAAAACCACAAAAAATCCAATCACCACCGCCATTTGATAATAAGTCACTAAAGTTCCCCTATTCTTAGCTGGTGCTATTTCTGCAATATACATAGGAGCATTCATTGATGCCATACCTATGGCGATACCACCAAGAATTCTGAAAATCACCATTAAGGTCATTGACTCTGGCAGCATAGATGGTAAACCAGATCCCCAGGCCGAAATAGCAAAAAGAATGGCTGCAATGATCAGGGACTTTTTTCGCCCGATCTCTTTCGAAATCATACCCGCAGAGGCAGCACCTAAAAGGGCTCCTAACAAAGCACTACTCACAATAAAACCTTTTAACCAACCGGTTAGTTCAAAATATTTCGAAAAATAAAATTGCGTGCCGTTGATCACACCCGTGTCATAACCAAAAAGTAAGCCCCCTAGGGTAATGACAATGGTTACGAAATAAATATTGATTCTTTTTGTGCTAGTTTGTCCCATAATAAATAAGTGATTAAAAAAAATTTGCTCAGCAAGATAGAAGATATTTTTGATTAATAATAATACTTACCAAGATTTTGAAAGTTATTAGGTTGATCCAAATTTTGGGTTTATGAGTTGTTACAATTCCTTGTAAGCGGCATCGAGCCAGTTCATTCTTTCCTTAAACCACATCTTTAAATGATCAACCTCAGCCTGATGTGTATCATAAACTACCGGGTTTGGCCATACGTAGCGACCAAAAAGATCCCACTTTTGATCATTCTCATACTGAGAATACTCTAACAGATCAGCATAATAATCCATTTTTTCAAGGATAAAATTTTCATTTTCTTTAAAATACAAAAAGCGATCCTTTACTTTTTCTACAAATACTTCATCTTCAAAAAGTCTTGCATACCAGGCATGGTCTTTTACCCAAAAACCAGTTGGATATTCGCATTCAGAATAATCAACATTTCCAAAGGCCAAATCGAAATCCCATAAAGGGCCCATTTTTATCTTTTCACCAGGGATCACATTGAGAAAGATACTTGAAAAGTCTTTTGGAATCTTGATTTTTAGTGATCTCACTAATAAGATACCAATCAATAAAACTATCAATATCTATATATTTGGCATATCCCAGGTCCGGGTCTTCAAACTGAGGCCCCATCAAAACATTTTCAAACTCATTGATCAATTCATTCACATAATTGAACTCATTACTGTTATAAGCTGTTTCAGGTTCCTTTATATTGATGAGAAACTTATTGGTTCTGAAATAAACATCATCAGGATCCAATCTTCCCAACTGATCAATTTCCAGTAAATAACCTGTATCACCTAAGAGAACCCGATGATCGCTTTCTTCCACCTTTTGAGAGATATTGTATGTACCATTATAAGTTCCGTTGATAATAACCTCTGTAAATACACTCTGAGGTGTCCAATCCAGTTTGCTCAAATAACCCATTTCAAAGGCAATTTTGTTTCTGATCAAGGTCTTGTCTGAGAATTCAGCAAGGAATATCCATTTTTTATCCTTGGGCATCCCCAGCATTTCTGTCTTTTCATCGAACTTCAGCTGATAAGGTTTCTTCGGGTGAACACCCCAGGTTGAATTTCCCCTGCCACGAATATTCATCGTGCTTGAAGCTAAGTCTGTAAAATAGCGACCACCCTCTATAGAAACGGATCCTGTAAAATAATCCTCTTTAGAATCTATCTCCGCACCATTGCTGGTCTCAAGATAGATAACCGGCAAACCGGTAAAATAGGTCATATCTACTTCATATTGACCTGTTTTACCCTCAGTAGTGGTTACTGTGTAATTTTGTATTTCAGTAAAATCATTGACCGTTGTACCGCTAATTTGTTTATTGTTGTTTACCAGAACTTCCGAACCATTATGTTCAAAACTTGCAACCATATTTTCAACATCAATTCCAAGTGGCAGTCTTCCACTAATGATATCACTATCTATGATAGCATAATAGTCCCTGAAAAGATCAGGATTATTGGCTTTTAAAAAATAAAATTTGGAAATTTCTGTGCCTTGGACCTCAGGTTCGATCATTGTGGATTCATCACTACAAGACCATAAGATCATCACGGGAATGATGAACAATACAAACAATTTATTTTTCATAACAACTTAATATATAAGATAACTAACGAGACATTGAATTGGAAATTGCAAAGGACTTGTAATTTTAAAAACTGTCAATTTTCCCAAAAATAGATTGTTTTATCAACTCTTTATCTG
The DNA here is from genome assembly GCA_963715975.1 of uncultured Flavobacteriaceae bacterium. Classification (GTDB taxonomy): domain Bacteria; phylum Bacteroidota; class Bacteroidia; order Flavobacteriales; family Flavobacteriaceae; genus Lutimonas. The sequence goes on along the minus strand of CAVQSO010000010.1, from coordinate 36,360 downwards.
ACAATTATCATCTCTTGCAAACTTTTGATCATATAGGTTATTGATACACCCTGATATAATCTACCACATATTCCTGAGGAAATATGCTGTCGTCTACTTCAGGTCCGCCAAAATTACCTCCTATGGCTAAATTCACCAGGATATAAAAAGGCTGATCAAATGGCCATGTTCTTTCATCTTTGATTTCCGGGTCAAAAGTGTAAAACAGTTGGTCATCGACCAAAAATTGTATACGGTCTTTTGTCCAATCGATGGCATAGGTATGAAAACCTTCTTCAATGCCTTGAATAAAATCCTTCTTTGTATTAATTGTGGATCCGTAACTGTCAGGGGTATGCAGCGACGTAAAAATTTTATTCAGGCTCTTTACCAACATATTCCAGAATATCAATTTCTCCACTTTTTGGCCAACCGACTGAATCTATATTAGATCCCAACATCCAAAATGCGGGCCACAAACCTTTACCCAAGGGCAATTTGGCCCTGATTTCAATTTTTCCATATTGAAATTCTTTTTTTCCTTTGGTGCTGATTCTGGTGGAGGTATAGATTTTCCCCTCCTTTTTGGCACTAATACTGAGAAATCCATTGGCTACCACTATGGTTATCAGCTGAGTAGATCTGTCTTTCATTATTTCCCCATCCACAAAGGTTTGGGCAGCCATCACCTGTTACTATGTTCCAATTTTCATCTTGAAGGCTGTCTCCGTCAAAATTTTCCTCCCAAATCAGATGTTTCTCCTGTCCGTAGACTGAAACACAGAAAACGATCACTAAATCAAAAAGATACTATAAAATTCATATTCATTTCATTTTTGCATTCACCAGGTCATATAATAAAGTGAAAAAAATTATAACAAGCTAAAATGATCCCGCATCACTTTTTTAGGTTTCCGATTGACGGTAAACAGGCCCCAATGTTTTTCGGGCTCCAAAGCTTCATTAGATCCTTTCCAGGATTCATCAAAAGCCTCAAAAACAAAAGTAAGAATATCTTCATCCATGCTCCATTCCATCAAATCATTATAATAAATACTTTGGAATTCTTCACTTACATTAGTCGGACAAATACCTTTTCCATTTGAATAGGTTGTCCAACCAGCTTCAGTTATGACCACTGGTTTATCCGGATAGGTATCTGCAACAGCAAAATAATTACTTTTTGTATACTCCATTGCCTCATGAATGTTCTTATACTCCCAAACCGGATAGGTATGAATCGAAATAAAATCAACTACTTCCACCAGATCTTTTAACTTATCGAGCCAGGGAAGGTAGTTTTCACAAAACGTAACAGGCTGTTTCGCTTCATTTTTCACCATCTTTACATATTCGATGACCTTTTCAACTGGTACGTAGTGATCGGTCCAATCAACACAGGCCTCATTACCTGCAGATAAAGAAAATATGATGTCAGGGTATTTGTTTGCCAGATCAATTAACTTTCTGATCTGCTTTAAATTTATCGATTTATTTTCTTCCAATTGATCTTCAGCATAAGACCCTCCCCATGGGCAACCATAATTATTAGCTTCAGCAACTATGTACGCACCTAGCATTATTTTAAAATCAAGTTTCTCTTTTAGGATAACCTCTAATACAGTTTCAGCATGTAGGTCACAGTCATAAAGGCGCAAGTACTTCCACTGATTTTGCAGTATGAGAAGGTCTTCCTTAATCTCTTCATAACTTGGAAAAACTCCTCCAGGATCTTGTCCTTCCCTAAAACCAGAATAGCAAATAGCTTTTCCTGGGGGTATTTGCAGCGCTTCTGTGTAATTCATTTTGTTGTTTTCTAATTAAAGTCGAAAATTACTTCACAACCTGTTTTAAAATTTTTTAAGCTTTTCATCTTTATCCCAAAGCCCCCAATAGGCACCAACATCACCTTCAGATCCTACCTTCCAGGATTCATCAAAGGACGAAAAGTAGAAAATATCTATACTATCTTCTTTAGACCACAACTGCGTATTGATAAAATACTTCATGGCATTTTCGAACGAAGGGTGGAGCCTTGAAAACTTCCTCCCATAGATGGCCATCCCGTTTCAGAAATAATCACCTTTTTCCCATTGGCTGCCTTGACAGCCTGATTATACATTTCCTTCATATAAATTAAGGAATACTCCAAACTACATCCTTCCCAAAATGGATAACAATTTGCCAAAATCACATCACAGGCTTCTGTAATTCTCGGACGGTTTGAAAACTCATAATAGGCATCTACATAACCCATAGGTATATCTGGAATCGCCTCTTTTACCTGCTTCATAAAAGCCAATAATTCATCTTCCGATAGGTCTTTACGGTACATCACTTCATTACCAACAGCAGCAATATCGACATAACCTTCTTTAGCCAACTTGATCAATCCTGCTATTTCACGTTTATTAATTTCCGGATCATCTCCTAACCAGGCACCTACCAATGTTTTAATACCAAATTCATGGGCAATACGAGGGATGATTTCATTGCCATCGGTACACGAAAATGAACGAATCCATTTCGTATAAGGTTTTATGATTTTCATCCTTCTCCTGATCTGTTCCTCAGAAATTTGATCTCCGGGACCTTGTCCTTCTTCATAAGGGCTAAAACACAAGCCATGCATCCCATTTTTTAAAAGCTTTTCATATAAATCTTGTAAGCCTTTATCGGTTTTATCAGCCTGGTCTATCCCAATCAATGATCTTATTTTTCCTGCTCTAACAGACATAATTATATATTTTTTAGTTTTTTATTTTTGTCCCAAATTCCCCATCGTTGCCCTACATCGCCTTCGTGATGAACTTTCTTTAACTCTTCATATAGGAATCAAGTTGAAGCAGATTTGCGTTTATCCAATTCCGCACGAATTTCATTAGCGCGCTCTTCAGAAACATCATAACTCTTCATAATCAGCATCGCAATAATGGTTCCTACCGCTGGAAAAAAGCAAAAGAATGCATGCAATCCATCAACCGCCCCTTGTTGGTCTGTCGTTGCTAAATCAGGATTAAAGCCAACCACGGCAATAATTACACCACTAAGTGCACCGGCTATTGCAAAACCAACTTTAACCATCCACCAATAAATTGCACCAAAAATACCTTCTCGTCTTTTACCTGAATTCAATTCATCAATATCGATTACATCAGCCGTCATTGACATCATGATCGTAAATAAGCTCCCTATACCAAAAGAGAAAAAGGGCAGTGCAATAAGGTACAACCAAGGTTTTCCGGGTACAAAAAGAAAATACATCATGATATAGCCAATAAGCGAAATGCCCTGTGCCAACATAAATGCTTTTATCTTGCCCATTTTTTTTGACATCCAGGTAACTGCTGGAATTACGATAAAAGTGGTCCCTAAGGCTCCAATACAACCAAACAATGCAACCCAAATACCGGTAGCGGCTGCATCACCATTAAATAATCTATAAACAATCACAAAATAGGTTAGCGCAGCTACGGTATTAAATGCATTAAAAATCAAAAACGTTGCACCACATATCTTTCTAAATTCTGGTATTTTAAACGCATCTATAAAGCTTTCTACAATTTTTATTAGACTACCCCCGATATTAGAGGTATTCAGTGGCTCATAATTTTCTTCAAGGGTCGACTTACTTTTAATAAATATGGCAGGTACCATCGCAGCAATTGCACAAGGAACGGCAACCCAAATAGCTAAATCACGAACCGCAACTTCTTGAGATGGGAACCAATCCGGATCATCCATAATCACCCAGAACCATGGAGCAATGACCCAGGCCCACTGACCAATCCATTGGGCAACGGCCATGATATTGGTTCTCTCGTGAAAATCATTACTCATTTCGTAGCCCATAGCTACATAGGGTACGCTAAAAAAGGTTAGCCCTAAATAAAACAAAACTGACCATAAAAAGAAATACCAAAAATTATATTGCAAAGAATTATCAGCATAGAGCTGCCACATAACCGTAAACGCTACGCCCATGATAACAGCACCAATTAAAACATAGGGTTTACGTCTTCCCCATTTCGATTTGGTATTATCAGAAATGAAACCCATGATAGGATCCGTAATGGCATCAAAAACTCGTGGAAAAAAATAAACAAGAGACCACATCCATCCACTAAATCCAAAGGATTGCACCAGAGAAACCATAAATATTCCGAGAATAGCAGGAAACATTTGATTCGCAAACATTCCGACCCCAAAGGCTAATTTTTGACCGAACGGGACTTTAATTGATACTGAAGACATATTTCTTAGTTTTTAATTAATAATTTTTTAGGAACGATTCTAATTTTATTTCAACTATCGTTTGTAATTTACTTTTACAATCTCATAGGTTTCTTTTTTATTTCTGTCAATATCAACAATTCCCCAATATTCTTCATTGGGTGTTCCATCATAGGGCACGCCTGTGCTATTTGGAGCCCATCCACCGGGATCCTGAGTATCGGTATTTCCTGCTTTCCACCAGCCATCAGTAAACGAAAATAAAGTCACTCCGGAAGACACTTCCAAATTGTTAAAAACACTTTCCAGAATTTTGGCATTTGCATCTGCCTGTGCTTTTTCATTAACACCTTCCTTATAACCTGTCTCTGGAAATAGTCATATAACTATCTCCTCCGGCTTCTGAAAGATACATTGGTTTTGTGCTTATGGCCTTCCATTGAGAAAATATCTCTTCCGGATTATCCCAACGATATACATTCATTCCCCAAACGTCAATATTCGGACAGGACGATAGTGCCAAAGCATCTGGTAATTCTCCATGAGCAGTTGTCACCGGATGAGTAGTATCGTTTTGATGAATAAGATCAGCGGCATTATTTAAAGCCGAATACCAATTTTTAAGATCTCCTTCAAACCATTCCGGATGATAATTATATTCGTTCCCAAGTTCCCAAAGCAAAATGGCTTCATGGTCCTTGTATTTATTTACATAATCGATAAATGTGCCTGAAAGAATATCAAATTTCCCGCCTTGATTGTAACCAAATCCCACGATCACTTTTATACCTGCAGCATGTATCTCGTCCAGAACAGCTTTATCATCAATAGGTGCATATACTCTTATGGTATTTATTCCAGCCTCAACCATTAATGCTAAATCCTGAGTCAAATTAGCTAAAATCTCTTTGATCACTGCCCTTTGGAACCGGGTGATAACAAATACCTTTGATCATATATGGACTTTGTTAACCATGATTTTTCGACCCGAATACCTTTACTTCCTGTGACTCCGTAGAACATGAGTAAGAGAACACTGCACCGGCAATTCCGATTGACTGTAAAGAACAATACGAACAAACTATTTTTTTTCATTTAATCAATTGTTGGTGGTGGTGCAATACCGTTTTCATCAAAGCTTCCTTATCTCCTTTGAAAGTCTTGGTTATCGGATTCCCACCCCTGGTCAATCCTTCGAAAATCCCCTGCATCAACCATATCCCAAAGCGCATATTTTGCCTTGCCATCTTCAGTGATCAAACCAAAATGATTTTCAGAACCCATTGGATTCTTTGAATCTTTCCATGGTTCATTAAAACCTTCAAAGAAAAAGCAAGAAATTCCTTCCTCATTCGTCCAGTCACGCATCAATTTATAATACATTGCTTCCTTATATTCATCTGTAGCTCTTGAACCTTCATCTCCATAAAAACCATCAGAAACGGTAGCCCAGCCTGTTTCACCAATATGAATAGGTTTGTTAACACCTATACTTTTCATATAACCTGCTACACTGTCATATTGCTTCTTTGCAAAAGCCTGTGCACGAAGCATGGCAGCATCAATTTTTTCCATATCAGATAACTTCTTATCATCTTCTATTTTCCAAAATTCAGGATTATAATGGGTATTGTGATAAGGATAGGTATGCATAGAGATATAATCTACAGCATGATATAATTTTTTAAGATCTTCGGTGTGGTATTCAGCTCCACCTCCTCCCCAGGAAGAAAAATCATCAGAACTGGTGATCCATAAATCTTTTGGAAGTTCTCCTGATTTCTTTAGATCCTGTAAATGATTTACCCATTTCAAAATCACTGTGGGTTGCACAAAATAAGTTGCTGCCCAATGCACCATGGCCTCATTTCCTACGGCAATGACTTTTACAATATCAGGATATTTTCTTGCCAAATGCGCAGCAACCATAATCTGTGCTTCATTGGCCTCACTTTCTTGTTCATGATCAGGCTCCAAATCCGTCCATGCATTTTTACAATCGATCCATGCGCCCAACATGACATACATTTCAAACTTTGGATCTTCTTCTTTTAATTCAGAATTGCTTTTAAAAGATTTGTAGCTTGTGGCAAGTGAACCTTATAGGTTCGAACAATTTTAACACCCATTGCTGCCAAAATTCTCATGTCTTCTTTAAGTTCATCTATTGCCGGTTCAATATCCGTGATCTACATTTCTATAACCTCCATAAGACATGGCCAAATAATCTGGATTTCCTAAAATTTCAGCAGCTGTTAGCTCTTTTTCCTTATTCATGTTTTTGTCATTAATTTCAGCATTAGCTTCTTTTTCGAGTTTATTTACACATCCAACAATTAGCAATTAAGCTGCTTAGAATGAGTAAACTTTTTAAACTAAATTTCATTTTCATCTCTATTTATTTATGGAAACAATAATCTGACTAATTTCTCCGGTTCTTTCAAATACTTTCTTGCTTGTTTCAGAATCGATATGCAAGTGAGAAAATTCTAAAGCAGGGCCCTTATGAAACACAACTTTTAAATCCTCTTTTTCAGATAGTTTATAAATAATTGGAATCTGACAATAGGTAAAACAAAGTGATTCCTTTGCTACTTCAATCTCCTTTTCCTTTTTATCAATATCAATATACCTGAATGTTTTGGGCTCCTTTAAAAACTCCTCCTTTCGAAGTAAACGAGGATTGAACATATAGTTTTCCTTCCGAAACAAAAACACCCAATTCTCCGAATCTGCTCAAAATATCTTCCTTAACCTGTCCTGTCATTCCTGGCTGCTGTGCCCCTTTACCTGCCGGGGTATGTGAATATGGATCTGTTGGAAAGGCACCGTATAATTCCGGAGATTTATGAACCCCAATACCTTCACTGGCTTCGTAATAATGATCTAATAATTTACCAACAGTGACATCATCTACACCATTCTTGATTGCCCGCAAACAAGTTTCCTGAATACTTAAGACTAATTTTGAAACCATGTGCCAATAAATGGAACCTAATCCTTCATATCCAAAAAATGTACCTGATCTTCCGGTAAATGATTTGTGATCAAAAATACCTTCAAAAATATCCAGTAAGCTGCTTCGTATCCTTAATCAACAAGTGGTTCATATTTTTCCGGCAATTGAGACAAGGCTTTTTTTAAACTTTCCGCATTGTTAAAGGTTCCGTTAAAATGGTAGTTTCCCTTCAATATCTTTTTCCACAATCTGTTTATTACCATCTTTCAAAAGCTGTTAGCAATAATTCTGATGACTTTACCTTTTGCAGCAGGAATATTATTCTTTACATCAAATCTTGGTAATTCTTTATTTGGATAAAGTATATAACTGTATTGATCTGGTCTGAACAAAGCACTGTTCTTTAAGGCATCCAATAACTCCAACGAAGCTTCTCCGGAAATATATCCAGAACTTAAAACAGCCACCTGACCTTCTAACATTTCAGGCAAGTATGAAATTGAAACCTCTGAATCATTCTCTACCGTCATTAAATTGTAGGCATGGAACAAATTATCTTCTCTTTTATTCGCGTCTATAGTATGGTCCAGATATTGTTTTGAGATCTTCTAAAAAGCGCAACAAATCATTTTTAGAGATGATAGCTTTATCACTTGAAAAACCATTTTCATAAATACCTGTTCTAAATTCACTTGCCAGCATTTCCAAGTCCGTCTAGTACAGTTTTTCGATCTTTATCAGAAACTTTACCCAGAAAGTATATGAATATTTTCAGTAAAAGTATCCAGCACTTTATTGAAAAACTGGGCCAATTCTATCAGATATTTCATTGTCTTTATCGGGCATGTTATTAGCAATTCCTTCAAAGAAATTTAAAAATCGCCTCAGATAATAAAGGGTGACCATTGATACACCATTTCCTACCAAAGCATTGTTGGCATCATTCCATTCAGGTCTTTGTGTATTCATCCATATTCCTCCTTCAGGAATAAAGTTGGACACTTTTGCCAGTACAGTTGCCAATAATTTTTCAATAAGATTTACCTTATAAATAAAAAAGTTTTCATCTCTAAGTAAGGCTCCATCCGCTCCTAATTCCAGTCTTTTTTGAGCAATTTTTTCATCTGATTCATGATCAAAATCAATAGTATCCTTTGGGTTCTTTAAGATATCTGCATAACTTTTAATTCTGTATGGCACATTGGCATAAACAAAAATATCCTGATCAAAATAAGTCGCCAGTTGTCTGGGGTAATAATGTTCAATAAACTCCAAAAACTTCAACAAGTAGATAATTTGATGATCTCCCCAATACCCAATATAAGACCATGGATCATCTGGTTCTATGGTTTCCCAATCAAAACCATCTTTTGTAACTCGGTAAGGATTATAACCATCAAAGGTTGTAGCATTCAAGAATTTATGAATCATACTTTCAATAAATTCCGGATAAGAATGTGCTAAAGCTTCCCAGTTTTGAAAAATATCTCTCCAGTTTCCCTCATAATCCAATATTTTTGAACCATCTATTTCACTTGTTGTATTGATCGAAAACCTATTCCAGGGTCTGCTTGGATCACCATGTCTTCTGCTAAATTTCAATGGCATGTATTCCATGGCAAGTCTTTTAAAGTTTTTATCTTCATCTTTATGCGCCAATTTTTTCAAATGACCAAGCGTAAAGACATTCTGGAAGATCATTCTAACAGATCTTCCTTTTTCTTAAATACTTTTTTATTGGCAGCTTCAAGATATTTTACAAAATCCCATTTTTCAATTTTATAACCATCATCAAAAATACCACCTCGCATAATATTGAAAAGCGTATTGGCAAAATGTCTTGTATTCATTAATTTATCTGCAGTTAATTGTACTCCATCAGAAGCGGCATTTAATTCCAATAATTTTTTTGAACCTAATTCGATATCTTCCTGAACAATAGCACAAAGGTCCGATTCATTTTTAATCAATTCAGAAATTTCAGTAATGTTAACCATTGTCTGGTTCACATTGGCAACCATTATCCATTTTTTTTCAGCATGTCAGGTTCTAAAGTCATATCTGAACAAACAAAATAAGCTCCTTTTTCAGCTTTAATATCTACTTCCTGAGTAATTTCCTGTCCTTTTCTGAACTTATCAAGTTGTAAAGAAGAGAGTAAATATTTTGGATTATCAATTCCTGAAGACCAAACTATAGTTGCTTTTAAGGCTTCGCTAGGCTCTGCTTTATCTACAATAATTGCACTTAAAGCATAAATACCAATACCAACATCTGCTTCTAATTCACTTTTTTTATAAGCATCTACTAAATTACTTCTGTCATTTTGCAAACCGGCATTAACCCCATAAGGAAGAATATTTTGAATTCCATCTAAAACAGCTCAGTTCAATAGCTGAATGAGGTATCATTGATCAAGCGTTGATTTTTTTACAAATCCAAATTTATTACTTGAATTCCACTGGTATCTGTAACGTAAGACCTAAATCATTATTGATTTCCTCAAAAATCAACTTTATTTCCAATACTGTTTTTATATAAATTTCTGCTGTATTTTATAAATACCTGAATATCTTTCAGAAAAAGGCTCCCAAAGATAGGTTTTACCATCCTTATGAACCTGAAAAATTGTTTTACTACCGGTAATATCAGCTGATTCGGTTATTTTATCATCTGTATAATAGGGAAATAAAGACGATTCAGCATCTTTTCTTCCAGCCGACAAGCCTCCATTACTGGAAATAAACATCCAATGATTGGAATCACTAACAATGCTCATAAAGAATGGTCTCATGGCATCATTATTGGAAATTTTATAATAATTTTCGTTCTCAAAAGAAATTAATTCTCCTTTTATTTCTCTTGCTTCAAAGGAAGTTTTATTGTTTCCGACATAGATTTGATTTACACTCATCATTATATTTTTAACAGCGTCAATAATTTTTAGTTATGGTGCAACATGAATTTTTGCACTTCAAATTCAATTGATTAATAATTCCTCAACTTCTTCCAAACTTTTCCCTTTTGTTTCTATCACGAATTTCTTCACAAATAATAAGGATAAAACAGCCATAACGGCATAAATGGCAAAGGTGATGGTTGGTCCTAAATTGGTTAGTTCCCATGGAAAGAATTGGGTAACCGTATAGCTCACCAAAGAATTAAAGAATCCTACAACAGATATTGCGATACCTTTGATATTACCTGGGAAATATTTCAGACAACAAGGTCCACATAACAGGGCCTAGAGAAATGGCAAAAGCAGCCACATATAAAAGAATGGCGATCAATACCAAAGTGGCATTAATACTGATAAAATTCTTGATTTCATTGCGTTTAAAACTAAACAATTGTTCCTCGTTCAATAAAGGGCCCACAGCCGTAAACATTTCTTTTTGAGAGTTAAAAGATTCTCCCTCCAACCCTGTCAGAGCCGTCTTCATCTCCTTGTTCTCAATTTTTGCTAAAGTAGTTGCATTGACATCATATGTTGCGTTGTTAAAAGCCAGAGTGGCCATAGACAAGGCAATGGTCATTGCGGCTGTTCCTATGATCAACAGTGGTTTTCGCCCCAATTTATCTATTAACCGAATGGCTACCAATGTAAACACCAAGTTCGTCAATCCCACAACAATAGCCTGAAGAAAAGAACTATCGGTACTTCCACCAGCTTGTTCAAATATAGTGGGGGCATAATAAAAAATGGCATTGATTCCTGTGATCTGCTGGAAGAAAGCAATACCTAGTGCGATAATCATGATGGTTTTCATACGGCTGCTAAACAGGTCTGAAAACAGATCCTTTCGCTTCTTTTTTTGCAATTCCTCTCTGAATTTCCTCTATCGTTAACTGGGCATATTCTTTACCTCCAATTCTAATCAAGATCTTTTCTGCAACCTTCACCAAATTGAGTCTTTGGATCAACCAGCGAGGACTTCTCGGTACCGCAAAAAGTGCCACAAAATAAATAATGGCTGGAATAGCCTCCACCCCTAACATCCATCTCCAGCTTTCTCCTTCCAGATCTTTTAAGAAGTAATTTGAAAAATAGGCTACTGATATACCAATTACAATATTCAATTGATTTAAAGAAACCAAGCTGCCCCTTAATTTAGGAGGTGCAATTTCGGCTATATAAATAGGTGCAATTAAAATCGCTCCTCCTATTCCTATCCCGCCTATGATTCTGGCAATAACAAAAGAAACATACGTTGTTGCGGTTGCTGACCAAATAGCCGATACTGTAAACAGCATTGCTGTGATCAGTAAAACCTTTTTCCGTCCAAATTTATCACTCATGGGTCCGGCAACAATATTACCTGCCATGGCACCAAAAATGACACAACCTACTGAAAAACCTAATTCCCAATCTGACATTTCAAAATAGGTGCGTAATTCCACTAATGGCACCTGAAATAACGGCACTGTCAAATCCTAGAAGAAATCCTCCTAAAGCGACAATAAAACTAATAAAAAGCGTGTACGACTTATTCATAATTGAGGGCAGGTTATTTTGATTACATATTAAAGATGTCTATTTTAAAACGATGGTCTGTATCGCATGAGCCGGCATAGACAATTTTGCTGTTTTTTGATCAATGCTTAACATATAATCGAGCTCTTTATCACTGGAATTCATAGCTACTACAACAACACTTCCGTCAGTATTAAGAAAAGAAGTTGAACTTAAATGGTTAGCAGTGGTCCCTGTGGAAATTCTTTTGGCCCCAGGGCGGATAAATTTTGAAAAATGCCCAATATAATAATAAGACCTGGTGAACATTAATTTTCCTGTTTTCGGTATCTCCATGAACAGGAGAGAAACAGAGATTTCCAACGTGATTGGGTCCGCCAGTTTCATCCAGTAAAATATTCCAGTCGGTCCATGCAACAGTACCGTTATTAAAGTCATTGATCATCGCCTTACCGTATCTTTCGGCAAGTTTAGGATCATCATTCTTTAACCTTTCAATATCATAACCTTCGTTGCAACCTTCGGTAAAGATCAGATTTTTATCAGGATAGGCATCATTGACTCCAGCCACATTTTTAAACATTGGTGTTCCGTCTTTCCAGTCTTCATACCAGTGAAAACCTGTTCCCCAAACATATTTATTTGCTTCCGGATCACTTAAAATTACATTGGCTCTTTCAAATAACAGATCCCTGTTATGGTCCCAAACGATTACTTTTTTGTCTCCCATTCCTGATTTCTCAAGTGTTGGCCCTAAATAGTTTTTTAAAAAATCTCTTTCCTCTTCAGCAGAATATATACAAGATTCCCATCTCTGGGTAGCCATAGGTTCATTCTGAATGCTGAGCCCCCATATGGGAATACCTTCCTTCTCATAAGCCTCTATAAACTTGACATAATAATTTGCCCAGGATTGATAAAATTCGGGTTTTAGTTTGCCTCCTTGCAACATATTACCGTTTGTTTTCATAAAAGCAGGCGGACTCCAAGGGCTTGCGTACATCAGCAATTCCCCTCCGGCAGCTTCTATAGCCTTTTTGGTGAAAGGTAAACGGAATTTTCTATCGTGGTCTATATTAAATGTATTCAGTTCGGCATCACCCTCCTCCACATAAGTATAACTCCCACTGGAAAAATCACAGCTATGGATAATGGTTCTTGCTAAGGAATAACCGATTCCTTTATCGATACTGTAATAAGCTTCCATAAATAAATCTTGCTGGTCCTTTTCAAGTTTGTAGAAAGTTTCTGCCGAAGCGTCTGTTAGGGCCGCTCCTATTCCAACAAAAGTTTGATGCAAACGGTCTTTATTGACCAAAATTGAAGCCTCAGTTTCCAAAGGTTGCTTAAATTCCTCAAAACTTACCGTTCCGGTTGGAGCCAGTTTAAGGTCAGTATGATGAGCCGTTGTATAGACTGCTGTTTCTGACATACTTATTGGTGTAACTTCTTTTTCTTCTTCAGGTTCGACTTTAACGGTCTCCTTACAACCGCCAAATACGGCAGAACTTAACACTAGTACTAAAAATATTTTTGGAATATTTCTCTTATTTCGCATGAGGCTTGAATTTTTGAGTCAATGCCAAATTTAACATTAATTATTTAATAGTATTGATTGAATAATACTAATATCTAAAGAAAAAGGGCGTAAGTCCCATTCACTTACGCCCTTTCAAAAAATGAGCTTTTTTATTGATAAACCCTTACGTAATCGATCTCCATGGACGACTCTGTAAAATTAGTATCTATATCTCCTCCAAATGTCCCACCCATAGCGACATTTAGAATGATAAACTGTTCGAGGTAAAATGGCCAGTTACTGTCATTTTTACTCGGAGGATTATAACTGTAGTGAATAACTCCATCCACTGAAAATGTAATTGACTGACGTTTCCATACTACTGTGTATACATGAAATTCGTCTGAGACATCATTGATGGTTTGTTTTCCAGTATTTATAGTAGCTCCGGAACTTGAAGGCGTATGCAAGGCACTTGACACTTCTCCTTGCCTGTTGCCGGCGTGCTCCATAACATCAATCTCTCCGCAAGCTGGCCATCCAGCTGTTGAAATATTGGATCCTAGCATCCAAATTGCCGGCCATGTACCACCTCCAGAAGGAAGTTTTGCTCTAACTTCAAGTTTACCGTATTTAAAGTCATATTTCCCTTGAGTCAACATACGCGTAGAAGTATATTTAGAGCCTTCATAATCTTCCTTTTTTAAAGTAATCTTTAAAAGACCGTCATCCACGATGACATTCTCTGGTCGATCTGTATAGTATTGCGCTTCTTGATTTCCCCATCCACAAAGATTAGGGCACCCATCACCCAAATCATAACCCCATTTTTCTGCATCGGGACTTCCGTCTACATCAAACTCATCTGACCAGACCAAAGTCTCAAAAGATTCGTCAGGAACCTCGGGCAAATTCCCTGCAGGAGGGTTTGTCGGTCCACTTGGTTCACCGTCTCCACCACCACAGGAGATTAAAACAAATAACAATGCTGAAAACAATATGCTTGTTTTCAACTTAACACTTTTTAAAAAAATATTTTTCATAAACTAATTTTTAAATCTTGAAAAACAAAAATAAGAAAAAGAATCTTCAAGATCGAATTCTTTTTTTTTAACATGATTTGAATCCAATGACAATTTTAGAATATTCCTGCAAATTCAAATTATTCTATTCAAAATACCACCCATGTGAATACCAAACAATGACAAATGACCCTTCCTAAAAAATCTGCTTCTTGAATCATAAATCCAAGGACGCCGTTCTAAATTTCTATCAACATTCAACAGTAGGAATTTAGTCTTCAAACCAGATCATATAAACGGTTAAAGTCCATCATAATTTTACTACATTTGACCATCTTATCTTTATATTTCTTTAAAATATACCCATTTCTTCATAATTTATAGTTTAACATTAAATAAAAATATTATAAAAACTGATTTACAATTATTTAAGTATAAAATATAAAAATTATATTTTTATGAATATTCTACTATAGGCAAATTCTATAGTTCAGCTTAAAATAAATATAACTAGCTGTTTTTATGGTGTTTAAGATATTGCATCTTGTTTTTTTAACTTTTTTAAGTGATACCCTGTTTTTTTAAACTTTACATCTGATATTTGGTATTTAAGAACAGCACACCCACCACCCTATCTTGGGTCATAAAATTTATTTTAAACGCTCCTTTTATTTTAATTCCCAATACATAGGCTTACATGAAAACCTAAACAATTGAAGGTGGATAAAGCTCGAAAATACAGACACAAAACATCTCAAAAAATAGCCACTTGGAAAAACTAAAATGAGTAACTTTATACTGTGCTAAAAAATTAAATTTAAACCATCAAGTCATGAGCTATTACATCAACAAGACCTTAAAAAATATATCTTTTGAAGAAGGTATAGCAAGAATTACGGAGTCACTAAAAAATGAAGGCTTTGGAATTTTGACCGAAATAGACCTTAAGGCAACCTTAAAAAACAAATTGGATGTTGATTTTTACAATTATAAAATTCTGGGAGCCTGTAATCCGCCGTTTGCCTACGAGGCGCTTCAGTCAGAAGACAAAATAGGCACCATGCTGCCCTGTAATGTCATCGTACAGGAAAAGAATCCTGGTGAAATTGAAATTTCTGCAGTTGACCCAATGGCCTCAATGCAAGCCATAGAAAATGAAAATTTAGGTAATCTTGCCAAAAAAGTAAAAATAAGACTTGAAAATTGCATAAAGGCATTATAGATGTACCATTTTTCCAGGCCTTGATCAAAGAATAGATATATCATAGCTACATCAATTTTTTAATTCATTCTATGGGTCCCTCATAACTCAATCTAAAGGTCTTTTGACCTAAAGAAACCCATTGGCCTGCCAAATAATCCCAATACCCGTAATTCAAATCGAAATCTGAGAGAATTATTCGATAAATCTTCTGCCCAGCTCTCTCACCCATCGATTGAATATTTAGTACCTCACCTTTTTCTCCATTGGTGTACCAAAGTAATTCATCCTCCCCGTCAGTCGCATGAACGAATTTCAGGTCATAGGTACCGATATCGCCTGTTTTACTATATACATATGTACCCTCCAAAGAAGAAGGTCCGTTAACAGGACTGATCATGATCATATCGTACAAAGAGCTATCAATCAAAGGCTCAAACAATCTGATCTGACTAACCTCATCTTGACCCACATCCGATTCCCAATACATATTCGTGCGAATCTGAAACACGGTATTATCGAGTTCATACTCATTATTGATTGGCTCAGGTGGCGAATCATCATCCGAACATGAAAGTATCAGAAATAAGCTAAAAACAAGCACCACTGACCTATGCAACAAAAAGCTTTTCATACGGCAAAACTAATATTTATTGAACTTATGATAGAATTCCCGAATGTATAATTAATTTTGCAAAATAAAACAAGCACCTATGAAATCATTTGAGGACTTAAAAATTAACAAGCCACAATTAAAAGCCTTAAACGATATGGGCATAGTTACCCCCACGCCAATACAGGAAAAATCGATTCCGGCTGTGAACTCCGGAAACGATATGGTTGGGCTGGCTCAAACCGGTACTGGAAAAACCCTTGCCTACCTGCTTCCTGTTTTAAAATCGCTTACTTTTTCTGATCAAACCCATCCAAGGGTACTTATTATCGTACCTACAAGGGAGCTTGTTGCTCAAGTCGTATCTGTGGCCGAAGAACTCACGGCTTATCAAAACGTCAGGATTGCCGGTGTTTACGGAGGAGTAAATATCAATCCCCAAAAAGAAAGGATTGTTGAAGGGCTTGACATTTTGGTTGCCACACCAGGAAGATTGTTTGACCTGGCCGTCTCAGGAGTACTTAGACTTGCAGCCATTCAAAAATTGGTTTTAGACGAAGTGGACGAAATGCTTTTTATAGGTTTTAGACCACAGTTGTTAAACATTCTTGATATACTTCCCAAAAAACGTCAAAGCATTATGTTTTCTGCAACCATTACAGAGGAGGTTGACACACTCATACAAAGCTTCTTTAAAAGCCCTAAAAAAATAGAGATCGTTCCTGTTGGCACTCCCCTCGAAAAGATCGAACAAAAAGGTATCGCTGTGCCAAATTACAACACCAAGGTGAACTACCTTAAGCACCTCCTTGAACAGGACGGATTAGACAAAGTATTGATCTTTACAAAAAATAAGAAAATTGCAGATCGATTGTATGAAGATCTAAGCGACACCTTTGGAGATGAATTAGATCTTATTCATTCGAATAAATCTCAAAATTACCGATTTCAGGCAATTGAAAAATTTCAGGATGGAACAATCAGAATTCTTATCGCTACGGATATTGTATCCCGAGGTATGGATATTCTGGGGGTTAGCCATGTGATCAATTTCGATGCCCCGGCGTATCCGGAACAATATATTCACCGAATAGGACGTACAGGAAGGGCCAGAAAAAGCGGTGAAGCCATATTTTTATTTGTTCCGGGCGAGGAAGAAGCAGTTCTGGAAATTGAAATCTTGATGCAAACAGAAATTCCCCTGGTAAAATTACCGGAAGCTGTAATTATTTCTAAAGAATTGATGCCTGAAGAAAAAGACAACTCTTCCGAAAGAGAGATCGGTGGAAAGGAAAAACCAAAGTTAAAATCCGGATTGGCGTTTCATGAAAAAAGTGAAAAAAATAAAAAAATAAATCTAGGTGGATCTTATAAAAGGGAGATCAAAAAAAAGTACAAAAAGCCTAAAACAAGGCCACCCAAGTCCAAAGGAAAAAAATAGCGCATCAGGTACTAAAAAAATAATTCAGTTTTTCTCGGTTTTTTTCTTCTTCGCTACAATATTAAAAATGAATTTGCGTTGTATTATCTCATTAGTTTTTATTTTAAAACTAGGGAAAATTGTTATTGTTAAAGAAGAGAACTCTCCATGGAAATGGAGAGTTTTTTTATGCTTATTATTTTATTGAAATTAAATTCTTCATAAACATCTACTTGAAGTAATAATTTAAAAAATATTTGATTTATTTTTTGACTGAAGCAATATTAAAAACTGAATCTGCGTTGTAGTATCTCATTAGTTTTTTTTATTTTAAAACTAGGGAAAATTGTTATTGTTAAAGAAGGAAAACCTTCCATTTATTTGGAAGGTTTTTTCTTTTTAAAATAGTCCCAAAACTACAGACATCTTACTCCTGAAAATTTTTATTTTTTTATTTCCAAGTCACATTACAATATTAAAAATCAATGTGCGTTGTATAATCTCATTAGTTTTTTTATTTTAAAACTAGGGAAAATTGTTATTGTTAAAGAAGGAAACTCTCCATTGATTTGGAGAGTTTTTTCATTTTTAAACATGCGTATAGGTGCAATTTATTTCAGCACTTCCTTCAAAACTTTGCCTGAATGACTGTTCGGGAAAGAAATTTGCAAGAGGTTGGAAATGGTTGGAGCAATATCAATGATCTCAGTATATTCGCGGCTTCTACCATTTTTAATACCTTTTCCAAAAAACATAATTGGCACATGTCTGTCGTAACTATAACCTGAACCATGGGTGGTACCGGTTTGTCTTTTGTAGATCATCCCGGGATTTGGAATCATAACAATATCTCCCGATAATCTCTGATTATATCCGTTTTGAATGTAGTTCATAATTCCGGATGTAAAATCGGTAGTTTGAAGTGTTCTTGCAGTCACTACTTTACTCACTACCTTCATAGGTAATGATATCATCTGCCAATCGCTGAGAAACGCTTGCCGCATCCAGATCGAGCCTGGTCAAAGCATCCCTGTTTAAAAAGACCTGATTGTTTGAAAAGTTCTCGACAAGATCTGAAGCCCCATAGTATTTTTCACAAAGTTCATTTACATAGATCCTAAAAGCAGCATAGTCAAAATAACCGGCAGCAATTTTCAAAGACTTTAAGTATGCCGGAACAGGAGCAACCGCATGATCAGCAGTTAAAAACAAGGTATAATTGCCTTTACCCATCTTATTATCCAAGTAGCTCAGAAGCTCAGCTATATCAAGATCTAACCTCAAGTAAGTATCTTCAACTTCCTTTGAATCAGGACCATAACGATGACCAATATAATCCGGACTTGAAAAACTCATAGCCAAAAAATCAGTGTATTCCCGTTGACCTAACTTTTCACCTTCTATGGCCGCTTTAGCAAATTCAACCAATATGGAATTCCCGAAAGGGCTTTCCTTGATCAGATCATAATTACCATTTTTATCCTTTAAACTTTTTAAATCATGTGGAAAAACAGGTTTCTTCTCACCATAAAACAAGCCTTCATAAGAATTGTCATCTTCTATACTTTCTGTATAGCTTTTAATGGGATATAAGGTTTCCCATTTCTCTTCCATGTATTTAGCTGCAAGGCCATTATTATTGAAATCATTGACCCATTTTGGCAAGGCATCCATATAAAAAGAAGAAGTGACAAATTTACCGTCATTTTTTCCAACGAACCAGTATGAGCCATTTGATGTGTGTCCTCCGGGCAATACAGCAGATCTGTCTTTCAATCCTATTGCAATGGTTTTACCTTTCATGTTTTGAGACAATCTAAGCTGATCCGTTACAGTTGTGGACAATAAGTTTACGGGAGATTTTTGTTCATTCAATTCTGCAGTACCCACCGGCTGGTAATTAAAATCATCTACACAATAGATCATTTTCTTCGCATATTTATCGTACCAGTCATTTGCGATGATCCCGTGTTGACTTCCAGTTGTTCCCGTATATATAGAGGCGTGACCCACGGCGGTTACGGTAGGCAGATAATTGTAATGGGCGTTTTCATAGTTGAACCCTTCACCCAAAATTCTCTTAAAACCATCCTCACCATACCTGTGATAGAACCTTGTCAGATAATCATAGCGCATCTGATCTACCACGATTCCCACTACCAATTTGGGTCGGTCCACTTTAGTGATATCCTGAGCAAAAGCATGTAAAGAGACAGACATTATGCAAAAAACGAACAATAACTTTTTCATGATTTCTATTTTGACCGCAAATTTAAGGATAAAAGCGTGTTTATATGTTCATATGTCAGTCAAATTTTAATATTTTAGCACTATTCTAATCGATATGAAATATTTTCACAATATTGGGCTTTATTTTCTGATGCTGGGACAGGTTTTTAAAAAACCACAGAAAAGATCCGTATTCAGAGAAAGCCTGTTTAAGGAGGTTGAAGAACTGGGCCTAAAATCTTTGGGTATTGTCGCTTTTATTTCCTTCTTTGTAGGAGGAGTAGTAGCCATTCAAACGGCACTTAATGTTGATAGTCCTTGGATTCCCAAATACCTGATTGGATTTGCCACCAAAAGATCTATTATCCTGGAATTTGCTCCAACCTTCATGTCAATTATACTTGCGGGAAAAGTTGGTTCCTATATCACTTCAAGTATTGGAACGATGAGGGTAACAGAGCAAATCGATGCACTCGAGGTCATGGGCGTTAATGCTTTGAACTTTCTGGTTCTGCCAAAAGTTATTGCCGCTGTATTCTTTTATCCTTTTATCGTATTATTAGCGATGTTTTTAGGTATTTTCGGAGGTTGGGTTTCTGGTTTTATGACCGGGCTCTTTACATCAGACAGTTATATTGAAGGGATTCGAATGGATTTTCAACCCTATTTGATTAGGTATGCCCTTATTAAAACCATGGTTTTTGCCTTTGTCATTTCAACCATTCCATCATTCTATGGATTCTATGTCAAAGGAGGTTCACTTGAAGTTGGAAAAGCAAGTACACAAGCAGTGGTTTGGACCAGTATCGTGATCATATTACTAAATTATTTCCTAACTCAAATGCTTTTAGGATAAATGATAGAAGTTACAGACATACATAAATCTTTTGGTGCTAATCATGTTTTAAAAGGTGTTTCGGCTACTTTTCACAAAGGAGACACCAGTATGATCATAGGAACCAGTGGTTCTGGTAAAACAGTTTTTCTTAAATGCCTACTTGGTCTTTTTTCTCCGGAAAAAGGTGATATCTGTTATGACAACCGACATTACAGCAAAATGACATTGTCAGAAAAAAGAGATCTGCGTAAAGAAATAGGTATGGTCTTTCAGGGAGGTGCATTATTTGATTCAGAAACAATAGAAAATAATATCAAGTTTCCTCTTAAGATGTTTACTGATCAAACAGAGGAAGAAATGAAAGACAGGGTCAACTTTGTACTAAATCGTGTTCACCTCGAAAATGTGAATGACAAATTTCCTGCAGAACTTTCTGGAGGAATGCAAAAAAGGGTAGCTATCGCCAGAGCCATAGTGATGAATCCCAAGTATCTGTTCTGTGATGAACCCAATTCAGGTCTTGACCCTAAAACAGCCATTGTAATTGACAACCTGATCCAAGAAATTACGGATGAATACCAGATGATCACCATCATCAATTCCCATGATATGAATTCGGTTATGGAAATAGGTGAGAAAATTATTTTCCTTAAAGAAGGGTTAAAAGAATGGGAAGGAACTTACAAGACTATTTTTAAAACTGACAACAAAGCAGTTACAGATTTTGTATATTCATCAAACCTTTACAAAAAGGTAAGAGAGGTATACATTAGAGAAGGGTAAGGATTCTACTTGACGGAAACAATAAGTCTACTTTTTAATTCTTTTATAAAGAACTACCTCAAGGTAATTTTTCTCAACCGAGCTGCCTCTGTTGAATTTTACTTTCCGGACATGACCCATAAAACCAAATAAGAGACTGGTCGTCAGGTCTAATAAAATCTATTTGAATGGGTCATTAGACCCTACTATACTCAAACTATTTCTCCCTGATTTCCAAATTTTTGATATCCAAGCGCGCCTGTAGCCATTCCTTCAGTTTCTCTTCCTGTATTTTTCTCTGTCGATTAGAAACTTTATTTTTCCATGTTACGGATATAACATTGAGTGTATCCATCTTTTCAAAATTAGACACATATTCTCTGGAGTAACCTATTTCCTGAAGATCTGCATAATTGATCTGAATTTCTTTGATGATCCTGTCAAAATGGACCTCATTGGCATAATAACGCCTCAGGTCTTTCTCCAATTCACTGATCCTAAGATCTTTTTCCTTGATGGTTTCATCTCGAGAGCTCAACATTTGATGTGAATTGATATAGAGCTCTTTGATCTTGTCTATATCTTCCCGTATTCCCGAATCATCCTGACTTTTCAAAATAGTTAATTTTGTATTTTTCAAGCCAAGTTCCTTAATTTGCTCCTCCCATCTGTCTTTATCCCTACCTGAATAGTCACTGCCAAAAACATATAACTTAATTTCCCTTTCCTTAAAATTAATACTTTCCTTACTGTCACCAATAATATTCACTCCTTCTGCCTTCAAATTTTCGATGAATTTTTCAGCTTTGATCGTATAATCGTTTAATACATATAACTGATAAAAAAGATAAATACTAAAGGCAAGTATGACGAAAGCGATCAAAGAAGCAAAACGTGAAATTCTTTTCCTTTTTGCCTGATTGATATACTTAAGCATCGGAAACTTCAAGTATTTTATGATCACAAAAGCTGCAAGGGCTATAAAAATACAGTTAATCGTAAAAAGGAACATGGCTCCTCCAAAATAATTGAATTGTCCGGTAGCCAAACCAAATCCGGCTGTACATAGAGGTGGCATCAAGGCGGTGGCAATGGCAACACCCGCAACAGTATTGAACTGTGGTTTATTTCGGCTGATGGCAATGATCAGTGCCAAACCACCGGATATAGCGATCAATACATCTCTTACGTCAGGCTTGGTACGGGCAAGGATTTCGGGAGTCGCTTCCTTAAAAATTGGTATACTAAAGAATATAAAAGAAGTCAAAAGGCTCAAGAACACCATGGCTCCAAAGTTGATCACTGAAGCTTTCAAAGTATCCACATCATTTACCCCAATCGAGAAACCCTATTCCAAGAATAGGACCCATAAGGGGAGATATTAACATCGCTCCAATCACTACAGCTGTTGAGCTTACATTCAGATCCAATGGACGCAATCAAAATGGAAAAAACCAGAATCCATGCTGTTTGTCCCTTTAATGGAAACACCTTCTCTGATCGTCTTTGCGGTCGCTTCCTTATCGGTATCCCGTCGAATACTTAAAAGTTGCGGAATATATTCCTTTAAACTCTGAAAAAAGCCCTTAAATTCCTTCTGGACTTCTTCTTTTTGTTCCTGAAATTTTTTATCCTCCTCTACCTGATCCTTTTTATTTTCTTCCATAACGTCTTAACCTATTGATGACATTAGTAAATGTAGTAAAAATTAGCCTTTTCCAAATTTCTTCTCCGCTTCTTTTGAAATTTCTTTAATATTCTGTTCCTCAGCTTTGGGATAAATCATGATGGTATCTTCCGTTTCTACAATAATATAATCACTGATCCCCGCCAGTACAATTTTTTTAGCTCCATTTGTACTAATCATATTCCTTTTCGAATCTAAAAAATATCCATTGGCATTTACTATGGCGTTTTCACTTTCATCTTTATCGAGCTTATCATATAATGAACCCCAGGTTCCTAAATCATTCCAACCAAAATCGGTACCCATCACATACACGTTTTGGGCTTTTTCCATGATACCATAATCAATAGATATATTCTCAGCCTTGGGATAATGATCCGCAATAAAATCAGCTTCTTTTTCAGAATTCCAACAAGAGTCGCCACTTTCGAATAAATCACACATCTCTGGAAGGCTTTTTTTAAACGAATCAAGAATACTTTTAACACTCCAAATAAATATTCCGGCATTCCAGAGATAATCTCCCTGAGCTATAAAATTCTCAGCTGTTTTCAGATCTGGTTTTTCCGTAAAATTCTTAACCTTCTTTACTTCTGATGTACTGTCTTCAAACTGGATATAACCGTACCCTGTATTAGGCCCTGTGGGTTTGATACCAAGGGTCATCAAAATATCATTTTGCTGACAGGCCTCAAAAGCAGACTTTACATTTCGTACAAATTCTGCTTCGTCTTCTATATAGTGGTCAGAGGGAGCAACGATCATTACCGCCTCACTATTCTGATCGGCAATCTTAAGGGCTGAATATAAAATACAAGGAGAAGTATTTCTCATAGCAGGCTCCAAAAGTAATTGATTCTCAGTTACTTCAGGTAAATGTTGCATCACCAAATCCTTATACCGCTGGTTGGTCGCGATCAGTATTTGCTCATGAGGGATCAAATTTGACAACCTGTTAAAAGTTTGCTGAATAAGCGATTGTCCCGTTCCTAGCATATCGTGAAACTGTTTGGGATTGTCAGGTGTGCTTACCGGCCAAAATCGGGAACCTACTCCTCCGGCCATGATCACTGCGTAATAATTCTTGTTCATCATGTTACTTTATTAGCTCCACCTCTGCATGCGGGTGGAAAATATATTTCCTGTGTGTGAGTACTTCAACACATTCGTATCGGTACGTCGTTTTTTTCCCTTTATAAAAGTTTTGTTCTGGTATTGAAATCTGCTCTTATCGGGAATCTCAAAAATAAGCGTTTTATCTGTGACACGATCATAATTCCTAAAAGCTAATGACAAGTTCATATCTCCGTCACTACTCGCCCTTGGATTCATCAGATACCCTGCCAGAAGTTTTAGCAGATCATCCGGAAAAATCTTAGGACTTAGAAAAGGCAACATCAGCAATTTAAAATTACTTTTCCATTCCACTCCATGGGGCCTTACCCTCTTGTATTCCTGAAAAGTAACTAAATGAGCGTATTCATGCACAAGTGTCAGTAAAAATCGATACGGATTGAGGTCATTGTTGATCGTAATCTGAACCTTTCCATCGCTGTATCTTTTAAAATCACCGTGTTTACTGCTTCTTTTATGCACAATTTTGAGATGGCAGGGATAACGCTCTACCAGGTCAAGCACTTTATCTATGGCTTCCTCTGGCAGGTACTTTTCGAGAATTTCTTTTTTCGTTTCCAATCAATCCTTTCTTTATGGCTGCACCGATTCCAACTAAGGAGTTGAATTGGAAACCTGCAACACTTTCCCGTTAAATACTTTATTTCCGTTTAGTGCAAACTCTGAAATGTAATTTGCCATATCCGCCGCAGTAACCGGAGCCTCATAATCAGGAAATGCTTCTTTTAGCATTTCGGTCTGCACCGCTCCCAGGGCCAAGGTATTAAATGAAACCCCTCTGTCTTTATATTCTTCTGCCAGCAGTTCCATTAAGGTAATGACCGCTCCTTTTGACGAACTATAGGCAGCAAGACCCGCAAATTTCATGCTTCCCTGAATACCTCCCATGCTACTTATGGCCACAACATGAGTTCCATCAATAAAAAAAGGATCAAGCCTTCTGCTCAGCTCGGCAACGGCAAAAACATTGACCTGATAAATTCTTTGAAAATCATCTACAGTGGTTTCCTTAAAAGGTTTATGAAGTAAGGCTCCGGCGTTATGGATCACAATATCCACTGCTCCCCAATACTTTTTTACAAATCCTACCACCTTATCAATTCCGGTGTCTAAAGTAATTTCAGTTTCTACGACATTCAAATGCTCATACCCTGATTTCAGTTTTTCAAGGCCTTTAGCGTTTCTGCTTAAGGCAAGTACCTGATGACCATGCTCTAAAAACTGCTTGACCAGTTCTAATCCTATACCCCTGCTGGCACCAGTTACCAGAATTCTTTTTGAGCTCATTTAACGTAGTTTAACTTTTAGTAAATTAAGGAAATACACCATCAAAAATATGAAATTTTTAAGCACCATCATTTTATTACTGCTTTCTTCTTTATGACACGAAAACAACCGATCTGCATCTTGATATACTTGCGGACCTAAAAATCACATGATCTTCCAAAATGAGGTGAACAATAAGAACTTATTCTTCAAAGATGATATGCTGGTAGGCTCCCATATCAGGTGAGGTAACGCGATTCACCCCTAACAGATCAAAAGGTATTCGTTGGGCAGCCGAACGGTCTGCATTTGCCTTTGCATCAGACGCATCACCGATTAAAAATTCGTTTTCATTCACGTTTTTAAAGTCTGGCTCTCCGTTAAAAATATTATCCTCATACTTATCCATATCGTCAAAATCGTATAGTGGATCATTCGCTATATTTCCTCCCCGGTTTGAAAAACGCAATAAGTTATTTTTAAATTTAAAATTAAAAGCAGCCTGATCATTTTTTTGAAGCAGGAATTCATTACTCTGATTCCCTTCAATGATACAATTTGTAAAGTTTGCGGCCAACAAATCGTTCACAAGCAATTCTCCTGAACCACTGCTGCCACTTGATGATTGAAAATTATTTACAAGTACCGCGGGAAATTCTCTGATATTCCCCGACCAATAGTTAGCAAAGGTAGCATGTGTAAAATTATAAGTGCCGCCATAGGTGCAAGCAAGAGCAGACTGCCCGTTGTTTCCTATGACCAGGTTCGATCCCGTAATATTAGCAGCTCGGGCCAACAATCCAAAGTTGCTGGTATTATAAATCTCTGAATTTTGAATCGTAAGGGTGGGTTCAGCTGCACTGCCAATCGTGTCGACTATGATCCCAATGATGTTATTTTTGATCAAAGTGTGGTTGATACGGTGCTCCTTACTTCCGGCTTTTAACCAAATTGTTCCCCATTGACCTGCAATGTTTTCATAAAATGGTTCCAGCCTGTCTCCTTGAATGATTACTTTTTCATCCAAAGTACCGTTGATCTTCAATGAGCCGTTTTTTTCGACCAGCAGCCCTGAATCTTCATGAAAATGTATTCTTGCCCCTTTTTCTATGGTAAGCGTTTGACCAATATTTACCCCAACATAACCATAAACCACATAGGGCTTTTCATTGGTCCAGGTTGTATTGCCTTCAAGATAAAATCCATCCACCAGTATTTCTTCTCCTTCCTCATCAATACCCCAAACGATCTTTTCCTTTATCCCATCTGCATCTCTTTGCGGATATAAAAAATAAGCATCCTGAACCAGTGTTATCAATTTTATTTCCTGCTCATTATCTCCTTGGTCAAAAATGACCTCATCAATATAAAGCGGATCGGTCACCTTGGTGTAATCTATTGTGGCTTCTACAAAGACATAGATGCTATCTTTAGGTAATATGTCAATATTTTCAAATGATTTTCCTGGCTCACCATTCACATTGAGCCTGTAAAACGATTGTTCTCCATTACCTAATCTTATACTTGGAATACTGATATGCTTATTGCTTTTGTTATAAACCTTAAACGTTCTGGTACTTGAGCTCGTATTGGTAAAAACAGTATCCAAAAATACCGTATCCTTTGAGAATTCCAACTGACCCGTACTGGGGCTGGTCTCAAAAATATCGTCATTGCAAGACTGCAAAGTTATAATAGTTATAAGTATCAAAAACAGATAGCGAAGCATAGCCAATTATTTTTCAATCAATTTGATCTCAAAAACCTTATTCCAGTTCTTTCCGGTTACATACAAACGGTCATTTTCCTGATCATAGGCAATGCCATTCAACACATTGTCTTCTCCTTTTTGACCCGCCTTGGCCTGAAGTCCTTTTAGACTAACAATACCTTCAATAGCACCATTTGAGGGCTCTACGATTAAAATCGAATTCTGCTGCCAAATATTTGCGTAGATCTTTCCATTAACGAATTCGAGTTCATTCAGTTTTTCAGCTTTTCTTTTATTTGTATAGGTCTCAATATAAGAAACCTCCTTAAGGGTTTGGGGATCCAATAACCACATACGCTCCGATCCATCAGTTTTAACCAGATATTCATTATTATGCGTTAAACCCCATCCTTCCTTGCTTTGGCCATAGTCAAATGACTTTTCCAGCTTGAAGTTTTCAAGATCATATATAAAGCCCACTTTTTTTCTCCAGGTCAATTGATAGATCTTTCCGTCTTTAATCGTCATGCCTTCACCAAAATATTGTCTGTCAAGATCGATCTTTTGCAAAACCTTTCCTGTTTCAATTTCAACCTTTCTCAGGGAGGATTTGCCATTCTGTCCGGTACTTTCATAAAAGTATCCATTGTGATACACAAAACCCTGGGTAAAAGCCTGATCATCATGAGGAAATTCATTGACAACCTCATAGGTAAAAACCTTTGGGGCTTTGTCATTTAAGAAGTAAATTGTATTGTTTAATTTTTTACTTGTGCCATCAAAGTAGATAACGGCTGACAAGGCTTGCTTTCCTAATTTATATGTCTTGATATCCAAAGCCTCATGATTCTTGATTAGGACACCGTTTATAAAATACTGCACAGAATCAATTGGGTTCCCTTTTTTATCTTTTACGCTAATTTTTAAGGGTTTATCTATCTGAATACTTTTGGGAGACTCTAACTGCAATTGGTATTTATTTCCACAAGCATTCAGAATAAGAAGGAATGCCAACGTTAGAATGAAAGCAATTTTATTCATATTATTATTTTTTGTTTAAAATAACTAAAATAATGTTTGAGTTTTAAAAATATTATTTAAATTTGCACTCTCAAATTCGGCAGGTGCTGAATCTTCTTTTTAAAAGAAGCGAAAGTATAAAATTTAAATGAGTTAACGATGAGAAAAGGAATACATCCGGAAAATTATAGAATGGTAGCATTTAAAGACATGTCTAATGGAGATGTTTTTTTAACAAAATCGACTGCCAATTCAAAAGAAACTATTGATGTTGAAGGTGTTGAATACCCGTTGATCAAATTGGAGATCTCTCGTACCTCTCACCCATACTATACAGGAAAAATGAAATTGGTTGATACAGCTGGTCGAATTGACAAGTTCAAATCTAAATACGCCAAATTCAAAAAATAAGAATTCATTTCTTTACATATCTTATGATAAAAAGTCCTTTTGTTAGCAAAAGGGCTTTTTTTTATTCATGGTATACCATGAATTTTATCCACAATTCTGGGTGTTTTTATCAACATTGTTAGGTTAAGACACTTTAATTTTTAACTTTGTTTTAAGATTGTTGCTTAGCCTTTGGCAAAGTAATTGATTTACCCCTTGTAATAACTCCCCTCAAAGAACGTTAGTATAATAATAGATTGAATTTAATCATTCAATGTGTAACCTATTTAAACTAAATAAGGATCATGGAGATAAGCGAGGTAAAAGTTAGAAATGAGTTTTTTGTGTCAGCATTATTCGTTGAGAGTACAATGACTGATTATTTATCTGAAAAACTTAACATCAAAGACTCTATCAATTCTGAACTGTTGGGTAATCACCAGAAAGCCCTTTCATTCAGTCAAAAAACGGATGCGCTTTTGGATTCTGTAAACTTCTCTATCATAGATAAGAGCAAATTATCTGTATTTAGGGAGATTTACAAGGAATTTGTTCAAAATTGTAATGCACCAACCTTAGAAGAAAGTTTTACTTCTCCTGACAATAATGATGATTTCTTGCTCATCCTGTATCCTCAGAATGATTATCTTCCAAGAGAAGAAAAATTGATCAATGCTTGTTATCAACTCATTGGAGAGGTTTCTGAATTGGTTGCTGAACAAACTCATAAGCCTGAGGTCAAAATGCCAAGAAGAAATCGTTTTTTCAATATAGAAAATTTAAAAGTTGGGAAATTCGCAATGCTGTTTTCCTTTTTATTTATCTCATAATAATAAAATAAATTTTTAGCGCTAAAATGACCGTAACTGCGGTCATTTTTTTTTGTTAAATTTACATCAAGTAATCAGCATCATGGGAAAAATATACAGACAAGCTGTTATGGCCGTCATCATCAATGAAGAGTCAAAAGTACTTATTGGCTATTCACCTCGTGACAAAAGTTATAAATTTCCTCAAGGCGGACTCGAAGATGAAGAAGATCTGATCACAGGAATTAAAAGGGAACTAAAAGAAGAATTGAATTATCATTTACTGCATGATCATATCCTGGAAGTTTATGAAGAAAAAGTAAGATATCCTTTCCCTCCAAATTGCCATCCGGTTTATATGGGTCAGGAACTTTCCATTGTAAAGATCAAACATAGATCTGAAGCCCAGACAGTTCCCCAGGATGATGAATTTGATGAGTTGATATGGATCTCTCCTCAGGATATCACAACCTATAACTATGAATATCGCTTAGAGGCTTATCAAAAAGCACTTCTGATCTGCGGTTTGATTTAGGAAACAGGAGTTATCAGATCAAACTCAAGGGCCAAGGGCCTTAACACGACACCAAAAGAGGGATAAGATCCTCTCCATAAATCTCATAAAATTCTGAAAAATTCGCCTGACGTTCCTGGAGAGAATGTTTGGGAAACAACTGTTCCTGAAGAATACTTATACGGGATACAATTTCTTGATACTTTCGTTTTTGAGCCTTTAACAGTCTTTTTTCCAGCTTATCCAAACCGTTTAACTGCTTCTTTTCCTGAGCCAGCACAGCTCCGCTAAAAGACTTATCAGTTTTATCGGATAATAATTTTAATTCAGTGAACATCTCTCTTAATTCTTTTCGCTGCTTGGAAAAATCAATATCCAGATCTGAGATCTCCTTTACCTTTTTCTTGATCAAGTCGTTTTGCTCTAGAAAAATCTCCTGCTCAGATATTTGTAAGGCTTCCAGTTTCTGATGCTGTTTCTCGTCTATGATCAAAACCGAATTACGCAGCAGTAAAATAGGAAAAGGCACTGACACCCTATCAAAGAAATTCCTGAGCTGCATCCAATAGGCCATTTCTCCACCCCCGCCTATATAACATAAATTTGGTAAAATCACCTCTTGATACAAGGGTCTCATCAGCACATTGGGGCTAAACTTTTCGGGAGAAGTATCCACCAGATCCATTATTTCCTTTTCAGAGAAAACAAGATCCGTATTGTTAATTTTATAAACACCCTCTTCGAACAGAATCCTTTCTCTAAGCTCTTTATCCAGATAAAACAAATTGATCTCTCTTGGATTCACCTGTATCGAATACGTTGCACCCAGGACCTCATTCGTTGCACTCACCTCTTTAAAACAGGTTTGTTGGGTCAATTCTTCCTTGACATTAGGAACGAACAAGGTTTTCAAGCCGGGATCATCTCCATCGATAATAAGCAGGCCATAGTCTGCAAACAATTCATTGGCCAAATATCTGGTAGCTTCGGTTAAAGTGGCATGTTTTAAATAGGCATCTTGAAATAATTGCTTTAGTCTGCGGGCATACTTGTTGCTACCGAAGTTTTCTTCGATTTTATCAAAAACCCCTTCCAAACCTTGGGTGGAAGTCCTTCCAACCGCACCTTGGACATCCTTATCCCATTGAATCCTGTTTTTCTTATAATTAAAATAACAGATCTCTTCAAAATCGTGATCTTCTGTGGCCATCCAATAGACAGGAACAAAATTTTTATCAGGGAAATTCTCTTTTAATTCAGTGGCAAGATTGATGGCCGAAATAATTTTATAAAGAAAGTAAAGGGGACCGGTAAAAAGGTTCAATTGATGTCCCGTAGTCACCGTAAAAGTGTTGGCATCCTTTAGCAATAAAAGGTGCTCGCGACTTAGATCAGACAACTGTACATGTTTGGTCTGCTCCTTTAAACACGCATATAACACAGCTCTATTTTCCTTACTATAGGACCTTGATTTTTCCTCAATCTGAAGCCTGAATCCTTCAATATTTGGAAAATTATTATAAAATTGTTTGACCGATTCCTTTTGATCGAGGTAGTCACACATGATCTTTGAAAAATAACCTGTATCCTGAAATTTTACGGTCGAGCTGATTTGTCCCAATGATTGAAGTTTTTAGTAAAAATACATCTTTTTTGATCTTAAAAAAGAAGGTCCGTTTTTTTTAACCTTGTTTTAAGACGTTTGATTGGGTCGATGTGTAAATACATGACAATGCTACAATGCTACAATGCTACAATGCTACAATGCTACAATGCTACAATGCTACAATGCTACAATGCTACAATGCTACAATGCTACAATGCTACAATGCTTAAAAGAAATATTATTTATGTCTTGTCCTGAAAAAAGTTTATACAACAAAGTCAACAAAAATTAGGACGACAAAGTGAATCCTTCAATGATTCAATACATCATTATCTCAACGGTTCTCCGTACAGATCGAAATCAGTGGCTTCAGTAATTGTAATGTCGATAAATTGTCCCACCTGAAGATAGTGCTTAGTGGCATCAACGATGACATTATTATCCACATCAGGACTATCAAATTCCGTACGGCCAATAAAATAATTACCTTCCTTTCGATCAAAAATACACTTAAAGGTTTTCCCCACCTTTTCCTGATTCAGGTCAAAAGAAATCTGACCCTGAATTTCCATTAATTCAGCTACGCGCCTCTCTTTGACCTCTTCGGGAACATCGTCATTCAAAAGATAGGCATGGGTATTCTCTTCATGAGAATAGGTAAAACAGCCCATTCGTTCGAACTTGGTAGTTCTTACAAAATCTTTCAGCTCCTCAAACTGCTCTTCCGTTTCTCCCGGATAGCCCGCAATAAAAGTGGTTCTAATAGCCATTTCAGGAACCATTTCCCTGAATTTTTCGATAAGAGCAACCGTTTTTTCAGAATTGTTACCCCGTCTCATTGATTTCAGTAATTCTGAATTGATATGCTGCAAGGGGATATCCAGGTAATTACAAACCTTTGGTTCATGCTTCATGACATCTAAAACATCCAGAGGAAATCCAGTTGGAAAAGCATAATGCAGTCTGATCCATTCAATGCCTTCAATCTTGACCAAAGCCTTTAAAAGATCTGCAAGTGCTCGTTTCTTATAAAGGTCCAAACCGTAATAAGTAAGATCCTGAGCTATTAAAATCAATTCCTTCACCCCCTTGGCAGCCAGATTTTCTGCCTCAGTTACGATTTGCTCTATTGGTGTCGATTTATGACCTCCTCTCATCAAGGGAATGGCACAAAATGAACAGGGTCTGTCACATCCTTCGGCAATCTTCAAATATGCATAGTGTTTTGGCGTGGTTGTCAACCGCTCGCCCAACAGTTCGTGTTTATAATCGGCCTCAAGAGCCTTCAATAAATTCGGAAGATCATGAGTTCCAAAATACTGATCTACGTCAGCAATTTCCTTTTCAAGATCCGGCTTATACCTTTCACTTAAACATCCTGTGACAAAAACCTTATCCACTGTACCCGCTTCCTTTTTGTCAACATAATGTAAAATGGTATTGACAGACTCTTCTTTTGCTTTGCCAATAAATCCACAAGTATTGATCACAACTATATTACCGTCATCATTCTCATCTTCGTGAACTACTTCTTTATTATTGGCCTTCAGCTGTCCCATCAGCACTTCGCTGTCATAAACATTCTTAGAACAACCTAAAGTCACAACGTTTATTTTATTTTTTTTGGAAGATTTTGTTCGCATAATTCCTTGACTCTTTCAATTTCACTTTTAATTTCTCACCCGGTCGGAAGTGAAGGGTTCACGTCCGAAAGACTCACCTCCGAAGGGGTGGCAATAATCCTCCTATTTAAAAAAAGAATCTACAAACTCTGTTTTATTGAATACCTGAAGATCATCAATCCCTTCTCCGACGCCAATATATTTTACGGGGATCTGGAACTGATCTGAAATCCCAATCACAACGCCTCCTTTGGCCGTCCCGTCAAGTTTGGTCACTGCAAGTGAAGTTACCTCGGTTGCCTTGGTAAATTGTTTGGCTTGTTCAAAAGCATTTTGTCCGGTAGAACCATCCAGAACCAACAAGACTTCGTCCGGTTTATGAGGCGCTACTTTTTGCATGACTCTTTTTATTTTTGACAACTCATTCATCAGGTTCACTTTGTTATGCAACCTTCCTGCGGTATCAATGATCACGACATCTGCATTTTGTTTTACTGCAGACTGCAAAGTGTCATAGGCTACTGAAGCCGGATCACTGCCCATCTCCTGCCTCACCATGGGTACATCTACCCGGTCTGCCCAAACTTGCAGTTGATCAATAGCAGCAGCCCGAAAAGTATCAGCAGCTCCCAGTACCACTTTTAGGCCCTGTTTCTTAAATTGAGATGCCAACTTACCAATAGTGGTCGTTTTTCCAACACCGTTCACTCCTACGATCATGATCACATAAGGTCTTTCTGCATCTGAAGGGATACCAAATTCAGTATCATTGCCTGTATTGGTTTTAGCCAATAGAGCCGCTATTTCCTCCCTGAGTATTCCGTTTAACTCATCCGTTCCAAAATACTTATCTCTGGATACACGAGCTTCTATTTGTTCGATGATCTTTAAGGTTGTATCCACTCCAACATCTGAAGACACAAGAACCTCCTCAAGATTATCCAAGACATCTTCATCAACTGTAGATTTTCCCGCGACGGCTTTTGATAATTTATTAAAAAAGGAGGTTTTGGATTTCTCCAGACCTTTATCTAAGGTTTCTTTCTTCTCTTTAGAAAATATTTTTTTGAACAAACTCATGATTGGTCTCTGATTAGATCGATTTTTTTTAGCAAGGACAAAGTTAATTAAAATTCAGGGGATTATCACCTGGCCCAAAATCAAAAAAGCCACTTTCAAAAAGAAAGTAGCTTTATGTATAAATTAAAAAGTAAGGACTATTTCTTGCTTAAGAAATCGTTTACTTTGGATGGATCCATAATGCTTTCAACAAATGTATAAGCTCCTGATTTTTCTGATCTTACCATTTTAATAGCTTTGGTCAATCTATTTGATCCTGTTTGTAACGATGCTACTGATTTCTTTGCCATGACTCAATGTTTATCTGACATTCTCACAAAAGTGAAAATCTCTAATTATTTAATTTCTTTGTGAACTGTCATTTTTTTCAGAATAGGATTGAATTTTTTAATTTCCAATCTATCCGGAGTGTTCTTTTTATTCTTCGTAGTAATATAACGAGAAGTTCCAGGCTGTCCAGATGCCTTGTGCTCTGTACATTCCAAAATTACCTGTATCCTATTTCCTTTAGTCTTTGCCATCTTCTTCTTATTTTTTTAGAAAACCATTAGCTCTTGCTTCAGCAATCACTGCCTCAACGCCTTTCTTATTGATATTCTTTAAAGCTCTTGTAGAAACCTTTAAAGTTACCCATTTATCTTCAGCTGGTAAATAAAAACGCTTTTTTACCAAATTAACTTTGAATTTTCTTTTGGTTCTATTCAAAGCGTGAGATACGTTGTTTCCAACCATTGCTCTTTTGCCCGTTAACTCACAAACTCTTGACATTTCCTGACTGTTTTAATTCTTATTTCAAAACGAGGTGCAAAAATAAATATTCTTTCCTAATCTGGCAAACTATTTACACTGTTTTTTAAAATTTCTTTTCTTAAGAGTTCCAAGGCCTTGACAGAGGCTCTTTCTATAACTTTGTCTCTGGGTTTACCAAAGAAAAATTCTTCGGCATAAACACCTGACGGGCTTGCTATTCCTATAAATACGACGCCAACCATTTTATCTGTTTCATCTGTGCTTGGCCCGGCATTACCTGTGGTCGAAACCGCATAATCTGTAGCAAATAATTTCTGACACCGCAAAGCCATTTCAATCGCAACTTCTTTACTCACTACAGAATGTTTGTTGATCAATTCCTCCTCCACTCCCAGTAAATTTGTTTTTACCGCTGCACTATAGGCCACCAAAGCTCCTTTTAAGAAATTAGATGCACCAGGAATACTCGTGATCATTCTAGAAATATTGCCACCTGTGCAACTTTCAGCCAAACTCAAGGTTTGCTTACTATCTGATAACAACTCATTGAGCGTTCTTTCTATTGAAGTATTTTCTTCTTCTCCTACATAAATATCTTTCACCAAAAGCTTGAGCTGTTCAACTTTTTCATCCAGTTTCAACTTCAATGAGGCTTCTTCTGTCCCTCTTGTTGTTAATCGAAGACGAACCCTTCCATAGGAAGGTAAATAAGCCAATTTGATGATATCAGGCAAATCATTCTCAAAATCGGTCAGCCGTTCTGCAACCCTGCTTTCTCCCAGTCCATAGGTATGAAGGGTTTTGTGCATAATAAAGGGTAAATGAAATTTCTCCCTCAGTTTTGGCAGCACCTCGCCAGATATCAATCCTTTCATTTCATTCGGAACTCCGGGAAGGGAAATAAAGACTTTTTTATTTCTCTCAAACCACATCCCTGAAGCCGTTCCTAAATGATTCTTTAAAATAGTTGCCTTTGCAGGAAGCATGGCTTGCTGAAGATCCATATCAGTAAATTTGTATTTGATCCTGCCAAATAAATGCTTGATATGATGTTCTACTTCTTCATGATATGTCAATTTATCATCAAAGTATTCAGCCAAGGTTAATTTCGTAATATCATCTTTGGTTGGGCCTAATCCGCCGGTCATGATAACGATATCTGCATTTTGTTCGGCTTCTTCAACCGCTTTTACAATATGCTCCTTATCATCTTGAATAGAAGTGATCTGATAAACAGAAACACCGATCTCATTGAGTCGCTGACCCAACCATTGTGAATTGGTATCAACAATTTGACCAATCAGAATCTCGTCGCCAATAGTGATGATTTCAGCCTTCATGTAATGGTTTTAATTTGGGAGAACAAATATAGTCAATGCATTGAAGAAACCCGCTTAACTTTAACAGACTCTTACATTCTTCATTTATATTATTTATCTTTATAAACGAAAATGAAAGAAGCAGGCGAATTGCTTTTATCTATCAAACACAATTAATTTTTAACTCCCGAAAATAACAATAA
>CAVQSO010000009.1:0-185701 GCA_963715975.1 uncultured Flavobacteriaceae bacterium | reverse complement strand
CAAGAAGTGAGATGGGGCAGGGAGTCAGAACTTCATTAACCTCGGTGATCGCGGATGAAATGGACGCTGACTGGTCTAGAGTAACGGTTAAACAAGCTCCTGGTGATGATGCTTATGGCAATCAGAATACAGACGGTTCAAGAAGTATCAGAACCATTTATGAGCCGATGAGAAAAATGGGCGCCATGGCCAGAGCAATGCTTATTTCGGCAGCCGCTGAGCAGTGGGGGATTTCTGCAGCGCTCTGCAAGAGTGAATTACATCATATTGTAAATACTGATTCGGGTGAAAGAATATTTTATGGCGATCTGGTTGCAAAAGCAGCCTTGATGGAAATTCCTCAGGATCCCGTTCTTAAATCTCCTGATGAATTTATCTATATAGGTAAAGGACTTAAAAGTGTTGATGCCGGCGATTTTGTAAAAGGTATACCCAAGTACGGCCTTGATATCAAACTTGAAGAGATGGTCTATGCCTGTATAGCAAGATGTCCGGTGACCTTTGGGAGTTTAATATCTTATGATGACAGTGACAGTCTAAAAATTAAGGGAGTAAGGTCAGTAAATACACTGGATAGAATTGAAAAACCTTTTGGGGCTCTTGGAGGCGTTGCTGTAATCGCGTCAAATAGCTGGGCCGCTATTGAAGGAAAAAAGGCATTAAAAGTCGATTGGAATTTTGGGGAGAATGAAACGTATTCCAGCAAGAACTTTATGGATAAGATTACGGCAAATGTTCATCAGAAGGCAAAATTGATCAGGGAGGAGGGGACCGTATCCAAAGCATTTGATCGGGCGGATGAAATTGTAGAAGCTACCTATCAGCTGCCGCACCTTGTTCATGCACCCATGGAGGCCCCCAATGCCACGGCACATGTAAAAGAAGGTAGTTGTGAAGTGTGGGCGCCGGTGCAGGCCCCGCAAACAACAAGGCAGGAAATCAGTGATTTTTTAGGTATTGAACTCGACAAGGTGACCGTGCATGTCACTTTTCTTGGAGGTGGATTTGGTAGAAAATCAAAACCTGATTTTGTGCTTGAAGCGGTGGCTTTATCTAAAATGACCGAGCTTCCGGTTCAGGTTATCTGGACAAGAGAAGATGATATTCAACATAGTTATTATCATGCAATTAGCGCTCAGTATTTGAAAGCTTCATTAAAGAATGATAGCGTTACAGGATGGCTGCATAGAACAGCCTATCCATCCATAACATCTACCTTTATGCCCGGGGTAAATCATGGGGCAGGATTTGAATTTCAACAAGGCATGACCAATATGCCTTATGAGATCAAAAATGTCAGATATGAAAATGGTGAAGCTGTTGCTCATGTAAGAATAGGATGGCTGAGATCGGTGTATAATATAATCCACGGTTTCTCTATCAATGTTTTTGCAGATGAATTAGCTACAGCAGCTGGTAAAGATCCTTTAGAATTCAGATTGAATATGATAGGCTCAGATCGAATCTATCCATCTGATAATGACTATAAATTGGATACCTCCAAACTTAAAAATGTATTAAAAAAAGCAGGTAAGAATGCCGGTTGGGGACGGGAATTGCCAAAAGGACATGGGCTCGGACTAGCGGTTCATTACAGTTTTTACAGCTATGTAGCAACTGTGGTTGAAGTCTCTGTTATTGGAAATAAATTAAAGGTACATGATGTTTTTACCGTGGTTGATTGTGGTACAGTGGTCAATAAAGATACTGTCATCGCTCAATTAGAAGGAGCCGCTATTTTTGGTATGTCTCTGGCCTATTATGGAGATATTAGTATGGAACAGGGTAAAGTGCAACAGAGCAATTACCACGATTATCAAATGCTTAGGATTCATGAAACTCCGAAAGTGCATATTGAAATTGTTGAAAATGGAGATATTCCAACAGGGATAGGTGAACCAGGGGTTCCTGTGATCGCTCCTGCAATTGTCAACGCCATATATAATGCTACCGGGAAAAGATATAGAAAATTACCTCTAAAGTCAGATGACTTATTTGCATAAAAAAAAGTCATAGCAAGTTTCAATAGTTGAACATTTTTACCAAATGTTTTTAGTTTGATCATAAGCCCCCCTCAAGGCTATTTTACTTGTTATGACTTTTTTGATTATTATCCATTAAAATTTATCCTGGATAATATTAGCAATTTTATTAAAGTTAAGAACGTATTTAAGCTATAAACGATTCACGGTCGTGAATATTGTATGTGGTATAATTTATTTTGACCTATAAATGTCCTAAGATTAGTCGATTTTGACGCTAACACTAAAAATACTATCTTAGCTCAACTCACTTTAACAAAAAAAAACATGAAAATCACTACTTTTTTATTGATCTTAAGTATTCTGGCAATGGGATGTTCAAAACCTTCCTATAAAAAAAATGAAATTATCAATTCTGAAAAGGAAGCAGCATCTGAGACGTCTATTTTTGAAATTCCCGTCAATCAAAAACTAAGTATCGATCAACAAATTGCATCAGCAGTTTTGGCAGCTCCCATAGAAGGAAGGGGAGAAGCAATGGTTTACGGTTACAGTGAATCTGGAGAGTTTATGATGCTGAGAGAAGGTTCCAATGATTTTATATGCATTGCAGATGATCCTCAAAAAGATGGTTTTCAGGTGGTTTGTTATCACAAGAGTTTGGAACCCATGATGGCAAGAGGCAGGGAATTGGCCGCTGAAGGCAAGACCAGAGAAGAAAAAGAAGAAATCAGAAACAATGAGGCCAAGTCGGGAAAGATGCCACTTCCTGAACATCCTGCAACATTGCATATATACTATGGAGAAAATGCTTATTTTAACGAAGAAACTGATGCAATAGAGAATGCCAAGTACAGGTATGTGGTTTACATGCCTTATGCCACTCAGGAAACCACAGGACTTCCTCTGGCTCCTAATGAGTCAAGTCATCCATGGTTGATGTTTCCGGGAAGATACAATGCCCATATCATGATTACTCCTGAAAACTAGATGTAACTTAAGAATCAAAAAAAAGCTTGAAAGGATTTATGATCCTTTCAAGCTTTTTTCTGGAGTATATTGAGTTAATTCTTCAGCATTTTGATAGTTTTAGCTTTGCCTTGACTCCAAATGGAGGCATAATAATAACCTTTTCTAACATTTCTTCCTTTATAGTTTTCTCCATTCCATTGCACCTCATATGCTCCAGCTTCTTGGTTTTTACCAACTAATCTTTTAACAAATCTCCCATTACGATCAAAAATCAATATGGTCACATACGATTTATCCGGCAGAACATAAGAAAGAGTTGTTGTTTCTGAAAAAGGATTAGGATAATTCTTTAAGGTAAATATTAATTCAGGAACAGTTTCCTCCTCCTGTTTTTTAGGTAAACTGAATTTCCAGACATCATTGTCGACTTGCTTATAATTATCAGGGGAACTTCCTGAGAAATCAAAGGTTTCCCGATCCCCGCCAAAGGTATAAATAGCATCAGAAAATTTTCCATACCCTTTTTCAACAACGGCATCGAAATCATATTTGATATCCTCTGAGCCATCCGCGTTCCATGGGGCATCACTTACTTTTTCCCATTTGGAACCGTTGTTACTCACCCAGACATCTGATAGGATTTGATGGGGTCGCACCATTATCATTTCCAAGGCCAAATCCACCAAATAACACGAGCTGATTTTGCGCAACCACAACCTGATGGCCTGGGCGCTTATCCCAATCAGCTTCTTCAGTCATTTCTTCCCAATTCACACCATCCTTTGTGCGCCACACATCATTAAAATAGGGAGGGCATGGAGCGGCAGGAACACCTGGGATTTCAGGAAGACATGTAAATCCTTCTTCACCACCTATCATATACATATAGCCCCCTTTTACAACGGCTATTCCGCCGGCTCTTTGAGCCCAATGACTTTTATCGCCAGGAAAAATTTTCATATCTTTTTTGACTCTTTCCCATCGTCTTCCGTCTCGGGATCTCCATACATCATTAAAATATTTTCTGGCCGGTGCACCACCTACTATAGCGGCATCATCATTCACCGATCCACCCATAACATAGATATAACCTTTAAAAACTGCCGCACTCAATCCAGCACGACCAGCCCAATGGGGTGGGTTATCATCCTCTAAATCAATAGCTTGATTTTGAACCATTTGTCTCCAATTCACACCATCTCTGGATCTCCACACATCATTAAAAAATTGAGAGAACAGGAACCTGAATTGTACAAGGTTCACAAGGTGGAACAGGTCCACCAGGAAATATAGGATCATCCGAACATAGTCTGGAAATCTTCATTCGGAACTGTGACCAGTGTAAAATCTTGTCCACCGATAATATACATGTAGCTTCCTTTTTTTACTGCCTGAAAATAAGCTCGATTGGCCCAATGTCAAAGTTGCGTTAGGATCTGGAATGACACCAGGAATTAGTCGGAGTTCGAGGCCAGCATCCTGTTTCCATGATTTTCCCTTTGTCAGAGCTACTCCATACATCCCCATGAAGAATACTCGCTCCGGGAATAGGTATGGGTAAAGGTGTTCGTCCACCAAAAATAAAGAACTTACCCTTGTGATTCAATGCCTGTAAGCCGGCTCTTTGATACCAGTTGTCAATAGGAGGAGGAGTTGGAGGGCCAAATGGAGGGGGAAGCGGTATTGATTCATTTTTCTTGACAATTTCCCATTTCCAGTTCTCAAGTGATTTGTTCTTGTTTCCTTTCCAATCCGGAATTCCATTGGAGGAGAAAACAAAAATTAAAACCGTTAAAAATAACTTCCCAAATACATTTCTCGAGGAGAAAAGATTGGTTAAAGATCGATTGATAAAATAAATAAATTTCTGAAAAGTAATTTTGTCCATAGCTTAGGGGTTTAGTTAGCAACAAGTTAAGATTTATTTTTCAAAAAATCAACCCCCTAATAATCAGGACAAAAAATGATGGTATTGACTATTTAGATTTTTGCAATTTTATAGCCACCTCTTGAACTTCTGTCATCACCCTGAGAAGGTTTAATCCCCATAACTTTGGCAATATCTTCTTCAGAATAACCTCGTCTAACCAATTCGTAGGTCACATTAAAGGTTTCCGAAGCATCGTTCCATCCTTCAATCCCTCCGCCACCGTCAAAATCCGAGCTTATGCCTACGTGATCAATACCCATTTTATTGACCATATAATCAATGTGGTTCACAAAATCATTGACATTGACCAGTGGAAATTGAGCATTGATATCATCTTTTCTCGTGAAGGCCATCTTTTCGATTTTTTGAGCATTCTGATAAGCCGTTTCCATATCCGCCTCAGGCAAATATTTTCATCTCATCCCAAGTCAAATAAGAAATACCCAATTCATTGCCAATCTCTTTGTACAATTCCTGACTTGCCTGATCATTGGCATTGTGTTTATCGAGGTTAACATAACTGCTAAATGCAACTGTTTGCACAACACCGCCGTTGTTTTTGATCATTTGCAACAATTCGTCATCCAGATTTCTACTGTGAT
Organism: uncultured Flavobacteriaceae bacterium; assembly: GCA_963715975.1. GTDB lineage: Bacteria > Bacteroidota > Bacteroidia > Flavobacteriales > Flavobacteriaceae > Lutimonas. The sequence continues at coordinate 180,215 of CAVQSO010000009.1, read as the reverse complement.
CACAAAGTCTTCGTGCTGATGAATGCGAAGCGATTACCGGTGCTTTCGACTGTTGGATCATATGTATGTTGGCTTCTTTTGAAGGATGTGATATATCGATCATAATCCCCACACGATTCATTTCTTCAATGGCTTGTTCTCCAAGTTCGCTTAAGCCATTATGCAACCATATCCCATCTTTCTCTCCCGTGTTGGAGTCGCAAAACTGACTGTGCCCGTTATGGGCCAACGACATATATCGGGCGCCTCTTTTGTAAAATTCTTCAATTCTACTTAGGTCTTCTCCAATGGGATAGGCATTTTCAACACCGATCATGGCTACTTTTTTTCCTTTCGCATGGATACGTTTTACATCCTTGGCAGTAAGTGCCAATTCAATTTGATCAGGTGCATAAATCTCAACCAGACGATGAATGGCTTCAAATTTTTCAACAGCATTTTTATAGGCTTTTTTATAACCTTGTTTGTTGAGTTCTCCCTGACCGGTATAGACAATGAGCCAGGAAACATCAAGCCCTCCCTCGATCATTTTGGGAATATTTACTTGAGTATCAAGATTTTGGGTATAATTTTTTTCAGCTGTAAAATTGCTCACATCTATGTCATTGTGTGTATCTATTGTAATGACTGATTTGTGAATTTTTTCTGCCCTGTTTCTCATACTGATTTCACTTTCAGGAGGCCTTGTTTGTGAGGTTATAACTGATGTGAACAGCGCAAAGGCTATGGCGAAATATTTACTTTTCATTTTGGGTAAAGATTGATTTTGTATTTGTCCAGATGGAGGCTAAAAGTACAATAATAATTCACTTAAAAATCGTATTTCTGTACTAAGAAAAAAAGTAAAAAATCTAAATAAGCCCCGAGATAACAGTCAATAACAATGAAAAATATGTAATAATTAAACCTGCTTTTGATTAATTGGTAATTTTACACATGTTATTTTTTTAAATTCATAATTAGCTGCCTGTAAAGTAGGAAGCTTTATAAATTTTGTGTGCCTGATAAGTTCGTGGAAATCAATTTGGACATTGTAAAAAAATGAAAGTATCTCGTGCTAAAATTGATCTAATAAAATAAATTTGCAACTGCCTTGAGCAAAAATTACAATTTTATAGATTTAAATATTATGAGTAAAACGTTATTTGATAAAGTCTGGGATACCCATGTGGTGCGAAATATTGAAGATGGACCGGATGTATTTTTTATTGACCGTCATTTCATTCACGAAGTGACAAGTCCAGTGGCTTTTCTTGGGCTTGAAACCAGAGGGATAGGAGTGATGTCTCCTGAAAGAACTTTTGCCACCGCCGATCACAATACACCAACCATTGATCAGCACCTACCTGTAAAAGATCCGCTTTCGGCTAACCAATTGGAAACACTTGAAAGAAACGCGAAAAAATACAATATCCTTCATTGGGGTTTAGGTGATCAAAATAATGGGATCGTTCATGTTGTTGGCCCTGAGCATGGTATTACATTACCTGGTGCTACAATAGTTTGTGGAGATTCTCATACGTCTACCCACGGCGCCTTTGGTGCCATAGCTTTCGGGATAGGAACCTCAGAGGTGGAGATGGTCTTGTCTACACAATGCATTATGCAGCCTAAGCCAAAAAAAATGCGCATCAATATCAATGGAACTCTTGGTAAAGCCGTAGGCCCTAAAGATGTAGCGCTTTTTATTATTTCAAAGTTAACGACTTCAGGAGCTACAGGGTATTTTGTTGAGTATTCGGGTGATGTATTCGAGCAGATGAGCATGGAAGGAAGGATGACTGTTTGTAATTTGAGTATCGAAATGGGAGCCCGGGGAGGAATGATCGCGCCTGACGAAACCACATATGAATACATCAAGGGAAGACAGTTCAGTCCGAAAGGAGAAGATTGGGACAAAGCGATGGCTTATTGGAAAACATTAAAGACAGATGAAGACGCCGTTTTTGACAAAGAGTTTTCATTTGATGCCTCAGAGATTGAGCCTATGATCACTTATGGTACCAATCCTGGAATGGGAATTGGTATTTCCAAGGATATTCCTTTGGCCAAAAATGTTGAAGGTGGCAAAGCTACTTATGACAAATCATTAAACTATATGGGCTTTAATGAAGGGGAAGCCATGAAAAATAAAAGAATTGACTATGTGTTCCTTGGAAGTTGTACCAATGGAAGAATAGAAGACTTCAGGGCTTTTGCATCCATTGTTAAGGGAAGAAAAAAGGCAGACCACGTGACAGCATGGTTAGTACCCGGTTCACATATTGTTGAGGATCAAATCAAAAAAGAAGGAATTTTAGAGATTCTGGAGGAAGCAGGATTTGAATTACGTCAGCCTGGTTGTTCGGCATGTTTAGCCATGAATGACGACAAGGTTCCTGCAGGTAAATATGCAGTAAGTACTTCCAACAGGAATTTTGAAGGAAGACAGGGCCCTGGATCAAGAACCTTACTGGCCAGTCCGTTGGTTGCAGCAGCTGCTGCAGTAACAGGTACGGTAACTGATCCGAGAGAATTATTATAATAGAAATATTTCATCAAATAGAAATACAAAAATGGCATACGATAAGTTTACAGTATTACAAAGTAGTGCATATCCTTTACCGATAGAGAATGTAGATACAGATCAAATCATTCCTGCAAGATTCTTAAAGGCAACAGAAAGAAAAGGCTTCGGTGATAATTTGTTTAGAGATTGGAGGTATAATGCCGATGGGTCGCCCAAAGAAGATTTTGTTTTGAATAAAAGTATCTACAGTGGGAAGATCTTGGTTGGAGGAAGAAATTTCGGTTCAGGATCATCCAGGGAGCATGCAGCCTGGGCAGTATATGATTTTGGATTCAGATGTGTGATCTCAAGTTTTTTTGCTGATATATTTAAGAATAACTGCCTGAATGTAGGTGTATTGCCCGTTCAGGTGAGCGAAGGTTTTCTGGGAGAGATCTTTGCAGCCATCGAAAAAGATCCAGAGACTGAAATTTTGGTAGATCTTGAAAAACAGGAAGTGAGTCTGGTGAATTCTGGTTTAAAAGAATCCTTTGAAATTAACGGTTATAAAAAGGAAAATATGCTCAATGGTTTTGATGACATAGATTATCTTCAGAACATAAAAGCAGAGATCGTTGACTTTGCCGGAAAGAGACCATTTTAATTGTAGGGATCATGTCAAAAAGACGGAAGATTGAGATCATGGATACCACCCTTCGGGATGGGGAACAGACCAACAATGTGTCATTTTCAGCCACGGAAAAGCTTACCATCGCAAAGTTACTCCTGGAAGAATTACATGTTGACAGGATAGAGATTGCGTCTACACGAGTTTCTGAAGGAGAATTTAATGCTGTAAAAAGTATCACGCAATGGGCTGCTGAAGCCGGATATATCGATAAAATTGAAGTACTCTCCTTTGTTGATAAGGGCCTGTCTATAGACTGGATGGTTAAAACGGGTGCCAAGGTTCAAAATTTGCTTACCAAAGGATCTTTGAACCATTTGACCCATCAATTAAAAAAAACACCTGAGGAGCATTTTAAAGAAATTGCCGAAAGTATCAGGATAGGTCTGGAAAATGGTATTGATACCAATGTCTATCTGGAAGACTGGAGTAACGGGATGAGAAATTCACCTGATTATGTATTTCAGTTTCTTGATTTTCTCGCAGAACAGCCGATAAAAAGATTGTTATTACCCGATACTTTAGGAGTATTGACACCTACCGAATCTTATGATTTTGTAAAGAGTGTCAAAGAACGATACCCAAAAATGCATGTGGATTTTCATGCGCATAATGATTACGATCTAGGGGTGGCAAATGTTTTTGAGGCTGTACGCGCAGGTGCTGATGGTTTGCATCTTACCATCAATGGTATGGGAGAGCGTGCGGGTAATGCACCACTGGCCAGCGTTGTTGCAGTAGTTAATGATTTTTTACCTGAAGTAAGAATTGGGGTCAGGGAAAAATCATTATATAAGGTCAGTAAATTGGTAGAGACATTTTCTGGTTTTAGAATACCTGAAAACAAACCAGTTTTAGGAGATAATGTTTTTACACAAACAGCTGGTATTCATGCAGATGGAGACAATAAAAAGAATCTTTACTTTAATGATCTGTTGCCTGAGAGATTTGGAAGGAAAAGACAATACGCGCTGGGAAAGACTTCCGGAAAAGCGAATATTCAAAAAAATTTACAGGAATTAGGATTGTATCTCAGTGATCAAGATATTGCAAAAGTAACCAAGCGGATCATAGAGTTGGGGGATAAAAAAGAGGTCGTTACCAAAGAGGATCTGCCCTATATTATCTCTGACGTACTAGACAGTAATGCGTTGGAAGAAAAAGTCGTTGTTGAATCTTATGTGTTGACCCATTCTAAGGGGTTAAGACCGTCAACTACGGTATCAGTAAGAATTGATGGTAAATCAATTGAGGAGAATGCCCAGGGTGATGGTCAGTTTGATGCCTTTATGAATACTTTGAAGAAAATATATAAGGCTAAAGGAATGGAACTTCCCTTGCTGACAGATTATGCCGTAAGGATCCCTCCGGGCTCCAATTCGGATGCCCTCTGTGAAACTGTGATCACCTGGAAGCACGAGGAAAAAAGTTTTAAAACACGTGGACTTGATTCTGATCAAACAGTATCGGCCATTGTGGCAACACAAAAAATGTTGAATATAATTTAGATTAAAATAGATCTTATGAAATTAAAAATTGCCCTTTTGGCCGGTGATGGTATAGGCCCTGAAGTAATAGAACAGGCCGTAAAGGTTTCTGATGCCGTAGCCAAAAAATTCAACCATGAAATTAGCTGGCATCCTGCACTTACGGGAGCGGCAGCCATTGATGCAGTTGGTGATCCTTACCCTGATGAGACTCATGCCATATGTGCTTCCTCTGATGCCGTATTATTCGGTGCAATAGGACATCCGCGATTTGACAATGATCCATCGGCAAAGGTAAGACCTGAACAAGGACTGCTTAAAATGAGGAAAAAACTGGGCTTGTTTGCAAATGTCCGACCTACTTTTACCTTTCCGTCCCTGATTGATAAATCACCCTTAAAAAGAGAGCGTATAGAAGGAACTGATCTGGTATTTTTACGAGAATTGACCGGGGGAATCTATTTCGGAAAAAAAGGAAGAGAGCAAAATGGAGATGTTGCTTATGATCACTGTGTCTATTCAAGAGATGAAGTGAAGCGTTTGGCTAAAAAAGGCTTTGAAATGGCCATGAGTCGTGGAAAAAAACTTTGTTGTGTAGACAAGGCAAACGTGCTTGAAACATCCAGGTTATGGAGAGAAACAGTTCAGGCCATGGAAAAGGATTACCCCGAAGTAGAAGTATCCTATGAGTTTGTAGATGCAGTTGCCATGCGCTTGGTACAGTGGCCCAATTCATATGATGTTTTGATCACTGAGAATCTTTTTGGTGATATTTTAACCGATGAAGCCTCTGTAATTTCAGGATCAATGGGATTGATGCCATCGGCTTCGGTTGGATCTGAAGTATCACTTTTTGAGCCTATCCATGGATCTTATCCACAGGCAGCAGGTAAAAACATTGCCAATCCATTGGCAACGGTATTATCTGCGGCAATGATGTTTGAGACAGGTTTCGGGTTACATGAAGAGGGTGCGGCTATAAGAGCGGTGGTCAATAAATCTTTAGCTGAAGGAATTGTGACCGAAGATCTGTCGGACGGAGAAAAATCTTACGGCACTTCGCAAGTAGGTGACTGGTTGGCTGAGAACCTTTAAACCTGATTTTGATCTAAATGATCATCAAGACAATTTATCAAAAAGCCACTTATTTATAAGTGGCTTTTTAATTTGGATAATTCCGTTCTAAAATTTTAATTATCAACCCTCTAAGTGTGTTTGAAAAAAACTTATAAAAATTAATCCAAAGAATAGCTGAAGAACCTACATAATTGAGTATTTTTGCAAGGTTTATTTATAATGATATGGTGCTCACGAAAATTGATAAGGAAGAAAAGATAATTGGTAAAAAATTATATGATTACCAACATGGGGCCATAGATAAGATTTTCGACCGAATTAACGAAAATCCAAATGAATACAACTTGCTGTATCAGTTGCCGACTGGCGGTGGTAAAACAGTAATTTTTTCTGAAATAGCCCGTCGCTATATTAAAAAGAACCATCACAAAGTACTTATTTTAACGCACCGAATTGAATTGAGTAAGCAAACTTCCAACATGCTTACAGAATTCGGAGTAAACAATAAGGTGATTGACAGTACAGTAAAGGAAGTAACCAACGAAGAGAAGTATTCTTGTTTCGTGGCAATGGTTGAAACGCTTAACAATAGAATAAAAGAAGAAAAGGCAGATTTGCAGGATATTGGACTTGTTATTGTTGATGAGGCGCATTATAACTCCTTCAGAAAATTATTCAAGCATTTTGAAAAATGTTTTATTCTAGGCGTTACAGCAACACCTTTAAGTTCGAATATTAATTTACCCATGCATGAGATCTACAAAGATCTTATCGTTGGTGAAAAAATAACTTCTCTTATTGAAAAAGGTTTTTTAGCGCAGGCAACCACCTTTAGCTATAACGTGAATTTAAGTACCTTGAAAATTGGGGCAAATGGTGATTATACTGTAAAGTCATCTGAAGAATTGTATACCAAGAATGAGATGCAATCCAAGTTAATTGCCGCTTATGAAGCTACCAGTAAAGGGAAAAAAACACTGATTTTTAACAATGGTATTCACACCTCAAGACACGTTTATGAAGTATTTAAGCGCGCAGGATACAAGGTGAATTATATAGATAATACCAATACAAAAGAAGAGCGTAAACAGGTATTGAATTGGTTTAAAAATACTCCTGATGCGATTTTGACCTCAGTTGGGATTCTTACAACCGGTTTCGATGAGCCTACCATAGAGTCTATAATCATTAACAGGGCCACTAAATCAATGGCCTTGTATTTTCAAATGATCGGTCGTGGCTCCAGGATAATAGATGAAAAGACTGGTTTTACAGTGGTGGATCTTGGAAATAATGTATCTAGATTTGGTTTATGGACAGATGATGTGGATTGGCAGTTGATTTTCAAGAATCCTTCCTATTTCTTGGATAACTTGATCAGTGACGATGAGATAGAAAGGAATTTTAAATATGAAATGCCCGAAAACATCAAATTGATGTTTTCTAAATCAAGTGATTTTTCATTTGATGTTCAAAAGGAGTACAAAGATGCCATGAACAATGGTGAAAAGTCAAAGGTGGTGTTGGAAAAATCGATAGCACAACACGCCAAGATCTGTGCCGAAAACAGTGAAGATGTTTTTGATGCACATATTCTTTCCAGAGAACTTAACGATGAAATTGAATACAGGATCAAGCAATATTCTTTTTGTATACTCAAAAGCTCAAAGAATTATTTAAAATGGCTCGAAGAAGATTATAAAAGACAACTTCGCGTTCAAATAAGCATGCTTTTCAGGTAGTAAACACCAATTAATTTAAGCCTTTTGTAGAAATGTGACTTTAGTCAACAGTATAAGTTTAATAAATCCTTAAATTTATACCTGAGAAGAATTGGTTATTACGATCAGTATGTTAGCAAAGTCTACATCTATATTATTATCTGTTTTTATACTCTCCCAGAGTTTTAACATCCATTTTATGGATGTTTTAAAGCTTAGCAACCTCCTTGAACATATGGAGTTTCATGAATCCGCTTATGGTGATGATATTTTTTCTTTCTTTTCGAAACATTACGGAGAGAAAATGAGAGAACATGAAGGACAGCAGGATACGAGTCGTGATCATCAGAAACTGCCATTTCATCATAGCTTCAGTATCGATTTGGGTCAGTTTTTCTTTGTTGAATTTAGCCTTGAGAGGCTGGTGTTTTCTGTTTCGGCTGATGCGGAAAGAAACTTCTTTGACTATGATAATTTTTATTCCTTTTTGGAAAATAAGGATATTTTCCAACCCCCCAGAATCGCATAAAGCCTGTATATTTTTTCCTTAGATTTATAGATAAGTAGCTTTGCTGCCTTATTGAACATCAATATAATTATTTCAGAAATAATCTTCTATATATTCGATTATGCTAACTAAAATTATCAATTTCAGCCTTAGGAACAGGTTGACCATTTTCATTTTTACCGTTTTGGTGATTGGTTTTGGACTATATTCTCTGACCAAGATCCACATTGGGGCAGTACCTGATGTCACGAATAATCAGGTACAGGTGATCACTACTTCCAGAAACCTTTCGACAGAAGATATTGAACAATTCGTTACCTATCCCATTGAACTTGAAATGGCCAATCTTCCTGGTGTTGAGGAGATCAGGTCTGTTTCCAAATTTGGACTTTCAGTGGTTACGATCGTTTTTGACGACGATATGGGCACCTTTTTACCCAGGCAATTGATCTCTGAAAAAATACTCTCAGCAAGCGAGAAAATTCCTGCGGGTTTTGGACAACCTGAAATGGGCCCAATTACAACTGGTTTGGGAGAAATCTATCAATATGTACTTGACGTAGAACCCGGCTATGAGTCAAAGTATAGCGTCACTGATTTACGATCGATCCAAGACTGGATCGTTAAAAGACAGCTGTCTGGTATTTCAGGAGTCATTGAAGTCAATACCTGGGGAGGTTTTTTAAAACAGTATGAAGTAGCGATCAATACAGAAAAACTGAACGCAATGAATGTTACTACCAGTGAAGTCTACAGGGCCTTACAAAGTAATAACTCTATAGCTGGTGGGGCCTATATTGAAAAAAATGACAAAGCCTATTTTATAAGAGGGGAAGGATTGATCAAGGATCTTGAAGATATCAGGAATATTTCGGTTAAGAATGTTGGTGGTCTGTCCATATTCGTCAGAGACGTTGCAGAAGTAGGTTATGGAAGTGCGATTAGATTTGGGGCGATTACCGGAAATGGTGAAGGCGAGAAGGTTCTTGGTCAAGTGATGATGCTAAAGGATGGTAATTCAAAAAAGGTGATTGATGATGTCAAGGCAAGAGTAGAAGAGATTTCAGGATCCTTGCCCGAAGGAGTCGTCATCAATGCATTTTTGGAAAGAAGTGAGCTGATAGGAAGAACCTCGTTTACTGTAGCTGAGAACCTTATTCTCGGATGTTTGATCGTGATTTTTGTTGTTGTTTTATTGTTGGGCAATCTTAGATCTGGATTGGTAGTAGCCTCTATGATCCCGATGACCCTCCTTTTTGCCATTTCAATGATGAATATTTTCCATGTCGATGCCAATTTGATGAGTCTTGGAGCTATTGATTTCGGTATCATCATTGATGGCTCGGTGATCATTGTTGAATATATTGCTTTTAAGCTGGCTTCCAGTCAAAATGAACTGCTGGCTTTAGGAAATGATGAAAAAAGATCAAGAATAAGTGAAATAACTGCCCAGGCAGCTTCCAAAATGATGAATTCAGCCATTTTCGGTCAATTGATCATACTTATTGTGTTTATTCCAATTTTATCGCTTAGTGGAGTTGAAGGCAAGATGTTCAGACCTATGGCGCTTACCTTTAGTTTTGCATTGATCGGAGCCATGATCTTTGGGCTTACCTATATTCCTGTCATGTCTGCGATTTTTATAAAACCTGTCAAAAGAAACAAGGCGAATATTAGCGAGAAAATAATGGATCTGTTCAGGAGGCTTTACGAACCTAGCATAGTTTGGGCACTTAAATTCAAAAAAACTGTCATCGCTATGGCGCTCTTGCTCCTTGTTGTAGCCATTTCCATGTTTTGGAGAATGGGCGGGGAATTTGTGCCTACACTTGATGAAGGTGATTTTGTGATACAACCCGTATTAAAAACCGGGACTTCTTTAACCAAAACGATAGAAATCACCACAAGAATAGAAAAGATCCTGCTTGATAATTTCCCTGAAGTCGAACAAGTCGTCAGCCGAATAGGAGCCGCAGAGATCCCTACCGATCCCATGTCGATGGAAGAAAGTGATGTGATCATCAAACTCAAACCTAAAAAGGAATGGGTTTCTGCCAGCACAAAAGATGAATTGGCTGAGAAATTTAAAGAAGCTCTTAAGGTTATTCCCGGCATGGAGTTGGAATTCACGCAACCTATTGAAATGAGATTCAATGAACTTATTACGGGTGTTAAATCGGATATTGCCATTAAGATTTTTGGTAATGATTTGGACATACTGGCTGAAAAGGCAAACGAGATAAGTAAGCTTGTTCGCAACATTGAAGGAGCTTCGGATGTGACTGTTGAAAAAATAGAGGGTTTGCCACAAATGAGAATAGAATATGATAGGAATAAAATCGCAAGATATGGATTGAATATTCAAGAGGTGAATGATATGATCTCAATGGGATTTGCAGGAGCAGTGGTGGGCAGTATTTTTGAGGGAGAAAAAAATTACGACCTGGTCATCAGGCTCGATAAAGAGCACAGAGGTGATATTTCAGATCTGCAATATCTTTTTATAGACACTCCTTCAGGCTTAAAAGTTCCGCTTCAGGAGCTGGCAATGATCAGTTATACCAAAGGCCCGGCCAAGATCTCCAGAGACGATACCAAAAGGAGAATTGTTGTGGCCATTAATGTGAGAAGTCGTGATTTACAATCTGTTATTGAGGATGTGCAACAAGTTATAAATACTGAGATTAAACTGCCACCGGGTTATATGATTTCCTATGGAGGACAGTTTGAAAATTTACAAAGGGCTAAGGTCAGGTTAAACATTGCAGTACCTATTGCACTAACGCTGATCTTTCTCATGCTGTTTTTTGCTTTTGGATCTGCAAGAGAAGCTTTTATGATATTTACAGCAATTCCTCTGGCCGCCGTTGGTGGCGTATTTCTTCTATGGCTTAGGGATATGCCTTTCAGCATCTCGGCCGGAGTCGGTTTTATTGCCTTATTTGGTATTGCGGTACTTAACGGTATTGTGTTGATCGAACATTTTAAAGAACTAAAACAAAAAGGAATGACTGATATAAACAAAATAATTGTTCAGGGAACAACGGAAAGATTAAGACCGGTCATATTGACTGCTTTGGCCGCGGCTCTTGGATTTTTACCTATGGCAGTATCGACGGGTGCTGGTGCTGAGGTGCAAAGACCATTGGCAACCGTGGTCATTGGAGGATTGGTATCTTCAACCCTTTTGACCATGATGATTCTGCCCCTGTTGTATTCAATTTTTAGTAAAAAAAATAATATAAAACCAGGAAAGATTGGACATTTAATATTGATTGCCTTAATAGGCTTAAGTGGTTTTTACGGAAACTCACAGGAAACTCAAAGTTTGAGCCTGGAGGAAATTTCGCAATTAGCGATGAAAAGTAATGCCGGACTAAAGGCTTCATCTCTCAATGTGGAGCAGGCTGATGCTTTAATAGGCGATGCATTTACTTTTGATAAAACACAATTATATTATCATTATGATGAAAACAATATTGCGTTTAACGGTCTTCCTTTAAATGTCTTTGGTGTACAGCAGGATTTTCTTTTTCCAACCCGCTATTTTGCCGGAAAAAAAGTCAATAAGGCCAGGTATGAGATGGAGAATAATTCCTACAATATCAAAAAAAGACAATTGGAGCAACAAGTTTTATCTAAGTTTTATCTTTTACAATATGAGCTGGAACGGGAATCCGTTTTAAAGCGTTTAGATAGTTTTTATAAAACTTTTGCCTATGCCGCCAAGCGTAAATTTGAGACTGGTGAAACCAATTACTTGGAGAAGATCACTGCGCAGGCCAAACAAAAACAGTTGCAGACACTCTATAAACAATCGCAGCAGGATGTAGCCTCGGCACTGATGTTATTGAAGGAGGTGGTTCAAAGTGATCAGGATTTTTCGGTAAGAAAAGTTCCTCTTACACGCTTGGAGGTCAATCAAAGAAGTTTAGAAGAGAACCCTGGGTTGAGCTATTTTCTGAACAAGAAAGATTTGTTTTATGCTCAAAGGAATGTTGCCTCACAGAGCCTGTTACCGGATATAACTTTGAATTATTTTGTGGGATCGAATTCTGGTTTAAATGAGAATTTTAATGGTTACCAGATAGGCTTAAAGATTCCGATTTTGTTTAGTGGTAATGCCGCGAAGATCAAGGCTTCAAAAATCGCCCAGGAGGTAGTGGAAAATGAGGAATCAGAATATAAAATTCGCCTCAAAACAAAACAGTCAGAATTATATACACAGCTTAAAAAATATGATGAAGCCCTGAGTTATTATAAGGAAGAAGGAGAAGAACTGTCTCAGGAGATTTTTAAAACAGCTAAAATCAGTTATGAATCAGGTGAGATCAATTTTTTTCAATACATACAAAGTATGGAGAATGCTCTTGAAATTCTGCTTGATTATTTGAACAATCTCAATATATATAATCAAGTTGTTCTGGAAATTAATTATTTAACCCTTTAAGTATAAGCAAATGAATTTTATCAAAATATATACAATTGTTATCATCGCTTTGACTTTTTTAAATTGCTCCAAATCAGCTAGCAAAGATGATGTGTCTGAGGTTCAGGAAGAAAAGAAAATTGTTTCCAATAGTGATCTGATGAGCATTAGCCAAAAACAATATGAAAACGAAGCACTGAGTATGACCTCACTGGTAGCCCATTCTTTTGGTACAAAAATCAACGCTACCGGCGTTATTGATGTTCCGCCTAATGGAAGGGCCGTCATCAGCGCTCAAATAGGAGGATATGTGAAAAATTCCCCTTTACTGATAGGAGATCAGGTAAAGAAGGGGCAATTATTGCTAACGGTAGAGAATATTGAATTTCTTGAACTCCAGCAGCAATATCTTGAAGCAAAGGAACAACTGACATTTTTAAAATCTGATTATGAAAGACAAAAAGAATTGTTTGACGAGAAAATAACATCAGAAAAATCATTTTTAAAAGCAGAAAGTGACTATAGAATGACACTTGCCATCTATAAAGGCCTGAGAAAGAAGCTTGAATTATTGCAGATAGATCCCATGCAGGTGGAGTCTGGTATTTTAACTTCAGTGTCAAAAATATTTGCTCCAATTTCGGGCGATGTTACTGCCATTAATATAACTACTGGATCATTTGTTTCATCTTCGGATCAAATTATGGAAATTGTAAATACAGAGCATTTGCACCTTGAATTGAAAATATTTGAAAAAGATGTACTCAATATCAAAATAGGGCAAACAGTGCTATTTAACCTGCCGGAATCTGGCACAAAGCAATATAAAGGTAGTGTGCATCTAATCGGAAAATCAATTGGTGATGACAGAACTGTCATGGTGCATGCGCATATAGATGAACCCCATGACGAAGGATTTATTCCGGGAATGTTTGTGCAAGCCTCAATATTGACCAATGAAGTAACTGGAATGGGGATTTCAGATAAAGCTATTATTGAGGATAATGGTTTGACTTATCTTATGCTCATGAAATCCGGAGAAAATGACACTTATTTATTTGAAAAAATACAGGTGGAAACAGGTGAACTCTCAGGGGATATTATTTTGATAAAGAACCATAAAGATCTTGATCCAAAGGGTAAATACCTCTTAGGAGGAGCTTACTTGCTGGCAGATTAACCAATGTCAATTTGGTACACTAAACGGGCTAAAATTAGAAATATGTAAAAGCAAGCCTTATATCTTTTGGAGGTATTGAATATTTTTCTACATTTATCTTTAAATACATATACATACAAATGAACAATTTTCCCCCAAACAAGCTTAAGGCTATTGATGCTGCTATTGAAGAATTTCAGGACAATGGGTTTAAGAACACCAGTATGAGCTCCATTGCCAGGGCAACAGGAATCAGCAAAAAAGAACTACGTACTTATTTTGAAAATAAAGATGATGTTTTTAAACATGTCTTTCTCGAATTATACGGAAGAATTGCACCTCAGCTTCAGGATATTATGGATGGAGAAATGCCGGTTCGTGAAAAAATCAGACATTTCATTCATCACTATGTTACTTTTGTTAATGATTACCATTTTCTTCCTCTGGGACTGATCAGGAAATTAAATTCAAAGACGGATTTTGCCACAGAATTTATCGTAAACCTTAGAATGCCTGATCCGACCAAATTTTATCGTCAGATTGAAAATGAGATCGAAAAGGGCAGACTTAGAAGGATCAACCCTAAGCAATTGATGATCAATATATTTGCCTTAAGTGTATTTCCGCATGTCGCATCTCCTCTTATGAAAGATTTTATCAATGCAGGCAACGATGAATTTGAATTGATCAAGAAAAAAGGCAAAACACAGGTAGCTGATTTTATTCTTGATGCTATTGAGATCAATTGATAAGGATAAGTTGTTAGTCCTTGCTGTTAAATTCACTTGCTAATTCGAATACTTCAAGGTCAAAATAGGGTACCGCAGCAATGATATAATCAAAAATATCGGCCATGATATATTCATAATTCTGCCACCTCTTGTCTTTACTAAAGGCATAGATCTCAATGGGTATCCCTTGTGTGGTTGGGGCCAGTTGTCGGGTCATGATCATCATGTCCTTATTGATGGCTGAATGATTTTCAATATAGCTTTCAACGAATTTTCTATACACACCGATATTGGTGAGATTGCGCCCATTGATCAACAACTCTTTATTGACCTCATTCTTTATATTGTGTTGGCTAATGTCTTCTGACTTTTTCTTTAAATAATCAGAGATCAATTCAATTTTTTTAAGTTCCTCGATTTTTTCCGGACTCAAATAACAAATACTGCTTTGCTTAATGATCACGGCTCTTTTGATTCTCCTGCCACCAGAATTTTCCATGCCTCTCCAGTTCTTAAAAGAGTCAGAAATGAGGGCATAGGTTGGGATGGTTGTTATGGTTTTATCAAAATTCTGCACTTTTACCGTAGCCAGATTGATTTCGATCACATCACCGTCTGCACCAAATTTTTCAAAAGTGATCCAGTCTCCGTTTTGAACCATATCATTTATAGATACTTGCAGGCTGGCAACAAACCCCATGATGGTATCTCTAAAAATCAGTAAGATTACGGCTGAAGCAGCACCGAGGGTAGTAATAAATTGATAAAAGGGAATCCCGGTAATGATCGCAAAAGCTGAAAGAAGGCCAATGGACCAAACAATAATAAGGATTACCTGAACATAACTGTTAATGGGTTTGTCCTTTAGATTGTCCTTGGTATTAAGATAGTCTCTTATGGCTTTCACAAAACTTCTGATCACCCAAATGGTCAATAGAATACTAAACACCAAAAGCCCTTTTTCCACTAGATTTTGCAGATAATTAAAATCCACCAATGCGATTGGCGCAAACTCAAGAGCGATCAACATTGGAATGATATGAGCTACATTTCTGGGAACCTTGTTCTGAACGACATAATCATCGAAATGTGTTTTGGTTTTTTCAGCTAACCTTGTAAAAAGGTTCAACAAGAACTTTCTGATCACAAGATCAACAATTGCAATAACGATCAACATGATCAATAGCAAAACCGTCATGTTAAGATATTTTGCAGACAACTCAGTAAGTCCCAGTTCTAAGAAATACTTATAAAAAAAATGTGAAAATTCATTCATGTCTTAAGGTCATTTTTAAGAAGGCAAAAGTACGATGAATAGCCTGAATAAGAAAATATCTTTTTATCTTAGGTGAATGAAGAAATCCATCAAAATAAGAAAATATTCTGGCGAACTTGTAGATTTTGACGTAAAGAAGTTAATCAGGTCTTTGAAGAATGCTCAGGCAGATCACGATCTAGCACATAAAATAGTTGAAAAAATAGAAGCAGAACTATACCCGGGAATGACAACAAAGGAGATCTATAACAAAGCTTTTAAATTGCTAAAAAGCAATAAAAGGCCGAGTGCAGCCAGGTATAAACTGAAAAGGGCCATTATGGAGCTCGGCCCTTCAGGTTTTCCCTTTGAATATTTTATCGGCCATATTTTTAGGCATGATGGTTTTACTGCAGATGTTGGCATAGTCATGCAGGGCAATTGTATACCGCATGAAGTGGATGTGCTGGCCTGTAAGGATGACAAGTGCTATATTGTGGAATGTAAATATCACAATACACAGGGAAAACCGAATGACGTAAAGGTTCCGTTGTATATACATTCCAGATACAATGATATAAAAAGACAACTGGAGCAAGATAAGACCAATTCATATACAAATTATCAAGGATGGATTTTTACCAATACCAGATTTACGCTTGATGCAATTGCTTATGCCAAATGCAGTGGATTGCAGCTTGTAAGTTGGGATTACCCTGAAAACAAAAGTTTAAAATACAGGATAAATAAATCAAAATTATTTCCTATCACCGCATTAACCTCCTTAACAAAAAGAGAGAAACAGGTGTTTTTGGAACAAGGTGTTGTTTTGTGTAAAGAAATTTATGAGAAGCCGGAATTATTGCACAAAAATGGATTTTCAAAAACACGCATCACAAAGATCCAGGATGATATCAACGATTTATGCGAAAATCACTTTGAGGAAAGCTGAAAATTGTTTAAAACGCAAAAAAAGCTCCCATATGGAAGCTTTGTTTTATAAGATATTCAAGATCAGGGTAATTAAATCGTAGGGATGAATCAGGAAAATTAATGACTGTAATGCCTGTGTTCTGACCATTTGATTCTTTTTGCGTTTCTAAAGTTGGAAAATTGAACATACCTTCTTTCTTCTGTTGCGAATGTGTTTATATCTGATTTCATAATGCGATAATTTGATGGGTTATACATAAAAGACGGTCAAAAGACTTTGGATGTTACCGTTTTTAGCGTGGATTAACTTTAGTTTAACGAATATTGCGCTGAATTGCTAAAAAAAATACAAATATGTTAAATTTAAAAGGCTATTCTTATAAATAAAACAATTAAAACAGGGCTGTATTTAGGTAGTATTCCGTCCTCCTGAATAGTTGAATACCTTCAAGCAATTGATTTTCAAAAAATATTAAGTTGTTTTAAACGTTCTTGCTAAGGAATAAGTGTTTATTTATGGGCGTCTTTTTTTATATAAACCCCTGTTATACGCATTTTTAAAGCTCAAACAAAACAACAGCATATGATCCTTATTGTTAAATTCTTTGCAGCCACTTTTGGTTTTTTTGGTATTATTTTCGGGGCTTTTGGCGCACACCGACTCAAACGTATTCTCGCACCCGAAGTCTTACACAGTTTTGAAACTGGCGTTAAATACCAACTCATACATGCAGTGGTATTACTATTTATAGGCTTTCATTTCGAGTTTATTGATTTTACAGAAAGAATGATTGCTTCCTGTATGATCATCGGGGTGATTCTATTTTCATTTAGTATTTATGCCTTGTGTTATGCAAAGGCCAAAAACTTGAACTTAAAGTTTCTGGGGCCTGTAACTCCTGTTGGAGGATTGTTATTAATGACCGGCTGGGGATTGTTACTTTATTATTTTATCGTTCAATAGGTTTTTTGCTTCTATCCATTTTGACATAAACTTAGTACTCTGATGTTGATGATGAGATAACAGACTTCCTATAAAATTTGATTTTCTGTGCCGGATGATCTCTTTTTGCAACAACTTAAGTCTTTTTGTTAAATTGATATTCATAGGTCTGCTTGTCATAGTTTCTCCTTAGTATTTCATATCCTGTTTTTTGAGCATTGACCCATAGCGTTTTATCCTGATACAATTGAATCGCTTTTGAGGCAAAAATTTCAGTTTGGTCTTCTATAAACCCATTCCACTTTGTTGCAACCTCCATTCCTTCGGCACCAATGGTACTCGTTATACTGGGCGTACCATATAACATAGCGTCTAGTAACTTTCCCTTTTGACCCGCCCCAAAACGCAAAGGGGCCAAACATATTCTTGAATGTGCAAAAGCTTCTTTTTTATCAGCGATCCATCCTTTGATCAAAAAGCCGTTTTGAGGCTTATGCAATTGTTTAATTGCCTCGGGTGCATAGGGGCCATATACTTCAAGGTTCGCATCAGGTAATTCTTTTCTGATCAAGGGCCAAATATGTGAATGTAAATATTTGACAGCGTCCAGATTGGGTTGATGTCTAAAGTTCCCTATGGTCATAAAATGCTGTCTTTGATCAAATTCGGGAAGTTCAGCAAGGTGCTGGTTCCCGGGAACATCTACCAGAAAGGGTAGATAGAACAGCAGTGAGGCATCAATATTAAACTCTTCTTGCAATAATTTATATTCAAATTGGGAGATGATCAATGAAATATCACTTCTGAATATACTGGCTATTTCTCTTTTTGTAGTGTCATTTTGAATAAATTGCATCCAGTTGTCAGTTCCTTTTTTTAAAGCCATTTCTCTTGATTTTCTAAGAAAATGAAGGTCTTCCGTGTCTAATATTCTAATCGCGTCAGGACATGTTTGTTGAACTCTCCAACCATATTGTTCTTCCGTAAGAAATCGATCAAAGACAACCATTGCCGGATCGAGTTTTTTTAAAATAACATCAAAACTACTGTTGTTAAGCTCTATATCGAAGCAGGAAACTGATAAGTCTGAAAAGTCAAAAGACAAGTCACTCTTGGTACCTGCTGATGCAAAGCTTATCTCATAGCCCTGTTTTATAAAAAAGTGAATAAGCTGAAGCATTCTGCTCCCTGCAGCAGTGGCCTCAGGTTCGGGCCATATAAGACCAATGATCAATATTCTATTGTTCAGCATGATTCAGTATAAAAAATCATCACTAATTTAAAATGATGACGTGTCAGACATGTTTAATTACTTTTGTAAAGAACTCACCAAATCGCTTCAAAATGAAATGTGATAATTGATTGCAAAAGTTCATCTGGTTCATTTAGTGCTGTAAATTTAACTCAAATAATATTTCTGTTGTCAAGAAAGGGATGTTTTATAAAAGCTTTGTGAGGTTTAGGACCGTTTTAGCCAGTTCTTCAAATTTGATATCTTTGTAAGATCACTAAAATTATAATTATGCCGCTTAGCAATGAATTACTTTCATTCTTAAAAGAACTGAAAAAAAACAACAATCGAGATTGGTTTAATGAGCAAAAACCAAGGTTTCAGGAGATTCAGTCAGAGGCTAAAGGTTTTTATGAAGACATCAAACAAGGTTTGTTACAGTTTGATGAAATAGAAAATTTCAAAATGTTCAGGATCTACAGGGATGTCAGATTTTCCAAAGACAAGACTCCTTACAAACCTCATTTTGCAGGTTCTTTTAGCAGAAGTGGAAAGAGGTTAAGAGGAGGATATTACCTAAGGATCAGACCAGGAGAGTCTTTTTTAGCAGGAGGTTTCTGGGAACCGAATAAGGAGGATCTTTTTAGGATCAGAAAAGAATTTGAGATTAACGATGCAGAAATTAGAGATATATTAAAGGCACCAGATTTTAAAAAAGTTTTTGGCGGGCAATTGGAAGGTCAGGAGTTAAAGACAGCACCTAAAGGGTTTCAGAAAGAGCATCCTGCCATTGACCTTATTCGTAAAAAAGGATTTATTGCGGTTAGAAATTTTTCTGACAAGGAGATATTGTCTCCTGATTTTTTACAGGAAGTATTGTTTTCATTCCAAACTTTAAGGCCTTTTTTTGATTATATGAGTGAAGTGCTCACCACTGATCTGAACGGTGTTTCCACTGTGGATTAAAATCCTGTTATATGGATGATCTGTTACTCACACCTGATTTGAAATAATGTTTTTGACAAGATCGGCCGTCAATGCCTTTCCATTAGCGATGGTTCGCAGTTTATCAAAAGGAAATACAAAATCACATCCATTATTGTAATTGCTGCAACCATAAGCTCTTTTCCCTTTGAGCAGTTCACCTTTTCCACATTTTGGACATTTATTTTTTACTGGATTCTCAGTAGGACCCTTGGCTGTTTTTTTTTGCAGCTTCAGACCAAAGTCCTTATCAAAAGATAGCTTTCCGTCAGTTTTCTGTCCGTTGTCAATAAAACCCTTCAGCAAAACAGTTTCAGATTTTTTGAGTAAACGCAGGTATTGATTTTCAGATATATTTTTATCCATAAATCGGAAAGGTAACAGAAAGTTGCAACCATTTTTAAAAGAAGTACAACCATAGGCTGAGGATCCTTTTACCAAAGTTCCTTTTTCACATTTTGGACAAGTATAGCCCTGTAAAGTTGTAAGTTTCTTTTTTTGTGTGATGTCATTTCCAACTGGAACTTCAGTAGTAGATGAAATAGACCGCATCTCCTTATCTGATCTTACTTCATAGACCAATTGATCAACCATGCTTTTCATCTGTTTGATAAAAGCACCGGCATGATATGCTCCTTTTTCAATCTCCTTTAGTTTTCCTTCCCAGCGACCTGTTAATTCCGCAGACTTTAACAATTGATTCTGAATTGTATTGATCAGGTCTATGCCGGTTGGGGTTGGTAATATTTGCTTTTTATTTCTTACAATATATTTTCTTCTGAAAAGTGTTTCAATAATGCTGGCTCTTGTTGATGGTCTTCCTATACCATTTTCTTTCATTAAATCGCGTATTTCACCATCATCCATGTCTTTACCAGCTGTTTCCATGGATCTTAACAGACTTGCTTCCGAATAGTGGTTCGGTGGCTTGGTTTCTTTTTCAAGGAAAGACGGAGCATGTTCTCCTTTTTCTCCTTTTACAAAACTCGGAAGTATTGAATTATCAGGATCAGTATCTTCTTCATTTAATTGAAAAACCTCTTTCCATCCGGGACTTAAAATCTGTTTACCACTGGTTTTAAAAGCATAGGTAGCTACTTGACCGTATACATGTGTATGTGCGACCTCACAATCAGGATAAAAAGATGCAATGAACCGTCGTGTGATCACATCATAAACTTTAGCCTGTTCTCCTGAAAGATACATTTCTACGCCGGTTGGGATAATGGCATGGTGGTCAGTGACTTTTTTATCATTAAAAACTTTAGCTGATTTCTTGATCTTTTTGTTTAACAATGGCCGGCAAAGAGTTTCATATTTGTTTAGTTGCCTTAAAATGGAAGGAACTTTCGGATATACATCATTAGGTAAAAAAGTGGTATCTACCCTAGGATAAGTAATCAATTTCTGTTCATAAAGTTTTTGTGCAATCGTAAGGGTTTGTTCGGCTGTCAGGCCAAACTTTGTATTACAATAGACTTGTAAACCTGTTAGATCAAAAAGTTTTGGTGCATATTCTTTCCCTTTTTTCTTCTCGATCTTGGTAACCTCAAACGCTTCCTTTTTCACCTTTTCAGCAACAATTGTACCTTCTTCCTTGCTAAGAAACCTTCCTTCTTCATACCTGAATAAAGTGTCTCTATAAGTAGTTTGCAATTCCCAATAGGGCATCGGCTTAAAATCGATAATACTTTGGTAACGTTCAACTACCATTGCCAGGGTTGGGGTCTGTACCCTTCCGACAGAAAGCACCTGTCTGTCTTTCCCATATTTTAGGGTGTACAACCTGGTGGCATTCATGCCTAGCAGCCAGTCACCAATGGCCCTGGAATAGCCCGCATAAAACAATTGATCATACTCTTCAGCGGCTTTTAAGTTCTTAAAACCTTCCTTAATGGCTTCTTCAGTAAGTGATGAGATCCAAAGACGTTGTGCTTTGCCTTTATAACCAGCTTCCATCATTACCCAGCGCTGTATCAACTCTCCTTCCTGACCTGCATCACCACAGTTGATAACCACTTCAGCCTGGTCGAATAAACCCTTGATGATCCTGAATTGCTTTTGGATTCCGGGATCTTTATTTACTTTAATATTGAATTTCTCGGGAAGCATGGGCAGGTTGTTCAAATCCCACCTTTTCCAATAAGGTTTATAATCATTTGGCTCAAATAGTGTACATAAATGACCAAATGTATAGGTAACCGCATAACCATTTCCTTCAAAATATCCGTCATGCCGAGTATTGGCTTTCAATACTTTGGCAATCTCTCTGGCAACACTCGGTTTTTCTGCAATGCAAACTTTCATTTGGCTCATTTAATGGGTGTGCAAATTATAAAATTGAAAGGGAATATCATCATTGAAAAGACATATTTAAAGACATAAAAAAAAGCTTATTCATTTTGAATAAGCTTTTAAACAGATAACTAATGCAGTACTCAACTTAACAAGCCTTTTTCTTGCATTTTTTTAGAATACCAAACGAGGAAAGCTCCTATTATAACGACCATAATAGGCATGATGATGCCACCCGGACCATATACTTCCATGGCTTTACTCATAAATAGGTTATAGGTCATTTGTGCCAGTAAACTGACAAAAGAAATAATAAAGACAAACGTGGCTAGTTTTTTTCTAAGCAAAAGCAATATGCAACCGAGGGCGCCACCAAATACAGCCAAGGCGAAAGCAGCGGTTACCCATGCGGGTATATTGTCATAAAGGGCTTGTTCTTCTAAGGGCAAGGCGGCAAGATCTTCTGCCGTCATATAGGCCTGCTGTAAATAAGCGAAAACACCCATTAAATTCCAAATGAGCGCTGCGATACCGATGATCCAAAATGATGTTGTGGGTTTGTTTTTTGATTCAGTCATGATAATAAAGATATTGATTAGGAATACAAGATAGATAATAAATTTAAAATGAGCGGTATAGAGTAAAAAAAACCAATTAAATGCAAAAAAAAAACCTACTCAATATTTGAATAGGTTTTTCTAAGGTGGGGTATCTGTTTTATTGTCCATAATGTCTGTGTTCTGACCATTTCACTCTATTTGTATACTTATAATCGCTGAAATACAAATGCTCTCTGGCCTGTGTTGTTGAAATATTAATACTTGTTGTCATGGTATTTTGTTTGTAATATTAAACTTTAATTTTGGATCAATGACCGAAATGTCTGTATTCTGACCATCTGATTCGTTTTGTGTTTCTGAAATTAGAAAATGTAACATATTTTCTTGATTCGGATTCTGTCGGAGTGCTTAAAAAAGTTTTCATAATAGTTGTTTTTAATTGGTTTCTACTATATAGACGCTACACTTATTGTTTTGTTACAGTACTATGTAAAACCAAGTACTATATTAACAATAATTTAACACAACTATGCAATTAATTGGGTAGGGAAGGCTGCTTGAGAATTTTTTTTGAAATGGAAATTATATTATTTTTTCATTCCAGGTTGACGAATCTCAAACTGTTCTTTGCGCTTAGCTTCTTGCACCATGATTTCGACATCTCTTAATAAGGCTTTTGCGTCATAGATGATCCCATCTTTGACGGTATACTTAACACCGCCTACACGAACAACGTCATTCTGTTCTGTGAGCTTGATCGCTCCGGTTCCATATAAGGCCTTAAAGTTTTGCAAAGGATTTTCTTCAAGAATGACAAAATCTGCCATTTTTCCAATTTCAACCGATCCAATTTGGTCATCCATGCCTAAAGCTTCAGCCCCGTTTAAGGTAGCTGCTCTGATCACCTCAAGTGGATGAAAACCAGCTTCTCTTAAAAGTTCCAGTTCACGGATGTAAGCGAAGCCGTACAGCTGAAATATAAAACCAGAGTCTGAACCTGCAGTAACGCGTCCGCCTCTGTTTTTATATTCATTGACAAAGGTCATCCATAAACGGTAATTCTTTTTCCATGCAATTTCCTGTTCAGTTCCCCAATAGTGCCAATAGGATCCGTGAGATACTTTACTTGGCTGGTAAAACTTCCAAAGGGAGGGAAGCGTATAAGTTTCATGCCATTCTGCTCTTCTTGCCCTGTGAAGGTCCCGACTTGCCTCATAAATATTAAATGTGGGATCTAATGTAAAATCCAATTCAAGTAATTCATTCATCACTGCGTTCCAATGATCTGAATAAGGTGCCGCGGCTTGTTCCCATAATTTACCGGCCTCTTCAAAACGGTGCTGTTCATTGTTATAATTATAGTCCAAAGGATAGTTTTGAACGGTTCTGTCTTCAAATAAAGCTTCTGGTAGCCCATACCAGTGCTCCATAGACGTAAGTCCGGCTCGTGCAGAGTGCAATACGTTCCATCGGGCAACACTCATTTGAGCATGATGACAGGCTGAACCCAAACCTAATTTTTTGTTTTCTTCAAGAGCAGCTTTCATAATTTCGGGTTCTGCTCCGAAAAATTTAACTCCATCGGCACCTCTTTTCGCATTAGCTCTAACCCATTCTCTGGCTTGTTCCGGGGTATTAATAGGTTGGTCGTTCAACGGATTGAAAGACTCACTTTTCTGGCCAAAGCCAGTGTAAGAAATAATTCTGGGTGCAATGATCTCATTTTTTCTGCTTTGTTCCTTCAGTTTGAGTGCAAAATCTATTCCTCGGCCGCTAGGTTCTCTTACCGTTGTGATACCATGGGCCATCCATAATTTAAAGACATAGTCAGGTTCTGCACCTTGTGAAGTTCCACCGATATGTCCGTGCATATCAATAAACCCTGGTAACAGATACATGCCGTCTGCCAACAATTCTTTGCCACCCTCTTTCAATTCAGGTCGGTTTTTAGCGTCAATCTCTACTCCCGGATAACCCACCACTTGAATATTTACTATTTTGTTTTTCTCCACAACGATATCTACAGGACCTACCGGAGGTGCTCCATTACCATTAATAAGTGTGACACCCCGAATGATGAGTTGGTTGAATGGACCGCTGCTCAAATTCACGTTTTCCTGAGCATGAAGATCAATTTGAAAACTAAGTAGTAAAATCAGTATACTGAGACATAGACTTTTAATATTCATCGGTTTTGGATTTAATTTTTTAAAGATAAAAATATAATTTAATCAATTCGATCGACCATAGGGCCAAGTTTATTACCCCCTAAGATGTGCATATGAAGATGAAATACGGACTGCCCTGCATCTTCACTTGTGTTGATAGACAAACGATAGCCGCTTTCAGCAATGCCATTGTTTTTGGCTAGTTTACCTGCTAATAATAACATTTTTCCCAGCAACAGCGCATCTTCATCATCTGCATCATTGATCGATTGAATTTCTTTTTTTGGAACAATCAGGAAATGTACTTTAGCCTGCTCCTTAAGCGGAACAAAGGCAATCATGTCGTTATCTTCATATACAATTGTTGCAGGTAATTCTCTGTTGATGATTTTTGTAAATGGAGATCCTTCCTCAATTTTTTTAGCCTTTTGCTTTTGATATGCTGCGGATTGACCGTAAAGAGGAAAACAAGCCAGAAGGAGCAGTAAGCCGTAAAATTTTAGGATTTTCATGAGATGGATATTTGATTAACTTTGGAAAAAGCCTAAAGTAAACTATAATTTAATGAAAATGAAACAACTAAAACTGTTTTTTGTCTGCCTGACATTCCTCCTTATGTCAACCCTAATTTTTTCACAGGAGAATAACGAGGTCGATGAGCATAAATCCGTGGAGCTTCTAATTCATAAGTTGTTCGATGGCATGAGAGAGGGAGACAGCGCCAAAGTGGCGTCTGTGTTTAGCAAAGAAGTTAATATGTATACTTCATTTACTGATCAGCAAGGACAAAAATTGATAAGAAAGGGAGCCTTAGCACCCTTTCTAACTGCCATAGGAACCCCTCGTGCAGAGATATGGGACGAAAAAATATGGAATACTTCCATTGAGATCGATGGAGGCATTGCACAGGTCTGGACCGAATATGCCTTTTATGTGGGAACAGCATTCAGTCATTGCGGGGTAGATGCTTTTCACTTGATCAAAGAAGGAGTGGAAGGTTGGAAAATAGTCCATCTCATGGACACCAGAAGGAAAGAAGGTTGCGAACCATCAATTAATTAAACCTATGATGAATACAAAAACATTAATGACCATGTCAGCCATTTTCTTGGGAATTGGCGGTGTTTTGCTCAGTTTTCTCCCACAGGAAGCCTTACATCTTATAGGAAAAGAAGATGACTTGAGTTTTATTTTACAAATTTGCGGCGCTTTATTTCTTGGTTTTGCCATGTTGAACTGGATGGTGAAGAGCAGTTTGATCGGTGGAATTTATAACAAGGGTATAGTAGTAGCAAATTTTGCCCATTTTTTTATCGGTTCTTCGGTGCTTGTCAAACAGTATGCAAAGAACACCGACATGAGTTATCTACTGATCCTTGGAATCATCTATAGTATCTTCGCCATTGGTTTTGGATATCTATTGTTTAACGGCCCGAAATTATCAAATAATTCAGCGAGCCACTCATGATGCGCATTCCTTTTATCTCAAAAAAGGTTTTAAGCCTATTTCACACCCTGAATATCTCATGGAAAAAACACAAACAAATTCATAAAATGAAAAGAGCCATCATAACTTTGCTTATACTCACAACCTTTTTGGTTCAGGGTCAGCAAACATATAAAACCTTTAGTTCCTTTGATAAAACTACTATTGCCTTTAGCGATGAAGGAAAGGGAAGCCCGGTCATTCTTATACATGGTTTTATTTCTTCAGGAAAATCGTGGCAACAAACGGCATTGAAAAAAGACCTGTTACTTGAGGGATACAGGGTCATTATACCGGACCTTAGAGGCAACGGAAATTCTGACCGTCCTCATAACAGCGCTGCTTATGCCAATGATGCCGAAGTAAAGGATATTGTAGCTTTGGCAGATCATCTTCAATTGTCATCATATTCGGCAGTGGGATATTCAAGAGGAGCCATTGTTCTTGCAAAACTACTTGTCAATGAGGAGCGAATTGACCTCGCGGTTTTAGGAGGAATGGGTCTGGACTTTACAAATCCTGATTGGGACCGGCGCCTTATGTTTCAAGAAGCCTTTAATGGTTCAGCACCACTTAACGAGGTTACAAGTGGCGCTGTTAACTATGCAAAGTCAATAGGTGCGGATCTTAAAATTCTTGGGCTACTTCAGGAATTTCAACCCGTAACTTCAATTGATGAATTGAGAAAAATCAAGGCAAAAGTATTGGTTATCGCAGGAGATCAGGATACAGACAATGGAAATCCCAAAGAGCTTCAGCAAAAGATTAGTGGAGCCGCACTAATAATAGTTCCGGGAGATCATAACAATACATATAAATCGCAGGTCTTTTCTACAGAAATACTTTCTTTTCTGAAAAAATAAGTAATCAAATGAGTTTTTTTGAAATCTCTTTAGGTCTTGATAATTGTTGATTTATTTCCTACCCAAAGTTACTTTTTTACCAGCTCTAAATACCACAATTTCCAAAGGGTCATTTTCTGTTTTCCTTTCCATTACTTTAGATATTTCAAGTAAAGACTCATCGGAGGCTTCAAATTTCACCCCATTAATTGATAAAATAATATCGCCACCAACTATTAATTTTTCACCATTGATGGTCATTTCAATATCTCCGTCTTCGACTCCTAAAATTCCGAAAGGAGATACCTTTACAACCCGTTGAACTAGCAAACCGCTTTCCTGAGGTAAATTAAATATTTGAGCCATTTTTCCTGTCAAAGGGATCACATCCGTCCCATTCCAAATGACCTTTTTTTCAAATAACAAGTCTTTTGTAATATTCGAGGATGAGGCAAATCCTATTCCCTGGAAACCGCCTGATTTAGTTAGTATGTTGCTTACGACACCAATAACTTCGCCCTTCATATTGATCATGGGTCCTCCTGAGTTTCCAGTATTTATTGCTGCATCCGTTTGAATATATTCCGAATTGGTAAAAGGGTTTTTGTCCTTAATGTCTTTAATGATCCCACTGACATAACCAGATGATAAGGAGTGTCCCAAACCATAGGGTGCACCTACCACAAAGACCCTTTCACCGATCTTTACATGATCTGAATCTGCCAGGTTAAGTATAACAGCATTTTTTCTGGGCCAGATCAATTCAAGTAGCGCTACGTCGGCTGTTGCATAAGCTGATATTACTTTTGCAGGAATTATTTCTCCATCAACAAATTGAACATTCACTTTTTCGGCTACCTGAACAACATGAGCTGCGGTCACAATTTGTGAATCAGAAATCATAAACCCAGAGCCTAAGCCACCAGATGTAACTGTTTTTGTCATTTTTCCTGAGCTAACCAGTTCCTTTTGTTCTGTAAGGATGACAACTACTGCAGGATTCACTTTTTCATATAATTCTGAAAGACTTTGGGCTTTAATTGAAATGCTCAAAAATAGAAGGCTGATAAGGGTTATTTTATTGATGGTATTCATATGAATCTGGATATGTATAAAAGTATACTTGAATTTTAAAATGAAGGCAAAAATATATAATATTCCTCTCGTTTTTATGATCACTCGAATGTTTAATGAAATTTTAGCCAAGAAATCAATAGAAAGTTCATGTAAATCGCATCGTTTTCAGATCATAAAGAGTTAAAAAATTGTTAAAAGGACCAAAATAAGTTAACAAAGCGCTTGTTTATCAGTCTTTAAATTGAATCATCACATTGAGAGTTTTTTGTTAATATGGTTAGAACCCATGGCCCTTTGGCTATGGGTTCTTCAATTTTCATACTACTTAAAAGACATATATAGATAAATTCTATTAAGCCATAAGATATTCCGATTGATTTAGTAGGGTACTTATGAAAGTCCTGGCTATATTTATGTTGTTAAAAAGAAATTTATAGTCTATCTTTTTGAAAGGATTGTCTGTTATTTCGACTTAACAATACAAAAAGATGATCCAATAATAATTTTAATCCCCCGAATTATGGAAGTTATATCACAAGCCCTGGAATTTGAAAACAGAAAATTAAGTTTAAAATCAACCAATGATAGAATTTTGGCTTCGCGAGAAGTGAAGGCATTAATACTAAACCTTAATGAGATCTATAAGGTCAATAATGATCAAGCTATTATGGATCTTATGAAAAGACTTACTGCCATTAAAAGAAAGGTTGAGTCAAGATTGAAATCGCATATCACCATATAAGGTTAGGTGGTTTTGACGATTGCTAAAAAAATCCCAAAGAAACTTTACGATATTGAGTTAAGAACGCTGGGCGGTGATCTTTTTGACTGGAATACATGTAAAGGCAAAAAGATTCTTATTGTTAATACCGCATCTGAATGTGGTTTTACCAAACAATACAAAGACTTACAAACACTGTATGAACGATACCATGATACTTTAGTGGTCATAGGGGCTCCTTGTAATCAATTTGGAAAGCAGGAGCCGGGTAATGCTGATACGATAAATTCTTTTTGTGAGTTGAATTTTGGTGTCACTTTTCCTTTGACAGAAAAACTTGATGTTAAGGGTGAACATCAACATGCATTGTACTCCTGGTTAACAGATAAGACCTATAATGGTGTTAAGAGCTCATCCGTAAAGTGGAATTTTCAGAAATATTTGATCGATGAGGAAGGAGATCTTATAGACTACTATTTTTCAATTACAAAGCCAATGAGTAAAAAGATCCTAAAGAAATTGGACCTTGTTGGATAATTACCTATTTTTTGTTTTAAACAATTGTTAAATATGAATTTTGAGAAACAGGGAGAGATCTATCAGTTATCAGCAAAAATAAATTTACCTATACCCTTAGAAGAAGCCTGGAAATTTTTATCTGACCCTTCTAATTTAAAGGTTATTACGCCTGATTACATGGGGTTTCATATTATTTCAGGAACAGATAGGGCAATGTACGCAGGTCAGATCATCACTTATAAGGTAAGCCCTTTGTTAGGTATTAAAATGAATTGGGTCACAGAAATTACCCATGTAGAGGACAGGAAATACTTTGTAGATGAGCAAAGAATAGGCCCTTATTCCATGTGGCACCATAAACATTTTTTAAAGGAAATAAAAAACGGCACCGAAATAACTGATGTGGTACATTATAGGTTGCCCATCGCTATAATAGCCAATCGATTTCATGCTATATTGGTTAAACCAAAGTTAAAAGAGATTTTTGAATACAGAACCAAGGCGTTGTTAACGAGGTTTGGGGAATATGATGAATCATGATATATACAATTTTAATTTTTATCCTAATGCATTCAACCACACAAGATAAGATGACCATTTTTGATTTTGCAAAAGAAAGTAGTTCCGAAGGCTGGTACGTAGTAAATGATGGCGTTATGGGAGGTTTGTCAAGAGGTCGATTCAATATAGAGCAGGGTTTGGCTGTGTTTAAGGGTCAGGTTTCAACAGATAATAATGGAGGTTTTACCATGATTCAAAATCGATTTAGAACCATCGTCACGGAAAACCATAAAGCTTTTGTCATCGAGTTAAAAGGAGATGGAAAAGACTACCAATTCAGGGTAAAATCGGATAAATACCAACAGTATTCTTATGTCAGCCAGTTTTCAACCACCGGTGAATGGGAAACCATAACAATTCCATTTTCAAGTATGGAACCTCGATTTCGCGGTAGGGCACTTGATTTACCAAATTTCAATGGTACTAAAATTGAGGAAATAGCTTTTTTAATTGGTAATAAACGGGACGAATCCTTTGAGCTTCAGATAAGCAACATTCAGGCAAAATAAAAGACTATAAGACGTTTTTTTGAAGAAAACTCCCAACACGCTTTGTCATTTTTTGATTATCTTTAAGAAATGATTCATATAGATCTTAAGGACCATAATATTCTGGTTACCGGAGCTTCAGATGGTATTGGAAAAGAAATCGCTTCATACCTTATGACTATGGGGGCGAATGTTGCTGTGCATTATTACAAAAATAAAAAGGCAGCTCAAAGTTTGGTTGATCGCTTCCCGAATACGCATTCGCGTATTTTTCAGGCAAATTTTGGAATTAAAGAAGAAGTTGAGCGACTTTGGGAAGAGGTTCTGGAGAGTTTCCAACACATTGATGCTATTGTGTTGAATGCAGGTGTATTTCTCAAACAATCTGTTAATGATTCTACCAAAGAATGGTTTGATATTTGGCGGTCCACGATGCAAATAAATCTGGAAGCACCAGCTATTTTGACGAAACTTGGGATCAATCATTTTAAAAAGCAAAGAGGGGGGAGATTTATTTATATCGCCAGTAGAGCAGTATTTAGGGGAGAAACTGAAGAGTACCTTGGCTATGCTGCATCCAAAGGAGGACTAGTTTCCTTAGCCAGAAGCGTAGCGCGCTCTTTCGGCAAGTTGAATATCAAGTCTTTTATCATCGCCCCGGGTTTTGTCAAAACAAAAATGGCCGAGCAGTTTTTTGGAGACCATGGATCGCGCGTGATTTTGGATGAAATAGCGCTGAATGAACTTACGATGCCAAAAGATATTAGTCCATTGGTTGCATTAATGTGCAGCGGAGCAATGGATCATAGTACAGGTGCAACTATCGATATGAATGCTGGAAGCCATATTCGATAGGTTTTGACACAAGGAATTGCAGTATCTAAATCAAAAACCAGTTCACTAATAAACTTCAAAAACAATAGCAAAAACTGTTTCAATTTCATACATTTAACTTTTTAAAAATGCTGTGAAATTGCAAACCCTCAAGCAGATTACATTGCTTTATGCTTTTTTTTATACCTCATTCTTCGCGATGGCTCAAACCGGTATTGAGCCGCCTGAAATTATTGCAGAGGGAGATCAGTTTTATTGTCCTCAAAGTGAAATTCCTGTTGTTACTAATTTTGACATCGTTTCTCAAGAAGCTATCGAAGATTTTTTTGTGCAGATATCCGCGGGTTATGAGTTTGGATCAGACTTTCTAGTATTGACGGGTACGCATCCTAACATTAGTTTTTCCTTTAATGCATCAACAGGAAAGCTAACCTTAGATGCGACTAATGGAGGCGCCATGGACCTGGATGATCTTATAGCAGCCGTAAAAGATATACGTTATTACAGTTCAAATGTAAATACCCAAGGCGAGAAATTTTTTTCTTTTACACTTGGAGATGCCAATTTTCTTCCTTCTACAGGTCATTATTATGAATATGTGCAAGATATAGGTATTACCTGGACCCTGGCCCGAACCTATGCAGAGGGGCGAGATTATTATGGATTACCTGGTTACTTAGCCACGATTACTTCTCCGGAAGAAGCGCAGCTATCAGGTGAACAAGCAGAAGGTGCAGGTTGGATAGGTGGAAGTGACGCAGAAGAAGAAGGAACCTGGAAATGGGTCACAGGACCCGAAGCCGGAACCGTATTTTGGATCGGACTCGCTAACGGCTATGCCCCAAATGGTGCATTTGAATTTTGGAACAATGGAGAACCTAATGATTTAGATGGAGAAGATTATGCCCATGTAACGGCGCCTAATGTCGGAATTACCGGTTCCTGGAATGATTTGAGCAATACAGGACAACCCTCCGGTGATTACCAACCCAAAGGTTTTATTGTTGAATACGGTTATGGAGGACCCGAGGACGCACCTGATTTTTCTGCCTTTACCCGAGTATATACCAACGGTATTGATAGTATATTCTCAGCAAGCCGCTGTGGTCCCGGTGCAGTTGAACTAAGAGCTACCCTTACAGCATTTGAGGATCAGCCTATAAATACTGAAGTAGTCTGGTTTGATTCTTTGGAGAGTGATTCACCTATATGGATTGGTGATACTTATGTACCAGATTTAAACGAAACTCAGAATTTTTATGTGTTGGCCTCCCAGGGTTCTTGTTATGATGGTCAAAGAAAGATGGTGACAGCAACTATTTATGATATTCCTGACATTGTAAAGGAGGTTACCCTTAAAAATTGTGATGCAGACAATATCCCTAATGACGGCTATACTGACTTTAATTTAGAGGAAGCCAATGATTTGATCAATAAGGGCGATCTTACATTCTCTATAGATTATTTTTTGACGCAAGAAGATGCCAACCAGGGTCTTAATCAAATCGATCCACCGTTTTTTAATAATTCACTTGCTGATCAAGTATTTGCAAGAGTTGAATCCCTTGACGGTTGTTTTGATATAGCAAGGGTGAATCTTATTGTGTCAGCCACAAACCCTTTAGACGTAATGGCATTACTAGAATCTTGTGATGAGGATGATTTAAATGATGGGAAATTTACTTTTGATCTGACTGAAGCCTCCGTTATAATTTTGGAATCATTGCCGCAACAGGATTTGGATATTCAATATTATAGAAATCAAGAGGATGCAGCGCTTAAGATAAACGAAATTCTTCCACAAACCAGCTATACCAATGAGACTGCTAATGACCAACGACTTTTTGCCAGAATAGAGAGTCTTGACAACGGTGAATGTGTTAGTGTAGGCGAATATGTGCAACTGAAAGTAAATCCTTTACCTGAATTTGAGGCTCCTTCAGAGGCTATCTATTGTCAGAATATTGGAGAATTAAATCTTACTGTTTCTCAACCTCAAGGTATATATTCTTATGAATGGATAGATGCATCCGGACAGGTGATAAGTAATTCAGAAAATGCAGTGATTTCTAGAGGAGGAACCTATACCGTAACTGGTACCTCGGATTTGAATTGCAGGTCAAAAGTCAGGGTTATTGACGTGAAGGAATCTTCCATCGCTGAAATAAGTCAGAATGATATCACTGTTGTTGATGGGGAAGAGCAGAATTCAATTTCAATTGACCCTACTAATTTAGGTCCAGGAGTATATGAATATGCGCTGGACAACAGTTTGGGCCCCTATCAGGATGAGCCTTTTTTTGATCAGGTAACACCGGGAGAACACACTTTATATATCAGGGATAAAAATGGATGTGGAATTGCTCAAATTCAGGTGTTTGTGATTGGTTATATGAAGTTCTTTACACCTAATGGAGATGGCTTTAACGATACCTGGAAGGTTCTTGGAGTAACTTCCCAACCCATGTCAAATATTTATGTGTATGATAAATTTGGAAAATTACTGACTGAATTGGACGCTTCCGATGAAGAAGGATGGGATGGTACGTTCAATGGGAAGCAATTGCCTTCTTCTGACTATTGGTATAGGGTACAATTGGAAGATGGAAGAATTCATACAGGACATTTTAGTTTAATCAGAAGATAGGGAAGATGTTTATTAAAAAAGGTTTGATCATATTCTTGTATCTCTTTGGTGGATATTTTCTATCAGCGCAGGAAACTTTCCCTATCTATTCAGATTATTTGTCAGATAATGTCTATTTGGTCCATCCTTCGGCAGCGGGAATTGGAAACTGCGGGAAGATCAGATTTACTTACAGGCAACAATGGGCCGGGGTAGAGGACGCTCCGTCACTGCAATCTTTGAGCTTTCATACCCGAATTACTGAAAAAATGGCTGTTGGTGCCATCGCTTACAACGACGAAAATGGCTACCATGCCCAGCGGGGATTCCTGGCTACTTATGCCTACCATATTAACTTTGGGAACGAGGCAGCCATGAATCAGTTGTCTTTTGGACTCTCATTTATGTTTAGTCAGAATTCGGTCAATCAAAGTAATTTTGGTGTACCTGATCCCGTCATTTCTCAAGGAATTGAATCTACCGGTTACTATAATGCTGATTTTGGTTTAGGTTATCATTTTATGGATTCTTTTGCCTATTTCACCGTAAAAAACCTCCTGTTAACACCAAGAGATTTGGTCAATAATAGTTTTGAATCAGACAATCTAAGGAGGTATTTATTGACTTTAGGATACTATCTAGGACGCGAGAACAAGTTTCAATTTGAGCCTTCAGTCATGTTGCAGTATATTGAATATACGGGTGAAACCTTTGTAGATTTGAACATGAAGGCGTATCACAATATCAATTCAAAAAGTCAAATTTGGGCGGCCTTATCCTATCGCCAGAATTTTGATTCCGATGTAGAAAGTTTTAAATTGTTCAGTCCCATCATAGGAATTAACTATAAGCGATTTATGTTTGCTTATACTTATTCAAGTCAAATGGGTGATGTTGTCTTTGAAAACGGGGGGCATCATCAAGTAACCCTTGGATTTAATGTTTTTTGCAATAAGCCCAGGTCCACTGGTTGTCCCAATTTAAATTCTACTTATTAATTACTCGATTTAATGACATAAGTCATGTCTTTCTGTTTTTCAACAACTTAAATTTATAGAAGGTTCCAACCTTTGTTCATTTTCTTTTGGAAATTTTGAAAATTCGACCATCATTAATTCTTTATATTATGCCTATTATCAATAAACTTCGATTGGGGCGCAGAATAGCTCTAATTATCGTAAGCAGCGGATTATTAAGTCTTGGATTCACCTCACTGGCCAGTTTGGAAGCAGGTGTTGAAACTCAAAAAAACGCCGATGTTGACGGGGAGGTTATTTGGCACGTAAAGGCCATTCATCCAGAGGGAATATTTTTGGATGTAAAGGCTCTTGATCAGGAAGGTCGTATGTACGATGTGACGGCTATTCAGGATGCCGATCAAACAACACTTATGGATATCAAGGTTTTAATGAACGGAAAAAGAATTCCGGTCAAGATCCTGCAAAGTGACGGACGATTTATGCCGGTCAAGGCCATTACTGAAGAAGGCCAGATTCTTGACATCAAGGCCTTTGATCTTAAGGGAGAAAAGCTTGATGTAAAAGGTATTGGTCATTCAGGAAATGTAATTCATATTAAAGCCATTACAAAGAACAAAGAGTTTTATGGAGTCAAAGCCATTTCGCCCACTGGTCAATTGAATGACGTAAAAGGCGTTAAGGTAACCAAGGATGCTGTGGAAGGCAGTGTAAACGGGGTCCTGATCCATGCACATGTTAAAGCCATGTCACAAACCGGTTGTTCTTCTGACAGTTTTATCTGGCACATCAAAGCCATTCATCCGGAAGGGTATACCCTTGATGTAAAAGCTATTGGTGATGACGGTAACGTTTTTGATGTAAAAGCCATTCAAAATTCGAATCAAAGAAGTCTGCTCGATATTAAAGCCTTTATTGGAGATGCTTTACAACTTCCTGTAAAAGTGATTTATACCAATAGTGGAAATTCAACGATTAGAGCAATTGGTGAAGATGGTCACCTCTATGATATCAAAGCCATTGATAAAAATGGGGCTCAATTGGATGTGATAGGAAGCAGCAGGTCAGGTAATTTGATCCATATCAAAGCAGTTCAAAAGAACGGCGATCTGTATGGGGTAAAAGCAATCTCACCCGAAGGAGAATTGAACGATGTTAAAGGTGTAAAAATGCTCAAAGAGGATGTGGAAATAGAAATTTCGGGTGTAAAGATCTACGCGCATATCAAAGCAGTACCACAATAACAAAGGCGGATTTTAATTTTTTTGATTTACTCATAAAAGAACCACCTTGGTTTTTTCAGGATTCGGATCTATTAATAACCAATTCGAAACATTTTTGCTTATTTTTACCTTGTAAACATAGGATAGTTTCGGCTATTTAATAAAATCAAACTTAAGAACCTTTAACAAATTAAAATATGAACAAAGATCTGACCAGATATGATAAAATGAAATACAGCAGATGCGGTAAAAGTGGGTTGCTGCTACCCATAATATCTTTGGGACTCTGGCATAATTTTGCTGGGGTCGATGTTTATGAGAATAGCAAGGATATGGTGTTAAGTGCTTTTGACCTTGGGATTACACATTTTGATCTGGCGAATAATTATGGGCCACCTCCTGGTTCAGCAGAAGAGACATTTGGAAAAATCCTTAAGCAGGAATTATCGGCCTACAGAGATCAAATGATCATTACTTCCAAGGCGGGTTATTTGATGTGGCCGGGTCCTTACGGAGAGTGGGGTTCAAGAAAATACCTGATTTCCAGTTGTGATCAAAGTTTAAAAAGAATGGGTCTTGATTATGTAGATATATTTTACAGTCACAGACCAGATCCTGACACACCTCTGGAAGAAACCATGATGGCTTTGGATCAGATCGTAAGATCCGGAAAGGCATTATATGTTGGTATTTCCAATTATGACCCTGAACAATCTCAACAAGCTTTTGATATACTGAGATCTTTAGGAACTCCTTGTGTGGTTCACCAACCTTCTTATAGTATGTTCAATCGCTGGGTTGAAGATGGTTTATTAAATGTTTTGGAAAAGAATGGAGTTGGTTCTGTGGTTTTTAGCCCGCTATTTCAGGGTTTATTGACAGATAAATACCTAAAGGGTATTCCTGAAGATTCAAGGGCAGCCAAATCGCATGGATTTTTACAAACCTCACAAATAACTTCAGAAAAAATAGAAAAAGTTAAGGCTTTGAATGAAATTGCAAAGGAAAGAGGACAGAAAATGTCTCAACTAGCTCTGAGTTGGGTATTGCGAGATCCACGCGTTACAAGCGTCATTATAGGAGCAAGCAAGGTGTCACAAATAGAAGATGCAGTTGGAATTCTCGACAAACTTGATTTTACAAGTGATGAACTCAAGAGGATTGAAAAAATTCTAAAGGGCTGATAGGAAGAAATATAATGTACCTCGATTTTTATTTGGATTTTTTCCATGTGAAAAAACGGGGTACTTTTTTTTGGTATTCTTTGTACAAAGGATAATTCCCGTCACTGATCTCCTTACTAAAATTCGACCTTCCCCGAAATAAAACAAAGAACAACCTAATTTTTCTAACTACTAGTAAGGGCTTCAGTTGATTTATCCTTTAAAGACATGGCAAAATAGTAAGATAATACAGGAACAATAACTAGGCTAACGATCAACAAAAAGGCAGTTCTAACTATATTCATTTGTGTATTATTTTGAAACGAATATATATTTTTTAATGAAACAATGATATTGGGAAATAGCTTTTGAGAAATCTAAATCTCACGTAAGTATTGACTAGTTCAATAATTGGAAACTGACATAGAATAATTTTTTATCTTTACCTTTCTAAACGGACTAATCAAATTATCATGAATATTTGCTTTTTAATGTACCCGTGGGAAGAAATTAATCCTGAAAATGATTCCTCTCTTGCCTTGATCAAAGAATGTGTAAAAAGAGGCCATGGGGTAGCATTATGCAGCCCATCCAATCTGACCATTAGAAATAGTGTAACCAATGCTTTCTGCACGGTCATTGGGCGAATGGAAAAAGTACCAGCCAGTGCCAGATCATTTTATGCAAAGGCAAAGTTAAGAGTTGAAATGCTTCCCTTGGCAGGTTTCGATGTTATCTTTTTCAGGGCAAATCCACCTTTGGATCCTATCATGCTTAATTTTTTGGATTCAGTAAAAGATGATGTTTTTATTATGAATTCTCTGGAAGGAATGAGAGAAGCAAATAACAAATTGTATACGGCTGCATTTGGAGATGCTCATAGTAATATCATTCCCAATACGCATGTATCGAAGAACAAACAATATCTGATCGACATGATCAAAGAATCAAAAGCCGATAAAATGATCTTAAAACCATTGAATGGCTTCGGAGGGTCCGGTGTGATATTGATCGAAAAAACAGCTATGAACAATATCAATTCCTTGTTAGATTTTTATATCAATAGCGGGGGGGAAACGAATTATGTTATTCTTCAGGATTATATAGAAGGAGCAGATCAGGGAGATGTCAGAATTCTGATGCTTAACGGATTACCTATTGGCGCAATGAAAAGGGTTCCGGGACAAGGGGATCATCGTTCAAATGTTTCTGCAGGTGGATCAGTACAAAGACATAGCATGACCAAGGTTGAAAAGGCTTTATGCAAGCAGATAGGGCCAAAATTGGTTAATGACGGTCTCTATTTTGTAGGTATTGATGTGATAGGCGGGAAGCTTGTGGAAGTAAATGTGATGTCGCCAGGAGGTATTACCTATATAAACAAAGTATACAAGACCAAAATAAAGGTTGAAGAAAAAGTGATCGATTTTCTTGAAAGCAAGGTGATTGACAAACTTCAGGCCTTTGACAGAAGATCAAGATTGCGTAAAACAGTCCAGGACGCATAGTCTGGTTATACTAATTGAAGCAGAGATGATACAAAGGCTGAGTATAGAGGAAATTATTGGGAATATTGAATCACAAACTCCTTTTGAGGCGGTTACTGATGATTATTCATTTACGATAAAAATAGAGGCTTATACCCATTTTGTTTGTGCCGCAGTGCATGACGGACATCAATTGAGGCAGGAATTGTGGGATAATTGTTTGCATACTGCCTATGAAAGATGGTATGAAGATGATCCTGCAACAAAATCCATGATAGCAAGCCACCCTATTGTGATTGCAGGCCTGGATACAAGATTTGAATATGATTTGAACAGGGCACCAGAAGTGGCCATTTATGAAGATGCATGGGGTAAACAGTTGTGGAAAAAACCTTTGTCACAAGAAATGATATCAAAAAGTTTGGCAAAACACCATGCTTTTTACAAGGTAGTACAAGCACTTATAAAAAAACTGGAGTCACTTCATCCGCTTTGTGTAGTATATGATATGCATAGTTATAATTGGAGACGATGGCCGCGAGAGGTGCCAACTTGGAATTTAGGCACACAGAACATTGATGATGACAGGTTCGGAAAAAGTATAGAGAACTGGAGAAAAAGTCTTTCGGAAATAGAATTACCAAATAATATCTTATCTACAGCAGCTATCAATGATACTTTTTATGGAAATGGATATTTTTTGAAATATATTACCTCACATTTTCAAAATACCTTAGTTTTGGCAACTGAAGTGGCAAAAATCTACTGTAATGAATATGAGCAGGTCCTATTTCCTGAGGTCATAGGATGTATAACTGAAGAATTAAAATACCGAATTCCCCAGCATGCTGATGCATTTGTTAAGGATTATAGTAAATAGCAGCTAAGATGATTAAAAACAAGAAGGTGTCTACCCAGGAATTACTGGATATTGACCGGGATATTGATAAATTGGTGAAGCAAATTGAACTGCTGAGCTATGTGAATCCTATCAATATTGAAGAGGAAAAAGCTAAATTCTTTTCATCCAAGTATCTTACAGATCCTAAATTTTTATATCCTGAGATCAATTTTGACAAGTTTAACCTTCACCGGGAATTGTTTGCGCAACCCATTGAACGTATTGAAGATCCGGATATCAGGAACTTGTATGAAGATATCATTTATACCTATTCGGGCCTGATCCAATGTATTGAAACAATAGGTTTTGGTAAAAAGTTTTATTATAACTGCTTACACTGTTTTGGAACACCCACCGAAAAAGATGTTGAAAACGCTAAATTTATACTGCATTTTAAAGAGGAAAATCCAAAAGAGGAAAAGTTTATACCTAAATATAATTCAAGAGAAACGGAAGTATTCTTTAAGGAATTCTCAAAGGATTATGATTTTAGCTATGAGATAAGCCATTCGAAGAAAATTTCAGCTGCAGCCATGGTTTTAAACAATCTTAAAACACTGGTATTAAATGAGAATCACATGTTTTCGTCGCATGAGCTTAAGGTCTTGAATAATCATGAAATAGGTGTACATATGGTGACAACCATGAACGGACAGCTTCATCCTCTTAAGATCTTTTCGCATGGATTTCCAAACTACGAAGAAACACAGGAAGGATTGGCTGTTTTTGCAGAGTATATGAGTAATAATCTTACGATAAAGCGATTAAAAGAGCTGGCATACAGGGTGATTGCCGTAGATAGTTTGGCAAAAGGCTATGATTTTTCTAAAACCTTCAGATTACTTCACGATCAATTTGACCTCGATAGAGAAGCTGCTTTTTACATTACCCTAAGAGTGCATAGAGGAGGAGGTTTTACCAAAGATTACCTGTATTTGACAGGGCTTAAGAAAATATATGATTTTTATAAAAAAGGGAATGACCTTTCTCTTTTACTTACCGGTAAGGTTACCCTGGAGTATTTAGATGAAATCACCTCACTTATTGGTAAAGGATTAGCTGTGCCCTCGAAACATCTTACAGGAGCGTATCTTAAGAATAACAATGAGAATAAAACTATTGATTTTATCCTTAACAGTTTGAAATAGAGTAGTTTCATTTCAAGATATTTTTAAAGGTAAATTAGCTCCATGAATATGCTGAATATAATTAGAAATGGCCTTTTTATATTGGTGCTTTTTACAGGCTTTTGTCATGCGCAAAAAGGTTCTCAAAAGAGATTTCAAATACTTGATCAAGAATCTGAACAACCAGTCATATATGCAACGGTTATACTTCAGCAGGCTAAAATTGGTGTCATTTCTGATGACAACGGCAATTTTAGAATACCAGGTATTTATAAAATCCGTCAGGATACACTCAAAATCTCAAGTATCGGATATGAGACATTATTTGTTCCATTAGAAGAACAAAAAGAAAATGATATCAATATCATTTTATTATCACCTAAAGTTGAATCTTTGGATGAAGTGAGTCTACTATTCCAAAAGAATAAGAAAAAAATGTCAGCCGGTAGGATCGTAAAAGAGGCCATCAAACGAATTCCTGATAATTACCCAGTCAGACCTTTTTCATATATAGGTTATTACAGAGACTATCAGCAGGTAGCTGACAGTAGCTATTTAGCCCATATGAATATAGAAAATGAGCATGCCTATATCAATTTGAATGAAGGTGTTATTCAGGTTTTTGACGCTGGTTTTGGCACAAATCGCCTCACTGATCAATTAAATCAAACGGTTCTTTATGAATTTCAAAGTAATAAAGATTTTCCAGTTGACACTTTGCTTACAATTCCTTATGACAACAGAAAGGAAAAGTATCTTGATGGTGTCATCATTTCTCCGCTTGGAGGAAATGAGTTAAACCTGCTGAACCTGACCAATGCCCTGAGAAATTATAATCGCATGTCATTTTCATTTGCACATGTATTTAACAGAGATTTTTTAGGAAACCATATCTATAGGCTTGATAGCATATTGTTCTTGGACGACGTCCCCATTTATAAAATAGATTTCTCATCAAGCTATACTAGGGTTAAATCTAGTTATTATGCCAAAGGGAATATTTTTATCTCGAAACAAGATTTTGGCATCTATAACCTTGATTATAAGCTATTTGATGGGAGTCATAAATTGTTGTACAGGGTGAATATTTCATACAAACCCATTAGGGACAGGTATTTTTTAAACTATATCACTTTTAATAATTATTTTGAAGTAAATATTGGAGCTGGCTTTAAGGTCAATGAGGTAATTTATGATTATAACAGTTCAAGTTTTCAAGTTCTTTTTAATGAGGCAGTAGATCCTTATTCTATGAGATCATGGCAAAAACAATTTAGGTTTTTAACGAATAATACACCTTTACAGATTTTGGATCTTAGCTTGATAAAACCTGATGTGATAAAGGTAAGTATTCATTCGTCAAGACAAATAAATGAGGCCATTATGCAGGATGGAATTCGCTATGAGATCAATAAATTAAAAGATATCAGGGGCAGACTTATAAATGAGCAAAAATTATTAAGAGCCAATCAATTCAGAGAGATCTTTGTACAAAAGGTCTTCCCTGAATCTTATATTGATTCAGCCTTTGAATTTGTCAATAAGGAGCTTCCGCTTAAAGCCTCAAAACAAAATTCATTAGAACATAGAGAAACCTATTGGATCAACACTCCATTAAAAGCAACTAAATAAAATTTAAAGGATAAATTTGTATCTTTGTAAGACTATCAAGAAAACAGAGCAGCCGATAAATAAGTTTTATTTAACTGATTTTCAATTAATTGCTTTTATCCAAAATCAATCAAACATATATTTAAAAGATCACATCAAGTGATTTTTGTAATCTTAAAAATGAGTTTTAAGGTTTCGTAATTAAATTCGTCAATAGTAGTATTGAAAAATCAACATATGAAAAGTAATAAAAAAAGAACTGGTTTTCAGTTTGAACTTTTTGAAAAGGTCGCTAAAAGCCCTTTTGATACGCTGTTTGATATTTTTAAAGAATTGATCACGCATACATCAGGTGATTTTGATGAGGCACTTGATTGGTTGGAGCAACTTGATCAGGAATATAAGCTCACCACTGAAGATTATACACTTGATGATTTTGTAGAGGAACTTAAGGAGAAGGGTTATATCAAAGAAGAAATAAAGCCAGATGGAACTTTTGATAAGAAAATTACAGCCAAAACAGAAAGGGCGATCAGGAAAAATGCTTTAAACCAGATTTTTGGTCAGATCAGAAAAAAAGGTTCTGGTCATCATAAAACCAAGAGCAGTGGGCTGGGAGATGAACATACCGGTGACCTCAGAGAGTTCCGCTTTGGAGATGGTTTGGAGAACATCAATGTTACTGAAAGTTTAAAAAATGCCCAGGTCAATCATGGTTTTGGAAGTTTTCAACTAACTGAAAATGACCTGATCGTTGAAGATACGCATCACAAGGCTCAAATGAGTACGGTATTGATGATCGATATAAGTCATAGCATGATCTTATATGGAGAAGACAGAATTACACCTGCCAAGAAAGTAGCGATGGCCCTGGCAGAATTGATTACCACCCGTTATGCCAAAGATACGC
The DNA here is from genome assembly GCA_963715975.1 of uncultured Flavobacteriaceae bacterium. GTDB lineage: Bacteria > Bacteroidota > Bacteroidia > Flavobacteriales > Flavobacteriaceae > Lutimonas. The sequence continues at coordinate 137,005 of CAVQSO010000009.1, read as the reverse complement.
TGGATATACTGGTTTTTGGAAATGACGCCTGGCCCATTCAACTAAAGGACTTGCCTTATTTACAGGTGGGACCTTATCATACCAATACGGTGGCGGGCTTACAATTGGCCCTGGATCTGTTGAGAAGAAAAAGAAATACCAACAAGCAGATTTTTATGATCACAGATGGAAAACCAAGCTGTGTTAGAATGCCCGATGGGACCTATTATAAAAACAGTAATGGTCTTGATGGATTTATTGTAGATAAATGCTATCAAATGGCGGCACAGGCGAGAAAACTACATATTCCAATTACCACATTTATGATTGCACAGGATCCATATTTGCAAACATTTGTGGATCAATTTACTTTATCAAACAGAGGGAAAGCTTTTTATACAGGACTTGACGGCCTTGGAGAAATGATCTTTCACGATTATGAAAACAACAGAAAAAAAAGAATTCGATAATGAACAATAGTATAAAAACGCTTGGCGAACTGAAACAACAAGGATATCGCAGCAGAAGTATAAAATCGGAACTCAGAGAAAACCTTATTGAGAACATCAAAAACGGAAAAGCCTCTTTTACAGGTATTCACGGCTACGACGAAACGGTTATTCCACAATTGGAAAGAGCCATACTTTCTGAACATAATATTAATCTCCTAGGCTTGAGAGGGCAGGCAAAAACAAGGCTCGCAAGATTGATGGTGCAGCTCCTGGATGAGTATATTCCTGCAATCACAGGTTCAGAGATCAATGATGATCCATTAATGCCAATTAGTAATTTTGGAAAGGAGCAAGTTGCCCAACTGGGTGATCAGACACCAATTACATGGATCCACAGAGACCAAAGATTTTATGAAAAATTGGCCACTCCTGATGTAACCATCTCTGATTTGATCGGTGATATTGACCCGATAAAAGCAGCGAATTTAAAATTGAGTTATGCTGATGAAAGGGTGATTCATTTTGGAATGATCCCGCGTGCCAATCGAAGTATTTTTGTGATCAATGAATTGCCAGATCTTCAATCAAGAATTCAAGTAGCCTTATTTAATATATTGGAAGAAGGTGATATACAAATAAGAGGATTTCAAGTTAGGCTACCTTTGGACCTGCAATTCGTATTTACAGCCAACCCTGAAGATTATACAAACAGGGGTAGTATAGTGACGCCACTCAAAGACAGGATCGGATCACAAATCTTAACACATTATCCCGATTCTATTGAAGTGGCAAAGACCATTACGGCTCAGGAGGCAAAATTGCAAAAGAACAGGGTCTGTGAAATTCATATTCCTGAACTGGCCAAGGATCTGGTTGAGCAAATTGGTTTTGAAGCCAGAAATAGTGAATTTGTTGATAGTAAAAGTGGTATAAGTGCCAGAATGAGTATAACGGCTTATGAAAATTTGTTAAGTACTGCCGAACACAGGTGTATTGCTTCCGGAGAGAGCCAAACCAGTATTCGTTTTGCGGATATTTTGGGGATGATACCCTCGATCATCGGAAAAGTAGAGCTCGTTTATGAAGGTGAGCAGGAGGGGGCGGCTTTTGTTGCTGAGAGATTGATCGGATCAGCCTCTAAAACGTTATTTGACCAATATTTTCCAGTGATCAAAAAGTTAAAGCACGAGGATGAAAAAGATACCTATGATGGCATTATGCAATGGTTCTTTGAGCAAAGTTCATTCGAGTTGATGGACGATGGTTCAGAATCTGAATATGCGGCAGCTTTGAATGATATTGCACCTCTTGATGAATTGATCAGTACTTATATGCCTATGGCTATAGTTGCAGATAGGTTGTTTATCAAGGAGTTTATCCTTTGGGCATTGGTTGAGTACAAGAAATTGAATAAAAAGCGAATACTTAAAGGGTTTGAATTTAAAGATTCATATGGTGCCTATCTATCTAATTTATAGAAGTATCTGTATTTGAAAAAAAAAGCGCTTCAATGGCGCTTTTTTTTTAGATTAAAATTTCCTAAAAGTTCATTTTAAGAAGGCAAAAGTTTACAGGTGCGAGTCATTTTCGGTATTTTTGCAATTCTTGACCACTTAAATTTGTCGGGGTTTATTATGATCACATCAGTAATTCTATTGATCCTTGGATTCGGCCTGCCATTTGGATACTATTATGTAAAGAAGAATCCTCAATTTGGAGGGAAACTGACCAAGGAGGAAAAGCTGCGTCTACAGCGATCTGAGCAATGGAAAAAGGGGGTATTTCAAAATCAGTCAAAAACCACCATGGACATGAGTTTGACATCTTTACCCAAACTCATTAGGGAAAGTTTACAGGGAAGAAAAACAAGAAATCCAAAAGGGGAAATACCACTTGTTCCTGTTGATCATAAGCTTTTTCAGCCGGATGGAAACCCTAAGTTTATTTGGTATGGTCACTCCACGCTTTTACTCCAGATGAATCATAAAAACCTGCTTATAGACCCTATGTTTGGCTCAGACGCTTCACCAGTGGGCCCGATCAGGACAAAAAGATTTTCAAAGGATAGTTTACAAGCCATAAAAGACCTTCCTCCAATTGACGTGGTATTGCTCACTCATGATCATTATGATCATCTTGATTTTGTCAGTATACGTGAGCTAAGGCAGAAAGTGAATCGTTTTTTGGTGCCCCTGGGGGTTGGAAGACATTTGGAACACTGGGGTGTTGAGAAAACCATGATCACTGAATTTGACTGGTGGCAGGAAGTAAAGCTTTTTGATTTGCAAATTGTATTTACACCTTCAAGACATTTTTCGGGACGTGGAGCGTTTGATCGTGCAAAATCATTATGGGGTGGCTGGGTGATCAAATCTTCGAAACACCGCATTTACTGGAGTGGAGACGGAGGCTATGATGAACATTTTAAACTTGTAGGTGAAAAATTCGGTCCATTTGACTGGGGATTTATGGAATGCGGACAATACAATGAACGCTGGCATCAAATTCATATGTATCCAGAAGAGGCTGTGCAAGCAGCAATTGATTCCATGGTTAAGAATGCTATCCCGGTTCATTGGGGTGCCTTTAGTCTTGCCTTACATCACTGGAAGGAACCGATTGAAAGATTTGTCTTAGCAGCTAAGCAAAAACAGCAGTCCTTTTTAACGCCAAAACCCGGAGCTATAATTGATTTAGGGGTGAATGAGACCGGATCCTGGTGGGAATCATTTGAGTAGTCACAACATCTTTTTTTATTAAAACATGTCACTATGGCGTTTTATGCTATTAATTAATGTCATTATGTCTTGTATTCTGGGCAAAATTTAAGGTTTTTGTATAAATTTTGTAATTGGTATTAGGATTGCTATAGGGTTAGTAAACAATAAAATAAAAGTATAACCCAATAAAATTGATAAAAATGAGCAATCTAATGTTAACTAAAAATGGGAATATCGTTAAAAGAAATCAGCCAACTTTAGGGAATTTCCCGGCATGGACGTCTTTTATAGACGGTTTGTTCAATGATGAATTAGGCAATATAGAAAATGTCGACTTTAATAAAGGAATCACTTCACCTAAAGTAAATATCAAGGAGTCAGTTGATGCCTATACTTTAGAAATGGCCGTTCCCGGATTAAAAAAGTCTGATTTTGTCATTGATCTGGAAAACGAACATCTTTCAATTTCAACTGAGATCAAGACCGAGGAGGAGCAAACAAAAGAGAATTATACAAGAAAAGAGTTTGGATATGCATCTTTTAAAAGAACCTTTATACTTCCTGATACAGTTGAAGAAGACAAGATAGAAGCTACGTATACAGATGGCATCCTCAGTTTGAATATCCCAAAAAGAGAAGAAGCAAAACCTAAGCCTGCACGTAAGATCACAATTGGATAAGTACGAGGCTTATAGATTGGATTAGTAGAGTTGGCCCTCTTCCGTTTATTATGGAAGAGGGCCATATTTTTACAGCTCATCTCAATGAATCAACAGTTCGGTAAGTCAGAATTTCACAGTACTTACTCTTGACATACATTTGTGGTATAATAATTAAATATATATATCATGAAAACAATAATCAACAACGGTACAGCGAACGAAACAAGGTATGCACATTTTTCAGCCTTTAGCGAAAGTAAAAGAATCAGATGGTCAAGTTTTAGAAATTATGGATATTAGGTCAATGATGTAATGAATTTAATGATGTAATTGAATACTAAAAAATCGAGTGTATGGAACTAAAATTAATTCCACCGTAAAAAGCCTTAGCAAAATTGTTAAGGCTTTTTTTATATGGCTCTGGATCCACCACTTTGTTTCCGTTTTTATAAGAAAGGCACATGAGTTTCAAAAAACATGTCCAATATGACTGAAAGGGCCACCAAACAACATGAAGAGATGCTAATAAAATTTGTATATTTAACCTAATATAAAAGAAGGTGAACCATGAATATAACAGAGAATATTAAACGTTTTTTTAAGGCCAAGGAAAAAAATGAACCAACTGGAAGTGCTCCCGAAGGTATTTGCCCCAATTGTTGGGGAAGGCAGGAGTGGGAAGGCAATTATTACAAACTTATGAAGGCCAGGAATATAACTCCTGAATCAAATACTTATAATAATTTCATTTATGAAATTGCCTCTAAACTGGATAAAATCACATTAAAGGAGGATACTTATGAATGTACTACCTGCCACGTGAAAAATAAAAGTTCCGAGTAGTTTGAGTAGTACTAAAATAGGATTGGGATTGGCCGCCATTGGCAGACCGGAATATATTAATGTCAGACAGGTTGTAGATGTTGATAAATCTGAGCAGTATTACAGAGATAATGCTTTTAAAATGTTGGATTTCGCCTATAGTCGGGGAATACGTCATTTCGATACGGCCCCCTCATATGGTAAGGGAGAGGAATTCTTGCAACAGTGGTATAAAGAAAATCCTTATGATGATTTGATATTTAGTACCAAATGGGGTTATACCTATGTAGCTAATTGGAATTTAGGATATAACGGGGCGCATGAGATCAAAGAGCATTCTATTCATAAACTTTTGGAACAGTGGTCGGTGTCCAAGCATCTTTTACCAGCTTTAAAAGTATATCAGATCCATTCAGCGACCTTTGAAAGCGCTGTGCTGGAAAATGCTGAAGTATTGCAAAAACTTTATGAGATCAAAAGGAAAACTGGTTTAAAAATGGGTGTCTCCGTAAGTGGAGAACACCAAAGTGAAATTATTGCATGTGCTTCTCAAATAAAAATTAAGGAAGAACCCCTTTTTGAAAGCTTCCAGGTCACTTATAATATATTGGAAACCAGTTCTCATGACATATTAAGAAGTTTGATAAAAGCAGGTAAATTGGTTATCATAAAGGAGGCCTTAGCCAACGGAAGGATATTTAGGAATGATGGTTATAAACATTATAGTGATTTGTATACTGAATTGAACAACTTATCAGAAAAGTACAGGGTTTCGGTTGATGCCATAGCTTTAAGATTCATTATGGACCACCTTCAGCCCGGTGTTATTCTTAGTGGAGCTTCAAATACCAGGCAACTTTCAGAAAATATGCAGGCTTTAAAATTTACGCTTGAAAACCAAGAATTGATATCTTTGAAACAACATAAGTTGAATCCGGATGCGTACTGGAATGAAAGGAAGCATCTGCAGTGGAATTAAAAAATAAACAGGTAGAGTGTTTGATATCTATAGCGCATTATAATTTGTTTTGATATGAAAAGAAGATCATTTTTAAAAAAAACGGGCATGAGTACGCTGGCTTCTGTAGCGGGGGTACATATTGTTTTTGCATCGAATATACCTGAGGGTTATAAGCTTCTTGCTTTTCAGGATCCCGATCCCTTTAAACTATTTGATCTTGATAGTTCAATGGTTGTTTTAAATAACAGACCATATAATATTGAGGCTCAAGCACATTTACTAGATGATAAGGTAACTCCCAATGATAAAATGTTTATCAGGAATAACGGTCTTATCCCAAAAGAAATCAATACGGACCAGTGGACGTTGACCATAGATGGGGAATCTGTAAATGCGATAAAATCTTATTCTTTAACTGATCTTAAAACAAAATTTAAAGCCTATACGTATCAATTAACCTTGGAATGCGGAGGGAACGGAAGAAGTGAGTTCGATCCTCCGGCAAAAGGAAATCAATGGACCATCGGGGCCGTGCATTGTGCGAGATGGACGGGAGTGAGATTAAAGGACCTCTTGAAAGATACAGGAATTAAAGATGACGCTGTATACATCGGTTATCATGCAACGGATGTACATTTAAGCGGAGACGTGAATAAAGAACCTATCTCGAGAGGAGTTCCCCTTTATAAGGCCAATCAAAATGAAACTTTGATCGCCTACCTGATGAATGATAAGCCTATACCTTTGGCCCATGGATATCCTTTGCGTTTAATAGCGGGAGGATGGCCGGCATCGGCTTCAGGCAAGTGGATCAACAGGATCAGTGTGAGAAACATAGAGCACGATGGTTCAAAAATGACAGGAACGTCATATAGAGTGCCTAAATATCCGGTTTCTCCGGGTCAGGAAGTTCCAGAGGAAGATATGAAGATTATTGAATCAATGCCTGTAAAATCGTTGATTACCTTCCCTAAATCAGGTGCTGTATTCAATAAAACCAAAAAACTGGATATCAGAGGACATGCCTGGGCGGGAGAATTAGAGGTGCGTAAAATGGAATATTCTATTGATTTCGGAGCGACCTGGCAGTTATGTGCTCTTGAAAAGCCTGTAAACAGATTAGCTTGGCAGCATTTTAAAGCGCAAATCACATTTCCTGAAACGGGCTATTATGAAATTTGGGCCAAAGCGACCGATGCCAATGGAGAAGCGCAACCCATGCTGGTACCGGGTTGGAATCCAAAGGGTTATTTAAATAATGCCTGTCATCGAATAGCAGTTAAAGTGGTTTAAGGGGTTTATGGAAAGCAGGGATAAAAAATACGGCAACACGAAATCAAATAAATGGATACTTTTTGGTTTTATTTTTACTATTGGTTTGGTATTGGTTTCTTTTATAGCATATCTCTTATATTTTGAATCCAATAAAGAACCTGAAAATATGGTCAATGAGCAGGCGATCTCTGACAATGAAATCGAAAATGGCATCCATGTGAGAACAGGATTAAAAGAAGGCGAGGGCTTGATGACTGTGGTTACACATTGCACCGCTTGTCATTCGGCTCAATTGATCATTCAAAACAGGATGAACAAGGAGCGATGGAACGCTACGATAAGATGGATGCAGGAAACCCAAAACCTATGGCCCTTAGGTGAAAATCAAGAAGTGATCGTAAATTATCTAGTTAAAAATTATCCTGTATATAGCAAGGGCAGGAGAGAGAACCTTCAAAATATTGAATGGTATGAATTATCAGAATAGTCTGTTTAAATTCTTTCTGTTGAGTACAAGCTTCAATATGATATCATTACCTAATTTTTGTATCCGTTTTTAAGGTCTAAATCGTGAAAAAAAATTAAAAATTATTATTTCATTTGACGTCTTTGCTAATCGAAACACAAATGAATGAATACTTTTTTACTGTTAATTACTTAGCTGACTGAAAGCATGTTGAATATTTTAGAAAATTATATTTGCTTGTAATTACCTTATTTTAATAGATTTTTATTATTCGGATATAATTAACGATGATAAAAAAAACGTGTTTATATTGTTTTTAATAAAAAATGAAATAAAATGTTGTTTATATTAAAAATAGTATTATTTTTGCGCGCTCAAATACTAATAACCTATGAAAGCAAGTATAACAAAGAAAATGGTAAGTTCTAAAGAAGGTGTTAATACACTGTACTTTAGCAACGCTAAGGCAGTCAATTGGAATGTCAAGCGTAGATTCAGATAATAAGTTAAACCGGAGGCTCCTATTTAAGGAGCCTTTTTTTTCATCTTAGTTCTTGTTTTCACTCTTTATTTATCCCACTTAAAAGACAACTAACTTTCCGTTTCAATGGAGAATGACCTACAGACAAATCTTTATCAATGCTTTGTCAATTTATAGCTTATCGTAACTATCTTTGCATAAAATAATGATATGTCAAAACAATTTTCCCAATTGGGAATCATTGAGCCTTTAACAAGGAGCCTGGAAGAATCTAATATTTCAATTCCAACCGATATTCAACAGAAAATTATTCCTCTATTTTTAAAGGAAAAAAAAGATTTGGTTGGATTGGCTAAAACAGGAACCGGTAAAACAGCAGCCTTTGGCTTGCCATTACTACAGCTCGTAGATCAGGATCAGCCTTATATCCAAGGTGTAATTTTGGCTCCCACGAGAGAGCTGGGACAACAGATCTACAAGAATTTGGTTTCTTTTGCCAAATTCGTACCGAAGATTTCAATCGCTTCTGTTTGTGGAGGTGTACCCATTAAGCCGCAGATAGAGCGACTTAGCGAGGCAACCCATATCATTGTGGCAACCCCGGGTAGATTAATTGATCTGATCAAAAGAAATGCGATTGACATAAAGCGCACCGGCTACCTGGTATTGGATGAAGCTGATGAAATGCTAAGTGCCCTAAAAGATGGTTTGGACCTAGTTACGGCCGAACTTCCTAAAAACAGAAGAACATTTTTGTTTACCGCGACAATGCCGGGTACCATAAAACAGTTGATTCAAAACTACATGTCTAAACATGTAATTCAGATAGAGGCTGATATGGAAACTGTTGGTCATCAGGGTATAGATCATCAATTTGTAGTGGTGGAGCCTATAGAAAAACTCGAGGTATTGATGCATTTCCTGAATTCAAAATTAGGGCAAAGGGGTATTATATTTTGTAAGACCAAAGCAGCTGTCAACAAACTGGCTAAAAATCTGGCCATCCATAAATTTTCATCCGGAGCCTTACATGGAAGCTTATCTCAAGGGATAAGAGACCGAATTATGGGCCAGTTCAGGGAAGGACGTATAGATATTTTGGTAGCTACCGATCTTGCTGCAAGAGGAATTGACGTCAAGGAAATCTCTTATGTGGTCAATTATCATTTACCGGATGTTTATGAAACCTATGTACACAGAAGTGGCCGAACGGCAAGGGCAGGAGCTAAGGGCTTGTCGCTTACCGTAATACAACCGGAAGAATTGTTTGAAATAGCAGATTTTGAAAAGGAGTTGGGTATTCATTTTAAGCGGATGGCTAAGGCAGATGCTAAAAGTCTTGAAGAAAATAATGCCCTGCTTTGGGCAAAGAAACTATTCAAGACCAAACCTAACCATGAGTTTTCTGCTGAAATCAAGCAGCAAGTTCATACCATTTTTCATCATTTAACAAAAGAGGAATTGGTAGAAAAAGCTTTGGCTCATTATTTGGCGCAAAACAAAACGACACAGCCAAAAGTAAAAAAAACAAAAAAGAAAAATACCCGATAAATCAGAACGATGTCAGATACTATAAGAGAACAGGAAGCCATTTTAAGAAAGTTGGGTATACATCAACTGAACCCTATGCAGGAGGAGGCCATTCCAACCATTGAACGGGTAAAGAACACAATTTTGTTATCGCCTACTGGTACCGGTAAAACCCTTGCCTTTTTATTGCCTATTATCAACAATTTGGACATCACATGTAAAGAGGTTCAGGCACTGATTCTTGTGCCCTCCAGAGAGCTTGCCATTCAAATAGAGCAGGTGATCAGAAGTATGGGTTCAGGATATAAAGTAAATGCCGTATATGGTGGCAGACCCATTTCAAAAGATAAAATAGAATTAAAACACACGCCTGCCATTCTTGTAGGGACACCGGGACGAATAGAGGATCATTTCAGAAGTGATCGTTTTTCCAGGGAGCATATACAAACCCTTGTTCTGGATGAGTTTGATAAATCTTTGGAAACCGGATTCGAATCAGAGATGAAAGCTATTGTCAAGAAACTTCCCAATTTAAAAAAGCGAATTTTGACATCGGCAACACAGGGTGTGGAAATCCCTGAATTCGTTGGTCTGCACAAGCCTAAGGTAATCAGTTATCTTGAAGATGCTCCTACAAAACTTGTGCTAAAAACGATCATTTCACCTTCTAAAAATAAGCTCAAGAGTCTTTTATCCCTTTTAAATTATCTTGGAAATCAGCCGGGAATTGTTTTTTGCAATCTTCGTGAAAGTGTCCAGGAAGTCAGTGATTACTTACAGAAAAACAATATCAGTCACGGGTGCTTTAGCGGGGGAATGGAGCAAAAGGATCGAGAGCGAACCTTGATCAAATTCAGAAACGGGACCTATCAGGTGATCGTAGCTACAGATTTGGCGGCAAGAGGTATCGATATACCTGAATTGAAGTATATCATTCATTATGAGTTACCAAGAACGGTTCAGGAATTTACCCATAGAAATGGACGTACTGCAAGAGTTAATGCAAAAGGAACGGCTTATATCCTGAGTTGGGAAAAGGAATATCAACCGGATTTTATGAAAGATGTGGCCGTTGAAACCATAGACAGTGTTGCAAAACGAAAAGCACAATACTGGCAAACGCTATTTATATCAGGAGGTAGAAAAGACAAGATTTCCAAAGGCGATGTAGCTGGTTTATTCTTTAAGCAAGGAAACCTTAGCAAAGACCAACTTGGTGTTATTGAATTGAAACAGGATTGTACTTTTGTTGCAGTGCCTGTTGACTTGGCGGAAGAACTTGTTGCCACGCTTAACAACAGCAGACTTAAAAAGAAAAAAGTGAGAATTACCAAGGTGTAAGAACTCCCTTCTTTTTGAAATTCATTTCGCGCATTTTGATCTAAAAACCTATTTTTAGGAATGATATTTGCAACATGCTAGTTTTATAAATCATTTTAACGTATAATTTATGCACAAAAAACTACCTTATTTATTCATGATTCTAATGGTATTTGGGATATATGAATATGCATGGTCTCAAACAAATTTCAAGGTCCAGATCGGACAAATTGATAGTCTTTATTCACATGTACTCCAAGAATCCAGAGAAATTTACATTCAATTGCCTGAATCTTTTGATCCTGACAGTGATACAAAATACCCGGTTGTCTATATTTTAGACGGAGGTGTGATGCTCAATGCTTTGCATACCGTTCACAGTTATTATCAGTGGAGGGTTTATGCCGGAAATGATTCTTATCGGAATTTCGAATGCCAAAAACAGAACAAGAGATCTTACTACCTCAGAACTCTCTGAAAGAAGAGGGCAGGCGTATCATCAAGAAAATGGGGGAGCAGAAAAATTCACTCAATTCATTGAATCTGAATTGATCCCATTTATTGAGGATCAATATCCTGTAACGAATTACAGAACCTTGATCGGTCATTCTTACGGAGGGCTTTTTACGGTGAATATGCTGTTGAAACATACTGATGTATTCGAGAACTATCTTGCTATTGATCCAAGTATGGATTGGGATAAGCAGCAATTACTTCAGGAGTCAAAAGAAATTTTAAGTCAGAAAAGTTTTAAGGGAAAGTCTTTGTTTGTTTCGCTGGGAGGACAATTACATATGGCTGACACTGATATTACCCTTGATAATGTGATGAAAGATACTACAGAATTCACATTGTTTGCCAGATCAAATATTGAATTTTCTAAAATTATAGAAGACAATAAGGAGAATGAGCTAAATTTTCATTGGAAATTTTATCCCAATGATCTGCATGGAACCATTCCTTTGCCCTCTATCATGGATGGTTTGATTGAAATGTTTTCCTGGTATCAAATGGAAGATATCAATAAATTCAACGATCCGGAAACTCCCAAAGAAGTTTTATATGAGATTATCAAGCGTCGGGAAGTGAAACTAAAAAAGCACTTTGGCTATGCGGTTGCTCCCTACCCTGATTTTTTATTCAACATGATTGGATATATGAGCATGGATATGGGGAATCCTGAAAAAGCCTTGATGTATTTTAAATTGAATACAGAATACTACCCTGAGGATGCAAATGCCTATGACTCACTGGCGGATTATTATGAAGCGCAAAACGATACTGAAAACGCGCTAAAAAACGTCATAAAGGCCTATGAATTATCGGGTTCAGACTATCATAAAAAGCGTATGGAGGAGCTAAAAGCCAGATAGATTTAGAATTCTATTAATAGAGATAGGGAATGACTTTATACTTAACTCTTTTCGTATATTCTTGCCATAGATCTCCATATTTAGAGGCGCACCTCTTGTCATCATCTATTTGTCTTGGTAGTAGAAGAGCCACATAATACAAAGGATATAACCATACCCATAGCACCTCGGGGAAGCCAACACTTAAAGCGATGGCCGTGCCCATTAGAATTTCCCCCAGATAATTAATATGACGGCTTAGACCCCAAAATCCATTGACCAAAAGTGTTTTGTTTCCATCAGAAATGGTTTCCGGCTTGATGCCTAAAAACACCCTGTGAGGTGATGTTTTGAAAAAATATTTTTGCATGTTGGCCCCGCGAGCCAGCGTCCAACCCAGTAAAAAAAGAAGGGCGTAACAAATAAGTACCCATGTAGGGGTATTTGGGTCAGGCAGATCGACAGTTGCCCAGATAACGATCAGGTAAAAGTAGGGGTAAAAGGTCAAACAGCCCCAGCCCAATTTGATACCGACACGTTCTGCAAAAAAATCATAGGTATACAAATGCACTTTTTCAAAACTTAAATAGTCAAATATAAAATAGGTCAACATCGCTGCACAAAGTGCTAAACCAGGAGAAACCGTTCCGAAAGTTATATAGTGATGCGAAACAAAGCTCAATATATTTAATTCGAGCATTACGGCTCCAATGAGATACAACCACATTTTCGCATCGATCCTTCCTTTTTTAAACTGTGGATTTTCAAGCCGGCCTAAAAACAAATCCAATAGTAAGGATTTTCCGGTGGAGGGATAGGGTAATACGATCCAAAAGGAAAATACCAATCCAAAAACAAAAGCACCGGCCAGGCTATACCATCTGATCGTGTACAACCAGTCATAAGGAGCCCAGCCCATATAACCTGTCATAAACCAAAGAATGATACAGGCAATTAAAACCAGTCTTCCATTTAATCTATACCTTAATAAGTCACCTGTTTCAGCATCCCTGACATAACCTGTTACCCAGCGTCCGGGCAGAAAGTAATGTAATAATGTAATCAGGAGGTAAATGATCCAGGGTGTAAAGAAACCAAGTGCTTGTGTCATCATGATAGATCTTTTGTGTTTTTATCCATTATTGAAATAGCCCATTTTCTTGGAAATATCCGATTCATAAAAAAATGTGCCAGTTTATTTGTAAGGCCGGGAATGATTGTAGGACCCTTACCTAGGCTGTTTAAGGTGCTTTCTGCCACTTTTTTGGCAGAAAGGGTGCCTGGTGCATCTTTTGCGCTTTGGGCATTTTTATAGCCGGGAGTTGAAATGGCTCCTGCACATGAAGCCAATACATCGATGCCATGCTTTCTTAATTCATTCCAAAGTCCCTCAGCCAATATGGCATTGAAGGCTTTCGAAGCAGCATAGGTGGCAATTTTAGGGCTTCCCTGAGTTCCGGCAAGCGATGACATCAAAACAATGCCTCCTTGTCTTTTTTTGATCATTTCTGTTGAAAGTAATTTCGTGAGCAACAGAGGAGTTTTGATATTGACATCAACAATTTGCTCCAGCCTTTCTTCTGTCATAGTTTCGAAATAGCCAATAGGGGAATAGGCCGCATTATAAACCAGTAAACCGATGGTTTCTTTGTGTTGTGATATAAAAGTTTTAACTGCTTTAAAATCTGCTAAGTCTAAGGAATAAGCAATGGTTTCAACGGCATATAAGTTGCTTAGATGCTGGGCCAGAGTTTCTAGTTTGTCCTGAGTTCTGGCTATTAAAATCAAGTTCAGTCCTCTACTTGCCAAAGCCTCTGCAAATGCAGCGCCCAATCCTTCGGATGCTCCGGCAACCAAGGCCCATGGTCCGTATTTTGTCTTAAAATCAGTCATCAGGTTTGCTTGTGTGAATATAATTAATTTGATTTAACGGGAAGTACCATGATGATGATTTTATTCCAAAAACAGTATAAATTCCAAAGCGCATACGCCCCATAGAAGCAATGTTTTATTGGTTTTGAATAAAATAATCAACAAACCATTTAGAACCTAAAATTTAGTATATTTAAGCAATAACAAAGTCAGCTCATCTTAATGCTTTGTTATAAATTAACTTTACAATAGTTCATTTTTTCTAACTTCTTTTTATGATAAAAATTTGGTTTGAACTTAATGAATTATATTTTTTAATTCATAAAATATTAGGAATATAAAAATATTAATGAAAAAATCGCTTTAAAACGCGGGTTATACAAAATAATATTCATCATTTTAACTAAAAAGATATATATTTACTAAAACTTGAGCATTGAAAAAAATAAGTAAATTCCCTATATTTTCTTCCTATGAATTAGATTCAAGATTCTATGATGAATTGTTTGACGCAAACCATGAGGTAAGAGAAATATACAAAACACTGTATAAACTCTTTGGGGGATATTCAATTCGTGAATTTGAAAGATTGAATAAACAAGCAAAGGATTCTTTTTTTAATTTGGGAATCACTTTTCAGGTATATGGAGATGATAAGGTTCAGGAAAAAATATTTCCATTTGATCTATTTCCCAGAATTATAGCACATAAAGAATGGAACGTGATCGAAAAAGGGGTTTTACAAAGAAGTAAGGCACTGAATTTATTTCTTTGGGATGTATACCACGATCAAAAAATAATAAAGGATGGTATTGTTCCCTTAGATTTGATCAATTCTTCCGTTAATTTTTTACCTGAAATGGTGAATTTGGATCCTCCCGAGGGAATTTATAATCATATTTCTGGTACGGATCTCATAAAACATAAAGATGGAAATTACTATGTTCTTGAAGATAATATTAGATGTCCCTCAGGAGTAAGCTATGTAGTTGGTAATAGAACAGCTGTAAAGCACGCGCTCTATGGAGTTTTTAACAAGTATAAGGCACACACAGTTGTAGATTACGGAGCCAACTTATTAGATATTTTGGAGTCTGTTAAACCAAAAGGTGTGGATGCTCCAGTTTGTGTCATTATTACTCCCGGAGTTTATAATTCGGCCTATTACGAGCACTCCTTCTTAGCCAAACAGATGGGTGTTGAATTGGTAGAAGGACGGGATCTATTTGTTGAAAATGATTTTGTTTATAAAAGGACTATTTACGGACCTGAAAAGGTAGATGTTATTTACAGACGCGTCGATGATTTGTTTATTGATCCGCTTGTATTTAAATCTGATTCACTTTTAGGAGTTCCCGGTTTGTTTTCAGTTTATAAAAAAGGAAATGTTTGCTTGGTAAATGCCCCTGGAACGGGTGTTGCCGATGATAAGGCGGTATACACATACATGCCTGATATCATAAAATATTATTTAGACGAAGCTCCAATTCTTGATAATGTGCATACCTACCATTGCAGTCGTAAAAATGAATTGGCATATGTGTTGGAAAACGTAGATAAATTGGTGATCAAGCCGGTTGATGAATCAGGTGGATATGGTATATCTATTGGAAACAAACTTACTAAAGAGGAAATTAAAAAAGTACAACAAGTCCTTAAGGAGAATCCAAGAAAGTATATAGCACAGCCCATTATGGCATTGTCGACCCATCCTACTTATATTGAAGAAAATGGGTCTTTTGATGCACGGCATGTAGATCTCAGAACCTTTACACTTTTGGGAAAAGACAAAGATTATGTCTTAAAAGGAGGGCTGTCACGCGTGGCACTTAAAAAAGGAAATTTGGTGGTTAATTCTTCTCAAGGTGGGGGGTCAAAGGACACCTGGGTCTTAAAAAATTAAAAATTTATGTTAGCAAGAGTAGCCAATAATTTATTTTGGATGGGACGTTATATTGAACGTTCCGAACATCTGGCCAGATATTTGAATGTCAACTATTTTTCATCTCTCGATGCTCCTGATGAATTGTCACAATCACGGCAATTCGTATTGCGATCCATAATGTATATGGCTGATAATGAAATAATTGATTCTGATTTGGAATTAAAGGAAGAAGATGTGTTGTTTGATGTTGGCTTAAATCCTGAAAAACCTAATTCAATCATTAATGTATTCAAGTATGCCCATGAAAATGCGCGGAGTTCCCGAGATCTGATTTCAACGGAATTGTTTGAGACCATTAATAGGATCAATCACAGTGTTAAAAATTATTCGGTAGAGCGTTTTGTTAAAAATGGCTTATATGATTTTACTTTAATGATTACCCAATCAACTGCCGAAATAAGAAGTAAAATTAAGGGTACCCTTTTGCATGATGAAGTTTATGCGATTATTATGCTGGGTGTTTATCTTGAGAGGGTTCTGCAAGTTACCAGAATTATAAATTCGAAATATAGTGACGTTCTGGCTGAACAAAAAAGTAATCCCGATTTGATAGGAAATAGCTATCAATGGTCAACTTTACTAAAATGTGTCTCCTCCTATGATATGATGAGACGCTATTATAAAAAAACGCCTTCGAAAATTACAACACTGGAGTTTTTGATACTCAATTCTAAATGCCCAAGATCGATCAAAAATTGTTTGAACAGGATTTATTATTATATGTGTATCATATCAAAACATCATCTTGTCGCCAATAATTCGGCAGCGTTTTTAATCGGTAAAATGAAAGCTGAATTTGAGTATAAATTAATTGAGGACATTGATGATAATTTAGAAGAATTTATTACTGAACTGATATATAAACTAGGAGAAATTGCAGATAAGCTTGAAGAAGATTATTTCAACGTACATCAGCGATTGACAACAAGTTCAGGCAAAACTGCCGAGGGCAATCAATAGGGTTTTCAGATTACCTCTATTGTGGAGCCTTTAAAAGCGCTGGACGAATATCTACAGAAACTTCCATTTCATTTTTACCAGTGCTGTAAATAACACCTTTTAAGGGTGCTACATCATAATAGTCTCTCCCATGTGCAACAACAATATGCTGGTTCTTGGGTATTTGATTGTTTGTTGGGTCAAAATCGATCCAACCAAAAGTTGGGAAAAAGACAGAGAACCAAGCATG
The DNA here is from genome assembly GCA_963715975.1 of uncultured Flavobacteriaceae bacterium. Classification (GTDB taxonomy): domain Bacteria; phylum Bacteroidota; class Bacteroidia; order Flavobacteriales; family Flavobacteriaceae; genus Lutimonas. The sequence goes on along the minus strand of CAVQSO010000009.1, from coordinate 119,979 downwards.
AGAGGCATCTGTTCCCACTAATTTTTCCATACCTTCCGGAGGAATGGTTTCAATATAACCACTAACATATCTTGCAGGTAATCCCATAGACCTTAAGCAGGCAATCGCTATTTGCGCAAAATCCTGACAAACTCCTTTTTTCTCGTGCATCACCTCATCTAAGGGAGTAGCGATATTGGTAAATCCGGAAACAAAATCAAAATCTTCAAATATGCGTTGCATCAGTTCAAAAGAAGCTTCGAATAGAGAGCGGCCGGGCCGGAATGATTTACGGGCATATTTTTTTATTTCCTTTGAATAATTTGAAATTAAAGGAGACTCTAAAACAAATTGTCTTGCATTTAATAAGTCATGATCAATTCCCTTCATTAATTCTAAGGTTTCTTTCATCGTTAATTGTTTGGCCTTTTTTAAGTTTTCAAGCTCAAGTTGTAAATTATAATCCCGGCTGATCCTGCTTTTGGCCTTGACGATTAATTCCTTATGATGTTTCTGAATTGAAAATCTGGTCACTACATTTTGAAAATAATCCTCACGCTCAGATAGATCAGTTGGTATTGGGCTGATATCCAGTTGATAATCTATTAATGTTTGGCCGGGAAACGATTTTGGTTTTAAGGTTGCTATATTATGACAAAACGAAACTCCGTATTCGTAAGTGTATTTTGTAATATGTTCAATGTCAAAAATCATGTTATTCAGTAATGTTTTGATGAACCAATTGCTTTTGTCTGTATGAATGATTAAAGTAGGTATCCGAAATTGATAAAGAAGTAGCATGCAAAAGCTCACTCAATTCTGACAACAATTCTTCTAAATTCAAGCGCATTTTAACGTTTTGATCAACCGATGCCAAATCGTTAATCGAAATGTTCTGAATTTTAATTGAAGCCTCCATGATGGTCTTTTTACATACCGTTAAGTCATCAGAACTTCTAACCGGAAGCATGTTTATGTCTTTTTTTAATCTATTGATCTGATAGGCCAGGGATCGTGTATATTCTTTATCAAATAAGATAAGACTCAGTACATTTTCAAGACTTAAATAAGATCTGTAACTATATCGATAAATATTGAGACTTTCATGACTATTTAATAGGGATTCCAAAATATCATATTCCAGATCTTCCTCATATTGAACAATGACCAATGACCTGAATTTCGCAATTGTCATCATGGCTTGTTCCATTTGCAAACCAATAAAATAAAGTAAAAGGCCTTGTTTAACAAGTACACTTTCATCAATTAAAGCCATAAAGGCTATAAGCCTGGTTAAAATCCTGTCAAAAAACTTTGTATGTATGGCTATTGTGTATTGCTCCAAGGCCTTATAATCTGTCCATACTTTTTGAATACTCTCAAAAACACGCCACATATCTCTTGACCATAAGTTACGAAGCGAATAGAATGAACTATTAAAACTGGACAAGGTTTGAGCAAAGGAACCGCTTTTGTTTATATCAAGGATAACCGACTCAATTTCCTTCAAAGGATTATTCATGGCTTTACCATCTTTATCATCCATAAAACCCGGGAAGGTAGAAGTGATATTTGTGATTGATTTAAAGAGAATTTTTAAATTTTCTGACTGAGATTCGCTGTCATTATACTGTACTTTATTCATTTGGTTCATCACCATCCGCATATATCTTGCGGTTATAATGGTGCGTCCCAAATAGCGACCTGACCAAAATAAATTTTCTGCCGTATTGCTGGGTACATCTTCAAGACCATAAGATTCAGTTGAAGATGATTTCTGCCATGAGTATTGTTGTATGTTATGCTGTGGTTTGTCGGTTGCGATCCAAAAATCTTTGCTGGTTCCGCCTCGCTGATTGGAAACGATCAATTCTTCGCGATTTGCGGCAACTCGCACCAATCCGCCGGGCATGACACTATAACCATTGCCCTTTGCTATGGAAAACGAACGACATACGATATGACGAGGTTCCAGCTGCCCTTTGGTAAAATTCGGTGCCGACGAAAAATGAATTCTTTCCTGAGCAACAAATTTATAGGGATTTGCCATAATCTCAAGTTTCAGGTCACTCAGCTCTTTTTTACTCAGAAATTCACAGAAAAAGATACGCTCCCTATTCGGACGATCTATTTTTTTGATGACCAGTGATGGTAAATGAGTCAAGACATAATTCCTTTCTTTTTCCTGACCACACCACCAGGAGGCAATTTGAGGTAATAAAAGGTCCTCATCAAGAAAATACTTGCAGATATTGCTCATAAAAGGGATCAAGGCCGGATTTTCAAGAATACCACTGCCAACGGGGTTTACAATAGCCACATTTTGAAGTCTGACCACTTCCAGTAATCCGGCAATACCCAGATAAGAATCTTCCCTTAACTCCAAGGGGTCAACAAATACATCATCAACTCTTCTTAAAATTACGTCTACTTGTTTTAAACCAATTAACGATTTCATCCACAATTTCCCATAGCGAACAATCAAGTCATTTCCTTTTACCAAAGGCAATCCCAAAAAAGAGGAAAGGTATGAATGCTCAAAATAGGTTTCATTATGTGGACCAGGCGTTAAAATAACTATGGTAGGATTTTCCTTATTGGTTGATGCAGCATTGAGCAATAGCCCGTTTAGGTCTTTAAAGAACTGCGAGGGCTGTTTTACATTTATATCACTAAATATTTCAGGAACGGTTCTACTTATGGAGAATCTGTTTTCCAAGGCATAACCCATACCCGAAGGTGCCTGGGTTCGATCATTGACTACCCACATTTGACCATCCGGACCCCTTGCCAAATCAGCTGCATGAATCAATAATTGTTTGGAGGTGTTATACTGAATCTGATCGCAAGCTCTTAAAAAGCCGCGATGTGCATAAATAACCTCGGGCGGAATAATTCCCTTGGCTAACAATTCGCGTTTACCATAAATATCTGTCAAGATCAGGTTCAGTATTTCAGAGCGCTGTTTTACACCTTTTTCAATAGTATTCCATTCATTTTGATGAATGATAAAGGGAACTATATTCAAATTCCAGGGCCGATTTAATCCCTTTGGATCATTGTAAACATTATAAGTAACACCATTCTCTTCAAGCAACCAATCAATATCTGCCTGTTTAGAAATCAGTTCCTTACTGCCAATAGTGATTAAGTTATTTAAAAGCCTTTCCCAATCGGGTTTGATTTTTAAATCTTTAGTAAGTAGTTCCTCGTAATTACTATAATCCAATAAATAATTTTGGAATAATGTATTCGTTTTCACTGACATTAATTTTGTCTATTTTTTTCTTAGATCAAGTGTGTTTGGAAATTCATTATTCACTGGTATCACTTTATATCTAAATTTTTTGCTACTTCCTTTTTCTGAAAAAGTTCTGGTTGGACCTTCACTATTTTCCGAAAAAGTCTCTTCAATTACATCAATATCTCCTTGTGTATGTCCAAATTCCCAAAACCTGTTAATTCTTCTTGATTCAGCCTCATAACTGTTTACAGGATATGTGTCGTATGACCTGCCTCCGGGATGCGCTACATGATAAACGCAACCTCCAATAGACCTTCTGTTCCACGTGTCAACAATATCGAAAGTCAAGGGAGTATCAACAGGAATTGTAGGGTGGAGCGCTGAATGCGGATCCCAGGCTTTATAACGTATTCCTGCAACAAACTCACCTTTGGTACCAGTTTCTTTTAATTGAACTTTTACCCCATTACAAGTTAGCACATATCTTTCATCTGTAAAATTAGTTACTTTTACCTGAATACGTTCCAAAGAGGAATCAACATATCTTGCAGTTCCTCCACCCGACATTTCTTCACCCAAGACATTCCATGGTTCAATGGCAGACCTTAATTCTAAATGGATATTATTGATGGTAACCATACCGTGAAGTGGAAACCTGAACTCAAAAAATGGATCAAACCAATCTTCTTTAAATCTATAGCCAGCCTTGTTCAGTTGGGTTACGACATCTTTTATATCTTCTCTTACATAATGTTCAATTAAGAATTTATCATGCAATTCGGTTCCCCAACGCACCAATTTATGCTCATAGGGTTTCTTCCAAAACCAGGCTACCAATGTTCTCACCAATAACATTTGCATCAAACTCATTTTTGGATGAGGAGGCATGTCAAAGGCCCGTAGTTCTAAAATTCCTAAACGTCCCGAAGAAGAATCCGGTGAGTATAATTTATCAATACAAAACTCCGCTCGATGAGTGTTCCCAGTGAGATCAGTGAGCAAATGTCTAAAGAGTCGGTCTGTGAGCCAAAAAGGAACCTTTCCCTTTTTGGGAATCTGCTCAAACGCGATCTCCAGTTCGTATAGATTTTCTAAACGGGCTTCATCAATTCTGGGTGCCTGACTGGTGGGCCCAACAAAAGAGCCTGAAAATAAGTAGGAGAGTCCGGGATGATGTTGCCAAAAGGTCAACAAACTTCTGAGTAAACTCGGTTTTCTCAAAAGAGGACTGTCTTTTGGAGATATGCCACCTAAGGTTACATGATTACCGCCTCCCGTACCTGTGTGTTTGCCATCAAGCATAAATTTTTCGGTTCCCAATCTGGCCTCTTTGGCATGAGCATATAATTTGAAGGTATTATCAGTCAATTCTGTCCAGTTCTTTGCAGGATGCACGTTTACTTCAATAACCCCCGGGTCTGGTGTTATTTTCAAGGAATCCAGGCGATTGTCTTTAGGAGGCTCATAGCCTTCTAAAATAACAGGTATTTTTAATTCTTTTGCCGTGGCTTCGATCGATGCTGCTAAATCCAAAAATGCTTCAGCAGAATCTAAAGGAGGAAGGAAAATATAGAATTTCCCATCTCTAATTTCAGTGCATATGGCAGTGCGAACAAAATATTTAGGTTTGTCTGTATCCAAACCATTCTCAAGATAATCCTTATACCTTTTTGATACCAATCTTTTAAAACTCGGTAAGCGCTTTTTTTTGGCAAATAGATCCGGTTCATATACAGGAAAAACATTGTATTCCGGGTTTCCCATGAGTGATTCCAAAGGCAGTCTAAAACCAATAGGGGAGGTGCCGGGAGTCAAGAACACATGATTGCGTCTAAATTTCCATTCGCTGCTAAACCATTTGTTCTCGGTATGGTTCAAAGGCAGCACAAAACCTGAAGGTGTTGAAGTTCCATTTTCAAGTATTTCTGCTAATTTTTCCTGAATGAGTGAATCTGTTTCATCTTTTGAAGGGTCAATATCAACGGGAAGTTTACCCGCTTCCCATAGCAGATAAAAAGCATCTTCATAAGTTGGTAAAATATACTCCGGGCTTACATTCAAATATGTTGTCAAAACCTGAAGGAATTTTAAATCTTGTCCTTTTGAAACTTTTGGGTTATCGCTGAAAGTTGATAACAGTGACTTGTCATGCCAGATGATTTTACCGTCTTTTCGCCAACAAATCTCAATGGACCATCTGGGAAGGGGTTCTCCCGGATACCATTTTCCTTGTGCATGGTGTAAAACACCACCTTGACCAAATTCGTTGAGTAATTTGCCAGAAAGATCTTTTGCAAGAGCTCTTTTATGTTCTCCATCGGCAGCTGTATTCCATTCAGGAGATTCCATATCATCAATAGAGACAAAAGTGGGTTCACCTCCCATGGTAAGACGCACGTCTCCTTTCTCTAGTTCTTTTTCAACTTTGAATCCAAGTTTGTAAATATCTCTCCATTGCTTGTCTGTATAGGGCTTGGTTACCCTTGGTGATTCGAATATGCGCTTGACCGAGTTTTCATAAAAGAACTCGGTTTCACAAACATCTGTAAGACCCTCAACAGGGGCAGCACTTTCATAGGAAGGGGTGCATGCCAAGGGAATATGACCTTCCCCTGCAAGTAAGCCTGAAGTGGCGTCAAAACCGATCCAGCCTGCACCGGGTAAATACACCTCGACCCAGGCATGCAAGTCAGTAAAGTCTTCTGCAGGGCCCGAAGGACCATCCAAAGATTTTTCATCCGACTTTAGTTGTACCAAATATCCGGAAACAAAGCGAGCTCCAAAGCCCAAATGACGCAAAACTTGAACAAAAAGCCATGCAAAGTCCCTGCAAGACCCATTTTTGCGCTCCAACGACTCTTCACAACTCTGAACACCGGGTTCCATCCGAATATTATAACTTAGGTATTCATATATTTTCCTATTCAGATCAATTAAAAAGTAAATTGTCTTGCGAGGCGTCGTATCAATATCTTTTAAAAAAGCATCTAATAAAGGTCCCGACTCATCGATTTCCAAATAGGGTTGTAACTCCTTTTTAACGGTCTCCTTATAGGAAAAAGGATATTCCTCGGCATAATCCTCAACAAAGAAGTCAAATGGGTTGATGGTTTTTAAATCAGCTATGATTTCCACATCAACAGACAACTCCTTCGTTTTTTCAGGAAAAACCAATCGCGCCAAATAGTTACCAAAGGGGTCTTGCTGCCAATTAAAAAATTGGTTCTCAGGTTTAATCTTTATGCTATAGGCTTCTATAGGCGTCCTGCTATGAGGAGCAGGCCTTAATCTAAAAATATGGGGCGATAGTGATACTGAACGATCGTATTTGTATAGGGTTTTATGTGAGATAACTATTTTTAATGCCATATTGAATGTTTGCTATAACTGATATTCTCGCTTGAAAAAGAATTACATATATGATTGTAAATATATTGGAAACTTAGTTGTTTTTACCTTCTAAACGACTACAATAATACATAAGAAATTAACATTGATTCATGTGAGTTGTTCATGTAATAAAAATCTTTTAATTGTTGTCAAAATCAGTGATATTTGTAAATACTCTATTTTAAATAATACAGCAAAAATACCTTTTTATTAAAGATAATGTTTTCCTAATTATAAAATATTGATATTTATTTAGAAAATAATAATATAGATTAAAAGATGGTCAATTAGAAAAAAATAATGATGGCTAGATATGCTCATATAAATAAATCGATCACTGGAGGTCAGTTCAATTCCATCATCTGTTTCACCTCTCCAGGGAACATGTCATCCAAATGAATCGATCCTATGCGTACCCTGATCAATCTATGCGTTGGGAAACCTACTGCGGCTGTCATTTTTCTGATTTGTTTGAATTTACCCTCGGTAATACAGATACTGATCCAGGATGATGGTCTGTGCCTGTCAATACGCAATTTTGGGTGGGCAGGAGATACTTCCGGTGCGGATCCCAACAACTGAACCTTACAGGATTGGGTAATATATTTTTTGCCTTTAAGGCCAATTTCGACCCCTTCGCAAAGCTTCTGAATCGCCTCAGTACTTATTAAACCGTCCAATTGTACCCAATACTCCTTTTCAATTCCAGAGCGATTGATATGATCACTGAGTTTGCCATCGGTCGTTAATAACAAGAGACCCTCTGATTTTACATCTAGCCTTCCAATGGGCATAATACCTGTAGGAAAATCATAAAGTTCGCTGAGAAAGGCCTTGCCCTTTTCTTTTGGATCATTGGATGTCAATTGACTTAAGGTTCCAAAAGGTTTGTTGATTTTATAATGTATGTGCACAGCATCAGGCATTTTGGTTTTGAAAATCCTCTGAATTAATAAAATCAAGGTCCAACACGTTAAAATTATTGGCAGCTTTGACCAGAAGTGTAGAGCCAATGGTTTCAAAAAGATTGTTTGTGCGTAAGACAAATTTAGCCTGTTTTTCAATTTGAAAATTTGGAATCCCTACTAGGGTAAGATCGGTTGTAGCTGACTGCTCTTTAATAATATCGTAAAAAGCCATTTGCTCAACGGCATTGTTGATGATCTTGATAACCACATTAACACGCAGATCGTCTACAAGCTCAGAGATCTTAGTTTCAATAATGGTCTTGTCTACATTGTTATTGTTCACAAATAAGTACCCTGATATGAGGGTTGTTCCATCTAGGAGAAGCGATGATAAATCGTGCTATGTTCAGCATCATTTCCGCATTTTTACTATCAGTTTCACGCCACCACAGATCAACCGTGTCGTAATTTCCAAATTTAGTTTTAAGGTCAAAATCCAGGTATAGTAAGTTATAATCCAGATGAAGCAAAGTTTGGGTCATTTTGGAATACTCTTTGGAGTTTTCCAATCCTTTGGGCCAACCCATCATGATGGTGTTGGGTTCAACCCCGGAAAACCCGAAGGTCGATGCTATATTGGTGATACCGTCATAGATATTGGTTACTTTTAACTGTCTTCCAAAAATGCCCAGTTCTTTAAAATCTTCATTCACTACAACTTGCTCGGTTCTTTTAAGAGGCTTGTCATTATTCTTGTCGACAATCAGTTTGAAATTGGTAACCATTCCCGTTCTTCCCGAAACCGTTTTACACAATTCTAATAAATAATGCTGATGATCACTTTGCCCGCTAAATAGAATAATATTAGGGTTCCAATTTGAGTGCTCATCTATTTGGGCGTCAATTTTCTTAAGCCCTTTATTGACAATATTTTCCCAGACACTTCGCCACACATCGTTTGACTGAAGTTTCACCTCCTTACGCTGTAAACCAAAATACAAGGCTCCGATCACCGCTAAAGAGGCCAGCATTGCTGTAGTATCTAATTTGAACATAACGGCAAAACAAGCAATAAAGCCCAATAAACCGATCCATCGTTTGATCTTAAAAGAAGGTTGAAAATCGGGATTGGCCCAGCTTTCAAGAAAATAACAAATATTGATAAAACCATAGGCCGTCAGATAGAACATGGAAACCAGTCTTGCAATCACATCAAGTTCACCGATGAGGATTCCTAATTCTGCTATTACAAAAACCAAAAGAAGCGCATTGACAGGTTCGTTATTAACGCCCTTTCCTCTACCAAATATCTTGGGTGTAACCAGGTCCTGAGACATGGCTTGTAATATCCTTGGTCCTCCAAGTATCCCACCGATAGCAGAGGATAGGGTAGCTCCCCAAATTCCGGCCACTACAGCCGGAGCGAACAAGGCAATTTTCATCAGGATATTGTAATCTGTTTTCAATAACTCAGCATCAACAGCAAAGGCCAGAAAAATGGCTAGTGACAGATAAACCAACAGCCCGACGCCGATAGCCATAAGGGTACCCATTGGTATGGACCTTTTAGAATCCTTTAAATCCCCACTCATCGCAATTCCCGCAGTAAATCCGGTAACTGCCGGGAAAAAGATGGCAAATACCATCTCCAGGGGAACAGAATTCTCGGAAGGTAGCAGATTGACCGTTTCCGGAGCAAATTCAGTGGTTCCTAAAAAAATGGATAAAATCGATATAAGGATGGCTGCAAGAATAAAAAATTGTGCCTTTAAGGCTATTGAAGTACTGATGAGTGCTAAAATTGTGAGTGACAAAAGGGCAATACTTGCTGTGATCCTAAAGTCATTGGTTGTCATACCAAGGTTAAAATATTCATTAAAACTTTCAGAAAATCCAATCAGATACAGTGAAATAGAAAATGCAGTACCTACAAAAATGGCTATCCCAATGGATCCACCAATGGGTATTCCCATACTTCGTGACAGTACATAATAAATTCCTCCGGCACCTATTTTTTTATCTGTGGCTACCGATGAAACGCTTAAACCTGTGGTTACTGCGATCACATGGGCTATAAATATAATGGCAATGGTTCCAAAAAGTCCTGAATTTCCTACAACCCATCCCAAACGCATATACATGATCACACCCAGTATGGTCAAAATAGATGGGGTAAACACCCCTGCAAAAGTTCCAAACTTCTTCGTTGTAGCCATAAATAAAAATGCTTGCAGCTTATAATAAGTGGGTCAATATAACCAATCTTTTTTTAAATAAGGACCATCTTTTTCAAATGCATATATTGACAGTATGAGTAAAAGATTAACATTGATGTGATCAATATGTTACAATAATTTTTCGGCTATTTGAAGCCAGTTGCTTACGCGCTTATAACCATTTTCATGGACATTGTGCGGAGAATTAAACAAAAGGGTATCACCATCAAATTTATCTAAATTAAGTGTTCTGTCATCAATCAGAAGATCTCCTTTTAAAATATATTTATGCCCGCACATGATGCGGTATTCCCAGGTAATGAAGGGGAAGTATTGATCAAGCCAGTCACTTTTTTCTCTAAGAGAATTTGGAAATTGAGTTGCTGCAGTAGCGATATATACTTCGTGTTTTTGACAAAGGTCCCTTAATACTGAAATACTGTCTTTTATGGGTTCAAGATTTCGAAAGAACCCATCCATTCTGGCGTGTCTTCGGATACTATCCTGATGCATTTCAGGCACATTTTGCCAAACTTCACCACTTTCAAAATCAGCCAGTGACAGGCATTGTTCGAATTCCTCGTTATACATTTCTATGTGCTTTCCGTAAGTATCGGCAATCACATCATCCATATCTACAAATATGACCATATTTCTTTTTTTTGTAAAATAAGTCAATAATTGAAAATTTCCAATTGTTAGAAATAAAACTTGATCTTTTAAAAGTATTCACATCATCTGTCCCATATATAAGCCAGTTTTTACGTTATAAGAAATTCCTAATATCGTATGGCCAGTATTAAATTCAGTACTTTTGCTTATTTAAAAATGGATGCTTTGGAATGTGTTTTTATAACTCGAATTTATGGCAATTAAAAGGACTATAAAATTCATGATCATCAGTACTTTTTCATTTGCCTGTATGAATATGGTCGTAAAGTATCTGGTCGACATTAACCCACATCAAATTGTTTTTTTCAGATCAGCCGGATCACTATTTTTTACTTTTGGTTTTCTGCTTAAAAACAAAATACCCATTTTAGGAAATAGAAGAAAGTTATTGGTATTGAGAGGTTTAGTTGGTGTTACCTCAATGACTTTGTTCTTTATGTCTATTAAGTATCTACCGGTTGGAACAGCGGTATCCTTACGCTATTTAGCCCCCATTTTTGCCGCCATTTTTGCCATTATATTTTTAAGACAAAAAGTGGCAGCCATTCGTTGGTTGTTTTTTTTAATGGCTTTTGCAGGAGTACTTATTTTAAAGGGCTTTGACACCCAAGTGGATTCTTACGGTCTTTTACTCGTTTTGATTGCTTCTGTTTTTAGTGGATTGGTATATGTGATCATTGGCAAAATTGGAAGAGATGATCATCCGGTTGTAGTCGTAAATTATTTTATGGTTATCGCCACCCTAACGGGCGGAGTATTATCGATAGGCAATTGGGTCAATCCGGTAGGAGTAGAGTGGTTGTTATTATTCAGTTTGGGAGTATTTGGCTATTTTGGTCAAGTCTTTATGACCAGGGCCTTTCAAATGGCTTCTACCAGTCATGTGGCACCCTTAAAATATATAGAGGTCGTATTTACCGTTTTTTTTGGTTTGGTTTTGTTTGGAGAGGTGTATACTTTTTGGAGTTTACTGGGAATTTCATTTATCATTGTCGGTTTGATTTTAAATGTTACTTATAAAGAGAAAAAACTTAGGTAATCCCTGCTACTTAGAGAACCAAGATGGAATTTTCTCAAACGATCGTTCAAGTATTTATTTTTTCTGTAAAATAATTGTCTTATAAAAATGTTAAGAAGAGCAAAGAGGGCCCAATCATTATGAATATGCCTTATCTTTGCAATTCCAAAAATTTGGAAATTACAACTATGAGTCCAATGCCCAAACAAAGTGTAAAAAAGTCGAGAATCAGATTACTTCACCAGTATTATTCATATACAGGCTTTTACTCATTTGTAAAGTCTAGTATAGGTAAGGCTATCATACCCATTGTTGTATTTATTGTATCGTTGTGGATCATTCATGCTTTTGTTATCGATTTTGACGATCTGTTCACTTCAATAACAACAACCTACAGTCCTATAGCCATATTAACTGTTTTTTTTGCATCTGAATCACTTTTGGGTTTGATTCCTCCGGAAATTTTTATAGCCTGGGCTGATAAAACTCAAACTCCTTTGCTCTACTTATCATTGCTCGCCGCTTTATCGTATTCAGGTGGGATCATTTCCTATTTTATAGGCAGGGGAATTGCAAAAATGCCTGCTGTATACCAGTACCTGGAATTAAAAATGTATAAGCATGTAAAGATGATTCGTAAATGGGGAGGTTTTTTAATTGTGGTTGGTGCTTTATTGCCGATTCCCTTTTCATTAACAAGCATTGCCGCGGGCTTGATACAATATGATTTTAAGCATTATTTATTATTTGGTCTGTTGCGATTTTTAAGATTCTATCTTTACGCAGTGGTCATTTTTAATGTTTTTTAAACATTAAGTTCCCAAAGTTTATGTGATTGAGAAGAGGGGAAGTAGCGTAAAGATAATTATGCCAATAAAAAACAGGTAACAGTCTTAATGACCACTACCTGTCTACAGTAAAATTTTATTTATTTTTTATTTAAACCCGATCTTTTTAAGTCCTTCGTGGCTAATTTGAATCGCTTCCAGCGGCTTCATGTCAAAAGTCCTGTCTTGCTCCACAAAATAGTATTTCATTCCTGAGAGCTCTTTGTGCTCCAGAATTTTAGCAAAATCAATATTCCCATTTCCTACAGGAGCAAATCTTCCCTGGTCATCCATGTCTTTCACGTGCCATAACTTAAATCGGTTTGGATACTTTTCAAAATAAGCTACAGGATCGGCTCCAGCCTTGGTTACCCAATACAGATCCATTTGAAAATTTACATATTTTGGGTCCAGATGCTCTAACAAGTAATCAATAACAACTACACCGTCCTTATCTTTCTTAAATTCAAAATCATGGTTGTGATAGAGTAATTTTAAACCGGCTTTTTCCGATTTCTTACCTAAAGTTGTTAGGATTTCGGCAAGATTCTCAGCGCCACCTTCCATTCCCATAGATTGGGTTTCCTGGTAATATTTAAATAATCCCATAGGAGGAATCGGTACAACGAAATACTCAAAACCGGCAGCTTTGGCATCGGCAAACATTGCGTCGGCATCATCGATATTGATATCAGACTGATGTGTACTGACAGGGGTTAAGTTCAACTCAGTAAGCAGTTTTTTAAAGTCTTCGGGTGTCATATTATAATACTTTCCGTCTTTGTATCCTGCAGCCTCGACATTTTGATAACCAATTTCAGCGACAGAGGTGAGTGTTGCCTTGGCATCCACACCCATGGCATCTCTTACCGTATAAAGCGCCAGACCGCCGAATTGATTCTGAGCCAAAGTTGATGCGGCACTTAGCATAATGATGCTAAGCGTTACCAATTTCAGCATGTTCTTATGTATTAATTTTTTCATGATGATATGATTTAGTTTTTTAAGCTTTAAAAATAGGCATAAAAGTCTGTAAATATTGCAAATCTTTTTCTAAAATTATTGACTACTTTCACCGCAAAATATAAAGGACTTGAAAAAACCTCATTACAGCATAATGATCGTGTCGGCATTCTTTGCCATATACGTGATTTGGGGATCTACCTATTTACTCAATAAAATATTGGTTAGCGAAGTTTCACCGCTTTATTTAGCGGCAATCAGATTTATTTCCGCCGGATTTTTGATCTTCCTTATTGCTAAGTTTATGAAATATGACCTGGCTATATCCAAAAGGCAATTTATCAATACTGTGATCGCTGGATTTTTGTTTCTGGCTTATGGAAACGGCGTTTTTGTATGGGCTTTAAAATATGTGGATAGTGGCTTTGGGGCTCTTTTGGCTTCAACCCAACCGTTATTTGTATTGTTTTTAATGCGTACTTTGTACGGCCAGAAGATATTGCCCAAGGCTATTATAGGTGTTGTTCTAGGTATTTTTGGAATGATCCTGTTGGTTCATCAGCAGGGGCTCGATTTTAATGAAAATAGTTTTATTGGAATTTTAATGATCTTTTCCTGTGTATTATGTTGGAGTTATGCCAGTGTCTTTGTTTCGAAAAATGAATTCCCGGTAAATCAGTTCGTTAGTGCGGGTTATCAAATGATCACAGCAGGAATTTTACTACTGCTGGCCAGTTTAACATTAGGAGAAACCTGGCTTGCTCCAAATCAATGGAGCATGCCGGCACAAGTATCCATGCTATTATTGATCCTTTTTGGAAGTATTATAGCCTTTACATCCTTTAATTATTTACTTAAGGTAGTTTCTCCGGAGAAAGTGTCGACCTCAGCCTATGTGAATCCGGTTATTGCTTTGATCCTTGGCTGGTATGTTTTGGATGAGCAAATCTCGGTTCAGTCGATGATAGCCGCATTGATCCTTTTAACGGGAGTTTATTTTATCAACAGGAAAAAACGCCTATTCATCAAATAATTTTGACCGCTTCATGGCATTGCAATAATGATGATGGTTTTAATCTATTGTACAAAAATAGGAACCAAAAAACCCTGGTTACATCTATCCTAACCAGGGTTTTTAACATTTTATTCTTATTACTTTCTTTTTTGGAAAAGAAAGCCCATTACATTTGAATTATTTACCACATTGTTTGGAATCTAAAACCAGATCAATATAACCATCCTTTTCAGCTGTTTTTTTACATTTCCTGTATTCTGAGCTATACCACACCTTCACTAATTTTCCATTGTTACGATAGTCTTTTACAAACCTGTATCCGCGATTTTCAATTTCTTTGTAGGCACGTTGAGCCGACATGCCCTTCACGTCTCCTAATTTTGAGCTGCTCGTGGTATTGGAATAGCCACCGCTTCCTACGTGATAATTCGTATTGGAGCTTCTTTGCTGCACTCCGGCCTCGAATCCCTTTGCATATGCTTCGGTTACTTGATCATTGCTATAGGGATTGTGGTAACTCTTGTTGTGGAGTCCATCGTTATAGCCCCGTTCAAAACTGTCGTCATGATCAGAACTGTCATAATGATTATAAGAATCATGATGATGGGATTGATGGCTTTGGGAGGAATAATTATTTGAGCTATATCGGTCACTATTGGCATTCTGACGACAATCGGAGGAAGACGCTGTTTTTGCATCAATTACATGACCGTCTTCAATTCGGATCGAAACGCATTTGTTTTTCGTGCTTTTCCACCAGTAAGAATAAATACCACCATAAGACTTTGATGAAGTAATATGGACATAGCCTTTATTGTTCATAAAGTTATCCACTGAGTTTGCACGTGCTCCGATGAGGTCCTGGACGTTGTTTTGTGAGAAAGCCTCACAGACCAGGAAGAAAACGAAGAAAAGACTGATTGAAGTTTTTAGGGGAAATAAATTTTTCATTACTACAGATTTAAGGTTTGAAATTCGTTAGCAAAATAAAAAAAATAAAATAAAAAATCTAAAAAAAAACGCTAAACCTTAAATAAATCAATTTTGAATTCAACCGGATTCCTTTATCTTGCACAGATAAAACTAACCCATGGATTATTTTTTTATTATTTCGGTATTGGTCGTTATTTCGGCTGTTTTTGGTTATATCAATGTTCGATTTTTAAAATTACCCAATACCATAGGATTAATGTTGATCACCATCGTCTTTACGCTGGGAGTATTTGCTTTGAGTTATTACAATTCAGCCTTATTAAATGCAGAAAAATACATCATTACCCATATAGATTTCAAAGAGGTTCTTTTAGATATTATGTTGAGTTTTTTGCTCTTCGCAGGGGCTTTACATACTAATTTTAACCAATTGAGGGTGCAAAGGTGGCCCGTTTTTGCCTTTTCGACCCTTGGCGTTTTAATTTCCACTTTCCTGGTTGGTTTTTCCATGTATTATATCCTGCCTGTAATCGGTATGGAGGTTTCTTTGATATACTGTTTGTTATTTGGGGCCTTGATATCTCCTACAGATCCAATTGCGGTTCTGAGTATTTTAAAACAGGCTGGGGCTCCAAAAAAACTGGAGACCAAAATTGTTGGTGAATCGCTTTTCAATGATGGTGTTGGGGTCGTTGTTTTTTTGACCATTTTTAATATAGCTCGGCTCGGCACCCAACAGGTAGAAGTCATGGATGTGATCAAATTATTTAGCCAGGAAGTTTTTGGAGGGGTGGTCCTTGGTTTGAGTTTGGGTTGGGTGACCTATAAATTGATGAAGTCAATTGATGATTACGATATTGAGGTCATTATTACCCTGGCGACGGTGATGGGTGGAACATTGATTGCACATAAACTGCATTTATCAGCTCCTTTGGCTATGGTTACTGCCGGACTGGTAGTAGGCAATGATACAGTTAGAAACTCAGCAATGTCTAAGATTACCGAAAGTTATGTGGATAAATTCTGGGAACTGATCGATATCTTGTTAAATACGATTTTGTTCGTTTTGATCGGAATGGAAATGCTTGTATTGTCATTTGAGATCAACTACTTTATAGCTGGAATGATAGCAGTTCCTGTGGTCTTGATCTGCAGGTATTTATCATTGATCTTACCGGTAAAATTCTTCGAAAAACGTCTGGATTTTGTTCCTAGAACAAATTTGATCATGACCTGGGGTGGCTTGCGTGGTGGAATTTCCATCGCATTGGCATTAGGACTTACCCAAGACATGCACAGGGATTTATTTTTGGTCGTCACTTATATTGTTGTTGTATTTTCTATCATTGTTCAAGGGCTTACGGTTGGGCATTTGGTAAAAAAGGTCACTAAAGATCTGGACCCTGTTTATCTCGATTAGAAGTTGGCCACTTTAAACCAATAGGTTAAATAGTAATGTACCCCAATAAATTGCGACTATAGGCTTAGTTTAATAGCCCAATTGTTTATATAGATATATGATGAATTTGAATATAAAAGATACTTTTAACAAAGAATTACCCGGAGATCCTATCCTTGAGAATAGCAGAAGACAAGTAAGAGAGGCTTGTTTTTCTTATGTGACCCCTAGAAAAACATCCAAACCGGAACTGATCCATGTGTCTCCGGAAATGTTATCAGCCTTGGGAATTACTAAAGATGAATCCAGAGGTGCGGCATTTTTAAATATGGTGACGGGAAATACGGTGTTACCAAACACAAAACCCTATGCCATGTGTTATGGCGGGCATCAATTTGGAAATTGGGCAGGTCAGTTGGGAGATGGGAGAGCCATTAATTTAACTGAAGTCGAGCATCGGGGCCAACGTTGGACAATTCAATTAAAAGGAGCAGGGGAGACCCCCTATTCGAGATCTGCAGATGGTTTAGCAGTTCTGAGATCTTCTGTGCGTGAATATTTATGCAGTGAGGCCATGTTCCATTTAGGTGTTCCCACAACAAGGGCTTTGTCATTGGCACTGTCTGGGGATCAAGTGTTACGCGATGTGCTTTACGACGGGAACCCGGCTTATGAGAAGGGTGCCATTGTATCGAGAATTGCTCCTACATTTTTACGTTTTGGTAATTATGAAATTTTTTCGGCCCATCAGGATGCAAAAACTTTAAAAATATTGGTTGATTATACCATAAAGCATTTCTTTTCACATCTTGGGAAACCGTCAAAAGAGACCTATCTGGCTTTTTTTAATGAGGTTGTGAATCTTAATATCGATATGGTGGTTCATTGGCAGCGCATTGGTTTTGTACATGGTGTGATGAATACCGATAACATGTCTATTTTAGGTTTAACGATAGATTATGGTCCATATGGTTGGCTGGAAGGATATGATTTTGGATGGACACCAAATACAACAGACAGAGAGTTTAAGCGCTATAGATTTGGGACACAACCTGAAATAGTGCTCTGGAACCTGTACAAGTTGGCCAATGCACTTTATCCGCTTATTGAAGAAGCAAGTGGGCTGGAGGCCATATTAGGGGAGTATGAAAAGAAATATACTGTAAAGTACGATGACATGATGCGCTCTAAACTTGGTTTATTTGAAAAGCACCAGGAGGATGTGTTGCTTATAAAGGATCTTGAAAGGATCTTGCATCTAACAGAAACAGATATGACCATTTTTTTTAGAAGCCTTCATAATTTTTGTCCCGACAAGGTTTCGGAAGGGGTAGAAATCATTAAAGATGCTTTTTATGCACCAAAGGAGGTTAGCGGAGTGATCAGAAAAAAATGGGATGATTGGTTTAAAACTTATGCCGGCAGGCTTCAACTGGAATCAGTTTCTTTTGAAGAAAGGAAACAAAGAATGGATCTTGTCAATCCCAAATACGTGCTTAGAAATTATATGGCCCAGTTGGCCATTGAGGCGGCAGACAAAGGTGATTATACCTTGATCGGTGAATTGTTCAACCTGCTAAAAAAACCTTACGAGGAGCAAACTGAACATGAAAAATGGTTCGCGAAAAGACCTGATTGGGCGAGGCATAAAGTTGGGTGCTCCATGCTTTCTTGCAGTTCCTGATGTTAAAAGAGCCTTGAATAGAAATTATCCCTGCAACTTTTCGGGATGATTACAAAAATAATCGGCCAAATCCATTTAAATGGCAAGCAAAAATCTTTTACATTTGAATGCTCATAGCTATTTATGTCTCCTTCAAATAAGTTTTCTTTTCTCGATCCAAATAAATTCCCATTTTTTTATGGTTATATAGTGCTGTTTATTGGCAGTATTGGTGTTTTGGCAAGTATACCGGGGCAAACAGTAGGTGTATCCGTTTTTACAGATCCGGTGAAAGACGCGCTGGGACTTAGCAGAAATCAGTTTAGCAACGCCTATATGATAGGAACCCTATTAAGTGCTTTTTTTGTAGCAAGGGCGGGTGTTCTCTTTGATGCTTATGGAGCACGATATGTGGCTTTTTCAGCTTCTTTTTTGCTGGGCATATCGTTACTGTTATGTTCTGTTTCTGTTGAAATAAGTGAAGGTATCAAGGGTTTTTTAAATAGCAACTCATGGATGGTCCCGTTTGGGCTGATGACCATATTGTTTTTCTTTATAAGATTTACGGGTCAAGGTGTTCTAACCATGGCATCGCGCAATATGATCATGATTTGGTTCGATAAAAACAGGGGTAAGGTAAATTCTATTAGCAGTATAGCTGTTTCATTGGGTTTTTCAAGTTCACCAATTTTTATCAGCAAACTTATTGATGATCAAGGTTGGGAAATGACCTGGCAAATTCTAGCCATTTGCTTATTTATTTTTAGCTTTTGTATCATGCAATTATACCGTGATCGACCGGAAGATTTCAACATGAAGCCCGATGGGAATTACAGAAAACATAAATCGGATAAATCTCAAACAACTGAAACAAATTTCACATTAAAAGAAGCAAAGAAGACAAGGGCCTTCTGGATGTTTGGTTTGACCCTGGCCTTTAATAGTTTTTTTATAACAGGTTTCACCTTTCATGTGGTATCCATTTTTGCTAGTCAGGATTATAGTAAAACTCAAGCCATTGCCGTTTTTGTGCCCATAGCGGTCATCGCTATTTCTGTATCTACACTTTGTAATATTTTAAGTGATTATATCAGTCATAAGATCTATCTGTACATCATGTTGGTAAGCGGGGTCTTAGCTTCTTTAGGCTTGTTGTTTTTGTCCCAAACATTTGGTGTATACATGTTAATGACCGGATTGGGTGTATTTGGCGGACTATTTGCAGTGGTCAATGCCGTCACCTGGCCAAGATTTTTTGGAAGAAAATATTTAGGATCCATTACAGGAAAGGTGATGAGCTTTTTAGTCATAGGAAGTGCTATAGCACCAAGTTTGTTTAGCTATAGTTTTACAAACCTGGGGTCATATAGTTATGTTAGTTATGTGACCTTAGCTTTTCTTTTGTTCCTGATCATAGCCTCTGTAAGGGTTAAAAATCCACAATAAAATTCTTATTCCCTTGCTATATAAGTGGCAAATTCAAAAATAATCCGCCAAAAAGGCTTAAAAAGTGATATCTTTGAGGAATAATTATAAAACATCTTAAATTACGAATGGCAAAATCACAACAAACATTTAACAAAAGTGAGAAGGAGAAAAAACGTTTAAAGAAACGTGCAGACAAGAAAAAGAAAATGGAAGCTCGGAAAGCCGAGGCGAAAGAAAGTGGAAAAAAGGGAATTGAATTTGCCTATGTAGATCATAACGGTCATTTAACAGATACACCTCCGGATCCTTCAATGAAAATTAAAGTTGATGCCAAAAGTATTGAAATAAGTATTCCAAAATCTGTACCTGGAGAGGAAGAGGATCCTGTCAGAAAAGGTTCCGTGTCATTTTTTGATTCCTCGAAAGGATTCGGTTTTATCATTGATACTGAGAACAATGAAAAATATTTTTGTCATGTAAGTGGTTTAGTTGATGAAATTGCTGAAAATGACAAAGTTTCCTTCGAACTGGAAAGAGGTATGAAAGGCATGAATGCCGTAAAAGTTACCTTGCTAAAATAATCCTGACGTAAATTTCCATATCTACTTACCTTCATTCAATCATTGTATATTGTAGCATTGAAGCATTGCAGCATTGCAGCATTGCAGCATTGCAGCATTGTAGCATTGTAGCATTGCAGCATTGTAGCATTGCATTAGCATTGCAGCATTGTAGCATTGTAGCATTGCAGCATTGTATCATGGCAATTACCCTCAACCTACGCTCTGTTTAAGGGTATATAATTACCTTTATGGAATAAAAAATTTATCCTTAAGAATTTACTATATTTATAGTTAAATTCAATTAGGATATATGAATATTAACTATTCTAAAGACCCTAAAAAGCTCGCAAAATCAAACCAACCTTTCAAAAGGCGACTGTGCTTTTTATCTGTGAAGATTTGTATAGTTCTTTTTTTCTTTTTTAATACTTTCCTGACGCTAAATGCCCAAAAAACCAATGCCAATTATCGCTTACATATACGACGGACCACTTCACCGGTAACAATCGATGGAAAAATTGATGAAGAAGCCTGGAACAGCACCGATGTAGCCAAAGATTTTTTTATGGTTTTACCTGAGGATACGGGTAAAGCCGAACAGTTATCTGAGGTCCGGATGTGCTATGATGACAAGAATATTTATCTGGCTGCTACCTTTTATAACAATCCTGTGGGGCCTTATTATGTTGAATCGCTTAGGCGTGATTTTTCATTTGGAAAGAATGATAATTTCTTAATTTTTATTGATCCGTTTAACAATCAAACCACCGGTTTTTCCTTTGGAGCAAATGCTGCCGGCGCACAATGGGACGGAACGATGAATAACGGATCTAAAGTAGACTTGAATTGGGACAGTAAATGGATCTCGGAGGTAAAGCGTGATGAAGACAAATGGGTGCTGGAGATGGCAGTTCCATTTAAATCTATTCGATATAAAAAAGGTGTAAAAGAATGGGGTATCAATTTTAGCAGATTGGACTTGAAGTCAAGTGAAAAATCCAGTTGGACGCCTATTCCAAGACAATTTCCTACAGCATCTTTACCGTATAGCGGGGTTTTGGTGTGGGATGAGGCACCACCTGAAGCGGGGGTTAATTTTTCCCTGATCCCATATGTTCTGGGGAGCGCCAATAATAATTCAAATGAAAATACAACAGACTATGAGACTAAAATTGGTGGAGATGTAAAGTTCGCGCTATCTTCGGCGCTAAATTTGGACCTCACGATCAATCCAGATTTTTCTCAGGTTGAAGTTGATCAGCAGATTGTGAATTTAGATCGGTTTGAATTGTTTTATCCCGAAAGAAGACAATTCTTTTTAGAAAACGCCGATCTTTTTGCCAATTTTGGTTATGACAATATAAGACCGTTCTTTTCGAGAAGAATTGGCCTGGAAGTGCCTATCCATGCAGGGGTCAGGGTAAGTGGTAATCTAAACGAAAATTGGCGCATGGGACTCATGGATATGCAGACAGCCAGTGATGATGAGACTGGTTTGCCCAGCCAAAATTTTGCTGCTGTTTCCTTTCAGAGAAAGGTGTTTAGCCAATCGAGCCTGGGATTTATGTTTGTCAATAAAGAATCTGTGAAATACCCTGAAGATACAGATGAATTTCAGGAATTGTATCCTAAATTCAATCGAAATTTTGGATTGGAATATAATCTGGTCTCCTATAATAATTTATGGACCGGAAAAGCTTTTGTTTTTAAATCATTTTCACCTGACGATTCAGGGAATGGATTTACACAAGCGGCCAATATTGAATACAAAACGCAGTTCTGGAACTTTGGCGTAAAGGAAGAGTATGTAGATAAAGACTTTAGGGCCGAGGTGGGTTTTGTTCCGCGAAATGATTATTTTAAAATAAATCCTTTCTTAGGTTATTTGTTTTACCCCAAAAAGAACAATACCCTGTTGAGTCATGGCCCAAAATGGACAAGTATATATTACTTTGACAGGGACTTCAAGAAAACGGATAATCTAAATTTGCTCCAGTACTATTTAAACTTCAGAAACAGAAGTTCTTTCGTTGTTACATTGATCAATGAATATGTCGAATTACTGGCCCCTTTTGATCCTACCGGAACAGGGAAACCGGAACTTCCTACTGGCTCTAAACACCATTGGAATGCATTGAGAATGAATTATGGCTCAAAACCTCAAAGCATGTTTACCTATACTATAGGAGGTAGGGTTGGTGGCTATTATGAAGATGGATCCTGGTTTAGCATTAATAGCGAATTGGGATACAGGTTTCAGCCCTATGTAAGCCTTAGCTCGGTGATCAATTATAATAATATTGAGATGCCTTCTCCCTGGAATACATCTGAATTTTGGTTGATCGGGGCAAAAGCAGATATTACTTTTACCAACAAACTTTTCTTTGCAACGCTATTTCAGTATAACGAACAAACTAAAAATTTCAATTTAAATTCGCGGTTTCAATGGCGCTACCAACCTGCATCTGACCTGTTTATTGTATATACCTATAACGATTTGCTCCCGCCGTTTGACGAGAGAACACATTCACTTACCTTAAAATTAGTCTATTGGTTCAATAAATAGCGGGTGCCACAACGATCAAATGATATTGTTTTTGTTGAGCAGCACTACTTTTGATGAGTCATCATGTGCTTTAAACGATTTTATGCTAAAATGCTCTCGTGTCCTGAGTCTCTCACAAACAGGCAGGAACTTTTGGTTTTTACCGACATTTCTTTTACAAATTCAAACTTCAGATCTTCATCCATGCCAAATATATTCAGATCAGCAGTTGGGAGCTTTACTAACGACGGCATAAAAATCACCAACGATCACTTCAGTTAAAGTTTGTGGTAACCGCGCCAGATTGGTCAGCGTTTTCAAGAATTCCTTGGCGTTTTCCTCTTCATTTGGGTCATTAACTACGGTGATCAACCTGATGCGTGCTCCCCAATTCATTTTAAGTTTGTAGGCCACAAGAATTGACAGATCCAGGTTGCCAATGTCCCAACCCAAATTCCAACTTCCTTTTCTATCACTAACCCAAACGTTGATGGTATTGCGTTGACCTAATAAAGCTGTTGGATGTGACAGATATAAAAGCACACCAATTTCTAATCTAATAGATTCTTTCATGACCGGTCGCAATTCGCTTTCATAGTCATCATGATCCTGCATATTCAAAAAAACAATATTGGGTCTGAAAAATGCACCCTGTAAGGCCTGACTTCCATAATTTACGCCTTTTGTAAATTCCTCGGTATGGATAACTGACGAGGATGAAAACACTTCCTTTTGTCGGAAAGCAGCAGCAACAGCCTCTAATTCGGTAGCTAAGGTGCTCGTTTCAGAATAGGGCTCAATACCGAGCAATTTAATCGAGCCTTTAGGTTTTGCGATATTACGCAAGAACTCAAAACTACCTTTTAAGCCATTAAGGTCTCTTACCGGTACCATTAAATTTGCTTTCCAGGCACGCTGTTGCATTTTTTTCATCCCCCAGGTATGTTTGGCTGCCCATTCTGCAAAAGAAACAAAAAGGCCCGATCGCACATCTTCAAATGGGGTTTCTAAATTTTGTCTTGACAAATACCAATACACCATTAAAACGATCATGATAGAGATTAAACTAACGGCAGGATTTATAATGAACATGGCAAAGACAGAGGAAAAAAGTCCAAACCAGGGTACCCATTTATGAATCTTAAAAACAGGTCTATAACTTATTAATCCAAGGTTTTGTTCAATGATCACCACAATATTGATCATGGCATAGGTGATCAAAAAGAACAGGGTCACCAAGGGTGCAACGGCATTGAGATTTCTCAGAAGTAAGGTAAAAAAAATCAGTATTCCCGTTACCATCATGGCATTTCTGGGCTGACCATTTTTACTTTGCCCGTTTAAAAAATTAGAATAGGGAAGTACTTTATGTTCACCCATCGCGAACAGGATTCTTGATGAACCCACGATAGAAGCCAGGGCAGAAGAAAAAGTAGCTCCTAGTATTCCGGCAATGATCAAAGGCCCAAAGTAAGCCTTATCTACCATGATATAATAGTCATTTAGCAACTCAGCTTCCGAGGCACTTCTTGAGACCCAAAAGGCCAGGAGCATATAAATAACAAAACTTACGCCAATGGCCCAAAGCGTTCCACTTGGAATACTTTTTTTTGGATGTTCCAATTCCCCGGACATATTTGCACCGGCCATGATACCAGTGGCGGCTGGAAAGAACACGGCAAATACGACCCAAAAATTGCTACCGCTAAATCCGTTTTCTATGGACCCTTTGAATGATCCCCAACTTAAAGCCTCGCTAGTGGGAATTTCCATTGAACCATCATAAGCTGCGGCAACGATTGAAATAAGCGATAAGACGATAATTCCCATGATAATAAACTGGGTTTTGATGGCCAGGTTTGCACTGATATAGGCAATGGTAAAAAGAACTATAAATACGATGATATCGACTAAAAACGCGTTGTGGTCAGGGAAAATACCCAACCATCCTTCTCTAAAACCAAAAATATACATGGTCACTGCCAAGCCTTGTGAAATATACCTGGGAATTCCCAAACTACCTCCAACTTCAAGACCCAAGGCCTGAGAAACAATTGCATAAGCTCCCCCGGCACCAATTCGAATATTCGTCGTGATGGCCGACATGGAAAGTGCCGTACAGAGCGTAATTAAAAAGGAAATAATGATGATCAACCAAGCGCCAAGAAGTCCTGCGTTACCAACTACCCAGCCCAAACGCAGGTACATGATCACACCCAATATGGTCAGAAGGGTAGGAGTGAATACCCCACCAAAGGTTCCAAATTTTTTTATTGTTTTAGGCTCACCATTCATAAACTGAAACTAATTGATTGAGAGCATTAATTTACTAATTTAAATGATTAAAAAGAGATTAGAATTACGCAGGGCATCATTACATCAATTTATTATTACATCAATGCATCATTAATCCCCCCACCATACGACAAAAAACTTTTGCATGATGCCATTTGGAAATTTGATCCAGCATAAGGGAGCTCTTTTTTCAGCAATAAGCGCAGAGATAATTTTTTCAAATTCCAGGTAAGAGAGCCAGTCTGTATTTGATTGAACCTCCGTTAACCAATCAACTTTAATGGGGATATAAAATTTACAGTTTGAAAGCTGTTGAATTTCAGGAAAATGAATATAAAACCCACTTAAACAGTCTTTATTCAATAAGTTGAACGCTACATTTTCTTGAAATGGTGTAAATAACTGTGCTTTAAAAAGAACCCTTTGCAAGGTATGTGCCGGGTCTATATTCACTTTGTTTAAAACAGTTCTTGCATATGTATTGTATAGTAAAGGCAATTGTTTAGACTTCAATTTATGGAGCTTTTTTACCAGGGAATCCTTTCGGTTTGGCCCGATCCAGCGATCAATTTCAGTATCCCCAACACTGGAATCATACAAATAGAACTTATAGATGATTTCCAAATGAATCGGAATACCATCTTGTTTTAAAATACAGTCAATTTCACCTATGGTCGTTTTTTCATTTTGGACCTGAGCGTTTTCTAACAGAATTTCTATGTTTTCAATTTGCTCTAATTCTGCATTCACAAAACGCTCCACACGTTTTCCCAGAAGCATTTGATCTGCAATACTTTCATAAAAATGGCTGGTTGCCTGCTTATCAAGTTCCAGCTGCTTCAAACCTAAAAGAGCGTCATCATTCCACAACAGGGGTGTATCCAGATATCCCTGGTATTGCAGCTGTATGTTTTTTGATCTTATATTCATAAAAAGCTAATGTAAAGGTTTGGTTGCTAAAAAAGAACAAAGACGGGATGGTTTCTTTTAACACCAACAAATGATTCTGGCTTGCTGTTTATTTTATAATATATAGTACCTTTTGACCATCTTAAAATAATGAGGATGTTATCTAAAATCAAGTTGCTAATTGGCCTTTGTTTAATTTCACTATCATTACAGGCCCAAAAAGATAGTCCGGCAAAAGAATTCTGGAACAATTTGCAAAGTCATTGCGGTAAAGCCTATGAGGGAATTCTGGAGCTACCCGAAGAAGACGAAGCTTTTGGAGGTAAAAAATTAGTGATGCACGTACGCTACTGTAGCGATACAGTGATTAAAATTCCATTTTATGTTGGGGAAGACAAATCCCGTACATGGATTTTGACCTATAAAAATGACCGTATTTCTTTACAACACGATCACGACACGAAGATGGTACTGAAGATGAGATCAATTTTTATG
This sequence comes from uncultured Flavobacteriaceae bacterium, assembly GCA_963715975.1. GTDB lineage: Bacteria > Bacteroidota > Bacteroidia > Flavobacteriales > Flavobacteriaceae > Lutimonas. The sequence goes on along the minus strand of CAVQSO010000009.1, from coordinate 93,517 downwards.
GAGGAACCGCAACCAACACCGGAAAGGCTGATATTCAATTTTTTCCGGCTGATGAACATACCCAAAAAATGATTCCTGCTGCAGCCACCAACGTATGGTGGATCACGTTAAACGAGAGCACATTTAGCTATAACCTGAGGCGTTTGGGTACAGATCGTGTATTTAGGGTAGTCATGGACTTCAAGTTCAGCAATTCCAATTCCAGAGGCGCCCTGGGGGTGGGAAGAAGACTAAATGTTATGGGCTGAATAAAAGAAATGTTTGTACTTGTGGAAGGTCCTTTGTTAGAGATGACTAGTGACAATCAATCTTGTGTTTTTTTTAACGAGTTTTCTTTTTAACTAAGAAAGGTATTTAATTATCTTTGCCGCCTTAATGAAAAAAAAATTGAGATATGAAATCACTATTTATTGCTTTGTTTGTTGTTTTATTTGTGTCATGTAATTCTAGATGACGATTCAAATACAAAGGATTATAGAGCAGAAAATGAACAAGAAATATTAGCTTATATAGAGCAAAACAACCTGGATGCTGAGGCATCGGGTACAGGTTTGTACTATGTTATAGATGAAGTAGGAGCCGGAGCAAATATAACAGCAGTTTCAGATGTCTCGGTAAGATATAAGGGGTCTTATACAGATGGTACCTTATTGGAAGAGAATACCGACGGTGTTTCATTTAATTTACAACAAGTTATTACAGGCTGGAAAGAAGGACTTCAGTACTTTAATGAAGGAGGTAGTGGAATGCTTTTGATTCCATCTCATTTGGCATATGGCAGTGAGGATTTTAATGGTATACCTGGTGGATCCGTACTTATTTTTGAAATTGAAGTCATTGATTATGAGGTTGAAAACGAAGCAGAAATTTTACAATATATTGCAGATAATAATTTAGACGCTACCGCTAGTGGAACGGGATTGTATTATGTTATTGAAGAACAAGGCACCGGTGTGCAGCCTGAAGCAGACTCAAACGTAACAGTGGTCTACAAGGGATATTTTACAAATGGTACCGTGTTTGATGAATCCGATGAATTAGGAATATCTATTAATTTAAATCAGGTTATTCCAGGTTGGACCGAAGGCATGCAATATTTTAAGGAAGGTGGAAGTGGCAAACTACTGATACCCTCATCTTTGGCCTATGGCAGATATGGTAATTCAACCATTCCTGGTGGTGCAGTAGTTATTTTTGACGTGAATTTAAAGTCTGTGAATTAGAAGTTATCGCTTTTGATATTTGAAATTCAATGCTGCAATGCTGAAATACTAGAACTGGGTATATATTTTTGATTATCAATTATTTAACAGATTTTATTGAAAAGCACCATTAATTAGGTGTACCTTTGTTGTGTTGATTATTTAGACAGCGTCTCTTTTTTAATTTCTCACAATTTTAATCAATCCTTTGCTTTCTTCATTTTTTCAATAGACATGTCTTAGTCTAAATGCTCTGATGCGTCGCCGAGCAACATTGGTCATTCTTAGTATTCGGGACGCCATAAACATGTATTGCTTATGAGGCAAAAAGTAAGTATTATATCACAACATAAATGCGAATTTATAATTAAAAAAAAGAAATAATGATTAAACAATTTATAAATAAATTATTGAATATTAATAAAGTAACTAGTATGAAAGAAGGTACAGTAAAATTTTTCAACCATGCCAAAGGGTTTGGTTTTATTACGGTTAAAGACTCTGAAGATGAAATATTTGTGCATACATCAAATCTTATTGATCAGATAAAAGAAAACGATGAAGTAACATTCGATGTTGAAAAAGGAGATAAGGGTTTAAGTGCTGTAAAAGTGAGTTTAGCATAAAAAACTGCATTTAACAAGTGTAAAAAACCATCTTTAAAGATGGTTTTTTTGTTTTAAATAGTTTCTGAAGAATTCATGGATTAGCTCCGCTTTGTAGCATTTCAGCATTGTAGCATTGAGACAAACCGCTATACGGGAAATACTATAAATGTTCTATAAGAAATTGTCTATTCAGATTCGAATTGAAGTTAGGAAGCCGTAATTCCCTTTAACATAATTACTCGCCCAATTTTTATTTGATATTTCAGGGCTCGTGAATCTCCTGCGTCGATTTTCTGACGATATAAGCCTAAAGGCATTATATCTGATATTATATTAAATAGCGCCTTTCACGCGCTATACGGGAAATACTATAAATGTTCTATAAGAAATTGTTTATTCAGATTCGAATTGAAGTTAGGAAGCCGTAATTCCCTTTAACATAATATCATTAACGATATAAGCCTAAAGGCGTTATATCTGATATTATGTTAAATAGCGCCTTTAAGCGCTATACGGGAAATACTATAAATGTTCTATAATTAATATTATGTTAAATAGAATAAATAAGCCTGGCCCCCCTTATCAGGAACAATGATAACTTTATTTATTCCTGTTTATAAACTATTAGATGATTTTGTAACTTTTTTCTGTTTATAAAGTCGTATAGAAAGATAAGTTTGCTAATGAAATACTTCCATTTATATTTTCTTGTATTCGTTTCTCAATTGCTGATTGCTCAGCAAACTGATTTCTCAGGTTTGTACAATGGCAATTTTCAGCATGAGAATTTCAGTACTGATATTGAATTTGAATTCTCTAAAGTCAACGATCAATATCAGGTAACATTCAACAGCCTCAATCAAAATGCCTTTGGAATTCCAGCTGGTGATGTTCGTATTACCGGTGATACGATTTATTTCGCCTTGCAAAGTGATTCTTATCGCTATGATTTTAGCTGTGCGCCTTTCAGTGAAAATCTGATGAACGGAACTTTGTCAGTAGATGGAAAACATTTTGATTTCAAGCTGTATAAAGAAGTTAATGAATCAAAAACTACGGTTAAAACCAAAGATATCAGTTTACGATCACAAGGATTATTCCTTTATGGAACCATCTATTATCCGGAAAACCCTAACGGAAAAGCAATTTACCTGGTTACCTCTTCTGGTAATCAGGATCGAAGTGCATCAAGAGCTGAAGCTCTTTTATTTGCCAAAGCCGGATATATCAGTTTTCATATAGATAAACGTGGTACCGGAATCTCTGATGGTAATTGGCAATTGGCTACCATGCCTGAGCTTTGCGAAGATGACTTACATGCCCTGGAGTTTTTACATCAGTCTGAAAAAGTAGACTATGCTGATATAGGCATAAAAGGAAGTAGCCAGGGAGCTACAAAAGTACCTTATATCCTTCAAAAACAACCCAAATTAGCCTTTGGTATTGCCGTAAGTTGCCCGGCATCCACCCTTTTGGAAAGTGATTTGAACTATTGGAAAAACACTCATATTGAGCTTATAGGTAAAGATCATATTGATGACGCTTCAGATTTGCAAAAAGCTGTATTTCAGTATATAGGAGCTAATATATCTAAACAAGCACTTGAACTTAAAATTGAAAAAAATAAATCAAAATCCTGGTTTCACAATATCTGGATACCAGATCTGGATCAGGTGGAATTTGATAAAAAACTCAATTACTCGCCACTGCCCTATTTTAAGGATAACACCTCTCCCATGTTGATCATAGAAGGCACGGAGGATAAGATCATTCCTGTTTCCAGCCTTGACGAGATAAAAAAGGTAATAGGTCCAAAAAAGAATAAGAAAACAACATTTACCTCACTTAAAGGAGCCGACCATTCCATGATGTTTAAAGGAACATCAGACTTTCCGTATTGGACTTCCCTGCATCCTGATTATATGGATACCATGCTCACATGGATGGAGGGACAATGATATAATGATGTTAATTCATTCATTGAGCATTGAAGCATTGTAGCATTGTAAGCATTGATAATTTGAAGATCGCTAAATCAATGCTCCATACATCATTATTTTCCCGTATTTTTGCCGGATGAAAATCCAAAGACCTTCCCAGTTTGAATTCGTTACTTTAATGGCCTCTTTGATGTCGATCGTGGCATTGGCTATTGATGCTTTACTACCTGCCCTGGATTATATCGGATTTTCAATCGGAACAACCAAATCAAGTGATACCCAATTATTGATCACAATGATTTTTCTCGGTCTTGGTATCGGGCCCCTACTTTTCGGGCCCATATCAGATAGTCTCGGGCGTAAGCCTGTTGTTTACATGGGTTTTGGTGTTTTTATCATAGCCAGTTTGATATGTATTTATTCCGAAAGCCTTTTTTGGATGGTGCTAGGCAGGATCTTGCAAGGTGTTGGTTTATCAGCTCCAAGAACTATTGCTATTGCCATGGTCAGAGACAGTTATAGTGGTGATTATATGGCCAGGATCATGTCATTTATAACGGTCGTTTTTATCTTGGTTCCTATCGTTGCCCCTGCCATGGGGAAATTTGTTTTGGATCACTATAATTGGCAAGCCATATTTTATATACAACTGATATTCAGTATATTGGTTTCTTGGTGGTTTTGGAAAAGGCAGCCCGAAACACTACCTGAAGTCAAACGCGTCAAGTTTTCGGGGCACATTTTTATGGATGGTTTAAAAGAACTGATCAAGCATAAAAAAACCATAGGTTATACACTGGTTTCCGGCTTTGTTACCGGTTCTTTTATGGTTTATCTGAGTGCGTCTCAACAAATATTTCACACACAATACGGACTAAAGGAAGAGTTTCCATTTATTTTTGCAGGACTGGCTATTTCCATAGGATCGGCCACCTTCCTCAACGGTACACTCGTTGTAAAATATGGTATGGAAAGAATCATTAACTTGTCTGTTTTATCATTTTTTAGTATTTCATTATTGTATCTGATCTTGTTTTACAATACCGAAAATCCGAGTGTTTTTGTCTTGTTGGCTTTCTTTGCCATGCAGTTTTTTTCCATAGGTTTTCTTTTTGGTAATCTGAGGGCGATGGCGATGCAACCCATAGGCCATATAGCAGGAATTGGTGCTGCGATCACGGGGTTTTTATCGACTATGATGGCCGTTCCGATCAGTATCTATATCGGTAGATTTGTAGATCAAAGAGCCCTACCCTTGTTTATTGGGTTTTTGATATGTAGTTTCTTATCGATTCTTATTATCAGTTATCTAAGATTTGACACAAAACGTCAAAAGGAAAAAGTGATCTCTAAGCTATCCTGAAATTATTGGCCAAGATCTTTGGCTTCAAAATGAACTAAGGTCATATCCTGAAAGGCAGCATTGATCTCTATGGGATTACAACAAACTTCGCAATCTTCTACCAGATATTGGTTAAGAACGGAAGGATCTAATAAGACTGATATGTCCTCCCAGCAATAGGGGCATTGAAAAAAATGTTCCTCCATGAATATTTATTAAGAAATTGAGATAATTCAAATTAAAGAAAAATATCTTTCTTATTTTAGAAGTGATTTTAATTTGTTTGGAAAGTTAGTCCATTTTTGACCTATACGACAGGAATGAAGTATGCTATTATTGATGTTGAGACCACCGGAATGGGGATACAAGGAAACCGTATCACCGAAATCGCTATTTTGGTTCACGATGGAAAAAAGGTCATTAAAGAGTTTCACAGTCTGGTAAATCCTGAATCTCCTATTCCCTATGCCATTACCCGATTGACCGGAATCAATGATCAGATGGTATCCGATGCCCCAAAATTCTATGAAATCGCTAAGGATGTGATTGAAATAACAACTGACTGTATTTTTGTGGCCCACAATGTGAACTTCGATTATAACGTGATTCATAAAGAATTTGCGGATCTTGGCTTTCCTTATAAACGTAAAAAATTATGCACGGTACGGCTCTCCCGAAAATTGATACCGGGGCTTCCCTCCTACAGTTTGGGGAAACTTTGCGCTGCGATTGGTATCCCGCTCAATGACAGGCACCGTGCCATGGGTGATACAAAAGCAACGACCTTGCTTTTTGAAAGATTGTTACAATTAGATGCTGAACAGCAGGTTTTTACCTCTTTTTTAAAGCCTGGATCCAGGCAGGCTACCTTGCCTCCCGGGCTGCCAAAAGATATTTTTGACCAATTACCTGAAAGAACCGGTGTCTATTATTTTAGAGATGAAAAGGAAGAGATCATTTATGTTGGAAAGGCCTTAAACATTAAGAAAAGAGTCTTGAGCCATTTTTATGATAAGAAAAATCGTGAAGTTGCCATGTGCCAGCAAACCGTAAACATCACTTATGAAATAACAGGAAGTGAATTGGTGGCCCTCCTGTTGGAATCATCCGAAATCAAAAGGCATTATCCGGTATATAACAGGGCCCAAAGAAGAAACAATGAGGGCTATGGCATTTTTTCCTATGAAGACAGATCGGGCTTGATCCATTTGGCGTGGAACAGTTTAAAAAATGTACCAGATCCTATCATAAAGTTTTACAATACGACCGAAAGCAGGCTGTTTATGGAGCGCCTTTGTGAGGAATTTGAATTATGCCCTAAATATTGTCATTTACAATCAAATGTAAATTCCTGCTTTCATTATCAGATCAAAAAATGCAAAGGAATATGTCGTGGAGAAGAATCACTGGAAAGCTATAATGAGAGGGTGAAAAAAGCGATTGATTATATGTCGAACGACACCAAAAGTTATGTGATACGTCAAAGAGGGAGAAATGAAGAAGAAAAATCTTTTGTTTTGATAGAAAATGGCATTTACCAAGGCTATGGTTTTATAGATCATGACCAGCAGGTCAGCAGCCTGTCAGAACTCAAAGAGTTTTTAATACTAAAAAAGGATAACAGGGATGTACAACGAATTCTTAGAGGATTTAGAAATAAGCATGAGAGCAAATTTATGTTACTGGAAGAAACATCGGGATTTTTCCTTTAATATATTATATCAATAGATCATTATATCATTAACTCATTGCATTACTCATGTGCTATCAAACTAAAATCACCAAAAAAAAAGAAGAAATGCAAAGGCATTTTGATGCCCGGATATCCGGGCTTGATGCTTTTGAACCCAGTGAAGTGATCAAGGCTTTTGATTTTCCAAAAACGCCTGTCATTACGGATGAAGACGAACATTTGATACAATTATATCAATGGGGCCTTATACCCTACTGGGCGGATGCTTCGTGGAACAGGACATATACGCCTGAATGCCAGAATAGAAACGCTTGGAGAGAAACCATCATTTAAGAAAATCACAGGGAACAGGTGTTTGATCCTGGTCAATGGTTTTTACGAATGGCAGCATGTTGGTAGTTCCAAGATCAAATATGAGATTGGTTTTAATAATGAACTTTTTGCACTGGCCGGTTTGTATGACCATTGGGCCGATACAAAAACCTATACGGTTGTTACGACCGAGGCCCAAGGTGTCATGCGAGAAATACACAATACCAAATTGAGAATGCCTGTCGCCTTGTATAGTCAGCATGAAATGGAATCATGGCTCCATGGTGAATCAGTAAAACCCAGATTTGATTTCACTACAAATCCTGAATTATATCAGCAGCAAAGACTATTTTGACCATCTTATCACCAGAAAAAGAGAAACCCTCAAAGTAAGTACAATGAGGGCTTTCCATTAAAATAATTCAAATTATTACAAAATTACAATTCCTTTATGTTGATATTTCTCCATTTTACTTTGATACCACCTCCATCATGGATTTGCAGGGCCACTGAACCTTCACCTTTACCGATTATAGCATCTGTGATGGTAATCATTTCAACCCCATTTAAATAAGACGTAATGGTATCTCCATTTACAACGATTTTCATTTTGTTCCATTCACCTTCTTTGAGCACTTCTTCCTTTGCAGCCTCTGGTTTGATCAACCAACCTCTCCCATAAGACTCATAAACACCACCGGTATGTTTTCCCTTTGGAGCTACCTCTACTTGCCAGCCACTAACTTTAACACCCTCAATGGTTGATCTGATAAATACCCCACTATTGCCATCTGCTTCTTGTTTGAATTCAAGATCTAGTTCAAAATTTTTATAGTGTTTTTCAGTAGCCAAATAGCCATACGCCTTATCCGGACCACTTTCGCAAATCAATAAACCATCTTCTACATACCACTTTTCAGTTCCATATGCCTTCCAGCCTGAAAGATCTTTTCCGTTAAACAAACTTGTTTGCGCCAACATTACAGGTCCGAAACCCATAAAGATCATCAACATGATCAAACTAACTTTTTTCATTTCTATTTTCTATTTAATTAATTATAATTCGCTTAGACCTTCCGCAGAGATAAGTCAATACCTTATCACGTAGAACCTTAGTTTCTCTTATTGTCTTTAAAATTAAACATAAAGTATCTTTTATAAAACAAAATTCGCCTTACAACACTTCTAGACTTACAGATGGAAGCAGGTTACTTATCAACGCTATTAAATTCTTGATAAAGTAATTTACTCAAATATGAAAACATCTGATTTTCCTACAAATCAATAAGGGAGTTTTACTTGAATATTATAGGAACTTCCAGCATTAAAATCTGTTATGATATTATCTTTAAGCATTTGCCCATTTTGTAGTACTTGAATCCGTGAAATTGCTGGTGCCTTTTTCATCTCAATGTGAAATTCTGCTCCTCTAAAGGTTCTCACAACCTTAATCTTATCCCAGTGTTTAGGTAACTGTGGGTTAACCCTAAGGCCTTTCGGCTCTCCCTGCAATCCGAAAAGACCATCGATCAGACAGCGAAATATCCAGTGCACCGTTCCTGTATTGAATAGCTGGCTTGATCTTCCGGCTGTTTTTGGAAACTGTTTATATGCCCCTCTATAATAGTTGGGAATAAAAACAGGTAACTGACCTCTTTGCAACAAATCTTCATCATTTCCTCCAGGAATCATCTTGTCAATTAATCGATATGCGTCTTCTTTATATCCTCTACCATATAGGGCGTATATATAAAAAGCAGCTGCATGATTGTATACAGAGCCGTTTTCTGCTGAACCCGGATGCTTTTGAGTAACCCGCCCCACGTCTTCGCGCATAGCTGTAAAAGAAGGGTTGAGCATTTCAACTCCATAAGGCGTTTCCAATTCCTGCGCTACAGCGGCAATGAGTTTCTCTTCCTTTTCAAGATCAGCAGCATTGCTTAACAGCGACCAAGCCTGAGGATTTAGAAAAATTCGCCCCTCGGGATCCTCTTTGATACCGAAAACAACATTGTCATCCGTAATCCCTCTACCATACCAGTTTCCATCCCATAGATGCTTGTTGACCGCAGTGTTTAAAGCTGAAACAGCAGTACTAAATTCATGGGTCAGGGTTTCGATTTTGAATGACTCACAAATTTCCAGCCAGACTTTTATGGCATAGGAAGTAGCAAGGGTTAACCAACCTGAAACTCCTCTACCCTTATAGCCTACCATATTCATCGGATCGCACCAGTCTCCCTGATTGATAAAATTTAAGCCTCTTTCATCCCGATTGATCAAAAGCCAGTTCATAGCCCTGTTGATATGTTCTGCTACCGTAACTTTTTCATCGCTATCGGCAAAGGCAATGACCTCATGCAGCAACTGATGGTCATTGGTTTCGTCTAAATAAGCTTTCAAACAAACGGGAAGCCAAACACAATGGTCCGTATGGGGCACCTGATTGATATATTTTAATTCGGCGTTTTCTTCGATTAAAATACCATCGGGCATCGCTCCTGAAGATTCCTGCTGCTTCAGCGCTGTAATAAAGGCCTGCCTGGTGACCAGAGGCTTGATATAACCCATGCCCATATTATCTTGCAGGTAATTTCTGGTTTGAGGATCTGTGCTCAATCTATTGGTTTCCCCGTGATAATAAACCTGTCTGGGGAGCCAGTAATTTACAAAATCATCAAGTTTTTGATCAGGAGTAGAAATATGAAGGCAGGTCTTACCCGCTTCTATATATTTTTTATATGCCTGATGCGCCTTTTCAAATCCTTTAGGATCGTCAAGGTATCGTTTCTTAATCGCCTTAATTTCAACAGTATCTTTAGCGGGACCAAAAACAAACTTCAATTCTTTTGATTCACCAGGCTCCAATTCAAGATCGTATTGCATCACACAGGCCGGCGTTTCATAACGCGCCTCCCCATTCTGAAGATTTCCATTTTGTATGGCAGAAGGATTTGCCAGTCCCCCCTCACCTTCAAAAGCCTCCTGATTCGCCTCAAAGGCATCGGGTTTCGTTCCGGCCAATAGAAATGTTTTGTCCTTAAAATGCTTTACTTTATCGTAATCCTGGTATTTTTGATAAGGTGAAACACTACTGCAAACAATAGCATTGAGCTCTTTGTCATAAGCGCCTGATTGATTCATCCATGACATATAACCCACCGGAAAATAAGGAAACAGCCTGAGATTTCTTTTTTGCTTGGAACTATTGGTCACCTTTACGCTCCAAAGTTCTACCAGATCATCACTGGTTAGGTGAAGTTGCATTGTAAGCTCCAGTCCAATTTTTTTTACCGTCCAGAAAATATCGCTCTGCCCTGCAGAAAAGCAAAACTCATCCGTCTTGGATTTAACAGGTTCATGGGGAATAGAAAATAATTCTTTATGATCCAGATCCTCGACATAACAAAACCTTCCTGCATGATGCGCATAATATGGTTGTTCAGGCTGCATAAATGTTTTTGCCTCTAAATTTGGTGCATGTGCATACTTGGCAGGTTCAGGTTGCATAAACTGAGCAACTGCAAAACCTCTGCAATTCATATGGATCATCATTTTTTTATTCCAAAGAAAGGCAGAAGCCTTTGGCATTTTTGTAGGACTGTATAGATTTAATCTTTTCCCTTTATCAGTAGTTTCTATGAACATATGCTGCTATTTCACTAGGTTGTTTCATTTATTAAGCATTTCTTTCGCTAAGGTCTTTCTGAATTTGGGCTAACTTACTTTCGCTCAAGTCATAAAACTTAAGGGCAAAAATAGCTACAAAGGCAAAAAATGCGGGAACCAAAGTTTGAAGCCATACAATTCCGGTTAAAGAAGCTCCTTCTTGAATCTCATTGGCGGCATAACCCAAAGAAGCCAGTACCCAAAGAATCCCTGCTGAACCTAAAGCGCCTCCTAGTTTTTGAGAAAATGTAGCAGCCGAAAAAGTCATTGCCGTCGCCCTTCTACCCGTCTTCCATTCATTAAAGTCAGCAGCATCTGCGTACATGGACCAGGCAATGGGTGATTTTGGACCAAGAGCCAGGCTGATCAGCACATTGAGTAAGAACATCAGTTTAATTTCAATAGGAAAGTCGGCACTGTCAACTAATACTTCTCCCTGATCATCTAGTTTATAAACACTGATCACCCGCTTCCCTTCTTCTCCATTTGTCGAGGCCTCTAATTCCAGAGTTCCCGAATTGTCTCCTATGGTCACCAGATCTTTTATAAACCAAAAAACACCAGATTGATGTTCTACCCATCTATAGCTGGCCTCAGGATCATAGTGTACCATCCAGTAATTCAGAAGCTACCAATTGAGTTGATTCTTCTTTGTTTACCGTAACCACTCCTATAGATTCTGGTTTAGGGATAAAGGAAAAAGCTACGCTCAGAGTACCCACAATAGCCATCAATAGCATCAAAAGTTTGGCCTTATCCATTAATTTGGTCAGGTAGGGAGAAAATAAACAGCCTACTGCATAGGCTGCCATCTGCACACCTATAAAGGCACCCATCAAATCTGGCCTTTCCACAAAATATTTAAAATAATATGTAGCTGAACTACCCCTAAAAACAATGGTCATCATAATGATCATGGCCAAAGCAAAAAGAATGAGCCATGGCTTGTTATTGAGCAGGTCTTTAATGTCATCTAAAGGCTTGGTCTTTTGTCCTTTCGGTGGATGTATCCTCTCCTTGGTACTTAAAAACGTAATAAGAAATAAAATGGTCGCCACGCTTGAATACAATACCATGGTCATTTTCCAACCATAGGCCTCATTTCCATTGGCAAAATAAGCTGCCAATCCCGGTGTAAAGGCTCCTACAATGATTCCGGTAGTATAGGCGAAGAAAAAGCGCCAGCCGAAAATTTTGTTCCTTTCAGCGGCATTGGCTGTAATTACACCGGCGAGTGATGAATATGGCGTACTTAAAATGGTATAACACAGCATCATCATGGTATAGGTAGCATAGGCCCAAATGATCTTTCCAGTGTCTCCCAGGTCAGGGGTGCTCATGGTAAGAATGGCTGCTGCCGCCATTGGTACAGCTCCAAAAAGCAGGTAGGGCCTGAACTTTCCCCAGCGTGAATTTGTACGATCAGCAATGGCTCCCATGGCTGGATCTGTAAAGGCATCAACAATCTTTGTTACCAGAAACATGGTTCCTGCAGCAGCAGCAGATATGCCAAAGATATCTGTGTAAAAATAAGAGAGATAAGAACCGATAATGATCCAATAGAAGTTAAATCCGGCATCTCCGACGGCGTATCCTATGATCTCTTTTAATGAAATTGGTGATAAGGTATCTTTTTGTAGATGACTTTTTTTGTCTGACATGTAGCTGGCTAAATAGTTGATTTTTTTTTGAAAAATGCTATCAAATGTAAGAAAATAAAATTATAATTTTTAGACTGAAACAAGGTGCGTCTTATTCTAAAAACCTAAGCCGTTTAGCTGAAAAGAATGATTAGCGCACCGACTGCTGTGACAAGCAAGACCAGCTTTCTATACAAGTCATTATTGATGCGCTTTACCAATTTGATCCCCAGGAAAAAACCTATGACAATGGCCGGAGCAAGAATCAAATTCAGCTGTAACGTTGCTGTGTTCACCGTTTTCCAAACAAACACATGAAATGGTAGCTTAAATACATTGATGATAAAGAACAACCAGGCGGCCGTTCCTATGAACTCGTTTTTAGGCAATCTTATGGCCAGTAAATAGATACTGGCAAAGGAACCTGCCAGGTTACCTATCATAGACGTGACTCCAGATAACAAACCCATAAAACTGGAGAAAGCCCAGTGTTTGGGTATGCCAAAGGTCTTTGTTCTGTCCATCCAGATCATGATCAACACCGTAAGCAGAATGAATACAGCCATGATCTGTTTAAAAAGTGCTTCAGAAATATCATTGCCCAGCCAAACACCCAATAGGACACCGACCACCATCATGGGTAGTAGCTTTTTTAAAAAGAACCATTGTGTGTGTCTGTGGTAATAGATCACTGCAAACACGTCTGCTGTGATCATCATGGGCATAAGTATTCCGGTTGATGCTTTTCCTCCAAACACGATGGCCATCAGCGTTACAATAACAGCACCCAGCCCTTTGATGCCGGATTTCCCAACACCTAGCAGCAAAGTTGCCAGTATCACCAAAGCCCAATCAAGGCCAGACATTTCAAAATGATCAAAAAGTGATATCAAACTTGTTCTAATTTAATGCGAAATTCAGGGATAAAAACCCAAGAAAGGTCTTGTATAATTAAATTCCATTTGTGTGGTAATATAGCTCGTAACTTTCCTTTGTATCCAGGTCAATAGCAGCTTCAGGTGCATCGATTTGAATCAATCGATCCAGGTGATTTTTGACAATAGATTTGGCACCCACATCATTTTTTAAAGTGCTTAGCTCATTGAAATATATTTTATCAAAAACAACCGGGATGCCCTGGCCTTCATTATACGAGCTTACTATAATTCTACCATCATTTATACAGCTGTTTATTAGCTTTTTATAATGAGTTAATTTGATCAACGGTTGATCACAAGATGCGATCAGGAGACCATCAAATTCAAGTTGATGATCCTTAAAGTAAGTGATGGTTTTCGCAATAGATGTTCCCATTCCTTGTGACCAATCATAATTATGAATGATTGTTACACCTGGGCTGTCAATATTTTTTAATATCTCCTTTTCATGTGCTCCCAATACAACAAAGATGTGAGCTGCACCAGCCTCTTCAAGCTGGTTGATCACATGACCAAGAAGGGTCGTGTTCTTCCAGGTCAACAGCTGCTTGATGGCAGTCATTCTGCTTGACGCACCAGCTGCCACAACGACAGCAGCTACTTTTGTTGTAAATAGGGCACCACTCATTTTATATTTTGTATTTGATCATATATTAAATGAAAGCCTTACTATGAAATCATAGCAAGGCTTTTCTATTGGTCATTTTTCAAAGTACAGAAATGTACACTTTATAAAGGGATAAACTCTTATCAATTACTGTGCTTGAGCTTTTGCGTCTTGTATCATTTGTTCATTGGCAGTAACCCCTATTTCAACACGTCTGTTCTTAGCCTGACCTTCTTTTGTATCATTTTCAAACCTTGGACGTGTTTCTCCAAATGCTTCCACCTTAAAACGGTTACTGCTAACTCCTTTGGCTTTCAAATAGCTTGCAACAGCATCGGCCCTTCTTTTTGAGAGCTTCATATTATAGTTGTCATCACCTACACTATCTGTATGACCCTCGATCATCAATTCAGTATCAGGGAACTCTAAAAATATCTCAGCCACGGCATCAAGATTTTTTTTGGAATCTGGAGTAAGCTCCGCACTGTCAAAGGCAAAATTCACACCACTTTTATCGTCAAATATGATATGAATCCCTTCTCCTACTCGTTTCACTTCGGCTCCGGGAACAGCTTGTTCAATTTTGTCAGCTTGCTTGTCCATGTGGTTTCCTATAATACCACCGGCAGCTCCCCCAATAGCGGCTCCTATAAGTGCACCACCTATGTTACCTCCAATAAGGCCTCCGACCAAGGCTCCTGCTGCAACGCCTATTCCTGCGCCACGTTGGGTTTTGTTGGAATTTTGAATGGCAGTACAACTAAGGTTTAATGAGAATATGACTGCCAGCGATAATCCATATAATTTTATTTTTTTTAACATGTTTTGGGGGTTTTAAAGTGCGAAATCTTCTGAAATTTTTGTAAAAGAAAGAATAACGTCAAATTCCTTTCCTTCATAAGTTGTTTTAACTCTCATAGACATGGTGTTTGCTTCCAAAGAATCTATCGTTGACCGGTAGCCGCGATTGGCAGCATCAATGGGTTTATTCTTTTCATCTACATATTTGAATTGAAACTGATAGGTACCATCCCCTGGCTCGTAAAATGACCAGTGAATTCTTGTCGTAACGGCCTCACATTGAGAACCTGCATTGATACTGTATTTACCAGAACCATTATTGGGAATAAATACCCATTCACTGTTTTTAAAACAAGCCGAATCGGCCATGTCAAATAAATTTGCCTTATACAGACCTTGTTCACCAACAAATCTGATGTTGGTCACTTGCCAGGTTCCTTTTAAAGTTTTTTTACTGGGCTTTGCCTCAGAACTAGTTTGTGTTGATCCGCAGGAACTTAGAAAAAGGATCACAAAAGAGAATAATAATAGTTTTTTCATTGGTTAGGTTTTATAATTTTACTTAGTTTTTCAAATTTACAAAATAAACCTAACCAAAAATCATCTGAAAATCAATATGCCAATAATTTGATCAATTCCTTTTCAAACCTTTCATTCGGAAGGTACAATGCCTCTAGATTCTTTGCAAATGGAATGGGCATTTCAGGTGAGGCAACTCTGATAACAGGAGCATCCAATGATTCAAAACAATGTTCACTTATTAAAGCCGAAACATCTGAAGCCACGCCTCCAAAAAGAGAGTCTTCCTGTAAAATAATTACTTTGCCTGTTTTTTTAACAGAATCATAGATGCATTGTTCATCAAGAGGTTGAAGCGTTCTCAGGTCTATAAGGTCAGCTGAGACGTTGAGTTTATCAAGGCTTGATAAAGCCCAGTGCACTCCTGCTCCGTAACTGATAATGGTGATATCTTTACCTTCTCTGAGCAAGGCCGCCTTACCTAGTGGTATGCTATAATAATCATCTGGTACTTCCTGGTAAACAGATCTGTAAAGTTGCTTATGTTCAAAGAATAGCACCGGGTTTGGATCTTCAATTGAAGCGCATAGCAAACCTTTTGCATCAGCAGGAAATGCAGGATATACTACTTTTAAACCTGGAGTTTTGGTAAACCAGGCTTCATTGGTCTGACTGTGAAACGGTCCTGCACCAACTCCTGCTCCGCAAGGCATACGCAATACGACATCAGCAGCCTGCCCCCAGCGATAATGGGATTTGGCAAGCAGGTTTACAACCGGATTAAAACCGGAACTTATAAAATCACCAAATTGTAGTTCAACCACTGACTTAACACCACTTACCGATAAGCCATAAGCGGCCTCAATGATGGATGATTCACAAATAGGTGTGTTTCTTACCCTCTCCTCACCAAAGACCTCCATAAAGCCTTCAGTAATTTTAAAGACACCTCCATAAGAGGCGATATCCTGCCCCATGATCACCATATCGCCATATCGTTCCATACACTGGTACAAACCTTTGGAAATGGCGTCTACGAGTCTTATTTTTGATGTTTTTTTTCCAGGCTCAACCACCTGTAAATCAAAAGGTTTATACACATCATTTAATTCATTTTCTAAAGTTGAAACCACTTCATCTTCTTTAAAAGCAATCTCAAGATTTTCAGTAATCTCACGGCTAAAGTCTTCTTTGATAAGAACTTCAGCTTCTTCGGTTAAAATGTTGAACTCTCTGAGATAGGCTTGGAAATTTTCTATCGGATCTTTACTGGCCCATGTATCCAGAAGCTCTTGTGGTACATACTTTGTCCCGCTTGCTTCTTCATGTCCTCTCATACGAAAGGTTTTAAATTCCAGTAGCACCGGGCGAGGGTCTTTTCTTAAACTTTCAGCCAATTCATTTACCTTAGCAAATACTTCTACGATATTATTCCCATCAATAATATGACTTTCCATACCATATCCCTTTCCTTTGTCAGCAATGTGTTCACAGCTAAATTGCTCACGATTGGGAGTTGATAAGCCATATCCATTATTTTCAATACAGAAGAGTACGGGTAATTTCCAAACAGAAGCAACATTGAGGGCCTCGTGAAAATCTCCTTCACTTGTGGCACCTTCCCCTGAAAATACTGCTGTTACTTTTTTTTCTCCTCTTAATTTACTGGCTAGCGCAATGCCGTTGGCAACTCCCAATTGGGGGCCTAAATGTGAAATCATCCCTACAATTTTGAATTCCTGGGTTCCAAAATGAAAAGACCGATCGCGCCCTTTGGTAAAACCACTCATTTTACCTTGCCATTGAGCAAAGAGCCTGTGCAGTGGGATGTTTCTTGAGGTAAATACACTTAAATTTCTATGCATGGGTAAAATGTATTCCTCTTTTTGCAAGGCAAGTGTAACGCCTGCCGAAATCGCCTCTTGCCCAATACCTGAGAACCACTTTGATATTTTCCCCTGTCTTAATAGGATCAACATTTTTTCTTCGATCATCCTGGATTTAAGCATGGCTTTATAGAGATCGAGAAGTTGGGTATGCTCAAGTTTTGGGTTGTTGTAGTCAAAATTCATAGAAATCGATTTCTAAGTAAGTCTCAATTAAATTTCAACTCAAATATCGATTTTTTTATGATCATTTAATCATGATATATAAAAAATCCTCTTTATTAAATTCATAATAAAGAGGACAGTTTTAAATTGTTGTATTTTTTTAGAATGAGATCTCTTTAAAGATCTGATGCATCAATCTTTTCTTATCGTTGATCACTTCCTCGAGAGAAATTGAAGTTTCTGTTCGTTTGATTCCTTGAATTCTATCAAGTCTAAAAATAATCTCCTTGGCATGCATGGTATCTTTTGCCCTGATTTTACAAAATATCGAGAATTTTCCAGTAGTAAGATGCGCTACGGTAACTTCGGCTATTTGTCTTACCTCTTCTATAACAGCCTGAGTGGTAGATGAATTTTCTAAAAACAAACCAACATAGGCAATAAACGTATAGCCCATTTTGTTATAATCAACACTCAAAGTCGATCCTTTTATAACACCTTCATCTTCCATCTTTTTTACCCGTACGTGGATCGTACCCGCAGAAACCAAAAGGTTCTTTGCAATATCAGTAAATGGAGTTCTGGCATTTTCAATCAACGCTTCTAAAATCTGATGATCAAGCTCATCCAATTTGAATTTTGACATAAGTAATTTCTTTATTTATTTTGCAAATATGACAAATATCTGTTAAATAATTACAGTTTTTAGTAAAAAATATTCGGTTTTTATAGACAATATTTAATTATACCTATTTTTAACCCAATTCTCTACATCGTTTTCGTTAGCAAAATCAAGGCCTTCACCCCCTATGATCTGGTCCGCATTAAAACCATCCAGATTGGTTATTTGATCAATACTTGGTTCAAATACAATTGCCCCGTCCTTTAATTTTTCAATAAACAGTACACCTATATCTTTATGTTTACCTGCCACTTTACTGTTCTTGATGATCAGATCGAGGTATTTCTTTTCATTATTCGGAATGTCAAAATACATTTCATGATCTATATCTTCTTGTTTTTCAGCTATATAACGCAATCCTTCCAGTAAGGCCAAAAAGGTGGCGCGCCTGGATTCATGCCTTTTGTAATCACCTTTGCTGTGTCCGGATTCGATCAAAATGGTGTTATGTCCCATTTTTTGAAAATTATCGCCGGTTGCGGTTGGGTAAAATTCATCTGTATAACGTCCTATCCTGCCTGGTATCACTTGCTGTAGGACCTTGTCTATAGAGGCAATTACACTCATGGTTTTTTTCCTTCCTGCCGTTAGGGTTCTTTCCTGGTCTATTGAGGGGGCTAAAAAAGACATGGTAGCTGTCTTATTGCCAGGTGCTACGCTGAATATCGTTCGCTGATCATGCAGATTAAAGCAGTACTGGGGGTTTACCTTTTTTAAAACCTGCTGAAGAACTTGACTCTCTAATGCTTTTACATCTATTACGTCACGATTCAGGTCTATACCTTGGGCGTTTACCCTTGTGTAGGCTTCGGCTCCATCAGGATTCAACATTGGAATGCAGTGCACAGTACATTCCTGTGTGATAAGATCGGCAAGCCATTTGTGATCCCCGGGAGTCGCAATAAATTTGATCAGATCAAGAAAAGCCCTGGTTCCTGTGCTTTCATTACCATGCATTTGTGTCCATAAAAGAATGGAAGTAGCTCCTTGACCAAATGTTACCTCACAAATATCGCGTCCTTCATATGATTCTCCAATTTTCTTTGTAGAAAATTGGTCATCAAGTCCTGCGAGAAAAGGTTGAAGTTTCTTTAAATTAAGGTAGCGTTCTTCAAGCCTTTGCTCATGGTGCAAGTCATGCCAGATCAGTAACTTTTCAATGTCAATTTTTTTCATTTTACAAATGTAAACAAATACTTTATTACAATTGTAAACAAAGAGTGCTTGCCCAATTATTACAATTGTAAACAAAGGATCCTTCTTTTGGCCTTAGTCAAAACACCTTTTATAAAATATATTTATCAATCGCTATTAAATTTAGTATAATATTATATATCAGTTATATAAACTATTTTATATTAATTAAATATTTAATAAAAAATTTGACCAGACAAGTAGATTTGTTATTAAATTAGGTGTAATAACTATTATTATTTACATTTGTAACATTCAATTAGTTTACAATGATAAACAACTCTGAATTTGCCGACAGACTTACCAGTATCATGAGATTCTATCAGTTATCTGCCTCGGCTTTTGCCGATAAAATACAGGTACCCAGATCGAGTATTTCACACCTGCTTTCCGGGCGAAATAAACCGAGTTTGGATTTTGTTCTAAAGGTGGTCAAAGAATTTAATGAGGTTGAACTCTACTGGTTATTAAACGGGAAAGGAACTTTTCCAAAGAGTGAGACCTCTCCTACTGCCCCGGAACAAATGATTCAAAAACCTGAGATCATTTCTCCAACGGTTTCAGAAGTTTCGGAACTTGACAAGAATGCCTTATCAAAAAAAATAGAACGGATCGTGATCTTCTATGATGACGGTACTTTTAAGGAATATATCAAATAAAAAAGCCCTAAAGTATTGATACTTAAGGGCCTTATCGGTTAAAAGCTTAGATTCAATTATTCAAGACGGCTGATCCCGCCTTCAACGATTTTTACCAAAGCCTCCTTGTTGTCATAGTCTGACTCGGTTTTGACTGCCAGAATTTGTTGTAAGACCTGTTTTGCCAACTTACTGGCACCATATACATTGAATTGTTCTCCAAGATTAACTAAAGAATCAACCAGGTTTTGTGTAGTCTCTTCATTTGAACTGTAGGCTGTCCATTGGAAACCATCCTTATATAAATTCGCGCTCTCTCTGTCTGGATTAAAGAACATGCCTTCTATCAGATTACCTGCTACAAAAGACTGCTCGGATTCCGTTTTGTCCATGATATATATTGGGATCAAGGCCTCCTTTAAACTCTTCTTTTCCAATTCGTTTTCAATAGACTTGGCATATTGCAGCGCAGCTTCTTTGTCTTCCCAAAAAAGTGCATTTAAGGCACTTATTCTAACAGCACTTGATGCACTTGCCAAAGAGCTCTTGTACAAATCTATATAAGCGTCTCCTTGATATTCAGCTAATTTATCTATGGCTTTTGCCTTAACCAAGGTCTTTTCATCATTGACTGCCATGTTCTCGATCGTTTTAACAGCTTTCTTTTCATCATTATTGACAAGATCAATATTTTCCAATGCCATGATCCTTAAACCGTAGTAATCATCTTTTAGAGCTGCTTCCAATGTTTTAAAAGCCATCTCATTGGTTTGCTGACCGGTCAAGCCTTCAATGGCTTCCCTTCTGTCTTCATATTTTTTTCCAACTTTATACAAGTGTACAAGATTTTCAAGTGATTTTTCATCATTGATCTCGGCCAATAGCACCCTGTCTGCATCAACATTCACGAGTTTAGGTTTGTTCTCATATTTGAATGAGAATGATGTGCTTTTTTCATCTACCCATACCTCGTAACGCTTGGGACTGTCACCTTCAAAAACCTCAATGGCCAAAGGAAACTCAAAAAGACCCTGCTGGGTTTGTTCTATCTGAACCGTTACAATTTTAGCATCTTCACTATATACATATTTCACATCTAGTTTGGGATGACCGTTGTTAAAGTACCATTGGTTAAAAAACCAGTTCAAATCCTTACCGCTCACTTTTTCAAAAGCAAGCCTCAACTGATGGGCTTCTCCTGTTCCAAATTTATTGTCGTTTAGATATTTGTTCATTCCTGCTTTAAAAGCATCATCACCGATATAACTTCTTAGCATATGCAAAATCGTTCCGCCTTTGTTATACGAAACTGCATCAAACATATCTTCACGGCTATTGTAGTGAAATCGAACAAGATCTTTTAATTCATTATCGGGAGACAGGTAGCCTTCTACTTCCTCATGGCGATGGGCATCAGCGGCATCTTTGCCGTATTTATATTCGATCCACAGGTATTCACTGTAATTTGCAAATGACTCATTCACTGTAAGGTTACTCCAGCTTTCTGTGGTAACCAGGTCACCAAACCAATGGTGAAATGCCTCGTGAGCAATCACATATTCCCAAACATTTTTATCTATTAGATCTCCACTTGTTTGGTAGGCCCTTTCCTGATGTAAAACAGCTGTTGTGTTCTCCATGGCACCACTTACATAATCTCTTCCAACGATTTGTGCGTATTTGGGCCATATATAATCAACTCCTGTGTAATCAGAAAAGAACTGGAGCATTTCCGGAGTTTTTCCAAATATTTCTTTTGCATAGGGTTCGTATTCCTTTTCAACATAGTAATCAACAGGGATATCTTTCCATTTATCTTCTACGATACTATATTCACCAACACCCATAAAAAACAAATAGGGAGCATGTTTTTGATCAAATTTCCAGTAATCGGTGCGTGTCCCGTCATTGTTTTTAGTTTGCTCCTTAAGTAAACCATTTGAAAGCGTAACATATTGATTCGGTACAGTCATGTAGATCTCCTGGGTTGTCTTCTGGTTTGGTGAATCAATCGTGGGAAACCAGCAGCTACTTCCTTCTGTTTCTCCCTGCGTCCAGATCTGGGTTGGCTTATTAGGATCAGTATCTAACGGGTCAATAAAATATAAGCCCTTGGCATCTGTGATGGCTGCGCTTCCTGCTTCCTTAACTTCTTCCGGTCTGGCCGTATATTTTATGTAAACGGTATATTCTTCACCTCTGGCATATGTATTTCCCAGTTTGATTTGAAGCTTGCGGTCATCATAGGTGTATTTCAACTCTTTTCCATTTGACGTTATGGAATGAATGAGCATGGCCTTGGCGTCAAGTTCCAATTCGTTCACATTATAAAAATGCGGGGTTAGGGTGATCCAGGCTTCTCCAGGCATCTGACTTTTTTCAAAGTCAAAACTCACCTTGAGTTTTGTGTGTACAAGATCACTTACCTTTTCCCTTTCGCCTCTGTATTGTGGATTGATCCCGTTTGTTTCCTGCGCGATCGATTAGTCCTATGCTCATAAAAAAGCATAGCAGTAGTACTTTAAATTTCATAGAATTCTAAAAATAATGGATTTAGGGGCAAATATAAATTAATATAAGGTGAATTCCTCGTTAAAAATTGGTTAAAAAAAAGCCGTTTTAGCTTGGCTAAAACGGCTTGTAAAGTACTCATATTCTTTATTAATCCATATCAAGGTCTCCAAAAAGTTCAGTTATTTGAGCCAGGGCATCACCTGCTTCCTCTTTGTCTATATTTTTAAAATCCTCAGCCATTTTCATAATTTTTTCAGGCTGCATTTTGTTACCTAATACCCTGGCCAAGAGCAAACCCTTTCTCGTTATCAGCAGCAAATAATACAAACTCATTGATCGCGTCATCAGCTCCTTCATAGTTGATGATGATATTCATGTTTTTATGCTTCATACGCATCAACTCATTGTACTTTTTACCCTTTAAAATTTCCTTTACCTGAGCAGCTTCAGTTTGATATTCTGCTGCATTTGCTTCAGTGATCTTAAAGGCCAGGATGTTCAATTTCTTTATGGTAGCCATTGTTTCCTTAGTTTCCTGGGAAGCTTCATCTCCCACTTTGAGTAAACTGGCCGGAAGATCGATGGCTATAAAATTATTACTTTCCTGTTTTTGAACGTAGTATTCCTGAATCGTTGGTTGTTTATTGCAAGCCACTAAAAGTAGCGAGGCAAAAAACAATATTGTGAGTGTTTTGATCATTTTGTTCATGGTTTCCTGTGTTATTTGGTTTTACTTGCTTTTTCCAAGTGCTTTCCTCCTGGAAGATCCATCTTTTCTGTTAATTTGGCAATTTGATTTAGATCGATATTACCTGTTAAAGAAATGATCACGGATTCTTTAGAAGAGTTGTCACTATCTTTTACGAACATAAATAATTCCTTTACAAAGTCTTCTGATCTTTCCTTCTTTGACATAAATGGTTACATTACTGTCACCGTCTTTCACTCGCATTAACTCTTCCAAATTGGCAGTTTTTAAATAACTTTTTGCTGCTGCTTCCATTTGTTTCGCTACCTCAGCACTTTCAGTGGCAAAAACTTTGAGTGATTCTATATTCTTGATCAGGCCCATATACTCTTCGTCAGACTCTGAGCCTATTTTACTCATTAGTGAAAATGCTTTTTGGGTGACGACTACTGAAGTTACACCTTCAATGTCTTCGAACTTGTCGAATTGTGATTGGGCACTGGCAATCCAGCCAGACATTACCATCACTGCTACTAAAATGATTCTATTGATTTTCATGATCTTATTGTTTAATTGTTTATTAGACTTGTTTTATTGGTTGAATATTCTTTTTTGTGTACTCTCAAAGGTTCTTAGCTGGGCCATGGCATCGGTTCCTTTGTTAAAATTATCCAGGTGCGCAATGGCTCCTGTGCCTTTATTTAAGCTTTGTGATATCAGGTCAAGGGCTTTCTGGGTTTCCATATAAGCTAACCTTGCTTCCTCTTTTTCAGCTTCGTTTTGTTGATAAACAGAATAGATTCCTATAAAGAATACCAACATCGCTGCAATCGACAACCATTTGATACTTATGGTTCTTTTACTTTCTTTTGTCAGCTGGATGGATCTGTTTGACGTTTCCAAGGAACTATTGCTAAAGAAATTAAACATTTCTTTATATTGTTTTAAATGTTCCGGAACTTCATCCTGTGCAAAAAACTCTTGTAAGGTGGCTTCCTCCTGTATGCTGGTTTCTGCCTCAAAATATTTTTCCAGTAAGTTTTCGATTTTAGCCAATTCCATAATTCTGTTTTTTAATAAAATTCTCTCTTAATGTTTTTCTTGCTCTTGATAGGGCCACCCTTATTGCAGTGGGTTCCATATCCATGATCTTTCCTATTTCATGGTACTCGTAATTCTCAACATCCCTTAACTGAATGATCGTTCTTTGCTTTTCTGGTAAATCGTTCATCATTCTTTTAATGATGCTTGCACTGTCTTTAAATTCCACATTGGTCTCTAAGGTACTGCTTGATTCATCCTTATAGTTACTGTGAACCAGTGTCATATTTGACGCTCTTTTCGATTTTAACTGATCCAGGCAATAATTTTTGGTCATCATCATGGCGTAAGCCTCTACATTTTCATAACCTTCAATTTTACTCTTGTTTTTCCAAAGCTTAAAGTACAGTTCCTGTGTAGCATCTTCTGCTTCATCCGAGGAAACCAACAGTCTTTTCGCTAATCGAAAAACCTTGTCTTTAAATGGTAAAACCGTTTCTAGAAATTCTTTCTGGTTCATTGATTCTAAATAAAAAAGCAATTTATCAAATCTGCTACACCTTTAACACGACTGAGTGTCTAATTTGTTACAAGAATTTAAAAAAATTAAAAAATATTGTTATTTTTACGAAGTTGAAAAGAAGCTTGTTTATTTTGAAGCGCAAAATTGTAAACAGTTTTTTCTTAAGCCTTTGATCAATATCAAACTATCAATTAATTTTATTGCTGCGCAAAATCCTTATGTTAAAGGAGCGTTTTTTATGGTATTTTGACAGCCATAGAAAAGATAAGTAGTCAGACAATATCAGTTTTTTTTAACTGGTCTTAAGGTAAATAGTCATATAATAATTGAAGAAATAATTAAAAAAAAGAAAAATGAAAAAGTATTTTCCCCATTTAACGGCCATGTTATTTTTATTTTTAGTTGCTTGTGGCGATTCCAATGAAATAGAAGAAGTCGTTGCCCCCATTGAAAACGGCCCTGAAGTTGTTGAACCGAACCCTAATGCAGAGATCAATAATTTTATTTGGAACGGCATGAATCAAATTTATTTGTGGCAAGGAAATGTACCTGACCTTGCAGATGATCGTTTTGCCAGTGAGGAAGAATATGATGCCTACTTACAGGTTTCAGATGCTCCTGAGTTTTTCTTTAACAGTTTAATTTATGATTCTAGAAATGTAGATACCTTTAGTTATTTTATTGAGGATTATACGGAATTTGAAAATCAAAACCAAGGGATCTCTCTTTCTAATGGACTGGATTTTGGTTTAGCGCGATATGGTTCTGCTGATAACATACTTGGTTATGTGCGTTTGGTGCTGCCGGGTTCTGATGCGGATGGAAAAAATATCAAGCGAGGTGATGTTTTCACTGAAGTGGACGGGAAACAATTGACTGTTGGAAATTACCGATCTTTGTTATTTGGTGAAAATACAACCTATACACTGGCCATATCCGAAATTATTGGAAATACCATTACCCCTACCGGAGAATCTGTGGAACTTACCAAAACAGATTATACTGAGCCTTCAATTAATAAAGTTACAGTTATTGAAGAAGCAGGAAGAAGAATTGGCTATATACATTATACGCAGTTTTCTTCACAAGAAAGTGAACTGAACGCTGCTTTTCTAGAACTTAAAAATGAAGGTATCACCGATTTGGTAATGGACCTTAGGTATAATCCAGGTGGTTGGGCTACGGTATCAACTTCCTTAGCAAGCATGATCACAGGACAATTTAAGGGAGAAGTGATTAAAAAGGAGACTTGGAACAATAGGTACCAAACCTATTGGGAATCTGAATGTCCTGAGTGTCTCGTTGAAGTATTTGCTGATAGAA
Source organism: uncultured Flavobacteriaceae bacterium (assembly GCA_963715975.1). Lineage (GTDB taxonomy): Bacteria > Bacteroidota > Bacteroidia > Flavobacteriales > Flavobacteriaceae > Lutimonas. The sequence continues at coordinate 67,592 of CAVQSO010000009.1, read as the reverse complement.
CTTCAGGATTTTTATCTGACGAAGCCATCAATAGTTTGAATTTAAACAGCGTGCATTTCATTGGTTTAAGTGGAACAGCTTCTGCAAGTGAATCTTTAATTAGTGGTTTACAGCCTTATATAGATGTAACTTTAGTTGGGGAACCAACTTTTGGGAAATACACCGGATCAACCACTATTTATGATTCTGATGGCGTTTTTACGAGTGAAGGTGCCAACCCCGACCATACCTATGCGATCCAGCCTATTATTTATAAGTTTAGCAATAAATTGGGAGGTAGCCCTCAAGGTGGACTTCAACCAGATATTCCTCTATCTGAAGACCTTGGTAGCATGGGTGTTATAGGTAGTCCTAATGAGCCTTTGTTAAGAGCAGCACTTGATGATATTATTGGTGTTTCTGCCAAACCTGCTGATGCTAAAGCTTTTGAGTATGAAAAAATTACAGACTATAGACTAGAGCAAAAATTTGCTACCACATTGATCGATACCAAGCCACAGATGGGTGAGGCGATGAAAAAAATGCGTTCAAAAAAATAAACGCCACTTTGGCAAGTATTTTGATAGGTTCACTTGTCGTATGAACTACCAGTGTTTATTTTCAATATTCTGGTAGAACTAGTAAAAAAATGAGAAAGAAAAAGTACTTTTTCCTATTTATAGGATTTGCCTTGTTGCTTGCAGGTTGTAGTGATTCCTTTGATGATTTTGAAGAAAGCAGCGAAGTCGGGCTCGATGATCCTGTGAATGATTTTATATGGAAAGGTTTAAATTCCTGGTACAACTGGCAAACTGAATCAGTTGATCTTGCTGATACCAAAGATGATGTACCTGACGACTACCATACTTTTTTAAATGGGTATTCAGATTATGAAACCTTGATGTTGGATCTCTGTTATAAGCACAGTAAAGTAGTTGGTGCGGCCAATGCCGTGGATCGATTTTCGTGGTTTATAGATGATTATGAGGTGCAGAACCAGGCTTTCCAAGGTATCAGGACGAGATTCGGTTTTACCTCTAAAATGATCAATTTAAATGATGGTTCAGATAAAGTCGTCATATTGGTTGCCATGGTTGAACCCAATTCGCCTGCAGGTGATGCCCAGATGAAAAGAGGTGACCTGATAAGTGCCATTAATGGCACCGTATTAAATACAAGTAACTATAGCAGTACTTATGCGGAACTGTCAAATGAAACTGTTACCCTTTCCTTTGTAGATGAAGAAGATGGTAAATTCACCCAACTGGAAGATAAAACCATTACACGTGCCTTGGTGGCAGCTAATCCTGTTCATTTCACAAAGATATTTGATAATATTGGAGGTAAGAAGGTCGGTTACCTGGTCTACAATCAATTTAGCGGATCCTTTAACGACGAATTGAACGACGCATTTGCTGATTTTAAGGCAGAAGGTGTTCAGGAATTTGTCTTGGATCTAAGGTTTAATGGCGGCGGCTCTGTTTTGACATCTGCATTATTAGCCAGTATGATATACAGGAACGCAGGTACAGGTGTATTTGCCAAACTTAAGTTCAATGACAAGCACAGTGACGAAGATGATACTTACACCTTTGAGAACCGTAATTATGTTTTTAATACGGAAGGTGATTTCCAGGGAGAAGAACCGCTCAACAGGTTAAATTCAGTCGATCGATTGTATGTATTAACCTCAGGTGGCACTGCCTCTGCGAGTGAAATGGTCATCAATGGTTTAAGACCCTATATGTCATCGGTCAAATTGATCGGTAATACAACCTATGGTAAAAATGTGGGTTCTATTACCTTGTATGATTCTCCTAAAAATGATTATGCCAGTGAGTCTCGGGCCAATCCTGCTCATAAATATGCGATGCAACCCATCGTGTTTCAAATCTACAATAAGGATGGTGAAAGCGATTATATTCAAGGGTTTTCACCTGATATTGTAGTGAATGAATATAATTACTGGAATAATTTATTGCCTTTGGGAGATCGAAATGAGGCACTTTTAAAAGCTGCTTTGGACGATATAAGTGGTGTTGTTTCAAAGCAGGAGCTTTCAAAAGCACAGTTGCAAGCTAAATTAATTGAACTTACCTTGCCAGAAGAGAGATTCGATAAAGAAATGTACATCGATCCTGGTTTTCCTAAAAGAAAGCAATAAAAGTAAATAAATTGAAATGCGAATAGACAAGTATTTATGGTGTACTCGATATTATAAAACGAGAAGTATTGCCACAGAGGCTTGTAAAAAAGGGCATATTAAATTAAATGGTGCCAATGTAAAGCCTTCGAAAGACGTTTTTACAGGTGAAAAATTAACCATACGCAAGGACCAGATCACTTATGAGATACTGGTGCTTGACATTCCAAAAAACCGTGTAGGTGCCAAACTTGTTGATCTGTACAGAAAGGACATTACGCCTGAAGAAGCTTTTCAGAATCAGGACCTGTTAAAATTCTCAAAAGATTATTACAGAAAAAAAGGAACAGGCAGACCTACTAAAAAAGACCGAAGAGATATAGATAGTTACAGTGATGGAGATTCCGAAGTTTGACAAGGCCTTTTGGAGTAGTAAATACCAAGAAGGGCAAACCGGGTGGGATATGGGAGAGGTCTCTCCTCCTATTCAGGCCTATATAGAGCAACTCACAAATAAGCAGTTGTCGATTTTAATTCCGGGTGCGGGAAACGCCTATGAAGCTGCATACCTGTTTGAACAAGGTTTTCAAGATGTCACTGTTTTGGATCTTGCAGAAGAACCCCTGAATAATTTTAAAAAAAGAGTCCCTGGGTTTCCACAGAAAAATTTAGTGCAACAAGACTTTTTTGACCATCATGGTCAATATGATTTGATCATTGAACAGACTTTTTTTTGTGCCTTAGACCCTTCTTTAAGAGTAGCTTATATTGATAAAATGAAAGCATTACTTAAAGCAGGTGGCAAGTTGGTAGGTTTATTGTTCGACTTCAGATTGACCGAAGAAGGCCCTCCTTTTGGTGGCGACGCAGATGCTTATTCTTTGGCTTTTCAAAAACGTTTTGATATTAAGACATTGGCGCCTTGTTATAATTCTATAAAACCAAGAGATGGGAAGGAACTTTTTATTATTTTTGAAAAGACAAACTGATCCCAGATGCAAAAAACGATTATCTTAAACAATGAGCAAATCCAGCACAAGACAAAAAGGATTGCTTATCAGATCTACGAATCAAATATCAATGAAAATGAAGTGATATTGGCCGGAATAAAAGAGAATGGTTTTATTTTTGCTAAAAGGATCAAAGATGTTTTGACAGAGATCTCCCCTATTAAAGTGACGCTATGTGAAGTGATCATAGATAAAAGAAAACCCCGCGATCCTATTTCAACGAGTTTGGTCGCTGCAGATTACAAAAACAAATCACTTGTATTGGTGGATGACGTATTGAATTCGGGAACTACCCTTATCTATGCCGCCAAATTATTTTTGGAAGTTCCCTTAAAAAGATTCAAGACTGTTGTTTTGGTCAACAGAAACCATAAAAAATACCCTATTAAGGCTGATTTTAAAGGTATATCCTTGTCTACTTCCATGCAAGAGCATATCTATGTTGAATTTCAAGGAAAAAGCGCTCAGGCCTATTTAGAGTAATCCTTTTTTATCATGACAAGCATTTCCTGTAGCAGTTCGTCGGTCGATTTTTGGTCAATGCTGATAGTTTCATCGGCCTGTTCATAAAAGTTACGTCTTTCAAACAAATGCTTAGCCACAAATTCAGTCAATTGCTCATCATTTAAAGAAGCTATTAATGGACGTTGCTGCTTTTTCAGATCGAAGTCTTTGAGATATGGTAGCGATACTTCCTTTAAGATAGAAGGATACCGCTTCTTTTTTGATCAATTCCATATTATTTGCATAACAAGGTGTTCCTCCTCCGAGTGCAAGTACTGCATTATTATTGTTATCAAGTAATTCTTTTAAATACTTGCTTTCCTGCAACCTGAAATAGATCTCACCTTTGCTTTCAAAAATTTCTTTTATCGACTTCTTTTCCTTGTCCATGATATAATCATCCAGGTCTGTAAAAGGAAGATGAAGTGCACTGGCCAGTGCTTTGGCCAACGTTGACTTTCCGCTTCCCATATATCCAAGTAGAATGATTTTCATAAAATGCTGATTAATAGTAATCTGAATTGCAGGCAAATATCTTTATTTTTTTTTTAATAAAAAGCCTTGTATAATTAATTATTGCTAGTATATTTGCATCCGAATTATTTGACCTGGTAGCTCAGTTGGTAGAGCATCTCCCTTTTAAGGAGAGGGTCCTGGGTTCGAGCCCCAGCCAGGTCACCAAAATTGTCAAAATTTATCCCGCTGTAGCGGGATTTTTTTTTAGATTTGTACTTCTACAATGCACATGTGGTGAAATTGGTAGACACGCCAGCTTGAGGGGCTGGTGTTCGCTTTAGAACGTGCTGGTTCGAGTCCAGTCATGTGCACTTTTTAATTTCTGTATTGTCTATTCCTTATTATTTAGTTTGGATATTGGCTATCGTAACAATAGTCCTGGAATCCATGTTTAATAGTTTTTTTATTCAAAAATATGTTGCATTAATTTATATATTTGGCGCAAAATATGTTACCCATGAAATTTATTTATGTTGTTTCGCTCTTGTTATTTTTTGGTTGTGGACCAACTGAAAAAGAGAAAAAAGAAATCGAGGAAGAAATTATTTCAATTAAAGCGCGTATGATAAATCTTATGGATGAAAGCAGTGATCTGGTGATCGATATAGACGCATACAAATACCATAAGACAAATATTGAAATTGGCGAAACCAAACTGGATGAGATAAATCAAGAATTGAAAGAAGTTGCTCCAGGTTCAGTTGAAGAAAAGAATTTAAAAATGAAGGAGGAAAGAATTTTGAGCAGGTTAGCCAGTGAGAAGGAAAAACTTCAGCGCACAGGCAATCTTCAAATGATGGAAAAAGAGCTGCAATCCTATGGGAAGCAATACGATTCTCTAGAGGTATTGTTAAAGGAGAAAACTTATTTGATAAATTAAGGCAAAGCCGGCCAAAAGACCATGTTGAACTTCATTTAATAATACTGTAAACACCATATCCAATGGGTGCCAGTCTTATTTCAATGATCACAATCTTAAGGCTGTCTTAAAAAAATGTAGATCTGGTTTAACGCTGCCGCCTAAAAGGATGCCTTTTTAAATAGCTTAAGTTTCTCCATAACCATTCCAATGGACCATATTGATAATATTTTAACCAAATTGGGCTTACAATTAATTGGAAGGTCCATATTGCAAATACGATGTATAATAACTCGAAACGTTGGAATGTTCCAAAGAGTCCAAAACCTGCACCCGTAAAAATAAACATGGCAAAAACCGAATGCATCACGTAATTGGTCAATGCCATTTTACCTACAGCGGCAAGACTGATTTTTAACCATTTTAAAATAGGTAATTTACAAAACAGCATGATGGCGCCTACATGGCCCATAGCAACTGGAACCCTTCCTAAATCGTAGGTAATACTTGCCTTGGAAAAGCTTAACAGCGAAAAATTAGCTTCCATAATTGAATAAATTTCATAATAATTGATGCTGAGCCCGATCAAGTATCCTAAAGCAGCCATGATGCCATAGAATTTATAAGATTTTTCTCCTGAAAGAATATTCCATTTAAAAAGAGCGATCCCTAATAGCATCATGCTAAGTACATCCCATAGGTCATATCTGTAAGGCCAGTTTTCATCATAATGTTGATTTTCTGGAGCAAGAAACTTTACGACGTCCAGATACCCTTTGCGCATATTCGTATTATATTCTTCAATGCCTTCAGGAGATCTTTTCCATTCGCGTTCTTCCCATTTCACAGCAACTTCTTGAAGTTCTCTCGTTAATGCTTTGCCCTCTGACTTATAGTTTTCTACAAGCGCTACTTGTTCAACAAATTTCACATCCTTTTTATAATCTGCATAATTCCACAACGCACCAATTGAAAAAAGCAATAATGCAATAAGCGCTAATTTCATCGGGGGTAAATACCTAAATGAAAATACCAAAAAGCCCATAAGCGCATATTGGTAAAGAATTTCACCGGTCCAAAGCAATAAATATCCATGTATCAACCCGAAAACGAGCAACCACATGAGTCTTCTAAAATAAATATTTGCGGCATCGATTCCTGCCCCTTTTTTTTCAAGCCTATCCATAAATATGAACATACCTACACCAAATAATAGCGAGAAAAGTGCTCTCATTGTTCCTTCAAATGAAAAATTTGAGGTAATCCATGTTGTAAGATTCCATCCTGTAGCACCTCCGGAAACTGTTGGATCTCCATAGGCTCCGGCTAGCCCCATGCCATTAATGTTCATGATCAGTATTCCCAATAGCACAACTCCTCTCATAATGTCAAGAGACTGTATACGGTCGGAAGATTTTAAAGAACTGAATGATTGCTTAGTTGTAGTCATATGTATAAGTTTGGTTAGTTAGATCAGGGTCTGTTTACGGCAATAAGTATAGCCTCAACAAAAAATAAGGTTAAAATTAAAAGTTCATTTTTTCGGGGAAGATATAGGCTAACTATTCAATAAAATTCAGATTTAGGACGAACGTATGGTTTTAGTGTCCGAAGAGTATAAATAATCTACCAAAGAGGTTTGGAATAACCTTGGTCTTTATATATGGATTTGGAAATGCTGGCTCATTCAGCAGCATGGCGGTGAACATAATAATCCAAATGATCGTCACTCGAATGTCAAGTTTAGAGTGGGTAAATTGGCTCAAAAAGGACGTCAATAAAAAATCTCTATTCCATGGTCCTGCTGTAATCATATCTAATGGGCACCAGGTGCATATCAATGATCACGATCTTAAGGCTGTCTTGTGTTTTGTATTTGACGCGAACCACATTATAATCCATTTGTGGTTTCATTTCATGGCTAAGCTCAAGGGCCTTCCATTTTTTCAATGTTTTGACCTGAATGATATCGATCGGATATGGTTCCATATGATCGATGACTTCCTTCGCTGCATCTTCAGTAATTTTTATGGCTTGAGCCGAGACGAGTAAAGGTGCAAAAAACAAGAAAAGTAAGATGAGGGGCTTCATTACAGATCTTTTTAGGGGTTACTAATGGCTTTTAACTTGGAATACAAGTAAAAACAATAAGCCCTAAGTTACAAAATAATAGGTAAATATGATCTGCAATTTTTGATTTTAACGCTAGTGAAAATGAATTTAAAGGGGTGGTCATAAGATCTAACTAGATAAGTCTGTCTTGATCAATTACGGCTGTTGCATCATTTATCATGAGAACGGGAAGTGATATGATTAGGATAAGCCCCAGAAATATTGCGATGACCAATTCAAAAATATTTCTCATTCTATATATTTATATATATAAAAGATAATGCGAAACTGTGATTGAAAAGATGAGTAATATCATAAATTCAAAGAATTATAATCCCTAAATGAAGGCTAGGTTATTGGAATTCAAGTAGAAAGAGAATGTATAAGACCCGGAAACAGAGGTCTGTGTCCGGGTCCTTATAATTAAGCTTGAGCCGCTTCTACTGAAAATCGGCGTCGTTCTCTCCTTCCCCAATAGGCTCTTTACCAGTTCTGATATAACCTAATTTTGATTTTTCAGAATAACTAAAATAAATTGGTTTTTCATTTCTAAGAATGTCTATAATACTGTCATACATATGTAAATGGAACCTCAGGTAGACTAATTTAGAATTAACATCATGATAATTTACCGGCAGGGTTTTATTATCGGGATAGAAGCTGGCTTGTAAAACATAATCTTCATCATGATAACATTTTATAATGACTCTTGGGTAAAGAAGGCTATTTCCTGCACGTCCAGCTTGAAAGTGAACCCAATAATGGTTTATTTCGCTAACTATTATTTTTGTTGACTTCATTTTTTAATTCGGTTTAAATGGATTAATTAATAAGCCACAAGTTAAAGATTATTTCTTAAGTTAAAAATAGATTTTGACGAATAGTATTAATTTTTATCCGAAAGGGGCTTATTCTTTATCAAGAAACGATTCAATTTTTATAATGCGACAGCAATCTTAGAAATTGATCATCGCTTTTATTGAAAGTTATTTCTAAGGAATTCTGAATGCAACCTGTGTTACCTTTTATTTATAAAACGGGTATGGTATTTGAGTTTTATAAATTTATAAACACCCTGATATCATGAAGAAATTAGTGCTTTTAATTTTAGCAGGAATAGTGACCTTAACAGGCAGCTGTTCTGATGAGACCAACAATGAAAATCAAATTAGTAACTTTGACCTTGCAAGAACAACAAGATCTGTTGTTTTTAAGGGAGGAAGAAAAATTGGCCAGAGATGTGTATTTGTATTCATTCGACCTTTATGGAGATGTAATTTTTAATAATATCGCCTCAAGTGAACAACAGCATATGGACCAGGTTTTGACATTATTAATGCCTATGGATTAAAGGACCCTGCAAGTTCAGAAAGAGGTGTTTTTCAGGATAAGGCACTTCAGGATCTTTATATTGATCTTACAACTGCTTCTGAAGTTTCCCTATCAAAAGCCTTAGCCGTAGGTGCAACCATTGAAGATTTAGACATTAATGATCTGGCTTTCTTTGAAAGTCAAACCCTAAAAGCAGATTTACTTAACTGTATGACCAATTGAAATGCGGTTCAAAAAATCATTTAAGAAGTTATACAGACAGGTTGGAGATGCTTGGCGTTGATTATGATCCTCAATATCTTTCTATTGAGGAATATAACTCAATTGTAAGTAGTGACAGAGAGCGTTGCGGACCATAAACTGATCAAATACGATAACTAGATCAATGCAATTCATGATAAAAGTACCTTCTTAGTTTTTGGACAGGCGATACATTTCCCTTAGAAGCATACCGGGCTTTAAGTTACCAGTAAGTTCGGTAAGCACAGCATCGTGTTTAAAGATGAGCACATCATACTTAAAATATTGTCCTGTTTCTTTTTCCTTGATCCTTTTGATCCCACTAATTACCCCCTCTATATAGACGATATTCATCATACGCCTAAACTGGTCAGCACTTAAATTGGGCTGACCATTGTCTTTGGTCACAGAAGAAAAGTAATTGGCATAGATCATTTACCAAAATTATAAAAAGAGGCCTTTGGTGATTGATTAGGATTGTACCAATTGGTAAAATATTACTGGAGTTAGTTTACATTAAAAACCCAAGCTAAATACTGCTCGGGTTTTTAAGTAACATTATTTTACACTTGTTTATTCTGTTGGTTGGGCCAATACACTTAATTGCCTTTGACTTTGGTAACGTAAAAGATCCCAAGATCCGTTTTTTGATACCTTGTAAAACACTTCAACGTTGTTTTCTCCGGCCGGAACTTCAGTTTTTGCATGTAAGTTCACGCCAATGGTTTTTTTTATATCTCTCGGATTCGATACATGATATTGAACTATCGGTTTACCATTTACTTCAATCTTATAATATAAAGAACCCTTGTGGTATTTTGCCTTATGATCAATCGGAGTTCCTAAAAATTCCAAAGAGGCTGCAATAAAAATATCGCTTCTTTTATCTTCTTTAATGGTAAGGCTCATTGGATTAGGCAAACTTGACCATTGAGTGCTTATATCCCCTTCCATCCTACTTTTCCAAGTTCTTGAATAGGCCTTCATATCCTTGACATATAAATTTGACAGAATAAATTTAAAACAAAATTCACGTACTTTTTGTGACATTAATCATACTGTGGGCATAAAATAATGCCTATCCCTGACTTAGATAAAAAAAGCCCCTTTCTTCAAAGGGGCTTAGGGGGAAAAGATATGTACTAAATTAACTCAAATTCTTACATCTAATAAAGGGCATGTTAAAAGATTATGGGTGCCTTTACACATGCCCGATATTTATCGATTTACATTTCATATTCTTTTAAAAAATCTCAATAAGCATCAAACTAAAACCAAACCAAACTAAAACACCGACAAAACAAGTGAAATATCGCATAACCAGTGCTTAAAACTTTAATTACAAGAGCATTTAAAAGAACTTTAAAGTAAATCATAACAATAATAAAGATTTGTGCATCATACTTTAACAGATCAACTTTAGGTTTTACTCAACATGTCTAATCGTCTAATCAAAACTAAAACGGAGACCGTAAACTAAATTCACCAATTTTATTATTGTTCAACAAATGTATGTATAAAGTTAGACATAAACAAATGTTTTACAAAAAATGTTTAATTATTTTGTTTAATACTTAAACATTAATTGTGTTACTTTTGAATTTAATTATTTAAAACAAGAAAAAAGCCCGGTTGAATTTTACCAACCGGGCCCTTCGTCTAATAATAATTTTTAATACATCTACCTTAAAGCATTCCCCCTCAAAATCTTTAAAGTACTTAAAGTTAACGCTCTAAAAAGGTTTATTCCATGATTTTTATCATAGTATACCCTTCATTTTAAAAAAAATGAAACTCTTTTAAACGGGATTATAATTATGATCCAGCTATTAGAATAAAAATAAAGAGTTAGGCAAGTATGCCGTAAAAAATCATTCCCATCTATTTAGATAATCATAACGAATAGGAACAAGGTTTAAATCAATAATGACCATTCTTTCAGTTCCTTTCGATTTGTATTTTACCCTAATTACATTATAATCCATTTGAGATTTCATTTCATGACTCAATTCAAGAGCCTTCCATTTTCTCATTGTTTTTAACTCGACGATGTCAACTTCAGCATTTTCAAACTGGATAAGGACTTCTTCAACTTTTTTTTCTGTAACACGCACCTGGGCGCTAAGGGTTATGGGAATAAATAAGATGCATAATAGCAATAGTAGTGGCTTTATCATAGCGAGGGGGTTTTATGATTAAGGCGATAAATATACAAAAAATATCAAAAGGCAATTTTTCATATACTATTCAGTGTACAAATCGTATTGTTGAAGCTTAAAAAATTATAACATATAGTTTGTTTTATTTGGATTGTCCGTTTATATTTGCACTCGCTTAAAATAAGCAGTTCATTTCATAGGAATTGGCTAAAATTTTTAAGTGAAAATAAAATGGTCGCGTAGCTCAGCTGGATAGAGCATCTGCCTTCTAAGCAGACGGTCACAGGTTCGAATCCTGTCGCGATCACAGATGAATGAAAAGACCCGCAAGCTTGCGGGTTTTTTTATTTGGAGAAAACCTTGCAAATTCATTTGCTAAAGGTTTCGACAAATAAAAAAGTGATCCGTCGCCAGACGGATAAGGGTTTTTCATTCTCAAAATGGATTGTATTCAGGATCACGTTAGTAATCCTTGTTGTTTCAAGTGAGAAGGCAGAAGTGAGAAGTGAGAAGTTTATCCGTCGCCAGACGGATAAGGGTTTTTCATTCTCAAAATGGATTGTATTCAGGATCACGATAGTAATCCTTGTTGTTTCAAGTGAGAAGGCAGAAGTGAGATGTGAGAAGTGATCCGTCGCCAGACGGATAAGGGTTTTTCATTCTCAAAATGGATTGAATTCAGGATCACGTTAGTAATCCCTGTTGTTTCAAGTGAGAAGGCAGAAGTGAGATGTGAGAAGTTATCCGTCGCCAGACGGATAAGGGTTTTTCATTCTCAAAATGGAGTGTACTCAGGATCACGTTAGTAATCCCTATTGTTTCAAGTGAGAAGGCAGAAGTGAGAAGTGAGAAGTGATCCTATCAAACAAGGATTTGCTAAGACCTAAATACTTTCAACTAAAGGACGATAAAAAATCCTGGTTAATTACAAGATAATTGTGTAACTTAGAGTCCCTTATCTTATCAGATCTGCATAATCATAAGATTTTTCACTTATGAGATGGAGAACTTTAATATCAGAACTCAAACGTAGACATGTTTTTAAATCAACCATAGCCTACCTGGCTATATCATGGATCGTAATACAAATTGCTTCTACCCTATTTCCTGTCTTTGATGCTCCAGAGTATGCGCTCAAAGCCTTGATCTATTTTTTGTCGGTAGGTCTTATTTTTTGGATCGCTTTTTCCTGGGTTTACGATTTAACTGCATGATGGTTTTCAAAAAACAGATGATCGGCCTGCTGATCTGGAAACCCTAGAATTGACCAATAAACGCTTGAATAAAGTCATTGCGATTTCGGTGGGTTTCGCTGTTTTGCTACTTGTTGTTGTTAGTTTCTGGGCAGGTTCTAATTGGAACAAGGATAATCAAATTCCTGAATTAAAGCAGGTTGCCGTGTTACCTTTGGCAAGCATATCGAATAATGAGGATGAACCCTATTTTACTGTAGGCATGACAGAGGATCTTATTGATGAGTTATCAAAGATTGATCAATTAACCGTGATTAATCAAAATTCTACTCAGGTACTTACTTCTGGCTTTAATCCATCCAACAGGCTAGTTTCTAATGTCATAAGCGGTATTGATTATTTTGTCAATGGAAGACTTGAACGCGACGATAATACGATCAGTGTACATATGGAATTAAAAGAATCGATAAATGATTCGAGCATTTTGGCACAAAAGTTACAGCAAGGATCTTTCTGAAGTAAGGAAACTCTGGGCTGAGGTTTCGTCAGACCTGGCTCGTGAAATGGGCATTATCGGTAAAACCTGAAGTAGTTGATCAATGGACCGGACTTAGATCCGTAAAACCAGAGACCTATGAGTTCTATCTCAAAGGGAAATACTATATAAATAGCTATACGCCTGAAGGTTGGGAACGAGGAATGATTTATTTAGAGGAGGCCTTAAATAGAAATCCCTGCAGATCCTTATGCTTATGCTTTTTTGGCTGAATCCTATATCAATGCAGGACATAGTCCGGATCCTCCTCCCGATGTATTTCCAAAGGCATTACGCAGCAGCTAAGCGAGCTATAAGACTCGATTCAACCGTAGCTTTGGGTTGGGCAGCTTTATCCCATTACCATACATACTTTGGAAGAGATTGGGCTATGGCCGAATATGCCTTTGAACGTGCCAATGAATTAAACCCTAATCTCGCATACAATCATTACCATCGTTCTTGGTACCTTGTTTCTATTTGGCAGGATGAATGAGGCCATTGAAGGAGCATAAACTGGCACAGGAACTCGACCCCTTTACGCCTTACAGACAGCATGGTTAGGAGTGATCTATACGGTGGGTTGGTCTTTATGAAGAAGCATAATTCGAACGGAGGTTTATAAAGCTTCTCTGATGGAGAAGAATGATTATTCCCTAGGTCTTTTTGTAAAAGGAGGTATTTTTATAGATCAGGGAAAAGTTGAAGAAGGTCTTCAATTGCTTAAGAAGCCTACTGAAATAAATCCAAGATGGGTAGTTGGATATGGACCTGGCTCTTATTGAGGCTGGGTTTGTTGAAGAAGGAATGGCCGTTCTTAAGAAATTGAAAAGCACCTCAAATTAATGGATTTAGCGCTTTGTGTATTGGAATGTATGTACGCTCACTTGGGTGATTTTGACAAAGCTTTTGAATACTTGGAACTATGAAAACAAGACATGGCTGGTTTCCATGGATAAGAGTGTTGTTCTTTTCCGATGAAATAAGTAAAGATCCCAGGTTCTTAAAAATCATCAGAGACATGAACCTGCCTGATCCAGCACCCTTGGTTTATCATCCAGAGTGACATAAACAGTTAACTTTTTTACAAGATGAAATGGAGTAAATTAATATCAGAGCTTAAGCGCAGGCACGTTTTTAAATCTACCATCGCCTATTTAGCCATTTCATGGATTGTCATTCAAATTGCTTCAATTTTATTTCCTGCATTGGAAGCTCCGGATGCTGCACTGAAAGTGCTGATCTATATTTTGGCAGCCGGGCTTCTTTTTTGGATCGGTTTTTCCTGGTACTATGATTTGACACGAGATGGAATTCAAAAGACGGATCCTATTGATACGAGTCAGGAATCATTAAAGTTGGCCAATCGCAGATTGAATAAAGTGATCGCAGGTTCGCTTTCCGTGGGAGTCTTATTGCTTTTGGTGATTAGTTTTTGGGCAGGTTCGAACTGGAATGAAGGCCCTGCCATACCTGAAATTAAAAAGGTTGCTGTTATCCCATTTGTAACTTCAACGGCGGATGAAGAAGAAGAATACTTTCAGAGCGGAATGACCCAGGAACTTGATCGATGAACTCTCTAAAGTAGATCGCTTAAAAGTAATCCGTCAAAAATCCACAAAGGTTTTGACTTCCGGATTTGATCAAACCAAGTTCCCTATTTTTAAATGTGATCAAGGGCATTGATTATTTTGTGGAGGGAAGCTTTGAGCAGGAAGCCGACGGGATTCACGTTCATATCATATTGAGAGAATCTTTAAACGGGTTACCAGTCTGGCAGAAGAGGTATTCCAATGAACTTTCGGAAGTAAAAGTTTTATCGTCGGATGTTGCCGCTGACCTGGCCAGTCAAATGGGTCTTGCGGTCAGGCCGGTAAATGCCAAATTCGGGTCAGGTCGTCAACCGGTTGACCCGGAGGCCTATGCGCTCTATCTGAAGGGGAAACACTATCTGAATAAATCCACCCCTGCTGACTGGGAGCGAGGTTTGGTTTATTTGCAGGAGTCCCTGGATAGAAATCCGGCTGATGCCAATACCTGGGCCTGGCTGGCAGAGGCCTATATTAATCTGGGACATGGCAGCCCCAACCCTCCTCCTGACGCATTTCCCAATGCGCTTAAAGCAGCAGAAAGGGCCATTGAACTTGATTCTACTCTAGCCTTGGGCTGGGCATCTTTATCACACTATCATACTTATTACGGAAGAGATTGGGCCACGGCCGAATACGCTTTTCATCGGGCCAATGCATTAGATCCGAATCTTGCGGACAATCATTATCACAGGGCCTGGTACCTTGCGTTATTTGGAGAAATGAACGAAGCCATAGAAGAGCATAAAATCGCCAGGGATTTAGACCCATTTACGCCTTACCAGACGGCATGGCTAGGAGAATTATATCGATGGGTTGGCATGTATGAGGAAGGCTTGAAAGAGGTGGATAAAGTTAATTATATGGAGGACAAATTTGCGTTAGGCTTGTTTATCAGAGGCAGAATATTTATTGACCAGGGAAAGGTAGAAGAGGGCTTGGAACTTTTAAAACAAAGTGCTGAGATAGATCAGTTCTGGAAATACCCGGGCTATGGCCTTGCCTTATTGCAGACTGGACATATTGAGGAAGCGAAAGCCATTCTCAAGGAAATGGAACAAATGCCTCCTAATGATTTTATTGACCTGTTTATAGGTGTTTACTACGCGTATTTAGGTGATTATGACAAGTCATTTGAAATGTGGAACACTGATAACAAGGCCGCCTGGTTTCCGGGCATAAGGGTAATGTTTGTGCCAGATGAAATACGGAAAGATCCCAGGTTCATACAGCTCATGCGAGACATGAATTTACCCGATCCCGCTCCGTTGGAATATGATCCGGCAGGGGAATAATTTTAATTGTATAGTAGAGATCTAAATGTTCAGTTGCAGGCCCTATTTTGACATGCAAAAAATGACAATTAAAGTACGCAACAATATGTTAATCTTCTACTTTAAACAGATTTTAGCTTTTCCAAAATTCTTTCTGGTGTAATGGGCATCCTGTTAACCCTGGCGCCACAGGCATCAAAAACGGCATTTGCTATGGCACCTCCAACACAAATAATGGCGGGCTCGCCTCCGCCTTCAGGTTTGGCGTCCATTTTATCCATAAAGACACAGGTTATTTCAGGCGTTTTTGAAAATCTGGTGATTTCGTAATTATTAAAGCCACTTGATTTTACATTTCCACCATTAAATTCAATGTCTTCGTATAAGGCATATCCTAATCCCATTGTTATGCCTCCTTCTGATTGAACCGTCGCTCCATGAGGATTTACTACCTGCCCCATGTCCTGCGCACAAACAACCCTTATGGGCTGAACGATTCCGGTAACTTTATCAACATGAACTTCAGCTATCATGGCAACGGTTGTACCTGCATCTTCTCCAAGGGCAATGCCAAAGCCATGACCTGCTGCCTTATTGCTTTTCCAATCAAAGGTTTCAGCAGCCAGTTCAAGAGTAGCTTTCATTCGTTCATCTTTTAGATTGTTCAATCTGAATTCTAGGGGATCTATACCGGCCGCATGAGCTGTAACGTCGATATGCGATTCACGCGCAAAGGTTGTTGAATTATTACCCGGCGCCCTCCAGGCACCGGTTCCGAAAGGATGTACACTATTGTCTTCAAACATCCTTGTGCGATTGTTTTCGATTCCATAGAACAATTTTGTTCCTCTTGTACCAGCACAATAAATATCAAAATCCCATAGCTTGAGTTTACCATTGGCATCCACACCTGAGCTAATTTTTACCAGAGCAGCCGTTCTAAACTTATCGTACATAAACTCTTCCCTTCTGGTCCATACCAGTTGAACAGGCTTGCCGCATATCTTGGCAATTCTGGCTGCTTCAATGGCTTGATTATTGTATATTTTTCCACCAAAGCCCCCTCCTATAAAAATTTGTTTCAAATGAACCTTTTCCAAAGGCATGTTCAATTCTTTGGCCACTTGCTCCCTGGTTCCGAAAGGCGTTTGAGTTGAAGCCCACATGGTGAGTTTATCATCTTTAAAATAACAGGTTGCACTATGGGTTTCAATTGAGGCATGTGCCTTGTAACCATCGTAATAATCAGTTTGAACAATTGTTTTAGACATGTTTTTACCTGTTTCCAGACTTCCATTCTCTTCAACAACTTTATGATCAGAAATTTGATCTTCCAAATATTCAAATATGGATTCATGATCCGCCTTTGCCGTTGGTTCTTCCCAACTGACTTTTATTTGCGTAGCGGCTTTATAGGCCATTTCAGGATCTTTATGTACAACAGCAACCAAATTTTTATCTTCCACCAATTCGGCACCTTCAAAGTTTCCCAATTTTGAAGCATCCACTTTTAGCTTTTTTGAACCAAAAACAGAGGGTCTTACCATACTTGCATAGACCATACCAGGCAATTTAATGTCTCCTGAATACTTGGCTTTTCCTGTAACTTTTGCCTCAGCATCAAGGCTAATCACGGGTTTTCCTATGATCTTAAAATCTGTATGCTTTTTAATTTCAGGTTTATTTTTCAAGCTTTGAATGATCTTTTTACCTTTGGTCAATTCAGCATAAGTAACTTTTTTAGAAGGTTCGTTCCTGACAAATACCGTTCCATCCACAACTTCCAGTCTGTCTTTAGTGATTTTCAAATGGTCTGCTGCAAGATCGATCAGAATTTCTCTTGCTTCAGCAGCGGCAGCCCTTATTACCGGATCAGCGAATCGCGTGGTCAATGAGCCCCAGGTTCCGGCGTCATAAGGGCAAAGCTCTGTATCCCCCATGATCATATCCACTGAATAAATGGAAACTTCCAGTTCTTCCGCCAGTACCTGAGCCAAAGAAGTGATCACCCCCTGTCCCATTTCAATTTTACCGGTATAACAATCCACCCGTCCATTTTCTTTAACTCTTAAATAGGCATTAAAGTTCAATTGCTCTTCTGCTGAATTTTGCCCCCAGCCTTCCAGCAAGGAAAGTTTTCCAATGCTGAAAACCACAACGACCCCACCGCCAAGTTTTTTTAAAAAGTCCCGCCTGTCATTCAATTGGGGTTTATTCATGATACTTCTGTATGTTAGGTCTTGCTTATCTGATTTCATGACTTGATTTTTTGATTCATTTCTAATGCGGCGGTCTGAATAGCATCAACTATGCGGTTATAGGAACCGCATCTGCATAAATTTTCTTCCATTCCCTCTATAATTTCTTCACGTGTGGGATTCGGATTGCGAAGCAGCAGGCCATAGGCATTCATGATCATGCCCGGCGTGCAAAAGCCGCACTGCAAAGCGTCATGTGCCATAAAAGCATTTTGGATAGGATGCAACGTAGCATTTGACTGTAAGCCTTCAATCGTCAGAACTTCTTTTTCAGCCACATTTTCGATTGACACCATACATGATCGTAAAGGCTCATTATCAACGATTACTGTGCAGGCACCGCAATCGCCCAGTCCACAACCATATTTAGTGCCGGTTTGATCAAGATATTCTCTGATGACCGTCAAAAGCGATTCATCTCCATCAACATCTACCGTTATCAATTGATGGTTTAATGTAAAACTAACAGATTGTTTCATTGTTGAATATTTTGGAATTTTAAAGCAATAGGAACGCTTCGAAGCTAAATTTACGGGATACATCTCTAAATTTCTATGACTTTTGTCAATATATGCCTGTTTGAATTGATGAATTTTCTCACATTGCTGTTGGTCTTACTATGTCGGATAAGAAAAAGCAATTCTGCGACAGACAGCTTCGTTTGTTATAATGAATATTTGATAAAAGCTCCTTTCGGATCCCGTTTTTGTTTTTTATTCTCGGCATGGAGGGTATTCAGGATCATTGAAAATATTCCCAAGGCAGAAGGGAGATGTGAGAAGTGAGAAGTAATCTGTCGCCAGACGGATAAGGGTTTTTCATTCTCAGAATGGATCGAACTCAGGATCACGAAAGTAATCCTTGTTGTTTCAAGTGAGAAGGCAGAGGCAGAAGTGAGATGTGAGAAGTGATTCTATCAAACAAGGATATTGCTAAGACCTAAATGCTTTCAACATAAAGCCGATAAAAATCCTGGTTAATTACAAGATAATTGTGTAACTTAGAGTCCCTTATCTTATCAGATCTGCATAATCATAAGATTTTTTACTTATGAAATGGAGAAACTTAATATCCGAACTTAAACGTAGACATGTTTTTAAATCAACCATAGCCTATCTGGCTATTTCATGGATTGTAATCCAAATTGCTTCAATTTTATTTCCCGCAGTGGAAGCTCCGGATTATGCACTGAAAGTGCTTATTTATATTTTGGCCGGTGGGCTTGTTTTTTGGATTGGTTTTTCCTGGTATTATGATTTGACAAGAGAAGGAATTCAAAAAACAGATGATACAGATACGAGTCCGGAATCATTACAATTAGCGAATCGCAGATTGAATAAGGTGATTGCGGGTTCCCTTTCTGTTGGAATCTTATTGCTTTTAGTCATTAGTTTTTGGGCGGGATCGAACTGGAACGGAGGCCCTGCCATACCAGAGATTAAAAAAGTAGCTGTTATCCCCTTTTCAACTTCAATGGCAGATAAAGAAGAAGCCTATTTCCAGACTGGTCTGACCGACGAGCTTATTGATGAACTGTCTAAAATGGATCAGTTAAAGGTGATCCATCAGAGATCTACCAAGGTTTTGACTTCAGGATTTGATCAAACCAGCTCCCTTATTTTAAATGTGATCAAGGGCATTGATTATTTTGTTGAGGGAAGTTTTGAGCGGGAAACCAATGGGGTTCACGTTCATATCATCCTGAGAGAAACGATAAACGGGGAGCCCGTCTGGCAGAAAAGGTATACCAAAGCGTTTAGTGAAGTACGGACCCTATGGGTGGGTGTAGCTGCTGACCTGGCGAGTCAAATGGGTCTTGTAGTCAGGCCGGCAAATGTCAAATTCGGGTCAGGTCGTGATCCGGTTGATCCCGAGGCCTATGCGCTGTACCTGAAGGGGAAACACTATCTGAATAAATCCACCCCGGCTGACTGGCAGCAAGGTTTGGTGTATTTGCAGGAGGCACTGGATAGAAACCCTGCAGATGCAAATACCTGGGCCTGGCTGTCACAGGCCTATATTAATCTAGGACATGGAAACGGAGTTCCTGACGTATTTCCCAAAGCACTTGAAGCAGCAGAAAGGGCGATTGAAATTGATTCAACCCTTGCTCTGGGCTGGGCCTCTTTATCGCAATATCATACTTATGTCGGAAGAGATTGGGCCGTGGCCGACTACGCTTTTAATCGAGCCAATGCATTGGATCCGAATCTTGCAGACAATCACTATCACAGGGCCTGGTACCTGGCGTTATTTGGAAGAATGAACGAAGCCATTGAAGAGCATAAACTGGCTCAGGAGCTAGATCCTTTCACCCCTGCTCAGACAGCATGGTTGGGAGAATTATATCGTTGGGTTGGTATGTATGAAGAAGGTTTAGAACAAACGGAAAGAGCTTCTCTCATGGGTGAGAGGGGTGATTTTGATTATGCGGTAGGCATGCTTATTCAAGGCAGGATCTATATTGACCAGGGTAAAGTGGAAGAGGGCCTGGAACTTTTAAAACAATGTGCTGAACTAAATCCTTTCTGGAAATATCCGGGATATGGCGGTGCACTATTCGAGACCGGACATATTGAGGAAGGTAAAGCCATTCTCAATGAATTGGAGCAAGTGCCTCCCGGTGATTGGCGGGACTTTTTCATCGGTATTTATTGCGCGTATTTGGGAGATTATGACAAATCTTTTGAATATTGGAACAGTGAAAATAAAGCTGCCTGGCTTCCATGGTTGAGAGTGAGTTTTCTACCTGATGAATTAAAGAAAGATCCGAGGTTCATTCAGCTCATGCGAGACATGAACTTACCCGATCCGGCACCTTTGGTGTATGATCCGGAAGGCTATTCGTCTTAAGTGTAAGGTTGGGATCCTCTTCTAAATTCTGCAAGTCACAGAAAATCAAAATTCCGTTTTCATAAACCGGTCCCAAAAGGTAAAGTACAATCCAAAATTATTTTTGGCATGACGATGATGAATGTCATGATGTGTAGCCCCTATTACGTATTTTCTAAATCCATGAAAATAGGAACTTCTGGGATAGATCTCTACACCGGCATGATTGATAATCGCCGAAATGGTCATGAGTAAAAGTATGATGAGAATGGCGATAACATGCATTGGAACAAGCATAAATAAAATGGGCAAAATAATAGCCTGAAAAAAAGACTCCACAGGATGAAAAGAGAAAGAAGTAAGCACTGTTGTATCAATACTTTTATGATGAACCAAATGAAAACGTCTTAGCCACTTAAAGTCATGCATCCATTTATGCATCCAGTAATAATAGGTATCATGCAAGACCATGAATAATATAATACTAACAGGAAAATACCACAACGGAAAGTCGGTTAGATTTGTATAAATCTTGGTATATCCGTTTTGCCAAAGTGCAAAAAGTCCCACCCCAATCAGTCCAAAAATAAAAGTACTGTAAAGAGAAAGCCATAATTCTCTTATGATTTGATTCGATGAAGGCAATTTCGTTAGTAAAACTCGGTCTGCATATTTCTTTTTTAAAACAACATGAAAAAGGTAATGATACGAATAAGAAAAAACCACATATCTTAATAGAATGATCGAAAAGATGATAAGGTACAAGAAAACAAGTGTCTTATAATTTATCAAGTCAATGTTCCTTATTGTTTCTAAATCCATATTTTCATATTAAGGGCAACATTTCAATAGACTAAAAATCACCTTTAAATTACCATAATTACTTCATTTTATAAAACCGAAATGGTTTATATAATGCTCGCTACTCTGGAAGGTTCAATCAGGTAGCACTCATGATTGATATTTTAATGATAACTGAGGATAAAATTAACTTATTTTCGCTTGATTATTTCTTGTTAGCGATTATTAAATTTCTGTTATTCAATCTTCACAGCTTTTTCTGACTTTTTCTAAATTAAATAACCAGTAGTGTTCCTTTTGAATGATGACTTTGAAGTAAGGTTTTGATTGGACCCAACTTACGGCATGGAAGGGATTGGAAATTGCTGATTTTTGAAGTGTATTACCATTAATTTCGCCGACTGTCTGCCTGGCGGCCGGCAAGCTCGGTTTTAAGCATTATAATATTGAACAGGAATATCATCTATAATTTTCCATGAATTCATCCATGGTCAAGGCTGGCTTCAAGTTTTTTGATCTAAAATGTTCTTGATAAATCATATAGCTCCTTTTGGCAAAGCTGCTCACCTTTTTGGTCGGATTTAATTCATCTTGTACTACCGTTTTCATAATAGAAGTTTTTAGAGGGGCTTAACTTTTCTTAGTACCTAAATATCAAGGTCGTAACCAATATTACAAAAAATATTCTATACCACCAAAACATTCATTGTAATCAAAGGGTGCAATGTTACAATACTGCAATGCTAAAATGCTTCAATGCTACAAATATTATAATGCATGAAATCGAACCAGCCTGCCATGCCTGAGGCAGGAAAGGATTGAGCGTAGCTAATGCGTGAATGAATCTTTCAATTTTCAAATCAATAACTATTTGATTCATTTTACTCACCCTCTGATTTCTCACCCCTTCGGAAGTGAGGGGTTCACGGGCGAGGGGTTCGCAATTTTTCCCTTCATATTTTCTCCGCAGCAGCCTAAGCCGTAATAGATGAGTAAAAGAGTAAAGAAGAATATCTCACGAATTGCCGTTCCAAATAAAAAAGTAACATCGAATCCTGCATTAACTCCGCTATTTCAACTTCCGACCTTTTGTATAAGGAGCTCCGGCAGCTTCCAATGCCGCTTCATAACTTTCCAGATCGTTTAAATAGGTCAGCAAACCTTTCTTGAATTCAGCAAAATCCTTAGTTGCAATTTCAATATTGCGTTGCTGTGTTTCTGTCGGAGTTTGTCGCGTATCCCAATGACCATAGGCTACCTGCCCTACCCTCGAACTTATAGATGGAGCCGTTGCTTCATCCTTACCACGAAGAATCGGGTCACCTGTTAATTCACTCCGCAATTCGGTCAATCTCTTGTTCAACTGATCCATCCTTTCAAAAAGCTCAGGTGCTGCTTTTGGCGTCTGTTTTAATGCCGCCTTTAGATGTGTCAATCTTTCATTGGCCTCACCCATCTTCCTATTCGCACTTGAGATCTCTCTACCAAGCTCACTGGTCATTTGCTGAAATTCTGCAACAGCCTTAAAGTCAGTACCTGATGCCCCTGTAGGAACAGGTTTTACTTGAAATTCTTTGGGTGCCCCTTGCGAGGCTAAATTGCCATTATGCACTATAAACAGTTCCACACTGTACTTTCCGGGAGCCGCGAGAGGTCCTTCAGAAGAACCCGCCCATGGAGGCTGAAAATCAGGCTTAACCAAGTTGATAGGATCAAGTGCCGGAAGTTTTAGATCCCAACTCGTTCTATGCATGCCTTTTTTTGCGGTACCTTCTAACCAACGAACCCCTTCTCCCTTGTCATTTCGCACTAAAAGTATGACACCTGGTTCATTTTCATAAGATTCTTCCCGAAGACTCTCCCAACCGGGAAAAGGTGTACTTGCATTTTGTTTGCGCAATGATTTTTCAGCTTCTTCACGTTCTGTTTTCGCAGTTTTTGGCAGCTCATTCAAATAATAGGTAAATACCGCCCCAAAAGGAGGATTCTCACTAACAAAACTTGTTGAACCCAAGGTAGGCATTCCTTTGGCCTGCATTGGGGCATTTGGAACGTACCACCATGCATCCCTTACTTCAAAGAGCATATTAGACCCATTTTTAACTGCGCTGCTGATCTCTCTGAGCGGAGCATAGTCATCCAATACATAAAATCCACGACCAAAAGTGGCGCCGACCAAATCATCATCTCTTTTATGGAGCTCAATATCTCTAAAAGGAATGGTTGGTACTCCCCCATCCAACTTTATCCAATGAACTCCTTTATTGACAGAAAAGTAGATCCCAAATTCGGTTCCAATAAACAGAAGATTTTCATCTTTATGATCTTGTTTTAACACCCACACTATGGTTCCTTTTGGCAAATCACCTGCAATTGATTTCCAAGATCTGCCCCGATCACTGCTCATAAAAACATAAGGACTGAAGTCACCAAATTTATGCGCATCTGCCACCGCAAATACGGTATTGGCGTTATGGCTGGAGGCTTCAATGTCATTGATAAATGAACGTGACGGTACTTTAGGCAGGCTGGCACTTTTTCTCCAATTTTGCCCCCCATCTTCACTTACCTGAATTAAGCCATCATCAGATCCCGTATAAAGGAGTCCTTCAACCTTAGGAGATTCAGAGATCGAAGTTAATGTTGCGTATTTGGACATGGCACCGTTGTCATACAGATCATCAACGCTCCAAACCCGCCCGATCATTTCCAGTTCATACCGATTGGTATTGGTCGTTAAGTCTTTACTAACAGGAGTCCATGAATTGCCCTGGTTCTCACTTTTCCATAAACGCTGGGATCCGAAATAAAGACGGTTGCTATTATGAGGACTAATAAGAATCGGACTATCCCAGTTCCATCTTTCAGGAGCATCACCCGGCGCTGCCTGAGGCTGAATGTTCAGGATTTCTTCACTGCGTCTGTCATGACGATGCAAAAGACCCTGCTGAATTTCCATATAAACAATGTTGGGATCTTTGGGGTCAAAGGCCGTATCATATCCATCTGCGCCAAGTGGCACATACCAGTCCTGGTTGCGCACACCTTCAGCATTTGTAGTTCTCGAAGGACCGATCAGGGTACCCAGATCCTGGGCACCTCCAACAATATTATAGAAAGGTTCTGAATTGTCAAGCCCCAATTTATAAAACTGAGAAATAGGCAGGTTAGGAAAATGCCGCCATTTTATGCCCTCATCAAAGGTTTCATACAAACCGGCATCGGTACCTGCGATCAAATGTTTACCGTTATCCGGATCGATCCAGAGGGCGTGATTATCACTGTGCTTCTCACGTCCTGTACCCAAATAATCAAAGTTTTTTCCGCCATCTCTGGTGACATGAAGAAAAACATCCATCTGGTAAATAAGATCCGGATTCTCTGAGGAAACTTCAATTTCCTGATAATAGTGTGGCCCTGTTCCTCCAGAAATATAACTGTTGCGTTTTTCCCAGCTCTCTCCCCTGTCCATGGATCTGTAAAAACCCTTTTCTTTACTATCTGCCTCAATGGTAGCATAGACCAATTCTGAATTTGCAGGGGTTACAGCAAGTCCGATTTTTCCCATATCACCTTTTGGCAGGCCGGTTTTTAACTGACGGAAAGATGTTCCATTGTCTACGGATTTGTATACCCCTGACTTTGGGCCTCCTGAAAGCAAGGCCCAAGTGTGTCTGCGACGCTGATAAGCCGCTGCATAAATAACATCAGGATTTGACGGGTCAAATTCAATATCGGTGACTCCTGTATTGTCGTCTATATTTAGGGTCAACTGCCATGATTTTCCCCCATCTTCAGTCTTGAACAAACCTCTATCTCCACCAGATGACCATAGTGGGCCTTCCGCAGCAACGAATACAATATCACTATTTCTTGGATCCACTAGTATTTTGCCGATGTGCTCAGATTTCGTAAGCCCCATATTTTGCCAGGTTTTTCCACCGTCAATGCTTTTATAGACCCCATCTCCCCAACCTACATGGCGGCCGCTTACATTCTCTCCTGTTCCTACCCAGATCACATTTGAATTATTAGGATCAATGCTTACCGTTCCAATGGAATAAGATGCCTGGGCGTCAAAAACAGGTTGCCAGGTAATACCACTATTGCTTGTTTTCCACAAACCACCCGAGCCGGCTGCAACATACCAGGTGCTTTTATCGGAATGACTGACTGCGATATCCGCAATACGACCGCCCATTAGAGCCGGTCCGATGCCACGCAAGCTCAAACCTGAAACCACCTTAGATATGGCCTCTTTGTTTTGTGCTTGTGCATTGACAGTACTAAAAATGAATGAAATAATGATAAGTAAAACTGTGGGGGTTTGGTTGTTTTTAAACATAATCAAATGGCTTGAAAATTATTTTTTTTTACGAATGCTAAAATTTGCAACCTAAGTTAAATAATGTAGATGTAATTACCTAGCATAAAATGGACGATCCTCAAAGGTCTGTTTTATCTGTAAGGAAATATGGTTTGAGGTGTTGATCAAAAGAAAAACCCCTTGCAAACTGCAAAGGGTTTATTCAACTCATTTTAGGAAATGAACGTATCATTAGTAGTTGTTGTTTTTAACAACCAAACAATTCAATTACATCCCAACGATCTTCATGACCTTATTTAGCATTTCAGGATTTTTTGAAATCCAATCAATGGCAGCTGTGGTTAAGTTACTATCACCTAAAACAGATTTCATGATACCGTCAAGTGAACCCTTGTTATCTGCAAGGATTTTAGTCAAGGCACTTGCTGTTTCCGGATTTTCCTTTAAGTAATTGATGGCTTCCTTTTGTAAACCCTCATCCTTCATTAAAGCATCCTTAATTTGTTTTTCCATTTCAGGATTTTGTTCAGTTAAGGCCTGTGCACCTGCAGTTTTTACGTCATCTGCTTTAAGAGAAGGCATTGTTTGTGCAGATACTGCAGTGGTAAATGCCATTGCGAACATTAAAAATAATACTTTTTTCATTGTTGATTTTTTTAAATTCTAGTGGGTCAAAGATAGCTAATAATCAGAATAAGGATTAAGAAAAATTAACGGCCATTTGCCCCGCTACTTTTGCTTATCTTAGTTCAAAAGAAATTCTCAAGAAAAACTATTCTATTTAACAAAAAAATAAAGACCATGTATAAATTAAACGAACAGGAAATTCAAAGCAGCATGACCCTTATTGATCCTGCCTGGATATTAAAAGGGAAATTTATTCATCGAGAAGTTGTTTTAAAGAATTTCATTGAGGCTTTTTCCTTTATGACTTCAGTGGCCTTGGTAGCGGAAAAGCAAGGGCATCACCCTAATTGGAAAAATGTGTACAACAAAGTGAATATTGCTTTAAACACACATGACGCAGATGGTCTGACCACCAAAGACTTCGATCTGGCCAAAGCGATAGATAAGATCTTAAAAAATTAAAACTAAAGAAAAATGAATAGTCCCGATTCCCCTGTCCGGTTTTCATGTGGCAGTATCATGAAAAACAGGTTTATGCTTGCACCTCTCACCAACAGGCAAAGTTTTGAAAATGGTCAATTATCGGATGAGGAATACCATTGGCTGACCATGCGTGCTGAAGGTCAATTCGGCTTAGTGATGACCTGTGCCTCCCATGTGCAGGAAATTGGAAAAGGCTTTTCAGGACAATTGGGTATTTTCAATGATGATCATATTGAAGGCCATCAAAGGTTAAGTACTAAAATTAAATCCTATGGCAGTCTGGCGGTCATACAATTACATCATGCCGGAATGAGGTCTCCTTCAGATGTGATCCATCAGACTCCTGTTTGCCCTTCTGCCAATGAGGAAACAGGGGCCCGTGCACTTAGCCTGGAAGAAGTAATCCAACTTAAAGATGATTTTATCAGTGCAGCGATCAGGGCCAAAAAAAGTGGCTATGACGGTGTTGAAGTGCATGGTGCACATGGCTATATTCTCACCCAATTCATCAGTAGTGAGGTCAATAAAAGAACAGATAGGTATGGGGGCTCTTTAGAGAATCGCACTCGATTATTATTTGAAATCGTAAATGGGATCAGAGTAGCCTGTGGTCCTAATTTTTTATTGGGCGTTAGGCTATCTCCTGAAAAGGTGGGTATGGACATTGCTGAAGTTCAAAGTATCTGTCGACAGCTTGTTGATGAAGGCAACACAGATTTTCTTGACATCTCATTATGGGATTGTTTTAAGCTTCCGGAAGACCCGCAATATCAACATCTCAGTTTGTTGGAACACTTTACCAGTCTCGATTTTAAACATGTCAAGCTCACCGTTGCAGGTAAGATAAGTAACGCCAAGGAGGTACAGCAGATTTTAGACGCCGGAGTTGATTTTGTCACCATAGGGCGCTCTGCCATTTTGCACCATGATTTTCCCGTCAAGGTCATAGAAAATCCTGAGTTTGAACCTATCCAAATCCCGGTATCTAAAGCATATCTTCGAAAGGAAGGTTTGAGTGATACCTTTATCACCTATATGAAACGATGGCCCGATTTTGTCCAAGAAGACTCTTAGTCTGCAGAACGCGCTTAACCACTGGCATAACGCGAAGCATTAAAATGTAAAACGGATCGCAATTTACCGGTTAATTTAACTGATATATGTCATGGCTATTTTCAATTCTTGGGCATAACTTTATTATTGCTGAAGACTTGAATTTTGGCACCTGTTTTTTGATAGAAATATCAACTTGAAACGTTTTACATCATGAAAAAATACCGATGGTTGATCATCTTGCTGTTTACTGCCATAGTGCTTATAGGCTACTTTTATATGAAGCCGAAAATCGAGGCAAAAAACATCGAATACACCTATACATCGCTGCACAAAGGAGATATTGAGGCCAGCGTTTCCAGTACCGGAACCCTGGAAGCTATTAATACCGTTGATGTAGGGACGCAAATATCAGGAACCATTGCAAGGATCTATGTTGATTTTAATGATAAAGTTCGTGCCGGTCAATTGCTCGCCGAAATGGATATGAAGATGTTGCAAACAGCCTTACAGTCGGCAAGGGCCAATCTAGCCGTTAGTCAGGCAAATTTAAACCAAGTTGAAGACCTGCATAAAAGGAACAAGCTACTATTCGAGAAGAATGTAATTTCTGAGCAGGAATTTAATACTTCGAAATTCGCCCTTGAGCAGGCTACGAGCACCAGAGAGGCCGCACGCGCTAACCTGACCAATGCACTGGTCAATATTGGCTATGCAAAGATCACCTCTCCCATTAACGGCATTATCATTGAAAAATCAGTTGATGAAGGACAGACGGTTGCTGCCAGTTTCTCTACCCCTACCATGTTCATTATAGCGGAGGATCTTTCCAAAATGCAGATCCTAGCTGATGTGGACGAAAGTGACATTGGTTATATCAAAGACAGTATGAAAGTGCGATTTACCATTCAAACCTACCCGGATGCCACATTTTTCGGAACGGTGAGTCAGATCAGGTTGCAACCCATAGAGATCAATAATGTGGTCAATTACCAGGTAGTGATCGATGTTGACAATAAAAATGGCATGTTGATTCCCGGTATGACGGCTTCAATTGAATTCATTACCCAAACCGCCAAGAACGTTTGGCTGATCAATAATTCGGCCCTGCGATTCAGGCCCGATCAAACCATGCTGGAAAAGATCAAACCCATATTAGAGCAAAAAGCCATGCAAACATTGCCTGATTCACTGGCCGTGAGCTTTACCGAGGGCTTGAACAATGAAGAATTATTTACGCCGGCCAATTTTAAGAAAAACCTACCCTCTAAGGTCAACGGCTTCTTTTATAAAAATGATGCTGGAAAATTAGATTTCAGGTTTATCGAAGTGGGTATTAAAGTTGGTTTACAATCAGAAATAATAAGCTTTTTTGATGGATCCGATATAACCCAAGAGATCAAAGCCATCAATGGCATTAAATCAAAAAAATAAACCCATGGCTTTAAAAAAAGTCATAGAAACCAAAAAACTCAGCCGTGTATTTAAAAATGGCGAGATAGAAGTCCATGCGCTCAGTGACATTGATATGCTGATCCATGAAGGAGAGTTTGTTGCCATTATGGGTGCCTCAGGTTCCGGTAAGTCTACCCTATTGCACATTATAGGATGTTTGGACAGACCCACTTCAGGAGAATACAGTTTGGACAATGTATTGGTGAACGATCTTGATAAAAATCAACTGGCAGATATCCGAAATCAGAAAATAGGGTTCATATTTCAAAGTTATAACCTGCTATCCCGCACTACAGCTTTGGAAAATGTAGAGTTGCCACTGATCTACAACAGGACAGGGCAATTTGCAAACTCCAAAGAACTTGCCAAAAAGGCATTGGATCAGGTAGGTCTGTCCGATCGTATGTACCATAGAACGAACGAACTATCCGGAGGCCAACAACAGCGGGTAGCCATTGCAAGGGCACTGGTCAACAATCCGACCCTGATACTGGCCGACGAACCAACAGGAAACCTGGACAGCAAATCGAGTTTTGATATTGCTGATCTGTTTGTACAATTGAACAACAAGGGGAAGACCATCGTCATGATCACCCATGAACCCGAAATTGCAAAGTTTGCAAAGCGTATGATCTATTTAAGAGACGGGCGAATTTTAACCGATAAGCTCATAGAAAACAGAAGTACCAAAGCTGATGCCATGAAAGAATTGGAAAGAAATCCGGCAGCTGATAATGAGTTACCATGAGACGATTTTTTAAAATATTTAAAGTAGCTTTTCAGTCCATCTATAAAAACAAGACCCGCAGTTTACTCACCATGCTGGGCATCATTATAGGGGTTGGGGCAGTGATCATGACCATATCTGCAGGAGAGGGCGCCACCAAGCAGGTACAGGATCAAATATCAGGTCTGGGAACCAATTTACTGATGATACAGACCAAGTCTGAACGCAAGGCCGGGATCAATGTAAGAATGGGCCGGCCAATCGATAAAAAGGACCTGGAGATATTACAGAAGAATGCGGTCTGGATGCCGAAAATATCACCATTATTAGCTATCGGAGCCCAGGCCATTGGTCCTGTCGGGTATAAATCTACCATGGTTTATGGAGTTTCTTTTGACTATTTTTTTATCTCCAGCAGGGAACTACAGTCAGGTAGTTTCTTTACCGATGAAGATGTGAAAACTGCCAAAAAATATTGTGTGATCGGGCAAACCATCAGAGAAGAACTCTTCCCCGGAACGGATCCAATCGGAAGGCAGATCCGTATCGACAAAGTGCCTTTTACCGTAGTTGGTATTCTAACAGAAGAAGGAACCAGTGGTATGCAGGATATGGATGATATCATTCTGGCACCCTATACCACCATTCAAAACAGGCTTTATGGGCGTTCCAGGGGTTATACCATGATCATGGCGAGTGCTTTGAGCGAGGACCATATACTGGATGCCAAAACCGAAACCATAGAGTTGTTGCGTGAATCGCATAAAATCAAAGAGGCAGATGATGATGACTTTCAAATAATGACACAAATAGAACTGCAGGAAATCACCAGCAACATAACAGGAATCCTAACCATTTTACTCGGTGCCGTGGCCAGTATTTCATTAATTGTTGGAGGTATTGGTATTATGAATATCATGCTGGTATCGGTCACAGAACGCACCCGGGAAATTGGTACGCGACTTTCTATTGGGGCCAGGGAAAGTGATATCCTCACCCAGTTTTTGATCGAAGCGATTGTATTGAGTTTATCAGGTGGCGTGCTAGGTGTTTTATTTGGCGTTGTAGGTAATCAGATCATATACAAGGCCACTGGCTTTTTTATCCCTACTGCCTTTTATTCGATCTTGATCGGTTTTGGGTTTGCCGCATTGGTAGGTGTTGCTTTTGGTTACTTCCCTGCCCGTAAAGCGGCTAAATTGAATCCAATAGATGCTTTGAGGTATGAATAAATAGTCTTCGTACATTTGACAAATCAGCGTTAAAGTTTCAAGAAGACATCATGAACCATCCCAATACATTATCCGAGCAATTACTCCTTGCGGTAAAAATGAAGCAATCCTATGCTGAAATCCTTGAAACATTGGCCAATATCCCTCAAGAGGATTTAGAAAAGCAACTTTTAAGCGACAAATATAAAATAGCCTTCTGGATCAATATCTATAACTCCTTTTTTCAAATTTTAAGGAAAGACAGGTATCTTAAACAACCCAAAATTTACACAGCCAAACAAATGACTGTTGCAGGTCAACAATTAAGCCTGGATGATATTGAACATGGTATATTAAGGCGTTTCAGATATAAATATTCCCTTGGCTATTTGCCAAACATTTTCGTTTCAGCATTGATCAAAAAATGGGCAGTCACTGCTATGGATTTCAGGATACATTTTGCCCTAAACTGCGGTGCAAAAAGTTGCCCACCCATTGCATTTTATAACGTTGATCAATTGGAAGAACAACTCGATCTTGCGAGTACATCTTTTAACCAAATAGAGTCACATCTTGACCACGAAAAAAAAGTAATGCATATCAGCAGGTTGTTCCTATGGTTTTTAAAAGATTTTGGAGGCACCACAGGTACCAGGAAAATTATAAGCAAATCTCTTGATCAAGACTTAACAGCATATAAAATAAACTATAAGCCCTATTCCTGGGAGGAGTCTTTGGATAATTATGATGAAAAAAGATTCAGTTCATAGATACCTTGAATGTATTTATGAAAGAAAATAAATAAAATCCAAAACCATTATCCTTATCAAATAATATTGATGCTGAGCCCTTTGAAGAGGTAATAGAAGAAAACCCCTGTCAATCGATCCGGTTTTGGTGCTTGGCAATTACTTTTACAGCAAATGTTTCGCTGGTGTTATCCCCATAAAATGACAAGAACAGCTCCTATTGAAACCACGGCCATTAAGATCTCATTAAATCTTTTACCTTCCAGAATGTTTAACAGGTTCATTGTTTCGTTTGTAGCTGAATCTTTTTTTGAAATTGTTGTGTTCATTGATCTGATATTTTTTTTTCGACATGTAAAGTTACTATTCTTCTTTGCAAAAAATATGATATATATCAGTGCCTCAGTAATTTGTATTACTATGGTTTTTTATGCTGTTTGGCCTTTGACCTTTCCTATGATTTAAATGTATTATTTTTGTAAAAGAAATACCAAGTTATACGTTTAAAAACATTCATTTCATCAGGACCAGCTCCTTAATGATGTAAAAAAAAACCATTATGAAACGGATAAAATTATCCATTCTACTGCTATTCATCTTAACACTTGCTGTCGGATGCAATGACGATGAACAAAACATGAATCAAAATCTAATTTCGGAGTCATCAGCTAGCCCTTCAGATAACTTAAATAGTGTTCAGTCATACACCTATTTGGCGCTAGGCGATTCTTATACCATAGGCCAGGGTGTTGACGAGGAGGCCCGATGGCCCAATCAATTAAAAACCCAATTAAAGAAAAAATTAATTGACCTAAATACGGTTGACATTATAGCTCAGACTGGATGGACCACCAATGATCTTATACAGTGCTATAAATGCACAAAATCCTGGAAATTATGACCTGGTTTCGCTGTTGATTGGGGTCAATAATCAATATCAAAAGAAACCATTTTCTCAATTTGAAAAGGAATTTGATGAACTACTCGAGATAGCCATAGACCTGGCCGGGGAAAAGCAACATGTTTTTGTCGTGTCTATCCCAGATTATGGTGTCACTCGTTTTGGTTCGGGAAACTCTGGTGGTATTGCCTCGGAGATTAATGGTTACAATGGCTATATTCGACAA
This sequence comes from uncultured Flavobacteriaceae bacterium, assembly GCA_963715975.1. Lineage (GTDB taxonomy): Bacteria > Bacteroidota > Bacteroidia > Flavobacteriales > Flavobacteriaceae > Lutimonas. Next base: position 34,497 of record CAVQSO010000009.1, on the reverse strand, counting down.
CAATGCCTTGCCAGAGAAATTCTTTTAATTGATATTACTGAGATTTCGCGAGAATTGGGTTCCAGGGCTGGAGCTTTGGCCGCCGACGGTTTACATCCTAGTGGTGAACAATATGCTAAATGGGTTGAAAAGATACTTCCCGAGGTGAATAACTTGCTAAAAAATGACTAGGTTTTTCTTAGCCGTAAAGGATGTAAATAAAAAACCGGCTTCAGCAAACTGTAACCGGTTTTTTAGAGGGGAAAAGTAATTTGTTTTGACCAAAACTACTATCCATTTTCTATTTAAAAAATGACCTGGGTCAATGTAAAAATTGATTGTCATCATTTTTCTCAGAATATATTGTTTTCATCAGCAATTAATCATCCATAAACTACTCCTTCCAAAAGGGAATATTGTCTGTTAGTTGGAATATAAGGGTGTCTTTGCCTTTAATATTTCTAGCAAACAATACCTCTATTTTTAATTTGTGTTCTCCCCTATTCAAAAAACTGACATCAAAAATTGTAGCCAATCCTTTATTCTTACGTTGAGGATGATCATAAAACCGATATTTTACATCACTAAACAGGCTATCATTAACATAAATCTTAAATCTTTGACTGTGGCAGTCTAAAGCCGCTGCAGCATTCATCATATTTCGTGCCTTATCACCTTTCCCGAAGAAGAAAACACCCTTTTTTGCTGGTTCAATATCAGGACATAGAATTTTGATCACATTGTCATCGGTTCTGCCTATATAGGGTAAATACAGTTCCAGGTAGCCATTGTCTACAAATTTTGAATAGAGGCTTGCTGAACTCATTAGCGTGTTTCCATCCCACGTATCGTCATAAGAGTTGTTTCCCAGTGTTTCATTAAAGCGATAGTTTGGAAGAAAAGCCTGGGTCTGAAATGTCATTGAAGAAATCAATGTAAAGATGAGTGCATATGGAATCAAGAATAGCACAACTTTACGTCCGTATCTATTATCGATCAGATTATAGTAAAGAGCTCTGTAAACAAAAGATAATGTGATGAAACTGAAAAATCGGTAAATGGGAAAATACATGCCTGAGATGCTCTTCCTTTTTTTTATCCAGCCGAGTGTTATAAAATCAATAAAGTAGATAAGACCCCCAAAAACATAGAAAAATGTGAACGGAATCAAAAAAATAAGCCATTCAGGTTGGTTCAAATTGGCAGACATCTCTAATGAAAAGGCCAACATCATGATACCTGTAATAAATATTCCGCAAGAAATTAGAATAAAAATGATCAGAAAAGTAAAACCGAATACAATGCTGCACAGCTGCTCCAATTTTTCAATATAAACATCAAAACTGACAATTCGCTTTTTTAGAAATCGGTCAAACTTTGGGCTAAAATTCAGGAAGTCAAATTCAATTTCACCTGAAACATAGCGAATTCCGATGGTGCTTATCCATAATCCTCTCAATAAAACGTGTAAAATCAAATTGATAATAAGCACATACCACGATCCACGAAGTAATTGGAATAGAGGTACCAGCGTTCCGTAATAATCACTTCCAGTAGTCAATAAATATATCTGATATTCAAAACTATCCAATTCATCATAGGCACTTGCCAATAGGAATATGGCAAAACCAGAAATCAATAATTCAAGTTGCCAGCTCTCCTGTTGCAGTATTTCCAACCATTTTACAAAGGTTTTCTTTTTGTCCTTAGCCATACCATTTCTTTAAATGTGATGGTCCAAGTTACACAATTTGAAATATTTCAACAATTTGAAGGATTGATTTTCCCAGGATCACTTATTTCTTGAAATAAGACTGTCTAAACAGTCTTAATTCCTCTTTTCCCTTTTGGAAACAACGAGCCAAAAATATATAAAGATCGTATAGAAAATTCCGGCGAAACCCATAAGTAATGCAATTGCTGGAGAGAATAACATGACCAATACAGCCATAAAATAGTACAAACCTACGCCCTGAATACATTTTTTGATTCTACGCCTTTCTTCCTCATCATCGGGCCATAATCGGCTGCCTTTGAAAAAGTCTTTATAAGCAGGATGTACAAATTTTTCTATCAAAATAGCAACCCAAAGAATCAGCGTAATAATGACCAAAATAGTACTCCCAACATCTACCAGTAGTATAATATTCATATCAAATACAACACGAATATGAGTCGTGCCTGCATATAAAACTCTAAAAATCAGGTTTTAGTATAGAAAAGAGGAAGTTGATTTGAGTTTGAAGAATGTTGCTGCAATAGTAATGCATTAAATCAAGGCTTAAGTTTTAAGGGTCAAGTCTTAAGTGGATCTGTTCAAAAGGTTGATGGTAATTCATTCCTTAACTCCGCTGAATCCTTGCCTGCCTGCAAAAGGGTTCGATTTCATGCATTAGCTTTAAATTGCGAACCCTTCGCCCGTGAACCCCTCACTTCCGAAGGGGTGAGAAATCAGAGGGTGAGTAAAATGAATCAAATAGTTATTGATTTGAAAATTGAAAGATTCATTCATTAGCTCCGCTGAATCCCTGCCTGCCGGCAGGCAGGTTCGATTTCATGCATTAATATTGCAGCATTTCAGCATTGTAGCATTGAAGCATTAACCCCATCACTCCAAACTATAACGAGACTCAATACGATCCGGGTCACCGATTCCTGCATTGTTTTTTTTGGTTTCCATTTCCGTGGCAAATTCAGCAGGCAGATCGATCATGCCTTTTTCCTGGTACACACGTAGCATATTACTTCTAAAGTGGTACACATTGATATTGTCATTGTCAAGGTCAATAAAAAAATCATAAGCATTACTAGGGCAATCATGTTGTTTACAACCACTCATATGCGCAATATTATCTACAATAATGATAGGCGTTTCAGTATTATAGTTTTGCAGCAAGGCGTCATAATTAAACCTGTTAAGTGCTTTTAACCGATCTGCTATGGTTTCATTTTCAAACAATTTTTCCTGAGCGGCATATTTGCCTTGATAAGTCACTAAAAACCCTAAAGGCACATCTGGAATAACGATGGCAGGTTCCTCCTCTTCTACTACTACAGGTTCCATTTCTTCTTGTTGTTCCACAGCAGGTTCAGATGGCAATTCAGTTTTCGATTTTGTTTTGTTGCAACCCAAAAGAATACTCAATAAAATCAGGGAAAGGATTAGTTGTTTTTTCATTTGATAAGGTTTGTTAGTTGATATACAAATATAATTATTTGACAGCTTATTTTTTATCCTCCCAAGGTGAAATAATAGAATGTGAATTCATTATTTATCTTTCTGATAAGTAAATCACTTGCTTCATACTCCAAAAAAGGCTGTTCGTCCTAAGTCAGTTTTAGATTCGGACTGATTGTGATACATTTAAATAATTGAATTTTTTCAAAAAAAATATGAGATATTTTTCCGGGTTGCTTGTAGTCTTTATGCTGTGGAGTTGTCAAAATGGAAAAAGACAACAAGTGTATGATCTGGCATTTTTGCGAAGCAGAAATGTAACCTGCGGAACCCCAAAGGCATCCCTAGCCAGTATCTTTCCTTTAAGGGCTATTGAGGATTCTCTCGTGATCATAGACCATCCCCGTTACCTTGAAGCGGGTAAATCAAGTGGATTGGACCTAATTCTTCCAAATGATAATCGAATTCCTGCCGGAACATTATCCAATAAAAATTTAAAACTCGATCTTGAGGTAAAATGGGGTGATTTCAGAATGGAAACTCCAGACAGACCGGGCCTTAAACTAGTGGCAGTTGGTGAAGTAGGAAAGCCTGCTACCATACCGTCACCTCTGGTGAGAATAAAAAAAGGAACCTTTATTGATGCCACGGTTCACAACACGCTTAAAGATTCAACCATCACCCTGTATGGTTTTCAAAAAAGACCCTATAGCGTGCGAGACAGCTTGTTTATTTTGCCAGGGGAAACTGGAAAAGTAAGCTTTGAAGCTGGCGAAGCAGGCACTTATCTTTATTGGATCAAATTAGGTATGGGGCATAAAAAAGGGTTCTTTGCTGAAGAGTCAGAACAACTTGCTGGTGCATTTGTCATAGATCCGGAAGAAGGACCAGCAGAAGACAGAATCTATGTAATGAATGTTTTCAGCAGTAAGCATAAGCAAAAAGATGGTGAAGATCTATGGTTGGAATCATTGACCATAAACGGGCTTTCCTGGCCTTTTACGGAAAGAATTGAGCCTGAAGTTGGTGATATACTTCAGTGGAGGGTAGTCAATGCTTCTAACAGGAATCATCCCATGCATTTACATGGCTTTTATTTTGATGTGTTGGAACGGGGAAATGACCAAAAAACAAGTTTTTTCGAAGAGGAACAAATTCCTGAGGTGGTGACTGAAACCATGAGAGGAAGAACTACCATGCAAATGCGGTGGGAAGTAATGCGACCCGGTAATTGGTTATTTCATTGTCATTTGTCTTTTCATGTGACTTCTGATCTCCGTTTACCCAAGGCTGATAAGCTAGATCCTGAAGGTGTTATTCAACATATGGCAGGCCTGGTACTTGGGATCAAAGTAAAAGATGGTGCCTCTGATCTTATTGAAAAAGGAACTCCAAAGAACCTTAATTTATATGCTACCCAATCGAGTGATGAATTCAGTACCTTTAAATTTTCTGAGCAAAACTCAGATAAAACCTTTACCCCAGGTGACCTTTTGGTGCTCAAACAATATCAAGCCACTAACATCACGGTCAAAAACACTACAGATGAAGACACTTCAGTGCATTGGCACGGCCTTGAAATAGACAGCTGGGCAGATGGAGTGCCCGACTGGAGTTCTTCTGACGGACGCAGTTCTCCAGCCATTAAACCCGGCAACTCATTTACTTATAAACTCTCTACCATGAGGGCTGGTACTTTTGTGTACCACAGTCACCTCGAAGATATCAAGCAGCTGACCCAAGGCCTCTATGGTCCGATGATCATTATTGGCGAGAACGAGCTATACCATCCTGAATTAGATCATTTTTATATGATGGGTTGGAAAAACAGTAATCCTGGAAAACCTGAAGACCTTGACCTTAACGGATGGGAAGTGGTTCCCGATCAGCAAGCCAAAATTGGTGAAACGCACAGGCTGAGGCTTATCAATATCGCTCCTGCCGGAAACGGTTGGATAAGAATGACCAAAGATGACAAAATCATTCCTATTAAAGCCATTGCCAAGGACGGAGCAGATTTTCCACTGCCTCAGCAGATCGAGGTTGAAGTAACACCCAGATTATTTGTGGGAGAAACAGCTGATTATAGTTTTACCCCAACTGAACCTGGTGTTTATACCTTGAAGGTCAATTATATGATGGCCCGGTGGGAACAGACCTGGATCGTCACAGCACAATAAAAAAATGCATTTTTAAGCATTCAAAACAGCTAACACCCTTTCAGGTGTAAATGGCAAGTGCCTTAAAGATTTTCCGGTAAGGGCCAGAAAAGCGTTTGCAATGGCACAGGCAACCAAGGGTGTGCCCGATTCCCCGACTCCTTTGGGCGGGTTGGAAGAAGCGATCAAAGCCGTTTCAATACTTTCAGGCATGTCTTCCATTCGGAGCAATTTATAATCGTCAAAATTCGATTCTTGCACAACTCCGTCAACAATTGATATCTGTTCTAATAAGGTACTACTGATTCCCATGATGATACCCCCTTCCATTTGAGCCTTCACATTGTCAGGTTGCACTATAACGCCCGCATCACTGGCCGACCAAAAATGATGCACCTTGATTTTACCACTCTCAGGGTTCAATGAAATTTCACAAACTCCGGTGCTTAAGGTACCGCTTCGTTCTAAAAATGCGACTCCCTTGGCCCTTCCCTCTTGCAGAGGAGCGCCCCAATTTGCCATAGAAGCTGCCTTTTCCAGTGTAGCCAGGGCTCTTGGTGATTTTGACATCAGTTGTTTTCTAAATTCAACAGGGTCTGCCTTTTGGTCGATGGCAATTTCATCGATCATTGATTCTATCGCAAATTTATTCGGACCGTGGCCCACGGCGCGCCAATGTTTTAAACGCGTTTCATTAGGCTCAATGCGTAATTCGGCCCATTGGTGATCAATATCATAGTATTCATTTTTGATTCCACTGGCCAAAAGATTATCCCCATTACCTACAATGACATGAGAAAATCCGGTCAATTTACCCTTGGCATCTATAGCTGCCTTTAAGCGTTGTAAAGAAAGGGGCCTGTAGGCACCATAGGTCAGGTCATCTTGTCTTGTCCATAACAATTTAACCGGTTTTGGAACCATCTCTTTTGCCAGATGCGTGCATTCAAGTACAAAATCGGTCATGCTTCTTCTACCGAAACCACCTCCCAAATAACACATGTTGATCTTCACATTTTCTGGTGGAAGGTTTAACAAAGCAGGAACACCTAATTTCGAATCAAAACCCTGTTGTGTACCGACCCAAACCTCTGCTGAATCTTCATCTTTAGCGATTTGTACGACCGCATTAAGTGGCTCCATTTGAGCATGGTATACATAATCATTTAAATAGTCACTTTCATATGTTTTGACAGCGTTTTTAAAAGCCGACTTTATATCACCTATTTCTACGACTATATTTCCGGTAGCACCTTTTGCGGCAATATTCTTGTACCTCTGGTATATTTTCTGAGAATCAAAACCGCTGGCTTTTGGGTTTGACCAATTGATCTGCAGTTGCTCTTTAGCTGTCAATGCTTGTTCCATGTTAAGGGCGATAATACCAATACCATGGTCCAAAGGAACCACCTTGATCACCCCAGGCATTCCCAAAATCACTTTTTCATTTTGTAATTCAGGACGCGCTCCGTGAATGCGCCCTCTTTCAATAACGCCATAGACCATATCAGGAAGCTGTATGTCTCCAGCAAATATGGCAGAACCATCCACTTTTTCGGGAATATCGGTACGTGGAATGACCGTACCTATCAATCTAAAATCTTTGGGATCCTTCAGTTGAGCCTCACTTATTTCAGGTAATGTTTCAGGCATCACCAAATCACTGACAAGTGCTCCGTAGGCTATTTTTTTGTCACTGTCAAGATGCACTACCATACCAGGTACAGTAGTCAATTCTTCTATGGGAAGCTGCCATTTTTCTGCAGCGGCCTGCAGGAATAATTGACGGGTTTGAGCTCCCGCTTTTCTCAGCATGGTATAATACCCCTGAGTGACCCTGCTACCTGCCGAAAGCATGATCTTTCTATTGGGGCCCCAACCGTCGGAGCCGTAAATTTCTGATATTTGAGGTGAAAATTTCACTTCAACCTTAGACCAATCAGCATCCATTTCTTCCGCAAAAATAACAGGAAGTGAGGTCATGGAACCTTGCCCCATTTCTGCCGCCGGATTGTAGATGATCATGTTTCCATCCGTATCCATCTCTATCCACGCGGTAAGTTGCTGTTTTTGAAGAATGGCTTTGACCTTCTTTTCATTGGTACAGGCCACAACTTGCGTTAGCAAGCCTGAGGTACCAATAAACAATGTAACACCCCCGGCATTTTTCAGGAATTTCCTTCTGCTGATACCTTGTTTTTGTTTGGGGGTTTTATCCATTTTAAAAGATGTTAAATAATTTATGATCTTAGCATCACTTCGTCTGTTCTGAAGCCATTTTTATAGCTTTTACAATACGCATATAGGTACCACATCTGCAAATATTTCCATTCATATGGCTTACAATTTCTTCATGAGTCGGACTGGGTTTCGCTGCTAAAAGTGTTGCCGCCTGCATGATCTGTCCACTTTGACAATAACCACATTGGGGCACCTGTGCCTCAATCCAGGAGCGTTGTAACGGATGATCGGCATTTTCAGAAAGGCCTTCTATGGTTTTGATCTTTTGACCCTGTGCTACATTTTCCACGGGTACCGTACAGGCCTTTACAGCCATTCCATCCACATGAATGGTACAAGAACCGCATTGACCAATTCCACAGCCATATTTGGTACCGGTAAGCCCCAGATGCTCTCTAATAACCCAAAGAACAGGTGTTTTTTCAGAAACATCTATATTGTGCTGTTTACCATTGACGTGAAGTTGATAGCTGGGCATAAAATTTGATTTGCTGACGTTTAAAGTTAATTAAAATATTTCAATTGCAATACTTCATTTAGTTTGCTATAGGATTGCCATATTACTCCTCATTCAACTGTTTTCTGTACAATTCCAAATTGGCCTTGATCTCTTCATCCAGATCAGGTTCCTTGATATCTTTATATGTTTTTAGGGTGTCAAATAGAATTCGTGCCACCAAATAACGAGCGCTGGCTTTGTCATCTGCAGGGATGGTATACCAGGGGGCATGAGCCTTGGAAGTATTGTTGATGGCTTCCTCATAACAATGCTGGTATTGATCCCATAATTTTCTCTCTTTAAGGTCTCCGGGAGAAAACTTCCAATACTTTTCTTCCTTGATCAGCCTTCTTAGCAAGCGGTTCTTTTGTTCATCTTTCGACAAATGCAGAAAGAATTTAAAAATAATGGTTCCGTTTTTGGCGATATGTTCTTCAAAATGATTGATCTGCTCAAAGCGTTGTTTCCAAAAATCATCTGTAATATCATCTACCGAATGAATTCCCGGAATATTCTCAGCCATAATATAACCCGGATGAACCCTTGTGACCAACACATTTTCATAATGTGTTCGGTTGAAAATGCCAAATTTTCCCTTAGCCGGAAGGGCTATATAATGTCTCCAAAGGAAATCATGTCCTAATTCCAGAGGTGTAGGCACTTTAAAACTATGCACCACTACCCCACGGGTATTAAAATCTTTGAATACTTCTCTGATCATACTGTCTTTACCTGCTGTATCCATACCTTGAATGCAAACCAGCACTGCATATTTGCCATGTGCATAAAGGGTATCCTGAAGCTTACCCAGTTTTTTTCTAACCCGCCTCAACTCCTTTTCCACTGATTTTTCATCGGTCTCAAGATCTAGCAAGGTAGGTCTGTTGATCAATTGTATTGGAGTTGAAACTTTAAACGCGTCTATTTTGATACTTTTCATTTATGGTTTTTTATCTTTATTGGATCAATGTAAATATAAGGATTATATCTTTTTTTTGATCGATGAAAGAAGCGATGGATTTTGGTTTAGCCAGTATCAGATGACTTTATCTGATCATTTGATGGTATTAATAAAAGTAATTTGTACATTTATTCTTTACAGTAAATAAAATCATGTTTACTGATCCGTAAAAAATAAGAATTGAACGAAAACATAATAGGAATGAGAAAGTCAGCAAAGCAATCAATTTTAAAGCGCCTTTTTATTGGGATTTGTTTTGTAATCCTGATACCTCTATCGACAAATGCCCAGGAGTATATGATCGGAGCAGATTTGTCCTTTATGAAGGAAGCTGAAGACAAGGGTTTTGCATTTAAAGAAAATGAGCAGGCCAAACCCGGCTTTGAGATCTTTAGGGACCATGGTTATAACTGGGTGCGATTACGATTGTTCCATACCCCTACAACCTTACCCAATAGCCTTGAATATACCATAGAGATGGCAAAAGAAGCCAAAAAACATGGCTTTAAATTTTTACTTGACTATCATTATTCTGACACTTGGGCTGATCCTGCCAAACAGTATATACCAAAGGCCTGGGAAGGAAAATCTCAGGAGGAATTAGAAGAGGCCGTATTTGAATATACCCGAAATACGATGATTTCATTTCGAGAGGCGGGTGTTTTTCCGGATATGGTGCAAGTGGGTAATGAGATCAGTAATGGTATGTTATGGCCCAATGGAAAATTACCGGAGAACTGGGATCATTTTGCCGGATTGGTTCAGGCAGGCATCAATGGGGTTTACGCAAGTTGTGACAACAATCGCTGTCCCGAAATCATGATCCACATCGATAAAGGAGGTGATCTGGATTTTACAAAATATTTCTATGATAAAATTACTTCCTATGGTATTCAATACGATGTTATCGGGCAATCCTATTACCCATGGTGGCATGGCAGTTTGCTGGATTTACGGGCCTGTTTGAATTTTACCGCTGAAACCTATAAGAAAGATGTTGTGTTGGTCGAAGTTGCCTACAACTATCAGCCCCAGGAATACAAAGATAAAAAAGCGCCGTTTCCGGAAACTCCCGAAGGTCAGAAAGAGTTTTTAGAAGAAGTGAATCGGATCATTTTGAATATACCCAACAACAGAGGAAAGGGTATATTCTGGTGGGAAGCTGCTGCTCCCAATAAGTCGTTCTCTTCCAGGACTTTTTTCAAAAACGATGGAAATGTACAGCCCGTCATAAGTGTTTTTGATAAGTTTAGCAGACACTAATTTCTATTGTTCGAGTAGTTGCAAAATAAATTGGCATGGATTTTGAAAAATACCATGTGAACTTACATGTTGCCTATGACCCTCAAGCTACCCTCAATCAAATTGCTCTTGCCAAGTTTGCTCTTGGTTTTTTCATTGTCAGGTTGTGAACTGCTGAATGAAGAGATCAATGAATGCATTAATAAAATCAGACCGAAATTACCTCCAAAAATATTGGTTCAGGGACAAGTAGGCGTGCCCTATTTTGAATCCATTCAGGCCCAGCTTAAAAACGCCGATGACGATGCTTTTAACTACGAATTCTCCCTTGATTCCGGAAGCCTTCCACCAGATGTTGGTTATGGTTGGGATGGTCGCTTGTTAAAGTTTACGGGCGCTCCAGCGGTAGCCGGAACTTATAAATTTACCATGAAAGTCAGAGTTCTTGTATCAATTTCCGGCCCTGGAGACGGCATTTGTTTTGGAAAAGACTATGATAAGCAGGAGTATGAGATTGTTGTTTTGGAGTGATGTAATGATGCAATGCTACAATGCTTCAATATTAATGAGTGAAATCGAACCTGCCTGCCGGCAGGCAGGGATTCAGCGAAGCTAATGCTTGAATGAATGAATGAATCTTTAAATTTTAAATCAATATTTGTTTTGTTTATTTGACTCACCCTATGTTTTCTCACCCCCTCGGAAGTGAAGGGTTCACGCGCGAAGGTTTCGCACTTTAAACAAAAAAATTTAAACTCATGGTTCAGTCCTTATACTTCGAGGGGAAAAAGATCAAAGGGTGAACCAATCGTTTAAATTTAAATTAGAAACGAGCTATTGATTGTTTTATTGTAAACACCATGTTTACAGGGCTCTAAACAAAGATTTTACAGGTAGTAATTAATGATTATTGATTGTATCTTTGCCTGGCACATTTGGTCTTTATGAAACAAAAAGAATTCGACATTATCATTATCGGAGCAGGGCTTAGCGGTTTATATCTGGCCTATCACTTAAGAGAAGAAAATTATAGCATCAAACTGCTTGAAGGTCGATCAAGAATCGGTGGAAGAATCAAAACCACTTTCGAAAAAGGCACCCCTATTGAGATGGGTGCTACATGGTTGAGCGCACAACATACGGAACTTCAAAAATTGGTGAAAGAGCTAGGTCTGGAGCTTTTTGAACAGGAACTTGGGAAAACTGCGATCTATGAACCTATTTCGACCAGTCCGCATCAGGTGGTGGCTTTACCGGCAAATCAGGAGCCAAGTTATCGCATCAAAGGAGGTTCATTTTCATTGGTCCAGGCCTTGAAAAGTGCTATGGGCGATGTTGATCTTGAGCTAGACTGCATTGTAAGCAGTATTCATGAGGAAGCCAATGCTCTATTGGTCAAAACCTCTCAAGGAGATTTTAAAGCAAAAAAAGTAGTATCGACGCTCCCACCCTTTTTATTTCAAAACAAGATAAAGGTTAGTCCACCTTTGCCTGCAGCCTTTGTTGATATTGCAAACAAGACACATACCTGGATGGGGGAATCCATTAAAATAGGCCTAAGCTATTCCCGACCATTTTGGAAAGAAAAAGGGCTTAGCGGAACCATTTTTAGTAATCCGGGACCTATACCCGAAATGTATGATCATTCCAATGCCAAGAATTCAGCATTTGCTTTAAAAGGTTTTCTAAACGGAGCGTACTTTTCCATAACACAGGAACAGCGCCTCGAATTGATCCTAAAACAACTTGAAAAATACTATGGTCCTCAGGTTAGAGCATATCTTGACTATCAGGAATTGATCTGGCAAAAAGAGCCACTTACTTTTAGCCCTTATAAGGATTATCTTTTTCCGCATCAAAATAATGGAAATGAAGTATTTAGAAAATCTTATCTCAATAATAACTTATTTATTTCCGGCACTGAAACCTCTGAGTTTTTTCCCGGTTATATGGAAGGAGCGATAAGGAGTGCTACAGTGGGTTGCGGGGGAGTTATAATGATGTAATGCTACAATGCTGCAATGCTACAATATTAATGAGTGAAATCGAACCTGCCTGCCGGCAGGCAGGGATTCAGCCGAGCTAATGCGTGAATCTTCAAATTTTAAATCAATATTTATTTTGTTTATTTGACTCACCCTCTGATTTCTCACCCCCTCGGAAGTGAGGGGTTCACGTGCGAGGCCTTCGCACTTTCCCCCTTCACATTTTATCAGCCACAGCCTGAGCCGTTTCGCTTTGCGGCGGCTGCTTCACCTTTTATTCAAATAAGTCGGAAGCTAAGACGAGAAATCGAATCTGTCTTCCGGCAGGAAGGGTTTCATCGGAGCTAATGAATGAGGCATGAATTTATGAAATCGCAGATTAAGCGAAGCTAATCAATATATCATTACATCATTATTTCGACTTCACCGGTTTGAGTTCTTCAAAAAAGATGTCATCATTGGGTACGTCAAAATCAAAACCCAATACTTCCTGATCTTCGTTGCTATTGAATTTTACGGTGCCAAAGCTGAACCAAGCCTGATCTTTGTCCCAATTGATCAAATAAGTATCATAGTTCCAGTGTGTTAAAGTTGCCGATAACAAGACGTGATGTTCAAAGTAAAGTTTAAGTTTATTATCAATTTTAACAATACTGATCTGACCAACAAGATCAGAATTATAATCACCTAGAATCTTGTCTTCAGACAGCGTTGGTTTTGTGTTCAAGACTCTTTTATCAATCCTGCTGGAAATTCGCTTGTCATTCGCCATCTTGGTATTAACTTCCTCTAAATAAATTGCTGACCAATCTTTGGTTTCCAAGCCTAAAAAGTGATCTAGTGCATAATAGGTAGCTGCCATAATTGGGCTTTTGACTCCATTGGTCAGTACAACCACTCCTAGATTTTCTTCTGGGATCATGGTTACTGCTGTGATCATACCATCATAACCTCCCGTATGACTCACTTGCATCCTTCCGTGATAGTCACTTAATCCCCATCCAAGTCCATAGCCACGAAAGTGCCTGCCAAAAGGATTTGGTTGTGTATGGTCAACTGTAAAATTATTGTGGGGTGTCCAAAGCATATTTCGAGTTGCAGGAGTCAATAAAGTATCTGTTTCATGGACACCGTGATTCATATTAAAAATCATCCATTTGGACACGTCTGTTATAGATGAAATCAATCCGCCAGTAGCTGCAACTTCCTCCCAATCTACCCAATCAATGGCTACATTCTTATCATCCTTTCTCATATGGGGCGTAGCAAAGTTCCCTTTTTTCTCCAGATCTTTTAATGAATAAATACTTCGATTCATATTTAGGGGTATCAGAATGCGTTCTTTGACATTTTCACCCCAGGTTTTACCTGTAACTTTTCTGATAATTTCACCGGCAGTGACGTACATCAAATTAGAATAGCCATAGCCCGCCCTGAAGTCATAGGCCTGAGGGACATATTTAATGTGCTTGATGATCTCTTCGGCGGTTTGATCTGACTTATACCAGATATTATCTCCGCTGAAAGTACCCAAGCCGATTCTATGACTCAACAGGTCTCGAATAGTCGTTTGCTCACTTACCCAATCATCATAAACGGCAAAATAAGGCAAGTATTTGCGTACCTTATCATTCCAATCGAGTTTCCCTTCTTGTACCAACATTCCTATGATCGCTGAAGTAAACGCCTTCGAATTAGAAGCTATAGCATAAAGGGTATGTTGATTCGGCTGATCTGGTTTTCCTACTTCCAGCAAACCATAACTCCCTGTAAACACCAATTCTCCATCTTTGACGATCCCAATTGAAGCCGAAGGCAGGTCCCAGTCTTCGACCATTTTGGCATAATAGGCATCAAGCGCCTCGAGATCAATGTTTGCTTTTGTTTGTGCCAAAGCACTGCTAACCATTAGCGTTAATAGTATGATAAGGCTTTTAAAAAAAATCATAGAAAGAGAATTTGCGTTGTTTTTGTTTATAGCAATTTAGAAAAAATGTAAGCAATATAAAAGGACTGTTTTGTGTAAAATGAAAACAATATTACAATGCTGGTATGCTTGAATACTATTGAATAAATGTTTCAATTTTCAATTCAATATGTCATTACATCATTCACGCCTTAATACGGCTGTATCACCACTTCAAAAGAATCTAAGCCAGAACTGCTTTTAAAAAGACCCTTGCCCAATATGTTCTTTCCCGTATAGGGATATGCTGTAATAGGCTCTATACAAACCATATTTGGGACTTCTGTCCAAAGCATAAAGTTGTCAAAACCTTTGGTGATCAGCCTGATCTTATAGCCTTCCTCTTTGATCAATGAAACTTCATCAGTATTTAGAGCCGGAAAGGCAACCGAACCTACATCGAGAATATCCTGAAGGGTCATGTGCTTCATTCCGGCCACAAAACTTTCAGTGTTCTTTCCTGATAATTTAAAGGCTGGATGATATCCTAACATAAAAGGCATTCCTTTTTCTCCCTTTATAACAAATTCAATACTCAGGTGGTCATCAGTTAGGTTAAATATCTTTGTAAAGGAAAAATCATAGGGCCAAAAAACCATTTCTTTGGTTGACTTTTCCGGGTATTTGGAATTCTTTACCGGCGTGTTTTTTTTATAGGTCTTGTTATAGGTAACGGATTCGTCCGATTCACTAACCACTTTATAGCTTAACTCACGCAATAGCCCATGTTGATCTTGCACAGCCTCACCCCTTTCCGTTTTCACTATAAAACCATTTGCCTCGGTGGGCCCGATGATGGGAAACATTTCTGTATCGGCATTTCTCCATCCTGGATCCCCTTTTTGATGGATCAACTCTTCTCCGAATTTACTGTAACTGACAAGTTCACCCTGATCGATCACAACGGTTGATTCTTTATCTGGGCTGGTAATGACGTGTTGGTTCATCGTTTAATGCTTGAATGCGTGAATGCTACAATGTTACAATGCTGCAATGCTACAATGCTGCAATGCTGCAATGCTCAATGCTCAATGCTACAATGCTCAATGTAAAATTAATTTAAATTTTATTGATTACGGGTTATTGGGCTCATTAATTTGAGCTAAAAAAACTGGTTATTTCCAATATCATTGCCAATTGTGATTGGGGAACAAAAACGATCCATTCGGGAAGTATTTGCCCCCATTCGTCCAAAGAGACTTTTGTAATACTATGTAAATGTATTATCTTAAAGGTGAAGTAAAATGCTTACTTCTCTAAAGATCCAATACAGGTGGTAGTTCAGCCTATCAATAGAACTATATAATTTCGGGAAAAAAAGGGATATCCCTTGGCATGTTCATTAGTTTTACCTTGTATCCTGATCGTAAGAGCGATCCTAAAATCGGGGTACACTATTTAATTTTCTCAGAAAATGAAGAATTTTTATTGCTTACTCATACTCGTATTTTCCGGATCGTTCTCCTTTGCACAAAATCAAATAGTTGCTGATAGTCTGATCAGATTATATAATTCAGGATCTTATCAAATGGATGAGTTGGACTTACTAGTTGATATTGCAGCTAATGAGACAGATCCCACAAAAAGTCTTCAGTTTTCAGAGGCAATCATTAACAAAGCTTCCAGAGATTCTTCATATCTGTATTTATATTACGGATATTTAAACAAAGGAAATGCGCTTCAAACAATAGGGAAAAATGTGCTGGCGCTTGAGGCTTTCTTTCAATGCCAAAAATATGCATTACGCGCTAAAAATGATAGTGGCGAGGGAAGGGCATTGATATCCATAGCAGGAACTTATGCAAACATTGACAACTTTGAAAATGCTACGCTCTATTATCAAAAGAGTATCCATTTGCTCAGAAAATTACAAGATTCAATCGGAATAGCAAGTGCATTGAACAATCTTGGAGATCTGTATATTACGCAAAATAAACTGGATTCAGCGTTGCTATTTACACGAGAGGCATCAGTCATTTTTAACTTAAAAGACCATGCCATTGGAAGGGCTTATAGCATGGGTAATACTGGAATGATCTATGCCAAACAAGGAAATGATGAAATTGCTGAAGTGTATTTAAGAGAACCCATAGAGATATTGGAAGATTTGGAAGACTTTTACCCGGTTTGCGTTTATCTCACCTATATGTCTGATATCTATCTCAGAAAAAATGATTGGAACAAAGCAGTAGGTTTTGCTCAAAGCAGCCTGGATATTGCGGAGGCCAATGATCTGACTGAGCAGATCAGTGATGCACACCTCAAACTCTCAGAACTATATGACTTTAATAAGAACTTTGAAAAATCGAACAGTCATTTAAAAAACTACTATGCTTTTAGAGACAGTATCATGAATATTGAAACTGTTGAAAAAATGGCAGATCTCAGAACAGATTTTGAATTGGCCCAAAAACAAATAGAGGTTGATCTGCTAAATGAAAAACAAAATAAACAGCAAATTACAGTCACTTCTGCTATTGTTGCCTTGGTTTTGATCACCTTACTGGCCCTGGGTCTGCTACATCGTAACCGTTTTATCCAAAAAACCAGTCATATCATAAGAGGAGAACGCGATCGTTCAGATAATCTGCTTTGTAATATATTGCCCGAAAAAACGGCACAGGAACTCAAAGAAGTAGGTAAAGTTCAGGCCAAACATTTTGAATCTGTCACTGTTATGTTTACCGATTTTAAAGCCTTTACAGCCAATTCCGACCAACTATCTCCCGAGGAACTGGTAGAGAGTATAGATTTCTATTTTTCAAAATTCGATGAAATCACGGAAAAGTACGGACTTGAAAAGATCAAAACCATTGGAGACGCCTATATGTGTGCCGGAGGACTACCTTTTCCTACCTCAGATCACGCTCATAAAATGATTGAAGCCGCTTTTGAAATTGCTGAATTTGTCGATGAATCAAAGAAAGAAGATCCCAATAATTTAACCCGTTTTGATATTCGTATCGGGATCAATACCGGACCGGTTGTAGCTGGTGTTGTTGGTACAAAAAAGTTTGCCTATGATATTTGGGGCGATACTGTGAATATTGCCTCACGTATGGAAACCAACTCAGAAGCCGGAAAGATCAATATTTCTGAAAACACCTATCAGCTGATCAAAGAAGATTTTTACTGCACTTATCGGGGGGAGATCCAGGCCAAATACAAAGGCAAATTAAAGATGTATTTTGTGGATGCAAAAAAAGATCAGGATGAAATCGAAAAAAGAAGGGAAACGTCAATGAGAACAATCCGTATGGATGATTATTCAATGAAATCATAAAGGATGGAACCTCCTTGCAATCCTGTGTGAAATATTAAATTACACTATTTTCAGTCATTTATAAATAGCTGTAAATCAAGTTTGAATACCGCAATAAAATTCGTATCTTAACGTTGTAAGAAGATAATAACAATGATAAACAATGCGGCTATGAAAACAATAAACGACCTTATTCAGGAATTGCAAAAACTAGATCCACAACAGAAAAATTTACCTTTTGTATTGTATGATACAGAGCACAATCAGGAATTCAATTTGATCGGTGTGGATGTTTCTGATCGCAACAGGATTGAGTTGAATTTGTTGTAATTTTTCTTCAATGCTACAATGCTGCAATGCGAAAATGCTACAATGATAATGCGTGAATGCGTGAATGCATGAATTTAGTATATCGATGATTCAACGAAGCTAATGTGTGAATCCTTCAATAAATCATTGCATCATTACATCATTATACCCCACTCCAATAAATCCGACCCTTCTTTTACAATATGAAATCTAATAACGGCTTTTCCCTGTAGTAATGGAATTCCTTCAATTGTTATTGTTTCCCAGCTGTCAGTGGCCTGTGTGGTGGGAAGCTGTATATTTTCTTTGACGATGCTGCCATTTACTTCTATGTTCAGCGCGCCTCCCAATTCTTTTGCAGCCGACTTGATGCGCATCTTATAATTTCCTGCTTTGGGTATGTCAAGGGTATATTGCATCCATTCGCCGGCTTCGGTCCAGCCTACGTAGGGAATTTGATCAATGTGACCAATATCCACCCCGTCATTGCGGTAATAGTTTCCGGAATTCCAGTCGGTCCAGCTCCCGCCTTCGCTCATATGGTAATCAGCATAAACCTTGTCATGATAGGCAAAACCCTCTCTTCCCATATCATAATCAGCAAAAAGGATCGGCTTATCTACCCGGTGCTTTACAAATGGCTGTGTCCGTGTACTCGTCACTTGCTTTGTCATGGCATAGATCACATCTCTCCCTACTGTATTATGTTCAATTTTATGATTTTCTGCATATCCCATTACCGCCTTATAAGTGGCATCAGCGGATAAAGGCTTATCACTTTTCCATGACTCGATCAGCTTGTGATAGGCAGGATCTGTGGTTACCTTTAGTACATTGTTGATCTTACTTTTTTTAACCGGCCACCATGACCAGCCGATCTTATTCTTTTCATAAAGTCCAATACATTCAGAAAACCAGGTGTTTGAATTCTCGCCACCTTCACTCATCCATAAAGGCAATTGATACTGCTCTCTCATTTTGATCCATTTGTCGATGGCTCCTTCTTTGTTGCTGTCCCAGTATTTATGAAAGGTAATGACCATATTCTGATCCGCATCTTTTAACCCATGGTTCTGAAAACTCCTGTAATTACCTCCCCAGCAGTTTCCTGAGATATACACAATATGATTTTTGTTTACGGTTCTGATACCCTCGATAATACGCTGGTGAAGCTCCCAGATAGCGTCATTGTTTTCACAATCACAACCATTTTGATTCTTAGTGCCGTCAACACTCCAATTGGGTTCATTGATCATGTCAAAACCTCCTATCCATATGGCATCTTTATAGCGTTCAGCCAGTTTGGTCCACAAAGCGATCAGTTTTTGTTTATTGTCTTCGCTTTCCCAAAGTGAAGGAAGGTTTTCATCATAATCAGAGATAGAGGCATTTTTTCCCTGTCCGCCAGGTGCTCCATGCATATCGAGAATCAAATACATCTCATTTTGTTCGCACCAGCTCAATAATTCATCAATTTTCTCAAAGCCTTTTTCCAACCAGGTGTTTTGCAGGCTGCCATCACCGTTGCGCAGTTCATCTTCTATTGGCAGGGTAAGTGTTTTATAGTGCAATGCCGCCCTTACCGCATTAAAACCCCATACCTTCATGGAGTCGAGATCGGTTTTGGTAAAGTGATTCTCGGTCCAGGTATCAAAAAATTCATCGGTACGCTCCTCACCCATCGTTTCAACCAATTTATTCCTATACTGCGTATGGGTTCCGATTCCCGCCGATGAAGACTGCATCATATAGCCTTCCATGATCATCCAGTTACCGGTACCAATACTTCGTAAAATCACGGGTCCGTTGTCATTGACGATCTCTGTGCCCTGAGTTCTTAAAAATCCCTGAGAAAGGGTGCTGAATGCTATAAATAGTGTTAGTATTGATAGGGATAGTTTTTTTATTTTCATGAAATATAAGTTTATCTTCTTTTAAGGGAAGCTACTTTTTAAAGTTAGGGTATTTTTAGTTTTCTTTTTAATTGAATCAAGTATTCCTTTATTTGCATAAAGGATATCATTGTTTTTTCATTTTTTTTGCTCCTCCAAAAAAAACGAACCAAAAAAAGGAGGTAGCACTGCACAAGGCAATTACTCATCCCCTTACTATTGTTTTAAGTATTCGTGATGTGCTTCGCAGTTGCTTCGCACCACTCACTTTCGCAACTTCATGCTTGTTCTCCCTTTCAGTGCGAACGCACTTCCGTTGCTTCGTTCATTATTGCTGACGTGCAGTGACTCGACACAAAGAAACATTCTAGTTTACAGAAAACTTCGAAAATCTCAAAATCAACAATCTCCATTCTTAAATCAAAACCTCCTTCAACATTCGAAATTCAAATGTAACAATACTTCAATAAATCATTGCAGCATTGCAGCATTGTAGCATTGTAGCATTGCAGCATTGCAGCATTGAACATAAAAAAAGGACCCAACATCGTCGGATCCTTTTAATTTTAATAGCGCAGCGTTTATTCTGCCAGAAATTCTTCATAGGTTTTTAGACCCAGGTCATCAACTTTAGCTTTGCTTTTTAATTTGGCAAAATCTGCTTTGGCTTTTTCAAACCTGTTTTCAACAATGGTCAAATTATCAAGTTCTGCAGCTGAAGGCTTGTCATAAGATGAAGCGACTTTACTGTACAGATCGGCTATTTTTTCTCTTAACTGTGGCTCTGCAGTTCCTACATAGTTGTCTCCTGTGGTAATTACCAGGGTTTCTTTTAGCTCGTTCAATTTGGCGGAAACCTTTTTATTACTGTCTTTCGTGGCTTCTGTATAAGCGTCAACTTCATACACCATATAGGCCAGTTCTTCCGTCATATGAAACAATTTCATGGTGGTATCATATTTCAGGTCCCTGTCTTTTGCAGACAAGCCGGTTCTTTCGTCATAGACCACTTCAAATTCTTTTTCAAAAGTATCCTTACCTTTTGTCAATACAGCCTTATAGGTACCAGCTTTCACTGAAGGTGCCGTAAACGCTCCAAAACTAAAGGTTTTACCTTTTGCTGCTTTGGGTTGTTTTGTTTTAAAACCCCAATTCACAATGTTGATTCCTTTTGCCTTACCTGCACCTAAGGTGGTCAGCACATTGCCTTCCATATCCTGGATCTCTAATGTCATTTTACCAAAGGTATGACGCTTCGGCAAGAAATACTTGATCTGAGCTGCAGTTGTGGAGTTCGCGCCCACAAACTGAGTTTCGGTTCCGAAACCTCCATCAAAGCCACTTTGATCTGTCATGACAAAAGGTTCTGAACTAAAAAAGTGAACTTTTTCCTTCATCACCTCTTTATTGATCTCACGTAAAGGAGAAATATCGTCAATGATAATGATTCCCCTTCCATGGGTTCCCATCACCAGATCATTGGTTCGTTTTTGCAGATCGATAAAATGAACTGCTGTGGATGGCATATTGTTGCCGAATTTTGTCCAGCTCTTCCCACCATCCAACGTAATGTACAAACCAAATTCTGTTCCCAGGAACAGTAAATCAGGATTCACATAATCTTCCTGAATATTTCTTACAAATCCTATAACATCCTCCGTAATGATATTCTTCCAGGTTTTACCAAAATCTGTTGTTTTATAAGTATAAGGTTTCATGTCACCACTGGTATGGCCTTCAAAAACAGCATAAGCCGTTGCTTTGTCATGAGAACTTGCTTCTATATGATATACCCAGGTATTTTTTGGTAAGCCTTCAATTTCCATGGAGGTATTTGTCCAATTTTTTCCACCATCTGTGGTTACCTGAACGTTACCATCATCTGTACCGACCCAAATCACATTTTCATCCAGAGGAGATTCGGCAATGGTAAAAATAGTGGTATGGTTTTCAGCACCCGAATTATCGACAGACAATCCTCCTGAATCCGCCTGGTCCTGCTTGCTTTTATCATTGGTCGTCAGGTCTGGTGAGATAATTTTCCAGGTATCTCCCATATCGTTCGATACATGTAAAAACTGACTTCCCACATAAAACCTGTCTGGATGAAAAGCACTAACAGCTATGGGTGTATTCCAGTTGAAACGCAATTTAGGATCTCCTTCCTTGGGTAAAGGCTGAACCGTTTTTATCAATTTTTTATCTACATCATAACGCCAGATATTCTCGGCACCTTGCATCTCAGAATAAATGATATTCTTTGTGGGATGTTTTAACACCCTAAAACCATCTCCGGGGCCAATTGAATTCCAATCTCTGGCTTTGATACCTCCGGTAGCTCTTGAAGGACCATACCAGGATCCGTTATCTTGCAGACCTCCGTATATATTATACGGCTCTTCGTTATCAACACTCACATGGTAGAACTGAGAAAGTGGCATGTTCTCGACAATTTCCATGGTCGTACCTCCGTTCCATGAACGATAAACACCACCGTCTGTTCCAACATACATCCTGTCAGAATCATTGATATCAAAAACAACATCATGAATATCACTGTGCATATTCCCCAGATCTTTAAATGTCAAGCCACCGTCTCGTGAAATCGAGCCGCTTAAGCCTCCTTTTACAATGACATTTTCATCTTTCGGATCTACTGTAATTCGCGAGAAATAAAATGGACGCACCGTAATACCAAAATCATTGTTGAGTTGCTTCCAGCTTTCACCGGCGTCTTCACTTTTGTACAATCCTTTTCTCGCATCCTCTTCAGCTTCTATAACGGTATACAGAATTTTTGGATTTGATGGCGCTATGGCAATACCTAATCTTCCCAGATTGCCTTTAGGGAAACCGTTATGGATCTTGTTCCAGGTTTTTCCTGCATCAGTAGATTTATAAAGTGCACTACTTTCACCCCCTGATTCAAATGACCAGGCTGTTCTTCTAAATTCCCACATGGAGGCATATAAAATGTCCGGATTAGTAGGATCCATGATAAAATCTGCACATCCCGTTTTAGGATTCAGATATAAGATCTTTTCCCATGTGGCGCCGCCATCTGAAGATTTGAACACGCCACGCTCTTCACTATCGGACCAAAGTGCTCCCAAAACTGCTACATAAATTTCATTTGAATTGTTCGGGTTGACTGCGATGTTTGCGATCCGTTCAGAATTTTCCAAACCAATTTTGTTCCAGTTGGTTCCGCCATCTACAGACTTGTATAAGCCATCACCAACAGATACACTGTTTCTGGTCCATGTTTCTCCTGTCCCAACATAAATGATATTGTCCGGATCATTAGGATCAAGTGCCACCGCACCTATAGATTGTGTATAATCGTCAAAAATTGAGTTAAAGGTAGTTGCCGCATCATTAGATTTCCAAACCCCACCACCGGCTGTTCCGGCATAGATGATCCTTGGATTTGTAGGATGGGTTTCCATGTCAATGATCCGACCACTCATTAAAGCCGGCCCTATGTGCCTTGCACTAAGATCGCCAAATAGATTTTTTGCACTTAATGTATCTGATACTTGTGCATGATTCGTCGCTGGAATCATCAAAAAGATTCCAATTAAGGTAACTAATAATTTCTTCATTACTTTTTGTTATGGATGATTTGAAATTACTTTTCGCCACCTTCAGCTGGTGCAGCTTCTTCTTCAGGAAATTCAAACGCTTTTGGATCGACCTCCGGGTTTAGTTCAATTGAATCAAAGGTAATGGCCTGACCAGGTTGTCCCTTTAGCCCTTGCGTCATGGAAAAAGGAAAGTACATCCCATCAACTTCCTGATAATCACTAAATTTAGCCTCAGACATTTGTCCTTTAAACTGACCTGATTTCATTTCGCTATGCATCACTATAGGAATAAAGTTCTCTGTGTCAAAGTAGTAAAATGAAATATTTTCTTCCTTGTTCCCATCAACCGTCATGGGTTCTTTCACCAGTTTGATTTTAAAGGTTTCAGTACCTTCAATATCTTCTTTCCCTAGTAATTCAACGGTATAATTGTTCTCCTTATAATATAAGAAAGGATCAGGAAAATCATTTTTTTCAAGCATCATATTATCTGTCGCTTCTTTGTCACTTTTTTCAGCTTTTTGGGTCATAAAATTTGTGCTCCAAAGTGTTTCTCCATTGAATACTCCTTGTTTCAATTCTTTTCCCTGAAAGTTGATCACGGTCATTTGCTTTCCTCCTTTTAACTGAACGATCTCAATTGGAATTTCCATGCCTTGTTGATTTACTTTGGCACTCATTTTAACACCATTTAATTTTTTCCAATTGTCGGCACCTCCGGTATTTTCCAAATAATTTGCAATGATTTCGTCGGCAGTTTGTGCATTAACAGATGAGGCGAAGCCTATAAGCAATGCAAGAGTTAGTAGTTTTAATGTTTTCATAATAATTGTTTAGGGGGTTATTTTTAAGTTTGAGGGACGAATTTACGAATTTGAATTTGTTTTTTTAAAAAAAAATGCTGCAATGCTGAATGCTGAATGCTGAAATGCTGACAATGCTACAATGCTACAATAGTAATGCATAAATGTGTGAATGAGGTTTCACTTCTCAAATCAACAATCTCCAATCCCTGCCTGCCGGCAGGCAAGTTCAATCTCCAATCAAAAACATACTTCGAAATTCGGAGTTCCATATTCGAAATTCGATATTCCAAAAAACGCTTCAAAAATCTTAAATCAACATTCTCCAATCCCTGCCTGCCGGCAGGCAAGTCCAATCATTTAAAAGTTCCTTATATTTATCAAACAACAACTGAACCTAATGATTCCTTTTTTTAGAAAAATAAGAAAAAAAATGGCTGACGATAACCGACCTTTAAAGTATATGCGATATGCCATTGGTGAGATCTGTACTTGTAGTTATTGGAATATTGATTGCGCTTCAGATCAATACCTGGAACGAGGAGAAGAAAAATAAAAAGGCTACTTTAGTCTATATGGATAGATTGATAGAAGATCTAAAGTCAGATACACTAATGCTTTCACAACATATCGAAGCCGCCATTATTAAGAATCAATATTGTAAACAGATAAAAAATATTATAGATCATAAAGAAATCATCGAAGACGCCAATGCATTTGTCATTAAACTCCAAGGAGTTGGAAGATTACTAAAACCATCCGTAAACACAAACACTTTTGATGATCTGAAAAGTACCGGAAATTTGAAGTTGGTCAAGGAAATAGAAATGACTAATGCGATTAGAGATTACTATAAATTGAGGCCAGAATGGTGGTTTACAGAATATACAGATCAATTGGTAAACGGGTATTTGCCGATTGTAGTTGATGCTATCCCAATGCAAATACATGAGGATATATTAAGCAGTGAAAACATTAGTTTAAATGTCTCTTCCAGTTATGTCGGCCATGATATTTCGCCTGTA
Source organism: uncultured Flavobacteriaceae bacterium (assembly GCA_963715975.1). Classification (GTDB taxonomy): domain Bacteria; phylum Bacteroidota; class Bacteroidia; order Flavobacteriales; family Flavobacteriaceae; genus Lutimonas. The sequence continues at coordinate 9,409 of CAVQSO010000009.1, read as the reverse complement.
ACTCAAGAAGAATTGGAATATATTTTGAATTATTTACAATTGCATAAGGATTTCGATTTTCAATTAAAACGTATTACTCGTTCACATCTAGTGCATGTTCGTTTGCTGACTGGTATGAAAGAAAATGCTATATCCTTATTGAATGATCTAGAAAAATGGAAAGAATTAAAAAATTGAAAAATGATCCCATTCTTTCGAAAAATTCGTAAAAAAATGGCTGACGATAACCGACCTTTAAAGTATATGCGATATGCCATTGGTGAGATCGTATTGGTGGTGATCGGTATTTTGATCGCATTGCAGATCAATACCTGGAATAATGACCGGATAGAAAAGCGTAAGGAACAGGAAGTACTCATCGGACTTCATGAAACCTTTTCAAGAAACCTGGAAAATCTCAACTTTATCATCGCTATCTCTCAGGATGCATTCGATTCAAGTAAAAAGTTACTATCCTTAATGGGGCCAAATGCTTCGGATTATACAAACCGTGAAGTGGATAGCTTGATCGGTCATATGATCAATTATAGCACCTATGATCCTTCTACAGGTGCGGTGGATGACATCATCAATTCAGGCAAACTCAATATTATTCAAAACAAGGTTTTAAAGGTGAACATCTCAAATTGGTCAGGCATGTTTAACGATGCCAAAAAAGACATAGAGATTGCAAATAACCATGCTTTTAATGTGCTTATGATCTATTTAAATGACAAGATCAATTTAAAAAATATAGCTGTTCCCAAAAGAGTGAGCGAAGTAACTCAATTAGACATCGAAGCACCTTCTCATTTCCCAGTCAATTATGAGATTTTTATGAGATCCAAAGAGTTCGAAAACCTGGTTGATTTTCACGCTTTGAATTTCATTTATTTAATTCGTGAATATTTAAAAATCAAGGATTATCTGGAGGTTAATATAGGTTTGTTAGAAGGGGAGATTCGGGATTAGAAAATGGTTCAATGCTACAATGCTGCAATGCTGCAATGCTACAATGCTACAATAGTAATGAATGAATGAATCATGTTGTGACCGCTCAGCGGTTGACTTCAGCTCACCCGCTGAGTTTTTTGTTTTGGACTGAGAAATGCTACAATGCAGAAATGCTATAATGATAATGCATGAATGCCTGAATGTTTGAATGCCTGAATGAGGTTTCACTTCGAAATTCAAAGTTCCTTGTTCCTTATTCGATATTCAAAAACAAAAATGCTACAACGATTATATAAAACATTGTAGCATTGAAGCATTTCAGCATTAACTATTTCCCTGGTCCATCTAAGCTTTTCGATGCCCATTGCTGCCAAACTTGCTTTTCGAATCGGTTCAACGGCGTCATTAAGTGCCTGGAAGCCAAAATCAAGTCCTGCGATGGTTCTTAGCGGACGCGTACCATTAGCACTGTTGATCAATTTTTCAAATATTTTTACAACGATCATAGGATCTGTTGGGGCATTGTCATCTGCAAACATGCTTTGTACCTGTTGTCCGAATCCATCGAAAAACTCTCCAACATGTCCGTATGCTGAGGCAATCTCTTCACTGGTTCCCGGCACTATATTTCCAAAGAAATTGGTTGAGAACGGTCCTGGTTCAACGAGCACAACGTCAATTCCTAATGGAGCGAGTTCATAGCGCATGGCTTCACTCAAGCCTTCCAGCCCCCATTTGCTTGCATGATACACCCCAAATCCGGGGAAAGCACCCCGTCCGGCAGTAGAACTCACTTGAATGATCAAGCCCGATTTACGAGCACGCATACCCGGTAAAACGGCTTTTGCAGTACGCACCGTACCAACAATATTTAAATCCAATTGTGCTAAAACCTGATCAGCAGTAAATGCTTCCATGGCGCCACCAAACCCCACTCCTGCATTATTGATCAACACATCTACAACCGGTATTTGAGCAACTGCGGCATTAACACTGTCGTCTGAAGTAACGTCCATTTCCAACACATCCAGCTTGAGGTGTTTATCATTGGCGAATTGTTTTAATTCTGCCGCAGATTCTGCATTTTTTCCTTTTATATTTCTCATGGTCGCATATACCTGATGACCTTTACCAGCGAGGTGTTTAGCTGCTTTAAATCCGAATCCTGTACTACATCCTGTAATCAATATGTTTTTCATAATTTGGGGGTATTATTTTGTTAGATTTAATTTTGTTCTAAGATATTGAAATTTTCGGAATTTTAAAATGCTACAATGCTGCAATGCTACAATGCTGCAATGCTACAATGCTGCAATGCTACAATAGTAATGCATAAATGTGTGAATGAGGTTTCACTTCTAAAATCAACAATCTCCAATCAAAACCCTACTTCGAAATTCGATATTCAAAATACATCATTCAATAATGACTCTCTTGTGAATAGTGTTCTTTGATAATATCTTTACCAAAATCGCCATTAAAATCGCGCCATACGGTATGGATGTGATTAGCGTTGCCTACGGTATTGTCAAACTCGATCAAAAAGGTAGTCCCCTGGATACGGTAATAGTGTCCTTTTCCTAATACCGTTGCTCCTGCCCATCCGAATCGAATCTCAGAAAAGTCTTCCAGTTCAATCTGTTCCATGCGCTGCTGTGCAAGCGGTTCGGGCATGGTTGAAAGGTATACGGCAATCAGTTCTTTTAAATGTTCCTGCTGGTCCTTGTTCAGTTCACTCATTTTAATCCCGACAAGACTCAAGGGCCCTACTTCAGTGGCATTGGAAGTCACAATTTCAAAGTAAGGTTGGGTGCTAAAAATAGTTTTCACTCTTTGTTCCGTACTCATGGAATTGATCAGTGCAAGCCCCATATCGTCCTCCTCAGCCAATGTACGTTCTCCTTCTCTGTATCCTGAAGGGATGATGGCTGGAGCGGCTCCCAAAAAGCGTGGCGTCATACTCACCTTTTTATTGGTAATGGTAAAATTAAGCGATATATGATGACCCTCGAATGACCAGGCCCATAATTTATCTTCCACCGGATTGCCGTAGATGGCCACAAAATACTTTTCCGGATCTCTCATTGTAGCATCCTGACCCATTTTGGCCATTACATTTTCAAGGTCCATAATGCTCATGATCTTTTCGAATCCAGACTCACTGAGGTGTTGCCTTAACAATACAAAAACCTTTTGTTTTTGTGTCCGATTCAGGTCCTTAAGCATGATGCCGGCTCGCGGCCACATACTACCCGGTAAAAAGTGCCATGCCTGTCTTGACAGGTGATCAAAAGGAAGTTTTACTTTTTTCAGCTGTTCTGTATCAAGTGATGTGAGAAAGTCTTCAGCGGGTGTTTTGTTGATGTATGTAAAAGCTGCAACAACAAATGACATCACCAGTATGATGACCAGGGTCTTTTTATTTATTTTCATGCAAATTTTTTGATAAACGGATCTTATTTGATCCTTAAATTACTACAAAATGTTGAATTGCAAAAAAATCTAGGACGAAAGTGGTGTTTTTGTGTCCAAAGCGGGTATTTTATTGTGTGAATGCTGCAATGCTACAATGCATCATTCCACCTATTCGCTAGGAACCAATGACTTTTCAGGCTTATTCTTTACATATTTTTCCAGCCACTGATCCTGTTCCCATAGCACGTGAAGAATACTTTCCTTGGCTCTGTATCCATGGCTTTCCTTGGGTAAAATCACCAGTCGGGCGTAGCTCCCAGTCCTTTAAGGGCATTGAAATACCTTTCACTTTGCATTGGATAGGTTCCTGAATTGTTATCTGCTTCTCCATGAATCAGCAGGATGGGTTCATTTACTTTTTCAGCATGCATAAATGGAGACATGGTATTATAGATCTCCGGAGCTTCCCAATAATTTCTTTCTTCACTTTGAAATCCAAATGGTGTAAGGGTTCTATTGTATGCGCCACTTCGGGCTATACCAGCTGCAAACAAATCAGAATGGGCCAATAGATTCGCCACCATAAAGGCCCCATAACTATGGCCGCCTACAGCAACTCTTTCCTGTCAATATATCCCAATTCGTCCACTGCATCAATCGCTGCTTTGGCATTGGCAACCAGTTGGGGTCTGAATGTATCATTTGGCTCCTCATCTCCTTCTCCTACAATTGGAAATGAAGCATCATCCAGAACAGCATATCCTTGGGTGATCCAGTAGATCATTGAACCATAATAGGGATAAGTGAATTCATTGGGGTTCTTTGTATTCTGTCCGGCGCTTGACTTATCTTTAAATTCTTCCGGATATGCCCATATCAGCAAGGGTAATTTTTCCTTTTGCTCCATGTCATAACCTACAGGCAAATACAAGGTTCCTGAAAGCTCCAGTCCATCATCTCTTTTGTATTTGATCACTTCCTTATGTCCTCCTTGAATGCTCTTGAACGGATTTTCATTAAAAGTAAGTTGGCGTGAGCTTATTCTTTTTCAAATTCCTGAAAAAGTAATTCGGATATTCTGTTGGAGATTCTATATCGAACCACTAGCCGCTTCGATTTAGGGTCAAATTCCATTAAAGACTCTTTTTTCCCTTTAATGTCTGATACATAAACTCTTTTTTTATCCGTGGAGCTTAATTCAATTTGATCCAAAAATGGAAACTGACCTTTTTCGGTAAACCCATCTCCAAGCAAATATGCTTTTCCCTTATTCATGGCCAATACCTCGCTACCCATTTCGTTTCTTGTCATTACAAAACTCCCGGGATCACTGTAATTATCCTGATAATTTCGGTCAAACAAAATTTTTGGTTTTTTTGAATTGTCTGATGGATCTATTACATAGGTCTTCAAATTTCTTGTATTCCACCAATAATCATACACAATTGCCATATTCTCATTTCCCCATATAATGCCATTAAATCTGTTGATGGTCTTTACGATACTTTTCCCTTCACCGTTAAACGGAGCTTCAAGTGCAAAGACTTCATCCCTGTAATGCCACTTCATTTTCAGGATCACCTTTATCCAGAGCGCATCACATAAATCAACGTAGCCGGTTTGTCATTTCTCCAGCTCAACTCCCTTCTCCCCTCTCGCACAGCCATAAATCCTTTAGGTAAATCCTCTATCAGCGGAACCTCTGAAACGATTTCAACAAGCTTACCTTCCTTATCATAAATGCTGTGTAGTGATGGAAATCTTCTATAAGGTAACCAAATAAGAAAAGGGTTTTGACCAAGATTGCTGACCATCACATAATTTCCATCTGGAGAAAAGGAGATTTCATTATACATATCGCTATCCATCCATTTAGCTTTGGTCCCATCTAGATTAACTTTAAAAATTTCAGAATGAGCCAATTGCTCAAAATTGTATTCGTCATTTTTGTTTTTCAGCAAATCCTGATAGGTTCTGTTCTGCGCTTTCTTCCCTTCATTAACAGATATGGTTGGACCCGATGGTACTGCCGCCTTGGTATCAATCAGATCCTGCTTATCAGAGGAGATCATTTTTACAAGTATGGAATTTCCATCCTCAAACCAATTGATGACATCCCTTAGATTGGCATTTATTTTAGCTTCTGTCAATTTTTTCACGAAGCTGTTGCCAAATCCAACACCCATAATTCAACCCCATCTTTAACCGTATTTGTCATGGCGATTTTGGTCTGATCAGGAGACCAGGTAAAATTTGCAAAACTCGGATGCTCCGGAAGTCCTGTTACCTGAACCTGCTTGCTGTCGTTTTTGCTCAGATCTTTGACTTGAATATTGTTATAATAGGTGGTTCTGCTTCCAATGTTTGTCTTTGGGTCAATTCTGAGTCCGGCAAGCCTCAATTCATCTTTTGAAAGTTCCTCAATAGATTTGTATTGATTTCTGTAAATCAGCACCATAAAATCCTATTTTCATTAAGAAGCACCCATGGAGCTCTTTGAATATCTACCAATTCAAGAATTTCTTGGGGGGGTTTTTGGTACTCCAGATTTTCTTGGCCAGATCCGATGAGGCTCGACAATAATAAGGCAATAAGTACTAATTTTCTCATGACATGTTGGTTTTTAAACGATTCAAGTAGCACAAATTTAGGAAAATTTGCTTGTTTTAATAACTTTTCCACTAACCGAATTAGCATGAAAAAATCAAATTTTTTATCATGATTACTTCATCATTCAATGCTGTCTTCCTTGATACTCAATTGAGCTTTTTTATACTAAATCAGGGTTTTATACGTTTGTTTTGGGGCAATAGAGTAGAAACTATAATTAAACAGGCCGTTCTTAAAAAGCCACATGAGTAAAGAATTCTAACTAAATAAAAATAATATTATGAAAAATTTAAAGTATGTACTGATTATGTTTATCGCATTAACTGCAACTATTGCATGTAGCGATGACAGTGATGATGGTAACCCTATCGTAGGAACCTGGGTATTATCAGAATCAGCTGAAGGTCTGGAAGTAAGCCTGGAAGCTACTTTTAACGATAACAATAAAGGAACCTTACTTGCTACAATTAGTCTTTTAGGAGAAACAGCTACAGAAAATAGTTCTTTTACCTGGAGTACAGATGGAGATCAATTGACCATGACGATGGAGGGAGAAACTGAAGTATCGACCGATTCGATTTCCGGAAACAAATTAACCATTACAGATAGCGAAGGGTCTGTTACAGTATTGACAAGAGCTTAGAAATAGTTTGTTTGAGCCTTTAGCGCTCATAAAAATATATAAACCTCACTTTTCAGTGGGTTTTTTTTGTTGAGTGAACCTTACCTGTTCTTTGCTTGAAGAAAAGAACCAAACCTGCCTGCCAGCAGGCAGGAGTTCAAGGCTCATTTTATTTTTCTGTGCATCACTCTGATAATTTTTATTCCTCTAAAGCCCAAGCCGCTGCGCTTCAGGGCTACTGCTTTAATGTGTTGATATTCTGAGTAATCTTGATATCGTCAAAACTAATTGATTCCTTATATTTATCATTTATAAAACTTTTTGAATTGAAACTTAGAAAGCATTTTTTTTTATTGTTGGTATTAGTCATTCAAGCCATTGGACCAACGCTACTCTATGCTCAGGAAAACTTACCTTTGGATAAAAATGGCCCCTTGACTCCGATACGTGATCTAAGATGTGATGGTTTGGAATCGAAACTTAAGGAAGTAATATTCAAGAATCCAAAATGGAAAAATTTAGTCAGCTCAAAACGAATGGCTATTGGAATTGTTAGTTTTGAAGATCTTGAAAAGTATCAAATATGCCGGACTCAATGACGATCATATGATGTATGCCGCAAGTCTTCCAAAAATAGCTGTTTTACTGGCTGCTTTTGATGCTATTGAAAAAGGGAAACTTGAATATACCGCTGAACTGAACGATAACTTGAAATTGATGATCAGTAAATCAAATAATGCTGCTACAACTAAGGTTATAGATCAATTGGGTTTCGAAAGTATTGAAAACACTTTGCGTAATACTAATCATAAACTCTATGATGAAGAAACAGGAGGAGGTCTTTGGGTTGGGAAACGGTATGCCAAATCGGGCGTAAGAAAACCCGATCCACTTGCCGGTTTGAGCCATGGTGCAACTGCAAGTCAGGTAGCCAGTTTTTATTATCAATTGGTTTTTGGCCATTTGATTTCTAAAGAGCGGTCTGCTCAAATGCTAACAATTCTCAAAGACCCGGAATTATCCCATAAATTCGTAAACACCTTAAAAACTATAGCCCCTGATACAGATATTTACCGAAAATCGGGCTCGTGGAAAAATTATCATTCAGATTCTGTTCTTGTCTGGGGAAAAGACAGAAAGTATATCATGGTTGCGCTTATCGAAGATGCAGGGGGAGAACAGATCATACGTGACCTGGTAATTCCACTGGAAAGTGTTTTGGAGGTATCATCTGCTTTAGGCTGCAATTAATCAATTAAATTGAATATGTTAAAAGGTATCGTAAAGAAAGCATTTAATTTACAAGACGGAGAAATTAAGCTAGCTCTTCTCATGCAAGGCTATATTTTTCTTGTCATTACCGTATTGCTTTTGATTAAGCCTACTGTAAATGCGCTTTTTCTGTCGAATCTTGGCGTCGAACAATTACCCTATGGATATTTGCTGGTAGCTACGGTTGCTATATTGAGCACTTTTTTTTATAGACGTTTAGTCCAAAGATTTTCCATCAGGATCATAGCTGCTTCAACCATACTATTATTTAGCGGTTTCTTTTTCTCGCCCTCGCTTATATTATTGATCAGGACTTGATCAATGCTCCTTTTTCTGTATTTCTACTATTTGAGCTTGTCTCTGTTTGGCGTGGAGAGATCTTTCCCAATTCGGATCATTTCAAGTCTCGTTTTTAACGTAAGAGAAGCTAAAAGGTTGTTTGGCTTTATAGGAGCCGGGGCAATAGCAGGAGGGATCTTTGGAGGTTATCTTACCAGCATCCTGGCAAATTATTTTGGGAATAGCATTGTAATATATGCTGCTGCCTCACTTCTACTTCTCTGTTTACCTATCCTATTTACTGCTTGGAAAATGCGAATAATCACCCTTAATCGGATTATCATAAACAACAGAAATACTGAAAACAAAGAAGTGTCAGGCTCAGCCATTAAACTCATTCTAAAGTCAAAACACCTTATTTATTTATCTTTAATCGTGGGTGTCAGTGTCATCGTTGCAAAATTAGTGGATTATCAATTCAGTGATTTTTCACACAAAACCTTTACGAACCCTGACGAACTCAGTGCTTTTTTTGGCTTTTGGTTTTCCAGCTTTAACGTGGCTGCCTTTTTGATTCAATTACTTTTAACAAACAGGTTATTGTCATTTTTTGGCGTAACAAGTAATCTGTTAATTCTACCTATGGGAATAGCATTGGGCTCCCTGTTATTTCTTGTTTTCCCTGAATTGTGGGCCTTGGTCTTAATAAAGGGTATGGACGGGAGCTTCAAACAATCCGTGAATAAAGCTGCCTTCGAGCTTTCGATATTACCCATATCATTTGATGTAAAAAAAAGGGCCAAACCATTTATAGATGTTGTAATAGATAGCATAGCTACGGGTATAGCAGGTTGTTTGTTGTTGTTAGTCGTCAAAAAATTAGAGGTTCCCTCCTCCTATATTACCATTATTACATTATTCTTCATCCTTGTTTGGATATTTATTGTTTACATACTTAGAGATTCCTATTTTAAGTCTTTCCTTAAGAATATTAAGGCCATAATTAGCGGTGCCGTAACAGATATCAGCCTAGGGGTGTCTTCAAGAAGTAATCCAATGTGGAAATTTTGACTTCCGGGAAGGAAGATGAAATACTGCTACTGCTACAGAACCTCTCAGATAACCTACACGATTTCTATAAACCTTATATCCTTCAGTTATTGGATCATCCGTCGAATAAGGTAAAGGCTGAAGCGATCAGAGAAATTTACCATTTTAAACACGGAACTGCCTCCGATAAAATGATCGAAATTCTCCCAATACTGTTGAGGATGATGA
>CAVQSO010000008.1:0-109061 GCA_963715975.1 uncultured Flavobacteriaceae bacterium | reverse complement strand
GACCTACAACCACGGCCGGAGCGAGTACGCCCTCGGAGACCAGTTCGGCCACCTCGCCTTCACCACCGACCTGGACGCCGTGATCCGCGACGTCGAGCAGCGCGGCTGGTGGTATCGGACGTCCCGCCCGGAGCTGCAGACCCGGTACATCTTCGTGAAGGATCCCAGCGGGTACGACGTGGAGATCCTCCAGGCCCGCTGAACCGCTCGACCGACCCGCCGACCCGAAAAGCGACTTGACGACTCAGACGATTTGTCTTACCTTCATGGTCAGACGATCTGTCTGATGACGGGAGGCGCGATGGCCGGACCGCGATCCGACGTGACCGATGCCGAGCTCGCGGTGCTCAAGGCCCTGTGGAGCGGGGCCCGTCCACGATCCGCGACCTGACCGGCTTGCTGTATCCGCGGGGAGGGGCCGCCCACTACGCGACCGTCCAGAAGCTCCTGGACCGTCTGGAGGTAAAGCGCGCGGTCCGGCGACGGGCTCGTGGCCGCGCGGGGGTGTTCGCGGCGACGATCGCGCGCGACGACCTCATCGGGCACCGCCTTCGCCAGACCGCGGAGAAGCTGTGCGAGGGATCGATGACGCCCCTGCTCACCCATCTGGTCGGGGTCTCCAGGCTCACGCGCGAGGACGTCGAGAAGCTCCGCAGGATCGTCGAGCGGCGCGAGGCGGACGGAGGGACGCGGCGACGGAATCGACCGGCGCCGTGCTCCTCCACAACGCCGCCTTCGCGGCGGTGCTGGCGACCGCGGCCGCGCTGGCGGCCCGCCGGATTCGCCGACCCGGCATGGTGCACGCCCTGTGGCTGGTCGTCCTGCTCAAGCTCCTCGCCCCGCCGCTGCTTCCGCTGGCCGCGATCCCCCGGGCGGTGTCGTCGGACGATCAGGGGTCCGCCGGAGAATCGGTGCTCGCCGGGCGCGACCCCTCGCCCGTCACGCAACGTCCCGGCCAGACGTTGCGCGATGTCGGCTCGGCGATCTGGATCGGCGGCGCCGCGGCGGTCCTGGCCCTCGCGGCCTGGCGCTCGCTGCGCTTCCGGCGGGCGCTGCGCGACGCGTTCCCCGCGCCGGCCGCGATCCGACGGCGCACGCGCGAGATCGCGCGGCAGGTCGGCGTGTCGCGGGTTCCGCGCCTCCGTCTGGTTCACGGGAGGGTCCCTCCCATGCTGTTCGGGCCGCCCGGCAGGGCCGAGATCCTCCTGCCGCTGCACCTGCTCGAACGGCTGGACGAGCCGGAGCGGGACGCGCTGATCGCCCACGAGCTGGCGCACGTGCGGCGCCGCGACGCGTGGGTCCGCTACGTCGAGATGGCGGGCCTGGTGATCTTCTGGTGGTACCCGGTCCTTTGGTGGGTGAGGCGCGGTCTGCGCACCTCGGAGGAAGCGTCGTGTGATGCGATCGTGCTGCGCTCGAACCCGGGGTGCGCGCGTGCCTACGCCTCGGCTCGCTCAAGACGGTGGAGTTCCTGGCCGAATCACCCGCTCGCGCGCCCGCGCTGGTCACCGGCGCCGTCGAAGCGCGCGACCTCGAGAGGAGACTGACCATGATCGTGAGAGGCATCCGCCCCGGCAGGGTCTCGATCGTCCATCGACTGGCCGTCGCCCTGCTCGCCGCGGCCGCGCTGGCGGTATTCCCGACCTGGGCCGAGCGCCCCGCGGCCGGCGACGACGACCGCCGGGCCGAGCTCGAATCGCTCGCCAGGCAGGAGGCCGAGCTGACGGTTCAGCTCGAGCGGGTCCGCGCGAGGCGGGATGAGCTGGCGGGCAACCGCCACGCGCAGGCCCTGGCCGAGGCGGCCGAGCAATTACGCCGGCAGGCCGAGGACCGGAGAATGCTCGAGGCCGACCGGCTGGCCGCCCTGGCCGAGATCGAGGCCGCGCGGGGTGAGCGCGAACGGTCCGTCGCGATCCAGCTCGAGGTCGAGCGCGCCCTAGCGGCCGCGGACCGGGCCGCGGCCCTCCGGGATCGCGAGGCGTTGCGCAAGGCGGTCGAACGCCGTGCCGGCTTCGCCCTGCGAGCCGGAGCCGGAGGAAAGAGAAGGCGCCCTAGCGGGGGCGGATCGTGAACGATCCCGGGGTGACGACGAAGGTCCCCTCGCCGCGGTTGACGACCTCGAGGTCGACCGGACCGGGCGCCGCCCCCGCCTCGATGGCGACCCAGGCGACGATCTCGCGGCACGAGCGGACCTCGAGGCGCTCGACCGCGAGGGCCGGACGCGAGAACTCGATCGCCGCGTCGGGACGGAAGTTCTCGCCGAACACGACGAGCTGGACCTTGTCGGATGCGGCCCCCTCGGAGGGGCGGACCCCCGCGATCGAAGGACGGGGCCATCCCAGATCTCCTCGCGAGTACTCCCCGGGGGCGCCGTCCGCGCCCGTGCGGGCCTTCACCGCGACGTACCAGTCGATGCAGGGGTCGAGCCCCTCGAGGGTGTGCTCGGTGACCATGCCGACGTCCTCGAATCGGTCGTACTTGCCGCTGTCCCGGCCGTAGAATCCGATAACCGACGACCCCGCCCTCGGAAACCGGCGACCAGGTCAGCGCCATCGTCCCGGAAGGGGCCGTGGGAGGCGGCGTCGATCGGCACGAGCCGGCCGACAGGCCGATCAGCGCGATCGCCGACAGGGCGCAGGCGACGGGGACGAGGTTTCGCGGGCGCATGCCCGATCATAACCTCTCCCCGGACCGCGCCGGCGCGCTCGAAACGCCCCCGGATCTCAAGGGCAGGTGTCGACCGTTCTGGGGCTCCCCGAGCTGTCGGCTCCGGCCGAGGACTCGCCGCACGTGTTCTCGCCCGACACCACGTAGTGGTAGCCGTGATCGGGCGCGGGGATCTGCGGGTCGTCGAACGTGCCTCCGGTGACTCCGGTTGCGAAACAGCCCCAGGAAGGGTCGAACGCCGCGCCGAGGTTGCCCCGGTAGAGGTTCGACCCGGTGGCCCGGGCGCCCGGCGTCCAGGCCAGCGTGATCGTGCCCGCGCCCGCCCAGCCCAGATCGGCCGCCTCGCCGGGAAGATCGCTCACCGACGCGTCGAACGGCGCGCAGTCGGTTCCGTCGGGCACGCCGTCGTTGTCGTCGTCCGCGTCGCACGCGTCGCCCGCGCCGTCCAGGTCGAAGTCGGCCTGGCCGGGGTTGGGCCACCGTCGGCAAGTTGTCGCACGCGTCGCCCGAAAGGTCCCCGTCGCCGTCGGCCTGGGCGTTGTTCGAGGCGGCCGGACAGTTGTCGATGCCGTCCTGCACCTCGTCACCGTCCACGTCGACGCAGTGCTCGACATCGGTGAGGATTTCGGAAAGAAAAAGACCTCCCTGATCAAAGGTATTCATGAGCTCGCTCATTATATGTACTTTCCTTTCCTCAAAATCCTCAGGGGCTATTTTTTCTATAAATGCATTGATATCAGGGTTTACAAGCATCACAAACCTGAAAATCGTATCATTTTGGTGAAGGAGTATTCCTTTGGTGTTTTCATCCCACCAGACTTCTCTTTCACTATTTGAACCAATGTCAATTCCGCTGGCATAGAATTCTTTATAATGAATACCTTTTGTAAAAACCTGAAGTTCCCAGTTATAGCTGCTGGTTAGAGATTTTATCTGGCTCGAAAGTACCCAATCGACTTCATCAGTATCATCTATTGAGGTGTCGGTATATTCGCCCCAAATAGCATTCATGAATAACGAAAGTCCTACCCTTCCTATATCTTCAAGAATTTCACCTGCCGGATACGTATCTCGTCTTGGTTTTTTCTGAGTAATTGACATATTTTTAAGGCCAGCCGGTTTCATTTGAAAGTGATTCTTCTTGTAATTCTTTTGAAATACAAGAATCGAGTCATACGGTTTTTCATACTGACCAATAGCAGTTTGCAAAACTAAAAATGCAAGGAGAAGTAGAAGCTTGTCTTTTGTTTTCATGGTAGATGAGGGTTAAATTGAAATGATTGTTTTTTGATCTGCTTAGTTTCATCTTTCTTTCAATGCAAACACCATGATGTGAATCACAAGTGCAATTATCAATTTCTATGCCAGCAATTTAATCTGTTTTTTATTAGTAAAAATTGATCAATGGAATAATAGATTTCTCTTGTAAGGTGAAAACGGGTTCTTTAGCCATGATTAGAAATTTAATACAGGCGATCTTGTTTTTTTTACTAACTTTCATGACTGATATTTTTGAAAATCAGTATTAGAAGAATGATAAATAAAAAGATAACCCTGAAGGAGTTAGCAGCGATTTTGAAGGTGTCTGTTTCAACCGTTTCAAAGGCTTTAAATGATAGCTACGAAATTAGTGAAGCCACCAAGAAGAAAGTAAAGACTGCTGCTATAAAGTATAATTATTCCCCGAACTTATTTGCCCAAGGCCTAAAAACCAAAAAGAACCAAAATTCTTGGCGTCATAATTCCGGATATGCGTGCGCCCTTCTTTATTAGGGTTTTAAGAGGTATCGAGAAAGAGGCAAGTGATCAGGGCTATCATATTCTTACCTGTTTTTCCAATGAATCTTATACCAAAGAAAAGGCAACACTTGATATGCTATCTCAAGGGAATGTTGATGGTATCATCATGGCACTCTGCAAGGAATCTCAGGAACAAGGCAAATACGACCATGTGAATGAATTGATATCTAAAGGTGTTCCGGTAATCTTGTTTGACAGAATAGATGATCGGGTCAAATGCGATAAAGTCGTGATCAATGATTTTGAGTCAACGTATAATGCAACTAAAGTCCTGATCCATTCAGGCGCAAAGAATATACTTTTTATTTCTCCGATCAGCACCACTTCCATTGGTAAGGACAGGTATCGTGGCTATGCTTATGCCCTTTCGGAAAGAAAGAACTTATCTGAACGTGTATTGCATATAGAAGAGTATAAAGATTTCACATCTGATCTAAACGCTGTTTTAAAGCATGAGAAGGTAGATGCGATCATTGCTGCTAATGAACTTACCGGCATATCAGCCATAAATATAGCCACGAGATTGGGTTTTAAGATTCCTGAACAAATCTCTATTATTGGGTTTACGAATGGTATACTATCTATGAATAGTAATCCACCTTTAACAACAATTAGTCAGCATGGTAAGGATATAGGGAAAGTAGCAACTCAAAAACTGATCAACCGTCTAAAAAATAAAAATTCGGAGTATGCGACCACTGTCATTGAGACGACTTTGATCAAAAGGGGAACAACAAAAAATTAGACTTATAGCCAACCTGCTTTGTCAGTGTACAGCTTTTACAACCATTTTTTTCTTTTAAAATAGAGCAGCATAGCGATAGCGACGACAGCCATGCAACTGAGCATGATATAATATCCATATTCAAAATGTAATTCTGGTAAGACATCGAAATTTGTTCCATAAATACCTGCGATAAAAGTAAGAGGTATAAAGATCACTGAAAATATGGTCAGAAACTTCATAATGTCATTAAGCCTGCTGCTGATCATCATATGGTAAACATTTAACTGATCCGATAACATTTCCCTATAACTATCGGCCGTATCGCTTGCCTGGTTTATATTATTGACGAGCTCTTTAAAATGGATCCTGTTTTTTTTATGGATAAAGTCGCTTTCCAGTTTTGACAAGGCCAGAATCATTTCCTTGGCAGGTTTGACGCCTTTTTGGATAAAATTAATTTGCCTTTTAAAGGATTTGATCTCATCGATAACACTATCATTCGGGTGATCTATGAGCATATCATCAATATTTTCTATTCTTTCTCCCAGTAAACCCAATACGTACAGGTAATGATCAACAACGGTATCGATCAATGCGAAGGCCAGATAATCGGGTCTGGAGCTTCTTAGTGTCCTTTTTTGGTTCCTGATTCTATTCCGTACAGGTTCAAATACGTCTCCTCTTTTCTCCTGAAAGGAGATAAGAATATTATCATTAAAGATCAGACTTAAATTTTCGACAGAGAGATCTTTTTTTTCTTCCGAGAACTGGATCATTTTCAATGAAACGAATACCAAATTATGATAATCCTCAATTTTTGGACGCGCGTGTGTTTCCAATACATCGGCCAGAACAAGTTTTTCGAAATTAAATTCTTCACCTATTTCCTGAAGTAATTCAATATCGTGTAAGCCGTAGATATTGAACCACGTTACTGTTTTTCTTTGAGCATAGGGTGTAATTTCCTTGATACTATGTATGGCTTTTTCCTCAACTGTGGTTTCGTCAAAATCAATAATACCCATTTGAATTTGATCTACTTTCTTCTGACCTCTGAAGACAAGTTCAGAAGGGGACAGTCCAATTTCGCTTTTCGCTTTTTTTAGATATTGGGTCATGATATGATTTAATATTCCTAAAGTAGATTGAAAGTAATGAATTTTGGGCAGAAAACAGAAAATTTGATCTGATAGAATTTTATTGAACTGCGTCTCGAAATTTCAAATGCTGCAAATACCATGAATAAAAACTATACCAAAAAGGGGGTCTATATTGTTCTCTTTTCTGGATATTTAACCAGAGCTAAAACTGCTAACACCTGGCCATTTTTCGTTTTTTACCGATCCTGTTTTTGTCTTCAACCTTTTTGATATAATCAAGAGCCAGGGGTACTTTACAGGATGTATCTCCCATAAAAACGTTGACTTTTCCTATTTTTTCGGCAATTCCTTTCGCTTTTTGGCTCAGTTCCGGTATATAACAACCTATGGCAATAACAAATCCGTTCATGGTGTATTTGACCCTGTTTTGAGCATTATGAATTTTTTCCCCAACCTCGTCGAGAAGTGAGGCGTAGGTTTCAAGATCCAAAGAGTCATTGATACTGGCATAATTAGACAAGGTCGACCAACCGGCTGAGGCAACGGTTTCCTCAGTAGAACGAATCCAATCCAAACCCAATTCAAATCCATAAGGACTTTCTGCAGCGATCCAAGGAACTGTATATTCGCTTAAATAGTACCAATAGGCAGCCTTGACCCATTGGTTCAGATCATCTTTGCTAATTTGCTTTTCATCGGCCATTAAGCCGGCAAGGTACATGGCATCTGAATTTCCTGTTTCGTAAAGGGCCAAAGAAAGTTCGTGGTCCTTTTTCGTTTTTTTCAAGATCTTTTTAAGATCAGCCACTTTAACACCAAACAAAGGTTCCTGAGCCCCGTGTTTCATATGGGTGTTTTTGGTTCTTTCATCAGCATAAGATTCTAGCTCCCTTAAAACTTCCTTTACGTTCATAGTTCCTTGTTTTATGGTGATACAACAGTTTAATGATGTAACAATTTAAGCAAATAATTACCAAACGAAAAAAAGCAGGAAAACATAAAGAATTCAAATCCGTCTAAAAGTCCAATCTGATATAGGTGTCTTCTAAACTGGGAGTCGTGTCTTCGACCAGGTCCAATTTGTAGCTTTTAGGTACGTTGTCCCAATTTTCATATAGTTTTCCATCAACATAATAGCGTTGTGGAGGATTATTTTCTTTATAGCTCGTATCCATCATCAACCCATAAATGTTTTTAGGGGCCGAAGTACCGGCATTGTTACTTCCAAGAACCAACTCCAATTTTCCGTCACCATCTACATCAGCTTGGACCCAGTTTAATTCAAGGATCCTGTTAAAGCTTTCGTCAGCGATCATTTCTTCTATTTTCTCATCAAATTCATTAAGAATCTCTTCTGCCTTTTCCACATTTTTATTCAAGGCAAAATGGAGTGATTTAACCAGTAATGGTTTTTGACCAATGGCGAGGTACTGCGTAACATCGTTCAATTGGTATTTTAGCATGTATTGGATCAGTAAAGCATCCACAAGCATATAATCAATTTTATCAGACAGCAGGTTTTCCAGATTTTTTTGATTACTGATGTCTGAAATGATGACAATATGCTCGTTTTTATCAAAATCGCCATAGTCATAATCGTCTACTACCCCTATTTTCTTGCCACTGAGGTCATTAAAGGAAGTTGCAGTTACATCACTGCCTTTTTTCCCCACCAAAACCAATTGATTGTATAAATAGGGTTTGGAAAAAAGATATTTTTCCTTTCTTTTATCACTGATCCACAGTGCAGGGGTTCCATCAAATTCACCTGAGTTAATACCTTTAAGAACATCAGTGAAATTCTCTATATGTCATCGTAGATTTCACTTCCATTCTTGAAAGGGCTTCCTGAACCAGATCGGTAAGGATCGATTTTTCACCTTCAACATTTATAAAAGGCGGCCATACATCAGCTGTCAGTTTTAATTCTCTTTTCTGACCATAACTAATGGTTGTAAAAAAAATAAGTAAAATAAGCAGGAGATTTTTTCATACAAATGGTTTTAGTAAAAATACTAAGAATTCATAACAATATGGATGGATAGACAGACTTACCCCATTTATTCGCTTGGCGAATGAATTCTATTCAACTTTTTTGAATATGATACTATCCTTTTTTTAATTCTTTAATAGCATGATCACAGGCTCTTGCTGTAATGGCCATATAGGTCAATGATGGATTTTGAGTAGATGTAGAAGTCATACAGGACCCATCAGTGACATAAACATTTTTGCAGGAATGTAGTTGGTTCCATTTGTTCAATAGTGATGTTTTTGGATCTTTCCCCATTCTAACACCGCCCATCTCGTGAATATCCAAACCCGGTGCCTGTTTTGAGTCATAAGTTCTGATATTTGTAAACCCTGCTTTTTCAAACATTTCGGTCAGTTCTTCATAAAAATCTTTGATCATCTTTTCATCGTTATCGTCATAGTGCAACATTTATTCTCAGTAAAGGAATGCCCCAGTCGTCTACTTCATTTGGTCCAAAGTGACCTGACTTTCTTCTTTTGGGATGGTCTCACCCATCATATGAGCCGAGGCCTTCCATGTACCATATTTCGGATTAAGCAGCCCTTCTTTCAGTGAAGTCCCTATTCCATTCAGTCTCTTGAATAATTTGTCTACGGGCATTAAAGGTGATCGCGTAGCCTCTGAGAAAATCGGTTTCCTGCTTTTTTACATTTTTAAACCTTGGCATATAGGCATTCGTAGGCTCGCGTCCTGTTATATGTTTATCTTTAAGCCCTCGTATTCAGCAAACACCAAGGCCCGTAATTATGGAATGCGATAAATTTCCCCAAAAGATCATTGTCATTGCCCAAGCCCATTCGGAAAGCGATTGGATTTTGAATTCAACAGGATAAGATTGCTATTTAATGTGCCGGCATTTACAAAAACGATTGAAGCATAATATTCTTTTTTCTCTTTGGTTTTTGTATCAATAACAATTACACCTGAGGCTTTCTCCTTTTCTTCATCATACATAATAGATTCAACCACAGAGTCGTGGATCATACTTAGATTACCAGTTTTCATCGCCCAGGGTAAAGTACTTGAATTACTGCTAAAATAACCCCCAAACGGACATCCTCGCTGACAGAGATTTCTATATTGACACTGCCCTCTTCCTTGCTGGGCAAAAATTTCACGATTCTCGGTAATATGAGCACAACGTCCGCTGATGACATGTCTGTCCGTCATAATTCTCCTCAACTTTGCGACTTGAAAATGTTCCTCAATACAATTCAATCCCATTCCCGGTAAAAATTCCCCGTCTGGCAGTACATCAAGACCATCCTTGTTACCTGCAATTCCTACAAATTTTTCAACATGGCTGTACCATGGAGCCAGATCTTCATATCTGATGGGCCAGTCAACCGCAAAATTGTCTCTGGCCGGGCCCTCAAAATCATAATTACTAAATCCTTTGTGTTTGTCTTGCCCATAAAAGAGATTTCCCTCCGGTTTGGTAGCCCTTGATCCAATCAAAGGGCTTTTCTTGGATATAGGGATGCTCTTTGTCCTTTGACACAAAGTGTTCGGCATCTTCTCTAAACACATAACACCTGCTGGCAATTGGGTTTTCTTTCTTTACTTCTTCCGTAAGATTACCTCGATGTTTGAATTCCCAAGGGTTCATATTGGTAGTAGGGTAATTCACATTGTGCTTAACTTCTCGCCCTCTTTCGATGACCAGGGTTTTAAAACCATTTTCAGTGAATTCTTTAGCTGCCCAGCCACCACTCATTCCTGAGCCTATAACGATAACATCATAGGTGTTTTCATTTGTACTGATATCAGCCATTTACGTTTATTCTTTTAGTGTTGTCAATTGTTTCACATGGGCCGTAGCTTCCTGGAATAAGGGTGTAGGGCATCACTTCGGTCATGATATATTCTGATCTCATATAACCGAAAATCGTTAATCCTTTTGTGGTATTAAAAAATGATTTAACATCATCATTTACCTTTGTGGACCCATCTGTTGGATCTTCGTTTATGCCCTTAAGTGACAGCACGCGCTCCTCATTGTTTTGAGAGGTAAAAGTTTTTCCTGTCATTTTTTTGATTTGTGAATCAAACTCATTTAGTCCTCTTATATATGCAGCTTGCTTCTCTTTATCCATGCAATCGTCTACCATAACCCATACAAAATCATGAACCTGGAGTGAACCTGCACCGGGAAGATCTCCTTCCGGGATCAAGGTGCTCACAACATCCTTTAATAAGGATTCCTGGGTTTCATTAACCTGAAGGTTGTTTAAGGCTAAACTTATCTTTTCTTTAGAAAATTCACATGAGGGAAGAAGCACCATCCCACCAGTTAATATCCCCAGGTTTCTCAGGGCTTTTCTTCTATCCATATCTATCTTCTTAAATTACTGCATCAATTATTTCCTTTGGATACAGTTTCCAGGGAGTGTATAAACGATAGGCAGCAAATCGCGTTTGCGGTAAATATATAGAAAAATAAAGTCTTAAAAAAGGCAATGAGGCGACACCAAATATTAATTCACATTGTTCACTTTACCAGAACCAGTAATCGATACATTAACTTCGGGTGAGCCTAAATAATTGATATTACCCGATCCGGTTATAGTTCCGGTAAGTAAATCCAGGGCATGCACATTAGCATTTCCATCGCCGGAAATAATCACCTCATAAGTTGGCGATTTTATAGAAAAACCGTCAAAATCGCCTGATCCCGAAATGTTCAATTTTACAGACTTCAGATCAATAAAATCTTCGGTGCCAGTCATGTCACCACTTCCTGTAATACTGAATATGACTTCCTCTGTTCCGCTATTGCCGCCAATTTCCATATTTCCGGAACCGCTGATGGCAAAAAGCTGGTTTTCCTGATTGACAAACTCCTCAACGCTTATGCTACCGGACCCGATTAAATTTGAAGCCTTTAGCATAGGTATAGTAATTTCAATATCCAAATCGGCGTTGTTATAACAGCCATCATTAAGTTTGATTTCCCATTCATTATTTGCAATGCTCTTATTGAGCTCATCAATAATATTCGGATAACCAGTGACTTTTACTTCTTGTACATCTCCTTGTTTGATTGTTAAATGATCGATGCCATATAAGCTTACTTTATCAAAAGAAGCAAGTTCTATACTTCGGGTTTCAATAACGCCTTCACCATTTATACAATCGTCATCATTACAGGCCAAAAAGCTTAAAGAAAGGAAAAGAATGGCCAATGAGGGTATATGCAAGAATTTCATAAGTGTTTATTTGGTTTATATAAACGACGCTTATGAATCTAAATCGTTACATATACAGACATAAAAACTGAGTCAACCTTTGCTCAAGACAGGTGAAGGATCAATAAGAATTGCTCCCTTGTGATAAAAGAAATCTCCATGCTCAAATTTGCCCACCCATTTTTGTCTCACATGCCGAAACTCCGTCAAGTGCCGTTCTTCTCATCGGTGCTTTTGCCAAGGCCGCCTGATACTGTTCCAGGGCCTCTTGATTCTTTCCCTGACTTAACAACCATTCTGCGTAGAGCTCATGGGTTGGTTTTTGAATTACTGGAGGTCCATAACTATAACTAAGATCTTGTTCAAGTTCCAGTGTCTTTTTTAAATGAGTTTCGGTGAGTTCTGTATCTTGATCAAGCCAGGCTCTTAGGGCCTTTAGCTGTTCCATCATGATTTCGGTTTCAAGCAACATAGACGGAGATGTTGTATTTCTATTTGCTCCGGAACAAAATGTCGCAGCATCATAAGTCACCAGATAAGATTCCTTATCGAGATCTTTTTTAATTTCTTCAAGGATAACATCAAGTGAAGCTTTATCTTCAGACTTAAAAGCCTTCATTCCTTCGATGAACCGGTATTGAGACCTAACGGTAAGGTTAAGGTCTGAAATATCGACGTTAATGTTGGCAATATCGCTGCTCCATTGATCACTTTCAACCAAATAGGTGCCTTTAAGATATACCATATGAGATCTTGAATATTTGTTGGGAGCTTCTTTGGTAAATCCCTCCATGTCGATGACCAATTTTTTGGCATCTTCTATTCTTCCTTGTTGGAGGTAACCGTATTCAAGCCAATGATAGGCGTGAAAACCTCTGCCGTTTGGAGCAAGATTCTTGGCGATCATTCTGTTGATACTGGCTTGATAAGAATTTTCATTGCTGCTCACTACTTTGTCCCACATTCCCATAGCCACATAAATATGTGAAGGCATATGTAAAGCATGGCTTGCATCAGGTGCTACGACCGAGTAAGAATCGGCAGCTGTCAAGGCAAGTTTTGCATGCTCCGGGTCATCATAGGAATGGATCAGGTAATGGAGCGCACCAGGATGTTTCGGATTCTCCTTCAGTATGCCATTAGCAATGTCGGCTCCTTTCCCGTAGGTGATTTCATCGCGTCCATCTGGTACAGAACCCAAAAGCGACAAGGCGTAAAAGGCTGCTACTTCATGGTTGTCAGGGTATTTTTCATTCAATGATGACATAAAATCTGCATAATTTTTATCTCTTTGAACTTTAGAAGAATCTGATTCATAAAGGATATGAATTCCCTTTAAGAAATCATTTTCGAGCTCAGTGATATTTGCTGCTTCTTGCTTATTTTTTAATTTTGCTAAGGCTTCTGTTCCCTTTTCATAATCCTGTTCTGACCATAAAGGATGGTTATAGGTCATGGCTTCTCCCCAATAAGACATCAGCATTTCCGGATCTGTTTTTTGAGCTTCAAGGAAGGCTTCTCGTGAATCGGCGTATTCAAAGCTATGGAGCAAAAGCAATCCTTTTTCAAAATGAGGTATGGCTTCTTCGTTTCCGCTAACCTCAATATTTACAATGCCAAGATAGCTTTCTTGTTTTTTTTCCTGTTTACATGAGGATAAAACTATCAATAAGAGAAAGAGTATTTTTTTCATTTTTTTCATTTTTAGATAAACGTAGGGTGTTAAATTACAATTTATTTATAAATAGCTTAGCCACCATAACCAACCCTCTAAGAATGTCAATTGATTGTATTCGGGAGGATTTAATTATTTGCGTCATTAAAGGGATTGATTAATAGTTTTTTGAATATGGTAATTGGGGTAAAGACGCCAAAAATTGATTCTAAAGACAAGACACGTATGATGAACTCCTTCCCCTTTTGATGATTTTTCATAATACGTGTACTTGCCAGGTTTATTAGAATTGACTGTGATCAATTTATTTTTAATGATCATTTGGTCGCAATAATTGCACTTGCGGGCCCCGTTAAGGGCATTAAACTGATATCCTTGAATCCGGCTTCATTTGCCCAACCTTCAAAATCAGACAAGCTGTAGTCAAATCCTTCATCAGTTTCAATAAGCATATTAAGTGACATCATTAAGCCAAAAGCATTTTTCCTCCTTTCGTTGTCTATAATGTTCTCTACAACAACAAGAGTTCCCTTCTCGGGTAGTGCTTTATAGGCTTTTTGAATCAGCATTTTTTTATCCTCCACACTCCAGTCATGTAAAACATTACACATGGTGATCAAGTCAGCTTTAGGAATATCATCTTTAAAAAAATCTCCGGCAACAGCTTTAACCCTTTCATGAAGCCCCAGGGTTTTAAAATTATCATTGGCAATGGGTGCAACCGGAGGAAGATCAAATGAGAGGCATTGGATATGTTGATTGTTTTTTGCTACATGAACACATAGATTTCCTCCTGAACCACCAATATCGCAAAGTGTTTTGAAATTGGAAAAATCAAAATTCCGAGCAAAAAAATCAAAATTACCTGCCTGAACCCCTCCCATAGCATGCAAAAACTCTCTTAGTGTATTTTCGTTGGCATAAATGGCTTCAAATAATGGAACTTCACCAGATTTGCTCTCGTTTTGAGGTTTCCCCGTTTTAAGGGCTTCTTCAAGATCATTCCAAAAAGGATACAAACGGTTATTTGACATCTCAAGAATACCTCCCAAATAGGTCAGTTTGTTCTTATCAAGAAACAGATCAGCGTCGTCGGCATTACTGTATATCGCATTTTCCTTGATTCCTTTGCGATGCAAAAATCCGAGAGCAACAAGCGTATCAAGAAAATCATACAAAGACCTGCTATGAAGACCCATGATTTGTTGAATTTGTTTTCCTGATTTCGGACCCTTACCAAGATGGGTAAAAAGTTCCATATTCACCGCAGTGAGCAGGGTTTTTGAGGCCCAGAAACCCATACCTATTTGCATTATTTTTGACGGATCAGTTTGATTCATTCTTTATTAATTTTCTGATGATGCATATTCCAATTTATTGAGTTCTTCCTTTAGTTTCGCGGTATCCCAAAAACCATATTCTTCAATCACTTTTCCGTTTTTAAACTGAATAGTCAGGTGTACCGGAATAATAATTTCCTTAGAATTGGCTTTTAAGGTCCCTTTCCAGATACCCCAGAAATTGACCCAGGTTCTTCCTCTGTCATCTATAATTTGCTCCATGGTGATATCTTTTTTATCAAATGAATAATCAGATAAATTGGAAATCAGTTCCTGATGTCGATTCTTTACTGTTTCAGGACCTACTCCCTCCAGCCAGGTGTTTTGGAAGATTTTTGCTGAATCAGCATATTGTTTGGACCATTCTGTCCAGTTGGCATTTTCATAATCTGAAAGCCCTTTTGTAAGCATATCAATTTCTTTTGAAGCAGTCTTGAATCTTTGCGATTGATTGTTTTGACAGGAGATTAAGAGCATCAAAACGCTTGTTGTCAGTATGATTGCTTTTTTCATCATATTCAAATCGAAGTTTTAATTAGTTTATAGATTATTTGGCTGGCATATATCCCAGATCTTCTCTCATCCAACCTCTTTTTTCATCCATCTTCCAAGTGACCTTGCTCAATTCTTTAAGCAACGGATCGAAATCATCCTTCATAAGGTTCCAGTTTTCATCGCCAACTTTAGCACTGCTTAAATTACTTTCACCCGCAACTGCGATCATATAATAGGTGCCCATAACACCAAAACCAGTTTTATATACTCTGTAGTGTAATTTGGAATTGTTTTTTTCAAAGGCAGCTTTCATTTTTTTCATAATCGCCATAAATTTCTTGTCGTTCTCTGGAGTTACATAATTATAATATAGGGTTCTGTAGTTTTGGCCTTCAATTGTTTGAGATACTCCTCCAGGCATATATGACAAATTTTTATTAAGATAAACTACATAGTCACCATGTTCGTCATAAGTCGGGCTGAATCGGTCAAATAGCGCACTCATTTTGTCGGCGCCCATTTTTTCGGAAAGTGTTTTAAATCCATTTTCATCTAAACTGGCCATATTTTTAATAGGTGTCACATACAAATAGGAATTGTCATTTAGGGCCATGGTAAGCCACATGGTTTCCTGAATATTATGCTCTTTACAAGCAGCCACAAGATCTTTTGATATCTGCTCATATTCATCCGTCATACTTGGTTTAACTCGATCTTCGTGGATCCAGTATGCCTGATAGCCATCATCCTCTTGAGATGAAATGATTAGGGGCATTAGTAACATTGTAATTGTTAAAAGGGAAATTTTTAGTAGTTTCATGATTATTTGTTTTTGGTTTATGATTGATTGAATTTATTCGATTTTTGGCATGCTTAGGGTATAGCCTAATTGCTGCATGAGAGAGAGTTCATTATAGTAGATATTTTCATAAATGATCTTTCCTTCTTCATTGAGATCGAGCCTCGTAATACCACTCACTTTAACCTTTTGCCCTGTGGCCGGATGATCACTAAATTCACCTGTATTTGTTGCGGTTATCGTCCAATTCATAAATACTTTATCTGCAGCTGCCATGATATATTCAATATTCATTTGAAGGTCAGGGAAAGACGCAAAAAGAATATTTATGTTAGCTTTATATTCAGCGTAGTTAACAGCCAAATCGATATTATTGACTTTTCTTATGAATTTGCTGGAAAAGAAAACCTCCAGACTATCCAATTCTTTTTTGTTCCAAATCGTATCCACATAGGCCTCGATCGTCTTTTTATGCTGTTCTTCAATTTCTTTTTTTTTGTCTACAGTGTTACACGCCCCAAGGAGCAAAAAGAAAAAGACGATACAATTTAACTTAGACATTTTAGTGCTTTACATGTACTTCATACATCTTTATTTGCCCTAAGTTAATTTTCTTTTACCCATAGAAACAAGTCATATAGGACAAACGATTCTTTTTCTTATCCGAATAGCTCTATTTATTTATCGAGCGTCTTTCTATTTTAATTTGTAACTTTCTGCAAACAATGAACAAGCTCAGCAACTTATAGGATTTTTTTTGAGCTATAAAAAAACCATTATTAGTGGATCGAAATTTTAATCAACTTCACATGCATAAGCAATCCGTTATAGTGACGATGTTACTTATTTTTTGCTTGTTCAGTTTTGAGCTTGTTTTGGCTCAGGATCTCATAGATCCGGAAAGGCAAAATCCCTATACTAGAATTTTTGTGGACACTGATGATTTTGATGATTCTTACCTGCAAGAACTGGAACTGAATTATTCCAAAATCCCTATTGACACTATTAAATTTGCAGCGTTAAATGATTTGGCTTACTATACGCACACAAGAGATCTAAAACGATCCTTAGAATTGACAAGAATTGGATTAGCGATGACCCGGGAAAAAAGGGATACCCTTTGGGAAGGTAGATTTCAAATTACAGAAGGGGCCGTTTTACTTAGAATGGAACAATTAGATACCGCTCTGACAATTCTAGAGTCTGCGAGATCAAAAGTCAAGAGACGGGATTTGCCCATGTTATTTACGCAGCTTGGTTATGTTTTTGAAAGGAACGGAGATATTATGACTGCGGCTGATTATGCCTTGAGAGCTCAAAATATTGGAATTGCTTTAAATGATAAAAAAGCGATTGCATTATCTTATAGTGATTTGAGTAATCTATATTGGAAATTTTTAGATTTTGAAAAGGGTCTGGAATTGGGTTTGTTGTCACTAAGTTATTTTGAAGAGCGTAATCTAAATGATATGGATTTCGACTTTACCTTATACGTTGTTGGAAATAATTTATTAAGCCTTAATAGGCCTCAGGAGGCACTAAAGTACTTTGAAAGAGCGATCTCGATGGGAGAGCAATACGGTTTTTTTAATAATTTAAGTGATATTTATATTTCATTGGTTGACCTGTATATTGATCTTAATCAATTCGAAGCAGCAGAAGTAGCCGGAGAGCAAGCCATTAAATACGCTAATTTGATCGAAAATGATTTTTTGCATATGCGTTCCTTGTTGGCCATTGGCCAATTAAAATTGTTTCAGGGAAAATATAAGGAGGCCATCGTGATACTTAATCGATGCCTTGAGGTGGCAACTCCTGAATTTGGTGATAATTTTTATTTGAGTCAGGCCTATGAAAGATTGAGCAGGGCATATGCCAAGAGTCATAATTATAAAGAAGCGATAGATGCATTTGCTGTATATGATTCTCTTAAAAAGGAAGTTTTTTTAGAGAATTCGGAACAAAGAATGGCGCTGTTGCGCACTGAATTTGATCTTGCTGAAAAAGAAAGTGTGATTCAAGGAATGCAGGAAAGAATCAATAAACAGAGCTCCACGCAAACACTAATATCAATCATATCAGGCTTATTATTAGTATTGTTACTTGTACTATATGTGACCTATGAGAATAATAAAAAGAAAAATTTACTTCTTGAAAAACAGAATCAAGAAAAGGAGTTTCTTTTAAAGGAAATTCACCATCGTGTAAAAAATAATTTGGGTATTGTATCTAGTTTGTTAGATCTTCAGGCAGATAAAATTAAAGATCCCAAAGTAACTTCAGCAATAGAAGAAAGCAGAAACAGGGTTTATTCGATGAGCATGATTCATCAGAAATTGTACCAGGGAAAGAATCTCTCTTCAATAGGCATGAAAGAATATCTGGTTGATCTGTCACAGCATATTTTAGATTCCTATGGTCAGGAAGGAAGTATTGAATACGACTATGATTTAGAAGATATGGAACTCGATGTGGATTCGGCAATTCCGGTGGGTTTGATTGTAAATGAATTGCTCACCAACTCCTATAAGCACGCTTTTCCAAATAGCAGAAAAGGTGTGATCAATATTACTTGCAAGCATATATCAGAGGACCGTATTTTATTGGAAGTTGCTGATAACGGCATAGGTTTGTTAGAATTTGATAAAGAGGATGATCAGGGCTCAGGATTTGGTACGCAACTGATCGATCTGCTTATTCAGCAGTTGGATGGATCGATTATGACCGTAAATGGTTCAGGGACCAGAATTAGAATGGAATTTGATCTGGACTAGAAAGTTTGCAATCTATTCATCAACTCTCCACGTAATGTTTTGCTGAGGGGTATGGCTTTTTTATGAATAACCACATGAGTTCCTGCCACTTCATCTACATGTGAAAGGTTAATAATAAAAGACCTGTGGATTCTTAAAAAATGTTCAGGAGGTAATCTGTCATTGATTTCTTTCAAAGTCATCACCAACAAACATTCTTTATTTTTGGCAAATATTTTACAATAATTACGGTCAGCTTCAAAGTAATAAATATCATTGATCATGATCTTGATCATACGCTCATTTCTCCTTACATAAATGCTGTCGCTTTGGATAAATGGAGAGATACATGTTGCTTCTTCATTACTGCTCGATTTGTTTTTGTCAAGTCGGCCCATCGTAAGTTCAATGGCATGTTGCAGATCCAGCTTTTTAAATGGTTTGGATATAAAAGCGTAAGGGTTAGTAGATTTGGCCCTGTCAAAATTGTTCTCGTCAGCATTGGCCGTCAAATAGATAACGGGTATATCCATTTGCTGTTGCATTCTGATAACGGTGTCTATACCGTCTAACGTTCCTTTTAATTGTATATCCATTAACACAATATCCGGACGGTTCTGTTTTACATGAGCTATTGCTTCTTCACCTCTTGATACTATACCGGTTACTTCATAACCTAGTTTAGAAAGTTGTAGTGAAATATTGGCGCCGATGATCATTTCATCTTCTACAATCAAAATTTTTGCGGGGGAGTTCATTTGGAGGGAGTTCAGGTTTTTTTAAAGCTAGATAGATTTTAGGTTTATTGTCATTAAAATTATTTTATAAGCAACTTGTAATGAATCGAATATAGTAAAATATTACGAATGATGCAAAGTTTGTTGATCGAAGGCATTTTTAAATTGTGCAGATCTTTGAGACTGGGTCGATGGATTTATTAATCCCACGGCCTTAAAAGCTAATTTTATAAATGGTTCCTTGGTCAATATATCCTGCTTGTTTGTTTAAAAAGTAGTAATTTAGTATTCATAAAAATTGAGAAAATGGAATTTGCAGAAGCCGAAAAAAAATTAAAAGAGAAGGGGTTTTTAGATGTAAAAGTGTCAGATGGCGTCGATTATGCCGCTGAGATCAAAAGGCTAAAAAAAGAAAAGAATGCTGTGATTTTAGCGCATTATTATCAGGAACCAGCTATACAGGATATTGCAGATTTTGTTGGTGATAGTTTGCAACTTTCTTATAAGGCAGCAGAAGCTAGATGCTGACCTTATCGTCTTTGCAGGGGTGCATTTTATGGCTGAAACGGCAAAAATACTCAACCCTGAAAAGAAGGTGGTGCTTCCAGATTTAAATGCCGGATGTTCGCTTTCTGAAGCATGCGAGGCAAAAGATCTTCAGGCTTTTAAAGACAAACATCCTGATCATATTGTAGTCACCTATGTCAACACCTCAGCTGAGGTCAAAGCCATTAGTGATATTTGCTGTACTTCTTCCAATGCTAAAAAGATTATTGATTCCATACCCCTTGACCAACCCATTATTTTTGCACCGGATAAGAATCTTGGTGCCTATATCAATAAAGTTACCGGACGTAACATGCTTCTTTGGGAAGGAGCTTGCATTGTTCATGAGGCTTTTTCAATAGACAAGCTGTTGCATACACATCAGGCACATCCGGAAGCTAAAATTATTGCCCACCCGGAGTCGGAGGCACATATTTTAAAAACTGCAGCGTATATAGGGTCTACTTCCGGCCTTATCAATTATGCCAAAACCGATCCGGCCAAGGAATTTATTGTAGCTACAGAGGCAGGTATCCTCCATGAAATGCAAAAGGAAGTTCCAAATAAAACATTGTATCCTGCACCCGCACATGAAGACAATACCTGTGCCTGCAGTGAATGTCCGTATATGAAGATGAATAACATGAAAAAATTATTTTTGTGTATGCAATATGAACTCCCTGAAATTCATGTACCAAAGGACATCCAGAAAAAAGCACTAATCCCAATTCAAAGAATGTTGGAAATTTCCTCCAGATAAAATGAGCATATTTAAAACGGATATTCTGGTATTGGGTTCGGGAGTGGCAGGGCTTTCCATAGCTATTAAAACGGCTGCTACTTTGCCTGAAAAAACAATCCTGGTCGCTACTAAAGCTCACGAAAGTGAATCAAACACCAAATATGCCCAGGGAGGAATCGCTGCGGTGTGGGACAAGCTGGATACTTTTGAAGATCATATTAAAGATACCATGGTAGCCGGTGATTATTTGTCCGATCCAAAAGTCGTGAAAATGGTTGTTGAAGAAGCTCCTGATTGTATGAGACAATTGATCAGTTGGGGAACTGATTTCGATCAGAATGTAGCAGGAGAAATTGATTTGGGAAAGGAAGGAGGACATTCAACAAACAGAATTTTACATTATAAGGATGTGACAGGTTATGAATTGGAGAAGACCTTATTGGAACAAGTGGATAATTTGCCAAACATTCAGCTCTTACCTTATCACTTTGCCATTGATCTAATTACGGATCACCATTTGACAGAAAAAACTGATAAAGATGAAATATCCTGTTATGGAGCTTATATCTTAAACCAGAAAACAAATAAAATTGACACCTATTTGGCTACATCAGTAGTTCTTGCCACCGGGGGAATTGGCCAGGTATATGCGGCAACAACGAATCCGGTAATTGCTACCGGCGATGGTATTGCCATGGCATACCGGGCAAAAGCCAGAATTACGGATATGGAATTTGTGCAATTCCATCCAACGTCTTTGTATCAACCCGGTGAAAGCCCTTCTTTCCTCATATCTGAGGCCGTTCGGGGTTTTGGAGCATACCTGAGAAATAAAGCGGGTGAAAGGTTTATGCTGAAGATTGATGAGCGAGGTGAATTGGCTCCTAGAGATATCGTTTCAAGAGCGATCAATACGGAACTGATATTTACAGGCGATCCGCATGTGTTTTTGGACTGTACTCATTTGGATATGTCAGAATTTATAAAGCATTTTCCAAATATTTATGAAAAATGTAAAAGTTTGGGAATTGATCCTGGATCTCAGTTTATTCCGGTGGTTCCCGCAGCGCATTACCTGATGGGAGGAATAGAGGTTGATATGAACGGCTACAGTTCTGTTATAAACTTGTTCGCCTGTGGGGAATGTTCAAGAACCGGACTGCATGGGGCGAACAGGCTGGCTTCAAATTCCTTGCTGGAGGCTTTGGTGTTCGGTAACAAAATTGCGGAAGAGATCATTCATAAGAGAAGTCATTTGAAGTTGGATAGCATTCCTGAGATTCCAGAATGGGATGAAGAGGGGACTATGGTTCCAAAAGAAAATGTATTGATCTCTCATAACCGAAAAACGATCCAAAATATCATGAGCGATCTTGTAGCTATTGTTCGTTCCAATGAAAGACTGGAGAAGGCTATGGACCATTTGAATTATCTTTACCAGGATACTGAAAAAGCTTATGAGAAATCAAAATTGTCACCCCAGATCTGCGAATTGAGAAACCTTAATGCGATAGCTTATCTTATTGTTAATCAATCAATGCACAGAAAGGAGAATAAAGGAGCCTTTTTTAGTCTCGATAATATTGATGTAAAGCCTTGATCAATCCCATTTACTAGAACTGGAAAGGGCTAGTTTACCTCCGCCTAATAATAAAATTGAAAGTGATCCGAATAGGTAGAGCCCATTCAGTTCAAGGGCCCAATTACCAAATTCTCCAAGTTTAAAAATATCATTTGGGTGAGCCAACAAAATGGCGACCACCATTGTGGCTGCAATAAAAAGGGAGGCCAATCTGGTTCTGTATCCTATGATCAACAATAAGGGAGCGATCAACTCTCCCAGATATACGCTGTAGGCCATAAATTCAGGTATGCCATTTTTTTTAAACAAGCTTGCTATACTATCAACACCATGTATCATATAATCATATCCGTGAAATAACATCAGGCCTCCAATTGAAAGTCTTAAGATGAGCAGCCCAATATTTTGCTGTGCATTTTTCATGCTCGAATGAATATTTAAAAATGTTTTATGAGGATCTTTTTAAAGAGATGGTTTCAAAATCATCAGTTTTGGACATATGTTCAGCCAGATCAATCATGGTATTGGGAGGAGAAGTAAGTTTGCGCTTAACAAGGTCTATCCAGGCACCAAATATTTCTATTTCAGCAGCAAGTGTACCATCTCCTTTATAAATTCTGTGTAAAAATTTGAATCGTTCGCCCTTTTCAGAAACACCTTTTAGCAGAACTTCAACAGTAAGGTCTTCTCCCAAAGATATTTCTTTATAAAAGCTTGTGTTTTCCTGAAATAAAATGGGTCCGATATGCAGCCTCTTGAACTCCTTCATCGAGAGCCCGTATTTTTTGAATAAGCGAACTCTCGATTCAGCAGCATAATCGTTATAAGCGCTGTGGCGCATATGATTGTTGGGGTCAAAGTCTGCCCAGCGTGTTGGAAAGGTTACCTTAAAACTCATCTGACAGAGTTATTTAAGATAACAAATCAGCAATTCTTTTGACAGCCTCTTTAAGTTCTTTTTGAGATGCTGCGTAGCTAATTCGGATGCAGTTAGGCGCTCCGAAAGCATCACCCGTTACAGTGGCAACATTTGCTTTTTCTAAAACCAACATGGCAAAATCAGAAGCATTCTCAACCTTTGTACCGGCAATGGTCTTTCCAAAATAGTAGGAGACATCAGGGAAAACATAAAAAGCTCCCTGCGCAACATTGGTCTTGATGCCTTTGATCTCGCTCAACAATCCAAGGATCAGATCTCTTCTTATCTTGAATTCATCGACCATATACTGTATTCTTGAAACAGGTTCATCCAATGCTGTAATGGTCGCTCTTTGGGCGATGCAATTGGCACCTGAAGTAATTTGACCCTGCATCTTGTTACAAGCTTTGGCAATCCACTCAGGAGCACCAATATATCCGATTCTCCAACCTGTCATGGCAAAAGCTTTTGCTACTCCATTAACAGTAATGGTTCTGTCATACATACTCTCTATGGCAGCAAAACTAAAGTTAGGCGTACCATAATTAATATGCTCATAGATCTCATCTGAAAGGATATAGATTTGAGGATGCTTCTCTAATACTTTCGCCAAAGCTCTGTATTCGGCTTCCGTATACACCGTACCGCTTGGGTTATTTGGTGAGTTAAAGAAAATCATTTTTGTCTTGGGGGTGATCGCAGCCTCAAGTTGTTCTGGAGTGATCTTAAAATCAGTCTCAATAGTTGATGGAATTTCAACATAAGTAGCTTCTGCTAAAATGCTGATCGCAGAATAGCTCACCCAATATGGTGCTGGAAGTAAAACTTCATCTCCCGGGTTTAATAGTACCATGGCAACATTCGCTATAGACTGTTTGGCCCCTGTTGAAACAACCACCTGGTTGATATTGTAATCTAAGTTATTGTCTCGTTTAAATTTTCTGCATATGGCCTCCCTAAGGTCTGCATAACCATTAACGGGGCTATATGAATTGTAGTTGTCATTAATGGCTTGGATCGCAGCATCTTTGATGAAATCCGGAGTATTGAAATCAGGTTCTCCCAGACTTAAACTAATGATATCCTTTCCTTGTTCTTTTAATTCCCTGGCTTTGGCCGCCATTGCCAAAGTTTGTGATACGGGTAAACTTTTAATTCTGTCGGATAATGGTTGTGACATTGTAATATTCTAAATATTTAATAATTATGCAAATTCAGGGTGTTTTCCCAGTTTGTCCAGTTGCCTGAAATGATCAACAAATGCGCCGATCATCGTTTTGTATTCATTGTAAGGGAGATTGAATTCCTTTGTTGTATTTCTTACGATTTCAGAAAGTTTTTTATAATGAATATGGGAAATATGTGGAAAAATATGGTGCTCCACCTGATGGTTCAATCCACCGGTATAAAAATTTACAAATTTATTATTAATGGCAAAATTTGAAGTAGTGTAGAGCTGATGTATGGCCCATGTGTGCTCCATCAATCCTTCTTCATTAGGTTTTGGCATGTCAGTATTTGGCATAACATGTGCGAGTTGAAATACCACACTAAGAATCATTCCTGCCGTATAATGCATGATAAAAAATCCTATGAGCACTTGCCACCATGGAATGTCCATCACCAAAATTGGTAAGACCAGCCAAATGGAATAATACAAGACTTTTGTAATGACCAAAACTGACCATTCTTTAGCCGGATTCGGAAATTTGCCATAAGACAATTTGCGTTTCAAATAATTATTCATTTGCTTGATATCAGTTGTGATCGCCCAATTTATGGTTAACAGACCATATAAGAAAATTGAATAGTATTTTTGAAATTTATGGATCTGCAACCACTTGGCATGTTTGGAAAAACGAATGATCCTGCCAGCATCAATATCTTCATCCAAACCTTGAATGTTTGTGTAGGTATGATGTAGCACATTGTGCTGAACTTTCCAGTTATAAACGTTACCGGCAAGAATATAAATACTGCTTCCCATAAGGCTATTTACCCATTTTTTACTTGAAAAAGATTCATGGTTGGCATCGTGCATAACATTCATTCCTACACCTGCCATCCCAATTCCAATCGTAATGGTCAATAATATCATTGCCCAAATAGGCAGATCAACGGTTAATAAAATAACTAATGGACTAAGAAAAATAGCGAACATAATAATCGCTTTACTATAGAGCAACCAATTACCGGTTTTTTGTATGTTATTCTCTTTGAAGTAGTTATTAACCCTCTTGTTGAGAGTTTTGATGAAGTTAGTCTTATCTCTTGTAACGAATTTTACCCCTTGCATATGTGTTTTATTATTATTTGTTAATGTAACAAATTTCAGTTTGCAAAGTTAAATGTTTTTTACCATAGTATTGTTAAAATAAAGCCATATTCTTGACAAAAAAATAACATATTTTTGACTTTATTGAGAATGATGCAACGGTCTTTGCGCATCCTATCTTATCCAAAAAAGATAAATTGTATTTTTGCTAAAAATTCAAAAATGGAAGTGATCCCACAAAATTTCCCTGAACTAACGGATAGGCAACTGAAGCAGTTTTCAAAGCTTGAAAATCTTTATGCTGACTGGAATGCAAAAATCAATGTTATTTCAAGAAAGGATATAGATGCTTTGTATGTAAAACATGTCTTACATTCTCTGGGAATAGCAAAGGTTCAACCCTTTTTACCGGGTTCCAAAGTGCTCGATGTAGGTACTGGTGGCGGTTTTCCCGGAATTCCATTGGCCATTATGTTTCCCGAAACCCAATTTGTTTTAGTCGATTCTATTGGTAAGAAGATAAAAGTTGTAGAGGCCGTTGCCGAATCACTAGGCTTAAAAAATGTTACTTCGATTCATGGAAGAGCAGAAAAAGTGAAGGGTGAATTTGATTTTGTTGTTAGCCGGGCAGTAACTCAGATGGATGACTTTGTCAAATGGGTGCGAAAAAAAATACGCAGAAAGAATAAACACGAAATAAAAAACGGCATCCTCTATTTAAAGGGAGGTGATCTTACAGAGGAGTTGCAAAATTTCCCAAGTGCTACTTTATATGACTTGACCGATTATTTTGACGATCCTTTTTTCGAAACCAAAAAAGTGGTTCATCTTCCCATTAAATACAGACTTTAAAGCTGTTTACCCCATCCCGTCAGACCCGCCGAGACAATAAATTTCATGAGCTCACTTGAATTTACATCCAGTTTTCTTATCTGTGTTCGCGGAACAATAAACAGTTCGCCTGAAAAATTATAGGAATGAGGAAAGTATACGGCAACTTTACCTTCAGCTTGGATGATATCAAGGTTCTCTTCGGTTATAAATCCCAGTTTTTCCAAATCTGAATTCAGGTTTACTTTGACCAATACAGGTTGATTGAACTTTTTCTCCTTTCCTACAAAAGCGGTAAAAAGATCATTAAAGGCAGCATATATAAAATTAATAAGAGGGACTTTGTCAATGACTTTTTTAAAGACTTTTTTAAGTGGTTGAGCGATGATTGTTCTTCCGATAAATCCTACAATGATTAGGAAAATCACCAGAGACAGTAAACCGAGGCCTGGGATCTTAACATCGAAGAATCTTGCTAGAAGTTTTTGAGATAGTCCGTCAACTAAAGTAAATGCCCCGTAAATGATATAGGCCGTAATTCCTAAAGGAGCAATATAAAGCAGTCCTTGCAGCAGGTAATTGATCAATTTTTTCATAAGTCAAAGTTTGAATGAAGTCTTTTCTATTGCGGATCAAATTACAAAGATTTTAGATGAGCCAGCGTAGTTAAACATAAGATTTATTCGGGCTTTATTCAGATAAGTAAAAAATTCGGAAGATTTGAAAGTTGACAATTAAGGCGGTCAATACTTTAGAATAGTTGATTTTCTTCCTTAAATTAGCGTAATTATTATATGATTCATAAATTTTTACACGAGTAATATATGGATAAGGAACTTTCTTCGATACATTATGACCAATATTTACAACTTCAAAAGATACTTGATGCGCAAAAGTTAAGAAGCGTTGAGTTCAATAAGCCTGCTCATGATGAAATGCTTTTTATTATTGTCCACCAGGTATATGAACTCTGGTTTAAGGAGATCCTTCACGATCTGGGTTCTATCATGGAACTTTTCAGTGAGGGTAAGGTCGAAGAAGCTCAGATCGGAGTTGCCATTTCAAGGCTCGACAGGATTGTAAAAATTCAAAAAATACTTGTTGATCAGATTGATATTATTGAAACGATGACGCCTCTCGATTTTCTCGACTTTAGAAATTACCTGCTCCCTGCTTCCGGATTTCAAAGTTTTCAATTCAGGCAGTTGGAGGTTTCTTTGGGGTTAAAAAGGGAAAGAAGAATATCCTATACACAATGCTCTTATTCAGGGGTGTTCTCAGATCATGAACAGGAAATTTTAAACAACCTGGAAGCCGGAGATTCTATGTTCGATTTGGTTGAAAAATGGCTGGAAAGAACGCCTTTTTTGCAGTTTGAAACATTTGACTTTCTTGAGGAATACAAAAAATCGGTACAATTAATGCTCCAAAGAGAGGAGCAGGCTATAGACAAGGCTGATTATATTTCAGATCAGGAAAAAATGCTTAGGGTCAGGATGCTGGGGGAGACAAATACCTATTTTAACTCGATTTTTAACAAGGAAATGCATGAAGAAAAATTGATGGAGGGTAGTTTGAAGTTGTCCTATAAAGCGACCATTAGCGCCTTACTTATTAATCTTTACAGGGATGAGCCCCTGTTAAGGCAGCCTTTTATGTTTCTTCAAAAACTGATCGATATGGATGAGCTTTTGACTACTTGGAGGAACAGACATGCGCAAATGGTGCTGCGTACCCTGGGGCAAAAAATTGGTACAGGAGGCTCTTCGGGCTATGACTATTTAAAGACAACAGCAGATAAGCACCGGGTTTTTTATGACCTGCATAATATTTCCACGCTGCTTATTCCAAGATCTTTTTTACCTGCACTGCCTACGGAACTAAAAGAAAAACTTGATTTTAATTTCTCGAAGGACGACTAAGACCGAAATCAAATGATATTAAGTATATACCTTAAGGAGCAACATTTTACTTTTGATACTAGTAAAGTAAAAGACATTTCCATTCCATTAAAATTCAATGGGGAGCAACCAAATATCTATAACACAAAAAGAGCTGAATCAAGAGCCTATGAGGCAGATGGATTTATCGGAGACACCAGACAGGGAGGTGGTTGTAATTTTGAACAATTAACTTTGGTACCTCATTGCAATGGAACGCATACGGAATGTATAGGTCATATTACCCATAAAAGATTCTCGATTCAGGAACAGCTTAAGGATTCTCTAATTCCTGCAACAGTCTTGACGGTATCGCCTGAAAATGCCATGACTTCTACCGACACCTATCATCCCGAAAAGGAAAAGGAAGATGTTTTTATAAGTGCAAGAAGTTTAAAGAACGGGCTAGACAACATTCCAAAAGAATTTTTAAAGGCCCTCGTGATCAGAACCCTTCCGAATGATGCTGCTAAAATGAAAAGAAATTATATGCAGAAGCAACCTGCATTTTTTTCGATTGAGGCCATGAATTATATCGTCAAAGCAGGTGTAGAGCATTTACTTGTTGACGTCCCTTCTGTAGACAGGGCTTACGATGAAGGTAAATTAAACGCCCATCATCTTTTTTGGAACATCAAAGCGGGATCTCACAAGGAAGAGTCGAACAGCATGGTAAACAAGACCATTACCGAAATGATCTATGTAAGAGATGAGGTCGCTGACGGTTTGTATTTGTTGAATTTGCAAATTGCTCCTTTTGTATCTGATGCGGCACCGAGTCGCCCCTTACTATATCCTTTAATCAAGGCTTTGAAAGCCGATAAACACTAAACAATGGAATACCTGAATACAAAAGAATTCGCCCATCAAATGGATAGTACTGATCCGCTGAGGTCATACAGAGATCAATTTTATTTTCCAAAGCATACGAATGGAGAGCAGGCCATTTATCTCTGTGGAAATTCTCTTGGTCTGCAGCCTAAATCAGCTAAAAGGTATATAGAAGCGGTTCTTGACGATTGGCGATACCTCGGTGTAAAAGGACATTTTGAAGGAGAACATCCTTTCACTACCTATCATGAAGTACTTGGAGAGCAGATGGCAAGGATCGTTGGAGGTAGAAAAGAAGAAGTTGTTGCCATGAACAGTTTAACGGTAAACCTGCATTTAATGATGGTATCTTTTTACAGACCAGAGCAGGGGAGGTACAAGATCTTGATTGAAAAAAATGCCTTTCCCTCCGATCAGTATGCCGTAAAATCACAACTTGAATTTCACGGGTTTGATCCAAAAGATGGATTATTAGAATTGGAGCCAAGGGCCGGTGAGGATATTTTGAGAACAGAGGATATTTTAGATCTGATCAAAGCCAAAGGCAATGAGATTGCGCTGATCATGATCGGAGGATTAAATTACTATACCGGTCAGGCCTATGACATGGAAAAGATCACAGAGATGGGTCATAAAATGGGTTGTATGGTCGGTTTCGATCTCGCTCACGGCGCAGGTAACCTCAGCTTATCATTGCATGACTGGGATGTGGATTTTGCCGTTTGGTGTACCTATAAATATATGAATTCAGGTCCAGGAGGTATAGCAGGATGTTTTGTTCACCAGCGTCATCTTAAGCGAAAGGACCTTAGGCGGTTTGCCGGTTGGTGGGGTCACGATAAAGCAACTCGATTTTTAATGGATGATACCTTTGTTCCTATTCAAGGTGCCGAGGGTTGGCAAATGAGCAATGAAACCGTTTTATCCATGGCTGCTCTAAAGGCTTCTCTTGAGATTTTTGAGGAGGTTGGTATGAAGGCCATTGTTAAGAAATCAAGATTACTCACCAGGTATCTGGAGTTCCTGATAGAAGAATTAAAAAGTGATCGGATCCAGATCATTACTCCCAAACAGACTGATGCCAGAGGCGCTCAATTATCGATAAGGGTAATCAATAGTGATAAATCTTTATTTAAGGCAATTAGTGAGAAGGGAGTGATTGCCGATTGGAGAGAGCCTGATGTGATCAGAATAGCGCCTGCCCCGTTATACAATAGTTTTATGGATGTTTTTAATTTTGTTCAAATTCTAAGAGCCGAATTAAGACATTTGAATTGAGACAAATACCAATTTTATTATTTTTTTAAAGGCTAATCAAAATCATAGTTTGACCTGATTACTCTTCATAATTTTGAATGCATAAATTGAAAACACATGAATGATCAAAAAGAATGTTTGGTTTGTGGAAGAGGTCAGCAAGAAATTCCGGTAACAGAATTCCATTATCAGGAATCCAGTTTTTTTATATGCGCGCAACATATACCGGTTTTAATTCACGATCCTCAAAAACTGATAGGATTATTGCCCGATGCCGATAAAATGAAAGGCGCATAAAAAAACCCGAAATCTATGACTTCGGGTTGTGTATTAATAGTAAAGATATGTTATTCTCCTAAAAAAGGATATCTGTAATTTGTCGGGGGCACAAAAGTTTCCTTAAGCGTTCTGTTTGATACCCAACGCAATAAATTCCATACGGATCCTGCTTTGTCATTCGTTCCGGAGCCTCTGGCACCACCAAAAGGCTGCTGGCCAACTACCGCACCTGTAGGTTTGTCATTGATATAGAAGTTTCCGGCTGCATTTTCCAATTTACTGGTAGCAGTCTCGATCACATATCTGTCTTGACTAAAAATAGCTCCTGTTAAAGCGTATTCTCCTGTTTGATCTACCAAGTCAAGCACTTGCTTCCCATTGCTCATCTTCGTAAACATAAATCGTAATGATAGGACCGAATAATTCTGTGCACATGGTTTCATATTGAGGATTGGTCGTTACAATTACCGTGGGTTCAATAAAATAACCAACAGAATCATCATAACCTCCTCCAACAATGATTTCGGCATCATTGTCTTTTTTAGCCTGATCGAGATATCCTGATAATTTTTTAAAGGCACGGTCGTCAATAACCGCATTGATGAAATTTGAACTAGTCTCCGGGAGATCCCATTTTAAAGGAATTCACATCTTTGATAACTGATTCTTTGATGTCACCCCACAAACTTTTTGGTAAATAAGCCCTTGACGCCGCTGAACATTTTTGTCCCTGATATTCAAAAGCACCTCTTGAAATAGCCGTTGCCACTTCTTGTGCATTGGCAGATGGATGTGCCCAGATAAAATCTTTTCCTCCTGTTTCTCCTACTATTCTTGGGTAAGAACGATAGTGTTTTACATTGGCTCCAATTGTTTTCCAGAAATCATCAAAAACAGGAGTTGAACCCGTAAAATGAACGCCTGCAAAATCTCTGTGATTTAACAGCACATCAGTAATGGTTCCCGAGTTACCTGTAACCATGTTTATAACGCCATCCGGTAAACCTGCCTCTTTAAACAATTCCATGATCACATGTGCCGAATAAACCTGAGATCTTGCAGGTTTCCATATCACAACATTTCCCATCATGGCAGGAGCTGCAGGTAAATTTCCTGCAATTGCCGTAAAATTAAAAGGCGTGATGGCATACACAAATCCTTCCAGTGGTCTGTACTGCATTCTGTTCCATATTCCTGGTGAAGATTCTGGTTGATTGCTATAAATGTCTGTCATGAATTCCACATTGAATCGCAAAAAATCTATCAGTTCACAAGCTGCATCGATCTCTGCCTGCATCACATTTTTTGATTGAGCGATCATGGTGGCGGCATTCATTCTGTACCTGTAATGGTCCGGCCAATAATTCAGCTGCTTTTAAAAAGATGGCAGCACGGTGTTCCCAACTGGTTTTGGACCATTTTTCTCTTGCTTCAGCTGCTTTTTCAACGGCTAATTCAATATGCGACTTTGTCTGCTGTATGGTATTGTCCCACACAGTGCTGATGGTCATGGGGAGGATGAATATCGACAGTTTTACCTGTTCGGTATTCTTTTCCTCCTATATAAAAGGGGATGTCAATCTGTTCGTTGAACATTTTATGATAAGTGGCAATTAAATCCTTATGTGCTGCCTGTTCCTGGAGCATAAGAATTTACCGGTTCGTTTACAGCTTTTGGTACCTTGAAAAATCCGTTTGACATATGTGTTTATTTTAGATTGAAACAATTCATTTTTTAGTGATTGCAAAGGTACGAATTATGTAAGATTTTTAAGTCTTAACTATATGCTAAATGTTAACTTTGCAGGGATATGTTTTGTTTAATTTTATAATTCACATTTTTCTATGTGTACCGTAACTTTTTTACCCTTACCCGAACGATGGTTTTGTGCTGACTTCAAACAGAGATGTTGGTTATCAAGAGAAAAAGCATTATACCCTGCTATTTATGAGGAAGAAGAGGTGTCCTTGTTTTATCCCAAGGATGGGAAAGCAGGAGGTACCTGGATTGGAACAAGTCGTAATAATCGATTGATCTGTCTGTTAAACGGCGGTTTTAAAAATCATAAAAGAGCAGCATGCCTATCCAAAAAGCAGGGGCTTGATCGTTAAGGAATTATTGATTGCACGATGATTTTGAAAGAAACCTGCTTGCAGATAGACCTGGACGGGATAGAGCCTTTTACCCTGGTGGTGGTTGACGTGGAAAAAGAAAAGACAGCTTGTTAGAATTTGTATGGGATGGGAAACAAAGGTATTTTAAAAAAATTGGATCCTGGCAACCTTATATTTGGTCTTCTTCGACCTTATATGACGATGACATGAAAGCGATGAGGCAAGATTGGTTTAGACGAATGGTTTATAGGAAAAGGCATGACCAGCAGAAAATATTCTGAATTTTCACAAAACTGCGGGTATTGGCTTTCCTGAAATAGATGTGTTTATGAGAAGAGAAAAAGTAGGTACGGTGAGTATTACTCAGGTTATTAAAAACTGATGCAATGATTGATATGCACTATTATCCAGTTTGATTAGAGCAAAAAAGCAAGAAAAGAAATAATAACTACACCTATCAGATGCCATGAACATAAAAGCGAATTGAGTAGAATGTACTTGATCAGGGTTTTAATTCTTCCCTGCTGATAAAACTGCCTCATCGCATTGTAAAGATGGATCATAAAAATGATCAAAAAGATCCATACAATTGCATCTGAATGGACAATTCTCCCAATAATGATAAAGAGCAATAGCAACAGAAAAAAATACAGTTTGAACGTGAAATACAAAAACCAGATTTTCAGTGTAATTGAATTTTCTTCTGATATAAAGTAGTGACACGATTAAGCGTAAATATGGGCAACAAGAAAGAAAAAAGCAACAGAAACCCTTGACAAGAATCCTATCCTTAAATTCTGCACCGTAATTTTCAGGATCCTCAAACGGCTTCATTCCAGTCCGTAGATTTTGAGTAGAGAGAAAACATTCCAATAGCTTTTTTCGTAACCCAAGTCTTTCTATTGCAGTTAGGCAGTCGACTTTGGGTGCTTCTTTTTGAAAATCCATAAAGATTTTGACTTTATGAAAGATTCTGTCAATTTTGCCACTTGACAGGATCTTCACCTGATTTAATAACAAGGGATAAGGAATTTCATAACTTACTCCTTTGGCTTTAAAAATACTATCCAAATGTTTGACAGCCCTTCTTTTTAAATTTCCTTTTTTTGAAATTGCTGCCCAGCCGTCATCAAGCTTTGCCCAAATCATTAACCATTACATCTTTATCATCATCGTAAGAACTTTAGGCCTTTTTATCGATGGCTCTAAGTATATTGATCATCAGCGAATCCTTTTCCTGATGATGAAACGGAATCATTTTTAAAATTATTAATTAGTTCGGGTCTGTCAATAATTGAATCCACATAAGGAATAATTGTAGGCTGTTTTTGTTCTGACTGCTTTTTGACCTGACTTTGAATTGAATCAATTGATTAGAAACGCCTTTATAATCCCGTCTCTATATTTGAAAGTGTGATTGAATCCAATTGCACATCATTTTTCTCAAGTTCCTTTAAGCGCTTCTGATTTGATACTATCGAATCAATCATTCCTTGTCTCCGAATTCAATTCTTCAATAATATTTGAAGAAGATTGGGCTCACTGGTTTGAATTTATCGATAGTTTGAAATAAACCCACAACCAGAAAAAATAATATCGTAATTTGAAGATATAATTTAAACGGATTCACATACACTCATTCTTTTTCCCTCCACATAAT
The DNA here is from genome assembly GCA_963715975.1 of uncultured Flavobacteriaceae bacterium. Taxonomy (GTDB): domain Bacteria; phylum Bacteroidota; class Bacteroidia; order Flavobacteriales; family Flavobacteriaceae; genus Lutimonas. The sequence continues at coordinate 74,768 of CAVQSO010000008.1, read as the reverse complement.
TCTTGGTTACATATCCAGGTTTGAAAATAAGTGCAACAATGGTTCTTAAAAGCCGACTGTCAAAAGAAAGAAAATCATCAAAATAGGCAGAAAGATATTGCTTTAGACTCACCTTTTGGAGATCATTGACCTGACCACATTGAGGACAAAAATTATCTTCTTCCGAAATATCATTTTCGCAATTCAAACACTTATTGCCACGAATATTTCTTGTAAATCTCGTTATTGACTTCATAAATCAGACAATTTAATCCGAAGATATAAAAGTAAGCAAATTAATTAAAAGTAGCAGGTAGCATTAATTGAAATGTAGGAATACTCACTCTGAATTTTTCAGAAGTTGAAAAGTTGATCATATTGTAATGACCATTCATGGATCCTATAGGTGATACCAAAAAGCAATGCGAAGAATACGTATAAGTCTGTTTGGGTTTAAGAATGGGTTTTTTACCCACAACACCCTCTCCTTCAACAACTTCAAAGTCATTTAGGGAGTCAAAAATATTCCAGCGTCTACTCAACAATTGTACCGTATCACTACTTTGATTTTCAATCGTGATACTATAGCTAAAGGCATAATACACCTTTGAATTTTGATAGCGATTGCCTTCAAAATTTGAGCTGATCGATATTTTTATTCCTTTTGTAACTTGCTGAACCATAGCTTTTCAATACTGTTGATTGACTTCACAAAGATAGGAATAATTTTAAAAAATATGGGATCTTCCTTTTTTTGTCTCTTTTGCAAATTCTTCAATACTTTGATTTCTTAAAGTCTTGAATCATTTGATTCCTTAAGAGGAGCGGCTAAATGATGAATGGCGCAAGGGTTGTCATCACTGCATTTTGGTAATCCAATATAGCAGGACTTAAAAGTATCATATCCATCGATACACTCTATGACAGACATAAGATTTCCCGATAATCTGATCTTCATTTAAATAAAAGCCACCTTTGGGCCCTTTAGCTGGAAGTAATGAGTTGTTCTTTGCTTAAATGTCTGAAATATTTTGGCAAGAAACGGTGACGGGACATTGATCTTTTCTCCAACTTCTTTTGACCCAAGTTTATTCAGTTTGGAGCCTATGAATGGCCAGGTAAATAACTCCTCTGATAGCGTATTTACTTTGGTTGCTTAACATAATACAAATATAAAAGATAAAATTGTCCTTTATATGATTATTTATCATATTTTTAGTGACTTATGTTACATAATTTTGTCCTTGAAACATAACAAAACTAACTTAAATTATGATCATGAAAAGTCGCATATTTATTAATTACAGCATTGTTCATTTTCTCATTTGTTTCTTGCAAAAAAACAACTCAGGAAAGTCAAGAAAATAATGATATTGTAACAGAAACCAATGACCACCTCAGGACAGGCAGCTGTTAAAGACAGTGATTCAGATGCCAATGCACTGACAGGTGGCCAAATCGTTAGAAGATTTCAGCACCTTAGTGGCAGCTATTGAAGCAGCCGGAGTAGAAGATGCCGTTGTCAATGCCGGGCCTTTAACAATATTTGCGCCCTTAAATTCGGCATTTGCAAAACTTCCGGAAGGAACGGTGGAGAATCTTGTTAAGCCAGAAAATAAGGCAACTTTGGCTTATATCCTTACAAATCATGTGGCTCCTGCAAATTATCCGATCAAACAACTTAAAAAGGAAGCTAAAAAAGGCAGAAAATTATATATGGCTTCAGGTAAATACCTGGTAGGTAGAAAATAAGGATGGAAAAATCTTTGTTGGAGGAACAGAAGTCTTAAAAACAGTACAAGTAAGTAATGGTTGGATTCACGTAATCGATGATGTATTGGTCCCAGCCGAATAATAGTAATAAATCAAAAGATATGAAATTAAAATTTATAATTGTAATGGCTATTGCTATTAGCTATGGCCTCAGTTGTGGAGGTGATAAACCAAAAAAGGAAGCTCCAGCGGCTGAACCCTGAAGAAACGAGGTTGAAACTGAAAGTAAGTCTGATCCAATGTCCAATAAAGGAATTGGACCTATAACCAGTGTTACCTTGGGCGAAATTGACCAAACCATGGTTGCTGAAGGGGAAGCCATTTTTAAAGCCAAATGTACTGCTTGTCATAAGATCAGCAAAAAGTTTATAGGACCTGCTTTAAAGGGTGTAACAGAAAGAAGATCTCCTGAATGGATCATGAACATGACCATGAATCCTGAAGAAATGATACAAAAAGACCCTATAGCCAAGGTATTACTGGCTGAGGCAAACGGAGCTCCAATGGCCAATCAGAATTTGACAGAGGAGGAAGCCCGTGCCTTACTTGAATACTTTAGAACAAAAAATTAATCTGACTTAAATCTTATTAATTATGAAAACAATGTTTAAATATTTTATCACTCTTACGGTACTTTCTTCCTGGTTGGTATCCTGTGGTGATATGAATTCAGGAAAATCTTCCAATCAAGGTGCACTTATCAGGTAATGCAGCAGAGAAGGTATATGTAGCTCCAGGAGAACACGATGACTATCTATGCCTTTATTTCTGGTGGATTTAGCGGTCAACTGGCTGTTTATGGTTTGCCTTCAGGAAGGTTATTTAAAGTAATTCCTGTTTTTTCTGTTGATGCTGAAAAAGCCTGGGGTTTTAACGAAGAAACAAAACCTATGTTGAATACTTCTCATGGTTTTATTCCTTGGGACGATTCTCACCACCCTGATATTTCACAAACAGCTGGTGAACTTGGACGGAAGATGGGTATTTATTAATGGTAACAATACACCTCGTATTGCAAAAATTGATTTGACAACTTTTGAAACCACTGAGATCATTGAGGTACCTAATTCAGCAGGTAACCACAGTTCTTCATTTGTTACTGAAAATACTGAGTATGTTGTGGCAGGAACAAGATTTTCTGTTCCTTTCCCACAAAGAGATATGCCTATTTCAGAATACAAAGGGAACTTTAAAGGAGCCTTATCTTTTATTTCTGTGGATCCTGAAGATGGAAGAATGGATATAAAATTCCAGATCATGATGCCTGGATTTGATTATGACCTTTCACATCCTGGTAGAGGTGCATTCTCATGGATGGTTCTTCTTTTCAACCTATAATACTGAAGAAGCCAATTCATTGCTGGAAGTTAATGCTTCTCAAAATGATAAAGATTTTATTGCTGCCATCAACTGGAAAAAAATTGAAGCTTATGTCAATGAAGGTGGAGGAAAAAAAGTGCCTGCTAATTATGCGCATAATGTCTATGATGAATGCTACACATATGGCAACATCAACCATGAAGAAAGAAGTACTTGTAGTAGATCCTACTGAAGTTCCTGGAGCCATTTATTTTATGCCAACACCAAAATCTCCTCACGGTTGTGATGTCGATCCAAGTGGTGAGTATATTGTTGGTAGTGGAAAACTTGCTGCTGAATTAACTGTTCACTCTTTTAGTAAAATGCTAACAGCTATTGAAAACAAAGATTTTGACGGTGATGCTTATGGTATCCCGATTTTATCTTATGAAGCTACTTTAGCAGGAGCTGTTAAAAATCCTGGTCTTGGACCACTTCACACAGAATTTGACGGTAAAGGAAATGCTTACACAACTTTCTTTATTTCTTCAGAGGTTGTAAAATGGAAATTGGGAACCTGGGAAGTTCTTGACAGACAAACCAACATTATTATTCTGTTGGTCACTTAATGATTCCTGGTGGTAATTCCAGAAAGCCTTTTGGTAAATATGTAGTTGCCATGAATAAGATCACTAAAGATAGATATCTGCCAACAGGTCCTGAGGTAACTCAATCTGCTCAGCTATATGATATTTCTGGAGATAAAATGGAATTATTACTTGATTTCCCAACCATTGGAGAGCCACATTATGCCGCAGGTATTGCCTGCTGATATTGTCGCTAAGAATTCGAAAAAGTTTTTCAAACTTGAGGAAAATGAACATCCATATGCTGTAAAAAGTGAGGCAGAAGCCAAAGTGGTTAGAGATGGCAATGAGGTTCATGTTTATATGACGATGATCCGATCACATTTTGCACCAGACAATATTGAAGGTATTCAAGTAGGAGATAAGGTGTATTTCCACTTTACCAATCTCGAACAAGATTATGATCATACCACATGGTGTGTCAATGATTGGCGCCAATACCTCCGAATTGCTGATCATGCCGGGGCAAACAGAAACCTTTATCTGGGAACCCAAACAAGAAGGTGTTTGGCCATTCTATTGTACAGATTTCTGTTCAGCATTGCATCAGGAGATGCAAGGGTATGTAAGGGTTTCTCCGAAAGGATCAAATGTTCCGATCTCGTTCACTTTAGATGGAGACCCAGTAGATATGGAATAATATAAAAAATGAGGTTAAGTTAATTATTGTAGAAAACGGGCAGGAGGATTTTTAACTGTCCGTTTTCGCTTTCAATCGATATACTCAGGCTTCAAGAGTTTGACATCAAAACTAAAAGTGAAATTATCTGTATAAACATTTTAGTCATAAAAAGTCATGAAAAAATCGAAATTATTAATGATAATAGGACCATTGCTCCTGTTGGGATTGTTTGTTTTTCCCTTATGGAACATAACGCTTGAAGCACCCCAATATCCTAAAAATTTGGGGATGAATATGCATATCAATAAATTTTCTGATGTGCAGGAATTTGATATTAAAAACATCAATTTAATGAACCATTATGTGGGAATGAAATACATCCCGGAGACAATTCCGGAATTTACAATATTTCCTATAGTGATCGGGATAATGGTATTTCTTGGTGTACTTACAGGATTTTTGGCAATTACAAATGGTATCTTGGCTTGGTTCATCTTAATGTCTATTTTGGGTGCAGCAGGGATTTATGACTTTTATTTATGGGAATATGACTATGGACATAATCTTGATCCAAAGGCCATCATGAGTTTTAAGAATCCTGACGGAAGCCCAATGGGATTTCAGCCTCCTTTACTGGGTACTAAAACTATATCTTAACTTTGTTGTGTATTCCTATCCGCGAATGGGAGCATATATGATGTTTACCGGAATGATCATGACCTTGATCGCATTCTTTACAGGCAAGCGAGAAGCCCTAAAGAAAGCCTGATCCAGGAATAGTAAATAAGATCCGGCATTTTAAATTTATGTATATTGGATCTGCTTTAAACTAAGAACTTAAAAAATCATGAAGAAAGTAATTAATGCTGCTTTTGCATCTCGTCCTATGCCTTTTTGTCTCCTGTAGTATTGAACCTGAACAGATCAATTACGGTAGCGATGCCTGTTCTTTTTGCAAAATGACTATCGTAGACCAGCAACATGCCGCACAATACGTGACCAAAAAGGGGAAACAATACAAGTTTGATGCGATAGAATGTATGGTAAATGACATTGGTGAAAATGGGTTTGATCAGACTGGAGATAATTGTTGATCGCCGATTATCAGGTTCCCGGTTCAATGACTCCGGCTAAAGAAGCTACCTATTTGATCAGTAAAGAAATCAAAAGCCCTATGGGTGCCAACCTTTCAGGTTTTGCGTCTAAAGAAAAAGCTTTGATCCGATGCAAAGCGACAGAGGGGGAGAACTTTACTCCTGGAACGAATTGCTTTTAAAATTTGATATCGAATAAATGAGAAAATCAGATTTTTCATATTCTTATTTTTAAGCTTTTGTTCTGTGTTTGGGAAACAGATTGAAGTATGTGGTACTTGTGAGGTCAGCAACGTATCAAGTCAAGCCATTGACAGGCTGAAGATGGTGATGAAATCCTGGTCAGATCAGGAACTTATAAAGAACATGGAATACTTGTGAATAAATCGATTCAAAATTCAAGGAATTGGCCAGCCAATTATTGATGGGGAGTTTAAGGAAACCATTTTTACGTATAACGGCCGACCATGTTTCGCTTAGTGGTTTAGAAATCATCAATGTTGGTCAAAGTTATACCAAAGATTTTGCAGCAATTGTTGTGTCAGAATCAGATGATTTTGTCATTGAAAACAATATATTTAAACAAGTTTTTTTTGGAATTCTTATCGAAAAATCCAAGGAAGGGATCATTCAAAATAATAAAGTGAGCTCGGACGCAGTTTCACAGTCTAATTCAGGTAATGGAATCCACCTTTGGCACTGTTCAAAAATGACAATTGCCAATAATGAATTATCCGGGTTAAGAGATGGAATCTATTTTGAGTTTGTTAAGAATAGTAATGTTTTTGGCAATAAAAGTTTTGGCAATCTTCGCTATGGCCTGCATTTTATGTTTTCAAATGAAAATGCATATTATAATAATATTTTTAAAGACAATGGAGCAGGTGTGGCAATCATGTTTTCAAAATTTGTAAAAATGCATGATAATCGTTTTGAACACAATTGGGGAACGGCCTCCTATGGCTTGCTTGCTAAAGGAGATCTATGACGCAGAAATTGAAAGGAATGTATTTGAACAAAACACGATAGGTATAAGTGTTGACGGATCAACCCGGATCAATTATACCAATAATACCTTTTCAAGAAATGGTTGGGCGGTAACGATTATTGGAGCTTGTTATGAGAACATATTTTCAAAAAATAATTTTTTGAACAATGCGCTGGACCTTAGTTATAACAGCAAGATCAATACCAATAGTTTTGAAAACAATTATTGGAGTGAATATGCAGGTTATGACCTGGATCGCAATGGAGTAGGTGACATACCTTACAGACCTGTAAAACTGTTTTCCTATATCGCGCACAATACCCCGGAAACTATTATTTTACTGAGGAGCATGTTTGTAGATATTATCAATTTTTCTGAAAAAGTCTCTCCGGTTTTTACTCCTGATAATCTTGTTGACAGCAACCCTTTAATGCATAGGATATATGATTCAAATTAATGGTTTAAATAAAAAATTCGGAAAGCTAACCGTGCTTGATAAGCTTGAACTTAATATTGCCTCAGGAGGTATATTTGCTGTGCTGGGACCTAATGGTTCGGGTAAAACAACCTTGATAAAGAGCATTCTTGGGATGGTAATTCCTGACAAGGGAGAAATTAAAATAGAAGGGAATTCAGTACTCAAGCAATCAGCATACAGGAATAAGATCAATTATCTTCCTCAGATTGCGAATTTTCCTGCTAATCTAACGGTCAACGAATTGATTAAAATGGTTAAGAATTTAAGACCCAAAGAAGCGCATGATAAGGAGTTGATAAAACTTTTTGCTTTGGAACCTTTTCTGGATAAAAAACTGGGAAACCTTTCGGGAGGTACGAAGCAAAAGGTCAATATTGTTCTCACTTTTATGTTTGAAAGTGATCTGATTATTTTAGATGAACCAACAACGGGGCTTGATCCAATCTCTCTCATACATTTAAAAGAGATCATTCATCATGAAAAGGAAAAGGGCAAAACTATTTTGATCACAACACATATCATGAGTTTCGTTGAAGAAATTGCAGATGAGATCGTATTTCTGCTTGATGGAGAGATCTATTTCAAAGGAAGTTCAAATGAATTAAAGCAGCGTACCGGGTCAAAAGGACCTGGAACATGCCATCGCTAAACTTATGGTAAAAGACTTATGATTAAAATATTGAAATATAGTTTTTTTGACCTGATGAGAAGTCGTTGGAGTTATGTGTATTTTGCTTTTTATCTGGCATTAGGTTTTGTACTGCTGTTTCTGAACAATGATGTGAACAAAGCAGTAATTACTTTGATGAATATCATCATTGTACTCACCCCCTTGATAGGCACTATTTTTGGGGTAATGTATTATTATAACTCTAAGGAATTTACAGAATTATTACTTGCACAACCCATCAAAAGAACTACCATATTTACAGGCCAATATCTGGGAATATCCATTTCGTTGACCTTGAGTCTGATCTTGGGGCTTGGTATCCCGTTTTTACTTTACGGTCTGTTTATGTCTTCAGCCATATTTGAGTTTACCTTGTTGTTAGTAGTAGGAACCTTGCTTAATTTTATTTTTGTTGCCCTTGCTTTTAACATTGCGCTGTCTAACGAAAATAAGATCAAAGGCTTTGGTTATGCCATACTGATGTGGTTGTTCCTGGCAGTGATCTATGATGGAATTTTTCTGATCACTCTGGTCATGTTCAATGAATATCCGCTGGATAAATTTGCCCTGTTTACCACCATGCTCAATCCTATTGATCTTTCAAGAATATTGATCTTATTAAAACTTGATATTTCAGCTTTACTTGGTTATACAGGGGCAGTATTTAAAAAGTTTTTTGGCACTGATCTTGGGTTTTTTCTTTCCATGGGAGTGATGCTCTTATGGGTGATTCTTCCTGTGTGGAGGATCAGGGCAAAATTAAAAAAGAAGGACTTTTAAGCGAAATTATTTAGGCTTGCCACCGATGATCGGATAACCGGCGTTGATCCAGTTAAAAAACCCTTCATCGATAACAGCTGTGTTTTTATAACCCTGTTTTCTCAGCATGTTAATGACCTTGTCGGATGCGGCATGAGGGCAGGAACAATAGGCAATGATCCAGGTATCATCATTTGGTAAACCCTGTGCAACCTTATCTTCAGAAATATAATAAGGTATCGGAATGGCACCCGGAATATGGGCATTGTGCCATTCTGAGCTAGTTCGGGTATCTAAAATGATCAATCTGTTTTTTTCTTTTAGTGCTTTTGCCACCTGCTCCATGGGAACATACCTTTCCTGCTTTAAGGTAAAATCCGGGTTTTTTCCTGTAGGATTCGACACATAATCCTTGGTTTCAGGGTAAGGCGATAATTCTTTGGGCTCAGGGCTCCAGCCAGATGTCAGACTTCTTATATAAGCGGTTAGGTCGTTTATTTGTTGCTCGGATAATTGAGTTTTGAAGGCTTTCATTTCAGTTTCCTCCCTTCCGTTTTCTATAGCATATTTGATGTAGGCATCAGTGGCAAAGGCTAAAAAGGCAGGATTTGCCAAAGCAGGAGCAGTAATACCTTCTGCTTTAGAACCATGGCATTCTGAGCATTTTTGCGCAAATAATGCAGCACCTGTTTTGAGGTCCCCTTCAATGGGTTCCATAGATAATTCAATGGTTTCATGACCAGCTTTATACTTAAGCCATATGGCCAAAGTAAAAATATCTTTCATAGACATAGGGCCTCCAGAGTCAGCTAAATAGGGAGCCATAGCCGTATTGGGCCTTCCAAAACCTATGGAGCTTGCTAAAAAATTCAAAGGAATGGTCGACATGAGTGACTTTGACCTAAGAGAAGGAGCATAATCTGCGGCCCCGCCTTCTCTGTTGGCTCCATGGCAAAGTGTACAGTATTTCTGATAATTTTGTTCAGCTCTTTCTTCATCAATTTTAGTAAGTGGTGCATTTCTGATCTGCGCTGGCATCGGAAGGATTAAAAAAAATCCAAAAACAAAGCAAACTAGATGCAAAAAACGGGTGATTGAAGTTGGTTTGGTCATCAGAGCAAATTATAAAAAACTATGCAATTTTACTAATGTGTTTTGATATCTTTGAATTTTTAAAAATTTAACTTCAACTATGGAAAATCAAGTTTCAACAAAAACTAAAGAGCAGCTGGGTATCAAAAGTTATCAGGCTGTTTTTATTACCAAGGTTTACAATTGGATGGCGCTAGCCTTGTTCATCACAGGAATAGTTGCTTATTATACGGCTACTACACCTCAAATATTCAATGCAATTATTGGTTCCCGAATTTTATTTTTCGGGTTAATAATTGGTGAATTGGCATTAGTGGTGTATTTGAGCCGGGCCATCAACAGTATGAGTCGAAATATGGCCATTGGGGCATTCTTGCTTTATTCCGTGCTAAACGGTCTGACCATGTCGGTTATTTTTATGGCCTATACATCAAGTTCAATCGCGACAACTTTTTATATCACTGCCGGTACCTTTGCTGCCATCAGTTTTTATGGATACACCACCAAAAAAGACCTGACCAGCATAGGGAATATGGCTTTTATGGCTTTGATTGGAATCATCATTGCATCGATAGTGAATATGTTCTTACAGAACGAAATGATGTATTGGATCATTAGTTATTTGGGTGTGGCCATTTTTGTAGGACTGACAGCATATGATACCCAAAAGCTTAAGGAAATTGCAAACAGGGGTTTTGCCAATGAAGAAGGAATGGAAAAAATGTCGATCATGGGCGCATTGACCTTGTATCTGGATTTTGTGAATCTCTTTCTGTTTTTACTCAGAATCTTCGGTGATAGAAGATAAATAATAGTTATTTGCTTACATAGGTTTATGGGAAATTACAAGCCAAAAAAACGACTCGAGTCCAGTGAATATATAGCGGGGGTTCTAAAAGGAGACAGGGTATTGCTGTCTAGGGCAATTACCATCGTGGAAAGCAATCTGGCTAGTGACAAAGTTTTGGCAAAAGATATTATTCAGGCCATTTTACCTAGTTCAGGAAATTCAATAAGGATTGGGATCACCGGAGTGCCCGGAGTAGGGAAGAGTACTTTTATTGAGGCTTTTGGGAAACATTTGATCGCACTCGGACACAGGGTGGCCATTCTTTCTATCGACCCCAGTAGCCAAAGATCTAAGGGGAGTATTCTTGGAGATAAAACCCGAATGGAGGAACTCGCTACCATGCAGGAAGCCTATATAAGACCTTCTGCTTCCGGAGACACCCTGGGAGGAGTAGCGAATAAAACAGGTGAAACAATGCTGCTTTGTGAAGCTGCTGGCTATGACGTGATACTTATAGAGACCGTGGGTGTGGGGCAGTCAGAAACGGCTGTTCATGGCATGACAGATTTCTTCCTGCTGCTTATGTTATCCGGAGCCGGAGATGAATTACAAGGGATAAAAAAGGGCATCATGGAAATGGCAGATATGCTGGTCATCAATAAAGCTGATGGAGATAATATCAAGAAAAGTCAAATGGCCAAAATACAATATCAAAATGCCTTGCATATTTTTCCACTGGCAGAATCAGGTTGGACTCCTGTGGTAAGCACTGCTTCGGCGCTTAAAAATATCGGTATTGCAGAGGTTTGGGACAATGTCAAAGAATTTAAGAAACTGGTTGATGAAAACGGTTATTTTAGATCAAACAGAAAAGAACAGCAAATACAATGGATGTATAACAATATCCATGAAGAATTAAAACAACTCTTTTACGGTTCCAAACACATTGCCGAACATCTTAAAATCCTTGAAAGAGAGATTGTTGAGGCCAGGATTTCTCCGGTGAAGGCGGCTGAAAAGATCATTCAGGAATTCAGATCTACCCTTTAAGTTTTATGCCTAAAAAAAAGGCCCTCTATATTTTGAGGGCCTTGTAGTTTATGCATTCGGGCTTATTCATTTGCCAGATACATTTTCATGATCTTGATAGCTGATGCTGCAATGACGGTTCCGGGTCCGAAAACAGCAGCCACCTTTCTTTCAAATAAATAGTCATAATCCTGAGCTGGGATAACTCCACCGGCGAAGACCATAATGTCAGGTCTTCCGAGCCTGTCTAATTCATCAATTAATTGGGGAATTAAGGTTTTGTGACCAGCTGCCAAACTTGAGGCACCCACAAAATGCACATCGTTCTCTATGGCTTGTTTAGCTACTTCCTCAGGTGTTTGGAATAATGGCCCCATGTCAACATCAAAGCCAAGATCGGCAAAACTTGAAGCAACCACCTTGGCACCTCGGTCATGTCCGTCCTGTCCCATTTTGGCGATCATCACCCTGGGTCTTCTACCTTCCAGTTCAGCAAAGTGATCCGCAAGCTTTTGAGCCTCGGCAAAAGTACTGTCATCGCTTACTTCTTTTCTGTAAACACCACTGATCAATTTAGTATCGGCTTTATGTCTTCCAAAATGTTTTTCCATGGCATCGGATATCTCACCGAGTGTTGCAAAATTTTCTGCAGCATCAACGGCAAGTTCTAATAGATTACCTTTTCCACCACCGGCACAATCTTCAATAGCTTTTAGTTTGCTGTTCACTATGGCTTGGTCTCTTTGAGATCTCAGTTTATTTAATCTTTCGATCTGTGATACCCTTACAGCGGTATTGTCAACCTCAAGGATCTCAATATTCGATGCTTCTTTTGTTTGAAATTTGTTCACCCCAACAAGAATATCCTGTCCGGAATCCAGTCTTGCCTGTTTTCTTGCAGAGGCCTCTTCGATTCTCATTTTAGGAACACCTGTTTCAATGGCTTTTGCCATACCACCCAATTCCTCAACTTCTTCAATAAGTTTCCAGGCCTTTTTAGCAATTTCCTCAGTAAGGTATTCCACATAATAAGAACCCGCCCATGGATCTACTGATTTAGTGATCTGGGTTTCTTCCTGTATAAAAATTTGTGTATTTCTGGCAATTCTTGCAGAAAAATCTGTAGGTAGGGCAATGGCTTCATCCAGTGCATTGGTGTGCAAGGATTGTGTTCCTCCCAAGCCGGCTGCCATGGCCTCGATACAGGTTCGGGCTACATTGTTAAAAGGATCTTGTTCACTTAAACTCCATCCCGAAGTCTGGCTATGTGTTCGCAGTGCCATGGACTTAGGATTTTTAGGATCAAATTGTTTGATGATCTTGGCCCAAAGCATTCTGGCGGCGCGCATTTTAGCGATCTCCATAAAATGATTCATTCCAACTGCCCAGAAAAACGACAATCGGGGAGCAAATTCATCAATTTTCAATCCTGACTTCAATCCGGTTCGGATATATTCCAATCCATCTGCCAAGGTATAGGCCAGTTCAATATCGGCCGTTGCTCCTGCTTCCTGCATATGATATCCACTAATCGAAATAGAATTGAATTTAGGCATATTCTTGGTGGTATACTCAAAAATATCCCCAATGATCTTCATGGATGGAAGCGGAGGATAGATATAGGTATTACGCACCATAAATTCCTTTAGAATATCATTTTGGATGGTTCCGCTAAGTTGATCAAGACTTACGCCCTGTTTTTTAGCGGCGGCAATATAAAAAGCCATAATTGGGATAACGGCACCATTCATCGTCATCGATACAGACATTTTATCCAGTGGGATCTGATCAAAAAGAATTTCCATATCAAGTATAGAATCGATCGCTACACCTGCTTTTCCTACATCACCCGTAACCCTTGGGTGGTCGGAATCGTATCCACGGTGTGTTGCCAGGTCAAAAGCGACCGATAGCCCTTTTTGCCCGGCGGCAAGGTTTCTTCTGTAAAAAGCATTTGATTCCTCAGCTGTTGAAAAACCTGCATATTGTCTTACTGTCCAAGGCCTTGATACATACATCGTACTGTATGGCCCTCTGGTAAAAGGAGGCAATCCGGCAGCAAAATCCAAATGCTCTGCTTGTTTTATATCTTCCCTGCTAAATTCATTTTTTACAGGGATGCCTTCAGGAGTGATCCAGGGAGCCTGGTTCTCAGAAGGTCTTGTTTTTTCTTCAACACTTGTGTTGATCGTTAAATCAGAAAAATCAGGTTTCATATCTCCAGAGCTTTAGTGGTTTTTGAAATTTTTTGTTGGATCTCAGACAGGGTTTTATAAATGTCTGACCTTACATGAATGAATCCGTCAAGTCCTGCTTCAATAAGTGATTCCTGCATACCTTCAGGGTTTCCTGCCAACAAAAGTACTTTGGAAGAATTCTGTTCTCTGAAATCTTTTACAAAGTCTAAGGCTGATTCCTGGTAGTCAGGGTCAGAGCTACAAATAACAACGACATTCGAATTGGATAAAGCTGTTTTTTCAGCAGCCTCTTTATAGGAATTAAAGCTCTTTTCACTTTCAATTTCGAAAGCACTTACACCCATAAAATCGTAAGCAAAGGCGGCTCTGGCCTTTCTCATGGTGAGTTGACCAAAACTTGCGATCTCAACGATAGGTCTGTAACCCTTCTGCATGACAAAATGCTCCGTGGTATATCTGATTTTTTCCATTTCCAAACCAGCTCTTTGACGAACCAATAATTTTGGATCTTCGTTTTTGTTTTGATGATTTAAAACATCTTCAGAAACCGTTTCCATGAGGTTAGGATATTTATTTACACCGACCATTGCAATCCTTCTTTGTGATAAGAGTTTGATCTTCTTCATCCTGATCTCGGCGATCTGTGACTGTATCTTTTGATTTTCTGTTTGCGCAATAAAGCCTCCGGAACTTTCGATATTTTTAAAAATTGCAAGGGCATTTTGAGCCATTTGCAAACTCAATTCTTCAATATAATAGGAGCCATCTACCGGATTGGCAACCTTTCCAAAGTAAGATTCTTCCTTTAGAATGGTAGTTATATTTCCGGCGATCCTGCTTGAAAAATCATTTGATTTTTTAAACTCATGATCATAGGGGTCCAATTCAAGACCATCAACATTGCCAAGTAAAGCGGCCATGGCTTCGGTGGTGACTTCGGAGCATGTTTGTGTTGGGATCGGTTACTGATTTTGACCAAACTGATGTTTTGGCCGATAATCCAACTTTTGGTTTGATTACCCCGTATTTGGAAGCAACCTCTGACAAAAGGCTATTGAATACTCTGAACTTGGCGATTTCCACAAAATACTCAGAACTAACGCCTAGAATAAAGTGGAGATTGTCAAAAATTTCTTTTTCCGAACACCCTTTCCCGGTCATTTCTTCGATCAAAAAAACAAGAGAATTAAGTGTATAAGCAATTTCCTGCACCTGATTTGATCCTGCATCCTGATATATGGTTCCTGATACTGTGAGCGTTTTAAAATTTGGATAATCGCTAAAAACCCCGATCAGTTGGCTGGCCTGAGCTATGAGATCACTATCAAGAGAACCAGTTTCGAGATATTGGTTAAAAATGTTAAAGTCAATATAACCCTTTACAAATTTAGGATCTATAGCATGGCGATCAAGGAATGATTTATAAGACGCTATAAAAGAAAAGGATTTCTTGTTAAGCAGAAATGATATGGCAATACCATTGAAATCGATATCTTTAAGTAATTGCTTCGGCTGAAATGTTTGTACCCATCTCAAAAAGAAGTCCAGTCATACCTTCCTCTAAGGCTTTTAAGGCCAGTTGATTAGCCTTGGTAACATCATTAACAAGGATTCTCCTGTAATTGACTACCTGAGCACTATTCTCTCCTGTATTTTTCAATAACTCTTTTTGATCTTCTTTTGTGTAAAAAGGCTGGAGATCGATTCCGTTAAGATTTTTCCAAACAAGTCTTTTATCAAAATCGGCTCCCTTCAGGTCAAGGTTGGCTTTATTGATCCAATCTTGCTTTGTTGGAGCTATAAAATCCTGAAACAGCATTTTTTCTTTGCTATCGTTATTCATAATCTATGTTTATTTTCTACAATTTGATTTTACTAATTAGCACCATAAATTTAATCATTAAATGCTCACAAGCGTACCCGAAAATCTTTCATGAATGGCTTTGTCTAATGTTTCACGATGATCAGGATGAGCGACATCTCTCAACGCGCATGCTCTTTGTCTCAAATTTTTTCCAAACAACTCAGCAACTCCGTATTCCGTTGCAACGAATCTGGCATGTGCCCTGGTGGTCACAACTCCGGCACCCGGTTTCAGGGAGGGGACAATCTTAGATAGCCCTTTTGCTGTTGTTGAGGTAATAGCAATGATAGGCTTTCCACCTTTTGACAGTGCTGCTCCTCTCATAAAGTCCATTTGTCCACCGACACCTGAGAACATTCTCAAACCAATTGAATCCGCACATACCTGACCGGTCATATCAATCTCAATAGCAGAGTTAATGGCAGTAACTTTAGGATTCTGTCTGATGATCGCAGTGTCATTTACGTAGGCGATATCCAGCATTTCAATTTCCGCATTGTCATCCATAAAATCGTAAAGTCTTCGGGTACCCATGGCAAATCCGGAAACTATTTTATAGGGATTTAATTTTTTCTTGGCGCCATTTACAACACCTTTTTCTACCAAATCAACAATTCCCTCTGAAAACATCTCTGTATGAACACCAAGATTTTTATGATTGTTAAGATAAGTGAGTACAGCATTTGGAATTCCGCCGATTCCCATTTGCAGCGTGGCCCCATCTTCGATAATTTCGGCTATATTTTTTCCAATTCTTTTTTCAGCATCAGTTGGTGCAACGAATTTCATTTCATGTATTTCTTCGTCAACCATCACACAGGCATCAAAGTTGTTTAGATGAACAATACCATCTCCGAAAGTTCTGGGCATATTCTTGTTGATCTGTGCAATTACTTTTTTACCTTTTTCAATCGCAGAAATCACGATATCCACTGATACTCCCAAGGAACAAAACCCGTGTTTATCAGGGTGAGAAACATTGACAAGAACTATATCCAGATCCATATAACCCTGACGGAACAAACTTGGAATATCACTCAGAAAGATTGGAATATAGTCGGCGGTTATACCTATCATGTTTCTAATATTACCTCCAATAAAAAAGGCGTTGGTATGAAAGCTATCTTTTAACTCGATAGCAGTATAGCCACATTCACCCTCAGTATGTAAATGAACAATTTCTACTCCTTTTAATTCCGGACCTCTGTCAACCATCGCTTTTACCAAAGCTTGAGGGGTTGCTGCACCTCCCTGGATTAATACCCTGTTTCCTGATTTGATCAATTTAACAGCTTCTTGTGCTGTCATAATATTGGGAATTTTCATGTGTTGTTTATTTTGAAGTGATAATTATTGATTTTCTGTTATGGTTTAAGATAAAAAACTTAAAATGATACCTGCTGCGATCGCCGATCCGATCACACCTGACACATTAGGTGCCATGGCATGCATCAACAGGTAATTATGAGGATCTGATTTTAATGCCTCGGCATGAACGACCCTTGCACTGTCTGGAACTGCTGAAACTCCGGCCGCACCAATTAAAGGGTTGATCTTGTTGTCACCTTTTAAGAAACGATTCATAAATTTAGCAAAAAGCAGACCTCCCATAGTGGCAATGACGAAAGAAATTGCTCCTAAACCGAAAATAAGCAGTGAATCTTTGGTGATAAATATATCAGCCTGAGTTGAAGCCCCAACTGTTACCCCAAGAAGGATCGTTACAATATCGATGAGTTTGGTTCTTGCCGTATCTGCCAGTCTTTCGGTTCTTCCGGATTCTTTTAAAAGATTGCCAAAGAACAACATACCTAATAATGGTAATGCACTAGGAGATATAAAGGTAGTCAATAATAAGGCTACAACGGGGAAGATCATTTTTTCCTTTTGGGAAACTGCTCTTGGCGGTTTCATCCTTATCTTTCGGTCTTCTTTGGAGATGAGCAATCTCATTAATGGTGGTTGAATTACGGGAACAAGCGCCATATAAGAATAGGCTGCAATAGCTATGGGCCCGATCAGATTTTTAACTGTGGTACCATCTGCCAGAATATTAATACCGTTGGCTAGTTTAGAAGATAAAAAGATCGCGGTAGGGCCATCGGCACCACCAATAATTCCGATCGCACCTGCTTCGGGCAAATTAAAACCCAAATAGAGCGCTCCAATAAAAGTGGCAAAGACACCGATCTGTGCAGCCGCTCCCAATAACATCAGTTTTGGGTTGGCAATAAGAGAGGAGAAATCGGTCATGGCACCGATACCCAAAAATATCAAGGGAGGATAGATTCCCTTAACAACACCGAAGTACAAATAATTCAATACTGAACCGCTTTCGTAGATCCCGGTTTGATTTCCGGCAACAAAAGGAACATTTCCAATAATGACTCCGGCTCCGATAGGAATAAGTAATAAGGGTTCATAATCGTATTTTATACCAAGGTAGATAAATATGATCCCGATCAAGATCATGATCAGGTTGCCTGAAGTTGCGTTGGCAAATCCTGTGAAATTATAGAATCTCTTTAGCCCGTTAAAAGCTTCTGATACGGTTGAACCTAGTTCATTGTCAAGACTTTGAGAGATTCCATCAAGTGAGGCGATCTCAATTGGTTCTGCAAGGCTTCCCATACTCAACATGGGTTGTAAGAGCAGGAGCAAGGCCAGGGATCCAAATATGACATATAATTTTTTCATTGTTTTTTCTTTTCTGTGAATAAATGAGTTTCGATCTTTTGTAAGATGCTATGGTTTTTTCATTGCATTTATTCAAGTTCTATCATCACTTCGTTTTGCAATACTTTTTGCCCTGCGCTCACAAGTACAGCTGTAACCTTACCTGCTTTTTCGGAAGTGATGTTGTTTTCCATCTTCATAGCCTCCAATTGGACCAAACGATCACCTACTTTGACTGTATCACCTACTTTCACATCCACAACCATTATGGACCCTGGAATAGGGGCTAGAATTTTTGTCTTTTTAGATGAAGGGTTAACTTTTAAAGGTTCCACCGGTCTTTTTGAGGCAGATCTGACCAAAGTTGGGGTCTTAGAAGTTTTGATATCCTGTTTTAGTTGTACTTCGTATTTGGTTCCGTTTACTTCAAGATCAATATTGTTTCCTTCATGTGACAAAAGTGTTACATGGTAGTTATTTTCGTGCACTTTGAATTTAAATGATTTCATTTTTTCTGATTTTCTGGATTTTCAAGTCATCATGGGTATTCGTAAACTACAATCTATGGTGAATACCATAAATTTTAGAACTCCAAGGTGAATATGACTTTTCGGCCTTTTTTATAGTCAATATCGGATTTTCAAAATCGTGTTTCTCATGAAGATACAAATGGATGGCTGCGGCGATCACTGCAGCTTCTTCACCGGTAAATTTATCATTCGATTTTATAGCAATATCTTTGATCTTCTTGTCAGGACCTTTGGTGATGATTTTATATACATAGAGCATCACTGGTAAACCAAATTTAAAGAACACTGAAAGAATCAATAGGGCGCTGAAGACAATCACTAACCCTGAAAACAGGATCAGATAACCTTCTCTTATTTGCGACATTAAAATAATGGCTGGTATCATTACAATGGAATATTTGAATGTTTCTTTGGAGGATTGATCTCTTTTTTATTAGCTAGCAACATTAGAGCCCTTATAATTCTGAAACGCGTATTTCTTGGCTCTATGACATCATCGATAAAGCCATATTTTGCGGCTTCATACGGATTGGCGAATTTTTTCGTGTATTCATCTTCTTTTTGAGAGATGTATTCTCTTTTTCCTGGTCATCATCGATTTTATTGATGTTTCTGCCCTCAAGAACTTCAACGGCACCCTTGGCTCCCATTACGGCAATTTCTGCAGTTGGCCATGCATAGTTAATGTCTCCTCTAAGTTGCTTACAACTCATCACATCGTGTGCTCCACCATAGGATTTACGGAGCGTAATGGTGATTTTAGGAACAGTGGCTTCACCATAAGCGAATAATAATTTGGCACCGTGAAGTATGATTCCTCCGTATTCCTGACCTGTTCCGGGAAGGAAACCAGGAACGTCTACCAGTGTCACTATGGGTATATTAAAGGCATCACAAAAACGAACAAAACGGGCTGCTTTTCTGGAAGCTTCAATGTCTAATACACCGGCATAATATTTAGGTTGATTTGCAACAATACCGACGGGTCTGCCATTAAAACGTGCAAAGCCTACAACTATATTTCTGGCATAATTTCGGTGTACTTCCATGAATTCTCCTCGGTCAGTAATGGTAGATATTACATCGACCATATCATATGGTTGATTAGGATTTTCAGGAATGAATTCGTTTAATACATCTTCAAGTCTGTCAATAGGATCAGAACATTTGATGATTGGCGGATCTTCCAGATTGTTGGAAGGTAGATAACTCATGAGTTTTCTAACCAACAGAATGTTCTCCTCGTCATTTTCAGCTAAGAAATGTGAAACCCCGGATTTCGTAGAATGGATATGTGCGCCTCCTAATTCTTCGGTTGTCACTACCTCTCCGGTCACAGTTTCAACCACTTTTGGCCCTGTAACGAACATATAACTTGTTTGATCGGTCATGATCGTAAAATCGGTAAGTGCGGGAGAATATACGGCACCACCGGCACATGGGCCCAGAATAGATGAAATCTGAGGAATAACACCTGAAGCCATTATATTTCGTTGGAAGATTTCGGCATAACCGGCTAAAGATCTTACCCCCTCCTGGATCCTGGCACCACCACTGTCATTTAATCCTATAACCGGAGCCCCTGTTTTCATGGCCATATCCATGATCTTACAGATCTTTAGGGCATAAGTTTCAGAAAGAGAGCCTCCAAACACTGTAAAATCCTGTGAAAACACATACACTATTCTTCCGTCTATGGTTCCATGACCGGTGATAACACCATCAGAAAGAAACTTTTGTTTATCAAGTCCGAATGATTTTGTCCTGTGAGTTACGAACATATCAAATTCTTCAAAACTATCATCATCCAGAAGCAGATCTATTCTTTCACGGGCCGTTAATTTACCTTTGGCATGTTGAGAATCGATTCTTTTTTCGCCTCCTCCTAATTTGGCTTTAACTCTTTTTTCAATGAGTTCATTAATTTTTGTTTGATTGACCATGGGTTTTAATTTAAATGGTATCTAATATTTTGATTTCCTAAGCTGATCAGCAGAGACTTTTTTACTTTGAGCAAAGTTCAGTAAGAACTCCGTGTGTAGATCGTGGGTGAAGAAACCCTATGTTTAGCCCTTCTGCACCTGCTCTGGAAACTTTATCCACCAGTTGTACACCCTTTTGAGAAAGATCTTCAAGCGCTTCAGTGGCATCAGGTACTGCAAAAGCAATATGATGCATGCCTTCTCCTTTTTTATCTATGAATTTACCAATGGGCCCATCGGGAGAGGTGCTTTCCAGTAATTCAATTTTTGTGTCCCCAACTTGAAAAAAAGCGGTTTTCACTTTCTGGTCTTTTACTTCTTCTACAGCATAGCATGTTAAGCCTAAAACTTCTTCATAATATTTTCTGGATTCCTCTATACTTTTTACCGCGATTCCGATGTGTTCGATGTGACTGATATTCATTTTCTGTGATTTTTGTTAATCGTTTTTGAAATACCATGCAAAATTATTCATAAGAAAGACTTCAAAACATGACTAATGTCATCACCTGTTTTACGGGAACAACATGTTTCAAATTTTTGAATTAGAAAGGGATTTGATTTTGAATTTTTGAATATATTTCAGCTATTCAGGAAATTATTCTGAATAAATTCTTGCTTTTATTGGGAATTTCGCAACACGCTAATTTGATCTTTTACAGCGATTTAGGTTAGTGATCCAGCGTTTTTTTTAAGGTGTTTAGATGCCTTAAGAACTACAGCAATTTTTCTCGTATAATTTTTTTAATTAAAGCGATTTGACCCATATGATAATGAGAATGTTCTATAATACCTTGAAAATTTCGAAAATAGCTGCCGTATTTTTCATCGAGCATAATCGTCCAAAGCTCCTGGTCTGACAATTTTTCGATCAGTTTTGCAAATTCCTCGGCTTCTTTCCAGGTTTTTGAAAGTAAAAGATCCCAATCTTTTTTAGAATTAATAGGAGGGAGGTTAAAACTGTACTGATCTCTTGCGTCCAAGGGTTCGTTCTGCAAAACCTTCAATACAGCATTGATATAGTAATTGATATGAAAAACAAGTGATGCTATTGTGTTAAAGTCGTACACCTTTACATTAGCTTCTTTCCAGTTAAGATCCTCAACTAAAGTTTTTAAAGAAACATCGGTCCAATTCTCACCGAAATGCAATTCTCTGATATGTCTGGCAATTTGAACGGACAACATGACAAGGGCATTTATTTAAAGGGTGTAACAATTCCTTCAGTAACCGACCAGTCAAAAAACCGTTCTATCCAGGAGTCTGATGACATTCCTTGTTTTTTCATACCAAAACCGTGACCACCTTTGGAATACATATGCAACGCGACATTCAATTTTTCTTTGTACCAGGAATTATAGATGTCTATCGATCCGGCTGCCAAACCCAGAGGATCATCGGATGCACATATTAACAGCATTGGTGGTGAATCTTTTTTGGGTGTTTGTACCGGCATGGCATCTGTCCATGCATAGACCGGCACCAGAAAATCTGGTCTGTTCGCTTCATTACAGTGATAGGCAACACCCATCGTTACAGCACCACCTGCAGAAAATCCCATAAAACCTATTTTATTTTCATCAATACCCAGCTCCCGGGCATGTTGTCTTGCATATAAGATGGCCTCTAAACCATCAGCGATGGAATATGGGATCACCTTTGCCACTTCTTCCCCGATTTTTGCCGGATTGCTTTGACCAAGTTCTGTAATTTCTGCCACGCCGTCTTCTCCTGAAGGCACCAATCTATATTTTAGCACAAGAGCCGTGATCCCTTTTTCATTGAGCCATTTGGCTACTTCTCTTCCTTCACTTTCAATACTGAGTGCGTAAAGACCTCCACCGGGAGCAATGATCACACAAGCTCCTGTATTGATGTCAGTTTTGGGTTTAAAAACAGTTAGGGTAGGGACTGAGACATTGGTGACGACCTGATTGTTCCATATGTTGGAAAAATATTCTTTTTCCCCGCCACTCCAGCTCACATGATCTGGCTTTTCAAATGAAAGTTTTACAATTTCCTGAGCAGTTACTGATAGGCAATAATTCAGCAATAAAATTAAAATGATCGTATTTTTCATCTGTAATGGTTTGGATCATATAAAGATGCAAAAATTTTGGAATGATTCAAATCCTTTAAAAAAAAACCTGAGAGATCCTGAATCTAATTGAGTAATCTCTCTGAATTGGTTGAGCCCAATCCGATGACCTGATCATATCGATCTCCAAATTTTCTATAATATACGATGACTGTATATTCATTTTCGGTTTGATAAAATGAACCTTCAACCTTGTATGGATTGATCCTAAAATCTTTGTTTACGGCCATATAGGTGTAATTATAAAAGCCTTGTTTAAAAAGCATCGTGGCTTCGTAAAGACCGGAATCAGGGTTGTAGGTCATTTTATTTTCAGGCGTGATCTGCCAGTCATTAAAATTTCCATAAATATAGATATCATCCTGATCAAAGTTCTCATCGTACTTTAAGCTGAAATGTACCAAAGAATAATCCCCTTCAAGTGAAACATCTTCAGCATCAAGGGTTCTTAGTACGAAGTTTCCATTTACATCAGGATAAAAAGCATAAGGCCTGCTTCCTCTGGCTTCATTCGTATATAAATAGGTATTGAAGATATTGTCTAAACGGGTCTTGAAAATATTATTGGTTGCATTTCTGATCTCCTTGGTATCAAAATAAAGGTATTCATTGCCGGCCCAAAATGAGATGCCATCCACGTAGTTGTACCATAATTGCGTACCTCTGGTATTTCTTGGTTTGATCCCTTTGATCACAGAATTCCAGTCATTGTTCTGGTAAACATCAACATTGATCTCCTGATATGGATCATTCAATAACAGGTTGGGGTGGTTGATCTGGAATTGTATACTGTGTTGCTCATTTATTTTTGATGGATCAGTGCTTCTATGGGCCGTAACTGCTACATTAACCCTAGGTTGATACATAATAAATCTTCGGGTAAATAAGACTTTGCCATTATTATCCAAAACACTGATCAGATAATTACCGCTTATTTTGATCCTGTTATTTTCATTGGGGATCTCAAGTTCGTAATGCGTGTAGTATTGCAGTGTGTTGAAGGAATTTTGGTAGTTTCTAAACCTGTCCGTGGCATATCCCGTCATATATTCGGTCGAGGATAAATTGGATACTTGCCAGTTGTAATCACAGTGTTCGATCTTATAGGAATAGATCCTTTGTTCGGCATTGATATCGTCAAAACTAAGTCGAAGTTTTTCTCCCAATTTTACAATCGGTGTATAAGCCTCAGGATCTAAAGGTTTAAATTCAATGGTTTTAATGTGGGAGGGCGCCGGGATGATATTATTTTGCTGGGCCTGTAATTGAAAGAAAAAAAGAACAATTACGACTAAAATGACCATTTTTTTAAAAAATACAGAATCTATATGCATCTGTTTTGTAGGGTGTTGTGCAATAATTGCTTGTTTTTTTACCGAGTTAGGTGAACAAAAGACCATTCATTTATTCATTCCAAATAAATGTTAATTAAATGCTAATCTATAAAATATTAATTATTAAATTTGCACTCGATTAAGAAACAATTAATTTTTCCTTTTTACAGCCATTGTATAGCAAAGGAGAATATATTTTAATTAAGCAAAGTATGTCAACAGACATTAAAATTAAAAAGGGCTTGAATATTAAGCTCAAAGGAGTGGCCAATCAAGAAATATCTACGGCGAATCGCTCAAAAATTTTTGCTATTGATCCATCAAATTTTCACGGAATACAACCTAAATTATCTGTAAAAGAAGGTGATAAGGTAAAAGTTGGAGACACGGTCTTTTATGCAAAGAATAATGAGAAGATGAAATTTGTTTCTCCTGTTAGTGGAGAAATCAAAGAGATCGTTCGCGGAGCAAAGCGTAAGATTTTATCGATTAAGATTATTGCAGATCAAAAAGATTCTTATGTTGATTTTGGGGTCAAAACACCAAGTAAATTGGCAGGGCCTCAGATCAAGGAGTCATTGTTGGAAAGTGGTTGTTGGCCTATGATCAAACAGCGTCCATATGATGTAGTTGCGAATCCGGCAGATGCTCCAAAAGCAATTTTTATTTCCGCTTATGCCACAGCACCTTTGACAGCCTCTCACAAAGTGGTTTTAGAGGGGAAAGAGAAAGAATTTCAAACAGGTATTGACGCTTTGGTTAAATTAACTGAAGGAAAAGTTCACTTATCTGTAGGTGCTTCTGATACTTTTTTAGATCATGTGACCGGTGTGGTTCTTCATAAGGTCAGTGGAAAGCACCCTGCGGGAAATGTAGGTGTTCAAATTGCTCAAGTGGATCCGATCAATTCAGGAGACAGGGTATGGGTAGTGAATCCTCAGGATGTCGCCTCAATAGGATCTATGTTTCTTAAAGGAAAATATGACCCAACAAGAATCATCGCACTTGCAGGAAGTCAGGTTGAAGGTCCGCAATACTATTCTGTGATTCAGGGAGCTCAAATAAGTGATCTGGTAGCAGGAAAATTAAAATCAGGGAAGAGCAGAATGATCAGTGGGAATCCATTGACAGGTTCGGCTGTTGGTCCAAAAGACTCACTTGGTTTTTATGATGACACTATTAGCGTCATACCAGAAGGTGACCATCATGAATTCTTTGGATGGATGCCATTTATTGGAAACCACAAGTTCAGCATGAGCAGAACATTTTTTTCCTGGTTGTCACCTAATAAGGAATATGATCTTGACACCAACCTTAATGGTGAAGAAAGAGCTTTTGTGATCACTGGAGAAATGGAAAGGGTATTTCCTATGGATATCTATCCTATGCAGTTGCTCAAGGCAACCATGATTCAGGACATAGAAAAAATGGAAAACTTAGGGATCTATGAAGTAGCTCCTGAAGATTTCGCATTGATCGACTTTATAAGCACATCCAAGATCGAAGCTCAGGCGATTATTCGTGAAGGATTAGATTTAATGATTAAAGAAGTAGGCTAAATGAATTTTCTTAGAAAACAATTAGATAAAATTAAGCCCCATTTTGACAAAGGGGGGAAATTTGAAAAATATGCACCGGCTTTTAACGGGATAGATACTTTCCTTTTTGTGCCGAATCATACGACTAAGCACGGAGCACATATCAGAGATGGAATTGACCTGAAAAGGGTTATGATCACTGTGGTAATAGCTTTGTTGCCCGCACTTATTTTCGGAATGTGGAACGTTGGTTATCAGAATATGGGTGACGGACACGGGTTTATGGACTATTTTATTTTTGGAGCCATACGTTTTTTACCGATGATCATTGTTTCCTATGCAGTGGGACTTGGTATTGAGTTTGCTTATGCCGTGTTCAGAGGACATGATGTTAACGAAGGGTATTTGGTAACGGGATTACTGATTCCTATGATTATGCCAATTGATCTTCCTTTGTGGATGTTAGCTTTGTCTGTTGTATTTGCTGTGATTCTGGGTAAAGAGGCATTTGGAGGAACTGGAATGAATATTTTAAACCCAGCACTTGTTGCCAGGGCTTTTGCTTTATTCTCTTATGCACCTTACATGTCTGGAAATACAGTTTGGGTAGCAGATTCTGTTGCTGATGGTGTTTCGGGTGAAACAATATTAGGAGCACTTGCAGGTGGATCTATTATCGATTATAGTTGGTATGATATGTTTATGGGATATGTTCCTGGCTCAGTGGGCGAAACATCTGTATTGATGATCCTGATCGGAGCGGCATTGTTATTGTTTTCGGGCATTGCAAGTTGGAGAATCATGATTTCCTGTTTATTGGGAGCTTCTCTTATGGGGCTATTGTTTAATGCTATAGGATCAGAGACCAATGAATTGTTGAACTTCCCTTGGTGGCAACATTTGTTGGCTGGTGGTTTTGCTTTTGGTCTGGTGTTTATGGCAACAGATCCAGTATCAGCGGCTCAAACAACTAAAGGAAAATGGATATATGGTTTCCTTATAGGGATCTTCGCTATTCTGATCAGAGTGGTGAATCCAACATTACCAGAAGGAATGATGATGGCGATTTTGTTGATGAATGTCTTTGCACCGACCATAGATCATTATGTTGTTGAGGGGAACGTAAAAAGAAGAAAAAAGAGATTACAAAAAGTTAATGCATAGTTATGGATAGAAATAGCAACTTATATACTTTTGTTTTTGCCATCATTATGGTTGTGGTTGTAGCGGCAGCACTTGCTTTTACGGCAACTACCTTAAAACCATTGCAGGCAGAAAACGTCAGGCAGGAAAAAATGCAGAACATCTTATCGACGATTGGTATCAATATTAGCAGAAAGGAAGCCAGTGAACAGTTTTCACAGTATGTGAAGCAGGAATTGGCACTTAATTCAGATGGTACAGTGAACGAAGATGTAGATGCCTTTAAGATCGAGTTGATGAAGGAGACCAAGAAATCAAAAGAGGAGCAGGCATTTCCATTATATATTGCTGAAAAAGAGGGCAAGACTTTTTATGTCATTCCACTTTTTGGAGCCGGGCTTTGGAAAGAGATATGGGGTTATGTCGCTTTGGACAGTGATAAAAATACCATAATTGGGGCTTCTTTCGATCATGCAGGTGAGACTGCTGGTTTAGGTGCAGAGATCAACCAATCTTGGTATGAAGACCAATATATCGGAAAGACGATTTTAGATGATAACAATAATTTTGTGTCAGTCAAGGCAGTTAAGGCAGGTGCTACTGCTGATCCTAAGCACTCAGTAGATGCTATTTCTGGAGGAACAATTACTTCTGATGGGGTCTCACTTATGCTGGAAGAAAGATTAGAAAACTATTTACCATACTTTAAAAATAATTAATGATGGCAGGAGAAAAAGAAGCTTTGTTTTCGCAAAAGAACAAAAGGTTATTAATTGATCCTTTGAATGATGATAACCCGGTTACCGTCCAGGTGTTGGGTATATGTTCTGCTTTGGCAATTACAGTTCAATTAAAGGCAGCAATTGTCATGTCACTGGCGGTGATGTTCGTACTTGTTTTTGGAAACCTTTTTGTTTCCTTATTGAGAAATCTTATTCCGAACAGGATCAGAATCATTGTTCAGTTATTGATTGTGGCCTTCTTGGTGATTCTTGTTGACCAGGTGCTTAAGGCTTATTCTTATGACGTGAGTAAGCAACTATCTGTATTTGTTGGCTTGATCATTACGAACTGTATTATTATGGGTCGATTTGAGGCATTTGCCTTGGGTAATGGTCCTTGGAAATCAATTCTTGATGGGGTTGGTAATACCATCGGTTATGCAGTCATTTTGATCATCGTATCCTTTTTTAGAGAACTTTTTGGTTCTGGAAAGCTCATGGGATATGAAGTATTGGGACATAAGGGAAAAACCATTGCCGAGTCCACAGGATTGTACCATTATGGTTATGAGAATAATGGATTTATGATGTTGGCGCCTATGGCATTGATTACTGTGGGTGTTTTGATCTGGTTCCAAAGGTCCAAGAATAGAAAACTGATAGAAGAATAAAATAATAGTATAAACCTTTTATCAAAAAGGAGTAAAAAAATAAAACATGGAAGCATTAGTAAGTTTGTTTGTTAGAAGCATATTCATAGACAATATGGTATTTGCCTATTTTCTAGGGATGTGTTCTTACCTGGCAGTTTCAAAAACTGTAAAAACAGCAGTTGGTTTAGGAGCTGCAGTTATTTTTGTATTGGTCATTACGGTACCTGCGAATTACCTTTTGGATACTTATATTTTGAAAGAAGGGGCATTGGCTTGGTTAGGTCCGGAATATGCATCGATCGACCTGAGTTTTTTAAGTTTTATCATGTTTATTGCCGTAATCGCCTCTATGGTGCAATTGGTTGAAATGATCGTGGAAAGATTTGCTCCGGCCCTTTACAGTGCATTGGGTATATTCCTTCCTTTGATCGCGGTGAACTGCGCTATTTTGGGAGGTTCATTGTTCATGCAGCAAAAGAATTTTACCACGGTAACTGAATCTGCAGTATATGGTTTAGGGTCTGGTATAGGATGGTTTCTTGCAATTGTAGCCATTGCTTCGATCAGAGAAAAGATAGCCTATTCAAATGTACCTCAGCCGTTGAAGGGTTTGGGAATTACTTTTGTGATTACAGGCTTAATGGCCATCGCATTCATGAGTTTTTCAGGAATAAAATTATAATAAGTTAAGATCGTATAGATAATGAGTCCAATCGTAGCAAGTATCGTATTTTCATTAGTGTTAATACTCATCTTAGTAACCGTTTTACTTGTAGCAAAAGCTAAATTGCTTCCTTCAGGTAAGGTGAAACTTTTGATCAACGGGCAGAAAGAAATCGAAGTAGAAACGGGTAGTACACTGTTGACCACTTTAGGGAATGCAAAGATATTTTTACCTTCAGCTTGTGGAGGTGGAGGTACCTGTTTACAATGTGAGTGCCATGTGCTAAAAGGAGGAGGAGAAGCCTTACCAACTGAGGTGCCTAACTTTACCAGAAAAGAATTGGCTGCAGGCGCTCGTTTGGGATGTCAGGTTAAGGTTAAGGAAGATATGGAAATCACCATACCTGAAGAAATATTCGGTATCAAGAAGTTCGAAGCAACGGTAGTTTCCAATTATAATGTGGCTTCCTTTATCAAGGAATTTGTAGTAGAATTACCTGAAGATATGGATTATAAAGCAGGTGGTTATATTCAAATTGAAATTCCGAATACTGAAGTAAGTTTTGAAGACATAGATATTACTGCCCATCCTAAGGAACATCCGAATGATCCTGAAAAGTTTAAATTGGAATGGGATAAATTTGATTTATGGCCTTTGAAAATGAAAAACAGCGAAAATGTCGAAAGAGCCTATTCTATGGCGTCTTATCCTGCAGAAGGAAGGAACATCATGTTGAATGTGCGTATAGCCACGCCACCATGGGACAGAGCTAAAAACAGTTGGGCCAACGTTAACCCTGGAGTTGCTTCATCATATATATTTAGTAAGAAACCAGGTGATAAGGTAATTGTTTCAGGACCTTATGGTGAGTTCTTTATCAATGAATCTGATTCAGAAATGCTTTATGTTGGAGGAGGTGCTGGAATGGCGCCAATGAGATCTCATTTATATCATTTATTCAAAACACTTCAAACAGGTAGAAAAGTGACCTATTGGTATGGAGGAAGATCAAAAAGAGAGTTATTCTATACAGATCACTTTAGAGATCTTGAAAAGGAATTTCCTAATTTCAAGTTCTATATTGTTTTGTCTGAACCTACTGAAGAAGATGATTGGAAGGTGATGAAGGATATTGATGATAAAGAAGGTGACGGTTTCTTAGGATTCGTTCATCAGGCTGTGATTGATCAATACCTTTCAAAACACGAAGCACCTGAAGATCTGGAACTTGTATTTTTGTGGTCCTCCAATGATGAACCAGGCGGTTCAAAAAATGGGTGAAGATTTTGGAATGGCAGATGAGAACATTAGATTTGATGACTTTGGTGGATAACCTATAGTTCTTATTTATAAAATATAAATCCCGCCAATGGCGGGATTTTTTTGTCTGTAAGACAGCATTTAAAAATTCCTTATAAGATATTCAGTGAGCTGATACAATCAGCAGGAAGTCTTTAGGGATATGGTTATGATATCTTTTTGGAAGAAATATTTAGGTATCCCCGGAACTGAGTCTGTTTTTATTTTTCCTTGATTATAATAGTAAGAACTATTTCTCGGATAATACATCACAGATGAGCTGAGAGGCTGATCAAAAACTAACCATACCAATCCTGATATAAAATTAGATCTAATAAAAAAATCCCGCCATTGGCGGGATTTTTTCTATGATTTATAAGGCAATAATTATTCAGGCTTTTGTTCCAAAATATCAAAGAATTCTTCCAATTTTGGTAGAATAACAATCCTGGTTCTTCTGTTTATAGATCTTCCTTCCGCTGTTTCATTTGTTGCTAAAGGAACATATTCACTTCTACCGGCAGCAATTAACCTGCTAGGTGCAACTTCAAAATCGTTTTGAAGCACTCTCACTACTGAAGTAGCTCGGGCAACACTAAGATCCCAGTTGTCTTGCATGTTTTTTGTGCTGATCGGCACGTTATCTGTATATCCTTCTACCTGAACCTCCATTTCTGGTTTACTGTTCACCACAGTTGCTACTTTTCCAAGAACTTCTTTTGCTCTGTCAGAAACAATTGCACTTCCGCTTTTGAAAAGCATTTTATCTGCAATAGAGATATAAACTACAGTTTTCTCAACGTCAATTTGAATGTCTTCATCTTGAATACCAGCTGCCAGATCTTTTTTCAATTGAAAAGCAAGTGCCAGATTGATCGAGTCTTTTTTGGTCATCGCGTCGCGAACACCATTAATGTATTTGTCTTTTTCACTAAGTTGTGCAATAACTTCCTTGATATTGTCTGAAGAAGATTGTGTCAAAACTGTTAGGTTTTCTACTTGCTGTATTGAACGAGCTTTGTCTTCTTTTAATGAATTGTTTAATTCCATCAAGTGATCTTTATCAACCAGACAAGACTGTAAATCAGCTTTGGCATCTACCAGCTCCTGCTTTGTTTTGTTGTGTTGTGTCTCAAGATCTGCATATTTTTTACTTGAAATACATGATGTTAACAGAACCGATAAAAACAGGGCTCCCACGAATAATTTTTTCATAATTTGAATAGAATTTAATTTAAATACAAAATTATTAAATATTTTGCTTTCTTTAACATATTTAACTAAAAAAAACCTAAAGACAAAACTAAGATAAAACTTATCTTTGTATGTTAAATAATCCATAATTTTTGGCATGAAAAAAATGTTTTTTTTACTCCTTTTAGCCCTATTATCTTCGTGTGACAAGGAACCTGAAATAGCTTATCAACGATTAGAAGGCGTGGCTTTTGGAACAAGTTTCCATATCACATTCGAAGACCCTAAAATAGAGGTGTCTGAAGCTGATATTGATAGCTTGATTCATGCTATGAATAAATCTTTATCGACTTATATTCCAGATTCTGATATTTCAAAGATCAACAAAGGTGATACAACAGTAGTTGTCGACGCTCTTTTTGAAGAAGTTTTTAAAAAATCAGCAAAGATCTATAAAGAAACGGAAGGGGCATTCGACCCTACAATTGGAACGTTGGTGAATGCCTGGGGCTTTGGACCTGAAAACAGTTTGGCTCAAATGGGACAAACTGAAGTAGATAGCCTGCTGGTCTTTGTGGGGTTTGATCAGATTCAGCTTGAAAAAGGGAAACTTATCAAGAAGCATCCTGAGACCTATCTCGATTTTAATGCGAATGCAAAAGGTTTTGCTGTTGATCTTATCGGCAGGTTTCTGGAAAGCAAAGGAATTCGTAATTACCTGATTGAAATTGGTGGAGAAATAAGGGCAAGGGGTGTAAACCCTAAAAAGCAACCCTGGAGAATAGCCATAGAAAAACCAAATTTTGATGGAAGCAGGTCTTTTCAAACCATAATTGCTCTGGAAAACGAATCTATCGCTACTTCAGGGAATTACCGAAAGTTCAAAATTGACTCTTTAAGTGGTGAAAAGTACGCCCATACCATTGATACAAAAACCGGATATCCAAGCAAAAGTAACTTACTAAGCGCTTCAGTGATCGCAGGCCTGGACTGTGCTGATGTAGACGCTTACGCCACTGCTTTTATGGCTATGGGACTTGATAAAACAAAACTTTTTCTTGACAAGCACGATGAGATTAAGGCATTTCTGATATACAGTGATACTATAAACGGTTTAAATACCTTTACTACTAAAAATCTATCCTTGGAAGACTAAGGGATCATACTTTTTTCTTCTGATTGACCCGATCCTGGCGTGGAGAAGATGTATCATAATTTCCGCCTTTGGTAAAACAGTAACTGACCTTCTGATTTTTTTTCGAGGTTTATTCTGGTTTAGTACTGTCCTAAAGAGATTGGATCCGACATTAAAAATGTACTTAAAAAAATAAGAGTATAAAAGAGGCTCAAATTACCCCTTATTTTAGCTC
This sequence comes from uncultured Flavobacteriaceae bacterium, assembly GCA_963715975.1. Classification (GTDB taxonomy): domain Bacteria; phylum Bacteroidota; class Bacteroidia; order Flavobacteriales; family Flavobacteriaceae; genus Lutimonas. The sequence continues at coordinate 42,283 of CAVQSO010000008.1, read as the reverse complement.
CATTGTCTTTAAGATGGCTTCCAGTTCAAATACGACATCTCTTTTTTTAGAAGACGGAGAGTAACTAAAACCTTCTACAACGATCAGGCGTTCATTTGCTTTATCTTCGACCGTATAACTGATAAACGGACCTCCCATATAATCACCTTCAACAAACCATAAACCTCTTGATTCAATGGCATTGATATCGTTAAACTTCACTTTAGCGGTAATAGGCGTAAATTGAGGTTCGGTTCTCATATAGGTATTGTCAAACTGACCGGGAATATAACTTTTACCAATAGAATCTCTAAAAGAAACAAGAGACGCCATGGTATAGGGTTCACCAAAAACAGGGACTTCATAGGCGATGATATTCAAAAGACCTCTTTCAAAAGTGTTTCTATACCATAAAAACTGTCCGGAGTCTTCCACCATTTTATACTCAAAAGGAATCTTCATAGAAATGCCAAGGTTGTTAAGCGTCTCAATTGTTTCAGGATCATGAAAATCTTTCGTTATCTTTCTCTGATACAAGGCTAAATCATTTTTTTTGAAAATATTGATCATTTCATCAGCATGAGACCTAATATTTTCAACTAATGCTTCTTTATCTTTAGACAGGATGGTAACGGTTGTTTGGGGACTCGCATGAACATTATGGTTGGTGTAAAAACTCTCTTCCTTGTCAAGACCAACAAATAAAATATTTCGGTTTCTTTTAAAAAGACTATTATAGGTATAAGGGTCTACCTGAGTAATGGAAAACTGATTTTCTTCTTGTGGTAAACCTTTTACAGGCTCTCCTATGATTTTTTTTAGCTCATCTCCTACTTTACCTTGCCAATCTTCATCATTCATAACGATCAAGACATGATTAATTCGACCCGTTGATGATACCAGGGTTACAGTGTCACTTTTACCGCAAGAGATCAATAAAACTATCGATAAAATGGCGTAGGCAATTCTTTTTAACATTGTGAAGGTTTAAGACGGAAGCCCAATCATCAAAAAGAACATTAGTATATTTTGAGCTTGGTTCCTGGTTTCAGACTTTTACTACTCCAAATATTGTTCCATTCTTTCAATTGTGCAACAGAAACTTGTGGATATTTTTGAGAGATCAACCATAAAGAATCTCCTTTCTGAACCACATAGGTTGCATATTTTCCTTTTGGAGCTTCTTTTTTGCCAGTTGTATTCGTTTTAGCCGGAGCAGAAGTTACTGCTTCAGGTCTTCTAGGGTAAATAGTAAGGCGTTGCCCCACTCTCAAATCGTTACTCTTTAATCCGTTCCATCGTTTGATGCTACTTACTGAAACTCCGTATCTGTTCGCGATCTTACCAAGGTAATCACCACTTCTTACACGGTATGCTATTCTGTCGTTGGCCTCAAAATACTTAGGTAATGGTTTCTCTCTTTTGCGCTTCCGCTTCTTCAGCATAAGCATATATCTGCGCTTCATTGGAAACAAAACTTCCAGCCATAAATTTTGGCAAGGTCAAGGTATAATCTCTGTCTTTAATGACTGGGATAATTTTTAACTTGTACTGAGGGTTGAGAAAAGTTAGCAATTCCATATCTGTTCCTAATAGGGTGTTGACCTGTTCGAATGTAATTTGTCTTTTCACAACTATTGTATCAGTTTCAAAAGTATTCAATACTTCATTTTTTGCATATAACTGATGTTCATCAGCATATTCAAAAATATAATAGGTGGCATAGAAGGCAGGTAAATATCCTGCGGTTTCTCTTGGTAAATAGTGACGAATATTCCAATAGTTCTTTTGTCCTCCGGCTCTTCTGATGGCTTTATTTACATTTCCCGGACCAGAATTATAGGCCGCAAGTGCAAGATCCCAATCATTGAAAATGCCATATAATTTTGTAAGATATTGACAGGCTGCTTCAGTAGCTTTTATGGGATCACACCTTTCATCTACATAGGAACTAACTTTCAAATCATATTCTCGCCCTGTTCCATACATGAATTGCCATAATCCTTTGGCCCCTACTCTTGATGTTGCATTTGCTTTTAAGGCCGATTCAACAATAGCCAGATATTTGAGCTCCATTGGAATATCATATTTGGCCAGATGCTCTTCAAACATGGGAAAATAATACTTGGCTTTACCCATCAAATTAGCAAGAGTTTGCTGCCTGTTTTTTAAATAATGTTTTATGATTTTTTCAAGGGAAGGATTATATTCAAAATTGAAAGGGGTTTGACTATCCAAATAGGCAATTCTTTCTTTTAATTGCTCAGTTGTAAAATTTTCGATCACCACCTTTCCAATCGTATCTTCAGGCTTAATGATCAAACTACTGTCGATAACATTGTTTTTCCATGATTCGAGCCATTTTTTATCAAATTCACTTGCCTCGATATGATCGATAAGAGCAATCGTCTTTCCTTGAATAAGCGTCGTATCAACTCTTATGGTATCAATAAGTTGCTTTTGATCCAGGGTTGCGAGATTTGATAAGGAATCTGAACTGATTTCCAATGATTCATTTAGTTCAAAAGGCTCATTTAACGATGAATCTTGGTTGTCCGGAGCTTGATTGTCCTGAGCATGTACAAGGCTTAAAAAAAGGGAAAGAATTATGGTTAAATATGGGCGCATCAATTTCATTAATATCATCTTTGTTTTCAGTATGTTCGCTATCAGAACGGTAAAAATAGAACAAAATTTTATTTATTCAATTTTTTTTAAGCCTTCCCAAAATATTTATCATAATCTTAAGATTCACAGATCTCTCAGCTTTGCTGGTCAGGCACTCTTTTTTTTATCTTGAGTCTTGTGCCCGGTTTTAAATAGTTTACATTATCCAGATCATTCAAAGTCCGTAGCTCTGAAATAGGAACGTTTCCAAACTTTCTTGAGATTTTAAACAATGTGTCGCCATGTTCCACGGTATAATTGATAAATTGATTTTTATAATGAACCCCTTGAACCAGAACCTTTTCTTGTGGTGCTTCTTTTTTTAAAGTGCCTGACACTTGCTCTTTACGGTCGGTCACCACAAGTCTTTGACCTGAGATCAGAAAATTACTATCCAGACCGTTCCAGATTTTTAATTGTGCTATACTGATACCATGTTTATTGGCAATACTGTTCAAATTATCCCCGTTTGTAACCAGATAACTGTTAAAAGCAGTGATCGGAATCATTTTGGATCTTGTTTTTGTATTTTCAATGGTCATTGCCTCACTGTAAAGGTCTTTTTCAGAGCTAATAAAGTGAGGGATTAATTCGACGGGTAGGGTTAAGGTCATCGTCTTATCTCGAATCTCTGGGATCAGATCTTTTTTGTAGACTTGATTCAATGATCTTAGCACATCCATTTTGATCCCTGATTTTTTTTCAATGGCTTCAAAGGTCAAACTTCCTTTTAGTTGCACTGTGTCTGTTTCAAAATAGGATAATTCTCCTTTTAACGGACTTAAGCCATGGAATTCTGTATGGGTAAAGAGATACATGGTGGCATAAAATGCAGGTACATAACTACTGGTTTCTCGGGGCAGGAATTGTCTTATTTCCCAGTAATTCGTATTACCACCTGCTCTTTTAATAGCTTTTCTTACGTTGCCTGGTCCGGAATTATAGGCAGCCAGTGCCAGATCCCAATCCCCGAAGGATTTATAAAGAACTTTCAGATAGTCACAGGCGGCTCTGGTAGATTTCATGGTATCAAATCTTTCATCAACATAAGAATCTATATATAGATCATATTCTATTCCGGTTCCATACATGAATTGCCACAAACCTTTAGCCCCTGAAGGTGAAATTGCCGCAGGGTTTAAGGCAGACTCGACCACGGCCAGATATTTTAACTCAAGCGGTAAATCGTAAGTGTCCAGGTATTTTTCAAACATCGGAAAATAGTAGATTGACTTGTTTAATAGCCTATTTATATATTCTTTTCTGTCCCTCAGATAGACCCTTATAAATCGTTCTATTGTGGGGTTGTGTTGAACTTTAAATGGTGTGGAACGGTCTAATTTTTTTAGCTGTTCATTTAAGACAAGAGATGTAAAATGATCTGAATCGGAACCATCCAAAGGAATTAAATTCTCAGCCAACAGTAAATTCTCCTCTTTTTTATAAAGGTTTTTATCGACTGGTGTAAGTTGATTTATCGAAATCTTATAGGAATCTACCGGGCCGTGGTTCCAATTTGAATAGCTTGTTTTACCAAAGACCATAGCACTGTTCTGGCCTGTCAAATGCGGTGACAACATCAATAAATAAAGAATTAGTAAGTTTTTCATAGCGTTCTTATTTTAAGGTTTTGTTATTTGTTCTTGTATCCAGTCACAGATTCGAGTGAGCACCATATCTTTTTCCAGGTCATGGTGTAGTTCGTGATATCCATTCGCCACAGCAACAAATGTGACCATTCCTTGAGCCTTATCTGCAAATTCCTTTGATGCCAGGTGTGAAGTAATTTGATCTTTGGTACCATGCATTAATAACATGGGTGTTGTCAAAGAGGAAGCATGTTGTATGGCCCATTCACCTGCAGTCATCATGTCAAGTGAATACCTTGTACTTACCCTGTCATGAATCAATGGGTCATTTTTATAGGCATCTATTTCTTGCTGATCTTTTGATAGAAACTGGAGATCCAATTCATTGGGCATGGTAACCGATGGGTAGATTTTGTTAATCATTTTGCCGAAGAACATTTTCCAACCGGGAGGATCAAAAGCAAGCCTAAGAAACGGACTTGTGGCGATGACTCCTTTTAATTGATGCTTTCTGCGCAGCGTAAAATTGATCACCACGTTACCCCCCATGCTATGACCGTAAAGAAAGACAGGTTTGGAAGGGAATAAAACAGAGGCTTTGGAGATTAAATGTTCTATAGAATCCAGCAGATAATCATATCCCGGGTGATGCCCTTTTTTTCCTTGGGAGTGGCCATGTCCAAATTGATCATAAGATATTACAGCTATAGACGATTTTAAAAGAAAGGGTACTACCGTTCTTTCATACCTCCTTGAATATTCACCCATACCATGTACCAAAACTACAACGCTCTCAGTCTCTTTTGGCTTATAATATTGACCTTTAAGAATGAGTTGGGCAACTTGAAATTCAAAATTATTAGGCTTCATGATGCAGATGATTCTACTCAAAAATAATTAAGCATCATATTGAAATTGCAAAATTGTTGAAAACTGATAAGAACTTCAGAGTTAAAAAGGGGAAATGACTACCCTGACATAAGATCTCCAGTTCAGCTTTTATTTTCAGGATAAGAAAGAATTGATTTATAATTTTTTGGGTTGGCTCTTTTTTTTTGATAAATAAAATTTAAAAATCCCACTTATTTCGTAACTTTAGGAGACCTACTTAAATGCCTTATGAAGATGACAACAATAAACAAAAACTCCGACCGGAATGCTGAAAAAAAAATCTTAACCATTGTGCATCTGTTGCAGCCTTATACGAAACAACGTATCAGAGTTGGCGAAATGCTGGGTTATTTTCCCAGGAATATGTATAAGTCAAATGAAATAATTGATGAGGTTGTTTTAGAAACCTACGAGCAAGGTTTTCAAAAAAGTAAAAATGCGGAAGATTTAAGGTTGGCCATGTTTGATCTCTTAAATAAACGAATTTCAGCTTTACTTCAATCTGAAGAATGGCATAAAGATACAATTAGTACAAAGTATATACTTGAGGAAGAATTAAAACAATTGGAGGAGAATTTTACAACCGACGGTGGCAATGATCTGGTTATGAATGAAGAGCTCGATGATATTTCTTATCATCAGAATGATTCGGGGCCGAAGGAGTTGCCTTACGATGAGGAAGAAGAAGGTGTTAAGACCTTTTTGGGTCTGGACAAAGTCAAACAATTTGAGGCATATGATGATCGAAACAAGCTTAGAAAAGTGTATTACAAACTTCCGGTCAACACATCTAATATCGTTGATTTATATATACTCGGAAAGCTGAGTTTTCATGAAATAGCAGGAATATTAAAAATGGAGGTTGGAGAAGTTAAAGAAATTGTCAGTTTTGTAAGAGAAACCATTAAAAATCAACTTGAATAGTATTTGATTGATAATTTTGGATCAATTTGATTGAAAAATATTGAATATTTTCTTTTTCAGTTTGAATTTTAGTTGTAATATTGCCTCGTGAATACGAAAACGCCATATACTTCAATTGTACAGGACCGCCGCAGACCCTTGCGCCGTCTTGGTCAAAATCAATGGTAAACTCAAAATTTTCAATTCACAAATCAATATTTCAACAATGTATTTCCATCATAATTTAACAGATTTAAAATTCTTGAAAACCGGTATTTTTACCAATACTGCTATACCCGTGATTCGCCGTCGCCCGTAAGGGTATGTTCTATTTAAAGAGATAGGTGAGTCCATCTCTGCTAATCAAAATGTCATTTTCAAAAATTTACTTTAAATCAATACAATGGAAATTGTAATTGCCACTGAAAAACATATAAAATTTGCCAATATCATCAGCCAGACTATAGATAAATCTGCTGAAGAAAGAGGAACCGGTATCGCCAAAAGGACCCCCGAGTATATTGAGACGAAAATTAAAAATGGAAACGCTGTAATTGCTCTGGAAGGGGATCAATTTGCAGGTTTTTGTTATATCGAGACTTTTGGTGATAAAAACTTTGTAGTTCATTCTGGTTTGATCGTACATCCTGATTTTAGACATCAGGGTCTGGCGAAAAGAATAAAGACAAAGGTGTTTAAATATTCTCAGGAGAAGTATCCCGGTTCTAAGATATTTGGTATCACTACAGGCTTGGCAGTAATGAAGATCAATTATGAGCTGGGCTACAAACCTGTTACCTTTTCAGAACTTACGGATGATCCTGAATTTTGGAAAGGGTGTCAGACTTGCAGAAATTATGATGTATTACAACGTACACATCAAAAAATGTGCCTGTGTACAGGAATGCTCTATGACGGTAAGAAAAATGAGAAAAAGGAACATCCCTATAATTCCAAAAGCCTGAGCAGGTTAAAAAGGATCAAACAGAGTTTGTTTTTGAAAAAGAAAAATTCAGATAAAGATAATTCCAGTCAATCATAATCCTGATAGCTGATCGATAAGAAGGCAAAGGGAAACAAAATTAGAATAAAATGAAAAAATTAGTACTGGCATATAGCGGAGGATTAGACACTTCCTATTGCGCCAAATACCTGTCAAAGGTAGAAGGATTTGAAGTTCATGCCGTAAGTGTTAACACAGGTGGTTTTGAAAAGGAAGAGATCGCTTCAATTGGAGAAAAAGCGCTTCAGTTGGGAGCAACAAGTTACACATCAATAGATGCTGTACAAACATTTTATGATAAAGTGGTCAAGTACCTGATTTATGGAAATGTTCTCAAGAATAACACCTATCCGCTTTCTGTTAGTGCTGAGAGAATTGTTCAGGCGATAGAAATTGTGAACTATGCGAAAAAAGTAGGAGCCAACTTCATCGCGCACGGAAGTACAGGTGCAGGAAATGATCAGGTAAGATTTGATATGATATTTCAAACCTTAGCTCCAGAAATTGAGATCATTACTCCAATCAGAGACTTGAAATTATCAAGACAAACAGAAATCGAATTTTTAAAGGAAAATGGGGTTGATCTGCCATGGGAAAAAGCCAAATATTCTATTAATAAAGGTTTGTGGGGAACAAGCGTAGGCGGGCAGGAAACACTGAGCTCTCATTCTGGACTACCGGAAGAAGCTTATCCAAGTCAATTAAAAAAAGAAGGATCTCTTGATCTGAAACTCACTTTTGAAAAAGGTGAGTTAGTCGCGATCAACGATAAACAAGGTAGTCATGTCAATAATATAGAAGCTCTGGATAAATTGGCTTCTGCATATGCTATCGGAAGGGATATACACGTTGGAGATACCATTATTGGGATCAAAGGGAGGGTTGGTTTTGAGGCCGCAGCCCCGCTGATCATTATCAAGGCACATCATTTATTAGAAAAACATACGCTTACCAAATGGCAACAACACCACAAGGAACAGTTGGGTAATTGGTACGGGATGTTATTGCATGAAGGACAATACCTGGATGAGGTCATGAGGAATTTTGAGGTCTTTTTAACAGATACCCAGAAAAATGTAAGTGGAGACGTTTTTGTAACGCTTCACCCTTATAGATTTACCCTGAATGGAATCGCATCGAAACACGATCTGATGAACTCTACTTTCGCGAGTTATGGAGAAACCAACGAAGGATGGACAGCTGAAGATGCCAAAGGATTTATCAAAATTACGGCAAATCAAGGCAAAATATTTAACCATGTAAATTCATAAAACATGATCAAGGCAGGAATTATTGGAGGTGCCGGGTATACAGCAGGTGAATTGATCAGAATTCTTCTCAATCACCCAGATGTTTCACTCGACTTCATTTACAGTACATCCAACGCAGGTAATGAGATTCAAGAAGTTCACAGGGATTTGCTTGGTGATACCAACTTGAAATTTGACCATAAGATCAATCCCGAAGTTGATGTACTTTTCCTTTGTTTGGGGCATGGTAATTCAAAGCTGTTTTTATCAGAACATTCCTTTTCCAACAATACCCGGATCATTGATTTGAGTAATGATTTTAGGCTTACGACGGATCGCGAATTCATGAATAAAAAATTTGTTTATGGCTTGCCTGAAGTCTTTAAAGAAGAAATCATTCAGGCAGATCATATAGCAAACCCAGGTTGTTTTGCAACGGCCATTCAACTGGCACTGTTGCCTCTTGCAAAGGCTAATTTGCTTATAGATGACGTTCATGTCAACGCCGTAACCGGAGCAACAGGAGCAGGTGTTTCCCTGTCAAAAACGACTCATTTTACCTGGAGAGATAATAACTTTTCTCACTATAAGGCTTTTGATCATCAACACCTCGGTGAAATAAATCAGCATATTGAGATCCTTCAGCCAGATTTTGATCATGAAGTGAATTTTGTACCTAACAGGGGTAATTTTAGCAGAGGAATCTTTGCTACGGCCTATACCCGATTTGAGGGTAGTATTGAAGCAGCAAAAAATCATTTTAAGGATTTTTATGGCGGCGCGGTTTTTACACATGTATCTGATCAGGATATATTCTTAAAACAGGTAGTTAATACAAACAAATGCTTACTTCATCTGGAAAAACATAAAGATAAATTATTGGTTACAAGTGTGATCGATAACTTGTTGAAGGGGGCATCCGGGCAGGCCGTTGAAAATATGAACCTTATGTTTGGTTTTAACCAGGCAGCCGGTCTAAGATTAAAAGCTAACTTTTTTTAAAAATCATCATATGAAAATAGCCATTATAGGAGTGGGAAATTTGGGCTACTCAATTGCAGTAGGGATCTTAGGTCAGAAAAAGGAAATAGATTGTAAATCATTATACCTGACCAAAAGAAATACGAGCCTCTTTAAGCCACTTGGAAAAGGTATCCATGGTAAAAACCACCACTGATAACAGACGTGCGGTCAAGTATTCAAATGTGATTATTTTGGCAGTACAACCGGCTCAGTTAAAGCATGTACTTGAAGAGATTCAGGACCTGATCGATCCCAGGAAACACACGATCATATCGGTAGCTACTGGAAGGAAGATCGAAGAGATCGAGGCCTTGGTTAAAAAAGGTGTTCCGGTAATCAGATGTATGCCAAATACGGCTATATCCGTTGGCCAATCCATGACTTGTATAAGTGCCAATGAGGCGGGTAAAATAAATATTCACCTGGCCAAAAGCATTTTTAATGCGCTGGGAGAAACGATGTGCATTGAGGAAAGTCTGATGCAGGCCGCCACCGTAATCTGTGCCAGTGGAATTGCCTTTTGGATGAGGTTGATCAGGGCAACCACTCAAGGAGCCGTGCAACTGGGTTTTCATAGTGAAGAGGCGCAAAAACTTTCTATGCAGACTTGTCTAGGAGCTGCAAGCTTGTTGATAGATTCTCAGAGTCATCCCGAACAGGAAATAGATAAGGTAACGACACCCAGCGGATGTACGATTGAAGGATTGAACGAAATGGAACACCAGGGACTGAGCTCATCTATTATCAAAGGGCTGGTCACCTCCTATGAAAAAATAAATCAGATTTAAGTGAATTGATATGGAATTATTTGATGTATACCCTTTGTATGATGTATGTCCTGAAAGTGCTAAAGGTTCTTATGTTACGGATGATAAGGGTCGAAAATATTTGGATCTTTACGGAGGCCATGGTGTAATTTCTATAGGCCATAGCCATAAGGACTATGTAGCTGCTTTATGCAGCCAGCTTGAGAAAATGGGTTTTTATTCTAATTCTATACAAAATCCTTTGCAAGAAGAATTGGCACAAAAACTGGGAAAACTATCTCAATGCGAAGATTATAATTTGTTTTTGTGCAATTCAGGGGCAGAGGCTAATGAAAATGCTTTGAAAATGGCTTCTTTCGCAACAGGAAAAAGCAAGGTCATTGCCTTTGAAAAAGCATTTCATGGGCGAACATCAGCGGCCGTGGCAGTTACGGATAATCCAAAGATCAACGCACCATTGAACAGTCAGCATGAAGTAGTATTTCTTCCCTTAAATGATGCAGCGTCCTTAGAAAAGGAACTGTCAAAAAAGGATGTTGCTGCCGTGATCATTGAAGGGATCCAGGGTGTAGGAGGTTTAAACGAAGGTACTTCAGAATTTTTCAGGTCCATTGAAAGGTTGTGCAGAGCATATGGGGCCCTCCTAATCCTTGATGAGATTCAATCAGGTTATGGAAGGAGTGGAAAATTCTTTTCTTTTCAACATCATGGTATTCATCCTGACATCATTAGCATGGCTAAAGGCATGGGGAATGGATTTCCTGTTGGAGGCATCCTTATTTCAAACAAGATAAAAGCATCCTATGGCTTGTTGGGTACCACTTTTGGAGGAAATCATCTGGCTTGTGCAGCTGCCATATCAGTGCTCGATGTGATTGAAAAAGAGCAATTAATGGAGAACGTGAACAAGGTTTCTGCACATTTTTTAGAAAAAATCAAAGAGATCGATCAGATTAGATCTGTAAAAGGTAAAGGCCTGATGTTGGGGGTTTCTTTTGACTTTCCGGTAGCTCAAATGAGGAAACAGCTCATTTTTGAGGAGGGAATTTTTACAGGTGGATCTTCTGATCCGAATCTTTTAAGAATTTTACCGCCCCTATCCATAGAAACTGAAGAAATTGATTTTTTTATAGCAGCCTTAAAAAGTGTCTTGAAAAGAATTAGCGATAGCGCAATAAGTAACTAAAATTCATGGAGTCAATTTTATCTATAGAACAAAGAAATAATGTCCTGCTGACTATGGCGCGTCTGGTGAATGATCAACAAGATGACATTTTAAGGGCGAATGAGAAAGATATGAAAGCATATGATGGGCATGACATTGCCATGTATGACAGGCTAAAGGTTGATCAGGAAAAAATCAATGGCATGGTGACTTCTTTAGAGCAATTGGCCGCTCAGAAAGATCCTGTAGGGATTGAAAGGTTCCATTTTAAGCATGAGAACGGCCTGGACATCTATAATAAAACGGCCTCTTTTGGTACCATCATGATCATCTATGAATCAAGACCGGATGTCACCATTGAAGCCGGAGGAATTGCTTTTAAATCAGGAAACAAAATTCTTCTTAAGGGAGGAAAAGAATCATTGAATTCAAATTTGGCCATAGTCGATCTATGGCACAAGGCGCTTCAAGAGAACAAGGTGAGCAAGGATTGGGTGACTTATCTGAACTATGATCGAGAGCAGACAAGGGCATATTTAAAACATCCGGACCAAAAGATCGATCTGATCATTCCACGGGGTGGTGAAAAGTTGATCGCTTTTGTCAAGGAGCATGCTACCTGCCCGGTCATTGTAAGTGGCAGGGGTAATAATTTTGTTTATGTGGCTCAAGATGCTGATCAGAAAAAGGCCATGCAAATCATTTTGAATGCAAAAACCGACAAGATCTCTGCCTGTAATGCCCTTGACAAGGTTCTTATCAATAGGGATTTACCGGGATATGAAGATTTTGTAAATAGATTGATCCAAAATCTGCAGCAGCATAAGGTGCAGATTTTGGGCGCTAAGACGATGGCTTCATTTGAAGGGGTTGAACCTGTATCAGAAGAAGAAGTTTGGTATAAGGAATTTCTTGATTATAAAATTCTGATCGGGGATGTGGTTTCAGGTGAAGAGGCCATTTCTATGATCAATAAATTTGGTGGTGGGCATTCAGCTTCCATCATTACGGAAAACAAAAATGAAGCTCATACTTTTATGAGTTCTATTGATGCTGCGGCGGTTTACCATAATGCATCCACAAGATTCACCGATGGGTTTCAGTTTGGTTTAGGAGGTGAATTGGCCATCAGTACAGATAAATTACACCAGAGAGGACCCATTGGTCTTCAGCATCTGGTAACAAATAAATGGTATGTATATGGGGATGGACAGGTCAGGTAAAAAAAGGGTACTCCTAAAAATAGGAACCAATACCTTAACAAAGGAAACAAATCAGATATCCAGAGGTAAGATCGAAGATATTGGCAGGCAGATTGCCGAATTGAATAATGATTATGAGTTTGTTATTGTCAGTTCAGGGGCCATTGCAGTTGCCAAACAATTTGTAAAGCTCGAATCAAGTGGCGGGGAGATCAACGTAAAACAGGCGCTTGCAGCAATTGGTCAACCACATCTTATGCGTATCTTTCAGGAGAATTTCAGGGAGTTGGGTTTGCTCACATCACAGTGTTTGTTGTCATATGCTGATTTTAAGCGTGAGAAGTCAAAAGAAAATATCGTAAATACCATCAATGTCTTATTGGCCAACAACTATATTCCGATCATTAATGAAAATGATACAGTGGCCACTGATGAGATCCAATTTGGAGATAATGATAAACTGGCAGCTTTAACAGGAGTTTTGATTGGGGCTGACCTGGTCATCATTGCAACCAATACTGATGGCATCTATACGAAGAACAGTATTGACAGCGACATAAAATCGACCATAACCGAAGTAAGGGACTTAAAAGAACTTCGAAATGAAATTGCCGAAGGCAAAAGTTCACAAGGAACGGGAGGGATGTTGTCAAAAATAGAAGCCGCTGAAATATTAAGAAAAGAAAAAATAGAAACTTGGATCGTAAATGGTATTGGCGATAATTTTATCTTAAAAGCGATGAATAAACAAATACCTTTTACCAAAATTTTTAATGATCAATGATGAACTACTTATCGGTTAAGGATATAGATTCGATGAATGAATGGGTTTCAGAAGCAAGAAACTTAAAGGAAAAACCTTTGGCATATAGCGATTTGGGGAAAGACAAAACTATAGGCCTGTTGTTTTTCAATCCCAGTTTAAGAACGCGTCTTAGTACTCAAAAAGCTGCGCAAAACCTGGGTATGACTACCATGGTCATGAATTTTGACAAGGAGGGTTGGGCCCTTGAGTATGAAGATGGCATCATCATGGATCAGGGAAAATCGGAACATATTAAGGAGGCTGCTCAAGTCATTTCTCAGTTTTGTGATATTATTGCTATCAGGGCTTTTGCCTCTTTGGAGGATAAAGAAAAAGACAAAGCTGAAATCGTCTTGAACGGATTTGTCAAGTATGCCTCTGTGCCTATTGTGAATATGGAAAGTTCTGTGGGGCATCCTTTACAGGCGCTTGCCGATGCGATTACCCTAGAGGAAGATAAAAACCGATTAAAAGGCAGAAAACCGAAAGTAGTATTATCATGGGCGCCACATCCCAGGGCTTTACCTCATGCAGTAGCGAATTCCTTTGTTGAAATGATGCACAAACAGGAGGCTGATTTTGTGATCACACACCCCAAAGGATATGAATTGGATCCGGAAATTACAGGCTCAAGCCACATTGAATATGACCAGAAGAAGGCATTTGAAGGAGCTGACTATATTTATACAAAGAATTGGAGTTCTTTCAACGAATATGGTAAGGTTATAGCAAAGGATAGTTCCTGGATGATCAGTGCCGATAAAATGGCCTTAACAAATGATGCCAGATTTATGCACTGTTTACCGGTAAGAAGAAATGTAGTTGTGGAAGATGCCGTGCTCGACCATGCGAATTCATTGGTAATTAAGCAAGCAAATAACCGAACTTTTTCGGCTCAGATAGTATTAAAGAAAATTCTTGAAAACCTCAAGTAGGGTCAAAATGAAGTTGATGAAAAAGAAACTGCATATCGTAAAAATAGGAGGCAATGTGATCAATAGTTCAGGACAGCTTGATTTGTTTCTTTATGATTTTGCCAAGTTGGATGGCTTGAAAATACTAGTACATGGAGGGGGAAGGAAAGCAACTGAGATGGCCGACTCTTTGGGTTTACAGCCACAAATGATTGGAGGAAGAAGGGTAACAGATAAGGCAAATCTGGAAATCGTCACCATGGTGTATGCAGGTTTGCTCAATAAGAATATAGTGGCACAATTACAAAAATCAGGTTGTAATGCCCTGGGTCTTTCAGGGGCAGATGCCAATCTGATCAGGGCCCATAAGCGAATTGTAAAAGATATCGATTATGGTTTCGCCGGTGATATTGATGAGGTAGATGATCAGACCATTGGCTTATTTTTAAACGCGGGATTGGTTCCTGTGTTTTCAGCGATAACACATGACAAGCAAGGACAACTGTTAAATACCAATGCCGATACTATCGCTGCAGAGTTAGCCAAGAGCCTTTCCCGGGATTTTGAAGTGGAATTGGTATATTGTTTTGAAAAAAACGGAGTACTTAGAGAGGTAGAAGATGATGATTCTGTTATTGAACAGATTGATACAAATAAGTATGAGAGCCTGAAGAAAGGCGGAGTCATTGCCGAGGGAATGTTACCAAAAATGGATAATTGTTTTGACGCTTTACAGAACGGAGTTTATAAGGTGCTTATCGGGAAGCCTGAACTGATCTCTGATAAGAAAATAAAACACACAACCTTGATATTATGATAAGTGAACTGGGAGCTAAAGCAAAACAACTGTTGATCGATCTGATCAATACTCCGTCTTTTTCTGGAGAGGAAGATCAAACCGCTTCCATCATAGGAAATTTCTTAAAAGATCAGGGCGTATCCTTTAAAAGAGAAATGCATAATATTTGGGCAGTAAATAAAAATTTTGATGTAGCTAAGCCGAGTATTCTATTAAATTCTCATCATGATACGGTCAAGCCAAATAAAGGCTATACAAGAGATCCGCATAAGGCTGAAACGATTGATGGTAAGATCTATGGTTTGGGTTCAAATGATGCAGGTGGATGCCTTGTGTCGCTGATTGCCACTTTTATTCATTTTTATAAAAAAGAAGACCTGAAATATAATTTGATCTTATTGGCCTCGGCCGAGGAGGAGAATTCAGGTGATGATGGAATACGCTCCATGTTACCCATGATGCCTGAGATTGATTTTGCGATTATAGGAGAACCGACTTTGATGCATCTGGCCATTGCGGAAAAAGGCCTATTGGTGCTCGATTGTTATGCCCATGGAACTACGGGCCATGCCGCTCATGTTAGAGAAGATAACTCGATTTATAAGGCCATGAAGGCCGTTGCCTGGTTTGAATCCTTTAAGTTTGCCAAGCTGTCTGAAACGCTGCATGATACAAAAATGACGGTCACCCAGATCAACGCAGGAAGTCAACACAATGTAGTGCCTTCAACCTGCCATTTTGTGGTAGATATCAGGGTAAATGACTTGTATTCCAATCAGGAGGTACTTGATCTTGTAAAAGACCATGTGGAGGTTGAGGTAAAGGAAAGGTCACTACATTTAAATTCCTCTTCTATCCCAAAGGACCATGAAATTGTTCTTGCAGGGATCAATTTGGGAAGGAAGGTCTATGGTTCACCTACTTTGTCTGATCAGGCAAATTTGACCTGTCCTTCGCTGAAGTTAGGGCCCGGTGATTCTTTGAGATCGCATACGGCAGATGAATTTATTTATGAAAAGGAGATTTTTGAGGGAATTGACCTGTACATTAAAATTTTAAAAGAAATATTGTAGTCTTATAAAAATAAAACATATGAAACTTTGGGACAAAGGATTTAGTACAGATAAGAAAATTGACTTATTTACGGTTGGAAATGACAGGGAACTCGATCTTGTTCTCGCCAAATATGACGTGATTGGATCACTGGCACATGCCCGAATGCTGCATAAAATTGGTTTACTTACAGCAACCGAAATTGATACCGGTAGAAAAGGAATTGGCTCATATCACAAGCCTGATCGAAAAGGGAGAATTTGTCATCGAAGAGGAATTTGAAGATGTACATTCCAAGGTGGAATTTTTGCTCACTGAAAAACTGGGCGATACGGGTAAAAAAATTCATACGGCACGTTCAAGAAACGATCAGGTCCTTGTGGATGTACATTTGTATCTAAGAGAAGAGGTCAAAGAGATCAAGAGCCATGATCATGGAGTTTTTTAACCTTTTGATCGAGCTTGTCTGATACGTATAAAGATAATCTTGCTGCCGGGTTATACTCATTTTCAGGTCGCCATGCCTTCTTCCTTTGGGATGTGGTTTTCGGCTTATGCAGAAAGCCTGATCGATGATATGTATATGTTGAATGCCGCTTATAGAGTAGTCGATCAGAATCCTTTGGGTTCAGCGGCCGGTTACGGCAGTTCTTTTCCCATTGACCGGGATCACACGACGGCAGAGATGGAATTCGGTGAACTGAAAGTGAATTCGGTTGCTGCTCAGATGAGTAGGGGAAAAACTGAAAGATCCGTCGCTTTTGCCATGAGTTCTGTGGCTGGAACCCTTTCAAAATTTGCCATGGATATTTGTTTGTATATGAGTCAGAATTTTGGATTTATTTCCTTTCCCGATGAATTGACCACTGGTTCAAGCATCATGCCCCATAAAAAAAATCCGGATGTATTTGAATTGATCAGAGGGAAATGCAATAAAATTCAGGCCTTGCCTTATGAACTTACCCTGATCATCAATAACCTTCCAAGTGGTTATCACAGGGATCTGCAATTGCTGAAAGAGGGATTAATTCCCGGTATTCAGAGCTTTAAAATCCTGTCTGGAAATGTTTACTTTTTCCCTGGAGAATATTGAGGTCAATAAGAGCATTGTAGATCAAAAGATCTATGATTATCTGTTTACCGTAGAAGAAGTAAATCAGCTGGTTCAGGATGGAGTTCCCTTCAGGGATGCCTATAAAATAGTCGGAGCGAAGGTGACAGATGGAGAGTTTAAACCCGATAAAAAAGTTGATCTCATTCACATATTGGAAGTGTTGGTAATCTGGATCTGGACATGATCAAGGCTAAAATGGATAAGGCAATTGCCCATAATAAATAAATTCACCGCTGATTGACATATAGGGTTGCTTCCGATTGGAGCTTTCCTGGAGTCTTATGACCGAATTCGGCCTTGTAAAGAATGAGTATTTTTCGGAATAGTTAATGGTCTAAGACCCCAAAGCATGCCTTCAGGGCTTTAGCCTTTAACAAACATTCTTCATATTCGTTTTCAATAACTCAGACTAGAGAAGTAATTGCACTCCCTACTGAAAAAGAGGCATAATGTCTTGAGCATTGTACAGAATGGACTTCTGATGACCACGTTAAAATCAAAATCCCCTTCAGGGGTGAAATAACCTACGGCACCTGAGTAAAGCCCGCGTTTTGTTTCTTCTTCCTCCTCAATGATCTTCATGGCAGAAATTTTAGGAGCCCCAGTCATGCTTCCCATTGGGAAAAGATCCTTTATGATATCAACCACATGCGTCATCGGTTTTACCCTGCAGACCACGGTGGAAATGAGTTGGTGAACCTGTTTAAAAGAATAGACCTTGCACAATTCTTCAACGACTTGACACTGCCTTTTTACGGCGTATTTTGAAAGATCATTTCTCGACAGATCAACGATCATTATATTTTCCGCTCTTTCTTTTGGGTCCATGGCCAGAGAATCTTGCCAGTTTCCGATCTTCATCAGGGTCCGGCAATTCTTCTGGCTGTGCCCTTTATGGGCTGAACGATCATCTTATCACCTTCCTTCTTTGCGAATCTTTCAGGTGAAGCGCAGAGCAGGAACTGGTCATTGTCGTTTCATATAACTTGCGAAAGGGGCCTGAGAAATTTGATTGAGTTTATGATAAACGCCTAAAGTTTCAATCTCGTATTGTTTGGCATGAAATTCCTGACAAAAATTCACCTCGTAAATATCCCCTCTGTGTATATGCTCCAAGGATATTTGCCACCTTTTTTAAAATAGGTCTTTTTCGATAATTTTAGAAAATGGATTTGCTGATCTGACACACCTGAGGCGACTCTTTTGCAGGTTTGACGTTTTGCTTTAAGGTCAGTTTCCATTGAATCTGCGTATTCCGGAAGATATAGCAATTTCAGTGAATTTGTTTTTCCAAAGAAAATATTTTTTTAGGTTGAAAAAAATAAATTTCCGGAAAATCTAAATGATCTTCATGGCGTGAAGAAAGTTCCTCAATATCATTTTTCAGATCATAACTAAAATAGCCAAACAGAAAATCTTTTTGTTGATCGTAAAATTCTTTTAACTTTTTAAAGGAATTTGGGTACTCAGTTTCTAATTTTTTATGAGCACCTATGGCTAAAATTGCATCGAATTCTCCATATTTCTGTTTGCTCGCCTGGGCCTCTTTATTGGATTCCAGGAAAACCATTTCATTAAAACTTTGTGACCAGATCAGTGCCTTTTGCACGAAGCTGCTATCAGTCACATCTGAGTATAGTTTTAGAAATCCTCATGAAGTTCTCGCGTCAAATTAAATTTCCTTTTATTCAAAAGTGTATGATGCTTTGTCAACCTCGGTTAACCTGAAGTATCCAAAAGCATAATTTTCAGACCGGGACACATTAATGCAATTGCCCTTGATCTCAGCTGGAATTGTGCTAAATGGTCCCCCTGCACCTCCTGATTGTTGAATAAGCAATTGAATATAGTTAAAATAGGCTTAGAAATACCATACAAGAAATATCCACCACATCACCGGGTTCAAACTCTTCTTCTCCGGAATCATCGTTGTTCAGTTTTTCATAAAAAATGAGCATTTCATTTCCGTCTGGTGAACTCATCTTTTACGTCAAATAGTGTTTGTAAAAGATCCCCTCTTCTTTGAAATTTAGTAAGATAAAAATTGGTTTCAATGTCTTTGGGATCATTAAAAGTAATATTTACTTCAAGTGCATTTTTATCAAAACCGTTATCCGTAGACTGGAAAATATTGGTGATATGAGTTACCGGTGTCATGGTCTCTGTGGCTAAGTATATTTCGTTCTGATATATAACTTCAAGCGTATAAGACTGATTCATAACAGGGACAAATTCATTTGTTGCGTAGCTCCCATCATTTTGATCTGAAAATACAGTCTCAGATTGATCCTGGTTGTTGATGATCTTTATAAAAGCTCCTCTAACCGGTTCCTCCGAAAGATTGTCAAAATAAGGAGTCGAAAGGCTTAATTTTATTACCTGTTGATTTCCCGGAGTTCCTTTTACCCAATCAATGGAGGCCTCAATCACTAATCTCGGTGCAGCTACCGGTACCTCAACATCAATCACATCAGTACATGAGGCAAAAAATACCGTAAAAATTATAGCGTATTTTAAAGATATAATTTTTCATCACCTTAAAATTTAAAATTATAGGTCACTGAAGGCACAATACCAAAGATGGCTATCCTCGTTGCTTCATTCAATCCGGTTTCTCTATTCTGGGAAAATGAAATAGAAGCTGCATTTTTTCGGTCATAAATATTATAAATACCAAATACCCATTCACCTTTCCATTTTTTGTTTGGTTTTCCCGGAACGAGGATGGCTGAAATGTCTATTCTGTGATAAGCGGTTAGCCTATCTGCATTTCGGTCTGAGTAACTTGCAATGGACAAGACCTTCATATTCATATTGACCGTTAGGGTAGGTGACCGGCCTTCCTGTCTGGTAAATTAAATTCGCACTAAAACTCCATTTTTTATTTAACCTATAGGTACCTGTGAACTGAAATATCATGGGTTCGGTCATAAGGAGTGTAATACCAGTTTCCATCATTGATTCCGGACCCCCGGCACTTCCTCCGGGCGTTCTCTGCTCTGATTTGGAAATCGTATAGGCCAGCCATCCGGTAAAATTACCTTTGGTTTTTCGCAATAAGAACTCCAAACCATAGGCTTTTGCTTCTCCATTTAGAATTTCGGTCTCAATAGTGTTATTCCCAATAAGGTCGGACCCGTTAACATAGTCGATTCGATTTTCTACCTGCTTATAATAGGCTTCCACTTCGAGTGTCAGCATGATTGTCTTTAAATTTTCTAAAATAGCCGACGAGCATATTGATCAGAGAGCTGTGGTTCAATAAAAGGGCCACTTGGCGTCCATACATCTATAGGAGTCACAGAAGTCGTGTTGGATATCAGATGAATATATTGGGCTACCCGAGAGTAACCGGCTTTCACAGATGAATTATCATTGAGTCTCATAAGTAAATGCCAGGCGGGGTTCCAGATAACCAAAATTTCTTATGATTTCATTTTTATCATAATGTAGGTACCCCATTCGGAGTGCCTCTTTGATAGATTCCAAAACGCTCATTATAGACAACTGGTTGGTCATTTTCATAGCTTAGAACAATCTCCTGGCCCCCCATTCTGGCAAAATTGAACTATACCGGACTCCATATTGCAGAGAAAATTTAGGTGTGATTCGATGTTCGGCACCTACGTATATCCCTCCTTCAACAGCTCTTTTTTGATCCAGCTGTAAGATAGTTGATACCTGAAGTCTCGGTTGTTGGACTGATGATCACCCGGATTAAATAAGTAATGAATTCCATTGATCCAAAATCGAGTGTGATGTCATTGTTGTAAAATAGCTTAAACCATATTTCAAATTATAATTGTCGATTTGAGATATCCAGTCAAATTCAAAGGCGTTGATTTCCAATTGATAATCATATTTGCTATAATTCAGCAGACAAATTAGAAAATATTTTATCATTAAAAACATGATTCCATCTTAAATTTCCTGAAGAATTTCCATAGGAACTACTGAAAGTTTTCATTGAATTTGAAAACATCTCTTCCAAAATATCCGGAAAGAAAAAGCTGGTTATTTTCATTGATCTCATAATTGGCCTTTAGGTTAAGGTCATAAAAATAAGCACTGTTATCTTTTAGATCTTCACTTAATTTGAGAAATAAATGGGCATAAGAACCTCGACCGGCAACTAAAAAGGAGCTACGGTCTTTTACAATAGGGCCTTCAACAGCCAGTCTGCGTTGAAACGGATCCAATTCCTCCTGTAAGGGCAAAATTCTTTTTGTTACCATCCTTTTGTCTTACATCCAGCACCGATGAGGCCCTTCCTCCAAAACGAGCAGGAATATTCCCTTTATAGAGTTTGATGTCTTTGATCGCATCAGAATTAAAAATAGAGAAAAACCAAGTAAATGAGACGTGTTATAGATGATGGTTTCATCCAGAAGGACCAGATTCTGATCTACCGATCCGCCACGCACATTAAAACCACTTGATCCTTCACCATTGTTCGTTACGCCTGGAAGTAATTGTATAGATTTTATAATGTCAACTTCTCCTAATACGGCCGGCATTTGTTTGATGGTCGACACATTCAGTTTTGAAACACTCATTTGAGGTTTTCGAAGACTGATTTCTTCGGAATCCTCTGTAACAAGCACTGACTTCATTGAGCTGATTAGTACTTTCAGCGAGCTCAATATTAACATTTTGATCCGCATTTAAGATCAATTTTCCGAGCATCTTTCATCAAACCCCAGATAAGAGCAATACCAAGGTGTATAGATTTCCTTTTCAGGGCAGTAATGGAAAGAATCCATATTCATTTGTGGTTGTTCCGATACTAAGAATCCTCTATAAATACAGTAGCTCCAAAAAGGATTCCCCAGCTACTTTCATCTTTTACGGTTCCGCTGATAGAATAATTTATTCTGCGCAAATACCACCGAAGATAAGTAACAGAAAAATGAGGATTAATCCTTTTCATTTTCTTCCGAAAGTGCCTTAAAACACTTATTGACTTCATAAATAAGCCCTAGCCTAAAAATTAATTTATTTCAACCTGAAGATCGCTTAAACTATGCAGTGCTCTGCCATCAACCGCAAGCATGCTTCTTTTATGGCTTCCGTAAAGGTAGGATGTGCATGACTCATTCTGGCAACATCTTCACTTGAAGCTCTGAATTCCATAGCAACAACTGCTTCTGCGATCATATCAGCAGCTCTTGCTCCGATCATATGAACACCCAAGAATTTCATCTGTTTTGGCATCGGCCAGAACTTTTATCATTCCATCAATATCCATACTTGCTCTTGCTCTGCCCAGGGCACGCATGGGGAAACTCCCCATTTTATAATCCAACCCGGATTCTTTAAGTTGTTCTTCAGTTTTACCTACAGAAGCAACTTCGGGCCAGGTATAAACAACTCCCGGGATCAGATTATAATCAATATGAGGTTTTTGACCGGCAATGATTTCAGCTAGCCATAGTGCCTTCCTCTTCCGCTTTATGTGCAAGCATAGCACCTCGAACAACATCTCCGATGGCATAGATATTGCAATATTGGTTTGCAAGATGCTCATTGACTTCAATCTGTCCTTTTTCATTGGCATTGACTCCGGCTGCTTCAAGATCTCAAGCCATCTGTATATGGCTTTCTTCCTACTGATACCAAACAATAATCTCCTTTGATTTCAACTTCATTACCTTTTTTGTCATCGGCCAAGAACAATAATTTCATCACCTTTTCTTACTGACAGATTTCACCTTATGAGAAACATTGATCTTGAATTTATTCTTTTTTAAAACTTTGGTCAGTTCTTTTGACAGATCGCGGCATCCATGGTGGGAATGATCCTGTCCATATATTCCACAACGGTTACTTCAGCCCCCAAGCCTTTTGTATACCTGTCCCAAGTTCAAGCCGATCACGCCACCTCCAATCACAATAAGGTGTTTTGGAACTTCTTTTAATTGCAAGGCTTCGGTAGAAGTGATAATTCGTTCCTTGTCGATATTGATAAAGGGTAAATTTGACGGCTTTACTTCCCGTGGCAATAATGGTGTTTTTCGATGAGATTTCTTCGGTGGTTTTATCATCTTTGGTAATCAAGATATGTTCCGCATTCTATGAAACTCCCGAGACCTTGAAATACATCGATCTTATTTTTCTTCATTAGGAAATCAATTCCTCCTGTTGTTTGGTCTACCACTGAATCTTTTCTTGCGATCATTTTGGCAAGATTTACTTTGATCTCTCCTGGAATTTCTATTCCATGGGTGTCAAAATGTTTGATGGCATCTTCATAATGATGAGATGAATCCAACAAAGCCTTGCTGGGAATACAACCTACATTAAGGCAGGTTCCTCCAAGGTATTGTATTTTTCAATTAAAGCTGTTTTTAAACCCAATTGGGCACAACGAATAGCTGCTACATATCCTCCGGGACCTGAACCTATAACGGTTACATCATATGATTTCATAATGGTATTTTCAATTTTAATGCATTGCAAAAATAAGTTATTTCACTATATATAAGAAAGGAATTGAGAAATTGATTTAATCGAATTTTCGAACTAATTGGCATAATTCAAATGGCGCTGTGAGTAAACATTAATATACAGTGTTTTCTTTTACTGAAATAACTTCTAATTAAGAAGTCCTGCCCGTTTTAGCAGCGCATCAACTGTTGGTTCTTTTCCTCTGAATCTTTTATACAGGACCATTGGTTTTTCGGTACCTCCTTTGCTCAAGATGTTCGTCCTTAAATTTTTCGGCAACTTCTTTGTTAAAAATGCCAGCTTCCTTAAAGGCCTCAAAAGCATCGGCATCAAGTACTTCTGCCCATTTATAGCTGTAGTAACCAGCAGAATATCCTCCTTGAAAAATATGTGAAAAGGCAGTGCTCATACAATTTTCCTCAACATCAGGATATAATTGAGTGGTTCCAAAAGCTTCTTTTTCAAATTCTTTTATATTGTTAATGGCGCTGGGGTCATGAGCGTGATATGACATATCGAGCATGCCAAAACTCAATCTGTCTTAAGGTAGCCATTCCTTCAAGAAAATTGGAAGAATCCTTTATTTTTTGGACCAATTCCATGGGTATCAGTTCTTTGTTGTCATAGTGTCTTGCAAACAATGTCAAGGCCTCCTTTTCATAGCACCAGTTTTCAAGAATCTGACTTGGTAATTCAACAAAATCCCAATATACACTGGTACCGGATAAATTTGGATAGGTCGTATTGGCCAGCATGCCGTGCAGGGCATGACCGAATTCGTGAAACAAGGTTGTGACCTCATTAAAAGTTAAGTAAGGAAGGTTTTGTGTCTGTGGGTTTTGTAAAGTTACATACAATTGAAATATGCGGCCTTGAATTGACTTTTTCCTCTTTCCATTGGGCTTTATAACTGGTCATCCATGCGCCATTTCTTTTTCCTTTTCTAGGAAAGAAATCGGCATAAAAAAGAGCGACAAGTTCTCCCTTGAGTTGCTTACTTCATAGGTTTTTACTTCCTTGTGATAAGTATCAACATTGTCCTTCAGATTCTGAAATGCAAGTCATAAAGTTTACCAGCGATATCAAAAACTCCCTGGATCACATTTTCCAAGTTTAAAATATGGTTTTAGCTGTTCATCATCAAGATCGAATAAGATCCTTTTTTAGCTTTTCCGCGTAATAGGCGCCGTCCCATTTTTCAATTGTGTCAATCCCATCTTTTTTTGCAAGGTCCTTGAAGCTTTTGAAATTCTTTTTCAGCGGCTGGTTTGGCTTTTTTCAAGAGTTTTTCGAGGAAATCCTTTACTTTTTCAGGTTTTTCTGCCATGCGTTCTTCCAATACATAATGTGCATGTGAAGCATAACCCAATAATTGAGCACGTCTGATGCCTTAGATTAACAATGTCTATTACAATTTGCTGATTGTCGTATTCATTGTTTTGCATGCCTCTGGCTCCAAAGGCCTTTGATAATTTTTCTCGCAGGAATCGATTATCCGCATAGGTCATAAACGGAATATAACTGGGATAATCCAAGGTAAAAATCCATCCCTCAGATTTTTTCTTCCTCGGCCAGCATGCGTGCAGCTTCTATGACTCCTTCAGGTAAACCAGACAAGTCTTTTTTGTCTGTAATGATCAGTTCATAACTGTTGGTTTCTGCCAAAACATTTTCCCCAAATTTTAAACCCAATTTTGATTTTCTCTTGTCAATATCTCTAAGGATTCTTTTTGTCCTCCTCATTCAGATTTGCGCCATTCCTGACAAATGCCTTGTAGTTTTTCTCGAGAAGCATGTGCTGTTCGGGAGTCAATCCCAATTCATCTCTTTGGGGATAAACTGTTGCTATTCGGTTGAACAATTCTTCATTTAAACTGATGTCATTTGCAAATTCACTCAACAGCGGAGATACTTCCTGAGCTATTTTTTGAATCTCTTCACTTGTCTCTGCAGCATTCAGATTGAAAAAAATGCTTGAAATACGGTTTAATCTATTGCCCGAAAATTCAAGTGCTTCCAATGTGTTTTTAAAATCAGCCGGTTCTTGATTTGCAACAATTTGATCAATTTCCTTTTTTGCTTCTTTGATGGCCGTCTCAAAAGCTGGTAAGAAATGATCATTTTTTATGATGGAAAATGGAGCTGAATCATAAGGCGTTTGGAAGTCTTGTAGCAATGGATTATTCATGGATATATCTAGATTAAAGCCCTTTACAAGGACAATCATTTTATTTAAAATTAGTTGATTTTTTTAATGTGAATTGCCTGAGGAATCATTTTTTTAAACCCTCAGCGGCTTTGATCACTTTTTGCTTTAGTTCTTGCTTAAAAGAAATGATCTTATTCAAGAATACACTGATCTGAAGAACCTAAAATTTGAGCCGCAAGTATACCGGCATTTTTAGCTCCATCCAAAGCTACAGTTGCAACCGGAACACCACCTGGCATCTGTAAAATGGAAAGAACAGAATCCCAGCCATCAATAGAATTTCTTGATTTGACAGGAACACCAATCACTGGAAGTGGACTCATTGAAGCCACCATTCCGGGAAGATGCGCTGCACCACCTGCACCGGCGATGATGACCTTTATTCCCCTCTTATGGGCTTCGTTGGCATAGCTGTATAATTTATCAGGAGTTCGATGGGCTGAAACGATATCTACTTCTGTTTCTATTCCGAAACTTTTTAGAATATCAATTGCTTCCTGCATGATAGGTAAATCTGAATCACTACCCATGATAATCCCAACCTTGGCCATAATTTGTTTATTTAAAAAAACTTATTGAATTCGACTGATAAAAATTGTATTTTTAAACGCTAAAGGTAAGATAAAAAAGTGTTTTCGTAACAATGCAAATTCCATTATTTAATACCGTTCTGTCGTGGATTTTAAAAAAGCGCAAATATCAGGTGGACATGTTTTTACACCATCCTGTGGAAGTGCAGAGTGAAGTTTTATATGAGTTACTTTCTGAAGCCAAGCACACCTATTTCGGTAAGAAATACGGTTTTAAAGACATTAAGAATTATGCTTCTTTCGCCGAAAATGTCCCTATACAACAATACGAAAGTATTGAACCTTTGATAGAAAGGAACAGAAGAGGAGAGCAAAATTTGTTCTGGCCCTCAAAAATTCACTGGTTTGCTAAATCAAGTGGCACGACCAATGCAAAAAGTAAGTTTATTCCTGTGAGTGACGAAGCGATCGATGATTGTCATATGAAGGCGGGAAAAGATATGTTGTGCCTTTTTATCAATAATAATGAGGATACGGAGATTTTTAAAGGAAAAGGCTTACGTCTGGGTGGTAGTTCAGCCATCTATGAGGATAACGATACTTTTTTTGGGGACCTTTCTGCCATTATCATTGAAAATATGCCCTTTTGGGCCGATTTTAGCAGTGCACCAAGCCAGAAAACAGCTTTGATGAGTGAATGGGAAACCAAAATGGATGCCATTATTAACGAAACCATAAAGGAAGATATTACCAGTTTGAGTGGTGTTCCCTCCTGGATGCTGGTATTGTTGAACAGGGTTCTTGAAGTGACTGGAAAAGAATAATATTCTGGAAGTATGGCCTAACCTAGAGGTATATTTTCACGGGGGAGTAAACTTTAAACCCTACAAAGAGCAATATGAAAAATTGATTCCCAAAAAAGAATTTTAGATACTACGAAACGTACAATGCTTCTGAAGGATTTTTTGCCATTCAGGATCGAAATAATTCCGATGAATTACTGTTAATGCTCGATTATGGTATTTTTTATGAATTTATTCCAATGGACACTTTTAAGGGTGAGAACTCCAAACGCAATTCCTTTGCAGGAAGTTAAGGCCGGCGTATAATTATGCCATTGTTATTACTACGAATTCCGGATTATGGAGATACCTTATTGGAGATACAATCAAATTCACTAGTGTAGAGCCCTATAGAATCAAGATCACTGGAAGAACCAAACATTTTATCAATGTTTTTGGTGAAGAACTGGTCATTGAGAATGCGGAAGACGCACTGAAAATAGCCTGCTCTAAGTTTAATGCCGCGGTAATAGATTATACGGTAGCCCCAATTTTTATGAAGGATAGAGCAAAGCGGTGGGCACGAATGGTTGATAGAATTTAAGAAATGTCCGGAAAATTTGGAAGGTTTTACACATTGCCTGGATAGTGCTTTGAAGGAATTGAATTCAGATTATGAAGCAAAAAGGTATCTCAATATGACTATTGGAATGCCGAAAGTGCATCAGGCTCCAAGAGGTCTTTTTTACCAATGGTTAAAAGGTAAAGATAAACTGGGTGGACAACACAAGGTTCCAAGATTAAGCAATAAAGGAAACTATCTGGATGAGTTACTTGAAATGTCTCAAAGTAGAGGCCGGCTGAGGTATTATGATGTCATTGGTGACCCAGGCCTCACAAAGAATTTTGAAATCTGCATCAATATCATTCAGCCTCTTCCCAAGCCTTATAATCGATCCACACAAAACCCTGATTTCCCCAATCTTTCCCCCAGGAATTAACCACCTTAAATGCATTCATTTCATCACTATAACCCACTACAAGCATGGCGTGACCACCACATCACTCTTTAAAATTTTCTATAAATATACATACCCATCTTCATCTCTTGCCCCAAAATAATTTCTGTCAATCGTTATTGCAATAACCACCGGTTGATCATTTAATAAGGAGGCTTTGGTTTGTTCAAAGACCATTGTCCTGATCCAAATAAATAATACGATCAATTTTATTGGGCAGTGCGCCATGATTTTTGAGCTTCATTTGGTTGTGTATCACATTCATTTTCATCATAAGGCATAATTACCCAATCAGAGAGTTCCCTGAGCTTTTAAATGTGTCTAAGCGATCGTTGAACTTGCAGAACCTCCAGCACAATCACTTGCCTTTATCTGGTTGTAAATATAAGCCGGACTCATTTCATTACTCAAATGCAAGATTGCCATTTGTAAGATCGTCATAATTCTCTTGAAAACTTTTCAGATAGTAACCCGTTGCCCAGGCAACACAAGAGCCCTGTGTTCCCTGTGATCTCACCTCAGGAAGGAATTCAGAAATATCATATTCAATCGGAAAATCAATGTCGACATCGATCTCAGCAATTTCGGCATCAGGACTATTGTATCCATAGCAAAAACCGCCATCACAACCAAAAGTAAACTGCTCCTGATATTCCTCATCATCTGTATTTTCTATTACAGGGTCGCCATCTTCATCGATGGTGTAGATAAGACGGCCCTGTAAGTCATACTCATAATTGCTGTCACAGGAAATAAAGAAAATAACAAGGAAAAAAGGGAGTAAATATTTCATGAATAAAATCTGATATAGATATTTAAGGCTCCAAAAGTTATGCCATGATTTGTTAAAATTATTTTTCTCTGTCGATCACATAATTAACCATGGTCATCAAAGATTCTTTGTAGGGTGACTGAGGATAAGAATCTAAAATACCTAAGGCTGCTTCCTGGTACTCTTTCATTTTGGTTTCAGTATATTCAATTCCTCCATTTTGTTTGACAAATTCAATAACTTCCTTTACCCTCACTTTATTTTTGTTGTGGTTCTTGACAGAATTGATCAGCCATCTTCGCTCTTTTTTAGAGCAATTGTTCAAGGTATAAATAAGCGGTAGTGTCATTTTTTGTTCCTTGATGTCAATTCCGGTAGGTTTCCCTATTTTTTCTTCAGAATAGTCAAAGAGGTCATCCTTGATCTGGAAAGAGATCCCAATTAATTCCCCAAATTTTCTCATCCTTTCGACTTCATCTTTTGGTGCATCGACAGAAGCTGCCCCAATAGCTGTACAAGCTGCAATGAGTGTAGCCGTTTTTTTTCGAATGATCTCAAAATAAACTTCTTCAGTTATATCCAGCTGTCTTGCCTTCTCTATTTGAAGTAATTCTCCTTCGCTCATTTCTCTTACTGCAATGGATATATGTTTCAGAATGTCGAAATCATCATTGTCGATAGATAACAAGAGTCCCTTGGATAAAAGATAATCACCTACCAAAACAGCAATCTTGTTTTTCCAAAGGGCATTTAGCGAGAAGAATCCCCGTCGACGATTACTGTCATCAACCACATCGTCATGCACTAAAGTTGCCGTATGGATCAGCTCAATGATAGAAGCTCCCCGGTATGTACGTTCTTTGAATTGCCCATTGGAGACCATTTTAGCAACCAAAAAAACAAACATGGGACGCATTTGCTTTCCTTTTCTCCTTACAATATAGTGGGTGATTCTATTGAGCAACGAGACATTTGAGATCATGGAAGCTTTGAATTTTGTTTCAAAGAATTCCATCTCCTTTAATATAGGCAGCTTTATTTGTTCTACAGTCTTCAAGAGCTGAACAATTTACGATAAATAAATTATTTCTTTTGTTCCATTTTGGCCCAGGAATCTCTTAAGGCGACTGTTCGATTAAAAACAAGTTTATCATTGCTTGAATCAGGATCAACATTGAAATATCCCAGGCGTTGGAACTGAAAGCTATCACCTGTATTTACAGTGGCAAGACTTGGTTCAACATAGGCTTTTTCAATGACTTTCAAAGAATCAGGATTGATGAATTCCTTGAAATCTTTGTCTTTATGAGCATCCGGTGCCTCATCAGTAAAAAGTCTGTCATACAACCTTACTTCAGCTTCCAGGGCATGTTGGATAGAAACCCAATGGATGGTACCTTTAACTTTCCTCATGCTGGCCTCAGTTCCGCTCCCACTTTTGGATTCCGGATCATAGGTGCAATGAATCTCAATAACCTCTCCATTCTCATCTTTGATCACTGAATTGGCCTGAATGATATAAGCATTTTTCAGTCTTACCTCTTTTCCGAGTTTTAGCCGGAAGAATTTTTTGTTGGCCTCTTCTCTGAAATCCTCCTGTTCAATATATAATTCTCTTGAAAATGGAACAGTTCTGAAACCAGCCTCCTCATCCTCCGGATTATTTTCGGCTGTTAACATTTCTTCCTTACCTTCAGGATAATTTGTAATGACCAATTTCACAGGATTCAGAACAGCCATGACTCTTGGTGCAATTTTATTTAATTCTGTACGAATATGAAATTCCAACAAAGCAAGATCAGTGACATTATCTCTTTTAGCAATTCCGGCCGTTTCGCTGAAATCACGGATAGAGCTCGGCGTGTACCCCCGTCTTCTCAAACCTGAAATAGTTGGCATTCTAGGATCATCCCAGCCATTTACATACCCTTCTTGTACCAGCTGTAACAATTTTCTTTTGCTCATTACGGTATAGCTAAGATTCCTTCTGGCGAATTCTCTTTGTTTGGGTCTCAGGTCATTTTGATCATAAACCCGATCGAGGAACCAATCGTATAATTCTCTGTGGTTCTTAAATTCCAAAGTACATAGAGAATGAGAGATCTGTTCAATATAATCTGATTCTCCATGGGTCCAGTCATACATAGGATAGATTTTCCAGTCTTCACCCGTGCGATGATGTGCTCTTTTCAGGATCCTGTACATTACAGGATCGCGCATAAGCATGTTGGGAGATGACATGTCGATCTTTGCACGCAACACATGTGTTCCTTCCTCAAAATCTCCATTTTTCATTTTTTCAAATAAAGCCAGATTTTCCTCAATAGACCTGTCTCTAAACGGGCTGTTAGTCCCTTCTTGGGTTGGCGTTCCTTTTTGTTCGGCAATTTGTTGGGATGTCTGGTCGTCAACATAGGCATGACCTTGTTTGATCATCTCAACAGCCCAATCGTACAATTGCTGGAAATAATCTGATGAATACAGAACATCTGCCCATTTAAAACCTAGCCATTCAATGTCTTTTTTTATCGCATCTACATATTCCTGTTCCTCTTTTTCGGGGTTTGTATCGTCAAAGCGAAGATTGACTGGAGCATCATATTTGAGGCCCAACCCAAAGTTAAGACAGATAGAAGCAGCGTGCCCTATGTGCAAGTATCCATTTGGTTCTGGTGGGAACCTGAATTTTAGATCTGACCTTTTTAAACCTTTTGCAAGGTCTTCCTCAATGATTTGTTCTAAAAAATTGAGCGATTTTTTAATTTCCGACATACGTTCTTTTGATGAATGGCAAAATTACGGAAAATTGCTTAGGAAAAAAGCTAAAATAAATAATTTAGATCTTAAAGAAGCGCCTGAATTTACTAGTTAAAAGCCAAGAATGACTTTAGCGATATAAAAGAAAATAAAGATCCCAAAAATATCATTACTTGTAGTGATAAACGGACCTGTAGCTACAGCCGGATCAATCCCGTTTTTGTCAAGGATCAAAGGTACAAAAGTGCCAATGAGAGAGGCTAGAATGATCACCATGACCATGGAGATGGAGATGGTGATACTTATATTGATGTCATAATCAAGAAAAAATCCAAAAACAAAAATCAGCACTGCAAGGATCACTCCATTGATGATACTCAGACCAATTTCCTTGAACATCCTATTGACCATACTTCCCCTGATGTTATCGTTGGCCAAACCCTGAACAATAATGGCTGATGACTGCACGCCCACATTTCCTGCCATGGCCGCGATCAATGGTGTAAAATAGAATAATTCGGGAAACTGGGTTAAGGCATCGTCAAAGCCACCCATAATGGAAGCTGCGGCAAGCCCACCTACCAAACCAAGGATCAGCCAGGGCAGCCTCGCTTTTGTTTTATTCCATATACTGTCATCCGCATCAATGTCTTCGGTAATACCGGCAGCCATTTGATAATCTTTTTCTGCTTCTTCTTTGATGAGGTCAACAATGTCATCAATGGTAATTCTTCCAATAAGCACATTGTCGTCGTCAACAACCGGAATAGCTTCCAGATCATATTTTTGCATCAGTCTGGCGACATCCTCTCCTTTATCATTAAAATGAACAGAATCCACCTTAGGGATATAAATATTGGCAACTTTATCTTTTGCCGAAGCCACAAGCAGATCTTTCAGTGATAATCTTCCTATAAGGTGGTCATCCTGATCCACTACATATATGGAGTGCACTCTTCTTACTTCCTGTGCCTGGGACCTCATTTTTCGAACACAGGTGGGTACCATCCAAGTCTCTTTGACCTTGATAAGCTCTTTGGCCATGAGACTTCCTGCCGTTCCTTCCTGATACCGCAACAGTTCAACAATATCCTTGGCATGTTCGTCATCTTCAAGTTCTGAAATAACTTCTGTAACTCTTTCCTGAGGCAATTCAGAGATAATATCTGCTGCATCATCGGTATCAAGTTCGTCAAGTTCCTCCGCAATCTCTTCAGCCGACAGATTTTTTAATATTTTTTCTCTATCGTCCTCATTGATTTCCATCAATGCCTCAGCGGTAAGTTCACTATCGAGTAGCTTGAAAAGGTAAGTAGCTTGCTCTAGTTCTAGCTCATCTATAATTTCAGCGATATCTGCAGGATGTTCCTCAGAGAGTAAATTTAATAAGGCCGAGTCATCAGTAGTTGAGATAAGCCCTTCAATATTCTCTATAGATTCTTTATTGATCTCGATTGCCATCTTCAGCCA
The DNA here is from genome assembly GCA_963715975.1 of uncultured Flavobacteriaceae bacterium. Lineage (GTDB taxonomy): Bacteria > Bacteroidota > Bacteroidia > Flavobacteriales > Flavobacteriaceae > Lutimonas. Next base: position 9,173 of record CAVQSO010000008.1, on the reverse strand, counting down.
GGCTTTTTGTTAATTCAACAAATTGTTGAACGGTTAGTTGTTCAGGTCGCAGCGCAAATATAGCATCTTCCTTTAATTTATCCGAAATCTGAAACGATTTTAAACTGTTACGAAGTGTTTTACGTCTTTGATTGAAGGCCGTTTTGACAACTCTGAAGAAAAAAGACACATCTACAGGCAGTGAATAATCTTTTTTCCTAACGAGTCTCAATACCCCGGAATCGACTTTTGGAGGAGGATTAAATACTGATGGAGGTACCGTGAACAGGTATTCAGCCTCATAAAATGCCTGGGTAAGCACTGAAATAATGCCATAGGTTTTACTTCCCGGACCCGCAGTGATCCTTTGGGCCACCTCTTTTTGAAACATGCCGCTAAATTCAGGGATCTGCTCGCGACATTCAATCGCTTTAAAAACAATTTGAGAAGAAATATTATAGGGAAAATTTCCAATAATGGCCAAAGGTTCCTGATTGAAATATGTACTCAGATCCATTTTTAAAAAGTCAGCATTGATAATTCTGTCAGAAAGGTGCAGGTAATGACTTTTCAAATAATCTATTGATTCGGTATCGATTTCAACCACCCAAATGGTTTTGTCTTTTTTTAAAAGGTACTTCGTCAATACGCCCATTCCGGGTCCGATCTCAAGTATGTTCTGATAACCATCCAATGATAAACTGTCAGCGATTTTGGCTGCGATGGACTCGTCTGTCAGAAAGTGTTGTCCTAAATGTTTTTTGGCTCTTACTGTCATGGATATATCTGTGGACTAGTTAAAAAACTCTTTGACGATTTTCATTTCTGTTCTAAAGACACCAAAATTATTTCCAAATTTTTTATGAATTGATTCCCTGAGACTCGGAGCATCCTGCTCGTAATAACTCAACAAAAGCTCCTTGGAGGCACAAGTGTATTGGATCGAATAAGTAATTCCACCCAGATCTTCTTTCACAAGAACTTGGCTCATCAGGGCCTTGGTAAATTTACCGGTAGCCAGAACTTCCGGAATATGGATATCATGCATCCAGGTGATCCAACTGTCATGAATACTTTCGTCAACATTTATGGTTACGTTGTAGATATACATGTTCATAGTTTGAGTTTAAAGATAGGCTTATTCGATGAATAATATTTTTTACAAAGAAAAGAAGTAACCTGTTTTTATGTTTCTAAATATCATCTCCTCTAAGTTTTCTAAAGGCTGCCCTTGCGTCAACAAGATAGATACTTGAGGGGTACTCAAAAATGATCCGCTCAAACATGACTTTAGCTTTTTCAGGTTCAGCCAAGTGGTCCTGATACAGCATACCCAGTTTAAAGATACTATCGTCATACAACAAACTTTCGGGATGAAAATCAAGAAGGCTCAGCAAATTGGCTTCTGCAGCGGAATAGTTGGCCATATGCTCAAAAAACAAAGCCTGAGTGTACAAAGCATCATCTTCTATTTGCTGACCCTTGAACTGTTGGAGGACAAAAGATAAGGTATCAATGGCTTGCTCGTATTTTTGCTGGAAACCTAATAGTTCGGCCTTGGCATAAATTTTCAAACCCTCATTTATACTGTCTTTATCCATATTATTTCCAATTTTTAAACTGAGCTCCAGTGCATCATTCGCAATCAATTGTGAGGTTGAAGATTTTAACACTTTTAATTGATTCTGCGCCCATTCAAAATCACCCTTAAAATAGGAGGTCCTTGCCACTTTGAATCGCGCCTCCTGAGCCAGCTCACTATTTTTCAGGTCGTATTGTATCTGGGTATACATGATGAGTGCCTGATTAAATTGATCGGAAAACACCAAGATGTCTGCAATTTTCATTTGAAGCAAACCTTTACCGAACTGGGATACCGTTTTTAATAGGGTTTTTTCAAGATGAACGATCGCTTTTTCAGGTTGCTCGAGATCAAAAGTTAAAAAATCAGCATAGGCCAGATGAAGATCCATGGATTCTGTATTTGACCCATATTGATCGAGCAATGACTCAAATTTTTCTTCAATTTTTGTCCTGTCTTCTCCTTTCCTGAGAGACAAGTTCTGAATTTTCAATAAATAAATTTCAGCAATTAGCTTGGACTGCTCATCTAAAGCCAGGTTTTGGCTGTTGGCTATCATAAATTCAAAGGCCTCCCTGGCTGTAGAATAATCTTTGTTTTCAAAAGAAAGGTAACCAATTTCACCAATCCTTTCAAGACCAACTTGTTTTCTCTTGAACAATGATTTCTCCTGTGTCAGCGCTTTGTTATAATCGTGCTGCTGCATAAATAGCCAGCTTAGAAGAATATTCCATGCATCTTTTGGATTTGACTGGGCCCTTTTTAATAAAAGTTTCCTAAATAGTTCATTTTTAGGATCGGTTTTATCATCTGTTATAAAATTGGCCACATATCTTTGAACGGTTGAAAAGTAATTTTCATTTTTATCGACCAGGTCGAGATAAAGACCAAACATTTTGTCTAATTCTCCTTTTTCTCCATAGATCTGCGCTTCACTGATCTCTGTATTCAATTTGGGATTGATTTGCTTTGCGATCTGATAAGAGTTTAAAGCGTAATCGAGCAGGTGATTTTGTCTGAATGCTCTGCCGATCATAAAGGCATAACTCGGATTTTTCCTCACATATTCTAGCGATTTTTCATAGAATTCCCTGGCAGCGGGGAGGTTGTCATTGAGCTGGTAATTATAACCAAGTTCTACATAAAGATATACCTGCTCGGGAAATTTTTGAATTTGTGTTTCAATGAGGACCTGTCCTTCCTGATAAGATTCAACCTGCTGATAACAGGTCAATAGGGCTTTGAAATAATCCTGTCGAATAGGATTCGATTCCAGCAGAGGCTTGTATAAAACAATAGCTTTTTTATATTCTCCTTTTCTCAAATAAGCATTTGCCAACTCTGCGTTTTGAGCATTAACGGCAATTGAAAATAGAACACATATGTAAATGAAGATATATCTCATGGCATCATGCGTAAAAATATGCTTTTCATTTTAAATTTCAGGATTATCTAATTCGTAATTTATTTTAAAATAATTAAAAGAGTAATAATAACTAATGTGTTTACGTTGGATATTCTGAATAATGTTAAAAATTTAATAAAATAAATTCTAAAATGTAACGTTATCTAAAAATATCAGTCTTAATAGTATATATCAACAATAACGAAAATCTGAAAGTCATGAACGAAGTAAAAACATTCTACGAAAGAGCTAAGCAAAGTGCAAAGAACCATATGAAAAATGGTCAGATCAATGATTACTTGAATGATTTATTAATTATGAATCACTACAAGAAATTAATGGATACTGCGGCTTAATTGATGTCTTTCATTAAATATCTCAGTATTTAATCGATCATGTCAAAGCGGGTATACGCCTGTAATACTTCGGGTATTTTAATACCGTTCTCGGTTTGATAATTCTCTAAAAGTCCGGCCAGTACTCTCGGTAAAGCGAGGGAACTTCCATTCAAGGTATGAGCCAACTGACTTTTCCCATCTTTATTTTTAAAACGCAGTTTTAGTCTATTCGCCTGAAAGGTTTCGAAATTGGAAACAGAACTAATTTCAAGCCATCTGTCCTGTGCGGTTGAGAAAACCTCAAAATCGTAGGTCAGGGCCGACGTGAAACCCAGATCGCCACCACAAAGGCGTAAAATTCTGTAGGGTAATTTTAACTCCTGCAATATTCCTTTTATATGCTGCTACCATTTGATCCAGTGCCTCATAAGACCTGTCAGGATGTTCCACTCTTACGATTTCTACCTTGTCAAATTGATGCAATCGGTTCAAGCCCCTTACATGAGCTCCATATGACCCTGCCTCCCTTCTAAAACAAGGTGTATAAGCAGTATTGCAAATTGGGAAATCACTTTCTTTAAGGATAACATCCCTGTATAAATTGGTGACAGGGACTTCTGCTGTCGGAATCAAATAGAGATTGTCAAGGCCAACGTGATACATTTGACCTTCTTTATCCGGTAACTGACCCGTTCCATAACCGGATGCTTCATTAATAAGTAACGGAGGCTGAATTTCAGTATATCCTGCTTCGGTGTTTTTATCCAGAAAATAGGAAATAAGGGCTCGTTGGAGTTTGGCTCCTTTCCCCTTGTATACTGGAAACCCGGCACCTGTGATCTTGTTGCCCAGCTCAAAATCTATAATATCATACTTTTTACAAAGCTCCCAGTGAGGAACAGCATTTTCATGTAGCTGAGGGATTTCACCTTCTATATGGACTACCTCATTATCTTCTTCTGTGTTTCCTGAGGGAACCAATTTATTTGGGACATTCGGGATCTGATAGAGTAACTCATTCAGTTCTATTTCAACTTCTCCAAGGGTATCAGATAAAATTTTAGATTTTTCTTTTAACTGTCCGGTTTTCTCCTTTGCGATATTGGCTTTTTGAACCTCGCCTGCCTGAAACAATTTCCCTATTTCCTTTGATATCTTGTTGCTTTCAGATAAAATATGATCCAGTTCAGCCTGAACAGATCGCCTTTTGCTATCTACTTCAATGACATTTTCGACAATAGTTTCAGCATTTTTAAAATTTCGAACAAGAAGCCCGTTGATAACCAGCTCTTTATTTTCACGGATGTAGGGTAATGATAACATATGCTTTTTTTTGACATGCAAAGATAAGTAATGTACATCTAAGAAGATAGGCTTATTTGAAATTCATAAGCCAATTTCTGGCTGAATTTTCATCTTTGGAAATCTGCTCTGCAAGATCTTCGATACTTTCAAATTTTTTCTCATCTCTCAATCTTGTCAATACCTCAACTTGCATCTTACTACCATATAAGTCTCCATGAAAATCAAGGAGATGAACCTCAATAGTTTGGCCTTTACCCCCCACGGTCGGTCTAAAACCAATATTCATGATTCCAAAATTTGATATATCATTGAAATGGGCCCGAACAATATAAACGCCTTTTTTAGGAATCAATTTAAAATCTTCAGCAATGCTTACATTAACAGTGGGAAAATTGATCTTTCTGCCAATGCCTTGTCCCATTACGATTTCACCTGTTAGCAGATAGTGGTAGCCCAAGTATTTGTTCGCGGTTGACAAATCTCCAGTTTCAATAGCTTTTCTGATCTTGGTCGAGCTTACAGAAACACTTTCGATTTCTTGTGCAGAGATCTTTTCAACGGTAAAACCATATAATTCACCATACTCAGTTAATTGTTCAAAATTTCCTTCACGATTTTTTCCAAAATGATGGTCATATCCGATAACCAATTTTGTAATATGCAACTTACGAACCAGTATGTCGCGCACAAAATCGAGCGCAGAAAGTCTTGAGAATTCTTTGGTAAAAGGTTCTATGATCAGATCATCGAGGCCGAATTTTTCAAGGAGGAGCGTTTTTTCCTCCATGGTAGTTAACATCTTGATATCATTACTCTGATCAAGCACTCTTCTTGGATGGGGATAAAAGGTGAGGATCATTGATCTTTCAGCAGTCCCTTTTTTGATTTCATTCAACCTTTGAATAATTTTCTGATGACCAATATGCACTCCGTCAAAAGTACCTATAGTGAGTACAGTTGATCGCTCTTTGTGATTATAATTTTCAATGGATTGGTGAACTCTCACTTACACGGGTTTTAATAGTTGATATTTTCGTCTATTTCCTGAATGATCTGAGGAATCTTATTCATCTTAAAAGAAGTTCTAAGTTGTAAATTTCCGTCTCGGTTAAACAGAAATAAATTTCCCTGATAAACAGGGAAGTAACCCATGGCACCTTTGCAGTAACAAATCCGACCAAAAATCATTTTTACTTTTTGAAGTTCTTTGTCTTTCAATATGATCTGTGGCTCGTCAGGATCGAATTCGAGGTAAACATATTCAGAATAACCGCTGTCCATCACATCCTTAACAGGGTCTTTTTCAAAATGGAATTTTACAACTACTTTGTCTCCTTCAATAACCTCAGGATATAAGTGACCCGTATCGCTGTAATTTAAATTTAAAACTGAATTCCTCATGACTTCAAAGGTGCAATCTCCTCCTTCAGGGCAATTAATATGAGGTGGAGGGATGTTTGCTTTTTGATCGCTACCCTGATCTTTTGTTCCAGCACAGGACAACAAGATAAACACTGATAACCAATAGATAAAAAGTCTCATTATGTTAATTTTGTTTTAGTTATCATTAAAAAAAATATACTAGAAAAAATTCATAGTTTTGTTTCTACTCTTTAAAATCTGAGAATGAGAAAAATTTACAAAGTTACATTTCTTTTGTGCCTTCTGTTCCTGTCTTCTTTTCTCAGGGCGCAACAAAAAGATTTATGGTCTTCAATCGATGTGGCAAAAATAGTTATTTCAAAGCTTGAAAGAAAGATTCATCCTAAAAAATATAAAACCTTTGAGTTGGATCTTCAGCGCCTTAAAAATGATCTTAATTTTGGGATATCTTATAAAAGCAGGGCAAAGGGATCTTCTATGCTGATCTCCTTTCCTGATGAAAATGGAGAATTTGTCGAATTTGAGATTACTGAAGCTTCTGTAATGCATCCTGAACTTGCTGAAAAATACCCGAATAACAGATCATTCAAAGGGTTTTCAGTGACCCATCCTTCTAAAAAAATTAGATTCAGTTTAAATGAAGTAGGTCTTTCAGCCATTATTATGGGTAGCGAAAGTGGATACACCCTGATAGAGCCATTAGGTACTGATATTAAATATTATAAAGTCTTTTCACAAAGCGCTTTGCAAGGTTCCAAAGATCTTCAGTGTTTAACTGAAAGTGCTCCTCTGGAAAAAAACTTATTTAAGAATGCCGGAAATCAGGTTGATCAAGGACATTTGAAAATATACAGACTTGCCTTAGCTGCAAATGGTGAGTACTCTCAGTTCCACCTTAAAGATCAAAATGTAACGGGAGGAAGCGAGTATGATAAAAAATCTGTTGTCATGGGAACTTTGACGGCTGCTGTTACAAGGATCAATGCTGTTTTAGAAAGGGATCTGGCAATTAGCATGCAATTGGTGGCTAAGAATGACGCCTTGATCTTTTTGGACCCTACTCAAGATCCTTATGATGATAATTTTCAGACCACTGATGATGGTATTCTGAATCAAAATCAGGCTACGGTTGATAAGATCATCACCCCTAGAAATTATGATATTGGCCATGTTTTAACTACAACACCTGGTGTTGCCAGATTAAGGTCTGTTTGCGTTGATGGTATAAAAGCACAAGGGGTTAGTGGTTCATTTGAACCTGTAGGCAACAATTTTTATTTTGACGTTATATGTCATGAAATAGGTCATCAATTGGGTGCCAATCACACTTTTAACGGATCTGAAGCTTCTTGTGGAAATAAAGAGCAAAGAGTTGATGCCACTGCGGTTGAACCGGGAAGTGGTTCTTCCATCATGTCTTATGGAGGCTATTGTGGAACCCAAAATATTCAAAGTCATAGTGATCTGTATTTTCACGGATTAAGCCTCATTGAGATCAATGCTTTTATAAGGGAAGGTGAAACTGCCAATTGCGCCGATCAGGAATTATTTGTGATCAATAAGAATCTTCCCAAGTCCTATGCTGGTGAGGATCTTATTATTCCTGTGGGAACCCCCTTTAAACTGACCGGAGAAGGCAGTGATGCTGACGGAGATCTGATCACCTATAATTGGGAGCAAATAGACGCAGGGGTCACAGTTGTTCCTCCAAGCGAAAATGCCAGAAGTGGTGCATTATTTAGATCAAGAAATCCTTCACTGGAACCTGTAAGGTATTTTCCTAACCTCAAGTCACTCAGAAACGGAAATATTTCTAATAAATGGGAAGTCATTTCTGAGGTAGCCAGAGAACTGAATTTTCTGCTTACCGTTAGAGATAATAACGAAGAAGGAGGACAAGTTGTTTCGGATGATGTCAAACTGACCATAACTGATCAAGCAGGTCCTTTTTTGATTGTTTCGCAGAACAGTGATGATGAAACATGGGTTTCGGGTACGCAGGAAATGATCAAGTGGGACGTTGCCGGTACCAATTCGAACGGGGTCAATGTATCACAGGTAAATATTTTATTATCTACAGATGGCGGATTCAGTTATCCAACCCTATTGGCTTCAAATGTCAGCAATAATGGTTTGTATAACATCACTGTACCAGACGTGCAGGCCCCTCATTGTTATATTATGGTTGAAGCTGTTGACAATGCATTTTTTGCTATCAATTCGAACCCCTTTTCAATTGGCTCTTTTGAAAGTGTCTGTGCTACCTATGAATCAAAAGATATCCCAAAAGAGGTGATTTTTGGGTCTTCAAATAACGCAATTTCTTTGAGTGAAATAGATGAAGACTACGAGATTGAAAATATTACGGTTTCAGTTAAAATAAAACATCCTTTTATCAAGGATTTGGCCTTGAGCCTTGAAAGTCCGTCAGGCACAGTTATTGAATTATTGAAAAATCCTTGTGACTTTAATGACCAGGATATAGATGCCATATTTAGTGATGATGGCGAACAGATTTTTTGTGCCTCACTATCACCAACAATTTCTGGAAATAATCTGGCACTAAGTGAATTTTCTGAATTGAACGGCGAAAGCGCTAAAGGTATATGGAAGCTGAAAGTGGCCGATGAGGCACCAGGAGATGATGGGGTGCTCGAAGCCTGGAGCATGACAATTTGCACTGCCAAGTCAGTATTGGCAGTTACTGAAAATAGCCTGGGAAACTTCCAGATCTATCCAAACCCCTCCGAGGGTCAATTCAGAGTTGTATTTTCTACAGAAGCAGTTGGAGAAGTTGCCATTTCGATCTATGATCTTTTGGGCAGAAAACTATTAGAAAATATTTATAAAGAGGCGTCGGTAAATTTTGATGAAGTTTTTAATGCGGAAGAATTAATAAGTGGAATCTACATTTTGAAGGTAAATAGAGGACAGAAAGTATCCTTTCGAAAAATCAAGATAAAATAATGAATAAAAATTAATAGATTTGTAAACTTCCAATGTAATTAGGTATAATAATGTTCAAAAATCACCCCGGATTTTTAGTAATTTTCATGTTTTTCTTTACCAGTTATTTGTTTTCACAACAAACAAATTTATGGTCAAGAATTAGTGAATCCAGCATCCCCAATTCAGAGCTACAGCACAAGGTTAAATTAAAAAAATTTGACTCCTTTGAACG